>JAEUQK010000018.1 GCA_016789265.1 Blastocatellia bacterium
GTATCCAAACCTTGACCACCTGAGAACCAGCGTGACGGTGTAATCATGACTACGTAACGCGGTTCAAGGGAGAGTGCCGCCTCGACAAAGAGGTTGTAGATTGGTGTCGCCGATGCGCCGCCACCGCCACCTCCGTCTCCAAGCTGATATGGAGGATTTCCGATAACAACGTCAAACTGCATATTGTCTCCAAATAATTCGGCCGTCCATGTCCTATTGTCAGCGGTGTGAATGAACGGATAGGCATACGTTTCAAGGCCGTCGTTTCGGTCAAGAGTACTTTTGCTGGCACCGCAGTAGGCGCATCGATCGCCGGCCCACTCGTGGTCAGTTCGCTCGAACCAAATGTTGCCGTCATCACTGTCAAACGATCTGCCAATAGAATGTTTGCCCATGGCGTGTTTCGAGCAATACACGCTCCGGCGGGCGAGGAGGCTGGTGAGGTGGGTGATGGCGATGCCGAAGACCTGGTTTTTAAGGATGTGATCTACGCGCATTTGAAGGTCGGGTATCTCTTTCTCCAATCCTTTGACAAGGCGGCTGGTTATCTCGCGGAGGAAAACGCCCGATTTTGTACACGGGTCGAGGAACCGCACCGAACTGTCCGCCCACAGGTCCGCGCCGCCGTTGTCCGCCGCCCACGCCTCAGTCAGCGTGTCCAGCATCCGGTTAGCCAACTCCGGCGGCGTGAACACCTCGTCGTTGGAAAGGTTCGCGATGCACGTCAGCACATCCGGATTGCGCCCCCGCAACGAAAATCCTGCTTGTGTCCCTATCGCGTCTTTCATAAACTGCCACTAGCTTTAGCTAGTGGTCATCGGTCTAACAAATTCCCCGGCTTCAGCCGAACATTGGGCTAAAGCCCATATGTTTTTGATATTCCCTATCCACCAGCTAAAGCTGGTGGCAATTCACAAAGCGGCCAATTCGCGCACAGTCATCGGCGGGTACGTTTTCGACGGTGTAAATATCTCGTGCTTTTCAACGCCCGCCCAGAGCGAACCCTCGGCGCTGAACGCGGCCGATTGGGTCAGACTCGCGAGAAGAAAATCGCGCCGTTGAAATTTGCCTTTGCCCAGGTAGCCCCACTCGGCAAACGTCAGCGGCTGGCCGTCATCCGTAAGCATCTTCATCGCATCGCCGTGAACAAGGTTCTGCGAAAGAACATAGGATGCGGCCCGATAAAGATCGTCCGATACATCAAGATTCAGATACTCGGCAAATATCTCAAGCAGATTCTCGCGGCACTCTTTGATATTGTCCGGCAGCAGCTCGATGCCGTAGATGCACATCAACCCGAGGAGGGCGTAGTGCCGCCGCTCAAAATCGGACCTGCCGTATTTGAGTTCGACAGCCGCGAGCTTGCGCCGCAGTATCTGGACGAGAAAGTTGCCGCTGCCGCACGCAGGTTCGAGAAAACGCGAATCGATACGCTCGGTCTCATCCTTAACGAGATCAAGCATAGCCTCGACCATCCAGGCAGGCGTAAAAACCTCTCCATGATCGGCTACGCGTTGTGCGGATCTAACGAGGGACATGGGAAATCTCGACAGATTATAGCTTGGCTGGTGCTTTTAAACAATGAACGGGTTGCACACATACAACGAGTGACGATTGGCGAAACAAATGCGAAAATATCTGACCCGTATTTGTGCGGGCGGTGGGGTTTTTGATCTTTGAAAATCGAAGAAAGGCGGCGGTTACGGGCGCGGGGAAAGAATTTTTCAAAAATGGCGGAATTCGGGCGGAAAATGGCTGTAGTGTTGATGTGAAATGGGTTGCACGGTCCGTCCCGAGACGGAACGCGGCCGGAACGCGTCGGAACGGAGGCTAGTCTGTGTTTGAATTACGATCTTGATTTGAGAGGTGTCTCAGCAAAACTCCCAAGCAAGAGGCCGAATACTAATGGGCTGTGGCCGCGCCTGCGTGCGCCACCTGCGCCATGCGCGCCGGCGCAAGATGTGGCGCAAGGCGGCGGATGGCTCGGCGTTTACCGAAATTGTGTGGATCTTACCCAGCCCGGACGCTGTATTTCGCCATTTCGAGCTTCGAGTGCAAATCCGGCATAAGTGTCGCAGTTGAATAAGGTCTTTTCAGGCCCGAGTGCCTGCATTCCCGGATCCGTGACCCAGCCTTTCCCATGGTGTCCGATGTCGCCCTGTTGTTCCACGTAATGCCGCATCTCGTGAATAAAGACAAAGGAGGCAAAATCTGGTATTCCCGAAGCAAAATAAGCTCCCCGTCGAAAAACGATCTTGCCGGTGAGGTCGCTTTTGTCGAAAAAACCGCCCAGCCGGGCAAATGCGACCGTGCTGATGAACTCGCCCTCGTCCGTTGTGTCCAGCGTGCAATAAACATCCGGCCGGTCGAGAATGCTGAGCATATGGCTGTAGATGTTGTAGATCTTTGTCAGATCTGCGTCGATGTTTGGCCGGCCTCCAATGCGGAAGTGTTTCTCGACCAACGCCATCGAACCTCCGGCGAAAAGACCGCCCAGTTTCGCGCTTTGGACCTTGGTCATGGCCGCGTGGACGCATGATCGCGTGTAGGGGACGTGTTGGAGCATGTCAGCAAGAAGCCAGCCATCCGTCGTAAGGCTGAGCGGCAACGAAGGCATGATCCACCGTTGACGTTTTTCGTTCAGTTTCGCGATCGTCTGTTTGCCCGGGTCGATACGGCCATCGCAGCCGGCCCAGCCGAAGTGCTTTTGCTGAAACGCCCGAATCGCTCCGATAGTCTTCGGCCCGCATAGACCGTCGATCTTCAGCGGCGGCGTGGGTCCGCCGTCGACAGGCGGAACCTGATCGAGCCCGTATTGAATGTTGAACACATCGGCTTGTTGATTGACACCGCCCTGTCCCACCGACTTGGCGATCACGATGTCGCCCTCCGGACGACGCGGATCGGTAACTCCGCTACCGGACGGCTTTGCCGCTGCGATCTTGCACTCGCCGTCGTCTAACATGTGTGCGCATTGCCCGGACATACGAATAGACCCCCAATCAGTGGGACGTTGCGGGGTCGTATTTTTGCCAAGATGGACGAAACAGGAAATCTAAAGCGGTTTGACCACGGGATATACAGGGCATAGAATCTACCTTTGTAGTTAGTCCCGCGTGCGTTCAGCGACTAAATGAACCTAACCGCAGCCAAAGATCCAGCCAAACCGGAAAGCACCATTGAAATGATCGACACCCAGAATAACCGGGAGAATATGTCGGGGATCGAACTGCCGGAAGATCCGATAGTTGTGATCCGGCCGCGCAATGGATGGATCCCGATCGATCTCGGTGAACTGTGGAAATATCGTGACCTGATCTTAATACTGACGGCGCGTGATATAAAGGTCAGATACAAACAGACCTTGCTTGGCGCGGCCTGGGCGGTCATCCAGCCGCTTTTTACAATGCTCATCTTTACGATCTTTTTTGGGCGTTTGGCGGGGGTGCCTTCTGACGGTATCCCTTACCCGATCTTTGCTTTCGCAGGACTGCTGCCATGGACGTTCTTTTCAAACGCGGTCACGAATAGCGGAAACAGTCTCGTCGGCAACTCAAATCTGATATCTAAGGTCTATTTTCCTCGAATGATTATACCGATCTCGTCAGTGGCGTCCGGATTGGTCGATTTCGCTATTGCCTTTCTCTTGCAGCTGCTCCTGATGGTTTGGTACGGCGTCAAGTTTGGCCCGTCCCTTATTCTCTTGCCGGTTCTGGTTGCGTTGACATCTTTGCTGGCGGTCGGTATCGGAATGTGGATGTCTGCCCTGAATGTGAAGTATCGAGATATTCGCTACGTTCTGCCGTTTGCGATACAGCTTGGGCTCTTCGCGTCCCCAATTATTTATCCGTCGAGCATGGTGCCAGAGAAATGGCGTTGGGTAATGTCTGTTAATCCGCTTGCTGGACAGATCGAGGGATACAGATCTGCTTTTTTCGGATTACCGATCGATTGGACTTCGCTCGGTGTCTCTGCACTGGTGACCCTTGCCATTCTTGTTTACGCGTCAGTAACTTTCAAGCGGATGGAGCGCAGCTTTGCCGACCTTATCTGACATGTCGAGGCCGATAATAAGAGTTGAAGACCTGGGAAAAGAGTTCGTGATCGGTGGGCCGGCAGAACCGTATTCGACCATTCGCGAATCGATCGTCAGGACCGTAAGAAAGCCATTTGACATGATCCGCGGGAATGGTTCGGAGAAGAGGAAGTTCTGGGCACTTAAGGACGTTAATTTCGAGGTCTTTCCCGGCGAAGTGCTTGGCATCATCGGCCGGAACGGCGCTGGAAAATCGACGCTTTTGAAAGTCCTTTCACGAATTACGGAACCTACAAAAGGCCGTGTGGAGCTTTACGGCCGCGTCGGCAGTCTCCTTGAGGTCGGAACCGGGTTTCATCCGGAACTGACCGGCCGCGAAAACATCTACCTGAATGGAGCGATCCTCGGAATGCGTCGGGACGAGATCACAAAGAAGTTCGACGCGATCGTTGATTTTGCCGAGATAGAAGAGTTTCTGGATACCCCGGTAAAGAGGTATTCAAGCGGAATGTACACTCGTCTCGCGTTTGCCGTCGCGGCGAATCTTGAACCCGAGATCCTGATAGTGGACGAAGTTCTGGCCGTAGGCGACGCGGCTTTCCAAAAGAAATGTCTCGGCAAAATGGAAGAGGTCGCAAGTGCGGGCCGCACTGTGCTCTTCGTGAGCCATAATATGGGTGCCGTTTCAAAACTCTGTTCTGAAGTGATGTTATTACAAAACGGAAAAGTTCGCGGCCGCGGCGAGCCTTCGGAGATCGTTGGCCAATACCTGCGCGAAGGCAGTAGTTCAGAATTCATATCAGATGCTGGACCGGTTCGATTTGCGTCGCTCAGGCAGATCGGGCAGCGGTTGATCCTGAAACTCCGCTATCAGATGGAAAAGGAAATTGATCTTCCATGCCTTGGCTTCGTGGTGAGCGACGCGGCAGGCAATCCGCTCTTTGGTACTAACCCTAAGATCGATAAGGTGCCTCGGCTAAGCACACCAAGATCAGAAGGTGAAATGGAGATCGAGATCTCGGATCCCGGCCTGGTCGATGGAACATATTATGCGTCGCTTTGGTTTGGTGATGGTGAAACAGACCACTTTGTCGAAAAGGACTGTCTCACTGTCGAAGTCCTAGACATGGTGCCAAACCAACACGGCCGCCCGCATTTGAATGGTTTTGTCTATCCAAAGTGTGAATGGAATCTCAACGTCTGATCTGAATTATGTGCGGCATCTGCGGAGTTTGGGGAGAAACCGGTACTCGACGCGTCGAGGCAATGGTGCAGGCAATGCATCATCGCGGCCCCGACGACAGCGGAGTGGTATCGCATGCCAATGCTTCACTAGGAATGGCTCGGCTTGCGATCATCGATGTATCGCCCGGCGGGCATCAGCCGATGTCCACGCCGGACGGGCTTATCAGCATCGTTTACAACGGCGAAACCTACAACTATCTCTCCGAGAAGAAGATCTTAGAGGGCAGGGGTTACAGCTTCAACTCGACGTCGGATACTGAAGTCGTGCTGCGGATGTACGAGGAATACGGCGACGACTTCGTCACTCGCTTGAGAGCGATGTTTGCCGTTGCGATCTATGATCGCCGCAAGGGGCCGGGGCGTGAGCGGCTATTTCTTGCCCGGGATCATTTCGGTATCAAACCGCTTTTATATTCGCAGATCGGAACAAAGCTCGTGTTTGCGTCTGAGATCAAGGCTCTGCTTGCCGGCGGCTTGATCGAGCCCGAGATCGACCCGGTCGGATTGCGATATCTGCTCACTTACGGATCGGTCTATCAGCCCAATACGATCTTAAAGAATGTAAAGATGCTGCCGCCCGCTCATCGGATGATCGTGGACGAACGCGGCGTTAATATCGATCGATTCTGGAAGTTGGCGACCGATCGTCGGCCGGACCTTCGTTCGATGCCTTACGAAGCGGCTGTAGAAGAAATGGATGCGGTCCTGCAGGAATCAGTTCGTCTGCAGATGATCAGCGATGTTCCCCTTGGTGCATTCTTGAGCGGCGGCATCGACTCTTCGCTGATGGTCGCGATGATGGCGAGGGCTTCGTCCGAACGCGTCAAGACATATTCGGTCGGGTTTGGGAGTGAAGGGGAAGACATCGATGAAACTGCCGAGGCGGCGATAACGGCCGAACACATCGGGACCGATCATACTCAGGTCACTGTAACCTCTGCCGATGTTAGGCGCGATATCGAACACATTGCGTTTGGGCTTGATCAACCGTCGATAGACGGTGTCAACACCTATTACGTTTCCCGTGCCGCACGCACCGGCGTGACCGTGGCGGTTTCCGGCAATGGAGGCGACGAACTTTTCGCCGGCTATCCTTGGTTCATCTTCATGAAGAACGACCAGGACCGGCGATCTGGTTCCCCGCTAACGGCAGGTGCAAGATCGTTCGCAGCGGCCGTTGCAGGCGGGCGGCTTTTTGACCCATTGGTCTCTTCGTCACTTGGCGAATACATTACGAAGGCTCGCGGGCTTAGCGGTTTTGTCACAAGATACGGAAATCTCTGGCAGACATTTGGCCCGAAAGGTGCAGCTCATTTGCTTGATCGAAGAATACGGCGAGAGGCGGGCGCAGGGAGTTCGGTCTTTGATGATCTTTGCAAGATCGATGAGATCCCGAACGGCTCTGCGATCGAAAGGGTCTCCGGACTGGCACTCCGAGGATATAATGGGAACCAGCTTTTGCGGGATATGGACGCAGTTTCGATGATACATTCGCTTGAGCTTCGCGTCCCATTTCTTGATCCTGTCGTTGCCGACGCGGCACTGTCGCTTCCCGATTCGGCCAAGCTGGGTGATACATCAAGGCTTTCGTCAGAATATCTCCAAACCTATCGAGATTCAGGCGCAAAGCGAATACTGCTCGATATTGGAAAGAAGTACCTTCCCGCCGATTTCGACCAAAAGCCAAAGCGCGGATTTGGCATGCCGTTTGGCACATGGATGCAGGGTGTGCTTCGAGATGTGGTTGAGGACGCACTTTCCGACAAGACCACTAAAGATCGAGGCATACTTGATGTCGATGCTGTGAGGTCGGTGAGAGGCCGAGCGTATGACAGTTCGACGATCTGGATGCAGCCGTGGCTGCTTATGATATTAGAACTATGGTGCAGGCAAGTGTTGGACGAAGCAACGGGTAGGTTTGACGGTTAGATGAGCGACAAAGATCCAAAGATCTCCGTGATCATTCCCACAAAGAACCGTGCCGAAATGGTGCGTCGGTTTTTGCCGTCTCTTGCCGAACAAGCGACGATGGAGCCATATGAGATCATCGTTGTCGACAACGGATCGACCGACTCGACCATAGAGGTTGTCACAGAATTATCTTCTAATTGGCCTTTTATCCGCCTAATTACCGAATCGAAGCCGGGAAGCGCCGCAGCCTGCCACGCGGGAGCGATCGCCGCCAAGGCTCCGCTGATCATGTTCGTGGATGACGATATGCTGGCGGTGCCTGAATTCATTTCGGAACATCTTAGATCACACCGCGAAAACGTAAACGCTTGTGTTCTTGGCAGAGTCGTCTCTGCGGAAAGTAATCATCCGTTTGAGCGAATGCTTGCTTACATTTTTGACGGCGGACGGCAGACGCTAATAAAAGGTGAGCCCGTTGCCGTTGATTATTGGTCGGGCAATGCTTCGCTTTCACGGGCGACCTATTTGGAGATGGGCGGTTACGACCAGGTATTTTCGTCTCTTGGGTACGGTAAGGATATCGATTTCGGCTTCAGGCTCCTTGAACGGGGCGTGAACTTGGTTTACGCCGCGAATGCGGTAACTTATCATCATTTCTCCGAGCGTTTTCCGGAGCGGCTGCGGAAAGCGTATAGATCCGGTCAAGCGTATGGATATGTAAAGTCGAACTATCCCGACCTTCCTTTACCGGAGCTGGCCTCGGCAAACACTTTGATACCGGGTTCCCTTATCGTTCCATTTAGCCGGCTCTTCGCTGCCGTGATCGAGCCCTTTGATCGCGGAACCGGGCGTCCGATCATGCCTCTCGCCTATGTATATGATTTGGCACTAAGATACGAGACAATGCGCGGATTAACCGACTATAAAACAGGTAAGATATCATTTGAACTTCCAGTTGACACCGGAGCGACCTCAATCTAATGGCCAATTCCAGATCAATTTCAAATTCCCCGGATATTGAATGGAACTGGGAAAAGACTAACTACCTACCTTCTTGGCACGAACCTATCTACGAGCTGATGGCCCGTTACGTCAAACCGAATTCTAAGGTCCTTGAAGTTGGAGCTGGTGGGAGTCATACGATCGCTGCTCTTGCGGGAAGAATGAATTGTGAAGCGTTTGGTATTGAGCCAGACGAGGGCGGAATCCGTAAAACCCTTGAGTTGGCAAAGGTTGAAGCTTCAACCTTGACGATGATCAAGGGGGATGGATTTATGCTTCCGTTTGGAAGCAATGAGTTTGACACCGTATATTCACTTGGGTTGATCGAACATTTTGCCCCCGGTGACAGTAAAGAATTGCTCAAAGAACACTGGCGAGTTTGCAGGCCAGGAGGGACGCTGATCGTAGCAGTTCCTAATCTTTTTAACTTCCCTCATTCCTTTCGAAAGGCTTTGCTTGGTTCTAGTTATGAATATTATCCGGAACGAAGCTATCGGCCGGCGGTGTTAAGAAGGATTGTCGAGGCTGCCGGCTGTAGGACCAAAGCAGTCGATGGCGTCTCGCCCTTGTGGGGGCTTTCGATGTTCGGTAAGGGATGGATGTTGATTTCGATATTGAAGAAATTAGGTGTGCTTGAGCGACTAGAACATATGAAAAGTCCAAAGCACAGGTCATGGGCTGGCTACATGACATACGTGATAGCAGAGAAAAACTAGATACTAAATTCCGTAAGATTTGTGTTGAAAGCTACTGTAATAATTCCAACGTTTAATCGCCTTAAATGGATCGGCGAGTGTCTTGATTCGGTGCTCGGGCAAACCTACCCCAATGTCGAGGTGATCGTTGTAGATGACTGTTCGACGGACGGCACCGTCGAGTGGCTGGCAGAACAGGAGCGATTTAGTTCGCTGATCGTTCATCGGCAGGAAAAGAATGGCGGGGCTTCGGTCGCACGGAACACCGCGATCGAAATGGCAAAGGGCGATCTTGTTGTCTTCATCGACAGTGATGATCTGCTTCGGCCTGATCATATTGAAAAAGCGGTCATAGCGTTTGAGCGAGACCCAGACCTTGGACTTTTCTGCTGTGATTCGACAATGATCGATGCAGACGGAAATACTATCTTGGATGGAAAAACATGGCATCAGAGCCTTGCGGAAGCCAAGGGATTTGATATTAAGACAGGTTACCGGTCGCTGAAAGACGTCTTTGCCTATTCAAATTGTTTTCCCGGATTTACACTTCGCCGCGAGGTTTTTGAGGAACTTGGCGGATTTGACCAGTCGATCTTTCCGGCTGACGATTACGATCTTGCCCTGCGGGTTGCCGGTAGTCGCTTCAAAGTGTTCTATCTTCACGAGGCTCTCTGTCTTCGACGAGAACACGACGGACAATTGTCGGGGATTCAAAATTCGGTCAAGACTCAAGTCAAGTTGATCGAGGCACTCGGACACGCCGTCCAAAGAAACCGCACAGAGCTTTCTGATCGTTCACTTGTCCGCAGGCGATTGGCTGAGGGTAAGATGGAACTTGGTCTGAGTAAGATCAAAGAGGGAAAGCGGCTTGCGGGAATTGTGGGCGTCCTCGGTTCGCTCGTTACAAAGCCTTCGATGATAGGTTTTATTGCCGGGATCGGTAAGCGTAAATTGTCCCGCCGAGAATTACCGAGCTCCGTCTGATCGTTCAGGTTCAGGGCGGCAAGATAACTTTCCATGACATCTCCTTCCGGCAAGCGCTTGATCGCAATTGACGCCCTTCGCGGCGTCGCTGCGTTTGCGGTCGTCCTTTATCATTACACCGGCAAATTTGCGGCGTTTAACGAGGATCCGACCGTTTTAGGATTTGTTCCCGCATACGGTTTCGCAGGGGTATTCTTGTTCTTTGTAATTTCAGGTTTCTGTATACACATGCGGTGGACGAAAGGCGGTGAGGTCAGATTCAAGGAATTTTGGTTCAGGCGCTGGAAGCGTTTGTATCCCGCCTATATCGTCACTTTGTTACTCTTTTTACCTGCATCAACCGGCGTTTACGACATAGTGATGCATCTTCTGATGCTTCATAATCTCGATTCGATGACCGTTTACAGCATGAACGGGGTTTTGTGGACACTTGCGATCGAAGAACAGCTCTACCTGTTATACTTCGTCTTATTATGGATGCGAAAAAGGTGGGATTGGGGAACAACGATCCTGATATGTCTTCTTGCCCGATTCGTTTGGTTCGGAGTATCTGCATTTGTTTATGAGCTGACAGCATTTGATCTGCCCGCGCATGAAGGTGCACTGGCAAACTGGTGGATCTGGGCACTTGGGGCCGTCTCTGTTGAGGCATATTACGGCAAGATAACGCTTCCCAATTGGCACTATTCGCTTTTGCTTTCGGCCGGGGCTTTTGCGATCGCAGCGACAATGCACTTCGGCACATACCGTTGGGGATGGGGAATCTTCTTTGAACCACTTTTCTGGGGAGCAGGATCTTACTTTCTGCTAAACCGGGTTATGAAGGCACAATGGAATTCGCGAATTGTTGGTATTGCGGCGTTCATAGGGTTGTTTTCATACTCGCTTTACCTTACACATGAATTTGTTTTCCAGTATGTTTACTATTTAGGAATCCCGGCATGTCTTCTGTTCGCATATCTATTCTATTTGGTATTGGAAAAGCCGTTTATCAGCAAGCCGGTCCGTTCAGTTGAACTTAATAATAAGGCGACAGCAAGTTGAATTGAGAGCGATATTACGAAAAATCTTGGGAAGGTTCGGGAACGATACAGGTCCGTATTTCATGTCCGAAAATCGGCGATACTCTAGCTTTGATATCGGCGAGGGGACATATGGATATCCAGAGATCGTTTTTTATGATGCAGGTGCGAAACTTAGAATCGGAAAATATACTTCGATCGCGCCTAAGGTAACGATCATTCTTGGGGGCGAGCATCATCACGATTGGGTCAGTCCATATCCGTTTAGCTTGCTCTATGAGGAAGCTAAAAAAGTTACGGGTTATCCATATTCAAAGGGCGATGTGACGATAGGAAATGACGTTTGGATCGGTTTTGGCGCCACCATCTTGTCCGGGGTTTCAATTGGTGACGGAGCAGTAATAGCCGCCGGGAGTGTGGTAACAAAGGACGTGGCAGATTTCGCGATCGTCGGTGGTGTTCCAGCAAAGTTTATCCGGTCGCGGTTTCCGGAAGAAATCGTTTCAGCTCTTAAGAAGATCGCTTGGTGGGAATGGACAAGAGAAAAGATCAACGAATCTTGCCATTTGATCCAATCGCCGGATGTGTCTGGATTCATTGAGAAATTTGGGGAGGGGCGGTAGTCAATATTCGAAACAATGCGAATTTGCTATTTTGCAGACGGGCGATCCGTACACACCAGGCGGTGGATGAGTTATTTCGCCGAAAATGCTCACGAGATGCACTTGATCTCATTCGCTGAAACTTCTGAAGACGAGGAGGCCGAACTCGATCGACTAGGCATTAAATACCATGGTTCAACCGGAAACTTTCACATTAAGAAGCCTTGGCTAACGCTCCGCGATCTTCGATTCGTAAGATCGGTTTTGAAACGCGAAAAGATCGACATTCTGCATAGCCACTTCTTGGGAGCAAATGCCTGGTTTGCGGCGGTAAGCGGTTTTCATCCTCACATTCTGACGATCATGGGCGGTGGCGATGTGACCGGGCCAGATTGGAAACCTGACGGTAATTTTCAATCAAGACATTTAACACCATACACGCTGCGAAATGCCGATCATATTACTTCATGGTCGAAACTGATGGCGGACGTGGTGGGGCCGTTTTCTGCTGAAACCCCCATCGATGTCATACACGGTGGAATACACTTGGAACGGTTTGGATCAGGTGAAAGGCCCAAGAAACTGCTGGAAAGATATGGAATTCCAGCAGACGGAAAGGTGATTTTCAGCCCGAGACTGATGAGGCCGCTTTCCAATATTGACCAGATCGCCCTCTCGGCAAATATCATCGCTGAACGGGATGCCGATACGTACTTCCTTGTCGCCTATCCGACGGCCGAGACCGACCAGGCATACTGCAACAAAGTCAGGAGCATTTTTGAGGAGGGACGGGCGAGCGAAAGGGTTCGGTACATTCAAGGTGTACCTCATGACGAGATGGCGGATCATTTTCGCCTAGCCGACATTACAGTTTCTATTCCGTCAACGGACGGGACGCCGATGACCGTTCTCGAATCAATGGCCTGCGGGACGCCGACGGTGATCGGTGATCTGCCAGATTACGATGCAGAATATTTTGAAGATGAAAAGACCACCCTTATGGTGGACGTGAAAGATCCGGAGTCCATTGCAAATGCGATCATTCGCCTTTTGACAGACCATGATTTGGCCGAAAGAATTTCCAATGAAGCTCGCCGACGTGTCGAGGAGACCGGCAGCTATGAGTTTCAGATGTCTAAGATGGAGGCGATCTACCATAGTTTGATCAAGAAATGACCAGCCTCGTTAAGCGAACAAGATCACTGCTTGCGGCACCTCCGGAACCGTTCATCGAAACAGAACGGAGCAAGGCTGTATTGCGCAAACTGATCGAAGAGATGCCCGAAGGGTCGGTCATATTAAATGTCGGCGCGGGTTTTTCAGACCTCGGGCCAAGGGTCATTAACACAGATATCTTCGATTCAGGTACGACCGATGTGATCTCGAGCGGTCTCGCCTTGCCTTTCTCTGACGAGTCTGCAGATCTCGTGATAATGCAGGGCGTGCTGGAACATGTCCTCGATGCGCAAACCGCTCTGAATGAGTGTATTCGCGTGATGAGGCCGGGAGGGAAGTTCTATACGGAAATGCCGTTCATGCAGCCATATCACGAGTCTCCAATAGATATGCGGCGGTGCACATTGCCCGGGCTTGCTGAAATGTGCAAACCGCTTCGCCATCTTGAAAGCGGGATGAACGTAGGTCCGGCGTCAACACTCACGTGGATTTTTCGTGAATTTGTTGCGGGATTGCTTGGCGGAGAAAGCGACAAACGATATCGTCAGATAAACAGCCTTGTGGGTTGGGTCGTTTTTCCGTTCAGGTATCTCGACATTTGGCTTGAGAAGAAACCCTATATGCACCGAATAGGTAGTTCCTTCTATTTCGTTGGGGAGAAAGAGAGTTGAGCTGTCCGCTTTGCAATTCTCATAGGTCAAAGGCCTCATGGCTAGGGGCAACCATCTATCGGGAAAAGCGGTACGATTACCGTGACTGTATGGATTGCGGTTCCATCTACCTCTCCGTAATGCCCGACGAGAAGGTTCTTACTCAAATGTACGGTGTTGAGTACCAAGAGTTTCTCTCTATAGAAAGTTCGCACAGTGGTAGTTCCGGAATTCATGATGTCATCGAACACCTTTCCTCATTACCGCATGGCCTTTTCATCGACTATGCATGTGGGGCAGGAGCCTTATTAAAAGAAGTTGCCAATATTGGATGGGAAGTCATCGGTATTGAATTCAATTCGGAAACGGCAGCAAAATTTGGAAGAGAACAGGGGCTTAGCATCGTCTGTGTTGCCGATGCTGTGCGGCTGGCGAACAAAGCTGACGTAATTCATCTTGGGGACGTAATCGAACACTTGACCGACGTGAATCAACAATTTCCGAACATTCTGTCGTTACTGAAAAAAGGCGGAACAATGATCGCCCAGGGTCCGCTAGAGGCCAATCGCAACTTCTTTCATACCGTCGTCAAGTTTGTTAGGCGGCTCCGTTCTAATGCGGTTTCGAGTATGGCACCTTATCATGTCAGTCTTGCTACGTCTAAGGGGCAATTGTGCTTCTTCGAACGATTCGGACTCAGAGAAATTGAATTTCGAGTTTTCGAAACTGCACATCCCGCCCCAGGATCAATCGTGTTAAAGGATTTCTATTATCCAAGGATGGTGTTACTTTTCTTTCTTCGCAAATTCTCACAGTTCGTAACTTCGCGGTTCAACAATGGCCGTGGGAACAGATATTTCTATGTCGGGATTAAATCTTGAGATCCGGTAATTTAAGAGTTCTGCATGTTATCGAATCGCTTGGTTCCGGCGGAGCTGAGCGTTTGCTCTACACCAATCTCTGTCATTTCGATCCGAATTGTATTGACAGCAAGGTTGTTACCATATATTCGAAGAATGAATTCTGGGGCCCAGCTATCGAGCAACTTGGCGTACCGGTGGAATCGCTTAACCTGTCGAGTATCCGAAAAATTTGGACCGGTATTGCCGGGTTGAGAGCAATCGTTAAGGAATTCGATCCTGATCTCATCCATACACATCTCTGGGGCGCAAACATAATAGGTAGGCGGACCGGAAAGCTTGAAAACGTGCCGGTTGTCAGTTCTATTCACAATCCCGAATACGAGCCCTCGGCGGCAAGTAGCGCATCGTTTGCAACCCGCCGCAAGATCGACGCGGCCAGAGCCTTGGATGCATTTACCGCGCGGTGGTGTGAGCGGATGATCGCGGTGAGCAAGTATGTCGGTGAAAGCGCGGCGAAAAAATTGGGCTACCCGAGAGAAAAGATCACAGTCCTTTATAACCCGGTGTTTCTGTCGGAAGACGTTTCGGGTAATGATCGTGATTTTATCTGTAATGATGCCGGCATTGACCCCTCTTCACGAATCCTGTTATTCGTCGGTCGGCTGGCGCCTCAGAAAGGCCTTCTGACTTTGATCAAAGCGATGCCTGACGTGATATCAAAATTCCCTAGCGTGCATTTGATCGCCTTGGGAAGTGCCGGCAACGCGGAATATTACGACGCGGTTAAAGACGAGGTCGAGCGGCTCAACATCGGGGATCGTGTTCATTTGTTAGGCGAGCGCCGGGCGGTATCCGAATACTTAAAGAACTGCGAACTTTTTATATTTCCGTCAGAATTCGAAGGTCTGGGAATCGCACTCGCAGAAGCGATGACCTTGGGTGTGGCGTGCATAGCGAGCAACATTCGCCCCTTGGATGAATTTGTGATAAACGGCAAAAACGGTGTCTTGATCGAGCCTAGAGACTCAGCGGCATTATCATCAGCGATCGTCGATCTATTAGGTGACGAAGAAAGACGGAAAAGATTGTCAGCTGCAGCAAAAGATACTGCGATATCAATGTTTGACCCAAAGATCGCAGCGGAAAGGCTGATTTCGATCTACTCTGAAGTTATTGATTCTAGAGAATGAGCGATAGTAACGCCGGTGTCCGGTCATTATACATTGCTTATTTCGGCGTCGGAGAGCCGCTAGTCCAGACGCAGGTGATCCCGTATCTGAGGGAGTTGGTCAAGGGCGGCAATGAGATGACGCTGCTGACATTTGAGAGCGGCGATGTAGATGAAGCGGTAATTAGAAAGGAACTGATGGAACAGGGCATCGAGTGGCATTGGCTGCGTTATCACAAGCGGCCATCTGTGCCGGCAACGCTGTTCGATATTCTTAATGGAGCACGATTCATAAGAAAGATCGGCACCCGAAAAGAGGTCGATATTTTACATGCACGTTCTCACGTGCCGATGATGATGGCAGCAATTGCGCGAAAGATCAGCATAAACAAGCCAAAGCTGCTTTTCGATATTCGTGGCTTTATGCCGGAAGAATATGTCGATGCCGGTGTCTGGCCTGGGGGCGGTACCATCTTTCGAGGTTTTAAGAGGGTTGAGAATTGGCTGATGAATGAGGCAGACGGCTTTATCGTTCTCACTGAGGCCGCTCGAAACATTCTCTTTCCAGGATCCTCCGGGAGTGGCCGCGATAAATTCGGCCGACCAGTCGAGGTAATACCGTGCTGCGTGGATCTTGATAGCCGCTTTTCCGGCGAACGTGCCAAGGTGCGAGAAGAGGTGAGAACTAAGCTGGGAGTTGCTGATCGCACGGTCTTTACTCATGTTGGGGCACTAGGTGGGCTTTACCTCGCTGAAGAGATCGCTGATCTTCTTGGGGTGGCTCGTAAAGAGAATGAAAAGGTTTTTGCTGTGTTCCTCAGTCAAAGTGATCCTGAATTGATCGTCCCGCTGTTAGAAAAGCGCGGATTTACGGGATCTGACATGTTTGTCGCCAAGGTTGCACCAGCCGAAATAGAAAACTATCTGTATGCTTCTGACGTCGGAATTTCGTTCGTCAAAGCTTCATATGCGACCCAGTCACGCTCTCCAACAAAAATACCGGAATACCTAGCCTGCGGATTGCCTGTAATTGCCAATCGCGGAGTAGGGGATGTCGACAACCAGTTGATCGAGGACAGAACCGGTGTCATCGCAGATGATCTTTCTGAAAGAGGTTATGCCCAAGCGATAGACGAAGTCGAAAAGCTGATCGCTGAAGGCGACGCGTTAGCCGACCGATGTAAACTAAGTGCAAAAACCCGGTTTGACCTCGAGAGCGTTGGCGGAAGGAAATACTGTGAATTGTATAGAGCGATCACAGGAAACCGGCCGCGATAAGATTTTGAAGTGCTGAACAAGTTTGTTGAATGACTGAAAGAAACGCGGATCAAATGGTCGTGGACGGGTTTGGCGACGAGTGGACTCGATTTGACCAGTCGGAGTTATCGTCCGAAGAACTTGATCGACTGTTTGGGTCTTATTTTCGGATCTTTCCATGGGAAGATCTGCCACAGGAAGCCAGCGGTTTTGACTTAGGGTGCGGAAGCGGCCGCTGGGCAAAATTGGTTGCCCCCAGAGTCGGAAAACTCCATTTGATCGATCCAAGTAAGGCTATCGATGTGGCTATGGCGAACCTTGCCGGTATCGGTAATTGTGAATTCCACAAGGCAGGCGTGGATGAAATACCATTGCCAGATGCGAGCTGCGATTTCGGTTACAGCCTAGGAGTGCTTCATCACATTCCAGATACCGAGGCTGGAATAAGAAAGTGTGTTTCAAAGCTCAAGCAGGGCGCGCCCTTTCTGATCTATTTGTATTACCGGTTCGATAATCGTCCGATCTGGTTTCGCGCGATCTGGATGATAAGCGATCAGTTCCGAAGGATCGTCAGCCGACTTCCTAATGGTTTGAGATATCTCGCAAGTCAGGTCATTGCGGCCTTTATATACTATCCGTTGGCCAAAACCGCTAAGCTACTAGAAAAGCTCGGAATGAGGGTTGGTTTGTTTCCTCTGTCGCAATATAGAAACAGCAGTTTTTACGTAATGAGGACCGACGCCCTTGACAGGTTCGGTACCCGACTTGAAAAGCGATTTACAAAGAGTGAGATAGCTAAGATGATGATCGATGCAGGTCTCAAAGACATCCGATTTGGCGACGAAATATTTTGGACAGCCGTCGGGACGAAGGCCTGATCTATTGATTGAATGATGACGATCGTAATATGTTCCTTTCCGGTAGAAGCGGCTGCGACCAGATTTAGAGTTGCTCAGTTCATAAATTCGCTTGCCGAGAATGAAATAGACGTAACGATTCGGCCTTACCTTGATAGCGAACAGTTCGCTATGATCTACAGCGGGGGGCGGAGCCTTTCACGTGCTTCTTCCGTGTTAAGGTCAACTATACGGCGCGTAAGACTGCTTGCCGAAATACGGAATTTTGATCTTCTGTTCATTCAGCGCGAGGCGATGATCTTCGGGCCGGCGATCTTTGAGTGGCTGTATCAACGTATCGGGCGGTTGCCGATGGTTTTGGATCTGGACGACGCGACATACGTTCGATATGTCAGTCCGCGATTCGGCAGGATCGGCAGTTTTTTCAAATTCTTTGGCAAGACAGACCGGTTGATAGACAGGGCCGATGTCGTCATCTGCGGTAACAGGTTCATTGCGGAATACGTTGAAAAACGCGGAACGAAAGCGGTAATGATCCCGACGATCGTCGATACCGACGTTTTTACTCCGGTGGAGAAGAACAATGATCCACCTTTATTGGGTTGGATAGGTACACATTCCACATTTCCATTTCTTGAGAGATTACTTCCCGTTCTTGCGGAACTCGCGAAAAAACACAAGTTCAAACTAAGGGTGGTCGGATCAGGCAGAAAAGAAATTGAGGTCGAGGGCGTAGAGGTTGAGAATCTGGATTGGAGCCTGGAACGCGAAGTTTCGGATTTTCAGACGCTAGACATCGGATTGTATCCGCTTGATACGATAGGAAGTCTTGACCCCGCGTGGCTTGCCGGAAAATCGGGATTCAAGGCCATTCAATATTTGGCGGTGGGCATTCCGTTTGTTATGTCGCCCATCGGGGTCTGTGCTGAGATCGGGGAATCCGGAAAAACTCACTTCAATGCGGAGACGGCGGAAGATTGGTATAATTCGCTTGACCGCCTTTTGTCCGACCGGGAAATGCGGTTTGCGATGGGCAAGACCGGACGCGAGTTCTCACTGGCGAATTACGGATTGGAACAACATGCTGCGGTGCTTGCGGAGACACTGAAATCCGTAGTCGTGTCACGCCAGCGTTAGGCGATCGGTCGAAAAGATCCACATATGAACATTTTGGTTACCGGCGGTGCCGGATTTATCGGATCGCATCTTGTAGATGCACTGGTTGAGAGCGGGCATCCGGTCCGTATCCTTGATTCTCTGGTCGAACAGGTACACGGAGGAAAGATACCTGAACATTTAAATCCATCAGCCGAGTTCTTAAAGGCTGACGTCTGCGATGCGCATGCGGTCTCAAATGCACTCGACGGCATCGATGTCGTATATCATCAGGCCGCGGAAGTCGGCGTTGGGCAGTCGATGTACGAGATCGTGAAATACGTTAAGACGAATGACCTCGGAACGGCCGTCCTGCTTGAGGAGATGATCAAGCGGCCCTCGCAATTCAAGAAACTAGTTGTTGCGTCGTCGATGTCGATATACGGAGAGGGTGCTTACCGCTGCGATAATTGCACCGTTGTTGTCACTCCTTTTTTACGATCGGAAGAAAAGTTGGCCGCTCATGAATGGGACTACACCTGCGAAAAATGCGGCTCGGAAATTGTTCCAATAGGAACATCGGAGGAAAAACCGCTGTTCCCGACATCCGTTTATGCGGTCAGCAAACAGGATCAGGAACAGTACTGCCTTTCAGTTGGCCGAGCTTACAATATTCCGACCGTCGCATTCCGCTATTTCAACGTTTACGGCACCCGGCAAGCATTGTCGAATCCATATACAGGTGTTTGTGCGATTTTCTCATCACGATTTTTGAACGATCAGGCCCCGCTTGTGTTCGAGGATGGCGAACAGACCCGAGATTTCGTACACGTGAGTGATATTGTCCGGGCAAATCTTCTAGCCCTGGAAACTCACAAAGGCGACTATGAAATGTTCAATATCGGTACCGGCCGGCCGTCCTCGGTCAAGGACATCGCCCGCCTTATCGCAAAAGGGTTGGGTAAGGACATCGAACCTGAGATCGTAGGCAAATCTAGAGCTGGAGATATTCGGCATTGTGTTGCCGACATTTCGAAAGCTCGAAGGCTGCTTGGCTATGAACCGAAGGTTGTTCTTGAAGACGGTCTCAAGGAACTGCTTGCCTGGGTTCAAGGACAGGAAGCTCAGGACCGTGTTTCATCCGCTACCGCGGAACTTGCGGCACACAGTCTTGTAAAATAAGTTCCTTGTGATTCGAAAGATCAGACAAATCTCGCTTGCGTTGACGGCGCTGCTCCCATCGCCGATCGCGAAGGTATGTTTTCGCCTTGTTTTTGGATACAAGATCGGAAAGCGAGTGAGGATCGGGTTTTCGATAATTGACGGGCAGGAAGTTGAGATCGGCGACGATGTTTCAATCGGGCATTTTAACGTTTTCACAGGCGTCGACAAATTGTCGATAGGCGAGCATACCCGGATAGGCGTTTTGAACATATTTCGCGGCGGAGATGAGATTAGGTTGGGCCGTTATTGCGAGATACTAAGGCTCAATGAGATCAATTCTATCCCAGAGCCAGAGGTCGTGAACGAGATCGACCCGAGGTTTATCATGGGCGACGGAAGTATGATCGGTGCTTCGCACAAGATCGATTTCACGGACAGGGTCGAATTCGGGAATCGAGTCATACTCGGCGGGCGCAACTCTTCCATCTGGACGCATAATCGCCAGAAAACCCAGCCGGTGATCATTGGTGAGCGAACATATCTCGGATCGGAGATCAGGGTCGCGCCGGGCGGCGAAATAGCTTCAAAATGCATTGTGGGGATCGGGGCCGTAATTGCCGGTAAATTCGATAGGCCGTTCATGTTGATCGGCGGCGTTCCCGCAAAAGAGATAAAGGAGTTGGACGACGAAGGAAAGTTTCTGACTGAAAAGAAGACGCGTAATGACCTTCCCGACGATATTTGATCGGCCTGTGGGATCCCAGACAGCAAACGTTTAGGTGCAGAACAACGTAATCATTGCAGGAACATTGATCGTCCTGATCGGGGCGGGTCTTTTCTCGCTTGTCGTGCCGGATGTTTTCGGGGCGGCTGTGGTCGCGGTCTTTCTTTCCGCTGCGTTTATAGTACTGATCCGATTTTATTCGACAGAACCAGAATTCTTAACGAAGGTATTCATTGTCGGACTCGTGGTGCGCCTCGCGTTTGGGTTTTTCATTTATTTGCTTGACTTGAGGGAGTTCTTTGGCGGCGATGCGACAACCTACCATTTTCGCGGAGTGATCTTTTACGATTATTTGATGGGAGACGTGCCGGCCGATTCAAATGAGCTGTTAAGAGCTACATCAATGGCTGGTCCCGGATGGGGGATGACCTATCTGGTCGGGGCGATCTATTACATTTTTGGGAAGAATTTCCTTGCGGCCCAGACCTTTTGCGGAGTGGTCGGTGCTGCGACGGCCCCCCTTGTGCACTATTGTGCCGAAAAGATATTTCAGAATCGGAGAGTCGCGCGGTTTTCCGCGATCGCGATCGCGGTTTTCCCGTCATTTATTATTTGGTCCTCTCAGCTGATGAAGGATGGCTTGATCATCTTTCTATTGGTGCTTTCGATCTCGATGGTGCTGAAGCTTCAAGAGCGTTTCGACTACGCGGCGCTTGTCTTGCTTGTCCTTTCTCTCGGCGGGATCATTTCTTTGCGGTTCTATATTTTCTACATGATCGCCGTGGCGGTAGCGGGAAGCTTCATTGTCGGACTTTCAAATACCAGCGGTTCGATCCTCCGGCGGGCGGCTGCACTCGTTCTGATGGGCGTTGCTTTGACGTATCTTGGCATTATTCGAACCGCAAGCAGTGATCTTGAGCGATATGGCGATCTCGAACGCATACAGAACAGCCGCTTGGATCAAGCAAGGTCTGCCGAATCGGGATATACGGAAGATGTGGACGTAACCACCACGGCAGGTGCGATCACCGCCCTGCCGATCGGATTCATCTACCTGGTCTTTGCTCCGTTTCCGTGGGATGTAAGAAATCTCCGTCAGGCAATAACGCTTCCCGAGGTCTTCTTGTGGTGGGCAATGATCCCGTTTTCGGTCTGGGGCATTTGGTACTCGATGAAACATCGACTCAGATCTACATTTCCGATACTGATCTTTAGCGGAATGCTGACACTCGTGTATTCCATTTTTCAGAGCAATGTAGGTACGGCCTATCGTCAGCGAACGCAGATTCAGGTCTTTCTATTTTTGTTCATTGCCGTCGGATGGACACTATATCAGGAGCGAAAGGAAGACAAAAGATCAATGCTGGAAGCGAGACGGAGGCGAGATCTGCATGGGATGCCAGATGGCGTTAGCGATCTAAATTAAATGTGCGGAATTACAGGATTCGTAAATAGCGGCGGATCGGCCGCGGACCGCTCGATACTGGAGCGGATGAATGAGACCATCCATCATCGCGGTCCCGACGAAGACGGTTTGTATATTGACCGAAATGTCGGGATGGCGATGCGCCGACTCGCTATCATAGATCTCGCCGGCGGCCAACAGCCTATTCACAATTCAGACAGATCAAAATGGATCGTCTTTAACGGCGAGATCTATAACTACCAGGAGCTACGGAAAGGACTGATCGAACGCGGACATCGCCTTTATACAAATTCCGATACAGAAGCGATAGTTCATCTATACGACGAATACGGAACCGATTGCGTCAAACACCTGCGGGGAATGTTCGCGATCTCGATCTGGGACACGACTGACAACTCACTGTTTCTTGCCCGCGACCGAGTGGGCAAAAAGCCACTTCTCTATTCATTCCAGTCGAACGGCGATCTTATCTTCGGATCAGAGTTCTCAGCTCTGCTCGAACATCCGGCAGTCTCGCGTGAGGTCGACCCGGAAGCCATCGACAAATATTTATCCTACTCGTGTGTCCCTGCGCCTCTGACCGCATTCAAGCAAATCCGAAAACTTGAACCCGGCCACTGGATGAAATGGAAAGATGGGAAGATCGAGTTGCAGCGTTATTGGACGCCCAACTTTTCGACCAAGATCGACATCAGCGAGGACGATGCCATTGCCGAGGCGACTCGGATCTTGCGCGAATCTACGAAGCTGCGAATGATCTCCGAAGTTCCGCTAGGTGCATTTCTCTCAGGTGGAGTAGATTCTTCTACGGTGGTCGCTCTGATGGCACAGGAATCAGATCGGCCGGTGAAAACCTTTTCGATCGGTTTTGAGGAAGAAGACTTTAGCGAACTGAAATACGCAAAGATCGTTGCCGATCATATTGGTGCGGACCATCATGAATTCATTGTAAAACCTCGGGCGCTCGATATATTGCCGACGCTTGTCGATCACTATGGTGAACCGTATGCCGATTCGTCCGCGGTTCCAACCTATTATGTCTCAAGGGAAACCCGCAAACACGTGACCGTTGCACTGAACGGTGACGGCGGCGATGAATCCTTCGCGGGTTACGAACGTTACGCGGCGATGAGGTTGGCAGAAAGATATAATCGCATTCCTGCGGCCGTTCGAAAGACACTCGTTGAACTTCCTGTCTCGCGGCTGCCGACGTCTGAATTGAAAAGGAGCCGGATCCGAGACATAAAACGGTTCCTTCGATCAGCTTCGCTGCCCAAAGTAGAAAGATATTTTCAATGGAGTTCAGCGTTCGATCGCGAGAGCAAAGCCGATCTATATACAAAAGAGTTTCGATCGGAGGTGGAACGCTTCGATGCCGCCGGGGTGCTTGGACAGTGGTTCTCGAACGCGAACGGATCCGGTATCGTCGATGCGGCGATGTTTGTTGACCAAATGACCTATTTGCCCAACGACCTGTTGGTGAAGGTGGACATCGCTTCAATGGCAAACTCATTAGAGGCCCGCTCGCCCTTTCTCGATCATAACGTTATAGAATTTGCGGCGAGCCTGCCTGAAAAAATGAAGTCCAGCGGCGTCGAGACAAAATCCTTTCTTAAGAAGTTGGCGTCCCGGCTGGTCCCAAAGGAAGTGATCTATCGCCGAAAAATGGGCTTTGGTGTTCCTATCGGCAAATGGTTTCGCGGCGAGATGAAGGCATTTGTAAAAGAGGTGCTGTTATCAGAAAGATCGCTTGAGCGGGGTGTAATTAAGCCAGAGGCATTGCGTAGATACGTGACCGAACATATCGAGGCTCGGCAGGATCACGCGTTCCGACTTTGGGCTCTGTTGATGCTTGAGCTTTGGTATCAAAGATTCATAGACAGCTAAATTATGAAGGGAATAATTCTTGCCGGAGGACTTGGAACCAGGCTTCATCCGCTCACCAAGATAACGAACAAGCATCTTCTGCCGGTGCATAACCAGCCGATGATCTATTACCCGATCCAAACGCTTATAAACGCAGGGATCGAGGACATCATGATCGTTACCGGTGGGAACTCGGCTGGCGATTTTCTAAAGCTTCTTGGAAATGGAAAGGAGTTCGGTCTGAAGCATTTGAACTATACCTATCAGGAAGGCGAAGGCGGGATCGCAGACGCCCTTAGTCTGGTGGAACATTTTGCTGAAGACGAACCGATCTGCGTCGTTCTCGGGGACAACATTATCGAAAAGAATATTCGTGCAGCCGCTGACGAGTATCGCAACCAAGGCAAGGGTGCGAAGATAATGCTCAAGGAAGTTCACGACCCTCAGCGTTTCGGCGTGCCCGAACTTGACGGTACACGAGTTCTCAAGATCGAAGAAAAGCCGATAGAGCCAAAGTCAAATTATGCGGTGATCGGTATTTACTTTTATGATGCGACCGTCTTCGATGTGATCAGAACATTGGTCCCTTCAGGCCGCGGCGAGCTGGAGATAACCGACGTTAACAACCACTACATCAAACGTGGTGAGATGACCTGGAATGAGCTTGACGGGTGGTGGACGGACGCCGGGACATTCGACAGTCTGTTGAGGGCATCGAATTTGGTCGCGGAAACCGGCGCAAACAATTTATGATGCAAACCGAAATGGGCAGGATCTTTACAGAAGGTGAGATCAAGGATGTGTTGGTCTATCCGCTAAAGAAATTTTACGATGAGCGGGGCTGGCTGGCGGAGTTGTTTCGCAATGATGAACTGAGCGCTGAATTTTACCCCGTGATGTCGTACATCTCTTTCACAAAACCCGGAATTCAGCGAGGGCCGCACGAACATGTCGATCAGGCCGATCTGTTCTGCTTTGTCGGGCCCTCGACCTTTAATATAAAGCTCTGGGATAATCGTCCTGATTCGCCCACGTTCAATAATCACATTTCCATGCTTGTTGGTACGGACGATCCGAAAGCAGTGGTCGTGCCAAAAGGGGTCGTACATGGCTACAAGAACATCGGGGAAGTTGACGGAATGGTCATAAATTGCCCAAACCGACTCTACATGGGCGAAGGTAAGAGCCAACCCATAGACGAGATCAGGCATGAAGATGACCCTGACTCGGTTTTCAAAATGGAAGACTGATCTCCCGTTATCCGTCTCTGAATCTTGGAATGAAGATCCTTAGAATAATCGCGCGTCTAAACGTCGGCGGGCCGGCGCGCCATGTGGTGTGGTTGACCGAGGCACTCCAGGACGACGAATTCCAGACAACATTGATCGCCGGCACGGTTCCGCCAGGTGAAGAAAATATGGGTTACTTTGCCGAAGCGCACTCCGTCAAACCGCAATTCATTGAGGAAATGAGCCGGGAGCTTTCACCGAAGGACCTAATCTCACTTTTTAAGGTTTACAGGGTGATCAGGAAATCGAAGCCGGATATCGTCCACACCCACACGGCAAAAGCAGGGACTGTCGGCAGAGCAGCCGCCTTTCTGTACAAATGGCTAACGTGGAAGGCCATTATCGGAAAGCCGCGAGAGGTTAAGGTCATTCATACATTCCACGGACATGTCTTTCACAGCTACTACGGCAACTTGAAGACAAAAGTATTTATCGTTATTGAACGTTTACTGGCCCGTTTAGCGACCGACAAGATAGTCGTGATCACTACTCAACAGTTTGACGAAATTCATCGCGGGGTCGGTGTCGGGAGAGAGGAGCAGTTTGAGATCATACCGCTTGGAATAGACCTGGCACCTTTTATCCTGGCCGAAAAAGAAAGAACTGCATTTAGAGCAGAGATCGATGCGGAAGACGATGAACTGCTGGTCGCGTTCGTCGGGCGGTTGACCGAGATCAAGAATATACCGCTGCTCCTTGAAGCAGCCCGGGAGTACTCGCGAGAGTCAGATGCTCCAAAGGCTCGATTCTTAATAGTCGGCGATGGCCACCTGCGAGATAAACTCGAGGAAATGGCCCGGGAAATGAACCTTGAGGACATTGTCCTGTTTCTCGGAAATCGTAATGATGTGGACACAGTCTATGCTGGCGCGGACATCGTGGCGTTGACGTCGCTGAACGAGGGTACACCGCTCTCACTTATCGAAGCGATGGCGAGCGGCCGGCCGGTCATCTCCACCGCGGTTGGCGGCGTTATCGATCTGCTTGGTGCAAAGGTAGAGGAGAATGTTGGATTTTCGGTCTGTGAACGCGGGGTTTCAGTCCCGTCGGGGTCCGCATCAGGTTTTGCGAAAGGCTTGCGTTATTTGGCGAAAAATGAAAAATTACGATTAGACCTCGGCCAAAAAGGCCGCGACCACACAACCGCAGTCTATTCGAAAACGAGACTGGTGAACGATATCAAGAACCTCTATCGCAGCGTTGTGAAAAGCTGAGGCAGTTCAGGAAGTTGCCGCACCGGATGCCGAAGGCCTTGTCCGGTCAAAGTATGCTCCAACCTACCGACAATCCACTAATTGCAGGGGTGATCAGCATCGCGATCTCGGCGATCCTTACCATTCTAGTACGCGAATTTGCGCGGCGGTACGGACACGTCGCGAAACCGAAGTCGGACCGCTGGCACAAAAAGCCGACCGCGATGCTGGGCGGTGTTGCAATAGCGGCGGCGACGCTGATCGGCTATCTTGTCTTCGTTCCGAAAAATACTCAATCATTAGTCGTGGTCGGGGCAAGCGCCTGGCTTTTCGTCGTCGGATTGATAGACGACGTGTTCAATATCAAGCCATATCAAAAGCTTTTCGGCCAGCTCATTGGTGCAACATTCGTCGTCGGATTCGGACTTACACTGCCGCTCACCGGAAACCAGCTGATCGATATCTGGGTGACCGTGTTTTGGATAATCGGCATTACTAACGCGATCAACCTGCTCGACAACATGGACGGGCTTGCCGCCGGTATCGCGGCGATCGCCGCAGGGTCACTTGCGTTTGGTATGTTCGGCAGCAGCCCCGCTGGCGAGATCATTCTTGTGACCGTATTCATCGGAGCCTTGATCGGATTTTTGTTCTTTAACTTTAATCCGGCATCGATCTTTATGGGCGATTGCGGGTCGATGTTCGTGGGTTTCTTGCTTTCGACATCGGTTCTTCTTGGCCAATCTGGCGGTCGTTCGCGAGGGATCTTCTCGATCCTTGCGGTTCCCGTCCTGATCCTTTTTGTGCCGATATTTGACACGACTTTCGTTACGGTCTTAAGAAAGCTATGGGGAAGAAAAGCTTCGCAGGGCGGCCGGGACCACACATCGCACAGACTGGTTGCCTTGGGCCTTTCTGAGCGCTCCGCGGTGATGATGCTTTATGGTTTCGCGATCGTCGCTGGGGCCCTTGCGATCGCAGTATCCCAACTGCCTGTTACCAGCAGCTTGGCGCTCATCGGGCTATTTACAGCGGCTCTTACGATAATCGGTGTTTACCTGTCGAAGGTAAAGGTCTATGAAGAGACCGAGGAGGAGCTCGCCGCTTCGAACAACGCTGTCTTTGCTTTCCTGATTCATTTCTCGCACAAGCGACGCGTTTTCGAGGTTATACTTGACGCTTTCCTCATCACGGTTTGCTACTACGGCGCTTACGTTTTTCTGTTCGGTCCTTTCGAACAAAGCGGGAACTGGGAACTCTTTTTGTCCACCGTCCCGATCCTCCTCATATTGAAGCTATTCGCGTTCTTTTTCGTTGGGGTTTACCGCGGCATCTGGCGATACACCTCGATCAGCGATCTTATCGTTTATGCCAAAGGTGTATTCATTGGATCGATCTTGAGCGCTCTTGCCGTACTGGTGCTTTACCGTTTTCAGAATTTTTCACGAGCGGTGTTCGCTTTGGATGCGCTTCTCTTGTTGTTCGCACTGGCAGGAAGCAGGATGGCCTTCAGGTTTATCCGTGAGATCATTCCTTCGCCTCATGAAGCCGAAGGCCGACGAGCTCTAATTTACGGGGCCGGCGACGGCGGTGAGATGTTGCTGCGTGAACTTAGAAAGAATTCTGACTGGAATTTTCGCCCTGTCGGATTTGTCGACGATGATCCTCTCAAGAAAGACAAATTGATAAATGGACTAAAGGTTTTCGATTCGAACGGTTCGCTTGCCCGGGTTTGTCGTGACCTTGAAATAAACGCGATACTTATTTCGACGGGAAAGATCGAGGCCGCGGCCCTTAAAGAGGTCAAGGAATTTTGCCGCGAAGCCGACATCCAGTTATATCGAGCAGAGATCAAGATTGAACCCCTGGGATTCGATTGAGTCGTTCAGCCACTACATGACAAGATATTTTTCGGTCAAAACAGATTCCGGAATTCGTCGTGTGCTCATCGCGGGCCTCATGTTAGTACTGTTTGCAGGTTCATATTCTGCCGCTAAATGGGGCTTTGCAAATACGATCGCGAGAGGGACGAACATTCCCGAAGTCGCGGAGTTAGGGGTCGAACTGGCGCCCGCTGATCCTCTCGCACGATATGCTTATGCCGGCATACTCGAGAACACGTTTGAACAGGGCGACGTAGCCCGATCGCTAGTCGAATACGAAAAGGCGGTGTCGCTTTCACCATCAGACTATCGCTTCTGGCTGGGACTAGGACGAGCCCGCGAGCGAGACGGTGATCGGCCAGGAGCGGAAGCCGCATATAGACAAGCACTGAAGGTCGCGCCGCATTATTCACGGGTACATTGGGCGCTCGGCAATTTGCTTGTGCGTCAAGGCTCTCTCGACGATGGATTTGGCGAAATACGGGCAGCCGCTTCATCGGACCAGACTTTCGCCGGCCCGGCTGCGGCAGCTGCATGGCAGACATTCGATGGCGACCTTGACAAGATATTGGCCGCGGTTGGTGATTCAAATGCCGTCAAAGTTGAGCTTGCGAAACTACTGACGGTTCAGAAGCGATTTACCGAGGCGGTCATTGTTTGGCGGTCAGTTCCGTTGGATCAACGGCGATCAGAATTTGCGGAATCCGGAAAGCAGCTGTCTTTGAAATGTCTGGAAGGAGACGAGTTTCGGCTTGCTGCGTCAATAATTTTCGAAACATCTCCCGATGCGGATATCGCTCCTAAGATCGGTGCCTTGGCGAACGGCGGATTTGAGCAGGAGATCAAGACCAGGGATACCGGGCCGTTCGAGTGGAGGATCGCCGACGGTTCATATCCCCAGATCGGCTTGACCGACGGTCAGAAAAGAGCTGGCAGCGTCAGCCTGTTCGTTCGCTTTACAGGTGCGGCCAATGCTGAGTTTCGTGATGTGTCGCAGCTCATCGCAGTTGATCCGTCAAGGAAATATCGCATTTGGTTTTCGTACCGGTCGGAACTCAAAAGCCAGGCCAATGTGCGTTGGGAAGCGATCGCAGGTCGAAGTGGGATGCGTTTAGGAATTTCGGAACCTATCTTGCCAAGTTCAGAGTGGCGCGATCAGGTATTCGACCTTAACGTGCCCTCAGACGTAGACGGAATAACACTCCGCCTGATTCGGGAGAATTGCAAATTACAAATGTGTGTTATGACCGGTGCCGTCTGGTTCGATGAGTTCAGGCTAGAGGCCTCAAATTAGGATGCCGGACGAAACAGGACGAAAAGGAAAATTAGAACGCCCGGCCGGCTATCCCATCGGTACTAGGCCTTCTCGCACGGTCTTTTTTCTTCTGCTCTTGATCCCAATTTTGTCAACGGTCGCATACGGCGGGACCGCAATGTGGGCGTTGATGTTGATCGCACCGATGATCACGATGCTCGGGACGATCTGGCTGGTACGATCTTGGCGAATGTCAGAGTTCTTGGTCAGTTCCGATCCGATCTGGTACCCGATCGCTGGATTGCTTCTCTTTGCTCTGTTTCAGTTGCTGCCTATCGGCGGCACAAACTTATCCGGTGAACTGCTGAGTATCTCGGCCTCCAATTCGCTTTCTCTCGATCCTTATTCGACACGTATTTTTATCGTGCGGCTATTGGGATATCTGATCTTCTTCTTAGCGGCTCTTACATTCATTGACACTGAGAAACGCCTCAGAAAACTTGCTGCGGCCACGGCGATCTTCGGCGGGATCGCCGCGTTTGCGGGAATAATTCAATGGCTTGCAAGCCCTGATGCGATTTACGGCGTGCGCCCAACACCGCAAGCGATACCTTTCGGTCCATATGTGAACCGCCACCACTTCGCGTCGTTAATGGTGCTTTTCTCTGGCATCGCGCTTTCACAGGTTCTCGGTCGTTCGGCTTCGAAGGAGAAGAAGCTCCTGTTTGCGATCTCGCTGGTGCTGATGGCGATATCTACGGTACTTACAGGTTCGCGAGGAGGCGTTCTCGCCTACATCGCGATGTTTGCTGTGTGCTCACTGACCGCAATTCGAAAAGCAAACTCAGGTACCGCCACGGTTTACAGGTTCCCGATTGTGGCAGGCTCAGCCGCATTCGTTGTGTTTATAGTCGGGCTGGTCGTTTTCCTCGGAGGCGCTGATCCGCTTCTTCGCGGCCTAGGCCTTCAAAATGAGACAAATGATATAACTAGCGGCCGCCTACATTTTTGGTCAGTCGCCTGGCAAGTATTTACAGCCAATCCGATTTTCGGAGCCGGCATGGAAGCCTTCGGAGTTGCATACACGAAATTTGACACACGAAACGGCTTTTTCCGAACGGAACAGGCACATAACGATTATCTCCAAATGTTAGCGGATGGCGGAGTTGTAGGATTTGGTATCGCGGTTTCGTTTTTAGTGATGTTTGTAAAGCGAGGTATTAACGCCATTACAAACGCGAGCAGCGAATTCGTGCTCGATACACGCATCGGAGCATTCGCAGGCTGTCTGGGTATCTTGATACACAGCTTTTTCGATTTCCCGCTGCGTACGGCCTCAAACGCTTTCTTCTTTCTGCTCGTTCTAGCGATGATGCTGGTCCAAGTTTCGAATAAACAAGACGACGAAACGCTCACCGGACGCGAACCGTGACGACTTTCTTGCCGCACGGAAGCTCGAACACGACCTGAAACAATCCAGTATTTTCGCTTATCGATTTGATCACATAAAGAGACCTGCCCGTGACACCCGCAATTTCCGGCTCAAGTCGAACCTCGATGTCCTTGATGCTGTTCGAACGCGCGTCTATAGTCTTCGGATCAACGCCTTCAGAGGCCGATATCAAGAGAGCAATACTTCCGCCGTTATTTATTAAGGAAATGCTCTCCTGGCTTGCCTCTATAGTACAAGGGGTGATCTCGCCGCCGGTGATCTCTTTACCCTCAACGACCCGCGGGCGAGAAATCCCATTTGCGATCGGATCTTCTTTCGACTGATCAGTTTTTGCTTTTTCATTATTTATCGGCTGGTCGGCCGCTTCGGTATTTTTGTCGACTTCTGCTTTCTCCGCCGATTTCGGTACAGTGATAACGATAGGTTCGAATATAGGCTTTGGCCTTGATGATACAGCAACGTTGGTCGTATCTTCTTTCGCGGGTTCAGTCTTTGGCTTTTCAGCGATCACGCCCGGTGCGCCGGTTTCGTCAGCCTGCTTGATCTGAGGCGTCACTTCAGGAGACGGAGAAGGGGACGGGGACGGCTCCACTAATACTATTGCGGGTTTCTCCACAACCGTAGGTGGTGTGTCCTCGGTTTTCAAAGCAGGCTGCGGTGATGGTGACGGAGTTGTTTCCGGTGTCGGCGTTGTTGCCGTGACCGCCGGCTTTTCCAATTCCGGAGATCTTTCGCCTTGGATCGGGGACGGAGTTGCTTCCGGTAGTGACTTTGCTTCCGTCGAACTCTCCCCAGGTTTCTCATTCACCGTGGTTGTGCCTGTCTTATCGGCCGTTTTAGATACATCTGACGCCGCGATCGGGCTCAATCCGATCTCGTTCTCAAGGCCATCGACCTTCCCATTGACCTTCTTGTACAAAGAACTGATCACGAGATATCGCGATATGTTAGGTTTATCGATCTTGTAACTCGAGATATAGGTTTTGAGCGCCTCTTCGTCCTTGCCTTCGGCCTCAAGAGCAGCGCCAAGGTTCCAAGTGGCAGATCGCCACCAAGCGCTATCCTTTGGCAAGACGCTTATAGCCCTTCTGAATCTGATCGCCGCATCCCCGGCATTCCCCGTCTGAAGCAATGCGAGGCCAGTTGCTTCCTCGATCCGTCCTCGCAAAATTGCGGAAAGAGTTTGTTTAGGCACTTCCGGGATCAACAGGAAATTTCCTTTGAAAAACGCGTCTTCACGTGCCTCATAGAGTTCGGTCGCCATTACAGCGGCCGCAGGATTTGGGACATTCAGAGCCGAATCAACGCTCGAGGTTGCGGAACGGGCATACTCAAGTGCCTTTTCAGGTGCGATCTTCTTTTGCAGTAGCGTCTGCGCCGCAAAGAGCTTCCGATGGATCGCCATGTCATCGGAACCACTTGTGAACCGCTCTGCGACGGTTGTCGCTGCCGTCTCGTCAGGCTTTTCCGATGACATCAACTGATGAAATTCGAGAAGCGAACGAAGCTGACCCGCAGATTCGCTGAAATCGGCGGATACATAGGCAAATATACTTGCCCGTCTCTCAATAGAAACCAGATCAGAGAAATCTTTCAAGCTTCGTTCGATACGCCCTCCCAGCTTGGCGCGTATTTCGTCGTTTTCGACAGTAAAACTTTTACTCAGTTCTTCTGCCGCTTCTCTATAAAATCCTGATGCGAGCCGCGCGGATGCGATCTCGAATTGCAAAGTAGGAAAATTGCCGTACTTTCTTGCGGCCACCAGAACCTGCTCGGCTTCGACAGGTTTCTTTTGAAGCATCAAGCCGCGCGCAAGCGCGATATGCGACCAGATGAAACGTGGCTCCAGTGCGATCGCCTGTCGGGCCAGATCTACCGCCTTTTCACTTTCGTTTTGCGACGCGTACCAATATGCGGCTCCTGCCAATAGGATCACATTAGCCGTCGATTGTTCTGTTGATCTCGCAAGTTCTGCTTCGGCCTCTCTTTTCTTTCCCGCATCAAACATTGCAAGGACAAGGCCGGTTTTCGATGCGGTATCGTTCTCGTCTTTTGCAAGAATCTCCCGATAGATCGACTCAGCATCTTCGGCCTTTCCTAGGGCCCTTTTCATCTCGGCGAGCATTCGTCTTGCGCTCAGAGAGTTGCCGTCGAGTTCAACCGCTTTTGAAAACGCACTTTCTGAGGCCTCGAGATCGAAATTCAATCTGTCGGCCATTCCTAACGTTTGAAATGCGGCAGCACTGGAACCGTCCAGTTTTATTGCGGCTTCGGCGACCCTCTTTGCTTCAGTCCCGTTCTCGGTTTCGAGATAGAAATTCGCAAGTGAGATCAGCTGTTTCGGGTCGGCCGCGACATTTTCTTCGATAATACGGGCTACGTCGACCGCGGCCTGTGGCTGCCCTTTCCAAAACAGATTCGCCGGGATCTTTGTAATTATCTCAACAAACAATCGATCCGAGTACGGTTTTGGGGCTTCTTCAACGGCAAGTTTGAACAATCGAGTACTTTGTTCGGGTTCGCCGGCAGAGAGTCTTTCATCAGCCATCGCGGCCCGGGCAACCGATAATGATTCTTGAGCGCGACGCTTGTTATCCGATTTCGGAAACTCAGCTATGAATTTTAGGAGCAGCGCTGCCTTTTCGGCTGGGGAAGCCGCGGCCAGAGCTTCGTCAAGCTTTGCTTTTTCAACCGCCGGATCTATCGGCTTTGGGGTCACCGTGGGCTTTGGTTTGGTATTGGACGCAGTCGACTTTTTCTGAAGCGGCTTATTTGATGTCTGCGACCTCTGGTTCGACGCTGGTGTTTTGGCTGTCTTTTTGCCCGCGATCGGTTTCGCGCCTGGCTTGTTTTGCTTAGGCTGAGGTGACTGTGCTATCACACCCGTAAGTAACGACCCCGCCACCATTAATGCACAGATCTTGTTTACAAAAAACGTCACTAAAATCTCCAAAATCCCCTACCTGACTTCCTCAAATATTATCACGTTATTGCATTGTTTCCGTTGCAGCCGTATTCTCGTTCCGTATGACCGACCTCGACCGATTGTGGTCCGAAATGCTTGAAGAAGCCTTGAATGCCGCACGCGCCTCAGGACGCGGCGATGTTGCCGAATACCTCGATCTTAAAACGAAAAACGATGCAATGAGGCGTACAAGTATTCGCTGGCTGTTCGAATCGATCACGGAACTGGCGGCCGAGGCTAACCGCGAGTTAGCGATGATCACGATCGACAGAGAGGACCCGCACAATTTCGAGCACCTTGGTGCCAACATCGTAGGTACGCTGATGAAGCTTCGCTACGGTGTGAGATGCCTTACTGTAGAAGCCGGTTGGACGCGAACCCCGACGGACGGTTTTATGCGCGGCGGGGCCTTGGCAATTGCGAAACTCACGCATTTCGGCATGGCGAAGATGAACGTCGAGCTTGCCCTGAAGCCTGCTTCAGAGGTTCCGGTGTGGATGGCGACATATCAGGATGGATCCTCGATCGAGGTCGACCCGGAGTTTCTTCGCAGCCATTTCGCCATATTTATCGGCTCCTAGCGGATCACAGTTTGTCGCGGGTATGTCGGTTCGGGCCCCCGCTTTGTAAATGCGCCCTAGATACGTTAAAATTTAGGTTTCTAAATTGGTTTTCATTTATAGGAGTAATTGACCGAACGTGAAAGAGGAACTAGCAAAGTTAATAGATCTACAGAAGTCCGATACTAAAATTCGGCAATTAAAACAAGCCATAGAAACGGCATCAGAAAGGCGTGCGAGTCTCGAACAGGAGTTTGAACAGCACGCCTCTTCTATTCGCGAGATACAAAAACGGCGTGACGATTTAACTGCCGAACGCGCCGCCAACGAAAATCAGATCGCCGAAAACAAGACATATCTCGAGAGGGCCGATCGAAATCTCAAGCACTCGCAGAATCAAAAAGAATATGAGACAGCCATGCGGGAGATCGATGCTTTGAATAAGCAGGTCACCGCCCTTGAGACCAAGGTCGTAGAGCTTTTGGGTTCGATAGAGGAAGTCGAAAAGGAGCTGGAAACTCGAGCTGAGGAGATCAATACGCTTGATGCAAAGCGTTCCGAAGCAATGGCGGCGTTCGATTTGGAAGTCGCCGGTAACCAAGCAGATCTGGAAAATGAATCTGCAAAACGCAAGGTAGTGTTTGACACCTTACCCAGCCAACTTGCTTCGGTGTATGACCGCCTCGCGCAACGTAGCCGTGACGGCATCGCGGTTGCCGAGGTCGTCAACGGATCATGCACCGCATGCAATATGTCGCTGCGTCCTCAGATGAATGTCGAGGTTAAAAAGAGCGACAAGATAATAACCTGCGAGAATTGCTCGCGCATTCTTTACATCGCAAGTCGGGAAGCCGAAGCCACAGCCTCTTAGCTTCTGTATTCAAGATGGATCGAATGGCCCGGCAGATCGTCGGGCTTTTTTCTGTTCTCATGCTGCGTCTGAATATGCGATAATTATTTTTCGGCACTTCCTCGCTTTGCCGTTACCACACTTCTATTCTTTCTAATTCACATTTCCCGATCTTGTTCTCCGACGTATGAGATTATTGATCTTTCTCGCCTTACCGGTTCTGTTCATCTCAGTTGTTCACGCCCAGGTGAAAACTAATTCTTCGATCGAGCAGCAACTAAGAGTTCTTGGTTCCGAAGGCATCGAGGTTGCTTTTGATGCCGGTTCAAATGTCACGACATTGCGAGCTGTAGCGGAAAACTTCAGAAATGACGAAGTGAAACGCTCAGGCGTCCGCGCAATGAACTTTGCGGCCGGAGTCATCTACCCCGGCAGTGGCATCGAACACTCGCCTGAGCAGATCCTGCTAACCTTTTGGGTCCTTTCCTCGAAACCCCGATTCGGAGAGGACCACACATTCAGCCTTTTCATTGGGTCTGAGACAATGCAGCTTGGAGAGGGGCGATACGTCGCCCGTGTACGCGATGGAATGGAGTATTTGAATTACAGCCTCACGCGTGAACAGTTACGATCGATCGCGCAGCAAAGCAACTTGAGATTTCTATTAGGAAGAGCGGAGTTTACATTTACGAAATCTCAGCTGAAACTCCTAGCGGATCTTTATCTCGCTACCGAAGTTACACAATAACTACTTCGCCCACTCATCCGCGATGTGCACGTCCGCTTTGATCGCGACCCGCTTGATAAATTCCTGTCCGGCGGCGGTCATCGCATTTTCTAACTCAACGGCAACAGCCTCGGCGTCGGCTGCGTCGCATTCGACCATGATCTCGTCGTGCACGATGTTTACGAGCTTTCCTGAACTCCCATGTAGCGAATCGTGCAGCAAGCGTAGGGCACGTTTTAGGATGTCGGCCGACGTGCCTTGTATCGGCATGTTTACACCGTAGCGGCGAGCAGCAGCGACAGCCGCACGATCCGTTTCGTCGAAACGCAGCCGAAGCATACGACCTGACGCCGTCCGAGCAACGCGGTTGTCCACAACCGAGCGGCCTGATTCGCGAAGGTAGGCGTCCAGATGGCGATAGGTGCCGAAGTATTTTCGCATCGTATTCTCAGCGTCCGATTGCGAAAGCCCTGTCATCATTCCAAATCTCGAAGCCCCAACACCGTATACGATCCCGAAATTCAATCGCTTGGCAAACGAGCGTTGTTCGGCTGTTACATTCTGCAGGTCGACATTGAAGACCTGCGATGCTGTCATCGCATGAAAATCCTGTCCGCTTTCAAACGCCTTAATGAAATTCTCATCCGCGGAAAAATCCGCTAGAATTCTCAGCTCGATCTGGGAATAGTCGGCGATCACTAGCTTTTTGCCGTCGGGAGCTCGAAAGCACCGGCGATAGGCTTCTTCGTGCGGTATCTGCTGAAGGTTCGGATTTGAACACGAGAATCTTCCCGTAGGGGCACCGATCTGTCGAAAGTCCGCATGGATGCGTCCCGTCATAGGCTCGATGAATTCGAGGATGTTCTCGCCAAAACTCGTCAAAGATTTTTGCGCCGCGCGATATTCTAAGAGTTTGCCAACAACGGGCCATTTTTCTGCAAGCGGCTGCAATTCCCACGCACGTGTCGAAGCAGGAACCGGCACGCCGAGATTCAGCAACGCATCGGTAACCTGTTGCTGCGAATCCAGATTGATCTCAGCTCGCCCAAAAAGTGAAGCCTGGGCGACACCGGCCGACAGCAGATCCTGAAGCTCATTTGCGGTTTTTGCCTGTGTGATACGCACTTTATCCAACTGTTCACGCCAGCGTGTTGCATCAAGATAGATCCCGTTCAGTTCCATCTCGGCGATCGGCATCAGGCAATCGAATTCAAGCTGCGCGACTCGTGTGAGCCCGTCGTTAGCTAAACGATCGGCCATCTGTTCGTGCAGCGGCAACATCACTTGCGCGTCAAGGGCGGCATACTGTAGTTGCGATTGCGAAAGTTCTGACGCATTCCAATCGCTGATCTGTTCAGATTTGTCTAGTTCAGTGTCTGTGAAGAATTTCGCTACGTCCGCCAATGAATGTCGGCGGTCTCCATCGCCTGCAGATATCAGCACGCTCGCAAGATAGGTGTCAAAGACTCCATTCGTCTCACAACCGAGATGATGCCGGATCCATTTCAGATCAAACTTGGCATTGTGTGCCACTTTCATTACTGAAGGATCTTCAAGCAATCCCCGTAGCGGCTTCAGATCTGCGGCGGTCCGCGAGTCTCCAAAGGAATATAGGTCGAAAACGAAAGTCGTTCGTCCGGTCGAAAGCTGTACAAGGCGAAGCCGGCCCTTGTAAGGGTCCAGCTCAGTGGTCTCGGTATCAAAACCAAGACGCTTTTCTCGCCTGAGTTCCTCAACTGCGCGAGACACACCGGCAGCGTCGGTCACGTACTGGAAATAAATATTCAAACTTCTCTCAGGTGTCATTTCGGTCATTATATCACCGGCGGGCCGTACTCACTCGCGGGATCGGGGAAACAAGTCAGTGCGTCAGGTTTTGTATTTTCGCGCTTGGTCTGATAGGACTCGAAATATCCATCTGCCTGACAAATCGTGATTAATGCTCGCCGCAGATCGTTGTCACAGAGGACATTTAAAAGTTTAGGGTTTGCCGTTGATCGGTTTTCCGCTATACTATGCCGGAGTTTGCCGGATGACGCGCTAATACTAATGTGCGAGATCGGCAGTTGAGATAAGAGGATTCATCGGCCGGATATCGGTCCTGAAAACAGATTTTTGAAGGTCGAGCACGATCGTATTCGATATGTGCTCCCTCAGCAAAAGCCCGCAAGTGTGGGCATTTTGCGGGAAAAGATCCCTGCGTGATTCAAACCAACTATCGGTGTATCGGCAACAGCCGGAAGCTACCGAAAAGAACGATCGAAGTTTACGCAAAATCCGTCTCGGGCGGCTTGAATTAAAGTCTTCGCGCGACGTCTGTCCTCGTTCCATCTCAGTTCAGCCGACAATCCAACCTCCGGCATCCTCAAATCTAAGCATTTGAAGGACTTAAGTCTTAATTTGTATGTCAAAGGAAATGATCATCAGCGTCAATGGACGCGAAAAGAAGATCGCCATTCTCGATAACGGCAAGGTGACCGAATTTTATATCGAGCGGGGCGAGGAGAATAGCGGCATTGCCGGGAACATATACAAGGGGCGCGTTCAGCGTGTTTTGCCGGGAATGCAATCAGCATTTGTTTCCATAGGCCTGGAGCGAGACGCGTTCCTGTACGTTTCTGATTTCTTCGATGAGGAAGAAGAGATCGAACGCATCGTGATGGAAAAGGGAAAGAAGACCTCTCCAGAGGAAGCAAAACGCGAGGCAAACGATCGCATCGAGCGCGCTCGGATCGAACGGGAAAAAGCTATGGAATCGGCGCAGGAGATTGCCGAACCTATTGCCGAAAGCGGTATCGCGATCTCGGTTGATGAGAAAGAGGTCGAGGAAACCGACCGGCGAGGGCGATCCCGCCGCGGGCGCGAACGTAAGCCGCGTTTCGAGGATGAAGTTTCCACCGCTTCCGAGCCCGAAGCAGAAGAGTTGAATTTTGCTGAACCACCGGTCATCGAGTTTGATGATTCCGGATTCGAGCGGATCAGCGACGACGAAGATACCGGAGAGCTCTTTAAAGACGCGTTTCGGCAGGAAGCGATCATCGACAAGGTCCGAGCCGTCGAATTTGACATGGAAGAATCGTCGATCGCCGAGGTTGGGTCGCTGTTGAGTTCCGTGTCCGCGACCGACGGCGGATTTGAGCGTATCGCTGACGAAGATGAAGTTCCCGTAAAAGAGACTAAGAAGAAATCCTCACGTTCGCGATCCAAGAAGGCAGACGGAGAAGAGACGTCTGAGAAGAAGTCACGTCCAAAAAAGGCTGCTTCCTCCAAGCCCAAGAAATCTTCCTCCCGATCCAAGAAGGCAGCCGAAGCTGAAACTCCTGAAGGAGAACCTGAGGAACAGTTGCCAGATTCAGAAGCAAGCGTTCGAGAGAAGGACGAGACTTCGGCGATGTCAGTTCGCCGGGGTGGACGCGGACGTCGCCGAGGGGGTAAGGGGCGGAAAAAACAAGCGGGCGATACGACGGATGAGACGACCGAACTCGAAGTTCAAGACGAATCTTCCGAAAATGGAAACGGTGACATTGAAATCTCTGATCCCGAAATTATTTTTGACGCGGATCCGGAGCCCGAACCAGAGGTCGCTGAGGTTGTTTTAGACGAAGTTGCCGAGACTCCCGAACCATCTAACCCGGGAAATCGGGAACCGCGGGAGCGCGACAATCGCGGGCGTGATAAAAGGCGCGATGGCCGCGGACGCGACCGAGACGGTCAGCAGCGAGAGGGCAAGAAGTTTGACCGGAACGATCGGCACAGCCGTGATGACCGCGGCGAACGCGGAGACAGAGGCGAACGTAGGGGGCAACCGACAATCTCCGATCTGCTGCGAGAAGGCCAGGAGATCCTGGTCCAGATCGCGAAAGAACCGATCGCGAAGAAGGGTGCGAGGATCACTTCGCACATTGCGTTGCCGGGCCGATTTCTCGTTTACATGCCAACGATCGAACATGTCGGCGTGTCCAGGAAGATCGAATCATCCAGCGAGCGTGGTCGTCTCCGGACACTTATCCAGCGGATAAGACAAGAAGAAGACGTGCCCTCAGGCGGCTTTATAGTTCGAACCGCAGGGATCGGGATATCTGAGGAAGACCTCCGACAGGACGCAAGGTATCTCGTCCGTACCTGGGTGGACATCAAGAAGTCATCGGAAAAGGCAAAATCTCCTGCGATGGTACATCAGGACCTTGATCTGGTTCAGCGTCTGCTGCGTGATCAGCTTTCTGATGATTTTGCAGCGATCCGCGTTGATAGCGAGGAGGAATACCTTCGCACTGTCGAGTTCATCAATCGAATACAGCCAAAGCTTGTAAACCGCGTGAAGTTCTACACGCGCGACGAGCCCATTTTGGAAGCGTATAACGTTCAGGAGGAGATCGACAAAGCCCTCAAACCGCGTGTATGGCTGAAATCCGGTGGTTATCTCGTCATAAATCAGACCGAAGCCTTGGTCGCGATAGACGTCAACACAGGAAAGTTCGTCGGTAAGGGCAACGCACGACTCGAGGACACTATAGTCAAGACCAATTTGGAGGCCGTAGACGAGATCGCCCGGCAGATCAGGCTGAGAGATCTCGGCGGCATCATTGTACTTGACCTGATCGACATGGAGGATCGCCGAAATCGGCACAAGGTCTCACAAGCATTACAGGAAGCACTGGCGAGCGATAAATCGCCGACAAAGGTACTATCGTTCAACGATTTCGGGCTGATAATCATGACCCGCAAGCGGGTGAAGCAGTCGCTTGAAAGAACCATGTGTGCGCCTTGTGAATATTGCGAAGGTGCCGGATGGGTAAAATCCCCCTCCACTGTTTGCTATGAAGTGCTTGCCGAGGCACGAAGGCTTTCAAAGCATCAGGAAGACGTTCGCCAGACAACACTCCGTGTTCATCCTGATGTTGCGAAAGCATTGCGCAGCACGGAAAGAAGCGTTTTGGAAGAGATCGAAGAATATCTGGGTTTCGTCGATGTGACCGCAGACCCGCACATCCACCAGGCACAGTTCGATTTTGCGTTTGTTTGATCTGTTTCGTCTGATGACAACTAAGAACGCGACCGATGGTTCTCGTCAGGCCGCGTTCTTATTTCCATTATCCGCTTTTCTCCTCGTCATCCCAATCCAAGCCTTTCGACCAGTTTATGGGATCGAGGATCGGAACGTAGTGGTTTCCATACAGGATCGGGATATATGAAAGGCGCCAGAAACGCCCGTTAGTTGACCGCGATCTCCAGATTCCTCATGGCTCCGTCAGTATCGCCGAGCGCCAACTTGAATTTTGCGTGGGCTATAAAGCGGTCAGCATTCGTGTCTTTCACCACCGACATTTCTCGGTCTGCAAACTGGTAATAACCCTGTGTTCGCCGCGTTGTCAATATCTTCTTGATCACCTGAGGTAACTGATCATCACTGGGAATCGGGAACTGATATGGTTGTCGCCCTAAAAGGAGACCAGCCCGATATTGGGGCTTGATCCCTTCTTCGAAACGCCCTGAAGCAAAGCGAATATCCGATAAGATGCCATGGGCAAAAAGAAGATCGTCACTGATCTTCAAAGCCTTGCGCGAATAGGCTTCGGCATTTACGAAGCTTCCACTAGAGTATTCCGCGTGAGCAAGATCAGTCATCAAATTTTTAGAGACCGTGTCTAACTCCAAGGCCGATAACAACATTTGTTTTGCTTCTTCGGAGCGGCCACGGACCATCGACAAGTTGGCATACCACTGTCGGGCAACGGGATATCCCGGATTGAGTTCGATCGAGCGTTTGAATTCATTTTCGGCACTTTCCCGATCCCACCAATGGAACATATTAATGAAACCTCTCGTCGCATATGCCTCGCCCAAAGTCGGATCGATCTCCAGGGCTTTTGCGACGGAGGACTCAGCCTCTCCAATTTCCCGTGCAAAGATCGTGGAATCTGCATTGCCCACATAAGCGAGAGCGAAGTTCGGGTCCGCCTTAACGGCATTTCGAAACAATCTCAAACCCTCAGCCAAACCCGGATTGTCTCGTTTGCTCCAGTAATACCGACCTTCCTGGTACATCGACATTACGTCTGGCAGATCAGAATACCGTTTTGCGAGCGCGTTGCGTTCACGGCCAGACAGATCCACCGCAAGGGCGTTCGCAATGTTTAATGCGATCTCGTGGTGTGTGTAGAATATGCCCCGTTCAGCGACATCGAACTCGTGTGACCAAACTGTAGACCAGTCGGAAGCCCTGACGAGCCTCGCTATCACGAAGACCCGACCGTCGGTCTCTGTGTAGGTACCTTCGACGCCCGACTCAACCCGAAGTTCGCGAGCGACCTGTTCGAGATCAACAGGATCCTCCCCGAATCGAAGGACCGCGCTCGCGGGACGGACACTGAATTCGTCTACGTTGCTGAGTCTTGATATCAAGAGATCGGCTATAGCTGATTAGAACCAACGGAGGTCCCGGGAGCACGGCTATCGAGCGACCGGCAGCAACCGGTGTTGGTTTACAGCAGGCGGTAAACGTAACGGATCTTACCGGAGGCGGATTTTTTATCGGGCCTGTGCGAAATTTTCGGCGGCTGACGGCGGTCACCTATCGATGGGAAACGACCGGAACGGCGGCAATCGGCTTGATCGCGCAAGAAGTATTCAAAGTCGAACCCAAATTAACAAGCCGCGATGAAAATAATGAGGCGCAGAGTGTCAAATACGATAGCGTGACCTTAGTCCTCGTCAACGCGGTCAAAGAGCAGCAGGCCCAGATCGAAACCCTGGTTTCAAGGCTGAAAACGGTAGAAAGCGAATTGAGTGCGCTCAAGAAGCGGAAGTCCGTTAAGCCGACGGCGTTGAGAATGAAGAGTTCGATTCGGCGGCGATGATCCGACAGCGCGGGACAAGCTGCCAGCGGGCATCGACCATCGATGCCCTTTTTACATTTTCAGGTCTTTTCTGAGCGACTTTGGATCGGTCGGTTTTGCGAAGATCGAATCGGGGATCGCTTTATTGTACTCGACTGATTCGTAGTTAATACGGGAACTTGGTTGTTTATTGGTGAACCGATCGATAATGAACGGCGAACGGATGCCGCCGACGTCTACGAACTGAGCGTAGCGGTCTTCCTCCGTCACCTCCTCGCCGTCAGAGTTTGTACTCTTGTATATCGCTTTCATGGGAAGGCCGTCTTCGGCGGCAAACTCAAATTCAACGGAAAGCCCGTCTTTGTAGGTCAGCTTCACTACCTCATTGCGCTTGCCGAGCGTTGCTTGCCGCCTGCCGACATAAGACAGCTCGGCTTCGCCTTTCCATCCGCCGCGAAGGAGGTTGTCCAAACTCACCCGTATCCCGCGTTTGAAATTCTTTATCTGGTCTTCGTTCTGGACCTTGATCACTTCTTGCTCGCCGTCATACACCCAGCCCGCGTCGCCGTCGTTCGTTTGAACTATCTTGGTTTTACCGCCTTTGAATTCGGTCCGCTCCTTGTCAGGAAACACGATCACGTCCAGGAATGACTGAAATGAAACTAAGGCCCCATCCTTAAAAATACTGTAACGACCACGGCCGATCTGCGACCGGACATTCAAATACTTTTCACCGCCGAGATTCTGAACGGCTTTGTTCAGAACCGCTTGCGCATCTTGCGAATACGAAGGCGACGAAAACCCGACACAGCAAACGAACAAAAAAACAACGGCTATAAAAGTTCTCTGCATAAATCAAAAAGCTTCGGTGTGAATTTTAACACCGAAGCCTTTGATGCTTTAAACCGCTACTCGGTTTAGTTCAGGTTGAATGAATCATTCGGCGAAACTATAACTTCGCCGTCTTTTGCGTCAACCATGAATCGTATAGCCGATTTCCATAGATTTGTGATCGGCAATTTCACCTTTTGATCGATGTGCCGTTTCAAGAAGCGTGCGCCGTATGCAGGACTGAAGCCTTTTTCGGTAAGAGCGTCCACTGCTGCCTCGGTGATCTCCACGAACTTACCTTGCCGCTCCATGTTTCTCTTTACCTTGCCAAGGTAGAGCCTTGCGATCTCACGAACTTCGTCCATTGTAAGCGGCGAGAAAACGACGATCTCGTCGATGCGGTTGCGAAACTCAGGAGTAAAGCGAGTTTCTGCCGCCTTCATCACGTCGCCCTTGATCGCCATTACGTCGCCAAGCGATTTCGTGCCGAAACCAAGTGGCTTTTCGTATTTCTTGAAGTTTTCGCTTCCAAGGTTCGATGTCATGATCACGATGGCGTCTGAAAGATAAACCTTCTTGCCTCTGCCGTCCGTGATCCATCCTTCGTCAAACGCCTGAAGGAAAATGTTCATCAGGTACGGGTTGGCCTTTTCGACCTCATCAAGCAGCAGCACAGTATAGGGATTATCGCGAAGCTGTTCCGTCAGGATCCCGCCGCGTTCGCTGCCCACGATTCCGCGAGGCATACCGATCAGCTTTTCAATTCCGACGGTTCCGTCACCGTATTCGCTCATGTCGATACGGATCATCTTGTTCTCGTCGCCGAACATGAATTCGGCAACGGCCTTCGCGAGCTCGGTCTTTCCGACGCCCGTTGGCCCGAGGAAAAGGAGTACACCGTCCGGGGCGTAGTGATTCTCTTTCAGCGGCCCCTTATTCAAACGCAAGCGTTCTGCCACAGCCCGTACAGCCTCTTTCTGGCCGATGACACGCTGCCCAAGATCGAGCTCCATCTGCGAGAAACGGTCGGCCGTGTCACGATAGATCATATCCTTTGGAATTCGCGATTCCTGGGAAATGACGTCAATGATGTGTTCAGGCCGAACGATCAGATGTTCAGGCTCGTTGATCTCGACTTTCACCGAGGCAGTATCCAGCCAGCCGATCGCTTTGTCCGGGAGATGAAGATTTCGAATGTACTTCGGCGACATCTCAAGAGCTGTATTGATGGCCTCGTCCGATATCGTGACCGAATAATTCTTTTCGAGACGCGGTTTCAGGCCCATAAGTATCTGCCGCGTTTCGTCGATCGTCGGTTCATCGACCTTGACCAGGCGAAAGCGACGCGCAAGAGCTTCATCCTCGCCGATGTACTCCTTGTATTCGGTCATTGTCGTCGCGCCTATGATGCGAAGCTCACCTCGCGCCAACGCCGATTTGAACATGTTACCGGCATCGCTTGATGTTCCCATCGCAGCTCCCGCACCGATTATCGTATGGGCTTCATCGATAAAAAGGATGATGTTGTCTTTTTCTTTTACTTCATCGATGATGCCCTTGATGCGTTCTTCGAACATACCGCGAAGCATCGTGCCGGCGACCAGTCCGCCCATCTGAAGCTGCACAATATGAGAATCCCGCAAACGGGCCGGTACCTTTTCCGGCTCGAGTTCTATCAAGCGGGCTAGGCCTTCTACAACCGCCGTTTTGCCCACGCCGGGTTCACCCACGAGCATTGGTGAATTCGACCGCTCCTTGTGCGAAAGGATCTCGATCATTTGGAGTATCTCGCGTTCGCGGCCGATCGTCGGCGGGATCTTGTCTTGCCGCGCAAGTTTGTTCATCGACACGCCAAAATGACGTAAGAAGCTCGGAAGCTCGTATTTTTGCCGGGTCCGTTCCTCTTCCTTTTCGCGTTTCCGAATTCGCGTTCGCGCCGTTTGCGCGACTTCCTCGGCCGGCACGCCGAGATTCTGAAGCACGTCGTTCAATATGCTCCTTTCATCATTCGAAAGAACGTAGAAAATATCGCTACCATCTATGACACGGCGGCCCTGCGAACGCGCCCGGTCCATTGCACGCTTGAAGAGTTCCGTCGTTTCGGGCGCGATGCGAAAACCTTTCCCGGTATGCTGGCGGCCGCTGTCGAGACGCTTTTCGATCAAAAGCCTTACCGAACGGGGATCGACCGCAAGATCCCGCATTGTGGAGGTGAAAAGGTCATCCTCCTCGCGCGCGACGGCGTGCAGGATATGCTCGATAGCGACGTAGTTCTGATCTCGCCTTTTTGATTCGTCGAGAGCCGTTTCCAGCACTCGTCTGCCGCTTTCGCTGAATTTGTCCTTGTATGCGTCGATGTCTGCCATAAAACTTTTGCGGGGTCCCCGAGATGTCAGATGCCGTGAGGCGGGCAAATTATGCCAACCGTTATTGTAACACTTCGACCCTTGTTCCTTTCAAGATTTAAACCGAGCAAAATTCTGCTCGTCGTTAACCGCCTAAAAAGCCCGAGAATCGATCTCGGGCCGCTTATTTTTCCAGTTTTCGATCCGGTTCGATAATTGGTCATTCTCCCGCCGATTGTGCTCGCCCTTTGCCGACCTGTACCTTTGCAGGCCGAAGAAGCCTGTTCCCGAATCTGTACCCTCGCGAATACTCCGCGGTTATTTTTCCATCCTGTTCTGCATCCACCTCGGCCATGTCGATCGCTTCATGGAGTTCCGGATCAAAGGCAACTCCGATCGACGGAACCGCTTCGACGCCAACGCTTAGCAACGCTTGTTCAAAGCTGCGGGCCGTGCCGATCACACCGTTTCGCAGATGATCCAACGACGGATCGGATTCACTTGCCGCAACCGCAAGGTTAAGGTTGTCTAGCACCGGCAAAAGCGTCGTCAGAAAATCGAACTGCGACTGTTTTGACCGGTCCTCAAGTGTTTTCATCAGACGGGTTCGCATGTCGGCAGTTTCTTTCTCAAGACCCGCCTTTGCTTCCTCAAACTTTGCCTGAACACCGACAAGTTTTGCCTCTGCCGCCTTACGGCGTTCTGTCTCAGCCTTAAGTGCGGCCTCAAGTTCGATCTCACGGTGCGACTTTACCGGCTCTTTCTTTGGTTCCGGGTCGTCGGAGACTCGTTCACCGTCAGCGTTGAACCGCCGTTTATCGTTGATAGGTATCTTCAATTCTTCACCCAAATTCTCTTCCATTGGACTTTCAGTTTCGTTCATTGCAATTTCCCGAAACATTCATTTTAACCTCTTGAACCAAATTGTCTTAATTCACAGCCGCCTTTTGTTCACCTTCGACCGGTGTGAATACCATTTCGCCATTTTCGGCAGAGACTCTAACGGTCTGACCGCTGGCAATCTCACCTTTGAGAAGCCTGACGGCAAGCGGGTTCTGAACCAGCGTCTGGATAGCTCGCTTTAAAGGTCGTGCGCCATAAACCGGGTCGTAACCCTCGACAACAATGAGTTCCCTGGCAGAATCGTCGAGTTCAATTGCAATACCACGATCTTCCAGCATCTTGCGAAGCTTTTCGAGCTGCACATCGATGATCGAGGCGATCTGCTCTTTGCCAAGCTGTTTGAAAACGACGATGTCGTCGATGCGATTCAAAAACTCAGGTTTGAAATGATCTTTGAGAACCTGAAGGACGTCCGCACGAACATCGCGGTCAGCGAGCGGGTTCTCGGTCGCATCCTGGATCGCGCGGGAACCAAGATTTGACGTCATTATCAGCACAGTGTTTTTGAAATCGACCACGCGTCCCTTGCTATCAGTCAATCGGCCGTCGTCAAGGATCTGTAATAGTACGTTGAAAACATCAGGATGGGCCTTTTCGATCTCATCGAAAAGGACGACGGAATATGGTCTGCGACGAACAGCCTCGGTCAATTGACCGCCTTCCTCATATCCAACATATCCCGGAGGAGCACCGATCATTCTGGCAACTGCGTGTTTCTCCATGTACTCCGACATGTCGAGTCGAACCATCGCGCGTTCATCGTCAAACAAGAATTCAGCCAAAGCTCTGGCCGTCTCGGTCTTACCGACGCCAGTCGGCCCGAGGAAAATAAATGATCCAACAGGACGATTTGGATCTTGCAGTCCGGCACGAGCACGCCGCACCGCATTGGCCACAGCTTCGAGCGCTTCGTTTTGTCCGATGACCCGCTTACCCAAATTTGTTTCCATCTGAACAAGTTTCTGCATTTCGCCCTCAAGCATCTTTGAGACCGGCACGCCTGTCCATTTTGCTACGACTTCGGCAACGTCTTCCTCATCGACCTCTTCTTTGAGGAAAACACCATCTTTCTGCAGCGTCTCCAGCCGTTCTTGTTCTGCCTGCAGCAGCTTTTCGAGTTCCGGAATGCGACCGTATTGGATCTCGGCGGCCTTCGCCAGATCACCGGCCTGCCGTGCGCGCTCAAGTTCTAGTTTCGCTTCCTCAAGCTGCTCCTTGCCCGTTCGCATTTTTTCGATCTCTTCTTTTTCGGACTGCCACTTTGCCTTCATCGCAGACGACTTCTCGTTCAGATCCGCAATGCGTCTCTCGATATCTTCGAGTCGCGATTTCGATTTTTCATCCGTTTCGCGTGAAAGTGCTTGTCGTTCTATCTCGAGCTGAAGTATCTCGCGTTCCAGAACGTCGATCTCTTGCGGCAGCGAATCGATCTCGATGCGAATGCGCGACGCTGCCTCATCGATCAGGTCGATCGCCTTGTCGGGCAAGAAACGATCCGTGATGTAACGGTTAGAAAGCGTTGCCGCAGCGACTATTGCTGCGTCCTTGATGCGAACGCCGTGGTGTACTTCGTAGCGCTCTTTTAGGCCGCGAAGGATCGCGATCGTGTCTTCGACCGTCGGCTCACCAACATAGACCTGTTGAAATCGACGCTCGAGTGCCTTGTCCTTTTCAATGTATTTCTGATATTCGGCTAGAGTAGTTGCTCCGACAGCACGCAGCGTTCCGCGAGCCAGAGCTGGCTTTAACATATTCGACGCATCGATCGCGCCTTCGCTAGCACCTGCGCCGACAAGAGTGTGCAACTCGTCAATGAAAAGTATGATCTGACCTTCGGCTTTTTCTATTTCTTTAAGAACGGCCTTTAACCGGTCCTCGAATTCGCCGCGGTATTTTGCTCCGGCGAGCATCGCCCCGAGGTCAAGTGATACAAGCCTTTTGTTCTTGAGAGTTTCAGGAACATCTCCCGAAACGATTCGCTGTGCTAAGCCTTCGACAATCGCAGTCTTGCCTACGCCGGGCTCACCGATGAGTACTGGGTTATTCTTAGTCCTGCGTGAAAGGATCTGAATCGTGCGGCGGATTTCATCATCGCGGCCGATCACGGGATCGAGCTTGCCCTTTCTGGCACGCTCTGTCAGGTCCTGCGCGTACTTTTCAAGCGCCTGAAAATTTTCTTCGGCGTTTTGGTCAGTAATCTTCGAACCACCCCGCATCTCAGTTACGACCTTTTCGAGATCATCGCGTGAAACGCCGTTTGTACGAAGGATCCGGCCGGCATCGCCGTCCTTTTCATCAGCGATCGCAAGTAACAGATGTTCGGTCGAAACGTATTCGTCCTCCATTTTTTCGGCTTCTTTTTGAGCCGCCTGAAAAATGGTATTCGTGCGGGAACTGAAATACTGCTGACCGCCGGAAACCTTAGGGAGCTTTTCAATTGCTGCCTGTACCTCACCGAGGATCGGAACGGCATTTGCACCGATCTTACCGAGGATCGGGCGCACAACGCCTTCTTTTTGTTCCAGCATTATTGCCAGAATATGTTCCGGTTCGACCTGCTGGTTTTGTCCTTTTTCCGCCAGCGAGATCGCTTCCTGCACGGCTTCCTGTCCGCGGATAGTGAATCTGTCGAATCTCATTTCTTTTTTCCCGCTATTCTAACTCAGTTGAACGTTTATCAGTCCATATAAATAGGCTGGCGTCGGAATGTTAATGCTCATCCTTCGCCAACCCATTAAAAGCTGCCGAATAAAGCTTAACCGGCAGTATGTGTCTTCACATTGGCCTCGATCGGCTTAACCAAAGGCTTGATCTCGATCTTCTTCGGTTTTGCCTCTTCGCGTTTTGCCATGGCAAGACGGAGAACACCATTATCGAAATGCGCCTCTACATTCTCACTTGAAACAGTCGGCGGAAGCGTGAAGGAACGTGTAAACGATCCATATGCTCGTTCAATACGATGGAAGTTGTCACCCTCATCCTTCTTTTCAAACTTGCGTTCGCCATGGATGGTCAGAACATTGTTCTCGATCGAGACGTTCACGTCCTCCGGTTTCATCCCCGGAAGTTCTGCTTCGACGACCAACTGGTCCTTGTTTTCGTAGATATCTACGCTTGGGTTCCAAGCGCCGCGAAGCAATTCATTGTCACCGGCACGCTCGAATCCAAGATTAAACGCGCGATTTACCTCGTTTTGCAGGCTCCGTAATTCGCGAAACGGGTCGTAAGTGATCAAATTCATTTTTCTACCCTCCTTAACGTCAAGAGTTTAGTATGTTACTTAGCCAATTACTTAGCTACTAAGCATAATAAAATATGAGTCTAATCTTGTCAAGTAGAAAGATCAAGGTACAAGTTCCAGTTGAAGATATTGTTTTTCTTAGGGTTAGGGTGACTTTTTAGTAAGAGGTCGGGTATATTAACAACGCAACATTTCCTATATCGCTTAAATGAGAAAGGGCTTGAGTCCGGGTAGCTTAACCTCCGTGCTTTGCCCGAATCTGATGAAGATATTTCGTGAAATCCTTTGGCCGATAGTTGCGGTCATTGCAGCTTTTATTGTTGGGGGATTCATCGTTCTATTGATCGGTGACAACCCGTTCGTGACCTATTACCACATGATCGGTAATTCGTTCGGGTCACTCAACGACATTGGCTACACGCTCTTCATCGCTACTCCGCTGATATTTACAGGACTCGCAGTTGCGGTCGCGTTTCGCTGTGGATTGCTTAATATCGGCGCAGAGGGACAGCTTTATATCGCCGCATTTGCTACTGCGTGGGTCGGCATTAAATTCGGCGGGACCGTGGTAAATATCTTCGGCAAGGAAGAGAACTGGTCATGGACCAGTTTGCCGTCGGTACTATTGATAGCCGTTTGTGTGGCGACGGCGATAATTGCCGGGGCGGTGTGGGGCGCGATCCCAGGCCTTCTCAAGGCAAAGTTTGGCTCGCATGAGGTGATCAACACCATCATGCTTAATTTTATTGCCGTCGCATTAGTAAGCTATTTCACGCAGTACTTCTACAAGATCCCCGGTGATCCAATAATGCAGACAGCTGAGATCGGGCAAGGGGCTCACATACCGCGGATCAGCCAATACATTCCGGGCATGCCCGATTTCGTTCCGCTCAGTGTGGCCTTTCTACTTGCGATCCTGATGTGTTTCCTCGTTTATTTTTTGTTATGGAAGACAAAATGGGGCTACGAGTTACGAGCGGTTGGTGAAAACCCGTCGGCGGCCGAGTACGGCGGTATTTCTCCCAAGAAGCAAATCGTCATCGCAATGACCATTTCAGGCGCACTGGCCGGAATGGTCGCCATTGGCGAGGTGCTCGGATATCGGTATCGTTATTACGACGGATTTTCGGATGGTTGGGGGTATCTCGGTATCGCAGTTGCGCTCCTTGGCCGCAATCATCCGCTGGGGATCTTTATAGCCGCTATCTTTTTCGCTGTGTTGAAACGCGGCGAGATCTTCGTTGATATTGAAACACGGTTTGTCTCAAAAGACCTGGTCGAGGTGTTGCAGGCTATCATCATAATTTTCGTCGCGTCGCTTCAACGGTATTCAAGGAGGTAGGATGAGCGAACTTCTAACACCGACATTTTTACTTATCCTGCTCTTCTCGACGATCCGGCTCGCGACTCCGCTGATCTTCGCGGCCTTAGGCGGATTGTTCTCCGAGAGGTCTGGGGTGATCAATATTGCTCTCGAAGGCTTGATGCTTTCAGGTGCGTTCACCGCTGCTGTCGTAACTTACGAAACGAGCAATCCGTATCTGGGGTTCGTCGCCGGAATGTTCTCGGGAGCATTGGTCGCGCTGGTCTTTGCGATCGCGGTGATCAAATTTGAAGCCGATCAGGTAGTCGCCGGGTTCGCTATCACGATGTTGATGTTCGGGCTTCCGGCGGTGATCAGCAGCCGCCTGTATGACGCGTCGGGAGCGACCAACCAGATCGATAAGGCCTATCTATTGCCGGAGATAGTGATCGGACTGCCTTGGGTAGCGATTCTGGCGTTGGCGCTTGTGCCCCTCGTTTGGTACATACTCTATAAGACTCCGTTCGGACTTCGGCTGCGGGCCGTTGGCGAGAATCCGTCCGCCGCAGATTCAGCTGGAGTTAATGTCTACAAGCTCCGATATACAGCGGTCATCATTTCCGGGATCCTTGCGGCAGCCGGTGGTGCATATTTGTCGATCGGGCAAGGATCGTTCTTTACGAAAGGAATGAGCGCGGGCCGGGGATATATTGCGCTTGCAGCTTTGATACTGGCTAAATGGAAACCGATCCCGGTTCTGCTCGCTTGTCTATTTTTCGGATTCACCGAATCATTGGCGATCCAGCTTCAAGGCGTTGTGAAGCTGCCTTCAGGCGATGAGATCCCGGTGCAGTTCATACAGATGATCCCGTACGTGCTCACCATTATTGTCCTTGCCGGATTTATCGGTCTTTCAAGGGCGCCGAAGGCACTGGGCATTCCATACAGAAAAGGGAATTAAGTTTTACCCATGAGTTACGAAAACGCCGTCGAAGCGGCTGATCTCATAAAGTCGAAGTATCCCCACACTATCAAGACCGCAGTCGTCTTAGGGAGTGGTCTGGGAGCATTTGCCGACGAACTTCAAAACGCGGTCAAGTTACCTTATGAACAGATACCGCATTTTTCGCGATCGACCGTAGCGGGCCATGCGGGACAGCTAGTGCTTGGCGAATTAAGCGGTGTCCATGTCGCTGTTCAGCAGGGCCGTTTTCATTATTACGAAGGCTACGAGATGCACCAGGTGATGTTTCCGGCACGCGTGTTTGGGCGAATGGGCGTTGAAAATCTGATCCTAACAAACGCCGCGGGAAGCGTCGATCCTGAAATGAAACCCGGAAGCCTGATGTTGATCACGGATCACATGAACTGCATGGGGGTGAATCCTTTGCGGGGGAAAAACGACGAGCGCTATGGCGCGCGGTTTCCTGACATGACCCAGGTCTATGACCGTGACCTGCAGAAAATAGCCGACGAAGAAGCGACGGCGATCGCGCACGAACGATTTGAAAAGGGAAGAGATGCGGAAAGGACTGACTTTCTGCATCGCGGCATATATTGTGCGCTTTCGGGCCCAACGTACGAGACTCCTTCAGAAGTGAGGATGTACCGCCTGCTCGGAGCGAATGCCTTGGGGATGTCAACCGTGCCTGAGGCGATAGCGGCCCGCCATCAGGGAATTAAGGTCCTTGGCATCTCGTGCATAACAAATCTTGCGGCCGGGATGACAGGCGAGAATATCAACCATGACGAAGTAATGGAAACCGGAGCGCGCGTGGCCGATATTTTCAAAGAATTGCTGCGTCGAATAATTGCGAGACTATGATAATTGGCATTTGCGGGGGAACCGGTTCAGGAAAGACCACCATTGCGCGATCGATAGTGGACACGGTCGGCGAGGAAAAGGTCGTCCTGATAGAACAGGATTCCTATTACAGAAATCTGGCGGACATGCCGCTCGATGAGAGGCATCAAGCAAATTTCGATCATCCCGATTCGATCGACAGCGAGATGCTGGTCAACCACATCATGCGGCTCAAACAAGGTCTGACGGTCGAAATGCCGGTTTACGACATGGTCACGCACACAAGAAGCGACCGTATCGAGATCATCGAGCCTAAACCGATCGTGATCATCGAAGGCATTCTGATCTTCTCCGAACCGCGGGTGCTTGACCTGATCGATATCCGCATTTTTGTGGACACGCCTGATGACGTGCGTCTTATGCGGCGCATGCGACGAGACATAAACGAGCGGGGACGCAGTTTCGAACGAACGCTTGATCAGTATGAGCGGACCATAAGGCCGATGCATTTCGAATTTGTCGAGCCTTCAAAACGACACGCGCACATAATCATTCCTGAGGGGTCCAATTCAGGTATCACCGTCGAATTTCTATGCGGGATGATACGCGAAAAGCTGAACGAGCAAAAAACGGCATTAGCCTAGATAATGAAACACACTGAACAAGAATTGATCGATGCGGCGACAGATGTTCGAACGCGCGCCTATGCGCCGTATTCGAATTTCAAGGTCGGCGCAGCCGTCGAGACCGAAAACGGCGACATCTATACCGGATGCAATGTTGAATCCGCCAGCTACGGGCTGACCGTTTGTGCCGAGCGAGTAGCTATCTGGAAAGGCATTTCTCGGGGCGTTACCAAGTTTGGCCGTATCGCGGTTGTTGTCGATACCGAGGAACTCACCCCGCCGTGCGGCGTATGCCGTCAGATCATCTGGGAATTTTGCGGCGACGTTCCGGTGATACTTGCCAATCTTCACGGTAAATCCGAGATCATTCAGATGAGCGAACTCCTGCCCAGGGCATTCGATTCGAAATTTCTTACATAAAATTTCCGCTACTCGAAGATCATGTGCGGCCATGATTCTCCGTTCTCGACAAACCTTGGTTCCACGCCGAATACATTGAGGATGCTCTCGGCGGTCAGAACTTCAGAGGGAGAACCTCCGGCAACAATGCGGCCTTCATTTAGAATTAGGATCTGGTCGGCAAATCTGGCCGCAAGGTTCAGGTCATGTACGACACCGATCGTAACCACGTCGGTCGAATCTGCAAAGGCCCGGATCTTTTTCATAAAGTCGATCTGATGGCGAATGTCGAGAAATGTCAGCGGTTCATCAAGAAACAGGTATCGGCATTGATGAGGTCCGTCATCGTGACTCCTTTGCAGCTGAGCAAGAACCCGTGCGAAATTGACCCGTTGGCGTTCTCCTCCGCTCAGTGTTTGGTAGTTCCTCGCAGCAAATTCCGCGACTTCGAACATTTCCATTACGTCTTCGACTATTCGTTCGTCGACCGGTCCCGGCTGCCCGCCAAAATGCGGATAACGCCCCATCATAATGACCTCGCGGACGTTAAGTGGAAATGCTATCTCGACTGCCTGCGACAGAACGGCACGTCGGCGCGCGAGCATCAATTCGTTCGCGGCGGCGACATCCTCTCCGTCATATTCAACCGAGCCACAGGTAGGTTTGAGAAGTCGGGCCAATATTTTGATAAGGGTCGTTTTGCCGGCCCCGTTCGGGCCGGTAATTAGGTGCAGTTTTCCAGCAGCAAACTCGGCGGAAACGTCTGAAAGAAGTTCTCGTCCGTTTACACGAGACGTGATATGTTTTACGGTCAGCATTGCTAGTAAACGTAATTGCTCCGCCGAAGAAGAAAGAGGAATACTGGCACTCCGACAGCCGACGTAACGATACCGATAGGAAGTTCTGCCGGTCGCAGGCTGACGCGTGCAACTAGGTCGGCGAAGCTTAGAAGTGTCGCGCCAACGATCGCACTTCCCACGATCAGAAAGCGATTATCTGCTCCACGCGTCATTCTGAGAATATGCGGCACTATCAAGCCGACAAAGCCGATGACGCCCGTGAACGCAGTTGCTACCGCCACGATCACGACGTTGATCGAGAGAATGATCCATTTTAGGCGGTTTACGTTGACACCGAGATAAGTTGCTTCTTCTTCGCCGATCATCAGTGCATTAAGCTGTTTTGCATATCGAAGCGCCAGCAGAGTTCCGCCAATTGCCGACGCCGAAACGATCTTAACGGCGGTCCAATTCGCGCCGGACAAAGTGCCCAGGCTCCAAAATGTGATGGAACGAGCCTGTGGATCACGCGCTATGTAGGAAAGAAATCCGATCGCACTCATGAACAACGCGTTGATCGCGAGGCCGGTCAGCAAGAGCATTACGATAGACGCACGACCGTTCTCGCGTGAACGCGCAAGTAGAAATACGAGATAGGTCGAAATGACGCCGCCAATGCACGCTGCAAACGGGAGGGCGAAAAGGCCCGAACCGAAATTGAAAACACCGCCCAATACAAAGAACATCGCAGAGCCGAACGCTGCTCCGCTGGATGTCCCGACGAGTCCGGGTTCGACTATCGGATTTCGAAACAGTGCCTGCATCAATGTGCCTCCGACGCCTAGGCTAGCGCCGACAAAAAGGCAAAGAATTGTCCTGGGAAGCCGAAGTTCAAGGAAGATCCGCTGGTCGAGAGTTGCCTCTGGACTGCCCGGAACAAGCGAACCGATGGCCGTAAGAATATCACGGATCGTGAAATCAATAGCTCCGAATCGGATCGATGCGGCAAGGGCGGCGAGCATAATGACGGCAAGACCGATAAGCAGCGTTGTGGAACTCAGACGAGCTGAAGTCATTTTTGATGGATGATCCGGGCCAACCTCAAAACATTTTCTCCGGTCCTCGGGCCGAAGTACATCAGTTGGTTTTCTTCGATCCTGAAGATCCGTCCGTTCTTTGCCGCATTCGAAGTAGCGACACCGGGAAGGGACTTGATATCTTCGATCGAGCCTCCGAGACGGTCGAACCCATAATCAGTGACAAGTATTACATCGGGGTTTGCCTGAGCAACGAGTTCGGGAGACGCCATTCGCTGCATACCTTCGGCGTCTATCGCCATCTCGCCTCCCGCCCATTCGACCATCTGTCCCGCACCGGCAGCGTCACCGCGCCCTCGCTTACCAACCACCAGATAGACGTTGGAAGCTCTTCCGAAATGGATGACTGCTACGCGGGGATGTTCCGTATATTGTTTAGTTTGTTCAGGTGCAGCAGCCATCTGTTCGTCGAGCTTTTTGCATAAGTCATCCGCTCGTGCCTCCTTTTTGAAGTACCCGCCCATTTCCCTGATCAGAGCCTTGGTGCCGTCCAGCGAGTCGTTCTTTGCTTCAAAGGTCTTCATCGGGATGTTCAATCCCTGAAGCTGCTCGACGACCTGAGGCGGGCCAATGTTGTTGTCGTGAATGATCGCGGTCGGATGGAGCGAAAGTATTCCTTCGGCGCTCAAAGCCCTGTGATATCCGACGGTTGTTGTGTTCTTTACTTCCGGCGGATAGGTACTAGAGAGATCTACGCCGACCACCGTGTCTTGTGCCCCGAGAGCCCAAATGATCTCGTTGTAGATCGATGAAATAACAACGATCCGGTCGCCGGCAGTATCGTTTGTTTGATTTGCAAAGCGTCCGCAGCTTATCGCCAATACGGAGACGGCGGCTAGAGCCAGTCCGACAGGCAATCGTCTTTGTGCCACTCTCGAAAACATTCGCTCGTCCTCCCTCAAAATACAAATCTTGCCTGGAGCTGAAACATTCTCGGCGGGTCGATATTGGCAAATGCGGGAATTGCGTTTGTCCTAGACGCGTTAGTATAGGTCGTCGAAAAAGCGCCGAAGTCCGTTCTTGGTGTAGCTGTATCTAATCCGCTGGCAACCGTCGAATATATCGTCTGCCCGCGTCCGAGCATATTAACGTGGTTGAAGATGTTGAATCCCTCAAGTCTAAGTACGAGAGCTGCCGATTCTGTAAGCCTTATCCGATGCGAAATAAAGATCGAAACGTCCTGAGTTCCGGTACCACGGAATGCTGATTTTGCGATGACCTTGCCGTCTATTACCGGTCGATCATTGTTAGAGCCGTCGCCGTTATTGTCTACTCCCGTCGTTGCGTTGAATGGGCGTGCCGAAGCAAGCTGCGTTAAGGTCCCCGCGGTTAGGTTCCAAGGAAATCTGTATATGAAAGTGAGTACAGCGCGATGCCGCTGATCGACGACGCTCGGACCGCGTTCCTCTTCTCCCAAGCGGGATAATATCGCTTGATTAGGTGCGATGCCGTTTCCATCAGGTTCTGTTGTGTTGGTCGCTTTTGAAAGTGTATAGCTGGTAGAAATATAGATACGCCGATTCCCGCGATACGAAACTTGCGTTTGCAGGCCGTCATAGTCCGCCTTTCCAAAGTTGATCAGCGCATTGACCTGCCGGATACCGCCATTGACCGGTAGTATCGGACGTGTTGCATTAGCAGCGGAGACCGATCTGACCTGCCCCGGAGCCGTGCGGTCGAATGCCGACGGCGCATTCAGATCGACAGTTCGATCGATATTTGAAAGATGCTGACGAACGTAATCGGCTCCCGCAAACAATCCCTTGAAAAATTCGCGTTCCGCCCCGATGGTGAACACCTGGCTTCGCGGATTGACCAGCTTATCCGGATAATTCGGCAGCAGGTCAAAATTGAGCCCATAACGAGCGAACTGGGCCTGATAGAAAGAACGAAGACCGGCTTTAATAACAATGTCGCGTGCCGGAAGCTGATTTGCCGGTATAGTTCGCGGGTCTACGTTGACGGGTGCACAGGTCAAGCATGTCGGGAATCCGGTCTGGCCCGAGGTGGCAGAATATGTGGTCAATCCGTCCAAACCGTTGACAAGATAGCTTGCCACTGCATTAGTCCGGATCTGAGTGTAATACATTCCGTAGCCGCCTCGGATCACCGTCTTTGAATCGCCCATTGGGTTCCATGCAAAACCGATGCGGGGTGCGAAGTTTTTGCTTGCGTCGGTCAGCGTCTGTCTGTCGTATCGAAGGCCAAGATCAATACTCAGATCATTACGCACTCGAATGTGATCCTGCACAAATGAGGCGTACAGCCATTGGGTAAGATCGTACCTGTCGATGCCGAAATTGATAGGCTGCTGATAATTTTGTACGTCAGCGAGCGTAAGCTGGCCGAACGGGGCCGTCGTGTTAGAACGGAATGTAAATGTACCGAGGATCGGTGTGCCCGGTTCGTTCCCTGTTCCACCTGAACGGTGACGTGTCACATTTCCGCCAATGCGTAAGTAATGGCGTCCTGTCGACCAGGACAGGGTGTCGGCAACTTGAAATTGATAGCTGTAAATATTCGAAGCACGCGATTGTCCAATGGTAAAGGGAACTGAACCGGCGCGTGTATACGTCGTCGACAGTTCCTTAGCTTCCCACAGTGTCACCGGGTCGCCGTGAAGGTATGAGACGCGAATTTCGTTCACAAGTTCCGGTGTCAGGATCGAGGTAAGATTTCCCTGGGTCGTCCACGCCTTTCGCGAGTAACGTCGGGCAACGCTTGGAGCATTGGAACCACCGACGGCGTCCTGCGGATTGTCGTCGAAAAAGCGGTCGAAATTTACCCTGAACATCAGCGTCTGCTTGTCGGTAAGCCTATGGTCGATCCGTCCGTCGAAAAGTGTTTGCCGGTAATGGCCTTCGTAGGCGAGGTCGCCATTGGCGGGAAGAACGAACGAGGGAAGCGTTCCCGATATGAATGCGGTCCGATTCTGCCGTGTATGATCAGCTGCAAGGAAAAAGAATGTTCGATCACGAATGATCGGCCCGCCAACTGCTCCTGAATACTGACTAAGTTGATCCGGAATGTCGACCGGGTCGATCGCCGTAAGCGTGGATGGGACGACGCAGCTCGGCGCCGAATTCGGGCAGTATCCTTTTGTCGAGAATGATCTCGCCTGCCAGCCCTTACCGGGCCGGAGCATGAAAACCGCATCGCCGTGCAGGTCATTGGTCCCGGACTTCGTAACAATGTTGAGTGCTGGCCCGGAGGTCCATCCGTATTCCGAAGAAAAGGCGTTCGAGAGGACGGCAACTTCCTGTACTGCACCGACCGGAACGGTCGCTACTGCAGTCTGCCTGCCCCAGCCTTCGTCGTTGCTTGCGCCGTCGAGCGTGAAGGTCGCTGCCCGGCGCGAGCCGACACCGGTGATGAAATAGGTCTGGTTCACAAATAGATCACCCGTTCCTTTGCCCGATCGAAATGCCGAATTTAGCAGCGGCAATGACGTGAATTTCCGTCCGAGCAGAGGTGTTTCATCTATCCGTTTGAAATCTATGCTTTGCCCGATCTGCGAATCTGCACGCACGCCGTCCGCCGTTCCAAGGATCGTTACGTCAGTGTTCGGATGAATGCTCCCGATCGCGAGCGTGACTCGAATGTTGGCTGTCTCGCCTGACCGCAACAAGACATCCTTGATTTCGCTTTCCGCGAATCCGGTCTTCACTACCTTAATTACGTAAGTGCCCGTAAGGGATAGCGCAGACGCGCTTACGGTCCCATCGTTACCGGTGATCAGCGTGCGCTCGGAGCCAATGGCAGAGTTCTGAACCACCACCGAAGCTCCTTCGATAACGGCTCCGTTTTGATCGACGACGGTGATCTGGAGCGAGGCCGTATTGGGCGTTTGGGCACGGACAAGGATGACAAAGAAAGTGATCACAGCCAAAAAGGCCGCGGATGAACGGACGAAGGTCGTTGGTCTCATAGTGGTTAATTCGAAGCAGGAAATCAGGAACTGACCTATCGTAGAAATACTGCGGACTTACTACCAGCGTCCGTAGTAAAGGCTAGCGAAGCGATTTAAGGAGACCCTCTGAGATCTCGTGAACGTGTGACAACAGGTATGTGTCAAGAGCCAGCGGAAGCAAAATTAGCAATGAGGCAGCGAGGACCGAAAAGACACGCAGCGGCCGGGTTACGCGGTCGAGCCCTCCATTTTCGCGAGATTCGGCCAATGCCAGCAGCCGCTGGATGCGGTTGGAAAGTAGTTCGCCATCGTGTTGGACCGCGTATGATCCCACGGGTAATCGATCGCGCTGAGGTGATGGAAGATTACGCGCGATCTTTATTAATGCAGAAGCCAGGTTCAAAGCAGATCGTCGCCCACCCTTGTTGACGGCGAATTCGTCCGCCGCGATCTCCGAGGCTTCGGTCCAGACAGTGTCCAGGTTTCGGCCGACCGGAACGAGCAGAAGATCTCCGCAGAGATGCATCATAATTCGCTTCAGATTGTCGAAGGCCGCGAGGTGTCCGAGTTCATGTTTGATAACGGCCGATATCTCAAACGCATCGAGCAAATCGAGAACCTGTTCGGCGATGAACAACTTTGGCTTTCTGACACCGACTATCGCGAATACCGGAAACGGGTGTTGCACCTTGTAGGCGGGCAGATCCAGGCCATCAACCTCGATCTCTTCCGCATGTTCGAGCCAGCCGTTCAGCAACTTGCGTGTCTGCCACCAACTTCCAAAAATTCTGAAAGCGGCAAATGCCAGCCCAAGTCCGCAAGCAGCGACGAGGATCCATTGTTTGAATCCGATCGTCTCCTCGGTCACGTGTGGCTCATAGAGAATGTAGGCCGGGAGGGCAAGACCAAAACTATAAAGAAGAGCCGTGGCTATAGGAAAGATGCGAAGTGTGAATAGGACGGCTGAGGTTCGACGGGGCGGCCAGGTGTCGGCGATCCTGGAAACAAACCTCCATGCCAATGACACGGCAAATGCCGAAGTAAGGTTTATCACGAAGAGAAACGTGAGCACCAATGTAATTCCTATGAGGTAGTACATCGCCGCCCTATTCCCGCTCCAGCTCCGCTTTCTTTTCTCTTACAAGCCGCTCAAGCTCATCGAGCAGCATCAAATCCTTTTCACTGACTGCATCCACGATGTAGGCGAGCACTGGTTCGATCCGTTTTGTAGCATCGTCGATCAAACCCGTAAAGACGTCGCCGGCAATGCCGACTTGGATTTCATCGGATGAAAGCAGCGGTTTGTAGAAAAAGGCTCTGCCATTGCGTTCGCGGCTCAGTAGCCCTTTTTTATAAAGACGGTCGAGGGTGGTCATTACCGTTGTATAGGCAAGGCCTTGGTCGAGAGCATCGACCATTTCCCTCACGTTGAACCGGCCAAGCCGCCAGGCCGCATCCATTGCCTTCGCCTCAAGCGCGCCCAGCGATGACCTTGCCGCCTCGCGGGGAGGGCGAAATCCGCGAATAGTAAACTTTGGCGCGTCCATAATGCAATAATAGGTATCAATTCCACTAAGTCAACTCGAATTGCGACGGCCGCGGTTCAGAAGATGCTAAATCGACCAAATCATTGTAGATTCTATTCACGGGTGAGCGTCGCGAAATACCGGAACTGGGTTTGGATCGGGCCCGTGTAAAGTCCGTAAATAGGTTCGATGACAGAGAAGAAATTGAATTCTGGAAGCAGACCAGCATCAGGGAAAGGCTTCAAAATATTGAAAGGCTTCGCCGAATAAAATATGGAGTTCGAGCTGCCGAAAGACTTCAGAGGGTTATTCGAATTATAAAATACGAATAAGGTCAGATATCTTCTCATCGGTGGATATGCGGTCGGCGTTTATGGACACGCGCGCTCAACGAACGACTTGGATATTTTTGTTTCGCACGATCGAGAGAACTTTTTGAGGCTTCGAACGGCCTTGATAGAGTTCGGGGTAGCCGAATCAAACCTCGGCGATGACCTGTTTCCCGAACGTAGGAGCATGATGGAAATGGGCGTCGAGCCTATGAAGGTCCAGTTCGTGAAGTTTGCTGACGGCATCGATTTCGACGTTGCGTTCGCTGGAAAAAACGAAGTGCGGATCGAAGACATCTTCGTTACCACAATCGGAAAGAGCGACCTTATCAGGAACAAGATAGCTAGTGGCCGACATAAGGATCTTGCCGACGTAGAACGCCTCGAACCCATGGACTGACGCTGGGAATATCCTGGCTTGTTTCTCGTGAAAAAGTCTCATATGAAATCTCTAAAAGCGTTTTTCTTGCTAATACTGCTCGTTTGTCCACAGTTTGGTCTTGTATCTGTGACCTTAGCCGCCAATTCGGCTGTCGATATTCTGATCGCCGGAGGCACTATTGTGACAATGGACGACGGTCGACGCGTTATCGAGGATGGTGCGGTCGCGATCAAAGGCGACAAGATCGTAGCGGTCGGCAAACGTTCCGAGATCGTACGAAAGTATCGGGCGAAGCAGACGATAAACGCCGCGGGCAAGGCGGTCGTTCCCGGGCTGATCAATACGCACACGCATGTTCCGATGGCTCTGTTTCGTGGCATCGCGGACGACATGGACCTCCAGGAATGGCTGACGAAGTTCATATTTCCTGCCGAAGCGAAAAACGTAAACGAAGCGTTCGTTCGTGCCGGTACACGGCTCGGTCTTGCCGAAATGATCAAAGGCGGAACGACCACGTATTGCGACATGTATTACTTCGAGGACGCCATCGCCGATGAAACAAAGCGTGCGGGCATGCGCGGCGTACTTGGCGAAACGATCCTCGATTTTCCGGCTCCCGACAACAAGACATGGGAAGACGGCATTTCGTACACCGAACGATTCATTCGCAAATGGCAGAACGATCCGCTGATCGTGCCTGCCATCGCGCCTCATGCACCCTATACAGTTTCACAGGAACATCTTCTTCAGGCCCGCGATGTTGCCAACAAACTGAATGCACCGCTCGTCATTCATCTAGCCGAGGCGAATACGGAGACCGAATTCATTCAGCAGAAACATCAGGGCCAGCGGCCGATCGAGTTCGTTGAAAAGATCGGTTTCTTCACCAATAAGACCATCGCCGCACATGTCATTCAGGCAAACGACGCTGAGCTTGACCTGTTGAAAAAACACAACGTCGGCATAGCCCATAACCCGCAATCCAATATGAAACTTGCGGCCGGAACGGCCCCGGTTCCGTCGATGCTTCGCAAGAACCTGAACGTCGGGTTGGGGACCGACGGTGCCGCGTCCAACAACGACCTTTCGATGTGGGAAGAAATGGACACGGCCGCCAAACTCCACAAGCTGACGTCCGGCGATCCCAAAATGCTGTCCGCTGAACAAGCGTTTGCGATGGCGACCATCGGCGGGGCTCGTGCCCTTCATGTCGGCGACATTACCGGATCTATCGAGGCCGGAAAGCGTGCCGACATTGCTATAGTCGACCTAGACAGCCTCCACCAAACGCCGATGTTCAATATCTATTCTCATCTGGTATATGCCACAAAGGCCGACGATGTGCGTTCTGTCATCATCAATGGCCGAGTGGTCATGCTCGACCGGCGTTTGCTCACCTTGAACGAAAGTGTTATAAAAAGAGACGCAAACACTTACCGTCAAAAAATCATCAATAGTTTGAAAAACTGATTATCGGGTTTTGATGATAAAGCCCGCTAAACTGATTTTTTGAAGTTGAGTATTTTGCATGGGTCATCATAAGTGAGCCTTCTCGGTAGTTCGCTTGACCTTTACGGAAACTAAAGTCACACGGGAGGACTGAAAATGCCGTTAAATGTCGGAAGGTTTTACACTTCGATTTTTCTGGTTTCATCAGCATTAGCAGCAGGAGTTTACGCACAATCGCCGCAGGCTTCGCAAAGCCCCGTCGCGCCTGCGACAACCACGCCGATAGCGAACGCGCCGACGTCTGCGGACGTGATGCGCGAACGCATCTCAAAGGCAAAGGCGTTCATAGCTGTCCGCAATTACAACGCCGCGATCTACGAACTCGAAAACATTCGCCGCGAGACCGGCGATCAATCCGTTCAGGCAGTTACCAACGTACTGCTGATGAACAGTTACCTCGAACAGGGCGACCACAAGCGAGCCCAGGCATTTCTCAACCAACTCTACAACGAGCAAAAGACGACCAAGCCGAACGCGTTGGCAAATTACTCGGCTGTTGCAGGACAAGTTATCAAGAGCGCCCGAAGCCAGGTCGAACGTTTTCGTTCGCTCGGGCTGATGGTCACCGACCGGAACCTGCCGCTTGAGGCCCTGAACGACCTCGAAAAGATGCGTGAAACGGTCGAATTGGTCATCACGCAGTCGAAGGAAATGAGCGCCGACAAAGTAAGATCGGCGACCGCTCTCGGCCTTCTCGAGGAAGCTACCAACTCGCGTGCGATGGTCGCCCGCGATGATTACGACGCCCGCAAATGGCGCGACGACCTTGCGGATTCCCGTGAGGCGATGGCGAGTTCGCGAAGCGTGATCGTCAACGCGGTTGACGGCACGACCGAACCGGCCAATCCGCCCGTTCAGCAGAATACGGCAGCCGTAAACACGAACACGACGACCGCGGCATTGACGCAACCGGTATTCAAACCCGATGAGGCAAAACCGGCCGCGACGACATCCGCATTACCAGCGAACATTAAGCCGTCAGAGACGGCAATAGCCTCGAATACCGCGACTATCCCGACGCCAAGGCCGGTGGAAGAAAAGCCCGCCGCCCAGCCCGAACGAAGCAGGATCATCGCCGGTACATCGCAAGCCGCACAACAGCCGTCCGAGGACGCAGACGCCAACAAGGTCAAGGCTACCGCGTCGAGCAAACCGTTGAACGGTCCGCTCGAGGTCGGTTCGCTCTTGCCCTACGCAGCAAAACAGGCATCACCGGTCTATCCGGCAGCGGCCAAGACAATTCGCGCATCGGGCGTGGTAAAGGTCGAGGTTACTATCGACGAGAACGGCGACGTGGCAGAGGTCCAGAAAGCATCCGGTCCGGCATTGCTGCAGGGTTCGGCAAAGGACGCGATCAGGAAATGGAAGTTTCGCCCGATCATTGTTGACGGCCAGGCCGTAAAGGCGACCGGGTTCATCAATTTCAACTTCTCGCTCTAGCAAACATTTGATCTTTTTCAGCCGGCGGCAACCTTTTTTACGGGTTGGCCGCCTAATTTATTTGGCAAATACGGCTTGCGCCGCGGCCCTGCGCCGGCGCAGGTGGCGCAGGTGGCGCAAGGGTGGCGCGCTTAAAGGACCTTGGGCCGTTGATACTAAGTGCAATGATCACTTTCAGTTAGAGGCGAAGCAGTTATTTTTGTCCTTTGCGGTTTTGAAGCTTGAGTTGCGCCGCTGTTCATAATTAGATGATCAAGTTAACCCGACCTATATTGCTGATATTTTTCTTCGTAATGGCTATCAATGCACAGTCACTGCCGCCCGGTCCGATCGAACCCGGGGTATCGCTTGAGCTCGCGAAATGGCGCGCGGCGCATTACAGCGACGTGCGGTACAAGCTGAATTTGACGCTCGAAAAGATGGCGCCGGTGCTGAAAGGGACGATCGAGGTGAGGGTGAACCTCAAAAGCTCCCCTCCTTACGAAGGAGGGGTGGCCGAAGGCCTGGGTGGTTCTCTTCTCGTGCTGGACTGGAGAAAGATCAGAGGTCACGAAGACAAGTCGACGATCTCGAAGTAACCCTTAACGGCAATCCTGCTGTGCTGTCGGCAGGAGAGAACCACCCCGTCGCCGAAGCGGCGACACCCCTCCTTCGTAAGGAGGGGAGCCAGAGAGCGTCGCCTACCTACGTCGAGCAGAATGAACATCTCGTCTTCCGCGACGGCGTGGTGGCGGGCGAGAACGTGATCAAGCTCGATTTCACGTCGCCGATACTGACCAGCGGGTCGGCGATCACGCGGTATGTGGACAAGGAGGACGGGTCGGAGTACATCTACTCGCTGTTCGTACCGTCTGACGCGAGCACGGCCTATCCCGTGTTCGACCAGCCTGATCTGAAGGCCAGGTTCACGTTATCTATTTCTCAAGAACTCGATCAGCACAAGGAGCTTAAGCCCCAGCTCGATTGGCAGTTCATTTCCAATACGCAGGGAGAAGAGTTAGTCGTTGGGGCAGCGTTACGAAGTGGCGGCCGTTCCCTGGACTTTGTTACGGAGTTCGCCGAAACCAAACCGATCAGCACCTACGTCTTCGCGTTCGCGGCGGGGCCGTGGGAGAAGGTGTCGATGGCGGGCGGAGGAGGCGGTAACCTGAGCGGTAGCGAGGGTGCCCCACAGAGCAAAGGCCCGACGGGCACACTCCCTACCGGTCGTGTTACTGCCTCGGTGCCCGAGGGCTCGATTTACGTCCGCAAGTCCCAAGCAGCCAAGTTCAAACCGCACGCGGCCGAGGTCTTTCGCCTCAACCGCGAGGCGGTCAGGTATTTCGAGGAGTATTTCGACTACAAATTCCCGTTCCCGAAGTACGATCTGGTGTTGATACCGGAGTTTCCGTTCGGGGGGATGGAGCATGCGGGGGCGACCTTCCTTCGCGAATCGTCGATCATTTTTCCGCAGGAGCCGACCAAGAACGATCTTGTCTCGCGGGCGACCTTGATCTTTCACGAGACGGCGCATCAATGGTTTGGGGACACGGTGACGATGCGTTGGTTCGACGACCTTTGGCTGAAGGAAGGGTTCGCGACGTTCACGGCGTACAAGGCGCTTGAGAAGATCATGCCGGAGATGAATAGCTGGAAGGTCTTTTACGAACGCATCAAACAGGGCGCCTACCAGACCGACTCCACCCGCGGCACCACGGCCATCTACCAGCCCATCCCGAACCTGAGCGCGGCCAAGAGCGCCTACGGCAACATCGTCTACAACAAAGCCCCGGCATTCCTCCGCCAGGCGGAGTTTTACCTAGGCGAGGACAAGTTCCAAACGGCCGTGCGGGCATTTTTGAAGAAGCATGAGTTTGGGAATGCGGGGTGGGAAGATTTGGTAAAGGAGTTCGAAAGAACGAGTGGACAGAATCAGCAAGCGTGGGCCAAGCAGTGGGTAACCGTTCCTGGAGTTCCGATCGTGAGACGCTCGCGTGTAGAAGTTGTTAACTGCCTTGATCTCTCCCTTTTTCAGAAAACTCCTATTGGAGAACCCGGAATGTGGCGGATGAACATCGAACCCCTCGTTCGGTTTGCAAATGGCAAGACATGGAGTGGCACTCGATATCGAATCGCATCAACACCGTATGGCGGTATATGCGATGGCGCCCCATTTCCAAAGGTGGATTTCGCGTTTCCCAACTATCGGGACTACGGGTACGGCATCTTTCTGCTCGATGAGAAGAGCCGCGATTATGTTCTCAAGAACATCCAGAACGAGCGGGACCCGTTCCTGCGGTCAATGATGTGGGGCGCGTTGTGGGACAGCGTCCGCGAAGGCGAGCTGGACCCGCGGGAGTATGTGGAGTTGGTTTTGAAGGTTCTGTCGTCGTCCAAATCAGAGAACCACCCCGTCGCCGAAGCGGCGACACCCCTCCTTCGTAAGGAGGGGAGTTCTGTGATTGACGATGAGTCGACGACGGCGTTGCTGCTGAACCGTGTCGGGACGGCGATGAACTATTACATTGAGGACAGTGTCAGTAGCCCGCGCGTGAGCAAGGGCGCCGTCGGCACACAGGCGCCCTTCCTAACGGTCGGGCTACGGACACGGGTCGAGGACTTGCTTATAGCCGGCATGCAGAACTCGCCGACGCAAGGACAGCGGATCACTTACTATCGGGCGTTTCTGAGTATAGCCTCGAGTGAGAAGGGGCGTGGTGTATTGAAAGGAATGTTGTCGAGCCAATTAACCACCCCGTCAGCCGAAGCGGCTGCCACCCCTCCTTCAAAAGGAGGGGAGTCGCGTGGTGTGACGATTCCGATACGAACAAAAGATAAGTTTGACATCGTCACGCGGCTGCTCATCCTTAACGATCCCGAGGCTCCGAAGCTCCTCGCCGATCTGGAAAAGACCGAGACGGGCGATGATGCGAAGAGGTATGCTTACGCGGCGAAAGCCGGTATCCCGACGGCTGAGAACAAGGCGAAGTATTGGAACGATTTCGTTAATAACAAAGAGATCAGCGAAAGCTGGATCGAGGCGGCGTTCGGGCCGTGGAACTCGGTCAGACACAGCGAACTTACTTTGCCGTATCTGCAAAAGGCTTTGCAGGAGCTTCCGAATCACAAACGCAACCGCAAGATATTCTTCGTCAACGGCTGGCTGGGCGCGTTCATCGGCGGCCAGCGAAGCGAAGAAGCGTTAGCGATAGTGAATAAATTCCTCGCTGATAACCCAAGGCTTGATAACGACTTAAGGCTAAAGATCCTCGAAAACGCTGACCTGATCGAACGCGCTGTTAAGATCCGTGGGAAATTTGGTCAGAACCGCCTACGTTAGTGGGCGGCCAGTTAGTTTTGACTATTGCAAAGTGGAACAACACCGAATTACCGATAGCATATTTGATCACCTTTCGATCTTACGGAACTTGGCTCGCGGGCGATGAACGCGGTTCGATCGACAAGTATCACAATTCATTCGGCGGGCCGCGAGCCGTAACCAGCAAAAACCGCGAAATGGAACACAATGCACGACTAAAAGGCCCGCCATTCTTATTGAACGCCGCTAGGCGACAGTTGGTTGAGCACGCGATTCGCGACGTCTGCAGTTTTCGAGCTTGGACGCTTATTGCGTTGAACGTAAGGACCAACCACGTACATATTGTTGTTTCCGGTCAGACTTCCTCGGGCAAGATCCTCGGCGATCTTAGGGCATACTCCACGCGGCATATTCGCGAACGTAACGCGTGGAATTACGAGCAAAGTCCGTGGGCAGATAAAGGAAGCCGACGAAGTCTCTGGACCGAAGAACATGTCGGGGCGGCTTCCGATCACGTGATCAACGGCCAAGGCGATCAGCTGCCAAAATTTGACTAACCAAACTGGCCGCCCGCTTACGCGGGCGGTTCTGACATTTCAATCTTGACCAAAAAGTAATGATTTGCCATACTTTCAGGATAGGAAACGCAAACCCTTTATCGTTGTTTAGCTTATGAAGATCTCGGCACAGGAAGAATATGGGCTTCGATGCCTGGTGCAGTTGGCGAATTTGAGCGAGGGCGACAGTTTGACGCTGCCGCAGATCGCCGACCGCGAAGGCATCTCGACGGCGAATGCCGGCAAGCTGATGTGGCTGCTCAATAAGGCCGGGTTCGTTAACTCGACGCGCGGCACAAAAGGCGGCTATTTTCTAGCGCGTCCGGCCGAAGATATCTATCTGAACGAGATAATCAAGGTGCTGGACGAAGACGTGATGAACGCCCATTGCGGCAGTTATACCGGAGTAAAGGACGCGTGTGTGCACAACGGCGACTGCGGCATCAGGCCGGTGATAATCGGGCTGCACGAGATAGTTGAAAACGCCTTGTCGCGAATAACGCTTGCGAGCCTGGTGGGCAGCGAAAAGTCGGTGGACGCGATGTTTCACAAGATACAGGGTATCCATCGGACGATCGAACCAGTGACCAGCAGGCAGTAAGCAGAAGGCAGTTGGCGGGTGTCCGCGACGAACAACGAAAAATGAACGACGAACAACGGACGACGAACGAATGAGCACAGCAGCAGAATTATTAACAAACCGGGAATACAAATACGGCTTTGTCACGGACATCGAGACGGACACGATCGCTAAGGGCCTGTCCGAAGACACGGTGCGTCTCATCTCTTCGAAAAAGAACGAGCCCGAATGGCTGCTTGAGTTTCGGCTTAAGGCGTATCGGCAGTGGCTGAAAATGTCGCCGCCGTCGGGCTGGGCAAATTTCGATTACCCGGATATCGATTTTCAGAACATCTCGTATTATTCGGCGCCGAGACAAAAGCCGAAAAAAGCGTCGATGGACGAGGTCGATCCGGAATTGGTGAAGACGTTTGAGAAGTTAGGCATTCCGCTTTCGGAGCAGAAGATGCTGGCGAACGTAGCGGTCGATGCCGTGTTTGATTCGGTCTCGGTCGCGACCACCTACAAGGAAAAGCTAAAGAAGGCGGGCGTGATCTTTTGCTCGTTTACCGAAGCTGTCGCCGATCATCCGGAACTGATACAGAAGTATCTCGGCTCGGTCGTTCCGGTCGGCGACAACTATTACGCGGCGTTGAACTCGGCAGTGTTCTCGGACGGTTCGTTTGTCTTTATCCCTAAAGGCGTACGCTGCCCGATGGAGCTTTCGACCTATTTCCGCATCAACACGCAGGAATCGGGACAATTCGAGCGAACGCTCATCGTCGCCGAAGAAGGCGGTTACGTGGCCTACAACGAGGGCTGCACGGCACCGCAGTTCGACACGAACCAGCTTCACGCGGCGGTCGTCGAACTTGTTGCTCTCGATGATGCAGAGATCAAATACTCGACCGTGCAGAACTGGTACGCGGGCGACGAGACGGGTAAGGGCGGTATATACAATTTCGTGACAAAGCGCGGTGCGTGCCGCGGCGTGAACTCAAAGATCTCGTGGACGCAGGTCGAGACCGGAAGCGCGATCACGTGGAAATATCCGAGCGTGATCTTGCAAGGTGATAATTCGATCGGTGAATTTTACTCGGTCGCGCTGACGAATAACGCGCAGATCGCCGACACGGGCACGAAGATGATCCATCTTGGCAAGAACACTAAGTCGACGATCATCTCGAAGGGCATCTCGGCGGGCAGGTCGAACAACTCGTATCGCGGGCTCGTAAAAGTCATGCCTAAGGCGGAAGGCGCACGCAACTACACGCAGTGCGATTCGATGCTGATCGGCGGAAAGTCGGAAGCGAACACGTTCCCGTACATCGAGGTGATGAACAACACCGCAAAGGTCGAGCACGAGGCGACCACGTCGAAGATCAGCGAGGAGCAATTGTTTTATCTGCAACAACGCGGCATTTCGCAGGAAGACGCGGTTTCGCTGATCATCAACGGATTCTGCAAGGAAGTATTTCGCGAACTGCCGATGGAATACGCCGTCGAGGCTCAGAAGCTGCTGGGGTTGAAGCTTGAAGGAAGTGTTGGCTGATCGGCCTCGAATTTAGCAGGGATCTGATAGCAGCGACAGCGTCGAAAGCGGCAATATTGTCTAAAAGGTAACGGCCATGGAAACAGCAACAGCACAGATGGAATTGGCGACGGTAAATGCCGGTTTTGATTCGATGATCCATGAGCAGCTGCTGGATAGACGGCAGAGGCTTGAAAATGCGCGAACGAGCGAAGGCCGGCACGACGACATTTCGCGTCTTTTGGGCGAGGTCGATGCGGCATTGCTCAGGTTCGAATCGGGCGGATACGGCGTTTGTATCGACTGTCACGGAAACGTCGAAACCGACCGGTTGATGAACGATCCGCTGATGACGGTTTGCCTTGGGTGTTTGACGGACAAACAGCGAAACTCGCTCGAAAGCGATCTTCAGCTTGCGGCGGATATTCAACGCGGCCTGCTGCCGAAGGCGGGCATCGCTTGCGATGTTTGGAACGTCGATTTTGCGTATCACCCGGCGGGTATAGTAAGCGGCGATTACGTTGACATCATAGAGCGCGGTGACGAGTTCTTTTTTCTACTCGGCGACGTTTCCGGCAAGGGCATGGCCGCGAGTCTGCTGATGTCTAACCTGCACGCTATCTTTCATTCGCTCGTGCCGACCGGCATGCCGCTGAACGAATTGATGCTGCGGGCGAACCATCTGCTTTGCGAAAGCTCATTGGCGAACCAATATGCGACGCTCGTGCTCGGCAAAGCGAACCGTGCGGGCGACGTCGAGATCGCAAATGCGGGCCATCTCGCACCGGCCCTGTTGAAGAACGGGATGATAGGCGAGTTGAACCATTCAGGGCTGCCGCTGGGGATGTTCTGCAGTGCGGAATTTGAAGTGAACAAGGTGACGCTTCACAAAGGCGATTCGTTGTTTCTGTTTACAGACGGTGTAACGGAGACGATGAACCCGAGCGGTTTGGAATACGGAACGACGGGCCTGTTCAATGCTATCTGCGGGAGCGATCCGCTTGCGCCGAATGAGATGATCCGGCACTGCCTTTCGCATATCGACACGTTTCGAAACGGCGCTGCGCGGCACGACGACTTGACCATATTGGCGCTTGCCTACAACTGATATGAAAGTAATTCAGCCATCAGACCAGCCTCAGCCGAAGGGGCATTATTCGCCAGGCATCGAACATCACGGCATCGTCTATGTTTCCGGCCAGTTGCCGATGGACCTTGTGACGCGCGAGCCGTTCGCCGGCGACATCGAAACGCAGACTGAGCTTGCGTTGAGAAATGTGGAGGCTGTCCTTCATGCGGCGGGCAGCAGTTTGGACCGTGTTATGCAAATGACGATCTACATTTCGGACATAGAGCTCTGGGGAGCGGTCAATAGAAAATATGCGGAGATAATGGGCGATCATCGTCCGGCGAGAGCGATAGTGCCGGTAAAAGACCTGCATTTTGATACAAAGATCGAGATCCAGGCGATCGCATTAACGTAGTGAGAAATGCTTCATTGATCGGGCTTGGTTTGGCCGGTTTTGCCGGCCTTGTTTTCGCATTGTTTGCGTCTATTGAGAGTGAGCACGTCGAGGCACAGTCGGCGGCAAATCGTGCGGTCGAATCGGCAGACGCGCCGAAGGCCATAGGGCCGTATTCGCAGGCGATCGTGGCGAATGGCTTTGTGTTCGCGGCCGGGCAGATCGGGACCGATCCGAAGACGGGAACGCTCGTCGAAGGCGGCATCACGGAACAGGCCGACCAGGCGTTGAAGAACATCGCCTCGGTTCTGAAGGCATCGGGAAGTTCGACCGACGATGTGGTGAAGACGACAGTGTTTCTCGCGGATATGAACGATTTTGCAAAGATGAACGAGGTTTATGCAAAGCATTTCAGGCCGCCGTTTCCGGCACGTTCGACGGTTCAGGTCGCAAGGCTCCCACGCGATGCAAAAGTGGAGATAGAGGCGGTGGCGGTCGTAAAGAAATAGCTATGCAATATTACGGCATCGACTGGCTTGCAACGGTTTGCGGTTTGACCGGTGTCTATTTGATAGGAAGCAGGAAGAAGATCGGGTTCCTGATAATGATGGTCGCGAGCCTGAGCTGGATGACGGTCGGGTTTTTCGTTGAGAGCGTGGCGCTGATCGTCGGGAGCGTTGTTTTCTTTTGTTTGCACGTTCGCGGTTGGTTCAACTGGCGAAGAAAGGAATTGGAGCTGCAATAAAGAATGGATCTACAGATCTTTCAGGTCGATGCATTTACGAGCAAGGTGTTCGGCGGAAACCCGGCAGCGGTCGTCCCGCTCGACGAGTGGCTTTCGGACGAGGCAATGCTTTCGATCGCGGCAGAGAACAATCTGGCCGAGACCGCATACTTTGTAAAGAGCGGCGATGCATATGAGATCTGCTGGTTTACGCCGACCTGCGAGATCGAACTTTGCGGCCATGCGACATTGGCTAGCTCATATGTACTGTTCGAAGAACTGGGATATCCGGGCGATACCATTACTTTCAAATCACGCTGTCGCGGCGAGCTGCGCGTAACGAAGAGCGGCGGGCGATTTGTGCTCGATTTTCCGGCGTTTCCGATGAAGCAGATCGAGCCGGTCGCAGAACTGGCCGCGGCCGAATATCCGCCGCTCGAATACTACGAATCGCAGAGCAACATGCTTTTCGTGGTGCTCGACGGCGAATCGACCGTTCGCGAACTCAAACCTGATATGCGATCGATCGAAAGACTGCCGTATCGCGAAGTGATCGTTACGGCGAAGGGCGAAACATGCGATTTTGCATCTCGAATGTTCGCCCCGAAGATCGGCATTCCCGAAGACCCTGTGACCGGTGCGATACATTGTTCGCTGATACCTTTCTGGGCAGAGCGGCTCGGCAAGAACGAGCTGTTCGCCCGCCAGGTCTCGCCGCGTGGCGGGGAACTGTTTTGTGAATTTGCGGGAGACCGGGTGAAGATCGGCGGAAATGCCGTCAAGTATTTGAAGGGTGAGATCCATGTCTAAGATCGCGATCGTAATTTTCGACAGGTTTACCGACATTGACCTGTGGCTGATGTGGGACCTTTTGAATCGTGTACGTGTTGATGATTGGTCTGTAAAGATCGTCGGGGAACGAGAAAAACACGTCTCCGTTACCGGCATAGAGACCGCCACGCATGGACGTCTCGATGAAGCTAAGGATGCCGATGCGGTGCTCTTTGTAAGCGGGCCGGGAACCCGCGAAAGGATCACGGACGAAGCATGGCTTTCGAAGCTGGATCTTGACCCCGAACGTCAGTTGATCGGGTCGATCTGTTCGGGTTCTTTGATACTTGCGAAATTAGGATCGCTCGATGGAAAAACGGCGACGACATATCCGACGTCGAAACCGGTCCTTGAAAGTCTCGGTGTCGAGGTTGTAGAAAAGCCGTTCGTTGCACATGGAAATGTCGCGACCGCCGGCGGCTGCCTCGCTCAGCAATATTTGATCGGATGGGTCGTTGAGAAACTCGCCGATATAGATTGGAGCGAGTTGATCGTAAAGGCGATCCAGCCCGTCGGCGAAGGATTGTTTTTTGAAGACGCGCCGCGGTTGACGAAGATGTATCAACCGGTGAAAGTATCAGCGGCAGGTTAAGCGATGGTGTCGGAAGTAATTGTCAGGTTGGCGGCGGCAGAGGACGCCGAGGCGATATCGAGGGTTCTCATTGAAGCCTTCGGAGCTTATCGTTCGAACTATACGCCCGAGGCGTTTGAAGTTGTGACGCCGGACGTTAATGAGATCTTGGGTCGTTTTGCGGAGGGGCCGCAGTGGGTAGCTGAGATCGACGGCCAAGTGGTCGGAACGGTTTCGATGACCACGGAACCGGAAGGTCTTTACATACGCAGCATGGCGGTATCGCCAAACGCCCAAGGACGCGGCATCGGCCACAAGCTGCTCGACGCAACCGACGAATTTGCGGCCGGCACGGACCTTGAGCGGATATTTTTATACACGACATATTTCGTGCCCGGTGCAAAAGAAATGTACGAGAAACACGGATATGGCTTTGTCAGAGATACGACCGCGGAAGAATGGTACGGCACGCCGGGTCTCGAAATGGACAAAAGGATAGAAAGGAAAAAGCAAAATGCTATTGGAAGTTAAAGACCTGCATGCAGGTATTGATGGTAAAGAGATATTGAAGGGCCTGAATCTTCAGGTCAATAAGGGCGAGGTGCACGCGATAATGGGGCCAAACGGTTCCGGCAAATCGACGTTGTCAAAGGTGCTCGCGGGACATCCGACGTACGAAGTGATCTCGGGTGAAGTGTTGTTCGAGGGCAAGAACCTTCTCGAACTTGAACCGGACGAACGTGCGCGCGAAGGCGTCTTTATGGCGTTTCAGTATCCGGTCGAGGTGCCGGGTGTTTCAAATTCGCAGTTTCTGCGGCTCGCATACAACGAGAAGATGAAGCATCTGGGCCAGGAAGAGCTCGACCCGCTCGAATTCAACGACTACCTGAAAGAAAAGGCAAAGGTCGTCGAAATGGATCCGCAGTTCTTCAAGCGTTCGGTGAACGAAGGTTTCTCGGGCGGCGAGAAAAAGCGCAACGAGATACTGCAGATGGCGGTGCTCGAGCCGAAGCTTGCGATACTGGACGAGACCGATTCGGGCCTTGATATAGACGCGCTCCGCATCGTCGCCGAAGGTGTGAACAAGCTTCGCTCGAGTGAGAACGCGATCATTCTCGTCACACATTATCAACGGCTGCTCAATTACATTCAGCCGGATTTCGTTCATGTGCTCGCTAACGGCAAGATCGTAAAGGAAGGCGGCAAGGAACTTGCGCTTGAACTGGAAGAAAAGGGTTACGACTGGGTAAAGGCGGCGGGAAACTGATGACTGCGGAAATGGCAAAAGAGAATAGCTTCGGTACCGCTTTTTACGCGCTGATCAATAGTGAGCAAGACACCGCGTTGCACTCGATCCGTGAAAAGGCGTTTCGCGTATTTCAGGAAAAGGGCCTTCCGACGGTCGGAAATGAGGATTGGAAGTATACGAACGTCGCGCCGATCGCGGCGATCGATTGGACTGTGGACGATTCGGCGATGGCCGTTGGGCAGATCGTACCGACGGAATTGCTGAACGCTTTCCGGTTCGAACGAAACGGTTTCACCGCGCTCAACCTGGCGTTTGCGAACGTCGCTATCCTGCGTATCTCAAAAGAAACAATAATTGACGAACCTATCGAATTCGACTTTGCGGGCGAGGCAGGTAAAGCGATATTTCCGCACATCATCGTGATCGCGGAGTCAGGAAGCAAAGCTACGGTCGTAGAAAAATACGCGTCGCAGACGAAGAGTCTTACTAATACTGCCATCCAGATCTTCGTCGAAGACAACGCGAACCTGACCCATTACCGAGTGCAAAAAGAATCGGCCGAAGCGTTTCACTACGGCGTGACCGAAGTGACGGTAAACCGCGGCGGTTCTTACAACGCTACGAGCATAAACCTCGGCGGAGCTTTGTCGCGGCACGATATCGAGGTCAAGTTCACGGCCGAGGGCGGCGAGGCATGGGTCGACGGGCTTTATATGCTCAACGGCACACAGCACCACGACACTCATTCGGTCATCGACCACACGGTACCGAACTGTACGTCGCACCAGAACTATCGCGGCGTTCTTAACGATAAGTCGCGAGCCGTGTTTAACGGCAAGGTCTTCGTTCGGGAAAACGCGCACGGAACGGACGCGGAGCAATCTAACAAGAACCTGCTGCTCTCGAACGACGCCCGCGTGGATACGAAGCCGCAGCTCGAGATATTCAATGACGATGTGAAATGCTCGCACGGCGCGACCGTCGGGCAGTTAGAAGACGAAGAGTTATTTTATCTGCTGGCTCGTGGCATACCCGAAGGGCTTGCTCGCAATCTACTGACGTACGGTTTTGCGGAAGAGGTGATAAACAAGATCGGAGTCGAATCGATCAAGAGAGAGTTGGATGGGATGGTGTTGAATAGATTGAACGCAAAGATTTGACCACAAAGGCGCTAAGGACACAAAGGTGTTTCCGGGAGTGCTTTGTGATCGTTGTGCCTTTGTGGTGAAGAAAAATGAAAGCTGTACAAGAGATGACAAATTGGGACGTTGAAAAAGTAAGAAGAGATTTTCCGATTCTAGCGACAGAGGTGAACGGAAAGCCGCTGGTGTATTTGGACAACGCTGCGTCGTCACAGGTGCCGCAGTCGGTGATCGACCGCACGTCGAAGTATCTCGCCGAGGAGCATTCCAATATCCACCGAGGCGTGCACTATCTTTCACAGCACGCGACGACCGCTTACGAAGCGGCACGTGAAAAGGTAAAACGCTTTATCAACGCGCCGGACGTGAACTGCTGTATCTTCGTCCGCGGCACGACCGAAGGGATCAATCTTGTTGCCTACTCATATGGAAAGGGCTTTATCAACGAAGGTGACGAGATCGTCATCTCGCAGATGGAGCACCATTCGAACATTATTCCGTGGCAGGTCGTTGCAGAGGAGAGGCGGGCGAAGGTCCGCGTTATTCCGATGAACGAGCGCGGGGAATTGATCATAGACGAATACGAGAACCTGCTAAACGAACGGACGAAGATCGTCGCGGTCGGGCACGTTTCGAACAGCTTGGGCACGGTCAACCCGGTCAAGGAAATGATCGCGACGGCTCATAAGTTCGGAATTCCGGTCTGCGTCGATGCGGCGCAGAGCGTGCCGCATTTTCCGGTTGATGTTCAGGACCTTGATGCGGATTTTTACGTTTTTTCAGGCCATAAGATGTTCGGCCCGACTGGCAGCGGCATCGTTTACGGTAAGCGCGAATGGCTGGACAAAATGCCGCCGTATCAAACGGGCGGCAGCCAAATACGCACTGTCACGTTTGAGAAGACGACATATGCGCCGCTGCCTGCAAAGTTTGAGGCCGGCACGCCTGCCATCGCCGCGGGCATCGGATTAGGTGCCGCGATCGATTACATTAACGCACTCGATTTCGAAGCCGCCGCCGCTTACGAACACGAACTTCTTGAGTATGCAACGCAGCGGCTATCTGATATTCCTGAGGTGAAGATCATCGGCACTGCCGCTAAGAAGGCATCGGTGCTTTCGTTCGAGATCGAGGGGATCCACCCGCACGACATCGGAACGATACTCGACCAGCAGGGCATCGCCATCCGAGCCGGCCATCATTGCGCTCAACCCGTAATGCAGTTCTTTGACGTGCCCGCGACAGCGCGTGCCTCATTCGCGTTTTACAACACTCGCGAAGAGGTCGATAAACTGGTCGATGCGGTGCAGAAGGTGATCGAGGTGTTTGCGTGAAGACGCTTCCCACTATCTTATGCGGCTTGCTGCTCCTCACATGCCTTGGGTGTCAGCCGAAGATGGATGAGAAAATAGATTTTGTCGAGGTTCGGCTTCATCGCTGGACGGCATTAGAGGGTGGCGAGACAGTCATCCTTCGTCGTATCGGAAATGAATGGACTGCTACGCTAATCGGTGACGGGCACAGATTTAGCTGTTTTTATCGTCGCGATGTTAAACCCAAGAACGGAGAGATAGGAGAAGTATATGACTCGTTGGTTCGGGCCGGAATTCTTGAACTATCGGGTAAGGAACCGCATCTTGGGTGGGAAGATGGTGACGGTTATGAACTGGAAGTTACCTCTGATGGAGTAATATCGCAGTATTCCGTGTTTCTTGCCGATAAGCAACAATCTGCGAATGCAAAGAGAATGCTGGAGATCGGTCGGATCGTCAGCACGCCTTTTGACACGCCGATGTTTCTTCCCGAGTATGACCGAGGTGCGGTTGGTGAATATTTGATCGAAAATTGTAAAGAGTTTCGGAGATAGGTTAAATAGCGACATGGCAAACTCGAATCCTATACACGTTGGTGATTATAGCTTTACGATACTGGTTGAGCCGAACGATCCGGACGGTTACCTCGTCACATGCCCAGCATTGCCCGGGGTTATAACGCAGGGCGATACACTGGATGAAGCATATGAGATGGCTCACGATGCGATACAGGTCTACATTGAGAGTCTTATCGCGGACGGCCAGCCCATCCCGCACGACAAGATAACCATGCCCGTCAGGGTCACGATCGACAATGACAAGATTGCCGCGTGACGTTCCCGCGAAGAAGGTTATCGCGGCCCTGGAACGGATCGGATTCCGGGTCAGCCGTGTATCGGGCAGCCATTATGTGATGGTTAAGGACGACTTGCGGACAGTTGTCCCGTATCACAAATCCGTAAAACTCGGAACGTTGAAGGCGATACTGGGTCAGGTCGGGATCGACGTTGATAAGTTCATTGAACTTCTGTAGAGGTGTTTGCATGAAAACTATCGGCCTGATAGGCGGGATATCGTGGCAGAGTACGGTTGTTTATTACCAAGTTATCAATCGGCGGACGAATGAGCTGCTGGGCGGTTCGCATTCGGCGCGGGTTTTGTTGAATTCGGTCGATTTCGATGAGGTCGCGCGGATGCAGCACGAGGGCCGATGGGATGATTTTCAGGAACTACTGATCGACGCAGCGAAGAGTCTCGAACGCGGCGGAGCTGACTTTTTCCTGATCTGCGCGAATACGCCGCATATCGTTGCTGATGGGGTGGAAAAGGCCGTCGGCATTCCGCTCGTTCACATCGGCGATGCAGTCGGCGAAACGATCAAGGCGGCAGGTATGACAAAGGTCGGGCTGCTCGGAACGCGTTTCACGATGGAGAATGACTTTTTGAAAGTCCGGCTGCGTGAGAATTTTGGCATCGAATCGATCGTCCCCGAAAAAGAAGACCGCGACATCGTGCATTCCGTCATTTACAACGAACTTGTCAGCGGCGACATACGCGACGGATCGAGAAACGAGTATCTTAGGATCATCGACAAGCTGACCGACGCAGGTGGAGAAGGGATAATTCTAGGCTGCACGGAGATCCCGCTGCTTGTTTCCTCTGCCGATACGGATGCTGTGCTTTTCGATACCGCGACGATCCATGCTGAACGCGCGGTCGATCTTGCTTTGGCCCAAGTTAACGCGGCGGTCATTTGACCATCGCAGGCAATTAAGAGCTTTTAACTAATATGGGACAACGCTATATCGACCTCAGCCATACGATCGAAGACGGGCTGGTCACTTACAAGGGACTGCCTGCGCCGGTCATCTGCGATCATCTGAGCCGAGAGGATTCGCGTGAGAGGTATGGACCCGGAACCGAGTTTCAGATCGGGCGGATCGACATGATCGCGAACACCGGAACCTATCTGGACACGCCATTCCATCGCTACGCCGACGGCCACGATCTTTCAGGTGTAACGCTTGAGCAAGTGACCGGACTGGACGGCGTGATCGTCAGGGTTCCTCACAACGAGCGTCTGGATGTCACGGCCGAGCACTTTGCCGGCCTTGACGTTGCCGGAAAAGCCGTATTGGTGCACACAGGCTGGAGCGAATTCTGGAACACCGAAGCATATTTCGATAACCATCCTTTCGTTACCGAACAAGCCGCGCAGTTTCTGGCCGAAGCGGGTGCGAAACTCGTCGGGATCGATTCGCACAATATCGACGACTCGCGCGGCAAGGCCCGTCCCGTTCACACCATCCTGCTCGGTGCCGGTATTCTGATAGTCGAGCATATGCGCGGCCTGGAAAGCGTCCCGGACAGGGACTTCACTTTCACCGCTGTACCGCCAAAGTTCAAAGGTGTCGGCACATTTCCGGTTCGGGCCTTTGCCTCGTGTGATTGATCATTAAGGTTGTCAGTAAAACTGAAGGTATGTGAGCCTAGTCACTTTGTTTCCGTTGTGGCTCGGAGATAATTTCCGTATGGATTCTGATCTTTACATTGCCCAACACGCCAATTTACGCCCCGTTGTCGAGATCGCCGAACAACTCGGCCTCGGCCCGGACGATATCGACCTTTATGGCAGCCCGTACATTGGAAAGGTACGGCTTGACGTTCTCGAGAAATTCAAGGACCGTCCTAACGCCAAATACATCGACATTTCCGCGATCACCCCGACGCCGCTTGGCGAGGGGAAATCGACCACGCTCATAGGTTTGGGCGAGGCGATGAAGCATCTGGGGAAAAAGTCCGTCGTCACGCTGCGTCAGCCGTCACAGGGGCCGACGTTTGGTATCAAAGGCGGTGCTGCAGGCGGCGGCCACGCCCAGGTCGTGCCGATGGAAACATTCAACCTTAATCTGACGGGCGACATCCACGCCGTGACCGCGGCCAACAATCTGCTTGCGGCGATGATCGACAACAAGCTGCTCCGCGGCAATCCGCTGAATATCAATCCGCACAGCATCACCTGGAAACGCGTGGTCGATACCAATGATCGTGCGCTGCGAAAGATCATCGTGGGCCTTGGCGGACGTATGGAAGGCGGTATTCCGCGTGAAACGGGATTCGACATCACAGTCGCGTCTGAGGTGATGGCGATACTCGCGTTGACGACGTCGCTGCAGGATATGCGAAAGCGGTTCGGCCGTATCGTCGTTGGCCTGACCCATGACAAGAAACCGGTCACCGCAGAAGAGATCGGCGCGGCCGGTGCGATGACCGTGCTGATGCGCGATGCGATACGGCCCACGATAATGCAAACACTCGAGAACACTCCCGCACTCGTTCACGCCGGCCCGTTCGCAAACGTAGCTCACGGAAACAGCAGTATTCTCGCGGACCTGATAGGCATTAAGACTGCGGATTATCTGATGACCGAATCAGGTTTCGGTGCGGACATCGGTGCCGAGAAGTTCTTCAATATCAAATGCCGCTATTCGGGCCTTAAGCCCGACGCGTGCGTGATCGTCGTAACGATCCGCGCGCTCAAGTCACACAGCGGCAAATATAAGATCGTTGCGGGCAAGCCGCTGCCGCCGGAGATGCTCGAGAATAATGTATCCGACGTCGAAGCCGGTGCCGCAAACCTCCGGAAACAGATCGAGAACGTAAAGCTACACGGCGTAACGCCGGTCGTCGCGATAAACGCGTTTGAATCCGATCACGCCGATGAGATCGAAGCGGTGAAACGGATCGCAATCGAATCGGGAGCGTTGGGTGCCGCCGTTTCGACGCATTGGGCCGACGGCGGTAAAGGCGCTGTTGAATTGGCAGAAATGGTCATCGCCGCGGCCGACGAGCCGAGCGATTTCAAATTCTTGTACGATCTCGATCAGCCGATCAAGGCGAAGATCGAGACGATCGCGAAAAAGATCTATGGTGCAGAAGATGTATTCTTCGAGCCGTTTGCCGATCAGCAGATCGCTTCGTACGAGGCGAACGGATTTGGCAACCTGCCGATCTGTATGGCGAAAACGCATCTTTCCTTAAGCCATGATCCAACGTTCAAGGGGGCGCCCACAGGCTTTACGCTGCCGATCCGCGAGGTGCGCGCGAGCGTCGGGGCCGGATTCATATACCCGATCTGCGGCGATATGCGTACGATGCCGGCATTGCCCGAACACCCGGCTGCGGAACGCGTGGATATCGACGAAAACGGCAACGTTGTAGGCTTGTTCTAGACTCACCAAATGCGTCGGCGGCGAGTATAATAGTGGTTTTACGGCTATGTTCGCCGTCGGCGATATGAATATTAGATCCCTTACGATTTTAACGGCCTTAATTGTGTCGACGGCTTGTTCTGGCTGCGGCACAAGTGCGCCCAAAACACGCGATCAAGGCGTAACACCGGAACCTTCAGCATCGGTCGCGAACCCGAGCTCTTCCGATGCCCAGACCGTAAAGATCGAATCCCCCGATAAAGCATTATTGATCGGGACGTTTCTCGCGGCGGACGAACCGAATTCCCCTGCATTGCTTTTGCTTCATCAATGGCAGAGCGATCGTCATTCCTATGACGAGTTTGCAAAAAGGATGCAAGCGAAAGGGTTCAATGTCTTGTCGATCGATGGACGCGGGTTTGGAGAATCTACAAAGACAGATGACGGTAAGGCGATCACGCCCGAACGCACAGACGCCGCGGTGAAAGCGATGCTCGGTGATGTCGATGCGGCATTTTCGTTTCTTGCGAAGCAGAAAAATGTCGATCCGGCCAAGATCGGTATCGTCGGTGCTTCGTATGGCAGCAGTTTGGCATTGATCTATGCTGCGGACCATCCGAAAGTCGCGGCCGTGGCTTTACTCTCGCCCGGGCTGAATTACTTTGGCAACATGCCGACGGAACCAGCGGTGAAGAAATACGGCGATAGGCCTTTGTTTTTGGTTGCGGCAGAAGATGACAAGGAATCGGCAGATTGTGTAAGGCAGCTCGCCGATGTGGACAAGCATGCTCGAATGATGGTCTATCCGAGCGGCGGTCATGGAACGGCTCTTTTTGATGTACCTGCGTCGAATGGTCATCCGGTCCTCTTTACGGCGCTGTACGATTTTTTCGATCAGATACTAATTGGTGGCTCGACCACCTATAACAAGTGAATGTCAGAACTTAACGAGCTTTATCAGGAAACGATCCTGGAACACAATAAAAACCCGCGAAATTTCCGCGATATAGCCGACGCCGACAGGTTTGCCGACGGCAAGAACCCTTTGTGCGGAGACGCGCTTCGAGTTTACGTTAAGATGGACGGCGACAAAGTTAGCGATGTCGCGTTCAAGGGCTCGGGCTGTGCGATCTCGAAAGCATCGGCGTCGATGATGACGCAAACGGTCGTTGGAAAGACAAAGGAAGAGGCCGAACAGCTTTTTGACGAATTTCACAAAATGGTGACCGGCGGGCTGGATGTCGAATCAGAAGAAAATCATCTCGGCAAGCTGAAAATATTTGCCGGCGTTCTCGAATTTCCTGCCCGCGTAAAATGCGCGTCGCTTAGCTGGCACACTCTCAACGCCGCGCTGCACGGCGAAGAAGAGGTTTCGACCGAATAGCCACTGCCGCGGTTTCCTATTTTCCGATCTCAAGCTATTCTGCCTGAGTGAGCGAAACAGAACTCCAAAGCACAGAATCCTGGACGGATGGAAAGAGATCATATTACGCGTTCGGTCTCTTGATCATTACCGCGGTCGTTTTGTTGATCTTTCAAGGCCGGGTTTGGTGGTGTCAGGCCGGTGATATGGTGCCATGGTCGTGGAACATCTGGTCAACACATAATTCCCAACACATCATTGACCCTTATTCCTTCACTCACGTTCTGCACGGCGTACTCGAATTTTGGCTTATCGGTTTGGTCTTTCCGCGTGTTCCGCTGGCATGGCGGTTCTTTATGGCGATCTTTATCGAAAGCTCGTGGGAAGTCGCGGAAAATACGAGCTACGTCATACAGCGATATCGCGAAGAAACTATGTCTCTGGATTACTTTGGCGATTCGATAATCAATTCTCTGGCCGATATCGTGTGCTGCGGACTCGGGTTTCTTATCGCCTACAAACTGCGCTTCTGGAAGTCGCTGGCATTATTCATTGCAACTGAAGTAATACTTATTCTTACGATCCGCGACAGTCTGATAATAAATATCATCATGCTGATCTGGCCGATCGAAGCGCTCAAGAACTGGCAAGTCGGCCTTTAAAAAAAACGACAGGCCGGGAAGCCTGTCGTGTGTCGGTTCGGAGATCTTCCGTGAATATCTATCTTTCGCCCCGCGCAGCTTCGACCTGTGTCTCCATCTCGACGCCAAGTTTGCGGGAACCAGGTTGGTCGTAGGTTTCCATCCAACGAAGGGTTTCGTCGAGAATCCGAAGTTGGTGTTGTTTCCAGTTTGGTTGTCCCGACACGCAGCCGAATTCACCGTCATAATATGCCGTTCGCGGCGGGCGCACTTTGTCGGTCATGCCGCGATCAACAGAAATGACGATCGTTGGAATGCCATGGTATTCGAGGCCGCGGGCAACGATACCAAGCGTTTGATGGCAAAGCCGGGACGCCGGTATAAGCAATGCGGCTTGCACCTCGTAGCGTTTCAGACGATCTGCAAGTTTTGGCGTAAGTTCACCGGCGACCATCGCCGCATTCGGGATATAGCTGCTGAGGCTCCACCAACATTCGTTCAATCGACCAATGACCGAATTGGCCTGATACTCTAACAACCGGTCAACAGGTATCTGTGAATTGCGGTCTTGTTGAACATATTTTGGATCGTACCCTTTGGCCGCATAACGAAGATCGCCGGCCTCGACCTCGATCGGGATCTCGCGAAGATCGTGGTCGCCGCCTTTTTGATCCAGCTTGAATGGCTCAGTGCCGTCAATATAGGCTCCTGCGGAAGAGATCAGAGCCAGATTCATCATAGGCAAAGCACGTCTAACCGGTGTGAAAGGAGCGTTCTTGTTTTCGACGAACGGATATCCGCGAAGATCTTCATTGCCGGACCATTGTGAGAACCGGCTCACAAATTCGGGCTGTTTTTCGATAAGTTCCATAGCTGCTATATCTTAAACTCTTTTTCGAAATTATACGGGTCGTTAGTTGTTTTAGCCGATGTTCCCATTTTGCGGTTTGCGACCACAAAAAACGCGATAAACGCGGCGATCATGGCCGCCATCAGTACCCAAACCGAATATTCGTGCAAATTATTGAACTGAATTCGGAGCGGATCGTCCGCCGCAAGTTCGTCTATCGGCCTGCCTCCCATTTGCGCCCTTACCGAGGCGAGCATGAGGCCGATAACAAATTGCCCGACCGCGCATGCGATCGCAATGAAAATGACTAAAACGCGGTCCGTCCAAAGCAGGACCTTGTTGGCGTTCTTCACCGCGACCATAGACATTACAAGCAGCAAAAAGGCTATCCCAAGGCCGCTGAAATTCAATATCGATAGCGTTCGGTTTACGACCGCGCCCGCCAATTCGCGCTGCGGCAGGACGGCGAAAGCAACCTGGGCGACGCCGACAAAAAACACCGCTGCACCGAGCCAAAGCCCAATAAGTAAAAGGCGGATGTCCGAAATAAATTTCATTGGCAGAACGCTCGATTGAAGCTTTATTATGTAGCTTTTCCCGCCAAAGGGCAAAACACGGTGATCGGAGGCTTAAAGGATGTTCCTTTGGCGAATAAACATAGATTAGGCCATACTCATTCGAAGGCCGATATGGAAAATTTACCCGATGAAGACGCTGAAAGATCGCAGCTTATCAGGAAAACCGCACACGATGTGAGAACACCGCTTACTAGCATCGCGGGATTTGCCGAGCTGATAGCAGAAGACGATTCAGTTTCGGAAAATGTCCGTAAATATGCGGGGATAATCGTCGACGAGGTAAGGAAACTTTCCGCGACATTGGAAGGGTTCTTTGAAAAGATCCGCGACGATGACCAGGCCGATCACGTCTAGTTGAAAATTCCGCGGATGACATCGGACTTGAGACAGATCTACTCCAGCCTATATCAATACTGCGAAGGTGAAGAGTTCGCGGGCTGGGATCCGTTTGACGGCCTTAACAGCCGTTTCTTTCTGTACACTCCATTGCAAGGAATGGCCGCCGCCAGGTTCGCGTGGCAGCAGGTGATAAAACGCATACCGATAAACCTCCGGCCATTGCTGTTGGTGAAAAAAGGAGTAAACGCAAAAGCGCTGGCCTTGTTCGCTCTTGCCGAACATTCTATGTTTCGGCACAAAGGAGACGAAATACACCAAAATAACGCGGCTGAGTTATTGGACGTGCTTCGAGGTTTGGCGATCAGGGGCGTTAGCTCGAGCGGTGAACCGACGAAAGCATTTGGCTACAATTTCGACTGGCAGTCGCGGGTGTTTTACGCGCCGAAAGGCACGCCGACCATCGTCCCGACGGCTTTTGCCGCGCGGGCGTTCGTTGAGTCATACAAGCTTTTTGGCGAAGAGGATGATCTTGAATTTGCAAAAGAGATATGCGGCTTCATCCTCAATGAACTTGAAACGCCGCACCGAAACGAAGACGAGATCTGTTTTAGTTACAAGCCGAATGACACGAGTTTGATATACAACGCCAGTTTGCTTGCCGGAGAAACTCTAGCGGCCGTAGGAGCAATTATTAGCAGCGACGAAATGCGTGACGCGGCGGCGAAGGCAATGCGGTATGTTCTCAGGCGTCAGAGTGAAGACGGTTCGTGGCTTTACGGCCCCGGGAGCAAGCATCAGTGGATAGATAACTTTCACACTGCGTTTGTTCTGTCGTCGCTTGATCGCATAAACGAGAACCTTGGTAATAAAGAGGCTGAAGCAGCGATCAAGAAAGGGCTAAGCTATTGGATCGAAAAGTTCTTTCTCGATGACGGAACGCCGAAGTATTTCGACCGCGAAACTTATCCGATCGACATTCATTCGGCCGGAGCGGCGATCGCCACTCTATCGGAATTTAAGGATCTTGATGACCGAGTCTTGCCGCTTGCTGAAAAGATCGCGGAATGGACCATTGCGAACCTGCGCGACCCGGCAGGTTTCTTTTATTACCAAAAGGGCCGGTTAATGACCGTCAAAACGCCATTCATGCGTTGGGGACAGGCGTGGATGGCATACGGGCTTTCGAAGCTGATCGAGGCGAGAACCTGAACTTCTGATGGAAGCTGAAATCAAAGATTTCTGGCAGTCGAATCCTTGCGGGGCGAAGCTTGTCGGCGACCTGTCTGCAGAAGAGCGCCGGGAATATGAAGACTTCTTTGCCCGATACGATCAGTATCGTTACCGGAAAGAGCCGCATATCCTTACGAATCTGGACAAGATCGATCTCAGGGGCAAACGCGTTCTGGAGATCGGTCTCGGTCAGGGTGCCGACGCAGAGGCTCTGGTAAAACGAGGCGCGGTCTATTCCGGCATCGACCTAACAGAAGAGTCGGTTAAGAGGGTGAAGATGCGGTTCGAACTTAAAGACCTGGAGTATGAAAAGATCGAACAGGCAAGCGCGCTTGAGATACCGTTTGCCGACAATTCGTTCGACGTCGTGTTCAGCCACGGTGTTTTGCACCACATTCCTGAGGTAAAGACCGCGAGCCGCGAGATCTCGCGCGTCTTAAAACCGGACGGCGAACTGGTCTCTATGTTCTATGCGAAGCGTTCGTTAAACTATCAGGTGTCGATAGCGATAATTCGGAGACTTGGCCTCGCGGCATTTTTCTTAACGGGGCGAAAGGGAAGCGGGATCGTTGCGGAACATCTGGAAAATGCACGCCGGATGGGATTGGCTAAATATCTTTCAATGCGAAATTTCATTCACGTGAATACCGATGGGCCACGCAATCCGTATTCAAAGGTCTATGACCTCAAGACGGTGCGCGAGGATTTTGCTGAGTTTGAGATCGTGAAGAGCTACCAATGCTTTATGCACGCGCCGCCGCTAAATGTCGGCTGGCTGCCGCTCGAAGAGCTCCTTGGCTGGCATTTGTGGGTGCATTTGAAGCCGACGAGATAGACGACTGACGACATGTGCGGAATTGCCGGACTAATAACTAAGGAACCCGAGAAACGCATCGCCGAGATGCTGATCTCGATCGAACATCGCGGCCGCGATGATGAAGGCGTGTTCGTTTCCGAACGTTTCGGCAAAGCTCAATTGAAGGCCTGTCTAGGCCACCGACGTCTTTCGATAATCGACACCTCCTCTGCGGGCCATCAGCCATTTTTCACCGAAGACAAACGTTTCGCGATCACCTATAACGGCGAGATCTACAACTATCTCGATATTTGCGAGGAGCTTGAGGCAAAGGGCGAAAAGTTTCATACCCGATCGGATACCGAAGTATTGATCAAGGCATACCGACGATGGGGAACGGATTGCCTTGATCGGATAAACGGGATGTTTGCCTTTGCGATCTGGGACGATCAGGAAAAGACTCTCTTCGCGGCCCGCGACCGCGTAGGGCTCAAGCCGTTCAATTATGCACAAGCCGGCGATTCGTTCGTTTTTGCATCGGAGATCAAGGCGATACTCGCTTCAGGATTGGTCGAAGCGGAACTAGATCCTCAGGGCTTTGACCAGTTCCTTACGTTTCTTTGGCCGGTGCCGCCGCACACTATGTTCAGGGGCATCTATCAACTGCCGCCCGCTCATTTTCTCAGATGGAAGAATGGCGTGATCGAGGTCAAGGAATGGTGGGACCTCGACCTGACGGCTGAAGAATCGGGCACGAACGAACGTGAATGGGCACGCCGCGTCGCCTCGACACTCGAGCGGGTAACGCGTATGGAGATGATCTCCGACGTTCCTCTGGGTGCGTTTCTCTCCGGCGGCGTCGATTCGTCGTCGATCGTGGCGATGATGGCGCGGAATACGGACCGGAAGATCTCGACATACACGACCGGAATTTCAGCGGGTGATCTGGAGTACGACATTATCCCGGATGACGTCGAGTGGTCCCGAAAGGTCGCAAAGCTCTTCCCGATCGACTATCACGAGACTCTTTTGACGCCGGATGTCGAGGACCTTTTGCCAAACCTCGTTTGGCATCAGGATGCGCCGGTGATCGACATGGCAATACCGTCCTACCTCATTTCTCAGCAGTCGCGTGAAACGCAGAAAGTAATGCTTTCCGGCATGGGCGGAGACGAAGTTTTCGCAGGCTATCCGCGGCAGATGGCGATGCAGATCGCCGGCGTGACGGACATCGTCCCTTCGGCGGTGCGGAGACCGCTGATGAAGACGGTGGAGAGCAGTTTGTACGGCGGTGTCCGCGGCAAGTTTACCGCTCCGCTTCGTAATGCAAAGAAATTTGCGAAAAGCGCTTCGATGGATTTCGAAGATCGGTACCTGGGATTTGGGACATATTTCACTTCTGAAATGAAGCGCCGTTTGTTGACGAAAGAAATACAAAGCGCAACAAGCGATCTTGATGCTTATCGTTATCACCGCGAATTCTTTAAGAAGTGCCGAGGTGCATCGCCATTGAACCGTTTGCTCTATGTTGATTTCAAGACCTTTATGCCGGCACTCAACCTGGACACGACGGACCGGACATCGATGGCGGCAAATCTTGAAGTTCGGGCTCCATTTCTGAACAAGGAACTCGTCGAACTGTCGGCCCGCATCCCGAGCAGTTTGAAGATAAAGGGTTTGAAGCGAAAATATATCTTGAAGAAAGCAGCCGAGACATTTCTACCGAAGGATGTGATATGGCGGAAAAAGGCGGGATTTGGAGCTCCGGTCAGGTCGTGGCTTCGCGGACGGCTCAGGCCGATGGTCGAAGATCTTTTGTCATCTGAAGCGATAACAAACCGCGGCCTTTTCGAACCAAAAGAAGTGGAACGAATAATTGCCCTTAACCGATCGGGCAAGGAAGATTACGGGCTTCAGGTTTTTCAGCTTCTGAACCTCGAGATCTGGTTTAGGAAATTCATAGATAAGAAAGAGTTTTGATACATGCGCGTACCATTTGTAGATCTAAAAGCACAATATTCAACTCATAAGTCAGAACTTGACGCCGCGATCCTCAAGGTCGTTTCGGAAACGGCGTTCGTCAGCGGGAAATACGCTGCCGAATTCGAACTTGAATTTGCAAAGTACATCGGAGCCGAAAACTGCATTGCTTGCGCTAACGGCACAGATGCACTTGAAATTGCATTGAAGGCGATCGGGATCGGGCCCGGTGACGAAGTGATCGTTCCCGCAAATACGTTTTTCGCGACGTCGGAGGCAGTTGATAATGTCGGTGCGACACCGGTTTTCGTCGATTGCGAACCGAATTTCTATAACATCGACACCGAGAAGATCGAAGAGAAGATAACCGCGAGAACGAAAGCACTTGTACCGGTACACCTTTACGGGCTGCCGGCGGATATGGATGCGGTAATGAGTATCGCGAACAAGCACGGCCTAAAGGTGATCGAGGATTGTGCTCAATCGCACGGAGCGGACTATAAAGGCAAACGCACAGGAACCTTTGGCGATATCGCGACATTCAGCTTTTATCCGGGAAAGAATCTCGGTGCGTATGGCGATGCCGGCGCGATCGTGACAAAGGACGCGGAACTTGCACAACGATGCCGCCTCATCGCCAATCATGGCCAACCGGCAAAATACAAGCACACCATCGTCGGCAGAAACAGCCGCATGGACGGGATCCAGGCCGCAGTGCTTTCGGTGAAGCTAAAGTATCTCGACGAATGGCTTGAGGCTCGACGCGGACATGCCGCGAGATATGATTCGAATCTGCAAAGCCTTGGCATTGCTCTTCCAAGAGCGCCGGAATATTCGCGGCATACCTATCATCTGTATGTTGTCCGTGTGAAGGACCGTGACGCGGTAGCTGCAAAGCTCAACGAAGCGGGTATCGATACGGGGCTGCATTACCCGGTGGCGTTGCCGTATCTCGATGTTTACTCAGGGCGTGGTTTTCATCCGTCGGATTTTCCGGTCGCGCATTCGCAGATGAACGAGCTTTTGAGCTTGCCGATGTATGCAGAGCTGACCGATGAGATGGTCGACTATGTTTGCGAGAACCTGAAAAAGGCGGTCTCACAGGTCGCGTCAGCATAGTTGATACATAGGATCGAAATTGCCAAACGAAGCCAAATCGATATGGTTCGACCTGGATAATTCGCCGCACGTACCGCTATTTGCGCCCGTGATAAAGCACTACCGGGATTTGGGCATTGAGGTTGTCGTGACGGCCCGCGACCATGCTCAAACGCGACAACTGCTCGACCTCCACGGCTTTGAAGAAACGTACCATGTCATCGGCCGTCATTACGGTAAAGGTAAACTCGCTAAGATCGCCGGCACGCTCCGCCGTGCACGTGAGCTTTCCGATCATGTCAAAAGAAAGCAGATCGCCGTTGCCGTGAGCCACGGTTCGCGGTCTATGGTGCTGGCGGCTCGATGGCTAAAGATTCCCGTCCTTACGATGTACGACTATGAGTTTACCGAGACGTTCATATTCAACCGCTTTTCAACGCGTGTGATCGTACCCGAGCGAATACCGGACGAAGTCCTCGACAGCATTGGCCTCGAACGTTCGAAACGGGTGAAGTATCCGGGGATCAAGGAAGAACTCTATGTTCGCTCGTTTGAGCCGGAGCAAGATCTTCGGAAACAGCTTTTTAACCGTTTTGGCCGCACGGGGGCCGAAGATGACATTATAGTTGTTCTGCGCCCGCCGGCGACCACGGCAAACTACCACGCCGCCGCGAGCGAGGAGTTGTTTAGCGGACTTTTGCGTTTCGTGATCCGGGCGGAAGGAGTATTCACTGTAATAGTTCCCAGAACCTCGGATCAGGCGGACGAGATCGAGACTGCACTCGCTGATCTAGAACAGCCAGCAAAGGGATATCTGATACTGCGGGAAGCGGTTGACGGCCTGCAGCTTGCGGCGGCGGCGGACCTCCTGATCTCGGGCGGGGGCACGATGAATCGCGAAGCGGCCCTTCTCGGTGTTCCGGTTTACAGCATTTTTGCGGGCCGGCAAGGCGCACTCGACAGTCAGATGGAAAGTGAAGGCTTGATAACATTCATCAGATCGGCCGAAGATATTTCAAAGATAGTTCTTGAGCGCAGAAAGGCTCTCGATAGGACCGGCTTGACCGACCGCGTCCAAAGATTTGTAATAGGGCAGATCGACGAGTTCCTCAACGCGGGCTAGATGTTCAAACAATATCCAATATACAAGTTTGTCCTCGCCGGCTGCGACTACTTCCTGCTTTTGTTCGCTTGGGTGCTGGCCATCTACATTCGTTTCTACGATGTTCCGCTGATCGAGCTTTTATCCAGGCCGCTTGTCAGAACGCAAGGCGCTTTGATCGTCGTATATTCCCTGGTCTGGATCGTGATTTTTCAGCACTTCAATCTTTACAAGCTAAACCTGTTCATGGCGTTCGGCGAACAGGTCATCTCGATATTCAAGTCGCTGATCTATGGGCTGATCGGCCTAATACTGATCACGTTCGTGGTAAAACGTCTCGATTTTGTCGAGTCGAGGCTCGTTCTTGCGATGTTCGTGGGCATCAGCCTTGTGACAATAGTGGCGTTCCGAACGCTGGTCTTTCGACGTCTCTTTGCTCTCGCCTCTCAAAAAAAAATTCTGCGCAGCCGGGTTTTGATCGTCGGCTGCGACCGCACGGCGAAGATGGTAGCGGCGCAGATAGCGATCGATGACAGCCATGGTTTTGAAGTTGTCGGGTTTGCGAATGACGGGCTTTCGGCCGGCGAGCGGGTTTTTGAGGACCTGCAGAATCTTGGCGGTTTGAATGAACTTTCCGTTCTCGTCGAGGGCCATAAAATAGACGAGATAATAATCGCCGAAAGCGATGTCACCCATACCGCTCTGCTCGAGATAATTGATAAGGCACAGCGAACATCTGCCGAGGTCAGACTAGTATCTGAGCTCTACAACATCATTCCGGAAAAGGTCCTACTTGAAAAATATCTCGGCGTCCCGATCGTGAAGATGCCGCAGAATTATGAAAACACTCTGTTCACGGTTTACAAGCGCGTGTTCGATGTCGTGGTGACGGCGGTGGGCCTGGTTTTTCTGGCAATACCGCTCGCCGTGATAGCCCTGGTGATAAAACTTACTTCAAGAGGTCCGGTCTTTTTCAGCCACACCCGAATTGGTAAAGACTGCAAGCCGTTCACGTTCTATAAATTCCGAACAATGTATGCCGGAAACGATGATTCCTCGCATAGGGCGTTCGTTAGGGACCTGATACAAGGCGAGACGGGCGACAAACCAGTAAAAAAGATCGAGAACGATCCGCGCGTTACGCCGATAGGACGCTTTTTGCGAAAGACCAGCCTTGATGAATTGCCGCAGCTTTTCAACGTTCTAAAGGGCGACATGAGTCTCGTGGGGCCGCGTCCGTGCATGCCCTATGAACTCGAGGAATATGAGGAATGGCATCGGCGTCGGCTTTCTGTCATACCGGGCTGCACCGGACTATGGCAGGTCGCAGGTCGAAGTGCCGTTGATTTTAATGATATGGTCATACTTGATCTATTTTATATAGACAATATGTCACCGCTTTTCGATCTTAGGATCATTATGAGAACGCTGCCGGTAATGCTGCTGGCAAAGGGCGGACATTAATAAAACAAGATGAAGGCAGCTGTTATCGGTGTAGGTTACTGGGGGCCGAATTTAATTAGAAATTTTCTGGCGCATGACGAGATCGAGAATGTGATCGCGTGTGACAAGGATGCGGGCCGGCTTGAAAAGATGCGGCGGCAGTTTCACGCTATCGAGACTGCGGATGACTACAGACTTGTGATCGATCGCGACGACGTCGATATCGTTGTGATTGCAACACCGGTATCGTCACACTTTGAGATCGCAAAGGCAGCCTTGCTTGCCGACAAGCATTGTTTTGTTGAGAAGCCGATCACTGCCAGCGTCGCCGAAGCAGAGGAACTTTCCAAGATCGCGGACGAACGCGGACTGACGCTTTTTGTTGACCATACCTTTATCTATACCGGTGCGGTCAAGAAGATGAAAGAGGTGATCACGTCCGGCCGACTTGGTGAGATCTATTATTTCGATTCCGTGCGGATCAATCTAGGGCTATTTCAACACGATGTAAACGTTATCTGGGACCTTGCCCCGCATGATCTTTCCATAATGGATCACCTTATCGACAAGCGTCCGGTTTCGGTTTCGGCTGTCGGCGCCTGTCACGTCGGAAATGGGCTTGAAGACATCGCCTACCTGACGCTCTTTTTCGAGGATGATCTCATCGCTCATTTTCACGTGAACTGGCTCGCTCCGATGAAGATAAGAAAGACGCTCATAGGCGGAACGAAGTCGATGATCGTGTTCGACGACACCGAGGCGAGCGAGAAACTAAAGATCTATGACAAGGGCATCGATGTGACGACCCGGGAAGGCGTTTACGATACGCTTGTTCAGTATCGAACGGGCGATATGCTCTCACCTAAGATCGACCAGCAGGAAGCGTTAGCCGTCGGGACGAGGCATTTCCTTGACTGTATTCGTGATAGGACAAAACCACTGACCGACGGGCAGTCGGGCATCAACGTGGTCCGTATTCTCGAAGCTTCCGAATATTCCATTAAGAACCAGGGCAAGCTGGTTTATCTCTGAGATCGAATGGACGAGACGGTATTTAGCGACGAATATCTCCGAGAAAACTTCATCCGCCTGAACAACGTGAAATTCGGGCGCGATGTGAAGATATTCTCGTTCGTAAACGCCTATGGATGCGAGATAGGCGACGGCAGCAAGGTCGGCGCGTTTGTCGAGATCCAGAAGGGAGTGAAGATCGGCAGGAACTGCAAGATCTCGAGCCATTCGTTCCTTTGCGAAGGCGTAACGGTGGAAGACAACGTGTTCATAGGCCACGGCGTTATGTTCACGAACGATAAATTTCCGCGTGCGACACTGCCTGACGGCACGCCTCAGACCGATGCCGACTGGGCGGTCATTCCAACTACGGTAAAACGCGGAGCGAGTATCGGCTCCGGAGCTGCGATCGTTGCCGGGATCACGATCGGCGAAAATGCAATGGTCGGAGCAGGAGCCGTCGTTACGAAAGATGTCCCCGACAACACGATCGTCGCGGGCGTTCCGTCGCGAATCATAAGAAAGTTCTAGTTGATCCCGCGGACACAATTTTGAATGAATATCGCGGATGCGAAATCGACCGGGGCGAACCGATTAGCTGAGAGCGGCGTTCCCGAACCTGTACGCGAGGCTTCGCTGATCCTCGCGTTCGCCTTGGGTAAGGACGCCGCGTTTCTTTACGCCCATCCTGAATATGAGCTGAATGTTGACGAGACGATTCGATACGGCAATGCGATCGAGCGACGCTCAGCGCGCGAACCACTCCAGTACATTGTCGGAATCCAGGAATTCTATCGACATGATTTCCTTGTCACTCCTGCTGTTCTGATACCGAGGCCCGAGACCGAGATGATCGTGTCCAAGTCGATCGAATTCCTGTCAGGGCGGAGTTCGCCGCGGTTTCTGGATGTGGGTACGGGATCGGGTTGCATAGCGATCTCGATCTTGAAGCACGTGCCGGGAGCGTCGGCCGTGGCGGTCGATATATCGGCCGAGGCACTGAAAGTGGCTGCAAAGAACGCAGACACTCACGGAGTGAACGAGGAGTTGGAACTCAAGGTGTCGGATGTTTATTCACAAGTGGGCAATGAACAGTTTGACCTCATCGTTTCCAATCCCCCGTATATACCCGCCGAGGATATCGAAGGGCTGCAGCCCGAGGTTCGCGATCATGAGCCGTTGGGCGCGCTGACCGATGGCGGAGTGGGAACCGCTGTGATCGATAGAGTGATAAAGGGCGCTTTTGAGAGATTGACCTCGGGCGGACTCCTCTTGGTTGAGATCGGCATCGGTCAGGACCAAACTGTTTTGAAGGCGGCAAAAACCGAAGAATGGGCCTCGACGGGGATAGAAAGGGATTTCCAGGGAATTCCGCGTACGCTCGTGTTTAAGCGTTCTTAAACCTGCGCCGACTTCGAAAGTTGCTTGCCTTTGGATCCGTTTGGGTTTAATATTCAATTGTACCAAAGCAACTATTTTGCAGAGTTTACAGTCAGAATCGTACGACGTCTTTATCCGAAGTTTTGGGTCGTTATTCAACCGGCAAACTTCTACAAAAGCAAATTTCTTTGACGATCGGAGGTGATCTTTATGCTGTATGGCTTGTTGGCGTTTGTTTCGCTGATCTTGACTGTGGTGTGTTTTTATCTCTACTTCGGAAATCAGGGGTCAAATGTCCTCTATTTGGTAGGGGCGATCGTTTTCCTTATCGCGACGGTGGGCTTGGGCGGGTTCTTCCTGTCCGGGCGGGTGAATAAGAAAGAAGATATTCATATCACCGAATAGCGGTCAAGTTGTATTCTGTCAGTAGTTTGCGGGGATAAACGACGATCTGGTTTTACAAAGCGAGTCTTGCAGGGCGAATTGAGCCCCGGAGACTCGCTTTTCTTATCTTTACCCGCGGCTTTAATGTTGACAAAAATGTAAGGATTGGTAGACTTTTGTTTTGCAATAAGCGCAAACCAAAAGATGCCTAAGATCGCAGACATTCAAGAAACGCCAAACCCGAACGCCGTCAAGTTCATCTTGAAGGAACCGGTTTCTCACGGGACCTCACACTCATTCAAAAATCTCGAGTCAGCGATGGACAATCCCTTGGCAAAGGCGATCTTTGATGTTGGCGACGTGGTCTCGGTTTTCTACATGGACAAGATGATCACTGTAGAAAAGACCGACGAGGCTGAATGGGACGAGATCTTGCCTGCCCTGGCGGTTCCTATACGTGAAGCAGAAAGCGTGAGATCGACGAACGGCAATGGTTCGGCCGCTGCGATCGGCGGCGCGATCGCGGCAGCAGCAGGGACGGATGACCCGTTGGTTCGCGAGATCGACGCTCTTCTTGACGAACGGATCAGGCCTTATCTGGCGAGCGACGGAGGTTGGCTCGAGATCATTGGCCTTGAAAACAAAACCCTTCAGATCCGATATCAGGGAGCGTGCGGCAGCTGCCCAAGTTCTCTCACAGGCACTCTAATGGCGATAGAGAACATGATCAAGGACGAGATAGATCCTGATATCGAAGTGATAGCTATCTGACCTGCCCGTGTAGTGTTAAACAAAGTACAACTAAATTCTTGACAACAATTGCGTTAATCCGCGATAATCTCATTGGCGGGAACTCCTGACACCCAACCGCCCCACCTCAAAAGCGCATCATTTTCATCCGGTCAATTTAATCCTCATCGCGCGCTTATCCACTCTAACCAACTGCATTTTAAGGAGATATTGTTGTGAACATCGACGAACTCGAGCTTAGCCTTAGAACCGAATTCGAGGGCCAGATGAGATCTTTGGTCGCTGGCATCAAGCAGGATGTTGCCGATTTTCAAAGGAACCTCGAAGCGGAATATCAAAAGCATCGCGAGCATGTTGACCGGGCGGTTGCCGATTTCGGTGAACGGCTTCCTGAATCTTTTGCGTTCGATGCAGCATTTCGAGAATCGTTGACCGAACATCTGCGGCTCGCCCGAGACGAAGGCGCGCAGATAGCCGCGACCGCGTTTGGCGAGGCTGAAAAACTCAGGACCGAAACACACCCCGAAGCGAGATACGACAAACTTCGTGATGCGATCAGTGAAATAAGCGGAAAAACATCACAGGCCGCTATTCTCTCCGCTCTGGTAGATCACGCAGCCAATTTCGCTCCGCGAGGCGCATTCTTTATCGTCAAGAACGACAAGATGGTTGGCTGGAAGACGTTTAGTGCAAACGTGGATTCTGATCCGGGCCGCGTTCGGGATGTTCATTTTTCAACCAACTCTCACTCAATACTTTCGGAAGCGGTCGGAACACTGACCTCAGTACACTCTCATTTCGGGGTGTACGGAGACGACAAAAATTTCCTTGAACCGCTCGGTTTCGGCCAACCGGAACACATGTGTGCGATCCCTCTGGCCGCTCGCGGCCGCGGAGTCGCTGTGCTGTATGTCGATAAGGGCGACGGCGGCGAAATGAACATCGATGCTCTTGAAACCTTGGTACGTGTTGCCGGCCTCACGGTCGAATTGCATGCTGCCACGCAATCGGCCCGAGTTTCTACGGACGGTACCGAGGCACGAGTTGAAATGACCGAAGGCACCGAATCGGCCACCGAAGTGCAGGGAGCACCGTCCAGCGTGGATGAGCATGCAGCAGCGGAGTTCGAGCAGACCGAGTCGGCGGCGTTTTCTGATGCACCGGAATCCGATACATCCGACACCGCGGCAGATCAACCTGAAACGACGGAATCAGAAGTCGGATCGGACGTACCACCGGTTATTGAGGACTTCAGTGAAACGGCCTCCGTACCCTTTGTCGAGGCGCCGGCAGCATCAGATCTCGAATCTCAAAGTTTTTCCCAAGCAAACGAGGTGGCCGACGAGGCGGTCAACGAATATGTCGGCGAAATAACCTACGAAGAAGTTCCTTCAGCAAACGGAAACGGCCACATCGCATCGGAGTTTGAACAATTTGGTGCCAATGGTTCGGCTCTCGAGACGGCAGTCGATGAACCGGCAGCCGAGACGACGACGGGGCCGGAAGAAGAAAGCAGTTACGAAACGGCGAACGAGTTCGAATATGAACAGCCGGTCCCAAACGGCTACGAATTCGCATCAAATTCTGACTTTGACGCGTCGGGCGTCGCCGATGCGAGCGCTGAAGTCTCAGCTCCAGAGGTCGCAGTTTCCGGAAACGGAATGGCCTATACCGAAACGGCGCCCGCGGTTTCGGAACCCATAGTCGAAGTAACGACAGCCCAGCCGGTAAAGAGCCGATTCAGCGAGCGGAACGTCGATCTGCCGATAGAGGTGGCCGATGAAGAGCGTCGGCTTCACAATGATGCACGCAGGTTCGCCCGTCTGCTGGTGTCGGAGATCAAGCTATACAACGAACAAAAGGTGACTGAGGGCCGCGAACAAAGCGATCTCTATGACCGGCTCCGTGAAGCGATCGACCGTTCACGCGAGATGTACGACAAGCGTGTTCAGCCGGCTGTCGCATCAAAGTTTGACTATTTTCACTACGAGTTGGTCAACAGCCTTGCGGAAGGTGATGAGCATAAATTGGGCGGCAGCTATCCCGGGGCAGCGGTGTAGCAACAAGTGTCGCGACAAATGAAAGAGCCGTCCGGTCATCTGGGATCGGACGGCTTTTTCGATCACTCATCGGATCACTGGGCTATGCGTTCCGACGGAAGCACCGGTCTCGAGGCCGGAGGATTGTCAGGCGAGGTGTGAGCGTGAACGATTTTCCAGTCCATGCCGATCAATCTAAAGATAAGCGTCATCCTGCCAGAGGCAGTTTCGAGCTTTCCTTCAAATTCCTGCGACTGTTTCCATTTGCACGAGACATAGGCGGCCATCTTCCCGAGCATCTCCACTCGAACTCCGGTGACCTCCAGCGACACGTTCTTTGTTTTCGCATATAACGATTCACGATTTTCGCGCATTGTCTCCCAGCCAAGAGTGACGGAGCCGTTGTTGTTAAAGAAGAGTGTCCGTTCGCTCTTGTCATAGGCACTCATGACCTTTGCAGCATCGACCTGTTGAATACCTTCGACAAGCCGGTCAAATGCGGCACGGACGTCTTTTGCCGGATCGGGCTTTGCCGGCTTTGCGGCGGCCTTTTGAGAAAATGCAAGCGAACATGCGGCAAGTAATATAAAACTGATAGCGGTAAGTTTCTTCAAATCGAAAGCCTCCTGACAGGTAAAACTGTTCAGATTGAGTTTATAATTCAAGTGCCTCGGGCACCAAACTTTAGTGTTTGTTTCGATCGTTTTGTATGACCAAATCCTTTAATTGTGCGTCGTGTTCGGCACCGCTTGAGTTCGACGGCGAGATGCTGCAGAAATGCGAACATTGTGGAAGCACGGTGATCGCGCCAAGTGAGCTGTTCTACTCAATGAGTCGAACGCCGTTTGTAGATATGTCCGCTTTGAAGGGACGAGCGCTCAAGATCGCAGAGATAAGACAGTTGATACACGATGGCAAGAAGATCGAAGCGATAAAGGTGTTTCGCGAGGCCTTCGGGACAGGCCTCAAGGAGGCGAAGGATGCCGTAGAGGCGATCGAACGCGGCGAGAGTATCGACATATCAGGATTCCGGGTACAAACTTCGACGCCCGTAAAGATAAAAGTTGACGGCGAGGTGGTCAAAAAGGCCGGCCTTGCTATCGGCGGAACAATGATCGCGATGTTTATCATCCCGATAGTGATTGCAGTTGTCGTAGTTGGCGCTGTTTTGTTTTTCACTTTCGGCAAGGCCGGGACTGTCGTCACGAGTATCAAAAATTCACCAACCTCGACGCCAGCTCCGGGTGCTCAGGCAAACGAGGCGTCGCCCGCACAGGAAATATTGAAGATCGGCGGCGAGGGCGGCGGGCCCGGCCGTTTCAAGGACAATCGTCATGTAACAATAGATGGAAACGGCAGGATCTATAGTTCGGATTATTCGCCGATCAGGATCCAGGTGTTCGATGCCGAAGGTAAATTCATCGATCAATGGGTCCCGGAAGATGGTAATAATTTATTCGGCATGGCTGCGGACCGTTCCGGAAACATTTATGTCGCAAGCAACAAAGGAATATCGAAGCACGAAGGCGAAACCGGAAAGCTGCTTGCAAAGGCGGAGCGCGTTTTTCCCCGTGACATCGCGGTGACCTGGGACAATAAGGTGATCGTTTCCGCCGGCCGTGCGATAAACATTTACGACAATTCACTCAAACTCATTATTGAGATCAAGGATGCGGCCGAACGTGCAAGCACCACGGTCGGTTTCGAAAGAATAGCCGCTGACGGCAATGGGAATATCTACGCCGTTGATCGGACATCGGATGACATCTGCAAATTTGCACCCGACGGAAAGTTTCTGAATCGTTTCCCATCCGGTGCAAATTCACCGAACGCGATAGCCATTGACCCATCGGGGCGCATCTTTGTATCGGATACGAGCAGCATTAAGGTGCTTGATGCCTCGGGCAAACAGTTGACCCAGTTCGATTCGTATCAGGCGTTCGGAATGACATTCGATCAGCAAGGAAACCTGCTTTTGGCGTCGAGGCCCTACGTTGTCAGATACTCAATCGAACTCTGACCCGAAACATACGATTTCGTCTTCGATCACGAAGTGTGCGCACTATTTCGTGGTAATACGAAGTTTGGTTTCCGTCATTCGTCCCGTATTTACTGGTTCCATAAGGACCGTATCGATTAGGTACAGTTGTTGCGTTAGATATATGGCAAAGCCGGAGTTTAAGTTACGAAGGCCGTTCTTCCTTTAGAAAAAGACAATTTGGGGGGAATTCCTATGTCCGCCGTGTTTCGATCTCTTGTTGCCGCATTATTCCCAATGTTGCTTTTTACAGGCAGCCTGTTTGCCTACGCCGTTGATGACGCGATACCGGAGGTGACCGACCGCGTCGCGCGTATCAGCTTTATCCGAGGCGACGTAAAGATACGCCGTTCGGGAGTGGACGAATGGGAGAAAGCTGACCTGAACCTGCCTGTCGTCGAAGGAGACGAGGTCTCGACCGGTGCGGATAGCCGCGTCGAGATCCAATTCGGTACTCGGACGCATTTACGCGCCGATAACGACTCGTTCATACAAATAAAACAGCTTAGTGACCAAGGCATCGCCGTAAGTCTCTCGACCGGCACGGCCTCCGTCCGTTTGCGAAAGTTTGACAAGGACAAAGAGTTCTTTGAGATCGATGCCCCGAACACGACTCTTGCGGTACAAAAGGAAGGATACTATCGGATCGACGCCGGTAACGCGTCAAGCGCCGAAGTCCGCGTAAGCGTTACTGAAGGCGGAGAGGCACGGGTTTACTCCGCCAATTCCGGCTTTACGCTGCGGTCCGGCCGTTCGGCAAAGGTCTATACGCAAGGAACGTATGCCGGTGAGTGGGAAACGTCCGATGCCGACCGCTTTACCGATGAATTCGACTCTTGGGCGGAAGACCGTGACGAACTGATATCGAAACGCGTAGCGTCGGCCAATTATGATACCTATTACGATCAGGATATCTACGGCGCAGAGGACCTGAACGACAACGGCAGCTGGGAGTACACACGCGATTACGGATATGTTTGGAGGCCTTATGTGTCGGCCATCAATGTCTATCGCGATTGGTCGCCGTACAGATATGGAAGCTGGCGGTGGGTTCCGCCGTTCGGTTGGACGTGGGTCAACGACGAACCATGGGGCTGGGCGACGTATCACCATGGCCGATGGATCTGGTATCACGGCCGATGGGTATGGACGCCGTACGGTTACTACCGTTCGAACCGAAGCTGGTGGTATCCGGCTCTGGTCGTGATACGCGTGATCAACCGAAACATCTGCTGGTATCCGCTGCCGTATCACTACAGTTATTACAACTACAATCGCGGCTATCACGATTGGGTCGGCAACCGCGACCGTCGGCGTCCCCGTAATGACGGACGCCCGCCGGGGTCGGGCGGAGGAAATCAAAATCCGCCTCCGGTTCAGCCTCCGCCGGGACAGCGGCCTCCACGTGAGCGTGAGCCATTTGAGACGATCGACCCGACGGCGACGGCAGGTAGAAGCAATGCGAAGCCAATAGAGAGTATCGTTCCGGAGACCGGGGTGATATCAGTATCGGCCGAATCGTTTGGTGTAAGCCGCAGAATAGGCTCACCGGCTCCGCCTGAGATCGCAAAGACGGCACTCACCAAGATCGATGCAGGCGGGATGCAGCCGGTCGAGTTGCCAAAGTACGAGGCCATTCGAACACGGCCGGGGCGCGATTTTACGGCTCAGCCTCCAACAGAAGTTATAAAAGCCTCGGCCACTGCAAAAACGGGTGCGGGCGAACGCAGACGCGACGTTCCGCTCGACCAGGAACTGATGAAAAGCCGGATTCTTGGCGATCGTCCTCCGGTTCCGATCACGCCTGAAGTGCAGGTGCAAACCGGCGGTCAGGAAATACCACGGCGTACGGGAGCCGTCGGCCGTCCGGCACCGCCAAAACGAGAGATCATCCCAACGCCCATCGAACCGAGAAAGGATACGGATGAATCGGTATCTCCGGTAAAGATAACGCCGAGGTATGAACCGCCGCCACGACGCGATCCGCCGACACCGAAGCAGGACAACCCGACGCCGAGGTTCGAACCGCCGCCGCGACGCGATCCGCCTACACCGAAGCAGGACAACCCGACACCGAGGTTCGAACCGCCGCCGCGACGCGATCCGCCGACGCCAAAGCAGGACAGCCCGCCGCCGCGACGAGACCCGCCGACACCTAAGCAGGAAGCTCCAAAGAGCGAGCCCCGACCGGAAAAGAAACCGGACCCACCCTCGCCTCGAATAGTGGATCGGAAGAAGGATCCGGGCCGTTGATATAGCTCGATAAAATTACGAAAGGCGGGTTACCCCCGCCTTTTCGGTGTGAAAACACATTAGGTCCGCTTTGTCAGGAACCAGGGACGAATATCGAGCGGTTTAGACCGCCGGTGTCGCCGATGTATGTGAACCGGATATTCTTTATATACCTGTTCGAAACGTTTCGAATATCCTGAGGCTTTACTGCTTTTACGCCGTTGATGAATTCGAATGAATTTTTCCATCCGCCTCCGATCAGTTCGTATTTCGCCAGTTCTCCCGCCTGAGCCACGCTCGTTTCCTGGCCGAGGTAATACCGGGTCAGAAAGAACGAAGCGATCTCGTCGATAACGCCCTCTGGAAGGCTGCGCTCCTGAAGAAACCTGACCTGGTTAAGCATTGCCGCGGTCGCGGTATTCGGGTCTGTGGTCGATACGGATATATTCGCCGTGTTCGCAGCGAAGCTTCCCATATCGGCATCGGGTGCATAAGAGAGCTGGAGACGTCCGCGAACTTCCTGATAAACGAGCGTCTGCAGTATCGATATCGCCACGCGCATCGCGAAATAGTCAGGGCTATCCAACGCAGGGGCGGCAAACGTGCCTTTCACATAATTGGTCGGAAGATTTCGCTGAATAGAATCGAGCGAACCTTTTGCGAAAGAAAGTGCCGGATAGGTCGGTTCCTTGTATGTGCCGCGCGGCAGTTTGCCAAAGGTCGAGGCGACCATTTCTTTGAGTTTTGCCGGGTCGATATCTCCTACGAAAACAAACAGAAGCCGCGAGGTTTCCATCATCTTCGTGTGGTACGTTTTCAAGTCGGCAGCCGTAAGAGGAGCGATAGTCGCCGGCGTGCCGTTGACGTCATTCGCATACGGATGGCCTGCGTAGATCACCTTATCGCCAAGAGCGTCGAGAGCCGATTCAGGGACGGTTGCTGTTTCGCGAAGGCCCGCCAGGATCTGGTCCTTGTTTCGCTGAACGTCTTCTGCGGCGAACGCGGGATTGATCACCACGTCAGCGAATAAAGCAAATGCTTTCTCAAAATCGGGCCGGGTAGTCGCAAGGCTAACAACGCTGTAATCGTTCGAGGCTGCAGAATTTATCACGCTTCCCATGCTTGACAGTTCGCGTCTTACTGTCGCTCGCGGAGTGTTCTTTCCGGCCTCGATGGCAGAGGCGAGCATCAGCCTTTCAATGCCCGCGTTCTTTTCGGTGATGTTCCTTGCACCGCCACGGATGAACAATCCGCCAGCGACGGTCGGAGATGATGGACGTCGTTTCAGGATCACCTTCAGGCCGTTGACGTCGAATTCGGAAACGAGAGCCGCCTGACTGGTGAGATTGTCGAACCGAGCCGTCTGGGCAAACGTGCCGATCGCCGAAATAAAGAATACGAATATGACGGAGATACGAAGTTTCATTATTTTGCACCTCCGATCAGGTCAGCTTCGGTCAACCCGGCCTGTTTCTTTGCGTCAGCAGAGACGAGTGCGACGACTACGTGATTCTTACCCTGGACATAGGTCTTTAAATACCGGTTGATCTCGTCTCGGGTCACGGCACGAAGTTTTGCGTGATAGCTTCGGAAATACTCGATGCCCGTAGATGACCACCAAAAACCGAGCGTGTGTGCATATTCGCTTGCCTTTTCGCGTTCAAAAAGATCGTTGGTCTCGAGCAGTGTCTTGGCGCTTTCCAGCTCTTCATCGGTGAAGTAATCGGGCTGTGAGAACGCCGCGATCTCTTTGTAAACGGCCGCCAGAGCAGCCTTTGCTTTGCCGGGACTTGTTGTCATAACAAGATTGATGGGCCCCACATTTCGCTGCGTATAGTAGCCGAACGCCACTTGCGCCGTAAGGCCGGAGTCGACAAGATTTCGCTGAAACCGAGAATTCGGCTGTTCGATGATGAAAGAGAAAACATCGGCGGCATAGGTTGCAGCGTCGTCTTTGCCGATCGAAGGTCCGTGCCAGCCGAGGTCGATAAAAATGTTCTGGTCACCGCCGTCGGTCGTTAGCGTGTCGGCCGGGCGTTCGATCATAACGGCCTCGCTTTTAGGGAGCGACGGATGTTCGACCAGCGGAAACTCTCTGAACGGATCTACCGGCCGGCGTTCCCAACTGCCCATTATCTGTTCGGCGAGCTTGAACACTTCTTCCGGGTTTGCGTCACCGGTCACGACAAGAGCCGAGTTGTTGGGCACGTAATAGCGTGATTGTATCGTCCGCATCTTTTCGAGTGTTGCGGTGCCTACCGATTCGCGTGTTCCCTGCGGGTCTTTTCTGGTCGGGTACTTATAGAAAAGCTTTTGCTTCATCGCGAGGTCGAGATACTCAAAAGGGTTTGCTTCGTGGCGGTCGATCTCGCCGATGACGACCTTTTTTTCATTCTCGAAATCTTCTTCGTCAAAAGTCGGATAACGAACCGAATCGTTGATGATGCGTATCGCGGTGCCGAGGTAATCCTTTGTCGCGGTGTAGTAGTAATTGACGATCTCTTCGCGTGTCGTACCGTTGTACATACTGACCTTATCGGCATCGTTCAGATACGAAAGGTCGCCGATCTTGGATCTCAAGCCCGACGCGCGGGTACATATCGGTACAGTGCTTCGGGCTGAATCACAGTCGCGTAGGATGCGCGCCATGTTCGGCTTGAAGAACATATGTTCGTAGAGATGCGAAAGGCCGTGGAGTTCGGGCGGTTCGGTAAACGAACCATTTCGCACCGCAAGCTCGACAGTTACGAGCGGGACCGACGGATCGGGAAGTACTATGACCTCGAGGCCGTTCGGCAAGGTCTTGTTGACGAAAGGTATTGAATAATCGGGCCGTTTGACGGGTGCCGGTGCCGGCTTCTGTGCGAGACCGGTCTGGGCAAAAAACAGGGATACAAAGATCAGGAAAACCGCAATTCTATTTCTCACTAATTACCTCGCTTGACGTTTTGGGCAAACCGTAACGAAACCCGGATGTGGTCAACGACCGTTGGCTTGCAACACCTAGGATATTCCACTTAATCTACCATACGGAGACAAACATTATGGAACGAGATAATTTGATGCACGGAGCACGCACCGCGTTGAATACCATTCCGGAAATGCGCGAATGGGCCGAAAACTATTTGAAAGAGAAGACGCGCGGCGAAAATGAGGAAATGACCGACGAGGAATTTGAAAAATACTGGAAATACCACAAACCGGAGATAATGCACACCGGAGCAGCCGAGGCGATGGCGGCGTGGAGAAGTCGGGAAGAACGGGAGAAAGGGAGAAAGGGAGATGGGGAAACTCGTTACTCGGCATCAGGACTTGGAAGTCTATCGCAAGGCGTTTGAAGCGGCGATGCGTATCTTTGATATTTCAAAGAATTTTCCGAAGGAAGAAACCTACTCGCTTACGGATCAGGTGCGGCGGTCTTCGAGATCGGTATGTGCAAATTTGGCAGAAGTTTGGCGAAAAAGAAGGTATCAGGCCGCGTTTATTAGTAAACTCTCGGATGCCGAAAGTGAGGCCGCCGAAACGCAGACCTGGATCGAATTTGCCGTTCGCTGCGATTATCTAGATCGCGAAATTGCAAAAGAAATATTCGTCGAATACGACGAAGTAATCGCAATGCTCGTAACGATGATAAACAACCCTGACCGATGGGTTTTGCCATCAGGACGAAAATAGAAAGGGAGGGGCTTCCCCTACTCCCCTTCTCCTCTACTCCCCAACTTCCTCAGACCCCCGGCATTGCCTTCTTGAGCGGTTTCAGTATAAGGAACAAGACCACGGCCATGAACAGTGCCATGCACGCGAGGACGAGGAAAAAGCTCGACTGCAGCCAGATGTCCCAGAAAACGCCTATCTGCGTAAGCTTGTTGCCGATGGCGGTCGCCACAAACCATCCGCCCATAAGCATCCCGCGTTTGCTTATCGGGGCTACCTTTGAAACAAGCGAAAGTCCCATCGGCGAAAGCATCAGTTCGCCAAGCGTTACGATCATGTAGGCAAAGATAAGCCAAAACGGCGACACCCTAAACAGGTGCGCAGCTTGCAATATCTTCTCTTTATGAGCGTCGCCCTGTCCTGGAGCGACTTTGTTGATAGCCGCGATAAGCTGGTCGCCGCCCGGGGTTGTCATATTTGTCTCAGCATTCGTCGTTGCTGAAAACTTGACGCCGTCGATCAGATTTTTTCCGTCGTCGGTTTTCGCGGACATCAGCTTTTCGATCACTTCCTTAGGCACGCCTTGTGAAACAAGGTTGGTCGCGACGCGTTCATTAATCCGGAAAGAACCGTGGGCGATCTGATCAGGTGTGCGAACTGAGTTTTCCCCGATGGTCGCACCGTACCAGAGCACCAGAAATGAAAGGCCGGTAAGTGTCATTCCGAACGCCATTTTGGTCGGCGTCGCGGGTTCTTTTCCGCGTTTATCCAGCAGGCCCCAAAACCAGACCAGCGGAAACGTCAAAATAAGGATCCAGATCGCATTGATCGAGTTTGAGATCGTTCCTGTAACCTGCCATTCGGTGTTGTCGTCGGCAAAATAGGTGAGCGTTGATCCGTTCTGATGGAATACCATCCAAAAGACGATCACTATCAGAAATACAACGATCAGGGCCATAATGCGCTTGCCCTCCGGAACGGCAGCCATCAATCGGGCTGATTCGTTCTGGCTGCTTATTTCTTGCGGCGGAGCGTCAACGGCCGTCGCGGCTGAATCAGCATCGGCCCCGGCCTTCTTATCGGCGGACATCACAAGGCTCTTCCATTTCCAGAGAACGAACACCGAGATGACCATTCCGAATGCCGCGATGGCAAATGCTACGTGAAACCCGAAGTACGCCCGGGCGATCTCCATCACGATCGGCGCGAGGGCCGCACCGACGTTGATGCCCATATAGAAGATGTTGTAGGCACGGTCCTTGAGGTGGCTGCCCTCGGGATAGAGGTTGCCGACCATGGTCGAGACGTTCGGCTTGAAGAAACCGTTACCGATCACAAGGAACGTGAGCGCGAGATATACCGCCCAGATCGCAGGGATCGACAGGGTAGCATGACCGGCCATAAAGAAGAATCCGCCGATCATCACAGCCTTGCGATAACCGGTGATCCGGTCCGCTATTATGCCGCCTATCAGCGGGCTGGCATACACGAACATCAGATATGTAGAATAGAGCCAAGTCGCTTCAGAGGCGGTCCACCCGAAACCCTCTTTAGGGTCGCGAAGGTAAAGCGTGAACAATGCCAGCATCGAATAGAACGAAAATCGTTCCCACATTTCGGTGGCAAAGAGTACGGCGAGCCCCTTCGGGTGTTTATTCACACCTTCTATGTGTGCAGCGGCATTTAGTGTCTCAGCATTAGCGCTCATCAAATTTTCACCTAGTTTTCTTGGAATCTACGGAAGAGTTAGGCAGAATATAGCAGATTATTTTGTGTACGAAAAGCAAATAAACCGTTTGCTGCGTGCGGTCAGCGGCCCGGATCAAAACATAACAATAGTAAAAGGAGTGAATGATGTTTGGAATTCTCGGCATTGTGGCGATCGTCGTTTTCACTATCCAGGTCTATAAGACCGCCAACGGCACGGGCAGAAACGGTGCACTTTGGGCATTGCTCACAGCCGCCGTCGGATTTGGGTTCCAGCTCGTTATCCCGTTCGTCTTCGGCCTTGTCATCGCCATCGTCTATCTTGTCAGCGGTTCGTCGCCCGAGTCTCTCGAATCCGACATCAACCTGCCCGCATCGCTTATCGGCATCGCCGGTATCGTGATCAGCATTATCGGTATGGTGCTCATATCAAAACACGTCGCCAAGGTCCCGGACGAACCGCCGATGGCGGCGTCAACGCCGCCGCCGCCGCCGTCATTTTGATGGTGTTTCACCGTCGGACTTGATTGATGGCGACCGTTAATCTAGACTTTTTGTTCATGCCCTTGTAGCTCAACGGTTAGAGCAGCGGACTCATAATCCGTTGGTTGTAGGTTCGAATCCTACCGAGGGCACCAATTTTTCCCGCTTTATTTCTACCATCGGAGTAGTTCCCTTGAGACCCGTCACAAAATCGCGAAAGCTCGACGATGTCTTTTACGACATTCGCGGGCCGGTTCTCGACCTCGCCCATAAAATGGAGGAGGCCGGGCAGCACATCATAAAACTCAACATTGGCAACCTTGCGGCCTTCGGGCTGGAGCCGCCCGACGAGATCGTGCAGGACATGATCCGCAATCTGCCTAATGCCGCCGGATACACCGACAGCAAAGGTCTTTTTGCGCCTCGAAGGTCGGTCGTACATTATTCACAGGAGAAAGGGATCGCGGGCGTGACGATCGAAGATGTATATCTTGGAAACGGTGCGTCGGAACTGATCACGATGTCGCTCAATGCACTGCTCGACTCGGGCGACGAGATACTCGTCCCAGCGCCCGATTATCCATTATGGACAGGTGCGGTCAGCTTGAGCGGCGGCAAGCCGGTTCACTACGTATGTGACGAAGCGAGCGATTGGTATCCCGACCTTGACGATATTCGAAGTCAAGTTACGCCTCACACACGCGGAATTGTCGTCATAAATCCAAACAATCCGACAGGCACGTTGTATCCGGTCGAGGTCCTTCAAGGTATCATCGACATTGCGCACGAGCACAATCTTATCGTTTTTGCCGACGAGATCTACGACAAGACGCTTTACGATGGGAACACGCATACGAGCCTTGCGTCGCTGGCCGACGACCTTTTGATCCTGACGTTCAACGGCCTGAGCAAGAATTATCGTTCGTGCGGATATCGAGCGGGTTGGATGATAGTTTCAGGAAATAAAACGCATGCCGGCGACTATATCGAGGGGCTGAACATGCTTGCGTCGATGCGTTTGTGCGCAAATACGCCCGGGCAACTTGCCATACAAACGGCTCTTGGCGGTTATCAAAGCATCAATGACCTTGTCGCTCCCGGAGGAAGGCTTTGTCGGCAGCGCGACCGAGCGTACGACCTACTGACCCAGATCCCCGGCGTTTCGGTGGTTAAGCCAAAAGCCGCGTTGTATATGTTTCCGCGGCTGGATCCAAAGGTTTATCCGATCGCAGACGATCAACAGTTCGCCTGCGAGCTACTGGCCGAGGAAAGAGTCCTGATAGTACAGGGAACCGGATTTAACTGGATAGCCAGTGACCATTTCCGACTCGTGTTCTTGCCGAATGTCGATGATCTTCACAACGCGATCGGCCGCATCGCTAACTTCCTCGATCGATATCGAAGCCGGCATTCTGCCTGAAAAAAATCGTTCCATACGCGCTCGTAATGGGTATATGATCCGGCCTACTTGCGGTCACATCCGCCGGAGGGATCGAAATGCGCGGGCTTATCCTGACTGCCGTTATCGTACTCCTTCTTTGTGTCATTACATTCTATTTCCGACCTTCAATTTCGGGCCCGACCATTTCGCCGCCGGTTGGAGATCAGTACTCGACCGCTATAAATGCCGCAAAAGGTGCTTCGCAAGTTCATGGCTTTGCCGAACGACAGCGATGGGCGGCGCAGCTTCAGCTTTCATCGATACCAACATCCGATCGTCAATTCTCGACCGATGGGACTAAAGCCGACACACTCGTTGTTTCTTCGGACACAATGAGTGCATTTGATTGTTCTGGTTTTGCGAAGAGCGAAAACGGGGTAACCGCTGTCAACCTGGGATTCAAAAAGGTGACATGCCAAAATCGCATGAACAGGATGATCTATTACGAAGATCTTGAAATGAGATGAAGTTAAATGGTTGGTAGCGCCTAGGGGAATCGAACCCCTCTTTCAAGAATGAGAATCTTGCGTCCTAACCGATAGACGAAGGCGCCATTCGAAGCGAATTTAATTCTCACCCAGAAATATTGATTTTGCAAGCATTCTGACAGGTGGGGCGGGAGGTCCGCGTCGGTTATCAAAGACGGATCTTTATGCCGCCGTTAAAGATGCGGCCCTCGAGATGTGTCCAGAGCTCGGCGAATGTCGGGTTGTCGCTCGGTGGAATTACCACCTGCGAATAGCGGCTCTGACGAACGTCGGTCAGATTTTCAGCATTAAAGAAAATGCTGAATTTGCCGAACGTTTTTTCCGCAAACACTCCGACTTCGGCCGTTGACCGCGTTCGCGATCGGTCCTCAAGCGTCTGCCGGCTCTGATAGTAAAATTCGACACCGGCCTTGAAATTCTTGTGCTCTTCAAAAACGAGAGAAGAATTTACCCGGCTGCGCGGCAGCAATGTCAGCCTGCGGTCACCCGGCAAATATCCGGCCTTGGCATCGGTGAATGTGTAACCCGCAAACAATTTCGCGATGCCATAGCCAATACGCAGGTTCGTCTCAAACCCGCGGCTTATGACAGATGAATCCGCATTAGCAAACTGGTATTTTCCACTTTCAACCTGACGCAAAACGACCGGGTCGGTTATCTGTGTGTAAAAAAACATTTGATTCAGCGAATAGCTTAGTCTCTCTCCTAACCGGCCGCGGTAGTTGATGTCGAAAGTGCCTCCGCGGCTGCGTTCCGCGTTTAGGTCGTTACCGATCGGCAGGACATTTCTAAACAAGAGTCTTTCGGCTTCTTCGGTGAAGACGGTCGGCGTCTTATAACCGAGGCCAACACCAACACGCGTCGTCAGATTTTCGGAAATTCGGTACAACATCGAGACTCTCGGCAAGGCGAACGTACCGTAGTGTTTCGCGTGGTCGAGCCGAAACCCAGCCTCGAGCGACACCTTTTCGGTGAGATCGATCGTGTCCTGAATGAAACCTCCGAACGTGGTCCGTGTCTCATCTCGGCGTTGGGTTGAAGCAGGTGCCGAGCCTTCCCTAAATTGATCGTGAACGGCACTTCCCCCAAACACCAGGGTGTGCTTTTCGAAAACACGGAAATACGACAGGTCGGTAAACGAATTAAACTGGCTGCCTTTGAATTGATAACTCGGCGTAGTTAGATCTCGCTTAAAGAACGCGAGGCTCTGTTTAGCGTTCAGTCGGCTGCCGTCCGCAAAGACGCGGTCAAAATTCAGTGTCGTGATATTTCTAATCGAATCATTCTTTTCGAAATAAGAATAAAGCGGTCCCGAATCGCCGCGAGCTGCGAGAATATCCCCGCCCTTTCTCGATTGATATGAGATCGAATTTCCGATGGCAAGTGTGGTCTTGTCGTCGATATAGAATAGGAGTTTTGGATTGACCCCAAACGACTTGGTACCCGGTAAATCCGTGAACTCATCATTGTCCACGTCATGCGGCCGCTGAAAGTTGGCGGAACCGAGCACTGTGTAGCCAAACTTCTCTAGCTTGCGCGAATTGAATGCGGAGACGTCAGTTCCGCCCGCCGAAGTTAGATTAAAGACCAGCGTTGTGACCGGCTTCTCTTCGGGATCTTTTGTGATGAAGTTAACGACGCCCGCAATGGCGTCACCGCCAAACAATGTCGCCGAAGGTCCTTTGATGACTTCGACCTGTTTTAGATCAAGCGGCGGTATTTCCAGCACGCTGAGGCTTCCAGAAAAGCCGCCAAACGCCGGAAATCCATCCTTCAGGATCTGGGTGTATCGTCCGTCAAGCCCTTGGATCCTTATCGATTGAGTATTAGATGTTGCCGATGTCTGCTGCACTTGAATACCGGTGCTTTCGTGAAGCGCCATCGACACATTTGCCGGCCGCATGTTTATCTTCTCGTCGAGTTCTTCTTCGTCGATGGCCTCGACTCGGGTCGGCTCTGCCTCGATCTCGCGGCCGGTTCGCGTCGAGTTTATCGTCACCGAACCGACTTCATTATTCAGTTCCAAAAAGACCGTTCTTTCCGTGGAACCGGTTAACGGAAAGACTGCTTTGATCTCGGCCTCATCATAACCGGGCGACGAGATCACAATGGTTTGTTCACCATCGGGGATCATTGAAAGTAGGGCGATACCGGTGGTGTCCGCGACCAATGAGATCTCGGTTCCTTTTACGGTGACATTCGCCGCAGCGACAGGTTCGTTCGTGTCTTTGTTCTTTACCTGCACGCGCAGGGTATTGTTGCTTTGCGCAAATATTGCGGTCGCCGAATACAGGAAAGCGGCGGCGATCATAGTTCGTATTAACATCTCGGATTTCTCCAAAAAAAATCTAAACCAAAGGCAATTGTCATTCACGGTTCGTCTCCCGTGAATAGTCAAACATAGGCGCAGTTGTACAAAGGGTTTAGTCTTTGGGCGGCTGCCAGATCGAATAGGATGGGATGTTTAATGCGGGGTTGGTGTTTTCAAGTAGGTTTTCAAGAAGGACGGTCGTAACACGCTTCGGTACCGCGACCATGACCTCGGAATGACAGCCGACACTAAGGCCGCAGCACGAGCAAATGCAGAACGGTGAGCAAAACTCGCCGTGAACGCTGTCAGGAGGTTGCGGTTGCTGTACAGCGGCACACCTCCGTAAATCGACTGAAGGCGGAGCCGCAAAAACATCCTGACACGGCTGCGAAAGGAGAAACAAGATGTAGACAATAGTGAAAAACGAAACGGCCCGCATGTGTGCAATTACATTCTTGCATCACGCCGGGCCGTAAACAAATCGGATCAAACTAGATCTGACTTCAGATCTGGCTTTTTCCGGCAAGTGTGTGCTTTGTCCGCGCCGAAAATCCGTTGACGCCGGTGATCGGCTGAGCTAACGGGCGGATCGGCGTCGGCCAATTTTCGCGTTCACCGGTTTCCCATGAGATCACTAATTGCTCGCCGATCGTCCAACTGCCTTTTCGCCGGTTCGCATCGTCCTTTACCGTGCCCGATGGGTTTTGGTTTATCGAATCAAGCGAATCATATTTCCCGTTCTTTTTCGCCCATTCAAAAACATATGTTGCACCGCCCGGGATCTTCCATATACCGAGCAGACGTATTGCATTCAATTCGCGTTCGATATACGTGTCCCACATTATGGGAAAGCGAAGCCACATATCTGTATATCGCAGGGATTCGGCCCAGGCGGCCATCAGATCCGAAGTTTTGAAAAGTTCCCGGAATTTGGGGTTTCTCACTCCTTGGACCTCGCTTACGTTCGGATTCGCAAATGAATGCCCAAGCGTTGTGTGTCCGTAAACCCACATACCGGGACCGAGCTTTTCCTGCAGCTTAGTACTGAATCCGCCGGGAAAACCCGCCCAACACGCATAGAGAACAACGGTCGCATCGGTCTTCAGCTTTGGTTTTAGAGCTTCGACAAGCGCGTCCATATCCTTGTCGGTATGGATCTTTGCACTCCCGAGCTGCGTCTTCCAGCCGTGGCCAAAATACGCAAACACGTCAAGCGATCCGGGACCGTCCGAGACGGTCTGTAGAAAATCCTTCTTAGCATTGCTGCCGAGATTGTTGAACGAGCGAAATGAACCGCCAAAAGCATCCGCAAATCGCTTCGCCCCCGGCAGGAACGCTCCCGTAGCATCACACTTGTCGTCGCTGTTTGTTGATGGAGTAACGGCAAATACCTGGTAAGACATAAATGTTTCCTCCGGATCTTATGGGTAAAGATCCATCCTTTGATCCAAATCAAAGCGGGAGTCCATATGACGAGGGTTTTCTAATCGTACACCCAACGACCGGTGCCGGTAAATCCCTGAACATCCTTTAGACCGTGACGAGCCCCAAAAGAAATTTTGCGGTCAATGAGCGATTGCGAACGTCCGCCCGCACTGCTTATACTTCATTCCGTATTTCTCTCGATCTGTCGTTTTCGAAAAAATGAAACTTAAGGGCCGCGCATATTACATACGCAAGACACATCGATACCTGGGTATCTTTATCGGAATTCAGTTTGTCTTGTGGACCCTTGGCGGGCTGTATTTCAGCTGGACAAACCTGGACGAGATCCACGGCGACCATCTGTATCACGCAATGGCCCAGGTCGATCCGTCGATGGCCATCATATCCCCGAGCGAGGCGATCAAAGGGAACGTGCCTGACGGCCGTATCGTTGACATGGCAAAGTTGAAGGTAGTCACGGTCTTCGGCGAGCCCTACTATTCGATGATGTATCGCGATGGCGAGGCCAGGGAGCAATTCCTGCTCATTCATGCCGGGAACGGAAAAGCGAGACAGCCTATCACGGAGGCGGAAGCGAGAATTATAGCCGCGGGGTCGATGCACGCTGCATCAGGAATTACATCGGTCGACCTTATCTCAAAGGAGATGATGGGCAGCCATCACGAGTATCGCGAAAAGCCTTTGCCCGCGTGGGCGGTGACGTTCGATCATCCGGAAGGCGTGACCGCGTACGTCGGGGCAAACGACGGCCAGGTCCACGCCGTTCGAACGAACAGCTGGCGCCTTTTCGATTTTCTATGGATGCTGCACACGATGGATCTCGCCGGCCGCGACAACATAAATAACTATGTCCTTCGCGGTTTTTCGATATTGGGTATCGTCACCGTGATGTCCGGCTTTCTGCTTTTCTTTATCAGCTCGAAGAATGTGCGGCGAATCTTGATGGCTGTCAGAAAACGTAACGCCTAGACGTTGAAGCGAAAATCTACCACGTCGCCGTCCTGCATTACGTACTCTTTGCCCTCGAGACGGGCGAGGCCTTTTTCGCTGGCAGCTTTCCGCGAACCGCATGCGACCAGATCGTCGTAGGAAACGATCTCTGCACGAATGAATCCGCGTTCGATATCTGTATGGATCTCGCCCGCGGCCTGCGGAGCTTTAGTGCCGATAGGAATGGTCCACGCGCGAACCTCTTTTTCACCCGCAGTCAGGAACGACATCAGCCCGAGCATGTGATAAGCGGCCTTGATCAGCTTGTCCACTCCGCTTGATGTCAGGCCGAGGTCTTTAAGGTATTCGTCACGCTCTGCCGGATCAAGTGCGACCAGTTCGGCTTCGAGCTTTGCGCAGATCGGTACAACGTCAGAGTTTTCAGCCTTGGCATGCGCAAGGACCTTTTGAACGTGCGGATTCGATTCGGGATCGGCAAGGGTCGCTTCATCGACATTTGCCGCGTAGATCGTCGGTTTTGAAGTAAGCAGGAACCATTTCTTAACGATCTCGCGTTCGTCGTCAGAAAGGCCGGCGGCCCGGACAGGACGTCCCTCTTCCAGAACCGGCAAGATCTTTTCGATTATCTCAAGTTCCCGTTTCGCGTCTTTGTCGCCGCCGGATTTCGCCCCACGCGTGGCCTTGTCTTTACGTTTTTCGATCGAGCCGAGATCGGCCAGAGCAAGTTCGATCTGGATCGTCTCGATGTCACGGATCGGATCGACCGAGCCTTCGACGTGTACGATGTTCTCATCTTCAAAGCATCTTACGACCTGTATCACTGCGTGCGTCTCACGAATATTGGCCAGAAACTGGTTGCCCAGTCCTTCGCCTTTTGACGCGCCGCGAACCAAACCCGCGATGTCAAGAAATTCGACCGTTGCGGGGACGATCTTTTGTGCGTTATTCAGCTTTTGCAGTACCGCCAGCCGTTCGTCCGGAACCTCGACGACGCCGACGTTCGGCTCGATCGTCGCAAAGGGGTAGTTTGCGGCCAAAGCCGCTTCCTGAGCGGTAAGGGCATTAAAGAGGGTTGATTTACCGACATTCGGCAACCCGACAATTCCGGCTTGAAGCATAGATAAGAATTCCGTCCAATATCAAAACTTCATATTCTAGCTTTCCATAGCCAAATAACGAAACGCAGCAACAAAATAAGGCCGCCGTTGCCGGTGCGGGCCTCGTCATATTGGCCGTCATCATCGGCGTAATAGCCACGTTTTGGCAAGCACGAGTTGCACAAGCACGACGAGCGAAGGCCGAAAAGCGGTTCAGCGACGTCCGAAACCTCGCGATCTACGAAACAGAGCGTGCACGGGCCCAGATCGAACTGGGGAGATTCCGCGACGCCGCACCTGTACTCGAGCGGGTTCTCGAGATCATGATCCCGATCGCCGATGCGAATGACGAGCCGACTTACCGGTACGACGTCGCCATCGCCCACCGATTTGCTGCCAAGGCTTATTTCAAGTTAGGAAATAAAGCTAAGGCAGCCGGATCGATCGAAAAAGCCATCGCTATCATTCAACAATTGAAGAGTATCGATTCGCTGCGCGACGCCGACAAGGACCTGCCGGCCGAGTTGGAAGCCGAGCGAGCGGAGTATGCCGGCGACGCGCGTTGACCCTTACAACAGAACCTATCGACAAAAAAGGACGGAGCCGAAGCCCCGCCCATCGAGCGTTCTATCAGGAATATTAGCTAAACAGCAGGAGCCACGTTATGACGACGGAGTGAACGGGCCGCCATCATATCTCGCGCACTCAGAGTGATCTGACGCTGTGTGTCAACGTCATCCGCGGAAAACTGGGCGGTGATTACCTGCATTGAATTTCTTGGGAGATTTACCAACTCTCCGCGAACGTTGATTATCTCGGCCCGCCCGCTTGAGCCGGTCTTTATTGTTACCTTTGCATGAGAAGGGAAGACCATCCCTGCATGGGCCTTGACCCACCCGGACGCACCGTCGTGAAGCATTACCTCGCCTTCGACATAAACGATCGACATAAGGGTCTCGATCTGGGACATATAGCAAAATCTCCTCTTGTCTATGAATGAATGTATGAATTATTTTCGGCCAAATCGGCCGGACACACAGGAATGTAACCGATACCGCATCAGATCTCCCCACCTGAATGGGTAGTAATCTGAGCGGAAATACCTTTTCTTTTTCTACGATAATTGAAACAAGGCCCCTATCGCCGACCTATTGAGGAAAGTAAGCGTTAGGTATCGGCCTGTCGGTCGCGACTCCAAACTGTAGCGCAGTGTATCCGTCCTGATCCCTGAGAAGATGCCAAACACCATTTGAAGGCCGATAGACCGCGACATCGGCCGAAGCGTTAGCATCGAAATTGCCAGATACCGGAATGTCTCCGGGCAATCCGAATTCATAGACCGCAAGGCCCGCTGACGAACGGTTTATCCACCATTGCCCGTCGCGAAAGATCGCAATATCGGTCTTGCCGTCGCCGTCATAATCGGCGGGTGCGAGTTTATCGGTCGAGATTCCCCACTGCGTAACCGTAACAGTCTGATCGGAACTTCGCTGGATGTACCAGACGCCGGTCGAGGGCCGATATACCGCAATATCCGACCTTCCGTCTCCGTCGTAATCTCCCACTACCGGCTTGTCGTCCGGAATGCCCCACTGAAAGATCGATACTGTCGAAAGACTGTCACTATTAAAGATGTACCAGATACCGCTAGACGGCCGGTAAACTGCGCGATCCGCCTTACCATCGCCATTGAAATCGCCGGGTACCGGAATGTCTCCGGCCGTGCCCCATTGAAAGATCGAGACCGTGTTGCCTTTTCCGTAGGAATACCAATTTCCTTCAGAGGTGCGATACACTGCGATGTCCGTTTTCCCGTCGCCGTCGTAATCGGCAGGAACGAGAACATCGCTCGCAATACCAAAACCGGTGACAGAGATGGTGCTGTTAGAACTTTTCAAGATCCACCAGTTCCCATCTTCCGGGCGGAAGATGCTGATGTCCGATTTGCCGTCACCATCAAAATCCGCGTTGCGGTTTTTCGGAACCGGCACGCCCGCCACAGGACCATCAGCAATATTTCCGTCGATGTTGAACGTGACGCCGCCCCAGGTCTCGTTATGAGGTGCCTGCCACTGCTTGATCCGCTGGTGGTTGTTCCATTCGTTTGTCGGAAATGTCGGGAACGAAACGTAGGTCCAAACGTTCGGCACATTGTCCCAGCGTGCCATCCATATCGCCTCCATTTTGCTAGCGGCCGGAAGCGTAACCCAATCTTCCTGGGCGTTCTTTGGCGAACCGTAGGTGCCGGACTTGTAACCAAGTTCCTTGATCCGGTCGGTCCAGCCTTTTAGAAATGCAGTACTCGCCGTTCTGCAGCCGGGAGTGCTGACGGTTTCGTCATACCGCTCCATGTCATAGTAGAGGATCGAACCCGCCGTCAGGCCAATATTCGCGGCGTCGCCGGCAGCGATATCAGCCTCGCCTCGCCCCTGCTGCTCCGCCGTCGTTGGATCGAAACTAAATTTCGCACTCGTCGCTGACGCGGTGCATGGCGATTGATATCCAACCACGGTCGGGATCAAACCCCAGCCCATTGAAGAAACCTGATTGACCCAAGTGGATGTAAGCGTTTGAGAACAGGCACGATTGCGGCCGCTGAAATAGATGTTCGCGTCAAAGAAGTAGGAATTGTCCCACCATAACTGCATGCTCGCGACGCTTGAGTTTTGGCATTTATCAAAACCGCGGTTCAGGCTGATCCTCGTCGAACCGCCCGGAGCCGAGAACATCGGCGCGTTACTTGCGTCAAGCTGCGCGGCCTCGCGTTCGCGCTGCCCCGCTGCCCTTACCTGAGGCGGCGTTGCTTCACGGCCTGAAATAAAAAGCCGTGTTGTCTGGATGCATCCGGTTTTGAAACCGAAACACTCACCGTTGGTTTCGACGTGCCAATTACCTTTCCGGATCACCGAGGAAACTTCTGCCTCGCTATTCGGTTCGACCGTGCGCTCGGCAAATTGCCAAGTTTCGCCGCCGTCCGTCGAATGGTAAACGGCTCGGCCGACAAAATTTGAACTCGTCGGCACGCGAAACGTGAGCCTGAGTTCGCCGAAAGGATCGCCTGAGACGCGGGCACTTTCAAGGTTCAGATCAAGATCGGCGATGTCAGCGATATTCAGGTCGTTTCGCTTCCATGTCGCCCCGCCGTCTTTGGTCGAGGCGAGCGATATTTGACCTGACTTAGATCCTGTCAAGACCACAAAGCCGACCGATGTGTCAATGAAATATGCGCTCGCGATGAGTTCGTCAAGAGCTTTGGGAATGGGTAGTGCCGTCCAATTTTCGGAGTCCGAGGTCCTGTAGATCGCACTAGAGGTCGCTACCAGGCCCGATCGTTCGTCAAACACCTGAAAGTCTTTGATATATGCCCCGGAGAAACCTGCTGCAAGCAAGGTCCCCGCATAGATCATTGAAGAACAAACCGATGTTAGTAAGAGACGGGCGATCATTTTCATACTGATGGAACTATTCAGATAGCTAATGGATTTGGCAGAAAGTATAGTCTAGTTTGATATTGACCGCCAAGCGGGCTGAGAGCGTTTGAAGTAGTTTTTATGTTCGGGGCAAATTGGTATACCTTTAACCGAAGTATCCGACGCTAAAAATGCTGACCTCGCTTCTGATCATTGCATTGATAACCGCCGGCGGTTTTGCGCTGACATACCTATTCGAACGCGATGAACCTTTGATGTGGCGGATCGCGGCGGGGAACGTTATCGGGTCTGCGATCTTCGGAACCCTGACATTCGTAATTGCGATGTTCGTCGGGCTTGGCAGTCCGGCAGTTATCGCTGCGATCGTCATAACCTTTGTCCCGACGGCCCTTATTCTAAAGGGTGAGAGGAAAAGATCGTTCGACCACGATCTGGCTAAAGCGAAGGGGAAATTGCAAGGGGCAAACCTGAAGAAGTCCCTGCCGTTTTTTTACTACGCCGGGTTTCTGATCCTCTTCATCTTGTTTTTCGATCGGGCGATGATCGAAAACGCGCAGGGTATTTTTACGGGCGGCTCGAACAATCTGGGCGACCTGCCGTTTCACCTCGGAGCGATATTTAGCTTTGCCGACGGTGCCAATTTTCCGCCTCAAAATCCGAACTTTGCCGGCTCGAAATTTTCATATCCGTTCATTGCCGATCTGATCACGGCCGGAACTCTAAAATTTGGCATCGGGGTCCGCGACGCGATGCTTGTTCAAAATGTCGTGTGGGCATTCTCGTTGTTGGTCCTATTGGAACGTTTCGTTTACCGCCTGGTCGGTGGCAAGTCCGCGGCAAAGCTTGCGCCGCCGCTCTTATTCTTTAGCGGCGGTCTCGGCTTCATCTGGTTCTTTGGCGACTTTGGCTCGCAAGGCGGAGGCTTTGTCGAGTTTCTCAAGCATCTGCCAAAGGACTACACGATCGGCGAAGACTTTAGATGGGGAAATTCGCTGATCACGCTTTTTCTTACACAACGAAGCCTCATGCTGGGCATGCCGATCACGTTGATCGTTCTCGGATCTTTGTGGCGGACGTTTAGTTCGGAACACACAAGGGAGAAAGACTCACTTGGGCAATTACTGCCAAATTTTATTGTTGGCCTGATCGCTGGCTTGTTGCCGCTTATTCACCTCCACAGCCTGGCCGTGTTGTTCGTGGTCACCGGTTTTCTACTTCTGTTGAGATCTGATCGTTGGAAGGAATTCGTTGCCTTTGGGATCGGTGTCAGCGTGATGGCGATACCGGAACTCGTTTGGTCGATGGCCGGAAGCGCAACGCACGCTTCGGAATTCTTTGCATGGCATTTTGGATTTGACGCGCGCGAGACGAACATTGTCTGGTTCTGGATAAAGAATACGGGCCTGCTGTTTCCGTTGATCGGGGCTGGGATCTATTTGGCGTATACAGCAAAGCAAAGCGAGCCCAATCACGACAAGAAACACGGGAAAGACAAGAAAGAACACATTGAGTTCACGGGCAAGGAACTTGCATTGTTCTACTTACCATTCGTAATTCTTTTTGTACTCGCAAACGTCGCTAAGCTGGCTCCTTGGGAATGGGACAATATCAAAGTACTGATCTATTGGTTCCTCGGTTCGATCCCGTTCGTCGTATTTGCATTGGCCTGGATGTGGAACAAGGACACCGCAATGAAAACTGCGGCCGGAATTTGCTTCGCGGTCCTGATCGTTTCGGGAGTAATTGACGTTTGGCGGACCGTTTCCGGCCAGATCAACTATCGCGTGTTCGAACCGGACGCGGTCGTCATCGCTGATCGTCTGAAGGCATCGACACCGCCGAATGCATTGTTTCTAAACGCGCCGACATATAACACCGCGATCGTCCTTTCCGGACGACGTTCGCTGATGCGTTATCCCGGACATCTGTCCTCACACGGCATCGATTACCGACAACGCGAAGACGATGTGAAACAGATCTATCGCGGCGGCCCGAACGCTGTCGCATTGATGGAAAAGTACGGTATAGAATATGTGCTGATCTCACCGGAAGAACGGGCGAACCTTGGCCCGAATGAGGCGTTCTTCACGCGGTATCCGGTCGCGGCCGAGGCCGGTCAATTCAAGGTATACAAGATCAAATAAGTACTGGCCAAAAAAGGAATCCGTAGTCAACCCTGTATGACGGACGAAGAAGAAGCGATCTCGAACAAAGAACTGAAAGATGAACGAATGTGGTTCATAAGCTGCTGTCTGATAACGGCGGCCGCGATCTTTCTGAGGTTCTTCATGCTCGGACTGAAGCCGTTTCATCACGACGAAGGCGTGAACGGCTGGTTTTTGACAAATCTTTTTCGTGACGGCGTTTACAAATACGACCCAGCTAACTACCACGGCCCCACGCTTTATTACATCGCTCTTGGTTTTGTAGAGGTATTTGGCCTGGACACTGTTCCCGTGCGATGGAGCGTCGCCGTCTGGGGCGTTCTCATCGTTGTACTGGCGTTCTATTTGCGGCGTTACATCGGCCGGACGGGGGCGATGTTCGCGGCGTTATTTCTTACACTTTCACCCGGAATGGTTTACATCTCGCGATACTTTATTCACGAGATCTTTTTCGTTTTTCTCGGACTCGGATTCGTTCTTGCCATCCTGCTTTTTATTGAGAAAGAAAATGCGGGTTACGGAGCGATATTCTGGATGGCATTGATCCTGTTCGCCTGCTTCTTGGCGCCCGTGATGCGTGTCGCTCCGGCGATCGCCGGTGAGAACACGACCTTGCTTTGGGTGTTGCGGATCGGACTGTTCGCGGTCGAGGGTGCGCTGATCTTCTTTGTGGTTCGAATGCTGCGAGAATGGAACGGTGGGCGTCCGATCTATCTGCTTCTCGCGGCGGCCTGCATTGCGCTGCTGCTCGCTACCAAAGAGACCACGTTCATTACGCTTGGAACGATGGCGATCGCGTGCGTGTGCGTTTGGGCGCGTGAGCAGATCGGAAATGCGGCCAAAGAAAGGCGGTTTCCCTCCATGATCTTTGCTTTGGCAATCATCGCTTCCGTCGCGCTTGCAGGTGTTATCGCGAGCAAACTTCCGGATATTGCGGCGGATTTCGGAAAACGCGTTCATGAAATTACAAGCGGCCCGAGCGCCGACAGTTTGACGAATCTATTTTACGTATTGATCGTGCTTGTCCCTGCGGTACTCGTTTACGCGCTCTATAGATGGGACCGACGAGGGAAGCCGACGCGAGAACTCGTAACGGAGATCGTGCAGCCGTCTTTTGCCGCATTTCGTCACGCACTTGGAACGCGAAGCGATACAATACTTATTTACGCCGCTTCTTCGGTTCTGATCGTTTACCTGATCGTACTTTTCTTCTCGTCGTTCTTCACGTACGCAGATGGTGTAAAAGGCTTTTACGAAGCCTACGAGATCTGGTTGAAAACCGGAAGCAAAGATCACACTCAAAACGGCATCTGGGCATACGTCGAGTGGGGAATGCAGTCAGATGGGCCGATCATGGTGCTGTCACGGGTCGGCCTCATAATTGCGCTGGTAAAGGGACGTGATCGAGTCGCAATGTTCACGGCTCTGTGGGCGTTCGGCTTGTTTCTTGCTTACACGATCATTCCCTATAAGACCCCATGGCTTGCGCTGAGTTTTCTATTGCCGATGTGCATCGCCGCCGGCTATACAGTGAACGAACTTCTCGAATCGAAAAAGAACGCGGTCAGAGGCGTCGGACTGGCCGCGGCCGGTATCGCTGCCGCGATCCTCGCTTATCAAACGTATATTCTCAATTTTGTCCGATACGATGACGAAGACGCGCCGATGGTGTACGCGCACACACAGCGAGAGTTTCTCGATATGGTCCGCGACATCGAACATTTTGCGGAGCTAAGCGGCAAAGGAAAGGATGCGTCTATCGACATCGTTTCGCCTGACTATTGGCCGCTCGTTTGGTATATGCGCGATTATCCCAAAGCGATCTTTCACGGCCGCATTGCCGATACCACGCCGCCTCCCGAGATGATCGTCGCAAAGAAAGGCGATCAGGACCGTGACGTGATGCGAAAATATTCGGCAAACTACGAATACTACGCTTCGTACAAATTGCGTTCGGGCGTCGATCTCGTTTTGCTCGTCAGGAAAGATATTGCGGGAGCGAACGGCCAGGAACTCAACAAGATCAAATAGAAAAGTTCAGATCCTGATCTTTCCGACCTTTTCGGGCTTCTTTTCGCTCGTTGGTTTCAAATACGGGGCTTCGTCGTGTTTGCGTTTAGACGTTTCCCCAGAGGAATGCCAGTTCATCCATTCCGCCGGCGCGTCGAAGGTCTCTCCGCCGTGAACGGTCATCCGCTGCCGGATGCGGCACATCACGGGCGTATTGATCCCGACACCGGAGATTATTGCCTGGCCTTTTGTTAAAGCGGGAAGTTCGGCGAGCATCGCTCGGCCCGCGCCTTCGACCGACTGGGCGACGGTTTGTTGATCGATCGGGTTCACGATCCGCATTATTATCTGGGTCATACACTGAGAAAGCACGTCTTGGTCGAGCTTTCCCGGCCGTTGAGTGATCAGGCCGACGCCGACGCCGAATTTGCGGCCTTCGCTCAGGATCTGCTTGAGGACATTTGTCGAAACGACGCTTGCTCCCGACGGCGCGAAACGGTGGGCTTCTTCAAGCAGAGTAAAAACAGGATAATCGAGAAAATGCTCGCCCTTTTCAACCTCGTGCCGGGTCGTCATCATTCTTGCCTTGTTCGCTCGACGAAGAAGCGTGCCGACGATCACTTGCTGTTCGTGCTGTTCGATATCGGAAAGCTGGAGTATGGTCACGCGGCCCGGACGATAAAGCTCTTGCAATTCCAGGTGTTCTTGCGAATGGAAAATGCCGTCCGGCTTGTCAAAACGTGAGTCCAGCCGCCAAAGCAAACCCTGGATCGACGATACGTTTCCTCCGTCGCCCGTGTCGCCTTCCCTTCCATATTGTTGACGCTGAACCTCGTCGCGAAGATCGTGATAATTATACAGATAATCGCGCCTTCCTTCGGCACGCAAGCGGTCGTTCAGACTGCGAAAGGCCTGACTGAGGAAATGCAACATCTTGTCAGACGTTCCATCTGGCAAAAGGTACTTGACGTCGCCCTCCGAAAGCGTTGAAAACCGGACTTTGATCTTGTCCGGCGTGAATATCTTCACTTCCGGGTGATAGCCGTCACTGCCCCCGAACTGCGAATCGCCTTGAATAGTACTAAGAGTGTGATACTCGCTGTGCGGGTCGACTATTAGAACCGCGGCGCGGTTATATGACTGCATCAGTTCCTCGACCAGCACACCTGCAGTGTATGATTTGCCGGATCCTGTAGAGGCGAGTATCGCGAGATGCGTGGAAACCACGTCTTTGACAGAAACCACGATCGGCACGTCGCCGGCTTCGCGGGTCAGCAAACTCCCCATGTGGGCGGAGCCCGTTTGAGCCTGCCGTTTCGGGCACAGCATGCCGGCAAGGTTCTCGCTCGATGCTAAATAGACGGGGTCGCCCGGCCGCGGCGGAATTCGCGGGTTAACGAAGTCTCCGAGACCTTTGCTGAAGTATCCGATCATCTCGACCGTTACTTCGTAGATCTCCAGATCGCGCTCGATACCGACAAGCCCTGCGACAGCGGACGGAGGCGTGAGCGGATCGGCCAGGAAAGCGTCAGGGAGTTTTCTGACCAAGGATCGTTCCTTTACCGTGCCGACGATCTGACGTACCTCGCCCCCAACGGAGGCGTCGTAATAGACATATTCGCCGATTCGCGTACGGTCGTTGTCACGCGTGATGAACACGTATTCGTAAGGAAGTTTCCCGGGGCCCTTGACCGTTCCGGTAAGCAGATCGGCATTGCTCATAGGTATTGAAAGAGACGGATCACGGCAATTATAACAGACCAATGGAGATGCATTCGAACCAGTCGGACAAACACCTGATCGCTGAATTCATCGGCGATCAGGACGGACCGACACTGATCGCATTTGGCAGTATTCACGGAAACGAAGCCGCCGGTGCCGAAGCCCTCCAACGCGTCGCTTCAACTATGCGAGCGGATCATCCGAGGTTAAACGGCAGGGTCTATTTCTTCCGCGGGAACGTTCGTGCGATAGAAAAAGGCGTGAGGTTCATCGATTCCGATCTTAATCGTCATTGGACGCCCGAGAACGTCATACGCAGTTTGCCCGACACCGCCATACCGCCGCATCTTTCAGAAGATAAAGAACAGGCAGAACTGCTGAAGGACCTTGACCGGATAATCAAGTCGGCGAAAGACGAGGTTTACGCCCTTGACCTTCATTCGACATCGGCCGAAGGAGTCCCGTTTGCGACCGTCGGCGACACGCTGCGAAACCGTGCATTTGCTCAGAAATTACCCGTGACCATCCTTCTCGGTATCGAAGAGCAGCTCGAGGGAACTCTTTTGGAATACCTGAACAATCTCGGAGCCGTCACGCTGGGATACGAAGGCGGCCAGCATTACGCGGAATCTACCCTTGCTGTTCACGAAGCCCTGACGTGGCGGGCATTAGTAAATGCAGGGATCGTCGAGGAGAGCGACGAGCTTCGACGATTCAATGAGGTTCTTCGCAAGGCGACAAAGCGGCCAAGGATCTTGGAAGTGCGGTACCGACACGCAATAACGGCGGCCGACGACTTCAGGATGCTTCCGGGCTTTAATAACTTTGACCCGATCCGCAGGTCGCAGTTGCTGGCAAATGACCGAAACGGCCCGGTAGTTGCGGATGAGAAGGGGCTCGTCATCATGCCGCTTTACCAGAAACTCGGCGAGGACGGTTTCTTTATCGGCCGCGAGATACTTCCATTCTGGCTGTGGCTTTCCGGAGTTCTCCGGCGGCTCAACGTCGGTAACATAATGAGACATTTGCCGGGCGTTCATCGGTCCGAAAAGGATCCGGATACATTCGATATCGACACGAATGTGGCCCGGTTCTTTCCGCTGCAGGTGTTCCACTTGCTGGGGTTTCGAAAGCGACGCTGGTATGAAAATCGGCTCGTCGTCAGCCGGCGAAAATTTGATACACACAGTCCGTTTCGAAAATTGTGACCCGCATCACACGCGTCATATCAAATTGGACTATTCTTGGAGCATCAGGATAACCAGCCGAAATGGGTGAAAAGACCGTCAAAAGCCAAGCCGACGAATCGGAACATCGTGCCTTTACACGGGCGGTGCTGAACGACCTGTACGCCCTGGAAAAAATGCTCGAAGGCGGGAAGATGGAATCCGATGCTTCGCGTATCGGTGCCGAGCAGGAGATGTTCCTCGTAGATTCGTCCATGCATCCCGCGCCTCGCGCGATCGAGGTGATCGAATCGGCGCGTGACTCGAGATTGACCACGGAGATCGGCCGCTTCAACCTGGAAGCGAATCTCACTCCTTTAGCATTTGAGGGTGACTGCCTTTCAAAGCTCGAGCGCGAGCTCAACGAGGTGATCGGCATCGTAAAGCGCACGATGCGGCAGTTTGATGGCGACGTTGTGCTTTGCGGTATCCTGCCGACGATCCAGAAATCGGACCTCGTTGAAGAGTACCTGACTCCGTTTCCGAGATATGAACAGCTCAATCGTGTTCTCACCGCTCTACACGGTGAAGATCGGATGGTACATATCAAGGGCCTTGATGAGATCCGGCTCCACCTGCACGATACATTCATCGAATTCTGCAATACGAGTTTCCAGGTCCATATGCAGGTTCCCGTGAACGATTTCACAAGGTTTTATAACTGGGCACAGGCCATCACCGCTCCTGTACTCGCGTCGGCCGTGAATTCGCCGATCCTTCTCGCACACCGTTTGTGGCACGAAACGCGGCTTGCTTTGTTTCAGCAATCAGTAGATGAGCGGGGTGCGGCTCATCAGGAACGCAGCCGGCCTGCCCGCGTCACGTTTGGCCACGAATGGGTCAAAGATTCGATCCTCGACGTATTTCATGAAGATGTAGCCCGATTTCGGATCATACTCACACGTGATCTCGAGGAAGATTCGCTTGAGGTGTTGAAGGCCGGAGGCATCCCGAATCTCAGCGCCTGGCGGATGCACAACGGGACAGTCTGGCGCTGGAACCGCGCATGTTACGGCGTAATGGACGGTGTGCCGGGACTTCGGATCGAGGCTCGTTTCCTGCCTGCCGGGCCGACGGTCGCGGACGAAATGGCAAATTCGGCGTTGTTCCTTGGGCTAATGCGGGCGTTACCGGAGATAAACGGTGACATCACCAAGCTGCTGTCATTTGACGACGCAAAGACCAATTTCTTCAGCGCCGCGCGGTTCGGGTTGAAATCGCAGCTAACCTGGCTCGACAAACGAACCTACACGTCAATGGACCTGATCCTAAGCGAACTTCTCCCGCTCGCGCGTCACGGGTTGAACTCGGCCGCGGTCGATACGGCGGACATAGACCGCTTTACCGGCATCCTCGAAGACCGCGTCAAAGCCGAAATGACCGGTGCGAAGTGGATCCTGGATTCGCTCTCGTCTATGGACAAGTCCGCCAAGACGAACATTAGAATGCGGGCACTGACGTCCGAGATGATCAAGCATCAGGAAAAGGGCGAACTGCTGCACACCTGGCCTTTGGCAAGAATTGCAGACCATTCGGAATGGGTCGATAATTTCCGCACTGTCGAGCAATTTATGTCACGCGACCTCTTTACGGTGCGTCCCGATGACGTCGTTGACCTCGCGGCAAGCCTGATGGAGTGGAAACATATCCGTCACATTCCGGTCGAAAACGACAAAGGCGAGCTTGTCGGAATTGTCTCTCACCGCGACCTGCTCCGGTTCTTTGCCGAGGAAAAATCACGCGCGGCCGAGGAACTGATCGTTCGCGACATAATGAAAACAAAGCTATTCACGATCGAACCGGAAACACGAACGCTTGACGCGCTTTACCTTATGCGTGACAAGAACATCGGATGTTTACCGGTTTGCAAGGACGGAAAACTGATCGGGATACTTACTGCTCACGATTTCCTCACCGTTTCCACAAGACTTCTTGAGGAGCGGCTCAAAATGGAAAACTACGAACGGCGAACGAACGCAGCATAGGTCATGCTGTCTCTTGTTCAACATCCTCATCAAGAAGCATTATCTCTATCTCTTTAAGCTCTTTGTTAAGCCCTTCGACCATCGAAAGCGTAACTTCCTGCTGCTCCAGTTGAATGGATTGTTCATCTGGGTGGCGGTCAAGTTCGTTGTGTATATCGTCGTCCAGACGTCCCAGTTGTGCCAAGATCTCGCTTCGGCGTTGGATGAGGTGTTCTTTTGTTATCTTTTTATTATGCATCGAACTCTCCGAAAAATTCAGGTTTGTTCTTATTATCCGATCGTTCAAGGGTCAAAAATGTGACGGCGGACACCTACGACTCTCTTGTTGAAAATAAACGTCTCATCCGCGTTTCTTTTCGTTTCATCACAGTGTCTTTGGTGTTAATCTTCGTTCGATGGTAAAAACTTCTTCAATGGATCCCGAAAACTTCCGCAATCGACGAACCTTTAAATGGATCGCGATCTTTGGCGTCTGGACGCTGTTCGCATTGTTTTTTACGAGCATGTTTGCGTTTCAGAATCAGCTCTCGAAAGAGCCGCTGCCGATCTGGCGTATCCTCTCGTGGCAGCTGGTTTCCGGCTACATCTGGTTCGCGCTTAGCCCCGCGATACTTTTTCTCGCAAAACGATTTCCGTTTGAAGAGGGCAAGTGGAAGCTTTCGCTTCCGATCCACGTCGTCACGGGTATTCTTACCGCTCTGGTCCAACTCGCTCTCGACGCTTTCATTCTCACCAAGATGGGTTACCCGCCGGGCCGGGAATTTCCCAACTTCCTAGAAGCCTACAAGGTATTTCTGCTCGTAAACGTACACCTGAGCATTTTGATCTATTTTGGGGTCGTCGGCATCTGGTCGGCCTACAACTATTATCAGAAATACCGTGAACGCGAACTCCGAAATTCACAGCTTGAGGCTAGGCTTGCACAATCCCGGCTTCAGGTACTCAAGATGCAGCTGCATCCGCATTTTCTGTTCAATACGCTGAATGCTATTTCCGAACTTGTACACCGTGATCCCGACGCAGCGGATCACATGCTTACTGATCTGAGCGACCTGTTGAGAATGTCATTCGAAAACCTCGAGGTGCAAGAGATCTCGCTCAAACAGGAGCTCGAATTCTTGCGAAAGTATCTCGAAATAGAGCAGATGCGTTTTCAGGACCGGCTAAAGGTCGAAATGGACATCGCACCGGACACGCTCGACGCCAGTGTGCCAAATATGATCCTTCAGCCGCTGGTCGAAAATGCGATCAAACACGGCATCAGCCCCAAAGCCGAAGGAGGCCGCATCGACATCGAAAGCGTCCGAAGCAACGGTCATCTGCTGATCTCCGTGAGCGATAACGGATTAGGTGTTCCTTCAGGCGACGTGAGCAACGTGACCGAAGGTGTCGGGCTTTCGAACACCCGGCGCAGGCTAAAGCACCTTTATGGCGACAGTCATCGTTTTGTGCTTGATTCACCGGCCGAATCAGGGCTGAAAGTAAGTCTCGAGATACCGTTCAAGGAAAGCGACGCGATATGAGCATCCGTACGATGATCATTGACGACGAACCTCTCGCGCGCGAACGTGTGAAGCGTTTTCTTCGTGACGAGGACGAGATCGAGATCATTGGCGAATGCAGCAACGGCGTGGACGCTGTTGGTGCGATCAAGGAAAAGAAGCCCGACCTTGTTTTCCTCGATATACAGATGCCTGAGAAGAACGGTTTCGAGGTGATCAGATCGCTCAGCGGTAAGTATTTGCCAACGGTCGTATTTGTTACCGCATATGACCAATACGCTCTGCAGGCTTTTGACGTGCATGCGCTCGATTATCTATTGAAGCCATTCACTCGCGAACGCCTGCATCGCGCGGTTATGCGCGCCCGTGAACAGATCGATGGAAAACGATTCGGCAGGATCGACGAGAGACTGACGTCGCTTATCGCCGATCTGAAGACGGAAAAGAAATATCTCGAACGCCTCGTCGTAAAGACTACCGGCCGCGTGTTTTTCCTCAAGTCTGACGAGATCGACTGGATAGAGGCTGCCGGAAATTATGTAAAGCTTCACGTCGGCCGCGAGACTCACATGATACGCGAAACGATGAACGGCATCGAAACAAAGCTCGATCCTGACAGATTCCTCCGCATACACCGGTCGACGGTTGTTCACATCGACCGGATCAAAGAGCTTCACCCGATGTTCAGCGGCGATTATGCAGTGATCCTGCGCGACGGGACCGAACTCGCGTTGAGCAGGAATTATCGAGAACGATTTGTCGAACTCTTTGAAAATCAAACCTGAACACAACTCAAGATGTTCGTTTCCGAAGCGATTCGCCCCATTCATCCCACATCGCTAGCGTTTCGTCACATATTCGTATTAAATTCATGAAATCGTGACTAAAGTCACGAAATGGTCATTTTGCCGGTGAACCAGATATGAAGATCCGTAATAAATTCGTAACTTTGATCGCCCTTGGCGTCGTCATCTTCTTTAAGAACTACGTGATCGTGATCGGCCAGACAAAGCCGGTTCTCGTAGCTCTCAACAAAACGGATGCGACGCTTGCGATCATAAACCCGGCAACGATGAAGGTAACGGCAAAAGTTCCGACAGGAGATTCTCCGCATGAGGTCGTTCTTTCGGCTGACGGAAAGACCGCGTTTGTAGCAAACTATGGAGCCCAAACGCCGGGCAACTCGCTGTCGGTGATAGATCTGGCCACGGCAAAAGAACTGAGACGAGTCGATCTTTCACCTTTGTTTCGGCCGCACGGCATCCAGATGATCGGAGGAAAGCTTTATTTCACGGCGGAAACAAATCGAATGATCGCCCGCTACGATCCGGCCGCGAATAAAGTCGATTGGTTGATGGGCAGCGGACAAAATGCGACACACATGATCGCCGTGTCGGCGGACGAAAAGAAGTTCTACACGACGAATATCGGTTCGGACAGCGTAACGGCATTCGAGTTTCAAAATGTTCCGCCGGCAGCGTCGAAGATAACACACATCCCGGTTGGGAAACAGCCCGAGGCGATCGACATTTCGCCCGACGGCAAAGAGGTTTGGGCAGGATTAAATGTCGACGGAATGATAGAAGTGGTCGATACGGCAGCTTTGAAGTCGAAAGAGAAGATCAACATAGGCGGACGTCCGTATCGGGTGAAATTTACGCCGGACGGAAAAGCAGTCGTTTGCACGATGCCGGCATCAAAGGAACTTCTGATCATTGACAGCGTATCTAGGAAAGAATTGAAAAGGATCAAGCTTGAGAGTGCACCGCTCGGAATAGTCTTTTCGGCGAACGGCAAGACGGCTTTCGTCTCTGCGGGACAACCCGATGTGGTACTCAAGATAGATCTCGACACCGGTGAGGTCACGGGCCGTGTCGAGACGGGCAAAGTGCCCGATGGCATTGCCGTGGCGGGGATCTAGGCGGTTTCGTATCCCAAGGCCGAGATCCATTCCGGCAACCAGGATTGCCTCGATTTAGGAAGTACGTATGGCAACCCATGTATTAGCAAGAAGAAGCAGTACCGAGTTCGTTACGAAAATGGAAGTCCTTAGATCGATGATACGTTCGCTGCTGCACGAGGCGGCTCTACGCACGCAGCCTGTTCACATCGATCCTGAAAAGGGCATCGATTTTTACGAGAATGTCGCCCGTTTCGAGATTCAACTCATCGAATCGGCATTGGAAGTGGCAGGCGGCCGTCAAAACCGTGCGGCAAAACTGCTGAATATGCGTACCAGCACGCTATGTTCGAAGATGAAACAGCTCAACATCCGAAGGACATAACGTCATATCGATACAAATTCATGACCAAAGCAATCAAACACATTTCCGCGGCCGCTCTATTATTCGTCTTTGTTCTCGGCGTCCCGGCTACACTGAACGCTCAGAAAAAAGATGGTAAAGGGGCGGCAGCGGCCCCTGTTTTCGGGAACGTAGATTCGATCACGGCCCGTCAATTAAAGGAATATCTAACATTCATAGCCTCAGACGAACTCGAGGGCCGCGACACGCCGTCTAAAGGCCTCGATATCGCCGCGAAGTACATTGCAGGACATCTTGCCAGCTGGGGAATAAAGCCGGCGGGCGGTGACGGGACCTATTTTCAAAAAGTGCCGCTTCGTCATTCAAAGATCGTCGCGGACACGACCAAGTTTGAGGTAAACGGTCAGCAGTACGATTACGGAAAGGACTTTTTGACCTCGCTCGTCGCTTCGAATTTCTCCAACGCCAATTTCGTCTTTGCCGGGAATGGCTGGGTGATCAAATCTAAGAATATCAACCCGTACGAGGGCATTGATGTAAAAGACAAGATCGTTATCGTCGTGAACGCATTGCCGAAAGGTGTCACTTTCGGCGACCTTAAAGGTCCGGCAGGCGGCGATTGGTTCTCGCCTCCGCTTTACGCGCAAACGAACGGCGCAAAGGCGGTTCTGAACTTCTCATCCTTCAGCGGAATGGCGAACTGGGACGGCGCGAAATGGAACCAATCCGAGAAGGGCGTGGTCGAATTCGGTAAGCAGGAATCGCAGATCAAGATCCCGATGATCACCGCATCTCCCAAATTGCTCGCTTCGCTTTTTCAGGGTGAAAAATTCAGCGCTTCAAACCTATTCAGCAAGACGGTTTCGGGCGAAGCGATGGAGTCGTTTGACCTGAATGCGTCTAAGAAAGGCTCGGCAACCGTAAACGTCAGGACCGAAAACATTTTCACGCAGAATGTCGTCGGCATTCTCGAAGGCTCCGATCCCGTTCTGAAGAACGAATACGTAGCCGTCGGCGCGCATTACGATCACGTCGGTATGAATCCGTTCTTCCCCGGCCCTGACAAGATCTGGAACGGCGCCGACGACGACGGTTCTGGCACGGTTGCGGTGATGGCGATCGCAAAGGCATTTGCCGAAGGTGCCTTGAAACCAAAGCGGTCGATGCTCTTTATTTGGCACGCAGGTGAAGAAAAAGGACTCTGGGGCAGCGAATATTTTGCCGATAACCCCACCGTTCCGATCAATTCGATCATTACGGAACTGAACATCGACATGATAGGCAGATATCAAAACGCGGGCGACGAAGATCATCCACAAAACAAGAATCTGCCGAAGCAGGGTGAAGTGTTCTCGATAGGGTCAAAGATGATGAGCACAGAGCTTGGCGAGGTAAGCGAACAGGTGAACAATTCGTTCCTCAAGCTGAACTTTAATTACAAATACGACGACCCGAAAGACCCTGAGCAGTTCTTTTACCGCTCGGACCATTTCAACTATGCGAAGAAAGGCATTCCGATCATTTTCTACATGGACGGAAGCCACGCCGACTATCACCAGGTTACCGATTCGGTCGAGAAGATCAATTTCGAGTCAATGGAAAGGGTCGTAAAGACGATCTTTGCGACAGGCTGGACGTTGGCAAATCGTGCGACTCGCCCGGTGGTGGATAAACCGCTGCCTGCATCGGTGATCGGTAATTAGTTGATTCTGCCGACGTGCCGGAACAAAATCTCATCGACATCCGTAGTTAGTTTGTATTAATTTTCACAGCTAACTACGGAGAACTATTTTCTATATGCTACGAAGACAATTCATTGCCGGTGCCCTATTGCTTGCGTTCCTCATCCCGAACGCGGCATTTGCGCAGACCGCGACCGCCGTCTACTCGGCACCCAAAGAAGCGATCGATAAGCTCCGAGACGAAGGTCTGAACCGCTCGCAGGTGATGCAGACCCTGTCGTATATGACCGACGTCATCGGCGGACGGCTGACTGGGTCACCGAACATGAAACGCGCGAACGAATGGACACGCGACAAGATGAAGGAATGGGGAATGCAGAACGCCCATCTCGAATCATGGGGCCCCTTCGGCCGTGGCTGGTCGCTTAAGAGCTTCACCGCGGTGGTGAACGAGCCGCAATATTTTCCGGTCATCGCGTACCCGAAAGCATGGTCACCGTCGACCAAAGGTGCCGTTACGAGCGAAGTGGTCTTTCTCGATGCAAAAACAAATGACGACCTTGCCAAATACAAAGGCCAACTCGCTGGCAAGATCGTGCTTGTGTCCGGAGAACGGCCGCTTAAGCCCATTGATAAGCCGTTGATGAAACGATTCGGCGACGAGGACCTGTCAAAAATGGCGACAGAACCTGCTCCCGGACCGAATGACGGCAATGGCCCTCCGCCCTCGGCCTTCAAGCAGATCACCGATTATTTTAACCAGCAGGCGCAGAAAATGAAGTTCCTTCAGGACGAAGGGGCGGCGGTGATGATCGATAATAGCGGCGGGGGCAGCGGCGGCACTCTGTTCGTGCAGGGCGCGAGTGTCGGGATCGAAATGGGCGAATTGAAGTCTATCGAGGACCTGTTTGCTTCGCCCGCCTTTCAGCCGCAAAACAAGAAATACGAAGCGAACATGATGCCGCAGGTGACGATGGCATCGGAAGACTACAATCGCCTCGTTCGCATGATAAAGAACGGCGCCAAGCCGAAAATGACGATCGAGGTCAATGCACAGTATCACGACGAAGACCCGATGCAGTACAACACGATCGCCGAGATCCCCGGAACCGATCCGGTATTGAAGGATGAGGTAGTCATGCTCGGCGGACACCTGGATTCATGGCATTCGTCCACAGGTGCAACCGACAACGGCGCCGGATGTGCCGCCATGATGGAAGCGGCACGCATTATCCTTGCCTCAGGGCTAAAGCCGCGACGCACCATCCGTGTAGCACTTTGGAGCGGAGAGGAACAGGGACTTTTCGGTTCGACAAATTACGTGAAGCAGCATTTCGGCGAGATGAAGAACGGAACGCTCGTAAAAGGGCCTGATTATGACAAGCTTTCCGGCTATTTCAATCTCGACAACGGTACCGGAAAGATACGAGGCGTTTATCTCCAGGGAAACGCAAATATCAAACCTCTTTTCGAATCGTGGCTCACTTCGTTTGCCGATCTTGGCGCCAAGACGCTGACGCTGTCTAATACCGGCGGCACCGATCACCTTGCATTCGACGGCATCGGCTTGCCCGGTTTCCAGTTCATTCAGGACCAGGCGGAGTACGATACGCGGACACACCACTCAAACCAGGATAACTTCGACCGCATTCAGGCGGAAGATATGAAACAGGCATCGACCATAATCGCAGCGTTCGTTTACCAAGCCGCGATGATGGACGGTAAGCTGCCGAGAAAGGCCGTTAAGTGATTAACTGACAATTCTCGAAGAATCAAGGCTGACCGGAAACCATTTTCGGTCAGCCTTCGTATTATTGCTTAACTGATATGAGAAAGACACTTCTTCCGATCGCGATATTCGTGGTGTTTATTTCCCCGGCGCTTGGGCAAACCACTGCTTTCGTTGGCGTTAGCGTCATTCCGATGGACCGGGAACGCGTTCTTGCCAATCAGACCGTTGTAGTCCGTAATGGCGTGATCGCCGAGATCGGCGACGCAAAAAAGGTGAAGATGCCAAAGGACGCGGTCACCGTTGACGGAACCGGCAAGTATCTTATCCCCGGTCTCGTCGATATGCACACGCATCTCTTGTCAGACGACGATCTGCCGGACAAGTACGCCGAGGATGAACTAAAGATAATGGTCGCGAACGGCGTTACGACCTGCCGCTTTATGATCGGCACGCCTGAGCAGCTTGTGCTTCGCGCCCGCTCGGCAAGAAACGAGATAATCGCACCGACCATCTGGAGCGCGTCTCCGCATCTGACCGGACGTGAACAAGGAAACGACTTTGTCGTGAATACACCCGAAGAGGCTCGCGAAGCAGTTCGTAAGTCGAAAGCCGCCGGCTACGATTTCATAAAGATCACTACTTACATCAAAGCCGAGGTTTACGAGGCAGCGGTGGACGAAGCCGCGAAACAGAACATCCGCGTGGTCGGCCATGCCGACAGCCGCTTTGTCGGTGTCGAACGCGCCTGGAAAGCCAAACAGCAGATAGAACATCTTGACGGCTATATGGAGATGCTGCTCCGCGACGACGCACCGATGAAGGGTTCGGTCTCCGACGTCTATATCTACACGCTCGACAATTGGAAGAGCCTTGATTACATCGACGAAAGCAAGATAGCTGAAGTCGCAAAAAAGACTGTGGCGTCCAATCCGTTTGTCGATCCGACCCAGCATTTTATGAAGAACACGTTCGGGCTGGCGCGAAGCGAAGAATCGATCCGTGCCCAACCCGATTTTCGTTTTTATCCCAAACGGATACAGGATCGATACATCGATTTTCAAAAAAGGACAAGGCTCAATCAGATACCGCTCGAAACGCGTGCACGATGGGTCGGCTATCGCGACAAGATGATAAAATCGATCTTCGACGCCGGCGGCAAGATAATGACGGGATCCGATACAGCGGAGTTCTTATGGCTCTACGGGTTTACGATCCATCGCGAGCTGAAAGCTTTGAAAGACGCCGGACTTTCCCATTACGCCGTCCTTGAAGCCGGCACTCGCAATCCCCACGAATATCTCGGATCTATTTCGAAGTCAGGAACGATCGAAAAAGGGAAAGCCGCCGACCTGGTCTTATTGAATGCTAATCCGCTCGAAAACATTTCGGCGACGGAAAATCGCGCGGGCGTCGTGCTTCGCGGCAAATGGTTCACCCAAGCTGAGATGAACGGATGGCTGGACGAGATCGCGCCTCGGCTGCACCGCGGATTTGAATCCGACGAACGCGAAGCCGCGGCAAAGATCGAAAGACTCGGCGGAAAGGTCGAATTCGATCAGGACGGCCAGGTCGTGAAAGTAGACCTAAATAACGCAAAGATCACGGATGCGGACCTTGCGATACTTGAAAAATTTCCCGGCCTACAATGGCTCGATCTGCGTATAACTCCGATCACTGACGAAGGCGTTTCACATCTGCGCACGCTCAGATACCTTAGATTTCTAAACCTGTTTCGGACCGATCTTACGGACAAAGGCCTTGAGAATGTTCGCGGTATGATCGACCTTGAAACGCTGCTCATCGGCGGGACCAAGATCACCGACGCTGGGCTCGTCAATCTCGAACGCTTTACAAAACTCAGAAAGGTAAGCGTCTTTCGGACCGAAGTTACCGACGCAGGATTAAAGTCGCTTGAAAAGATCAACTCGCTTGAGGTTTTACTCATCGGGGAATCGAAGATCACCGACGACGGAGCGAAGGCAATACAAAAGACACTTCCGAAGATCAAGTTTTCCGAACAAACATAGACCAATGAAACGAGACATACTCACGATGCTCATCATTGCGGCCGCATGCGGGTCAGCATTTGCGCAAAACGACAGACAATCCGCGATCGACGTGGTCGATCAGCTTTTTGCGGGCATGAAAGCAAAAAACGCGGAACAAATAAAGTCCGTCTTCTCACCCGAAGGCCAACTTGTCGCGATCGACAAGCCGAGAGACGGCACGGGGATCTCAACCACCCGTATCTTCACGGGAGAGGCGTTTGCAAAGATGCTCTCCGAGGCAAAAGGCCCCGACTTCATCGAAACGATGCCGTCGCCTGAGGCTCGGATAGCAGGTGACATGGCGATCGTTACCGGCCGTTACACCTTTTATGTCGGCGATAAGTTTTCACATTGCGGGACGAACACCTTTAATCTCGTACGTTCCGAGACCGGTTGGAAGATAGCTAACGGCGCCTCGACGCTCGAGTTCCAGTGCGACCGCGACCTGAAAGCCGTAAAGATCGTGACGAAACCCGCGGACCCTAAAGACGTATCAACCATCGACGGCATCGTCAAAGCATTTTACGAAACGATCTCTGGCCCAAAAGGGACGCCGCGGCAGTGGTCGCGAGACAAAACGCTCTATATGCCGGATGTTCGATTTGTAAGTATGAGCGAAGATGACGGCAAGATACGCGCGAGCGTAATGGACCATCAGCAATACGTTAACGCCACGAATGAGTCATTTGTAAAGAATGGTTTTAACGAGCGCGAGATCAACCGCGTCGTCCGTCGCTTCGGGAACATTGTTCATGTTTTCTCGACGTACGAATTCACGAACGACGCCGGAACAGACAAGGGCCGCGGCATCAACAGCATCGAGCTTTACTGGGACGGCGTACGTTGGTGGATATCGGCAGCAAGCTGGGATGACGAGCGGCCGAACAACCCGATCCCGAAAGAGTTTTTGCCGAAAGGAAGTAAATGAGCATCGTCGGCGGAATGCAACGAAGTTCCCTAAGATGTGCATCCGACGCTCTGACAATAATTATCAATTAGAGGTGATCCATGCGCTTTCGAAATACGGCTTTCGTTTTCTTCGTCATGTTACTTGCGGTTTCGGCGTTCTCTCAAAGTCAGCCAGCATCGGCCGTGACGCCTGAGATGCGCGCAGAAGCAAATAAATTCTATCAGGCGTCCGATTGGGAACGGGCCGCGGCTGCCTACGAAAAGATCGTCAGCCTTGAGCCTGCAAACCCGAACGCGAAGTATCGTTTGGGTGTGGTCGAACTTAATTTGAACCGGACGGCGAACGCCCAGAAAAATCTTGAATCGGCGATGGCTGCGTCGCCTAATGCCGTTTATGCCCTGGCACTGGCTCGCGCATTTGCACGAGCCGGTAATAAGCAGAAGGTATTTGAAACTCTAGAGAAAAGCATACCGCTCGGCGGCATCGCTCGCGAGACTCTCAACGCCGAAAAGGATTTCGCCGTGTGGAGAGAGGATGCGGGCTTTAAGGACCTCGTTCGCCGTTCCGATCTCGCCGTTAACCCGTGCAAGGCTTCCTCGGAATTTCGTCAGTTCGATTTTTGGATCGGCGAATGGGACGTGAAGAATCCGCAAGGTGTACCATCGGGCACGAGCAGCGTTCAGCTAATACTCGGCCAATGTATCATTTTCGAAAACTGGACAGGCGGCAGCGGAACGAACGGCAAGAGCTTTAACATCTACGACACGAACGACAAGAAATGGCACCAAACGTGGGTCGATGACAAAGGGACGTTCACGCATTACATCGGCGGCTTGATAAACGGCGAAATGGTCGTCACGGCAGAAACTAGCGTTTCAGGAAAGCCGACGCTTGCGAAGATGACTTTCACGAAAATGCCGAATGGTGATGTCCGTCAACACGGCGAAAACTCTACCGACGGCGGCAAGACTTGGGCGACTTCCTTTGACCTGATCTATTCAAGGAAAAAGTGATGGTGAACCCGACGGGGCATTTCCATCCAGCGTTTAGAATAAACTTATGAGAACAACGAAACTTTTAATTTTCATGATACTGCTTGTCGCACCGGCATTTGCAGCAGATATCACAACTGGCGAACAGCTTATCGCCGCGATGCACAAAAAGTACGACGGCAAATGGTACAAGACGCTCACGTTTGTCCAAAAGACGATCACACATAAACCAGACGGCACGACAAGCGCCGAAACTTGGTACGAAGCAATGTCGCTTCCGGGCAAGCTCCGCATAGATATCGATCCGACCGAGAAAGGAAACGGCATCCTCTTTGCTGACGGCAAGGTATTTTCCTTTAAGGAGGGAAAGACGACCGGCGGCCGGCCATTTGTCCATCCGCTAATGGTCCTTGGGTTTGATGTTTACGGCCAGCCGGTCGAATCGACGATCTCGCAGGTAAAAGGAATGGGCATCGACCTTTCAGTTATTCGCCAGGACAGGTGGCTCGGAAAAGATGTTTATGTGGTCGGTGCTAAGTCGGGCGACGCGGCGACGCCGCAGTTCTGGGTCGATAAGAAGACCTTGGTCTTTGTCCGCCTCATTCAGGCGGCGGGCCGCGACAAGAAAAGCGTTGCCGAAACGCAGTTCAACAAATACGTCAAAGCGAAAGGCGGCTGGGTCGCGGCCGAGGTCCTGTTCTTTGTTGACGGTAAAGCGACAACCACCGAAGAATACAGCGACATTCAGGCCGACGTTGCTCTCGACGCGGACCTTTGGAACCCGGAAAAATGGACGTCCGTTGACCGAACTTACTACAAGAAAAAGTAAATGAGATCGATCGTTAAACCTTTTCTGTTTGTCACCATTTTTGCAGCGGCGGCCGCTGCCTCCGGGCAGCGTCCCGTCGCGGTCACCGGCACAAATGCCCTCAAGAAAGAGATACAGCTCAAACTCGATGAGTGGCACAAGGCCGGAAAATTTCCTGGTGCGACTTTTGGTGTCGTACTGGCGAACGGCGAATCGTTCGGCCTCGCCGTCGGCTATTCCGACCGCGTTGCGAAGACGCCGATGAAGCCGACAGATCGAATGCTCGCCGGCAGCACAGGCAAGACCTTTGCGGTCACGACCGCGCTTCAGCTTGTGAAGGAAGGTAAGATCGGGCTCGACGACAAGATCGAGAAATATCTCGGCACCGAAACTTGGTTCGCACGCCTTCCCAATGCAAACGACATCACCGTCCGCCAGTTAATGAACCACACGAGCGGCCTTGTGCGTTACGAATTCAAGGACACATTCACCAACGACCTCACCGCAAACCCCGAAAAAGTTTGGAAACCCGCGGAACTGCTCTCCTATCTTTTCGATACAAAGGCGGCTTTCGAAGCCGGCAAGGGGTGGGATTATTCGGACACCAACTACATCGTACTCGGGATGATCATCGAAAAGGTCACGGGCAAAAAGTTCTACGACGAAGCGAACAAACGCGTCGTCAAGAAACTAAAACTCACAAATACCATCCCTCAGGACGGACTCGCAATAAAGGGTGTAGTTCAGGGCTATGCCGGCGACAAAAATCCGTTTGGCGGGAAAGACGAGATGATCGCGAACGGAAAGTTCATCATTAACCCGCAGTTCGAATGGACCGGCGGCGGCTGGGCCTCGACCGGAGAGGATCTCGCCCGCTGGGCAAAGATGATGTACGAAGGAAAAGCATTTGACGATTCACTCTTACCGCAGATGCTGGACGGTGTTGCCGCACCTATGCTCGGCCGCGAGACAAAGTACGGTCTCGGCGTCATCATCCGAAAGACCTCCGCCGGAACCACTTACGGCCACAGCGGTTTCTTCCCGGGCTATATGACGGACATGATGTATTTCCCTGACTCGAAGATCGCCGTCGCCGTTCAGGTCAACACAAGCGTTCCGCAAAACTTAGGCAAGCCGTTAGGACGTTTACTGGTCGAGATCGCCGAAGCGATGAAACAATAGGAGTTACCTTGCATTTACGTGTTCACCGGCTACAATTGAGAAACCTCAAATTCCGGAGAACAACATGAAAAGAAGCCTTGGAGCGATCATGCTCCTACTCTCGTTTGCCGCAACGGCCTTTCCGATCGATATGAGCCGCGAGATCGACGCGGCCGCAGCGAAACTGCTGCCGAAGGTTATCGAATGGCGACGGCATCTGCACCAGTATCCCGAACTCGGGAATCACGAAGTAAAGACGGCGAAATTTGTCGAAGAACATCTTCGCCGTCTGGGCTTGGAAGTTCGTACGGGTATCGCAAAGACCGGTGTAGTAGCCATACTGAAAGGCGGCCAGCCGGGCCCTGTCATCGGCCTTCGAGCTGATATGGACGGCTTGCCGGTTACCGAACGCAATTCGCTTGCTTTCCGGTCAAATGAGACGGCCGACTATAACGGCCAAAAGGTCGGCGTAATGCATGCCTGCGGCCACGATACCCACGTCGCGATGCTTCTCGGAGCCGCGGAACTTCTTGCCGGAATGAAGGACAAGATCAAGGGTACCGTCATATTCATCTTCCAACCTGCCGAAGAGGGCCCGCCCGCCGGCGAGGAAGGCGGTGCGCCGCTGATGGTCAAGGAAGGCGTTATGGACAACCCGAAGATCGATGCCATCTTCGGTATTCACATCAACGCACAGACCGAGATCGGCAAGATCCGATACAGATCGGGTGCGACGATGGCTGCAAGCGACTGGTTCCAGATCAAGATAAAGGGCCGCCAAACCCACGGTGCGTACCCCTGGCTCGGCGTCGATCCGATCGCCGTCGCGACGCAGGTTTATACGGGATTGCAGATGATCGTCGCCCGACAGAGCGAATTACCGAAAGCTCCCGTCATCATCACCGTCGGCAAGATCAACGGCGGCGTTCGTGAGAACATCATCCCGGAAGAACTGACCATGGCCGGTACGATCCGCACTCTCGACGCACAAATGCAGAAAGAAACGCACGAAAAGATCCGCCTGACCGTGACCAAGATCGCCGAAAGTATGGGCGCGACCGCAGAAGTGACGATCGAGAACAAGGCTCTGCTTACATACAATACGCCCGAGCTTGTGAAGAAGATGATCCCCTCGCTTGAAAAAGCCGCGGGTAAGGAAAACGTCCTCGATTCGGAATGGGTTACCGGGGCCGAAGATTTTTCGTCGTTTGGGACCAAAGCTCCGTCGTTCTATTTCATGGTCGGCGGAATGCCCAAAGGCGTCGATCCGAAAAAGACCGCCGGCCACCACACGCCCGATTTCTTTATCGACGACAGCCGTCTCGATGTCGGCGTTAAAGCCTTTGCGAACATCATTTTCGATTACACAAAATGATCCTCTCGAAAACTTAGGCGAATGGGCGGGTGATACATCCGCCTTTTCTTTTGCGCGTTTACAGGTGTGAGATTCGAAGTTCCAAATCCTCTTCCGATCGAATGGGTGAAAAAAACCGTCCGCAGCGCCTTGTCCGGCGTAGAGGTCTTGAATGATGGCCGCGTTTATTGCTGGATCAGGCATGAGGTCGTTCGCGGCGTTACACCGGAGATGCTGGTCTGGTGGTTCAAGAACCTAGAGGGAACTGTGATGATCGACGGGATCGCATATGATCGCTACCGTGTCTGGCATCCTCGCGACCACTTGTTCGCAAAGTACGCACGAAAGAGCGCTGACGGGACAGTCGGCGTCGGTTCGGTGATACATCTTGCGGAGATGCTCAATGCCAGGCCCGACTATCTCGTTCACATTTATACCGAGATAACCAAACTCGATGAATCCGGCTATATCCATCAGCCTCGAATGCATGGCTTGAAATTCGCTGAGATGAAGTATGAATTCAAGGCCGTACGACACGGCACGCGTTATACAAACAGCCTCACCGTCGGGTTTCGCGGTATTCTCGGAAGACTCGTCAATCCACTTATCCGCCGGTTCGTTTTTGACGAAGCACGAGGAAAGGCTTGGATCAAACACAACGTCGAAGAGGTAGGGAATTTTGAACTCTTCCTGCCAAAGCTCTTCAAACTCGAGAACTTCAAGCGAGTAAAAGGGACGAACGCCGTCCGGCGAACGCCCCTAAAACTTGCCCCTGCGATATGAATCAAGCCTGATGGTGGGCTTCGACGAACCACAACAGTTTATCGATGCCGCGCGACACTCCGGTAAAAAGATCGGAAGTATCCTTGTCTCCCAGTTCGTCAGTGACGTCGATGTTCTTGCGGACCTTTTTTCCGAAATCCGCCAAAGCTGACGAAAGAGCATCAACGTGCGCCGTGCCGTCAGTTATCTCGTGAGGATATTCTGAAAGCGATGAATTTGCTGCAGCCAAACGCACGGTCCCCATTGCAACGCCGCCAAGGGTTGTGATGCGTTCGGCGAGGTCGTCCACATGAACGTCAACTTCCGTGGCGACGCGGTCAAAAAGCTCGTGCAGTGCGATAAAATTCGGCCCCTTTACGTTCCAATGAGCCTGTTTCGCCTGTGATCTAAGGTCTGCGGCATCCGCAAGGCTTTGATTCAGGATCGCGACAAGTTTCTCGCGTTTTCCTTTTGCAAGATCTATCTTTGTATTGTGAAGTTCCATAGCGTCTCCTATTTAGAATTATTCTAACTATAATAAAGCATACTGTCAAGCTCGTATCGATCAAAGAGCGGTTCTGATATTCTATACTCACGATCTATAAATGGTTGATCAAATTATGATGTTTCTGCAGGGCGAGACATGGACTGAATGGTTCCATTGGCAATACGAGCTTGTATTTAACGCTATCCACACTTCGCTGAGGTCACTGGCGGTGGGTTTCGCCGCTCGTTTGCCTTACATCGTCGCGGGACTGATCGTATTCTTCGTCTTCTGGCTTCTCGCCAGGATCTTCAGATGGCTGTTCCTCAAGGGTACAGGCGAAACCAAGATCAATTCCCAGCTTCGAACTCTAATTAGCCGACTGATCGTCGTGATAATGATCGTTGTCGGCACGTTCACGTCCCTTTCCGTGATGATCGAATCGTTCGATTTCGGGCAGGTGGTTGCGGGACTCGGATTCACTTCATTCGTCGTCGGTTTTGCGACGAAGGACATTCTCAACAATTTCCTCTCCGGGATCTTGATCCTTTGGCAGCGCCCCTTCGATCTGGGAGACTATTTGTTCGTCGGGGCAAATCAGGGCCGCGTCGAGCATATCGGAGTTCGTGCGACGATGCTTCGCAAGGACGACGGAGAGAACGTTTTGATCCCAAATGGAGAAATGTACTCCTCGGCGCTGACTATCAGAGGAGCCGGAAAGAAACGGAGGATGAATCTTAAGTTCAACTTGCCTTTCGAAACAAGTTTTGATTCGGCAAAGGAACTGATCCTTAAGACGGTCGTGGAAACTGATGGAGTCGTCCGTGACCCTAGGCCTACGGTATATATTACCGACTATGAAAGCAGCGGAGCCGTGATCACCATACAATTTTGGATCGATACTAACGAAGAAAAACCGCTTCGCGTTTTCGATCGAGTCGCGATAGCGATAATAGGTGCGCTAAAGACCGCGGGATTTAGGATAAACGGAAATGCCGTAAGCGATCCGCAGATCGAAGAGACCAAGGCTGCGTCTCAAACCAATAAGAAAGTCGATCCTATTGAATGATACGCGGCGGCCTGCGATTGAAATTGGCACCGCTGCCGGGCCCCGTTCCGCTTCCGCCCGCTCCAAAAGATGAGTTTCCTCTGAACAATGGCGTAAAGATCCAGTTGGAGTGGCGGTCGATGCCGTAATAGGAAATTATCGAATTGCTTCGACTCTGACTTGCAACACCTATGAACGGCTGGTTATCCGTGACCACTTCAAAACTGTCGTCGTCTTCGCCGAGCGCTGATTCTGTATCGATCGAATTAACGATGATAACCGTGTAGCGGTCGAGCAGCCGCGTGGGATTTGCTGGAAGGACTCCGTTATTGTAATCCTGTACCCGTTTTGCAAACTTTGCGACTGTCTGTGGATCAGGTTTGACCAATCGCCATTTGCCGTCCGCACTGAGCGGATCGACCGCGGCCGAAGCCCGCAGGATCTGGCGTTTCTTGGTTCCTTGCGGCAGGCCTTCTAACAGGTCGTCCATTGACTCAGGCAGTTTTTGGCCGTTATAGAAAGTGACATATTGACGGATCGCGTTCGCAACTTCTTCTCCACGGCGGATCGCCTCGAGTTCCTTTTCTCGCTGGACCTCGTATTGGATGGACGGTGCAACCGCCAAGAGGGCGATGGCAAAAATGACCATAACGCCCATGACGGCGATCAGCGTCGCCCCTCGATCAGTGCCGCCTGTTGTCGTTGTCATCATCTTCATCGTCAACGGGTCGTTTGACGTTGGCGTTTGCGTTTCGGTTTGGGGGCACGTAACGGGGAATACCGTCGGGAATGCCGGGGATGCCCTGTGAAACACCCGGGGCACTTGGATTATAGGGCTGAAACCCGCCCGGCTGTGGAAGCGGCCTTCCGCCCGGGCCGGTCGGAACTGTCGAACCGGCGGTCCCGGGAGCGGGCCTGTAAAGTTCGACCGAATGCTTAAAGCCGAGCGTCGTGTCTTCGAAAATGACTTTCTCAGCATCAATACTGATCAGTCGAAAACGGCCGCCCACAACGTCGTTAAGCCGTGCGCCGGTCGGCGTCGGCTTGCCCTGTTCAATGAAATAGGCCGTATCGTTGTTATACCGTGCCCGGGCGATCATACCGACATACTGAAAGTTTGGCGTCGGCGGCGCCTGGATCGCGATAATTACAGGCAGCGAATATTTACTTCCATCCGCTGATCGTGCGATCACCTGGGCCGAACCCGCGCCTGAGATCATATTTGCCGGCACATTAGCTGAAAGCCGCTGGGCGCTCACGAACGAAGTTGGCAATTCGTTTCCGTTAAAAAACAACTTGGCATCGGGCGTGAACTTGTCGCCGTTCATCTCTAAACGAAAGCTCTTGGACCCGGCATAGACATTCTGCGGCGATACAAATGCAACCAAATACGGTGGCGTCGGCGTCGGGGTTGGCGTCGGCGGCGTCACAAACGGGGTCGGCGGCGGCGGGCAGTCGAGACACGGCGGCGGCGGTTCGTAAAAGGCGAAGATGTTCCGGCCCGGGTCGGGCGCGCCGAACGCGTTGGGAGAATAGGATACCGGGATCATGTACGCGAGATCCTGTTCGGCCTTAGAAGGCATCTTCACCTCTTCGACATCTCGACGCGGAGACGAGCCGGAGCGCGGCGTCGGCGAAGTGCTTACGGTGGTCTTTGTCGAACTGCCGGTCAGGTTTGGGCCGAACGCGAACCACAGCGAAGCGAGCGCGAGCACACCCAACAGGGCTGCGGCGATGATCTTGTTCCTCTCGGATCGACTATTTACTTGCTGAACTGCCATGGCCTACTGTTGTTGTCCCTCCGCGACGGGCATCGCCGCGTTCGACCGACGGAAATACGCCGCCATTTCCAATCTAAGGCTAACGACCTCGCCCAGCGTTCTGCCTTTTGGTGCGGCCGGCTGCTGTACGGTTGGACGCTGACCCGGAAAACCGCGAAAACCGCTTTCGTCTGCCGCAGCACCTGCCTGTTCGTCCGGACCTTTCTTTTGTTTTTGCTGAGAATCGGATGGCTCGAGCTCGACCGCGCTGATGATCACAAATTCCCGGCCGGTCTCTATCTCGCGAATGAACTTTCTAAGGTTCGGATAAGATCCCTCAAGCGTCATCGTGACGTATGCCCCAGGGAAAAGGCTTCGGAATCTTGCACGGCCGCGTTCTTCATCAGACTGGTTTCCGCTCGCCTGGTCCGCGATCTCAAGCGGCGCATAATCTGGGCCGCTAGTATTGAGCAGTCCGTATGCCGCGATCAGTCCGTTTATCCGTTGATAAAGCGCCGTTCTGCCAACTGAAGCGACCGGAAGGTACTGGATCTCGAAATCGTTCGCGCTTTGAACAAGCAATGCCGCCTGAGAACCGGTATCCTTGATGCTGCCGTATTTCTCCCTGGCCGATGCCAACTCGCGTTCGAGATTGTCCCGGGCAGCCTTGTTTCGTTCCAGTTCACGCTGCTGTGGTACCGTGCCGAAGAAAAACAGGGCAAGTGCGGCAATGATGACCAGCGAGGCGGCGGCAAGTGCGCCTAATTCGAGCGGGCCCCACATTCCCTTGTAAACCTTGCGCGGCCTGTTCGAGGGGACGATGCTGATCTGCATCGGCTTTTCGACGACGATCGTCTCTTTGTCTGTCAGCAGAACGGTCCTGTCCTTTTCCTCAACCGCAACTGCGCCGTCGTGAACGTTTACGACCATCTCAGGTTCGGCATCTTCCGACCGCATCGTCTTGTCCAGGTCGATATCGCTCATTGCGCTTCACCTCCCTGGGCAACTTCATTGCGTGCGGTTGTCGAGTAACCGTAAGCCGGGGTGTAGATAAGCCGAAGTGTGTATTCCGTGTATGTCACCCGATCGTTCTTCTGAAGGTCCTGGCCGCGCAGCTCCGCCTGAAACAACCCGGAATTATTCATCGTCCCGATCATTCCCATCACAGACTGATAGTCGCGGCTGACCACGCCGAGTTCGATCTCTGCTTTTACACGGTCGCCGTCACGATATACGTTTTCGACATTTATTCTCGAAGCGCTTACACCTCCGGGCAGAACCGATTCAAGATCGGCAAAAAGCCTCGACCAGCCAAAGGTCTTGTTCGCGACCAGTTTGTGTGAGGCGACCAGCAATTCGCGTTCGTCCGGCGACAACTGCTGCTGGACCTTTTCGCCTTCACCTTTCAGGCGTTTGACCTCGGCTTCCATTTCGCCGACGTTCTTGCGAGCGATCTCGTTTTCCTTGCTAAGCGTGTACCACTGTGAAAGCGCCAGCAGAGCGCCAATGGCGCCAAAGACGATCAATACGAGCGACAATAGATACGGTGTGGTCCGGTTGCGAAACGGATTGGTAGCTAAATTTAATTTTGTGATCACGGTAAAACGGCTTGTCAGACCTGTCGGTTAGATGCGCAACAGACGAAGTTTAACACGAAAAAAGTGCCGTGTCTTTCACGAAATCAAGGCAAAAAGGTTGCAATTTCAATCAATTCTGTGCGGCAGCGGACGCAGGCTTTCTTCTTCGCTCATCTCGCGGTAGGCGCATACTCGATTTCTGCCTTCGCGCTTTGCTCTATAAAGTGCGGAATCGGCGATCTCTACGAGCTCGATCGGGTCGCTCGAATCGTCCGGAAACGATGCAACACCGATACTTATCGTCACCCGATGTGATGCTGCCGCCTTGCCCTGTCTGATCACGCTGAACTCGGCCTTTTCGATCGCGGCCCGGATGCGCTCTGCCGCTATGAGCCCCTGGGCCAGATCGGCATCCAGAAGGAACGCGGCAAACTCTTCGCCGCCAAAGCGTGACGCGGCATCACCGCTTCTCATTATTCCTATGATGCACTGCCCGATCTCTTCGAGCGTTTTGCTGCCTGTTAGGTGACCGTAGGTGTCGTTTACGAGTTTGAAATGATCAACGTCCATCACCAGGACACACAGTTGCCGCCCTTCGGCTTTTGCCCTTGCAGATTCCCGTCTTAGTTCCGAAAAGAAAGAGCGGCTCGAGAGGAGCCCTGTGAGGTCGTCGTGCGTGATCAGACGATGTATCTGACGTTGGTACTCGCGGTCAATCTCATCGAGAAGTTCGAAGCGGAGGATATGTTCGCCGATGGTGATCTTATCGCCGTGGGTCAGGTGCGCCTCCTCTATCTTTTCGCCATTCACAAAAACGCCGTTCCGCGAACTGAGATTCGAGATCACGTATTCGGTGGCGCCGGTCGATCCGTTGATGATCGTATGGATCTTTGCGTGCCGCCTGGAGACCTTTGCGTCGTTGACCCTAACGTCCGCTTCGAGGGCGCGGCCGAGTATCACATCTTCGCGCTCAAGCGGTATCGGCACGGCGATAAGCTCTCCGCTTAAAAACACTAACGCCGGTCTAAGATCTCTTAATTGCCTTTCGGGTTTTTGCATACTGCAGGCGGCGGGATCGACGCGAGGCTTACAAGGCCCAATAATAAGAATAACTTAAACATAGCAGGATATGCCAGAGAAAAACTCCAAGGTCGGCGCGCTAAGTATTTTCCCCATATTTCGGTAACATCTTTCTAACGTGAAGATCCTCTTCGTAAAGCTGGGCGCCATTGGCGATATCGTCCACACACTTCCGGCGCTGGCGGCGGTACGGAATGCGTTTCCCGCGGCCGAGATATCATGGGTCGCGGAAACTCGTTCGGCCGAGATACTTCGCGGCAATCTCCTCATCGACCACTTGATCGAGATCGACACGCGATCAATTCGCCGACGCCGGCCGGTGGATGAGCTTATCGGAGAACTCAGGGTCCAGGCCCGCGGGCTTCGCAGGAACAAGTACGATATTGCTCTCGACTTTCAGGGGCTTCTCAAATCAGCGGTGATCGCAAAGCTATCGGGCGCAAAACGACGTGTAGGCTTTGACCGCCGAAGTTTGCGCGAACCGTCCAGCCGCTTGCTGATGACACAGACCGTCGAGGTTCCGCGCGACATAAATGTTATTCACAAGAACCTTGCCCTCGCTGCCGGAGCCTTGGAGATCGTCGTTCCGGGCGGCGATCTTGAATTCCCGATATCGGTCAACCCCGAGCATGTCAGGGAAGCGGAAGCGGTGCGAACCGCGATCGGCGGAGATTTTGCGATACTGAATCCCGGCGGCGGTTGGGTGACCAAGCTTTGGCCGGCCGAACGCTTTGGCGAACTCGCGGAAATGCTGTGGTCCCGGCTTGGAATCGCTTCGGCGGTCTCGACCGGGCCAAAGGAAGCGCATCTCGCCGAACGCGTACGATCAAAACTAAGGGATGCCAAAGTTGTTTTTGCCGGGCCTTCGCTGAAGGGGTTTTACGAGCTTTCTAAAAAGGCAAAAGTTTACATCGGCGGCGACACGGGCCCTACCCATCTAGCCGTGGCAGCAGGCACGCCGGTTGTCGGCATCTTTGGCCCGACAGAATGGTGGCGAAACGGCAGTCCGTTTTCGGATGATATTTGCGTCGAACGCAAGGACATCGGCTGCCGTGTTGATTGCCATCGCAGGCGATGTTCAAATTGGATATGTATGGAAATAACGGCCGAAACCGTTTTCAATGCCGTTAAAAAACGCCTCGAGTCGCAAAGGGATCGAAAGCGAGGTCACGTCGTCAATTTATAATGTCTTCAAGGTTTACCAGGTTTCTCCAACGCTATCGTGTATTTTCAGGATTCCTGTTTGCACTAATTTATTTGTTTTTTTCGGCGCCATCGATCGTTACGCTTGCAGCGGGTTTTGGTATTGCCGCTGTCGGTATTCTGATCCGGGCGTGGGCATGCGGCCACATAAGAAAGACCCGCGAACTAGATACTTCCGGCCCGTACGCGTTTACGCGAAATCCGCTTTATTTCGGAACTCTGATTATAACGATCGGATTCGGCGTAGCGTCCGGCGTTTGGTGGCTCGCTTTGCTTAGTCTTCTATTCTTCGCAAGCATCTATTTTCCCGTGATAAACGTCGAAGCAGAAGAACTAGAGAACGTCATCGGTGATGAATATCGGGAGTATGCCGAAGCAGTTCCGTTGTTCCTTCCGCGTTTGACGCCCTGGAAAAAATCGGAACGCAGGTTTGATTTTCAGTTATACTTGAAACACGGCGAATATCTTGCGGCTACCGGCTCGGTTTTGGCCGCCGCTGTTCTTGCCGCAAAGATCTATTTTTTCAGATAAACGATGGTCCGCTTTTCGATCAGAAATTTGATTTTCACCGCTGTTTTCGTGCTGTCGGCCGCGGTCGCTTTCGCGCAGCCGTCCGCCGTGCCGTTTTCGGATGGCGAGACCCTTACTTACGAGGGCAAGCTTAGCAAGATCATCTCGGGGATAAGCGTTGCCGACCTTACATTTAAGGTCGATCGTGTTGCCGGTGACGATTTTCGGATCGTTGCCGAGGCGCGCTCGAAAGGAACGCTTCTTAAGCTTTTCCGTTTTACTTTTCTACAGCGGCTTGAATCGACCATCGACAACGACGTGTTTCGTGTGAACAAGACGGTCAAACACGACGTTCAAAAGGACCGCGTCCGCGACAGCGAAGCTCTTTTCGATTACGGCGACAAGCGCGTGACATATACAGAGATCGACCCGAAAGAACCGATGAAGCCGCCGCGCAAGATCGCTTCCGAGATCGAAGGCACGACTCATGACCTTGTTTCCGGCGTTTATAGCCTGAGAATGCTGCCGCTTGCTGTAGGCAAGTCGTTTACGCTGAAGGTTAGTGATTCCGGTCTGGTTTACGACGTTCCGATCCGGGTGACTGCCCGCGAACTCCAAAAGACGGAGATCGGCAAGGTCTGGTGCTTTCGCGTCGAACCCGCGGTTTTCGGTCCCGGACGCCTGATCGAAAGCAAAGGAAGCATGATCATCTGGATCACGGACGACGAAAAACGCCTTCCGGTGCGTTCACGTGTGAACACTTCCATTGGCCGGCTCGATATCAAGATACAGTCCGTTTCCAATGGGACCGGTACCTCACAGACCGCCAAAAAATAAGCGTTTAGCTTGTAACTTAGCTCCAAAGACCGCATAATTCCATATTTCGGAATTCGTGCGGTTTTTTATGAGTGAGATCGATAAATTGGAAGACGTAGAAGAATATTCACCTGTTTCGTCGGGCGAAACGGTTCGATCGGCTGACGCCGATGCATTGATAGCTGCACGCATCGCGGCGGCGCTTGAAGAGGAACCGGCAGCCGATCCGGAAGCGGAGCTTTCGCCGGCATTCAAGGAACTCCGCGAGCCCAAATTGCCTGCGTTGCCGCGAGAAAACCGCGCCCGCCTGCTGATGCAGACGCCGACACGCGTTTATTTTTACTGGTCGCTTAAGAACAATCCGTTTCAGATCTTGCACCGCGCGTTCGGGGATAATCGAGGCAGCTATACGCTCGTCGTAAAGCTCATCAACCTGACACGCGAGACCGAAGAGATCCACGCTGTGGATGCCGAAGGAAATTACTGGTTCAACGTCGATCCCGATTCAACCTATCGCGCCGAGATCGGTTTCTATGCGCCGAACCGTCCTTATTTCCGCGCGCTCTATTCGAATACGGTCACGACGCCGCGAAAAAGCCCGAGCCCTCGTATTGCGACCGATGCCGATTGGACCGTTAATGCCGATCAGTTTGCCGAGGTTCTTGACGCTTCCGGTTTCCGCCGCGATGCTTACGAGGTAGCTCTCGCCGGCGACGACATCGAGGCAAGCAACTCCGCCACGCGTGAAGCCTTTGCGGAGTTCATTGGCGACGATACAGTGTTTGACGGGTTTACCGCTGACGAACTTAGATACGCCTTGCTTGCTATCGCTTCCGGCGTGCCCATCGAGGAACTCCGCTGGAAGATCAGCGCGTCGCTCTTCGCACTGCTGCAGGCAAATCTTGCTCGGCTCACTAGCGATTCGGCAATCGGCGCTCTTCGCGACCATTTTGATCTGGGCGAAGTTGAGATAGTCGAAGAGGAACAGCTCGCCGCCGTTTACGGCGCAAGTCTCGTCCACTTCCCCAAGACTGTCACCCGCCGCAAGGTCAGAACCGCCGCTGGTAAGCGGTGGGCTGAGCAGCCGTCGCTGCCGTCGAGCCCTTCGGGCGGCTGGTAAGTCAGAACCATCGCTGTTGTGCAGTGGTCAGCGAAGTGATCGGTACCTTCGGCCATGTTCAAAGATGTGGAACGACACCGCAATTCCGTTGGCATTTCTGATCACATTTCGGTGTCATGGCACGTGGCTTCACGGTGATGAGCGGGGTTCGGTTGATCTAAGTAACAACGTATTTGGTACGCCCGTTATCCCGTCTCACCCCAGATGGCATTCGGCCTCCGAGGCAAACCTTGCTTATCCTCAGGTATTTCTCAGTGCAGAAATGCGAGATTCGGTCGAAACGGCGATAAAGGAAACTTGCCATTTCCGTGATCGGATACTTTATGCAATAAATATAAGGACTAATCATGGACACGTCGTTGTAAACGCGGGTTCCGAAAGCCCGTCGAAGGTGCTCCAAGCATTGAAGGCAAACGCACCGAGACATATGCGGCAACGCGGCGTTTGGCGTGAAAAGTATAGTCCTTGGTCTGTTCGCGGCAGCAAACGCTACTTGTGGAATGACAAAAGCGTGAACGCTGCGGTCGATAACGTGTTGTACGGCCAGGGAAACGAGTTGCCGAATTTCGATTGACATCGTTCGGATCGGTCACGTTAACCTTGGCAGCAAAAAAAGACGCTTTCCGCAGCCCACCGCTTACCAGCGGCGGTACTGACAAATTATGCCGGTTGGTTACTTCAGCCTGATCCTCCACGCACACCTGCCGTTCGTCAGGCATCCTGAGTATCCCGAATTTCTCGAAGAAGACTGGTTTTACGAAGCTATCACCGAGGTTTATCTTCCGCTGATCTTCATTCTTCAAAATCTGCACGAGGCCGGTGCCGGCCCGCGTCTGGCGATGAACATCTCGCCGCCGCTGTGCGAGATGCTTGCCGATAAGCTGCTCGAAGAACGCTACACTCGCCATCTCGAAAACCTTCTCGAGCTCGCCCGAAAGGAAGAGGAACGCACACGGAGCGAAGCACCGGAGTTCATCGAAGCCGCGCAGATGTATGTCGAAAATCTCTCGATGTCGCTGCATCTCTGGAATGACCGGTATGGCCGCAATCTGATCAATGCATTTCGCGAACTTCAGGAAGAAGGCGTGCTTGAGATCATAACCTGCACGGCAACACACGGCTTCATGCCGCTGATCTCCACGCCAGAAGCACGCCGCGCGCAGGTTCAGCTCGCCGTTGCAAATTACCGCAAGCATTTTGGACGAAGCCCGCGCGGCATCTGGCTCGCCGAATGTGCCTACGAACCGGGCATCGAAACGCTGCTAAAAGAGGCCGGCATCGAATATTTCATCGCCGATACCCACGCTCTGCTTTACGGTGATCCGCGACCGAAGTTCGGCGTGCACGCTCCCGTGGTTTGTCCAAATGGCGTCGCCGTTTTCGCACGTGATGTCGAGACAAGCCAGCAGGTCTGGTCGGCCGAGATCGGCTATCCGGGCAACGACCTCTACCGCGAATTTTACCGCGACATCGGCTGGGACGCTCCGATGGATTATCTCAAGCCGCATCTTCATGCTGACGGTGCGCGCCGCCACCTCGGCCTGAAGTATCACCGCATAACGGGCAAGGACGTGCCGCAGCAGGCCAAAAAGCCGTATCTGCCGTCGCTCGCGCGCGAAAAGGTCGCCGAAAATGCAATGCACTTCATCGGCGAACGCATCAAACAGGCGTACAAACTCCGCGAAACTTTCGAGGGCCATCCGCCGCTTGTCGTCTCGCCCTACGACGCCGAACTCTTCGGCCATTGGTGGTTCGAAGGGCCGCAGTTCATTGATTTCTTTTTTAGGAAATTACATTGGGACCAATCGGAGATCGTGGCGGCAACACCCGGCGATTTTCTAGATTCTGGCATTTCCATTCAGCGTCAGCAGCCGACCGCGTCTTCATGGGGCGAAGCCGGTTACTACAAGGTCTGGCTAAACGAAGGCAATTCGTGGATGTATCCGTACCAGCACGACGCCGAACGCCGCATGACCGAGTATGCCAACAAATGGAGCGGGGACACCTCTGTCCCCACCGATACGGCAGCATCGGGAAATGAACTTGCGCGGCGGATCCTCAACCAAATGGCCCGCGAACTCCTGCTCGCGCAATCGTCCGACTGGGCTTTTCAGATCTATCAGGGCACGACGGTCGAATACTCGTCGCGGCGTTTCCAATCGCACATCCACCGATTCAACCTCCTCGCCGAAATGCTCGACACGCTGCTAGCCGATCCGCAGTCCTCAATCCTCTCTCAGCATTCCCTCGACCTGCTCGCCGAGATCGAATCGCGCGACAACATCTTTCCGGAACTCGACTTCCGTATCTATTGCGGTTGATGGTCTGTAAACGCAAAAAGACCAAGGACGCATTTCTGCGCCCCTGATCTTCATTCGCTTTGCCCAGCGCGGAAGTACACGCGAACACCGGACGGCTTCAGATTCCAAATGCCAGATCTTAGGGACAGCTTGGTTCTATATTCGTGTACTCTATTGCTATTCCGTGGTCGCGGCTTTTTCACTCGTCATTCTCAGATCTCTGTGTTCTTTGTGGTTAGATCTTCCTCGTCACTCACTCGTTACTCGTCCCTCATCGCTAAAGCATTGTTTGCGATTCACACGTCGCAGTTCTATCATTAAATTATTGAAGATCGGAGGGTTTTGATGGCATCAAGGGGCGTGGACATTGCTCCCGCAGAAGGAAAATTGGGCATCTTGCTTGTCGGCCTTGGCGCGGTCTCGACCACGCTGGTCGCGGGCGTCGAGGCGATAAAACGCGGCATTTCAAAGCCGATCGGCAGCCTTACGCAGATGGGCACGATCCGACTGGGCAAGCGGACCGATGCCAGAGTACCCAAGATAAAGGATTTTGTGCCGCTCGCCTCGCTCGACGACATCGTTTTCGGAGCGTGGGATATCTTCAGCGATAACGCGTTCGAAGCTGCAATGAATGCCGGCGTTCTCGAAAAAGACCTGCTGAATCAGGTCTCGGAACAGCTCGCCAGCCTGAAACCGATGCCCGCCGTCTTCGAGCAGAACTACGTCAAACGGCTCCACGGCGAAAATATCAAGACCGGTAAGACCAAGATGGAGCTTGCCGAGCAGCTAATTGAAGATATCGCAAGGTTTAAGTCCGAAAATGGATGCGACCGGCTCGTCATGGTCTGGGCCGCCTCGACCGAGATCTTCCTAGAGGAAACAGACGTACATCGTTCCGTCGAAGCCTTTGAAAAAGGACTCTACGACAACGATCCGGCCATCGCTCCGTCAATGATCTACGCCTACGCGGCGATCAAGTCAGGCGTGCCCTTTGCCAACGGCGCACCGAATCTGACAGCGGATATCCCTGCGTTGACCAAGCTTGCGGAGGCCAACCGCGTGCCGATCTGCGGAAAGGACTTCAAAACCGGCCAGACCCTGATGAAGACCATCCTCGCGCCCGGCCTCAAATCGCGTATGCTCGGCCTCGAGGGCTGGTATTCGACCAACATCCTCGGCAACCGCGACGGGGAAGTGCTCGACGACCCGGAAAACTTCAAGACCAAAGAAGAATCAAAGCTTTCCGTCCTCGAACATATCCTGCAGCCTGACGTCTATCCCGACCTCTATGACGGTTTCTCTCACGTCGTCCGTATCAACTACTATCCTCCGAGAGGCGATAATAAAGAAGGATGGGACGCGATCGATCTTTTTGGGTGGCTCGGCTACACGATGCAGATCAAGATCGATTTTCTTTGCCGCGATTCGATCTTGGCTGCGCCATTGGCATTGGACCTTGCCTTGTTCATGGATCTTGCCCAGCGGGCCGGAATGAAAGGCGTTCAGGAATGGCTGTCGTTCTATTTCAAGGCTCCCCAGACGGCACCGGGGCTATATCCCGAACACGACATATTTATACAGCTAATGAAGCTGAAAAACACCCTTCGGCACATGAAGGGCGAGGACCTCATAACGCATCTCGGCCTCGAATATTACGATTGACCGTTACGCAATTTCCCACCTCTGTCCTCGTCTATTTTTCATTAGGCCGAACCGCGAGTTTCGGCAAGTCTGATCAATAGGAGAAATTATCATGAGCGCAAGATGGGCAACTGATAGTAAGGGCAGGTCGCATTATCTGCTTCACCAGGAGTTGGCTCAATCCTGTGGGCCGGCATGTGTAGCGATGGCAGAGAGTTTTTATAAACAGGCCTGCATGGTCGATCCGGAAGGCAGGGCTCGGCAAATATCCCAGCTTTACGCGGGGAGTTTCGATCCAAAAAACGGGACGAAAGCTTCAAATCTGGCATATGTTCTCAACCATTTGGGGGTTCAGGCATACAGGTCAGAGGGAGTCGGCGGTACCAGGATCTTTGATTATTTTTGGTATTACCTGGGTGATCGCACTCCGATCATCGCACACATAGCGTGGGCCGGCGGAGGCGGACATTTTACACTTCTAAGGGAGATCGACCGATCGACTCACCGAATGCTGTTTCTTGATCCTTGGTACGACGTTGTAGAGGTTGACCGGAGGAATCTGCCGAATTATAACGCCGGCGGCGGAGCAAACGGTACACTCAGTGGTTGGATGACGATCACATATCGTTGATCTGACCCGTTCTCCCCAATTGCAACTTTTGGGAAACCGCTTATATTATCAATGAAGCGGATTTCCGAGTGTATTTCTTGAACACGTTTCGATTTTGTGTCAATAATTAAAGCGCGGCGAATCGTCCGGGCCGACGTGTCGCTTGCTACCCTTAGCTCGAAAGTCCAGCCAACTAATAAAAATTTGACATCATCTTTAGTGACGACGGATCTGCCGTTCTCGATAACTGCAAATCCGTGATCGGTCAAACGTCAAGAGCAAGGGTGGTAACTCCCACGATGGTCGATCCCAAAAGGAGCAAACCGGTAATGAAGAACGAATCGGCAAAGAAGAAAGACAACAATGAAAAGGGCATATTGCTTGACCCCGAGCGTAAAAGTCCGCGGGCAGCGGAGTTTGAGGATAAGTTGTCGGCCCGCATCGTAGGGCAGGAACGAGCGGTACGCCGAATGAGCGGGCTTTTCCAGATCTATCTTGCGGGGATGAATAATCCTTCGCGACCAATTGGGACGATGTTGTTTCTCGGGCCGACCGGCTCTGGTAAGACTCGCGTTGTCGAGGCTGCGTCTGAAGTACTTTTCAGCGACCCGCATTCTGTAGTGAAGATCGATTGTGCCGAGTTCCAACATTCACATGAGATCGCCAAATTGATCGGGTCCCCTCCGGGATATCTCGGCCATCGCGAAACGTCGCCGATGCTCACGCAGGAAAATCTCGACAAAGCCCATACGGACGACACAAAGCTGACCTTTGTGCTCTTTGATGAGATAGAAAAAGCATCCGATTCTCTGTGGCAGCTTCTATTGGGAATTCTAGACAAAGCAACACTGACGCTTGGCGACAATCGCCGCGTCGATTTCTCTCGGACCGTCGTGATCATGACTTCCAATCTCGGTGCTCGAGAAATGTCTGAAATGATCTCGGGCGGCATTGGTTTTGCACCGACCAAAGCCGGTACTCCGAAAGAGGATAACGAGATCGACACTAAGATCTACCGGACCGCTCTTGAAGCGGCCAAGCGTAAGTTCTCGCCGGAGTTCATGAACCGGATCGATAAGGTCGTGGTTTTCCGAAGCCTGAAAGAACATCATCTTCGCCGGATACTCGATATCGAGCTCCGAGACGTTCAGAATCGTATAACCGAATCAGCCGGCACAAAGTTCATTTTCGAATGTACCGATGCCGCTAAAGAGTATCTCCTCGGAGAAGGAATCGATCTGAAGTACGGTGCTCGCCACCTTAAGCGTGCGATCGAGAGATTCCTGGTCTATCCCCTTTCTAATCTCGTAGCAACACAACAAGTTGAGACGGGAGACTATGTTCAGGTCGATTACGACACCGATGCCCAAAAACTGACCTTTACGAAACAGGCAGGGAAGATGATCATAAGCGATGCTCCAGAAGAAGATAGTGAACAGGCTCCGCTTGTGAAATCGGACGCTGTTGGACTTCCGATGCCTCAAGCGTCGGCGGCTCCTCAGCTGAGCAAATCGAAAGGCGAGCAAAACGAGAACTGAATTGTCGTTATTTCGAAAATTGTAACCGGTCGGCCCGAGCCGGCCGGTGTTTCTATGTTGATCGTGGCTCTGTGTCCGGGAGATAGGCGTTGATGGTTTCGGTCTGAATGGAACAGGCTGCGAGGCCAGAGTCTGATGCGACCGGACGCAGGAATTCATCCCAGCGCATCATATATGTCGGAGCATATATCATTTATGTCTTCGATGCCGACCGAGATCCTTAGGAGCCCTTCAGATACACCTGCAAGCTCGCGCTCTTCCAACGAAAGGGTAGCGTGAGTCATAAGGGCCACCGGTTGTACAAGTGTTTCTACGCCGCCGAGCGACGTGGCAAAGGTGCAAACCTTCAAATTATTGACCAATTGTTTTGCCGCATCTGCCGTACCCAAATCGACACCGACCATGCCCCCAAAACCTATCATTTGACGCTCAGCGATCTCATGATTTTGGTGTGACGGCAATCCAGGGTAATAGACCTGTTTTATCTTTGGATGATCAAGTAACATATTCGCTAAAGCAGATGCGTTATGGTTATGACGCTCCATTCTGAGTGCGAGTGTCTTGATTCCCCGCATAACCAACCACGCGACCTGCGGAGCTATGTTTCCGCCGTAGAATTTTGCCGCACCGTGACGTGTTTTGTCGATCAGTTCTTTTCCGCCCACAACGATGCCGGCCGTCAGGTCGCTATGACCGCCAAGGTATTTCGTCGCGCTATGGATCACCAGATCGGCCCCGAGTTCGAGTGGGCGCTGGTTAAATGGTGTAGCGAAGGTATTGTCAACGACTGTGATCGCGCCGGCCCTTTTGCCGATCGCGGCGACTTCGCTTATGTCCGTTATACGCAACAGCGGGTTTGAGGGCGACTCAACCCAGAACATCTTCGTATTTGGACGAACCGCAGCGGCATATGCCTCTGCATTTGACGCATCGACGAATGTTGTTTCGATCTTAAAAGTCTCGCCCACGTGCTTTAGGAAATTTGTCGTCGTCGAGTACATAGATTCCGGGGCGACGACGTGATCTCCGCTTTGTACAAGAGAAAAGGTTGCTGCCGAAATGGCCGCCATGCCCGAAGCGAAAGCGATAGCATCCTCGCCGCGTTCAAGCTCCGTTATCGTGCGCTCGAGGGCATCGACCGTGGGGTTTCCCAATCGGCCGTAAAAATATCCGGGCTTCTCATAATTATGTATCGCGATGCCTTCATCGGCATTGGAAAACGCGAAGACCGACGCAGGATAGATCGGCACTGAGACTGCGCCGTAATTTGCAGAACGATCTTCGCCTGCATGTACAGCTTCGGTGAAAAATGAATGTTTGGGCACAATCTCCTCCAATCTAGAATCTTGAGATCTGTCGATGCAATATTAGGCTTTCCACTATTTGTGTGCAATTCGCGCATCACGGGTTCTCCGAAGACGCAACAGGGGGCCAAACGTCCCTAGAATATACGCTGATCCATATGTATAAATCCAATTATATGCGAATAGTCGCATATAATCGTCTCTAGAGGAAGGGATCTGTGTTATTATCCTGTCATGGACGAACCCAACCAACTTCTCGATATGGAAATGTTATTCATGGCTTTGGCTGATAAGACTCGCCTACGCCTTCTTAACCTGATGTCGGAAGGCGAAGTGTGCGTCTACCTTTTCACGGAGGTGTTAGGTGATAGTCAGCCTAAGGTTTCTCGCCATTTGGCATATCTCAGAAACACGGAACTTGTAAAGGCCCGCCGTGACGGGAAATGGATGTTCTACTCGATAAGCTGGCCAGAGGATCAGGGCAAAAGAAACATCCTCAGGAGCACATTAAGTTATTTGAAGGATCAACCGGAACTGCAGAACGACAAGTTGAGATATGATGCTCTGCACCTGGACCTTGACGCAGTTGGGAATGCCGTCAGGATTCCGATAGGAGAGATGTCGCGCAAGGCGGATATTTATGAGCCGGAGTACTCGACCGATGGGCCATCTCACAACGAATTAGATGAATTTTTGCTTTGATCATCTTCCGGATATGGGCAATGGCGACAGCCGTTTCGACAGCAATAGCCCCGATTCGCAAGAAAATGTTCTGTCAAAACCATCAGACCGCCGTCGAAATAGAAATCAACGTCTTCGAGGAGTTTCGGAGGCCTTTCCTTTTTGTTAGACACTTCCTTTCTCATATAGAGCAAGAAACTCCCAGTTGCCTTCCGCACCGGTGATCGGCGAATCGATCAGGCCCTTCAGGATAAGCTTGTGATCGACAGCGGACGAATGAACCTCCTCGACAACACGTTTATGCTTTTCCGGTTCACGAACGATACCGCCTTTTCCTACCTCGCCTTTTCCCACCTCGAACTGGGGCTTAATGAGGATAATCACCCGGCCGCCGTTCACGAGCAGCGGTGGCAAGACCGGGATTATCTTTGTTACAGAGATGAACGATACATCGATCACGATCAGGTCGAAGAGCGAATCAAACTCTTCGGGCGTCAGGCCTCGGGCATTCGTTTTTTCCCTAACCTCGACGCGAGGGTCTTCACGTAACTTCCAAACGAGTTGATTGGTCCCCGCATCGACGGCAACGACCCTTTCGGCTCCATGCTGCAACAGACAATCAGTGAATCCACCAGTCGAAGCTCCAATGTCCAGGCATGTCAAACCCGTCGGATCGATGTCAAACTTCTCGAGCGCTTCTTCCAGCTTCAATCCACCGCGGCCGACGAATCGCGATTCCGGAAGATCACCCTTTATCCTAATGATCGCATCCGAGAGAAACAATTCAGACGGCTTTTCGACACGCTTTTCATCCACCAGAACGACACCGGCCATTACCATCGCTTGAGCCTTGGCACGGGAGTCAGCAATACCGCGTTCAAATAGAAGCTTGTCTATGCGCTGCTTTGACATCAGAGCAGAAATCGTTGGCCCTCAGTGGCCGCTGAAAATCCTAAACGCCGAATGAGGGAAAGTTTTGATCTGTCGCCCTGAACAAGCGGGTTACTGTGATTGAAATGAGTAAAGACGACCTTTGCGCGATCTTTGGCGGGCAAGCCTTTGAGAAGGGCGATCGTTTCAGTAATGAATGGATGCGGTACCTCACTCATAGGCCGGTCGATCTCTCCGTCCGCGTAAAAGGTCCCGTCGATCAAAATGTGATCTGATGAGCGAACGACATCCGCGATCGAAGTGCTCCATTTTCCCCATTTGTCGATATCAGGAATATAGATAAACGTCTTAGAGTCAGTTCTGATCCAGTAGCCGACGGTTTCCGAAAACTCGTCTCGGTGCGGAACCAGAAATGGTTCGACCGTTATTCGATCATTAAGTCTTACCGCCACACCGTCTGCCAACTGGGAAATGTCAATGTTCTTCAGGGCGATCAACTGAGACCAAGGTGCGTTCTGCTCAAGCATCGACTTCATTCGCGGCATAGCAAAGACCTTGACGTTTTTCACGCCCATTGATTCGCGTCCGAGGTACATAAGCCCGGTGTAATGTCCGATATGCGCGTGAGTCAGGAAAATCCCATCGATGCGGTTGGTGCGATCAGCCGTAGCGGACTTCAGAAGCTGAAACTGTTCGGGCAGATCTGGCGTAGCATCAAACATCCAGCGTTTGCCGCTGTCGGGGTCAACAAGGGCGATCGACGACACCATTTTACGAAGCGAAGGATCCTTCCATGCCTTTTGACAAAAAGGCGAATTGCAGCCCATTTGCGGAACGCCGGCATCCTGGCCGACGCCGAGAACGATGACGTAGGGCCTTGCCGCAGACACCGCCGAACAGGTGACAATTATAAGCAGGATCGAGAGTAACGTTCGTCTCATTTTTCTGCTACCGGGAAAGTGATATTCTAAGCGAAATGGCAGCCGAAACAAAGATATCTCCGTTTGCAAAGTACGCTTGGTTCGCGCTTGGTTTTAACGTGCTCGTTATCATCTGGGGCGTGTTTCTTCGTGCATCAAAATCTGGTGACGGCTGCGGCCAATTTTGGCTAACGTGCAATGGCGAACTTATTCCGTCTGCTCCGCAGTTCAAAACGGTGATCGAGTTCTCTCATCGAATGACCACGGCGATCGACGGTATTGTGATGATCATACTTCTGGCCTGGGCAGTCATACTATGGCGAAAGGCCAGAAGTGTTCAGAGCCGTCAGGTACTATTTGCCGCCATCGGTGCTTTTATTTTTGTCATTACCGAAGCAGCAGTAGGTGCCGGTCTCGTTCTTACCGGAAACACGGCTGAAGCGGTAACCGATACTCGGCCTCTCTGGGCCATCGGACATTTATTCAATACTTTTATTCTGCTGACCTTTCTAACATTAACCGCGTGGTTTGCTTCGGGAGAACGCAAGGTCGGCTGGCGTATTGGCTCCAAAGCGTTGATGCTGATCGTGATCGGAACCGTGGGGCTTGTACTTGTGGGTATGAGCGGGTCGCTCGCGGCATTGAGCAACATGTTGTTTCCGTCGCAATCGCTAGCCGAAGGAATGGCTAAGGATTTTTCGCCAACATCCGATCTTATATTGCGCCTTCGCTTGAGCCATCCGATATTGTCGATACTGACAAGTGTTTACCTGATATTTGTTTCCGGGTGGCTAAAGGCGAGTTCCGACGGAAATAGCAAGGTTGCATGGTGGGCAAATGCGGTTTCACTGCTCGTCGTAATTCAGGTTGGGTTTGGCGGTGCGACGCTGTTAACGCTCGGTCCGATCGTAATGCAGCTTGGCCATCTTCTGTTGGCAGACATCGTATGGATCTCGTTTGTTCTATTGGTAGTCAATTACATGTCAGTCCGAACGAGTACGCTTAGGTAGATCCTCTCCATCGCTTTCCAGTTTCAACAAGCGAGTCCAGTGCGGACTGGAGTTCTGCAAGTTTTGACGCATCGTCTGATCCCGTCTCGACAAGAATGGGTTCAGCAAAAAAGACGCGAGCTTTGGTGAACGGCATCGGGATCTGGAGCCGGTCCCAACTATTTAAGTTCCAGACCCGTTTACACTCAACAATAAATGGAAGAATTGGGTTACCGGTCTTTTTGGCTAAAGTAACAGGACCGCTTTTTGCCGTATAACGCGGCCCCCGCGGGCCGTCAACAGTGAAGGCCATCGGAAGACCCTGTTTCATAAGACGGATCATTTCGACAAGCCCGCGGACTCCACCGCGACTTGATGAGCCCCGGACAGTGCCGAAACCGAAACGCGTCAAAAAACGCGCAATGTATTCGCCATCAAAGCTCTTTGACGTGAGCACGACTATACCCAAGCCGCGCAAAAAATATGTGCCGGCAAAGATCCGATCGTGCCAAAGAGCGTAGATCGGCTGTTTTCCAGCTTGTGTAACTGAGCCGCGAAAAGCCTCACCCTCAACTTCGTAATTCAGCGTCATTCCGATCAACTTGATCAGAATGTAGAACGCCAGATCTGCCGAACGGATCAATAATCGATCCTTCAGACTGAAATCGAAGAGCGGGCCACGCTCAAAAACTTGGGAAATTCGGTCAGTCATCAATAGAAAATAAGGGCAGACTTAAGGTATTATGTTGCAACTACGTTGTAGCCTGCAGCGTAGTTATTTTTACGGCTTCGTCCGCCTTATGCACCGACAAATTCTGATTATAGATGACCATGACGATCTGGCTACTTCCCTAGAAGAAGTCTTTGCTTCAGAAGGCCACGTCGTCACGATCGTCGGTAACAGAGCCGATGCTTTAGCGATCGAGAATATTGAATCATACGATCTCGTCGTTACCGACCTGGACGTACTTCAGAATGAGCAGAAGCCCGATGCGAATGGGAACATCCCGGTTTGTCTTCCCGAGACGATAGTCTCTAACGCGGAAGACCACGTCAAGGCGTTCAAACTATGCGCGGCGAATTTTCGTCGGAGCGAATTCAACGAAGACGAATTAAAGAAAATGGTTGCGACGATCTTGGATTTCAAGATCCGCTACATTGATAAGGTGGAATATGTTCAGGAACTGCACGAACATATTCAATTTGAGTTGCCAAGTGCGATCTCACTGATGCACATAGTGCTCGAATACTTGATGAAGCGAGTCGCGAAACTTGGTGTGATCAATCCCGAACAATCGAACCTGTTCGTCGCTCTCGACGAGGCATTTGTCAACGCCGTTAAGCACGGGAACAAGTTCGATGCCCAGAAGTTGGTCCGTATTTCCGCGATCGTTTCAAAGCAAGAGGCCAGATTCACGATCGAGGACGAAGGAGAAGGATTTGACGTAAACAGCATTCCTGATCCTCTTGACCCTGCAAATCTCTTCAAAACCTCCGGCCGCGGCGTGCTCTTCATCTACAACATCATGGATGAGGTGAAGTACAACGAGCGTGGCAACCGTTTGACGATGGTCAAGAAAAGCGAAAAGCCGTCAGACGTAGTTGCCTGACCTATCTCAGTTTGCCTAATTCTGCTCGAATTTCCTCGTTGGTAGGCCTTTTCTTATAGTCCATCGAAACACTCACCCAAGACACTTTTCGGTTCTGGTCTAGTATGAATATCGAAGGATGCGGAATGCCGTCAACGTCCTGTCCTGCATAGGTCGGATCGTAAACCCCGTAAGCGTTGACGGTCTTGCTGCCCGGATCAGAAAGCAGGGGAAAGTTGATCTCACCTTTGCCGTCTTTGGCAACTTTCGCGCGTGTTTCCTGCAGACGATTCGCCGGGTCCGGGCTGATGGCAACGAGATTGAATTTGTCGCCTTCTTGTTTGAGCGATCTCAACTCCGAAAGTTGCCGAACGCAGAACGGACACCAATACGCACGGTAAAAGACCACCACCGTTGTACCCTTGAGTGAAGAAAGGCTTACGGTTTTTCCGTTCTCGTCCGCTAGTGAAAAATCAGGAGCGATGTCACCGACCTTAAGTGGATCGGTTTTCTCACGCTGTGCGAACACGGAAAGCGACGTAATGCACAAAAGAAATGCTATTCCTAGAAAGAATCTTCCCATATGGAACAATATTCCGGACATCGCAGGGAATATTCCCGGATTTAGCATGGTGTTCGGATGAATCTCTTTCGATAGAGTCCTATAATCGAATCAATGAAAGTCACGATCGGGCAGATAAACACGACGAACGGTGATATTGAGGGGAATGTTTCGAAGATCATCGCTGCGATCGAAAAGGCAAAGGCCGACGGTTCGGACTTGATAGTCTTCCCGGAAATTACCACTCACGGCTACACATCGCAGGACTGGTTTCAGGATCCCGATATAATCGATCATTCGCTCGATCCACTTGAGAAGATCTTACCGGCAACGAAAGGCATTGCGGCAGTCGTAGGCGTTATACGCCGAAATTTCGATAATGACGGGCGTCGGATCTACAATTCGGCCGCCGTGATCAGTGATGGCGAATTGCTGGGCTTTGCAGATAAAACACTCTTGCCCGAATACGATGTTTTCGACGATCCGCGTTGGTTCGAGCCTTACCACGGACGAAGCCGCCATCTGTATGAGATCGCGGGAAAGAAGGTCGGTGTCGTGGTCTGCGAAGATTTTTGGAACGACAAAACATTTTGGAAAGACCGCTTATACGATAAAGACCCGACGGACGAAGTGATAGAAATGGGGGCAGAGCTGGTCGTGTCGATCAACGCATCTCCCTATAACAAAGGGAAGATCAAGTTGCGGGGCGATATGGTCGCACACCGTGCAAAGACGAATAGGGTGCCGATCGTCTTTGTTAATCTGATCGGCGGAAATGACGGCATTATCTTTGACGGAGCCAGCCTCATTGCCGATGAAGAAGGCGACATTATCCTGCAGGCGTCGGCATTTGAAGAGTTTGTCGAGACCGTCGAGCTCGACTGCCGTAAACCCGACGTACGCGGCATTACCGGAGGAGAGATCTCCGCGATCTACGACGCTCTTGTACTAGGCATCCGCGATTATGCTCGGAAGAACAACTTCAAGGAAGTCGTGCTTGGTTTGTCAGGCGGTATCGACTCTTCGCTTGTCGCGGCGTTGGCATGCGAGGCGATCGGGCCGGAAAATGTGCTATGCGTGATGATGCCTTCGCCTTTTTCTTCCGAAGGTTCGATAAAGGATTCAGAAGATCTAGTTAGAGAACTTGGCTGCAAGAGCCGTATTGAGCCGATATCTGCCGCGTTTGATGTTCTGGTCGATCAGTTGGAACTACGTGTTCCTACAAAAGGAGGCGAGTCGCTGGCGGCCGAGAATATTCAAAGCCGACTTCGAGGCGTTATTCTTATGGCGATCTCAAATTCTGAAGGAAGGCTGCTTCTTTCCACCGGAAACAAGAGCGAACTCGCCGTAGGTTATTGCACATTATATGGCGACACGAATGGCGGACTCGCGGTGCTTGGTGATGTGCTAAAAACTGAAGTTTGGGAGGTCGCACGTCATTTCAATGACCGGGCAGACCGGGAAGTTATCCCGAAAAAGGTGATCGACAAAGCTCCGTCTGCCGAACTCGCTCCGAACCAGCTCGATCAAGACAGCCTCCCGCCCTACGAGTTGATGGACCCGATACTGAAGATGTACTTCGAGCAAAAAGCTTCGCCCGGCGAGATCATCGCGGCCGGTCACGATCCCGAACGCGTTTATTGGATACTTAACAAGGTCGAGCATCCGGCGAATGAATTCAAACGCCAACAACTCCCGCCGACATTGATCATATCGAAGAACGCCATCGGCATCGGCCGTCGTCGGCCGATAACACACAAGTATCGGCGAAAAGAAAATAATTGAATTCTTCGCAAGAAGTCAAAAAAGCTCCGTTCAATATACGAACAGCGATCGCTGGGAGGATATTTTGAACGGAGTTTTTATATGGTGAGATTTGATAGCCCGTTAAAAAATTTGAAGATAGCCAGTCCGTGTTCGGCGGAATGGAACGCGATGGCCGGTGATGATAGGAAGCGGTTTTGCGGTGAGTGTAAGCTGAATGTTTACAACCTGTCAGGGATGACAAAATACGATGCCGAAAATCTGTTGCGACTTTCCGAGGGCCGGTTATGTGTTCGATATTTTCAGCGGCCTGACGGTTCGATCCTTACACAAGACTGCCCGGTAGGCTGGGCCAATGCGAAGAAAAGGATCAAGACTTTTGCCGCGGCAGTGGGAGCTTTCCTGATCAGCGTGTTGAGCGGATTGTTCATTCTTTCCGTTATCGGTCGAAAGACAAACATTGCTAAGAGGATCGCCATCCCTTTCGCCACCCCAACGCCAAAGTATGAGCCATTGATGGGCGCGATAGCTATGCCGTCTCCCACACCCAAAGCCTCGCCGTCACCCACTCCTACTGATAAACCGAAGATGGGTAAATACATCCGCACCGAGAGACTTGATGATGAGCTCCGCCAAAAAGTGCTGAGCGAAGCTGGCGTCTAGTGACGCTTCCTCCAAAAACAAAGGGCCGCGGATCGATCCGCGGCCCCTTGTTTTTGCCTGATCATCTAGTTCAGTTCTTTACGTAATATCCCTGTCTTGATCTCAACTTATTCGTTCCGGAGTTCGTCAGTTTAACGTCCAGCTTTACGAACCTCCCTTCGGGATATTCGGCATCGGAATAATACTGGACCAGGTATTGGGCCCGGAGCTCATTGGCAAGCTGCCGAAATATCGTTTCCAGTGTCACGGCATTTCGCTTTATGTTCCCGGCATTCAGCAATTCGTCCTTAGTGTCGATCGGAACAAACTTAGGCAAATATGCGGAGCCGCCTGTCTCTTTCGCGAATTTGTCCATGTTCTCCTGACCGTAAAGACTCATCTGGTTAAGTTGATAGGAGCTTCCGGCCGGGTTTATAGAGTAGAATACTGTGTCAGCGTCCTGTAAGGCCTTTCCGATCCGAACGCGTTCTTTCGCGCTCGCTTCATTTCGATTATTTACAGTCAATTGATACAGGGCTTTGTTATCCAGTTCGTTTATCTTCGATCCGGCCTTTCGATATCCATCCTGGATCGCCTTGGCTATCCTCGTGCTGTTGGTATCCTCGCCGTCGGAGATCACAACGATCACACGTCGAGTTCCGGCCGGAGCGTTCTTTGCGAGAAACTCGGCCGCCTCGGCAACCGTGTCATAAAATGCTGTAAATTGTTTGGTCGGCGATATCGAGCGAACGGAAACCGTCGCCTTTTCGCTGCTCTCTCGGGCACTCAACAAGACCGGTGCGGCTCCGATCGTGAAGATCGTAGCGTGATCGGTTGGCTTCATAACCTCCGCTAAGAACTTAGCAGCGGTTTCTTGTTGGAATTTAAACATAGCGTCAGTGCTTGCAGATATATCGAACAACAAGGCGATCTCGAGCGGAACAACATCGGCGCTTCCGACATTATCTACAACCTGCCTTCGACTTTCCTCGATCACCGTAAAATCGTTCTTTCCAAGCCCGGTGACCGGATTGCCCCTTGCATCCGTGACGGACACCGGAATGACGACCAGCCGCGATTCGATCTTTATTTCCTCGTCCTCTGCTTTCGTCTGTTTTGGTGTTGGTGTCGGAGTCTGTGCGGATGCACTAACTGAAAAGAATAGACTCAAAAGAAACAACGCAAAAAATTTGGTGAATGGAAGTTTGTTCATAGCGAACCTCGGAGGAAAGTATGGAGGGCGAATCAAAAACAAAGAGAGTGAATCATTTTTGATGTCGATCCACTCTCTTTGATTCCTATAAGGAGCAAACTAGTTGCCGTTATCCGTTACCGGACGAACCTCAACGTTCTGGTTCAGACCGCGGCTGACGAGAAGCTTGACCTCAACGCGGCGGTTCTGTTCACGGCCTTCGCGGGTGTTGTTGTCCGCAACTGCCTGAAGTTCACCAAAACCGAACGAGGTGCCGATACGGCGAAGCGGAATGTTGTGGGTCTCAACCAAATAGTTGATGACCGAACGTGCCCGATTCTCGCTTAGCACCTTGTTACGCTGGGTACTACCTTCTGCCGAGGCGAAACCGGTGATCTCGATCGTGTAGCCTTTAAGCGTCATTGCCTGCTGAGCAACCGAATCGAGTTTAGCTTTTGCCTCCGGAGAGAGCACAGCACTGTTGACCTTGAAATTCACGGTTTCGGTCGTCTGTACGACGTAATCGTCCAGAGCGGTGATGCGCTGATTTGTGGCATTCACTCCGGCAACCGCCGCATCAGCCGTTTCTTGGGCAGCCTTAGCTCCGCCGCGGGCCGCGTTAGAAATAGCCATTAATTCATCGATCTGGCCCGAGACACGCTTTGCGTTCTCTTCAGCGGCCGTCAACCGAGCCTCGGCCGGAGTCACACGGCTATCGATCGATTGCGCGACCTTGAAATCATCCTTGTCGAAGCGGATCTTCGCGGCCGCGAGGCTGCCGCTGTTGTCGCCGCGTCCTTCGACTTCCATGTAAAGGCCGCGAACGATCTGGGTGCTCGCAACGCGGTCGCCGCCGCCAAACCAGCCGCCCTTGGTCTTGATGCTGCTTTCCGGAGAAACGATCACGCGAGTGTCCACGCCCGTCGTGTCGCGAATGATGAACGAATTGTCGTCATCTTTCGCAACGACCGCACCCTTGATCTTGTATTTTTGACCTGCCGTCAAGGAACGCACTTGGGCGTCTTGGGCGAAAATACTGACCGCTCCGATAGCGATCGCTAAAAACAATCCTGATAGCTTTTTGAACATAGTTTGAACTCCTCGCGATATGTGCATTTATAAGATCTGAAATCGCATCAATAGACGTTGCCGGCGATCGTCAAGTTGTATTCGAATCCGAACTGGATCACAACACTCGGGACCAATTAGTAATACTCACAAACATCAAACGCGAATTTCACCTGCTGAAGGCATCAACAATTAGCGTGCCACACCGACCGATCGCCTCGATCAATATGTAAGTCCATTATTATCAGTAATTTCTTGGATAACCACGATTTGAGCCTCGGGGCAAAATCGTCTCTTTTCTATACAGAATTCGGAATAAAGAGCTTATGTGTCTCGTTTCAATACAGTCGAATCGTTTTCAGGCGGTAAACGTGAGTAACTTAAAGAACTGGGTGAGATAATACATCATATCTCACCCAAAAGATAGAGGTTTATTGATGATCAGCCTAGAGACTGAAATAAAAAGTTTCCAGATATTGCTTCATATATGAAAGAAAGCGTTCTGCATCGGCTCCATCCACTATGCGGTGATCATATGTAAGTGCGAAGTATGCCATCTGTCGGATGGCGATGTAATCGTCACCCTCGGGTGATGTGAACACTTTGGGACGTTTTTCGATCGTTCCAACGCAAAGTATCGCAACCTGCGGTTGATTTATTATCGGAGTACCGTAGAGACCACCGAAAACTCCCGGGTTTGTAATGGTGAAAGTCCCGCCAGTGACCTCATCGGGATTCAGTTTCTTCATCCTCGCACGATCGGCAAGATCATTTGCGGCAAGCGCAAGCCCCGAGAGTGAAAGCGTGTCAGCCTTTCGAATTACCGGGACGATCAGTCCCCAGTCGAGTGCGACCGCCATTCCAAGGTTAATATCGCCCTTGTAGATGATATTTTCGCCGTCAACCTGAGCGTTCACTATCGGGAACTTTCGGATCGCGTTCGTCACAGCCTGAAAGATGAACGGCATGTATGTCAATTTCGTCCCGTAACGCGACTGGAACTCGGCCTTGTTCTTATCGCGAAACTTCGCGACATTTGTCATGTCGATCTCGTAGACGCTCGTTACATGTGCTGAGGTCTGTTTCGAGAACGTCATGTGGTCGGCGATCTTCTTGCGCATGACCGACATCTTTTCGACGCGGTCACCGACGGAAGTGGTAACAGGTGCCGGTATATAGTCAGTCTTTGCGCTACGTTCCGAAACAGCAGGTGCCGCCGAGACCGCGCTGCCTTTTACAAGAAGATCTTGCGGACGTAGGGCGGCTCCCGTCTCAAGGTAGGACATTATGTCGTTTTTTGTAACGCGTCCGCTGATGCCCGAACCGGGAATTCGAGAAAGGTCCACGCCGTGCTCCTTCGCAATATTTCGAACTAACGGGCTGCTCTTTGCGCGCCGCAGATGTTCGACAGTCAGATCACCGCCGTTAGCAGCAACGGCTGCAACGGCCGTTTCTGGTTTTGGACTTCGGATCGCAGATCCTGGGGTTTCGGCTGAAACAGTCTCGGCCTTTGAAAGGGGCTCTACTTTGGCAATACTCCCGGTCGCCGGCTGAACGGCACCTTCGGCTCCGACGAGCGCGAGCACAGAGCCAACCTCAACGGTTTGACCTTCTTTGACATTGATCGACAAGAGTTTGCCCGCCACTGGCGAGGGAACTTCGGCATCGACCTTATCCGTGGAAATCTCAAGAAGCGGTTCGTCTTTGTCGATCGAATCGCCGACAGACTTAAGCCACTTAGATACGGTGCCTTCAGTGATCGATTCGCCCATTTGAGGCATCACGACCTCTGTTGAAGTACCAGCTTTCGCGGAGTCGATATGGTTTTCAGAGTTGGGAGTCGGTGCGGGCGCAACTGCATCAGCTATGATCGAGGGAATCTCAGGCTCAGATACCTCAACTACCTTCCTTGCGCCATCTTGCGCCGGCGCAAGTGGCGCAGATGGCGCAACGACTTCGCCGTCGGCTCCTATCATTGCCAATACTGTGCCGACCTCGACGGTTTCGCCTTCTTGATGCCTAATTTCAAGGAGCGTGCCGGCGGACGGCGAAGGAACCTCGGCATCTACCTTATCCGTAGAGATCTCGAGGATCGCTTCGTCCTTTTCGATCTTATCTCCCACGGCTTTCAGCCATTTCGAAACGGTTCCTTCGGTGATCGATTCGCCCATTTGGGGCATTACCACTTCAACGCTCATAAGTTCTCCGGCCGGCTAATCATATGTAAATCCAAACCATTAGAATACAGGAAGTGAATGGCAAAAAAAAGGTGAAAGAGATCAAGACATTTGACGCCGAATGTAGTGTTCTATCTCATCGAGGGCGTAAATTGTGCCCGATATCGCAAGCTTTTCTCCGTCAGGCTGAATGAGGACGAGTTCGCGGTCGGGGCTCTCGATCGCCTTGATCTCTTGCCATCTAAGTTCGCGCTTATTGTATCGAAGTCCGTTTGCGAATATCTCGACCGCATTACGTTTTTGGAGCCACCATCCGATCAAGGTGAAAACAAAAACAATGAGAAACGCGGTAGAAAGAAGGAAATATCCGAAGTGCTGACGGAGATAGAACGCGATGAGCATCGCGAAGAAAAATAAAAACGAAACAGCCGCTACAATGGCCGCCCGCTGGAGAAAAACAGGCGACGTACCGTGAATTGCGACGAGTTTTCCGAGATTCTTATGATCCGGCACGGGTTGGGTCGATCATTGAACGAACTTCGGAAATCCGGCTTGCGGGAAAGCCGCTCTCACGGGCATGTTCTTCAATGAGGTCTTTATTGGACGCCGTGTAAATGCAATAGATCTTGTCATCCGTCACATAGGGATGGATCCATTGGATCTCGGCCCCGAGCTTATTCAACACGCTGCATGACTTCTGAGAGGCCGCCATTAGATCGTCCGCGGTCATGCCGCCCGCACCGGGAATGTCTCGCACGATCACGAATTTCGGCATATCTTAGCTTCGTGAAAATTCAACAAAATAAACTAAAACCAGCTTTTCGGATTTACGTATTAATTACCAAATATCACATAATATCAGAAGTTCAACAGCCTAAAAATGTCGGCCTCAAATTAAAACGAAACGGCTCAGCATGTTTGGACATCAAAAACTCCGAATACCGCTCGGCCCGAATTCACTCCGATCATCTATGAAACACCTTCGTCGTTTTCTTGCACTTGCGTCAATCATTTTCGCCCTGTTTTCTCTTGGTCTTGCTCAGCAACTTACTGCCGCGGATTATGCTCGGGCCGAGAAGATGTTGGCATACAACACGGCCCCGCTTGTTGACCGGGCATCAGTGAGGCCAACATTTTTGCCTGACGGCCGGTTTTGGTACCAGGTCCTTACAGCGACCGGACGCGAGCTTGTTTTGGTCGATCCGGCGTCGGGTACTAAAAAGGCCGGGCAAAGTTTGACAGAACTTGGACTTCCTGCCGCGCCGGCCGGCGGCGGTCCGGGACGATTCGGCGGCAACCTGGCCGTAAGGTCGCCTGACGGGAAACGTGAAGTGTTTATCAAAGATTGGAATCTTTGGGTACGTGACATTGAATCGAAAAAGGAAACACAGTTGACGACTGACGGCGTGAAGGACTTCGGCTATGCAACCGACAATGCCGGCTGGAAACACAGCGACCGTGCGATAGTCCTCTGGTCGCCGGACTCTAAGAAGATCGCGACGTTTCAGCAGGATCAGCGGCACGTCAGCGACATGTATCTAGCGGCGACAAACGTCGGTGCTCCAAAACTTGAAGCTTGGAAGTATCCGCTGCCGCAGGATAAGGAGATCATAAAGATCCATCGTGTGGTGATCGACACTGAGACCGGAAAGATGGTGCGGTTCAAGATGGGGCCGGACGACCGCCGCGGAACCCTATGCGACGACATCGCCTGTGACGGTACGTTTGGCGATAACGAGTGGAGTGCGGACACTACAGCGCTGGCGTTTGTTTCGAGCAGCCGCGACCACAAAGAAGCAAAGTTTCGTATCGCGAATGTTGCGACCGGCGAAGTGCGTGACGTTTTCGAAGAAAAGGTTGCGACGCAGTATGAATCAGGCCAGGGTGAGATCAACTGGAGATATTTTCCGGCCACAAACGAAGCGATCTGGTATTCGGAACGCGATGATTGGGGCCATCTCTATATGTACGATCTTACGACGGGCAAACCGAAGTGGCAGATCACAAAAGGGAACTACGTGGTTACCAGTATCTCAAGGGTCGATGCGGTCAACCGCGTGATCTTCTTTAACGCGAACGGACGCGAGGCCGGCCGCGACCCGTATTTCTCGCATTTCTATCGCGTCGATTTTGACGGCAAGAACCTTAAGCTGCTAACGCCTGAGGACGGCAATCATCAGATCACGTGGTCGAACGACGGAAAGTATTTTGTCGATAATTTTTCGAAGATGGACGTGCCGAACGTTGCGACGCTTAGGGATGCGACAGGTAAATTGATCGTCGAACTTGAAAAGGCCGATGTGAGCCGCCTTCGTGCAGCCGGTTGGAAACCTGCAACGCCGATCACGGTAAAATCGCGCGACGGCAGATGGGACCTTTTCGGCGTTATGTTTACGCCGACAGATCTCGACCGTACGAAAAAGTATCCGGTCATCAATTACATCTATCCGGGTCCACAGGGCGGCGGGGTTGGCGGGCGTTCGTTCTCACCGTCGCGAAGCGATCATCAGGCGTTGGCCGAACTTGGATTTGTGGTGGTGATCATTGACGGTACTTGTAATCCCGATCGTTCGAAATCGTTCCACGACGTGTGTTACGGAAACATGGGCGACAACACGCTGGAAGATCAAATAGCCGGCCTGAAAGAACTTGCCGCGAAAAACCCGTATATGGACCTTTCGAGGGTTGGAATTTGGGGACATTCCGGCGGCGGTTTTGCGACCGCGGACGCGATGTTCAGTTACCCCGATTTCTATAAGGTGGGTATTGCAGAATCTGGAAACCACGATAATCGCAACTACGAGGACGACTGGGGCGAAAGGTACATCGGGCTCACGGTCGGCGACAACTACCAAAAGCAGGCCAACCAGATAAATGCCAAGAACCTGAAAGGCAAGCTAATGCTCGCCCACGGAAACATGGACGACAACGTTCCGCCGTATAATACGTACCTCGTGGTAGATGCCTTGGTGAAAGCGAACAAGTATTTTGACCTCGTCATTTTCCCGAATGCACGTCACGGCTACGGTGCCGACAGCTATTACATGATGCGTCGCCGTTGGGATTACTTCGTCAAGAACCTGCTCGGAGCCGAGCCGCCAAAGGAATATAAGCTTGAGCCGAAAACCGATCCGAGAACCCAGCAGCGGTAGTTTGGGAGATCACGATCGATAATGCCCCCGAGTTGAGCGTTGCTCACCGCGGGGGCATTCCTTATATTGCCAACCCTATTAGCCGAGTTGTTTGGTCTCGTCTTCAGATTCGTCCTGAAAGAGTTCGCTGACTGGCGAATGTGGAGGCGGAAGCTCAGCCGCATATCCTTGCATGTCTTTTTGAAGCTGGGAGACCGCTGATTCACCCCGTTCGAAGTCGTCGCGTTCGAGCTTAAGGGTCAGTTTGCCGTCGTTATTCGGCAGAGTGGCCAGCGTAGCAAACGTCTTTGTGCGAATGACGATCTTGGAACCGCGCTTGAAAATTCCCTTCTTGAACTTTACATCCAAGATCTCGCCTATCGGCAGACGCACTTCTTTTACGCCGCCGCCGATTATGCCAAACCACTTTGATTCGAACTCAAGCACGATCCCGGCGGCCGAAAATTTCGCCACGCCGTTATACGTTGAAAGCCCGTGCGCGCTTTCGGTTTTGAACGGAACACTTGTGAAGCCTTGGCTCATCGTAAGTCGAATCTTACTACAGTCCCATTGGGCCCGACGGCCCACACCGCCTTATTGCCTCTAGCGTCAACGGCGTTAAGGTCCTCCTTTCCGACGTTCTTCCAGGTTGCCCCGCGGTCGAAGGAAATATCAGTGCCGTTGGTTCCGGCCGCAATGATAGTCACATTGTCGATAAACGCGACACCGGAACGGTAGCCGCTAAGTCCCGTCAATGGTTTCCACGTTCGGGCACCGTCATGCGTAAATGCGGCTATGTTTGTTGCGTCACCTGGTTTTTCGTAATTGCCGCCGACAATGATGCCGCGTTTTCCGTCATTCATTGCGATGGAAAAAATACCGCTCCCAGAGCTTCCTTTAACGAGCGGCGTATCCGCTACGGTCCATGTTTTGCCCTTATCATATGAACGAAAAACTCTGGCGTCTGTTCCGCCTGTGACCAGATATGCCATTGTTCCCGGGGTGGCGATCAGACAAGTACCGCTTGCGGCAAACGCCGCTTCTCCGTCTTTGGCAGCCGGGAGGCTATTGCTGATGATCGGATTCCATGAGGTACCGTCGGTTGTACTGATGAGCAGATAGTGGCCATCTACCGGGTCGCTCATAGCTATGCAGTTCTTGGCGTCCCAGCAGGCAATCGCGTCAAAGAACGCTTTTTCGTTTTTGTTTCGAAACTTCTCTTTCCAGGTCGCGCCGCCGTCGGTCGTTTTGTAGATGCGTGATTGTTCGCCGTTGCCGATGCTTAAGATGTAGGCGGTGTTCGCGTCGAACGCCTCGATATCGCGAAAATCGAGCTTTTCTGCGCCGGGCACGGTCATCACCTTCCAAGTCGCTCCGCCATCGGTTGTCTTTATGACAGTACCGCCCGTGCCACTCGCCCAGACGACCTTTTCATTTACGACCGAAAGCCCACGAAACGACGCCTTCGTATCGACGTCTTGCCTGGCCCATTGCGACGACGCTACGTTGATGCCGACGACGATGATAACAACAAGCGAGAAAAACAACTTCTTCATAATTAGTTATGGGTTCGCCATCTTTTAATAAGATCTTCGGCGGCTGCGTTCCAATCGGGAAACTCAAATTCGAAACCGGAATCTGTCAGCAGCTTGGGGACGACGCGGCGGCTTTTTAAGATCAACTCGGTTTCCGTTCTCATCAGAAACGCCCCGATCGCTAATTGCCATTCCATAGCCGGTATCCCGATGCGCGTTCCCCAAGCCTCGCGAAAAATACGCATGAATTCGCGGTTCGGCAGCGGATTTGGCGAAGCGATTGCGATCGGGCCCGAAAGCTCTTCGTGTTCGATCAGCCAATACACCGAGCGAATGAAATCCTGATCATGTATCCAGGAAATATACTGCTTTCCGCTGCCGGCCGTGCCGCCAAGGCCTTTGCGGACAAGGTCGAGCATTACATCAAAGATGCCGCCGCGATCCGGGCTCATCGTCATCGCAGACCGCATCAACAGTTTTCTTGTTTTCGGTGTATCGGAATCGTTTGCCGTTCTTTCCCAGGCCTTAGCAACTTCAATGCTGAACCGCCAACTGTCAGGTGCATCTGGTTCGTTTCCACCGATGACGCCCGTAACGTCATCATTAGGCGCGTCAAAGCGATGTGCATAGATCGTCGCTGTGCTCGCTTGAAGCCAAATTCTTGGTGGATTCACCGCATTCGAAATCGCTTCACCCACAACGCGGGTCGAATCCACTCGCGAGTCCATCATCTGACGGCGGTTCTCTACGTTGTACCGACAGTTAACGTTGCGGCCGGCAAGGTTTATGACAACATCTGAACCATCGATCTCAAAGGCCCAGTCTCCGAGTGTCTTGCCGTCCCATTTCTTCGTCCGCCACTCACGGTTTTCGGGCAAACGGCCGAGAACAACAACATCATGACCATCGCTGTGAAAAGCACGAGCCAGCAATGTTCCGACCTGTCCGGTTCCACCTGGGATAACGACTTTCATCTCAATACACCATTCTGGAGCGGATCGTTCCTTTAACTTCCTTTAACAGCTCGAACGCTTCTTTTGCGATCTTGGATTCAACGTCGAGTATCACGTAGCCGATCTCCTCGTTGGTCTTGAGATATTGGCCGGTGATGTTGATGCCGCGTTTCGAGAGACGCGAGTTTATCTCGCCGAGTACGCCGGGAATGTTGCGGTGTATATGCAGGATCCGATGTGTTCCGGCCTGGGGCGGCAAGGAAACGGGTGGTACTGTATGTGAACCCTCGCTTGTGCCGAAATCAAGATATTTGATCAGCTTTGCGGTTACATCAAGCCCGATGTTCGCCTGGGCTTCTTCCGTAGAGCCGCCGATGTGTGGCGTCAATATGACGTTCGGCAGATTCTGTAATACGGTGACGAACTTGTCGCCGGACTTTTCGGGTTCTTCAGGGAAAACGTCTATCGCGGCTCCGCTCAGCTTGCCATTGACGATCGCCTTCTTAAGGGCGTTGATATCTACAACGTCGCCGCGGCTGTGGTTGATGAGAATACTGCCCTTTCGCATCGCCTTTAGCGTGTCGGCGTTGATCATGTTCCGTGTCGTCCTATCAGACGGAACGTGAAGCGTGACAATGTCAGACCGCTTGAGCATTTCTTTCAGATCACGCATCTGCTTAGCGTTGCCATGCGGCAGCTTGGTCGCGATATCAAAATACATGACCTGCATTCCCATCGCTTCCGCCATGATAGAGACCTGCGAGCCGATATTGCCGTAGCCGATAATGCCGAGCGTTTTGCCGCGAAGCTCGAAGCTGCCTTTTGCTTCTTTTAGCCATTCGCCGCGATGAGCTGCAGCATTCTTGTCTGCGATCTTTCGAATGAGCATTACGGAGAGGCCGATGATCAACTCAGCTACCGAACGCGTGTTTGCGTGCGGGGCGTTAAAGACCGCAATGCCTTTTTCAGTCGCCGCCTTCAGGTCGATCTGGTTTACGCCGATACAAAACGCCCCGATCGCAAGGAGCTTGTCCGCCGCTTCAAGTACGTTTTTTGTGACCTTGGTCTTTGAACGAATTCCGAGAAGGTGTACACCGCGAACTGCCTTTATAAGATCCGCTTCGCCGAGGGCACCGCCGATGCGTTCGATGTGCGTGTAACCGCCCGCTTCCAGTTCTTTAACAGCAGCATCAGAGATATTCTCGAGCAGAAGGACCTTGATCTTATTTCTGGGATAGGATGTCGATGCGATCGCCATAGGAAAAAAGAGTATATCAAAGTTCGGATATGGTTCATCGCGGCCGCGTTCGGGTTTTGCATGCCCGCTCGGGTTCAAATATTATCAGAAAAGTTCCCTAACCTTTCAGGAGACAAAAATGAACGACAACAAGATCTCTCGCCGCGAGATGCTGCGGAATTCTGCCCTTGCAGGCATTGGAATAAGCCTTTTAGGCGGCAAGGCCGTCGCATCCGAAACCAGCGATGCGACCCTTGAAAACCTGATCGCCGGCTCGGTGCCTAAGGCGAAGACTATGATCGGTGTTCCATTCAAACGTCACGAGACGGTCCGGATCGCGATGATCGGGACAGGACTCAGGGGTCGAAGCGTGCTCGGGGAATTTGTTGCCGTGCCCGGCGTTAGGATCACCGCGCTGTGCGACATCGTTCAGGAAAAGGCGGACAAAGCGAAAGCGATAGTCGAGAAGGTGGGAATGCCTGCTCCGGCGGTCTATGTGAAAGGCGACCGAGGCTATGAAGAACTGCTCAAGCGCGATGACATCGATCTCGTTTATATCGCAACACCTTGGGAATGGCATGTCCCACAGTCGCTTGCAGCTTTGAACGCAGGCAAACATGTCTCGGTGGAAGTGCCTGCGGCATATACGCTAAAAGAACTCTGGCAGCTGGTCGACACATCAGAACTCACTCGCAAGCACATGATGATGATGGAGAACTGCTGTTATGACTATGACGAGCTCCTGATCCTGAACATGGTGCGTGCGGGCGTGCTTGGCGAGATCGTTCATGGCGAAGGCGCCTACAACCACGACCTCAGAGAGATCTTGTTTGAAACAAAAGACGAAGGGCTCTGGCGGCGAGCCCATCACACTCAGCGTGACAGCAATCTCTATCCGACCCATGGCCTAGGGCCCGTTGCAAATTACATGAACATTAATCGCGGAGATAAGTTCGATCATATGGTCGCGATGAGTTCGGGCAGTTTAGGGTTACAGGAATACAGGAAAGAGAAGCTAGCGGCGGACGATCCGAGACAGAAAGAAGTCTATAAATGCGGTGATTACAACACGAATCTGATCAAGACAGCGAAGGGCCGCACGATACTAGTGCAGCACAATGTGAGTACACCTAGGCCTTACGATCGGATAAATTTGGTTCAGGGGACGAAAGGGATCTTTCGCGATTATCCGTCACGCATCTATATCGAGAAGGACAAGGGCGGGCACCAGTGGCAGCCGATCGACGCATACAAGGCGAAATATGAGCATCAACTATGGCGCGAAGTTGGTGAACAGGCCCGTAAGCTCGGCGGCCACGGCGGCATGGACTATCTAATGTGTTGGCGCTTGGTTCAATGTATGCGCGAAGGGTTTGTTCCGGATATGGACGTTTACGACGCTGCCGCCTGGAGTGCTCCCGGCCCTTTGAGCGAGATCTCCGTTGCCAAAGGTTCGATGCCGATAAAATTCCCTGATTTTACGAGAGGGAAGTGGTCAGAAAAACGAACTTCCATTCCATAAAGAAAAGGCCGCGATCCAAAAGATTCGCGGCCATTCAGTTTTTGAGTCTGCTTGTCGTTTAGATATGTATCGTCAGATCATGCACGCCTTCGGCGGCTTCCATAACGGATTCGCTGACGGTCGGGTGTGCATGGATGACACGGCCGAGTTCGTCGGCGGTCGTCTCAAGCGCCATGGCAACGCACGCTTCCGCCAAGAGTTCAGTCGCGTGCGGGCCGATTATGTGGACGCCGAGGACCTCGTCGTATTTCTTCTCAGCAACTATCTTCACGAAGCCGTCGGTCTCGCCGAGAATGCGGGCCTTGCCCGATGCCGAGAACGGGAACTTGCCGACCTTGACGTCGTAACCCGCTTCTTTTGCCTTTGCTTCGGTCAGGCCGACAGATGCGACCTCCGGATCGCAGTAGGTACAGTTCGGGACAAGGTTTTGCTTGATCGGTTCGACCTTTTTCCCGGCGATCTTTTCGACGACGAGAATCCCTTCTTTCGAAGCGAGGTGAGCGAGCCAGGCGGTATCGATAACGTCGCCGATTGCGAAAACGTTCGGTTCGTCGGTCTCGCAATATTCGTTGACCTTGATGGTTCCGCGAGGATTGACGACGACCTTGGTATTTTCGAGGCCCAGGTTTTCGAGATACGGCATGCGTCCGACAGCAACGAGCAGCATTTCGGCTTCGAAAGTCACGTCCTCACCCTTGCCGTTCTTACCGCTGACCTTAACGCCTTTTTTGTCTTTCGTCAGCTTGTCGAGCTTTACACCTGTCTCTACCTTGATGCCTTGCTTCTTAAACGCACGTTGAAGTTCTTTTGAGACCTCTGCATCCTCAAGAGGGACAATGCGGTCGAGCAGTTCGACTAAGGTGACTTCGGTCCCAAAACGGTGATAGACACTCGCAAACTCCGATCCGACCGCACCTGAGCCCATCACTATCAACGATTTCGGAACGCTCGTGAGTTCGAGGATGTGATCGGAATTGACGACCTGCTTGCCGTCGGTCTCGAAGCCGGGGATCGGGCGAACGACCGATCCAGTGGCGATGATGATGTTCTTCGCGTCGATCGTCTCTTTCTTGCCATCGGCGAGGGCGACTTCGACCTTTCCTTTTCCGGCGATCTTACCGAAGCCGTTAAATACAGTGACCTTGTTCTTTTTCATCAGATAGGTCACGCCGGCGGCATTCTTGTCGACTATTCCGGATTTGTACTTTTGAACGCCCGCCCAATCGTAGCTGAGGTCCTTGACCGATAGGCCGTATTTCTCAAATTCTCCTGCTTTATGGTACAGGTGTGCGGCGTTAAGCAGAGCTTTTGTCGGAATACAGCCGCGGAGCCCGCATGTTCCGCCAAGCTTTGCGTCCTTTTCTTTTTCTACGATCGCGACCTTTAATCCAAGCTGTCCCGCTCGGACGGCGGCCACATATCCGCCGGGACCGGAACCGATTATGCAAACGTCAAATTGTTCAGCCAATGCTTTACCCTCTCGTAAGTTAGAAATATCAATTAATAGCCAAATGATCATTATAGAATTTTCAGGATTACTAGGCTAGTGACCATTGTGTCGGGTAATGTAAACTGCCCTAAATGGATAACAAAGAAGCTGAAAGGGCAAGGGCGCGCGAATTAGCAGCTCAATTCGCTGATCGCGGTGATGCGACGGGCTGGTTCGAGGCCTTTTACAAAGAAGCTAAAGGCGATAACAGAAAGATCCCGTGGGCAGATCTTGAACCTAATCGCTTCTTCAGGGCATGGGCCGAAAAGGCCGAACTGAAAGGCGATGGCCGAAAGGCATTGGTCGTCGGGTGCGGACTTGGTGACGATGCCGTCTATCTGGACGATCTTGGTTTTGAAGTGACCGCGTTCGACATCTCACCGACGGCGATCGAATGGGCTCGGAAGCTGCATTCCGGTCGGGATATTAAGTTCGAGGTGATGGATCTGTTTGAGCCTTTTCGTGGTTGGCTCGGGGCGTTTGATTTTGTCCTTGAGGTTTACACGATCCAGCCGCTGCCGCTTGAAATGCGTGTACGAGTCATCGATGCGATAGCGTCCTTTGTTGTACCGGGCGGTGAAATAGTGGTCGTGACCCGGGGCCGAGAGGACGATGAAAAGCCGGCTCAAATGCCCTGGCCGCTTTCCCGAAAAGACTTATCGCGATTCGAAGAACACGGATTGATCCAGACCAGCTTCGAGATAATGATCGACGAGACAGAAGAGCCGCCTGCTCCACGCTTTATCGTCACATACCGGGCAGAATGATCCGAGGAACGATAATTGCCAACTGGAATGTTGAATATGAAAGATCCGCTGATCCGAGTGATGTTTTGCGGACAAATTCACACAAGACGTCCGGACGGGACGTTTATTTCCGCGCTCTGTCTTTGGATTTTCGGTTCATTCAAGAAGGAGTGATCTAATATGAAACAAATTTCACTATTAATGGTTATTGCTTTGGCAGTGGTGCTTTTCGGTTGTGCCCGCGATATGACCAAACTGGACACACCGCCACCTGAAACGGCGATTAAAGCGGCCGTTAATGAGATCGCCCCAAACGATGCTCTTCAAAAGACGCAAGCCGCATATTCTCAATTCGTTGATGTTAGGACTCCAGAAGAATATGCGGCAGGTCACGCCGCACGCGCTATAAATATCCCATTGAACGAATTGCCCGAGAGACTGGACAGGCTGGAAAAGAATGAGCCTGTTTATGTCATCTGCCAAACTGGCAGGCGGTCGAAAGAGGCGTCTGAGATCCTCGTCAAGAATGGCTATAACTGGGTGTTTAATGTTTCAGGAGGGACCGCAGCCTGGGAATCAGCCGGGTTGCCGATCGAAAAGCCGGCTGCGAAATAGGTATTAAGAACCAGCATCTTATTCGAAAATCAGATCTCTTTCCGGGCGAGCTTTGCCCATTGGCCAAGCTGTCTGCTGCGGAAATAAGGAGATGTGCGGGCCGATTCAATTGCGGCTTCGAACATCTCGCGAGCGCGTTCTCGTTCGCCAACGGCTTTTAGAACTTTGCCGAGATAGTAAAGGCCTTCCGGATCGACGTTTCGACGTTCAACGAACTTCTCTAATGCATCGCGTGCCTCAGCCAGCATTCCTGCCTCCAAATAAGTAGCGCCGATCTCACGCCAGATCTCGCTCAGCCGAAATTTGTCGTCCTGTTCGACGACAACCGCGAAATGGTCCAACGCCTTTTGAAGTTCTCCATGCAAACGGGCCAGCTTTCCGAGTTCGTAATTTGCGTCGATCTCGGTTTTGTCGATCTCGATGGCCTTAGTCAGATGTTCAGTGGCACGCACCTCCTGTCGTCGCTGCAAGTAGATCAAGCCAAGCTGTACGTGAGCATCAGCGTCCTTTGGGTTGACGGTTGCATTCTGCAGAAAGCGTTTTAGATCCTGCCTTTGACGGAATGCGTTTCCAAAACCTCGAACTTCGCCACCCAAAAAACCGCCGAAATAGATGATCACCCAGAAGAGAAGGAATGGCGACAACAGCCACGGCGATACGTACTGAAAAATGTACATCGAGATCGTAAATGCCGGCGATGCCAAGATCACTGCCGCCAATGCGACTCCAAATGACGTTCCGAATACAGTTCGGACTGCGAAAAGCATAAACAACCCAAACAGCGCACCGCTCGCCATCCAAAGCAGAAAATAGACGGCAGGGTCGGTTTCGGTCGCGAACATTGCCAGGCCTGCAAGTGCGAATGGCAGATGGCCTGCCGCCCATGCAAGTAAGGTGCAGGTAGCGAGGACGGCATAGTCACGCCGAAAAAGCAGTCCAAATCCGCCGAGTCCGCCGAAAATGGATACAAAAAGGATCGCCAACGGGACGTAGAAGACCGAAATAGCCAAGGCCGGACGATAAGATCCCGATGGATCGAACGAAAAATATCGCTGAAACCGATCGCCGAATACCGGGACGGTTTTGCGGGAATCAAGTGCCGCTTTGTACCGGTCCGCAGATTGCTCGGCAGACCTTGCAAACATTGGCGAATCGGGGTCCATTTCATAAATAGCGGGATCGTAATAATCGGCCATCGACGGAATACGATATGCCGTTTCCAGCCGTGCGTTTACGGTGCCGAAGAAGAGAATGCCGACGACGAGGCATATCCCCGCCGCGATGATCCAGCTGCCGCGATCCATGATCTCGCTAAAGGCAAATCCGGGTCGAATGTATATCGAAAAGAAAAGCTTAATGCTGTCCATAAACTACTCTGGCTGAGAAAGCGGACGCTAAAGATTAAGTATTGGGGCCGGTCAAGTCAAGATGTATTTGCGCCCTGAATTGCAGTAAGATTAGCAGTCAAACCCTGCCATTTACGGAATGCTTAATTTATTAAGGACGTTATTGAAATGAGTGGAAATTGTTTAGCCAAGATCTTGTCACTTCTTGTTGTTCTCACAGTTGTTTTTGCACATCCTTCGGTCTCGCGGGCACAGAGCGTCGATCAAAAGCTCTATCAAGATATGAAATGGCGAATGATAGGGCCATTCCGTGCCGGACGGACAGTAGGGGCTGTAGGCATTCCATCGCAACCAAATGTATTTTTCATCGGTGTGAATAATGGAGGCGTCTGGAAAACTAACGATGCCGGGCGGACATGGAAACCTCTCTTCGACGATCAGCCGACGGGTTCGATCGGCGACATCGCAATTGCGCCGTCGGATCCGAACGTCATCTATGTTGGTAGCGGCGAGGGGCTTCAGCGGCCTGATCTTTCGACAGGCGATGGAATGTATAAGTCAACAGACGGCGGGAAGACATGGCAACACTTAGGGCTGCGTGAGGGCCAGCAGATCGCCGGCATCTCGGTCGATCCGCGAGACCCGAATCGACTTTTCGTTGCCGTGCTCGGCCATCCCTATGGGCCGAACACAGAACGCGGTGTTTATCGATCGATCAACGGTGGAAGGTCGTTTGAGCGAGTTCTTTACAAGGATGAAGACACCGGGGCATTTCAGGTTGAGATCGATTCGAAGGATCCAAACGTTGTTTATGCGGATCTCTGGGCGGGCCGACAAGGACCTTGGGAAAACGGTGCGTGGCAGGGAAAGGAAAGCGGTTTCTTTAAATCGACCGACGGCGGTACCACATGGAAGAAGATCACTTCGGGGTTTCCGACCATTGAGCAAGGATTGGGCCGCATAGGTTTTTCGATCTCGCGCTCCGATCCTAAGGTTCTCTACGCAACCGTCGACGCTCAAGCAAGATTTGCCGGTATTTACCGTTCAAGTGACGCAGGCGAGAACTGGACACGTGTGAACGGTGACCCTCGTCTTTGGGGAAGAGGGAGTGATTTTGCTGAATTAAAGGTACACCCGAAAGATCCGAATACGGTTTTTGTTGCTAACGTGGCGTCATTCAAATCTACCGACGGCGGAAAGACCTTCACCGGATTTAAGGGAGCACCGGGCGGTGACGATTACCATCGCATCTGGATCAATCCGGAGAATCCGGACATCATTCTTTTTGCTGTCGATCAGGGCGCGACCATAACCGTGAACGGCGGCGAAACGTGGTCAAGCTGGTACAACCAGCCGACTGCGCAGTTCTATCACGTCATCACCGATAACCAGTGGCCGTATTGGGTGTGCGGCGGACAGCAGGAGAGCGGATCGGCGTGTGTAGCGTCCCGCGGCAGGACAGGGGCGATCGGGGCGTGGGATTGGGAGACGGTCGGTGTGGAAGAATACGGCTATGTCGCGCCAGATCCGCTCGATCCGAACATCGTTTATGGCGGCAAACTCACTCGGTTTGACCGCCGGACGCGCCACGTTCAAAACATAATGCCCGAGGCGATACGCACCGGTAAGTATCGTTATCTGCGTACGGCACCGGTCATATTTTCCCCGGTCGATAAAAGGACTCTATATTTTGCCGGAAATGTCGTATTCAAGACGACGACCGGTGGACAGAGTTGGTCGGTCATCAGCCCGGATCTTTCAAGAGAGAAGTGGGACGTGCCGGAAAACGTCGGTGTTTACAAGACAAAGGAAATGGAAACTATGCCGCGGCGGGGCGTGGTTTACACTGTTGCACCGTCTTACCAGGATATCAACACGATCTGGGCCGGGACAGATGATGGACTGATCCATGTTACCCGCGACGGCGGGAAAAAGTGGACAAATGTTTCGCCCCCTGAGCTCAAATCCTGGGCAAAGGTGTCGCTGATCGATGCCGGTCGTTTTGACGCTAATACTGCATATGCGGCGATCAACACGTTTCGTCTCGACGACCTGAAGCCGCACATCTTCCGGACTCATGATGGCGGAAAGACGTGGAAAGAGATAGTGAATGGGATCCCTGAAGGCGGGATCGTGAACGCGGTCCGCGAAGATCCGATTCGAAAGGGACTGCTCTATTGCGGTACCGAACAGGCGGTCTATTTTTCAATAGATGATGGCGAAAACTGGCAGCCGCTCCGGCTTAATATGCCCGCAACATCGATCCGCGATCTTGTTATCAAAGATGACGATGTCGTGGTCGGTACTCATGGACGCTCGTTCTGGATACTGGACGACATAACACCGCTCCGGCAGATCAATACCGAAACGAAATTGGCCGAGGCGCTGCTTTTCAAGCCGCAGCTCGCTACGCGTGTAAAACGCAGCCTGCATACCGATACGCCGTTTCCACCCGAAGAGCCCGCGGGCCAGAATCCGCCTGACGGAGCGATCATAAATTACTATTTGAAAGCTCCTGCTGCGTCACCGATAACGCTCGAGATCACGGATGCATCGGGGCGGCTTGTGCGTCGATTTTCGAGCGATGATAAACCGCTTGCGGTGGACACTTCGAAGATAAATCCTCCGGAATATTGGATAAGGCCGTTTCAGCCGTTGAAGAATGAATCGGGAATGCAGCGGTTCGTTTGGGACCTGTTGTATCCTAATCCGCCGTCGGATCAATATGACCTTCCTATCTCGGCCATCTATGCCGATACGCCATGGACACCTCAAGGGCCGGCAGTTTTGCCCGGGACCTATACGCTGAAACTAACGGTTGACGGCAAAAATTATACGCAAAGGCTAACGGTCAGAATGGATCCGCGCGTAAAGACATCACCTCTTGGATTGAAACAGCAGTTTGACCTCTCGATGCAGGCGTACGATGGCATTGCCAAAGCAAGAACGCTTGCTGATGAGACGCGAAAACTGATCGCAGATCTTGAGAAGAGTAACCCCAACAGCCCGTCGGTCGTAAAGCTCAAGGCTATTCTAAACGGTGAAAATCCGCGTCCCGGAACGCCCGTCATTATCGCCCAGATGCCGCTTTCGCGGCTTCCCGGCGCATTTGCACAGCTACTTGATCTGCTTCAGGATGCTGATGTGACACCGAGTTCGCAGGCGTTTGCGGCCGCCCGAGATCTTCAAATGGCACTTTTAAGGATCGAGGCACAACTCAAGACCGGAAAGTATCAATGAAGGGATTGACCGGTCAAATTGGTGCGATTCGAACTTCGTTCTTCAATGGGATAAAATCGGGGGAAAGGTATCTTTCCGAAACTTAAGTAATGTCAACAAATACACGAATAGAAACAGATTCGATGGGCGAGATCGAGGTGCCCGCGAATGTTTATTGGGGAGCGCAGACACAGCGTTCGCTGAAGCACTTCAACATTGGCTTTGACGTGATGCCGCGCGAGGTAATTCGAGCACTGGGCATCCTGAAGAAAGCCGCGGCGATCGTGAATTTCGACCTCGGGAAACTGCCCGAGGATAAAATGAAACTCATCTCACAGGCAGCGGACGAGGTCATCGAAGGAAAACTGGATGAACACTTTCCGCTTCGCGTTTGGCAGACAGGTTCAGGCACACAGACGAACATGAACGCCAACGAGGTGATCTCGAACCGAGCGATCGAGATCGCGGGCGGCGAGATGGGATCGAAGAAACCTATCCACCCGAACGATGACGTAAACAAATCGCAATCGTCGAACGACACCTTTCCGACCGCGATGTACATCGCCGCCGCCGAACGGTTGACGGCACTGATCCCCGAGGTGCAAAAGGTCAGCGAGGCAATTAAGGCGAAAGCAAAGGAGTTTGAAGGTGTTGTCAAGATCGGACGAACACACCTACAGGACGCAACACCTGTGACCGTAACCCAGGAATTTAATGGCTGGGCAAATCTGATCGACCGCGACATGGAGCGGATGAAATTGGTGATGCCCGGTTTGCTCGATCTTGCGATCGGCGGCACTGCGGTCGGAACCGGATTGAATGCACATCCCGAATTTGCGGAACGTGCCGCAGCGAAGATCGCCGAGCTAACGGGCCTGCCGTTCAGATCTCATCCCGATAAATTTGCCGCGCTTTCTGCTCACGATGAGGTGGTGTTTGCTTCCGGTGCTTTGAAAACACTCGCCGCGTCGCTGATGAAGATCGCGAACGACATTCGCTGGCTGGCCTCAGGGCCGCGATGCGGAATTGGCGAACTTTCATTGCCCGAGAACGAACCGGGAAGCTCGATAATGCCGGGTAAGGTCAATCCCACACAGTCAGAAGCGATGACGATGGTCGCGGTGCAGGTGTTCGGCAACGACGCCGCGATCGGATTTGCCGGTTCACAAGGCAATTTTGAGCTGAACGTGTTCAAGCCGGTGATGATCCACAATTTCCTTCATTCGGTTCGGCTGATCCACGATGCCTGCCACGGTTTTGTCGATTACTGTATCGCCGGTATCGAACTCAACCGTGAAAGGATAGGCCATTACTTGAACGACTCTCTTATGCTCGTGACCGCGCTGAATCAGCACATCGGTTACGACAACGCGGCAAAGATCGCGAAGAACGCACACAAGAAGGGAATTTCGCTCAAAGAATCGGCGGTCGAACTTGAACTGCTCACACCAGAGCAATTTGACGAGTGGGTCATCGCCGAGGATATGACGCATCCTTGATCGGAGCGGCCGGTGATCTGCCGGCCTTTCTTTACGTATGAAGTGGATCTCAATCGTCTTGTTTCTATTCCTTCCGTTTTCACTCTTTGCGGAACATAGATTCGAAATAACAAATGCTTCGAAGTTCTTCGATATAAGGATAACTGTCACGGGCTGTGAGAACGGTTTTTGCCGTGGCAGATCAAGGTTCGAATTTTTCAAAAAGGGAATCCTGAGGCCCTATCAGACCATCGAACACAACGATACTCTCATACAGCTGGATGATGAAGGCGTGCCTCCTGTCAATGTTAGTTTGTTGTACGACATGCAAAGTGTCATTAACATCGGGGATTTCAATTTCGACGGAATGGAAGACGTCGCTATTTGCGACGGTGAAAACGGATCGTACGGCGGCCCGTCATATCGGGTTTACCTGTCAAGTAGAAAGGCAGGGAAATTCGTTTTCGACCAGGCGTTTACAAGGCTTGGTTATCATCTGGGAATGTTCACGGTTGATGCGAAAAAGAAACGGCTCCGGATCTTTGATAAAAGCGGATGCTGCTGGCATGTAACAGAGGAATATGCAGTCGTTGGCGGGCGTCCGGTAAAGGTCTTTAGGGAGGTCGAGGACGCGACGATTCCGGACGAGGCAAAAGTCAAGATCGTGACGCGTAGACTCTTGAAAGGAAAATGGAAAGAAACGGTCAGGTACGTTAAGCGAGAAGACTAGAGAACTTTTGAGAAAAATGTCCCGAAATACTAAATGCGAGGCAAGGGTTGGGTGACGGCGCGGCCGCGCATGACGCCGCGGGCTTTTTCGATCGCGCTTTGAGCCCGCCGTTTGTGGCCGCCCTTTGCGGTATTTTGAAAGAAAGCGAGCTTTTCCATCTCGACCTCAAGCTGCGCGGCGAGTGATGCGTCGCCGCTTTCCTTTTGCCGGCGGGCGAGGTTTTCGACCACCTCGGCCTGTGCGACGGTGCGTTCAATGTAGCTGACCGGTACTTTTTGATCTTCGTTCATGATGGAAAGCATCTGCGGACGAAGGCATCCGCGTTCCTTCTATTTTGCCTCGACAAACCAGAACTTCTCGTCGTAAGAATTTACGGCGTCTTCCCAAGCCTCGTCGGGAACGCGTTCCGGCAGTTGCGACAAACGTTCTCCTATTGAAAAATTCTTGTCAGCAAGCACCGACGCGATCACCGGCTGTTTGTAAAACGTCGGCGAGATCTCAAACATCAGCGCCACAAAGACACCAATGTCTTCCGGGCTCTTTACTCCGGCCGCTTTCGCCGTTTCGATGCCGAGGCGAACCATCGAGGCGATCCGCATCGGACGCAGCGTCGAAACACGCTCTCGATTGCTCTTTATTACCGCGTCGCAGACGACCTTGACGAGGTCTGCATCGTTGTGTGCAATAAAGCTCTCGATCTGAGAGTCCCTGATAACAAGCATTCTGAATTACTCCGGATAAAGTTCAACCACCAACGATGACGGTCATTTCGCCTTTGGCTATCTTATTAGGCGGACCAACGGCCTCTATTATCGTGTCGCCCATTCGCGATTGCGGGAGATTTTCCGTCAGAACCGTCGCCGAGCCGTCAATAACTTTACCAGGGCCGTGCGGAGGCACAGGCAGCGGCGTAACACACGCGTGTGTGTCGCCCGGAATCGCGTTTACCATCGCCGACATCGATGCAAGCAATGCCCCTTTTGTAGCCTGTTCCGCTGCATACGCGGCAGGTGCTCCGGGCGTTCCGGCTGCCGCAGCGGTCGCCGCTTCGGCCGCTTTAATTGTTGTGGTCGCGGCTTGATTTGCCGCTTGCAGGGCCGCACCTGCACCAGTCGGAACCGCACGCCAGGCAGGCAAAAAGCCGATCAAAACCGTCAAGGCTCCAGGCCCAGGCGTAAGCACCGGCGGAAGCGGGTGGACGACGTTATCAGTGATCCTCGCGGCTGGTCCAGTTGGCATGATCTATGACTCCTTATTCAGAACGGTCGTATCCAATTTGCCGTTGTCGATTCTGTAGCGCACTAACGCGTCGTTAGTTTCCGCCTCGGTATAAAACGCCGATACTTCACCAAAAAGGGTTTTTAACTCTCCGCCATTGCACGTTGGTAAAAACTTGCCAAGCACACGCGGGTCATAAAAGCGAAATTTCATCGGGTTACCGCGTTCGTCATATGTCTGCATCAAAGCTCTGAAATGCCTGCGCATCTCGATCATCGACCGCGGAGACTGGACAAAAATGCCCCAGTGCTTTCCAAACGATTCTTCGAGCACCCAATCCGCAAACTTACTGTCAGGCGAAAGATAGACCAGATATGGCGCAGCATAGATCATGTCAGGAGTCAGGTCGCCGGTCAATAAACAATAGTTCGGAACCTGCCCCTTGTATAGACGATTCGGAAGATCAGGCACCATTACTCCGTCCAGCACACCATAAAGCTGGGTGCGGTTATTGAACAAATGCTGTCGAACCAACTGTTGATCCATAATCACCAATACAATACGAATTACATGAACGGTATAGCGTCCTGCGCACCCTGCAGCGCCTTGCCAGCTTCCTCCGTCAACTGTTCAGCGGCCTGTTTAGCTTCTTCAGCAGCCTGTGTGGCGGCTTCCTCTGCCTGCTTTGCGGCGTCCGTCGCGGCCTCGGTTGCCTTATCGACTGCCTGTTCGGCTTGGTCCTTTGCCTCATTCACTACTTGCTCGGCTTGCTGTTTTCCTTCCTCGACGGCCTTCTCGGCCTGTTGTTTTGCCTCTTCGGCAGCTTTTTCCACTTCCTGCTTGGCTTCTTCGACCTGCTGCTTTGCGTCGTCGACAGCCTGCTGTGCCTGCTGTTGCGCTTCGTTCAGTTTTTCCTTAGCCTCGTTGACCGCCTGCTCAGCCTGCTCTTTGGCTTCTTCTGCCGCGGCCTGGGCTTGTTGCTTCGCCTCTTCTACTGCGGCTTTGGCTTCTTCAACCTTCTCTTGTGCTGCCTGCTTTGCGTCTTCAACTGCCTGCTTTGCTTCGTCTAGTTTTTCCTGCGCCGCCTGTTGTGCCTCGGTGACGGCTTCCTTGGCCTTATCGGCCAGCTCCGGCGCTTTGTCTTTCGCCTCTTGAGCAGCGGCAAGTGCCTTGTCTGCCATTTCTTCAGCCTTGTCTTTCAAGTCTTCGGCCAGAGCCTTTGCCTCATCAAGCTTATCCTTAGCTTTGTCAGCGAGATCGTCGGCCTTCTGTTTTACCTCATCGGCCATTGATTGTGCAGCAGCCATTGCCGCGGCCGCCGCCCCGGCCATCGCTGCCTGTGCAGCTTGCGATGCATTTCTTGCTTCGTTGGCAACCGCAGCAGCCATGCCGGCTGCTGCCTGCTGGACCGACATCGCTCCAGGATTGACGGCTTTTTCGCGTACGAGAGATGCAAGGGCGGCAAATTGCGCAGGTTGCTTTGCCGGCGGCGGGCTAGGCACTTTCGCTGCTTTCCCGGTTTCAGCCTTATCGGCCTCTTTGGCGGCGGTGGGTGATCCAGGTGAAGCTCCTGAGCCGGAACCGGCTGCACCGCCGCTATTGATCATCACCATGGTTCCTTTTATGAATACTCCGCCCGGATTGATATTCACAAAATTTCCGCCGACTTTCAGTGTCAAAGATGCCCCGGCCTCGATCGTGGTGTTCATGCCCGCCTTAAGGTGGATCTCCGTCCCCGCGTCAGCGGCATACTTTTGGGCTATCTTGACGTCATGGCTGCCGCCGATATTTTGTGCGACCGAACCGCCGAATTTCTCGGTTTGATTGCCGGTGACGTCCAGATGCTTGTCTTTTTTGACCTTTTCATATTGATCGTTATCGACGATCAAATGGCGATCATGGTTTATGGTCTCTTTCAGGTCGTTCTTTACACGGATATCCTTGTCCTTTTCCGCGTGTATAAAGATCTGTTCCGACCCTTTCTTGTCTTCAAAACGGATCTCATTGAATCCGCTGCCGCCTTTGCTGGAATTCGATTTGATCGTCGACTTTGTCTTTTCATCCGGCAGCGTGTATGGCGGCATGTTCTCCGGATTGTAAACACAACCGACGATGATCGGACGGTCCGGGTCGCCTTCGAGAAAATCGACCAAAACCTCCATACCGATGCGCGGAATGAACATCGTTCCCCATTTATTACCCGCCCATGTTTGCGCGACCCGGACCCAGCAGGAACTTCCTTCGTCCTGGTGTCCTTCGCGGTCCCAATGGAACTGGACCTTCACGCGTCCATATTTGTCGGTAAAGATCTCCTCACCCGCAGGCCCTACGACCACGGCGGTCTGCGTTCCTTGTACTGTCGGGGTCGGAGTTGTGCGGTTGGGCCTGAATGGCGGGCTGTCGGACTTTCCATGCGAAATACAGACGAAGCTTGCTGTGTAGCAATTCGATACCATTTCGTCTGAGATATAAGCAGGTGACTGGGTTGCGGCTGTGTTTAGCGAAACGATCACGTGCTTGCCGTTATAAGTACTGACCGGATGTTCGGTCAACTCAAACTTATAACCAGGCGTGAGCGAGCAGCAGTCCGAAATACCGAAACTGTTCTTATAGGCGACGTCCAGTTCTTGTTGGCGGATCTTCGCGGTTCTCTTATTATCCTGAAAAACCTTGTTTAGCACGCCCGACTGCTCCCCGCCGCCTCGATCTATGCCATCAAAAGTCTTGGCGTAGCCGCCCGGGTAATCGTAAGATTCCAGTTTTGTGTTCTGTCCAATGTTAAAACGACTTGGCTCGGTAGCTTCTAGCCGCTTTCCGACCAGCTCAAAATTATGATCCCATAGTGTGGTCTTGCCAGTTTTGACCTTGTCATCTACGTGCCAGGAAAGTATCGAGCCGACCCATTGTTCGGTAATAGAGGCACGTACCATTTCAAAGGGTATCTTGTTCTTGCTTTGCAAGTCTTTGTGGGCTTGGGGAGTGTCCGCCACGATCAACTTGTGCCCTTCCTCTCTGTGTTCGAAGAAATAGAAGATCCCTTCCTCCTCCATCAAGCGAGAGGCGAAATCCCAGTCGGACTCACGATACTGAACGCAATAATTCCGAGGTTCATGTGTTTCCTGTATTTCCCAACTCACCTCAAATCCTTGGAGGACCTCGCGGAGAATATCGGAAACGCTCTTATTTTGAAATATACGGCTTTGCCGGATCTGGGTCAGCAGCCAAACCCTCGGCACTACTTCGGCGTTATAGCTCGTAAAAAGTGTGTTTCGGTTTCCCTGTGAAAATCGAACACAAATTCCATTGAAATGGCGCTCGATCTCACCATCACCGGCGACCTGGCGTGCGCGAACGGACATTGGCTGGCCGATCAACTTTGTTGGATCGACATAGAACGGCTCATTGCCGGCTTCACCATGTTCGTGAACTATTTCGAGTTCATATCGGAAAAGCTGAGAGATCCCCTCTGATGCACGAAGCCTTGTAATAAGCAGCTGATCGTAGGGCAGCGGCGTCGTTAGGCTAAGTAATCTGTTTGCTTGCGTGGATGCCATACATCAATCGCAGCCAATAGGCCGCAAAACTAGACGTTCGATCAAAGGTTTTTTGCACTCGATCCCGAACCGAACGGGACCTTAGTGGTCTGAGAATTACAACGCTTCGAGAGCGATGGGGCCAAACAAAACACCTACGGCGGACGCCACAACCATCGACCGATATTCTACGCATGCCGAAATTACCAATTTCCGGCATGCGGGAATTCTGCCAGTGCGGACCTACACACCGACCCTAAGTGATCTGGTAAACGAACTTCTCATCCGCATCGACGCCAACATGAACATTCTTGATGCTCTCACCGGCAGCCATTCGAGAAAGCACTTCACCGCTCATGTCCGGAAGCATCGTGCCCGTGAGGATGTTGTAAACGTTTCGGGCGCCGCTGTCCACGTCGGTACAGCGTTTTGCCACAGTTTCGATCACTGCATCGTCATAGGAGAACTGAGCTCCGTGATTGTCCGCGATACGCTGTTTGATCTTCTTCAGCTGAAGTTTGATGATCAACCGCAGGATCTCGTCGGATATCGGATAAAACGGTACCGTGACCATACGGCCGAGAAGTGCGGGCTTGAACGCCTTGTTCAATTCCGGTTTTATGGCTTCGAGAATGCCTTCCGGTTCCGGCCTCGTCTCCGGGTCGGCGCAGAGCTTCATGATCGTATCCGTACCAATGTTCGACGTTAATATGATCACGCAGTTCTTGAAGTCGATCTCGCGGCCCTCGCCGTCTTCCAGCACACCTTTATCGAACACCTGGAAAAACAATTCCATAACGTCCGGGTGAGCTTTTTCGACCTCATCAAGCAGGACCACAGAATAAGGCTTGCGTCGAACCGCTTCGGTAAGGACACCGCCCTCGCCGTAACCAACATATCCCGGAGGCGAGCCTTTTAGGCTGGAGACGGTGTGGGCTTCCTGATATTCGCTCATGTTAATAGAGATCAAATTTCGTTCGCCGCCGTATAAAGCTTCGGCCAGGGCCAGCGCTGTCTCAGTTTTACCAACACCGGACGTACCGACAAGCATGAATACGCCGATAGGGCGTTTCGGATCAGTTAACCCAGCACGAGAAGTGCGAATACGCTGGGCGATCGCCTCAAGTGCATGGTCCTGACCGAGCACGCGTTCGCGCAATGTAGACGAGAGATTCAGTACCGCATTGATCTCGTCAGCCACCATTTTACCGATCGGGATCCCGGTCCAACCGGAGATTATCTCCGCCACGGATTGGCCATTGACGACCGGCTGTATCAACGGATTCTCGCCTTGGAGTTGTTTCAACTCGTCAGTGAGCCTTTTGAGTTCGGCCTTGGCGGCTTCGAGATCGGCAGGAGCTGCAGTCTCCGGTGCGGCGGCCGCTGCGGCCGTTCCTGAGTCGTCTCCAACCGATCCATCAGACTCCGCCGACGCGGCCGCAGCCTTTGCCTCGCCACCGCCGTTCGTACTAGCGCCTACAGCGTCACTGAGTTTTCCGTCAAGCCGCGACATTTCAAGTTTGGTGCGGACGGTCTTGATCTGTTCAACGAGTGCCTTTTCTTTTTCGAACTGCTCGTTAAATTTTGCGAGCTCTTCTTCGGCAGCTGACCGCTCCTTCTTGAGCTCATCTAACCGTTCCGTATGGTCAGCACCGGTCACTTGTTCCCGTTCGAGCGAATCGATCTCGGACGTTAGGTTCTGTATCCTGCGTTTCGCATCGTCGATCGGGGCCGGAATGGAACCCTGGCCTATCGCGACCTTTGCGCATGCAGTATCGAGAACGGAAACGGATTTATCGGGAAGCTGCCGGCCAGTGATATAGCGGTGCGAGAGCTTGACGCATTCCACAATGGCTTCATCCAAAATTCGTACATTATGGTGGGCTTCCATTTTGTCCGCGATCCCGCGCATCATTGCGATCGCCTTCGGTTCGTCCGGTTCGTCGACCTTCACCACCTGAAACCGGCGTGCAAGGGCCGCGTCTTTTTCGAAATATTTCTTGTACTCAGCCCATGTCGTGGCCGCGATCGTGCGCAACTCGCCGCGGGCGAGGGCAGGCTTAAGCAGGTTGGCTGCGTCGTTCTGGCCGGCGGTTCCGCCCGCACCTATCATCGTGTGGGCTTCGTCAATGAACATGATGATCGGCTGAGGCGAGGCTTTGACCTCGTCGATCACCGATTTTAGACGGTTTTCGAATTCGCCCTTGATGCCTGCACCTGCCTGAAGAAGGCCAAGGTCGAGCGAACGAAGAGCAACATTCTTTAACGGATCAGGTACGTCCCCTTCGGCGATCCTGAGGGCGAACCCCTCGACCACGGCCGTCTTACCGACACCTGCTTCACCTGTAAGGATAGGATTGTTTTGACGGCGTCGGGTCAGAATATCGACTATCTGACGGATCTCGAAGTCTCTTCCCAAGACTGGATCGATCTTACCGGCCCGCGCTTTTGCCGTAAGGTCTTCGGTGTATTGATCCAGTGCCTTGGTTTTTCCAGGAACTCCAGATGCTACCTGAGTACCGCTCGATACGCCGGCGGTTTCTCCCAACGCAACGGCGTCACGTTCTTCGGAAGAGTCAGCAACGACCTCAGGTAATTTTTTTTGAAGATCCTCGACCGAGATATGATCGAATTCCTTTGAGATATCGCGGGCGATACGTGCCAAACCGTCGCCTGCCAGAAGAGCCAGAACCATATGTCCGGAACGTACCCGGGCCGCACCAAAATCTACGGAGGCAAGAAGCCAAGCATCCTGTATCCACTTAGGTATCCGATCACTCAAACCGGGGGTACGCGAGTTGCCGGACTTCAAACGATCAAGAGCAGTCGAAACATCTTTGTTCAAGCGATCTATGTTCACCTCATAGTGAGCGGCTATCTTGTGTAGGTCTGTGTCGTCCTGCTCAAGTATCTTTGCAAGTATGTGTTCGACCTCGACGTCGTAGTTAGTTCGGGAAAGACAAAGCCCTGCTGCGCCCTCCAGCGCATTGCGCGATACGTCGTTCAGTCGTCCGACAAGTGATTTCAGATTTAGGTTCATGGTTCTTCTCCTCGAAATTCGTTTACAATGTATTCCCTTTTATCACAAAATTTCAATTGGTCGTCTGTAATATCAGCTGACGGTCGTCCTTTGTGAAAGGCCGTGTTTTCAGAAATGTGGTCCAGCCCAACATCGGCCGACGCAACGCTCGCGTAGTGAGTATGTTGCTCGGAACCTGCTGTTTTGCCAGTATGAGTTGAACATCATAATCGAGTTCAAGTCCGATCATGAAATCCAAGATCGATCTTAATGGTTTACTGGCTGAACCGTTCGGCAGAAATGCCTGAAATTTCTTAAACTCAAGCGGCCCGAGTTTCAACCGGAATTTTGACTGCTGATCCCATACTTTCGTCCCGGCGATCGTATTCAGGCCAAGCGAACAATTTTGGGAACCGAGCTTTGTACGGTCGCCCTCTGAGAGTTCAAGCCATTGACCGGAAAATTGATCGGCTTTGGCTGTGATGCCGAAGTAATCGGAGACCACCTTTTCGATAGAGTCCGAGGAATGCGGCTTCTGGGCGATGAGGCCCACATATGGAAGCAGTGATTCATCCTCGAGGTCCATTCGGCCCTGTAATCCGGAAGTTCCGAGGCCCGCGAGGTCGAATAGATATGAAGTGAATTCATCGTTTCCCCGTTCATAACCGACCGGAAACCGATATTTTGCCCAGGCTCTATAGAATAGCGATGCGGCACGATGTGTGAACAGGTCCAAAAACGACCACATTGCGGTATCCCGATGCCGGACCCGATCGAGGACAAGTTCGGTGTAATGCGTCGGCAATACTCCGCTCACTCCGACCATTCCCATGACACACATCACCATCTCTTTTCGCTGCTGTCCCGAGATCGGATCTTCCGCGTCAAGAAACTCCCGTATTTCGCTGGGAGGAAAGTCGAGAGCCACATATGACCGAAACCTTACGACTTCCTCAGTTGGCAATGCAGAACCGCCGACCGGCTTTCGGTCGGGGAAGATCTTTTCCAGCAATCTGACGGCCTGAAAAAACTCGAACCTAAAGGGCTCGTCAAAAAGCAGCTGGTCCAATGGCTTGTCTTTCATCGAAATTTCTTGGGCGTCAAGACAACCTGTCTAATACACATGGCGCGTTTACAGCAGTTCCTGCTGACCGGCGCGCACCGGAAAGGTCTTTATCACTTCTTCACGCTGCAATGAGCGAAGCGTCATCTGATTAAATGAATTTAAGGACGCATATAGGCCGAGAAACCTTTCGAGAACGCTGGCAAACAGGTACATTCCGCTTCCTACGAAATTCTCTTCATCGACCGTTATGGTCGTTTCCATTCCGCGTACAAATCCTGTCCCGACCCTATCACCGATCTGCCGGACGGCACGTTTCGAATCTACGCTTACGATCCCGAGTATTTGCTTTCGTGTCACTGAGGAATCGTTGAAATTATAAAGGTGCAAGATCTCCTGGATAGCCTCGGGGACGCCCGCTTTGGAATTAACCAGAGAAAGGACATTCAGATTCAAATGAGAGATCAGCCGCCATTGTGCCGAGCGCCTCTGGGGCGGCCGCATCGTTTCTGTCGGCTTCGTCAGGCACTTTACCCGCGACAGCAGAGCGGTACCTTCCACTTCAAAATCACCGTCTTTCCCTCCGAATGGCAGTCGGGCCGGCAGGTCACGGTTTGTACAGGTTGCACGTACGTTCATGATCTCGACAGCCGGAACCCGAGGATTAAAACTGCCGTCAACCAAAGAAAGATAGACCTCTGTTCCTTCGTCATCCTGCCGCTGAGACGGCTTCCGCGTTGCGTACCAGAATGCTTTTTCGATCTCTTCGCCATACGCGTGTCTAAGTGAGTAAAAGGGCGAAAACTTTCGTGTCGTGCCGGTCGCAAGATCCGATGTCACCACTTCGTCTATCGAATAGACCTCGGTCGTTGTCTGACGATGAACGTCAGGGATCACCTGATACTCATACTTTTGCTGCGAAAGATAGATCGGGTCGGAGAGCCGCGAAAAAAGATTGACTATCGGTGAACATCCAAGCCGAAATGTGTCCGTGGTTACCGGGGCAGTCGGAGGCGTTACGTCCTTAAGGCGGATAACGATATCGAAATGGCTGCCAAATTTAGCATTGATCGCTTGGTCCAGCCCGAAAATGTCCAGAAAAAGAAATTTGTAGGGGAACGCGAAATATTCCGACAAAAGTCGGTAACCGGAAAAGGACCTATTAGTATAGGGGAGGATCGCTTCATCGTCGGCAAATCCGACGGGTTTTATTACGTCGGCCGCATTGAAAATGACCGGATCTGGGAGCTTTAACTGAATGTTTGTGATCGTCTTTAATGTTCGGTTGCTTATCGGCTGCTCTTTCGGGCAGAATTCGACGGTCAAGGCGTTATTCAAAAGCAACTCGTACAACGGGAATACAAGCTGCGGGTCGCCGTCGAGATAGACTCTCACCGCTTTGGGGGCTTCCTCGCCGCCATGCGACCTCATTTCATGCAGATTTCCGTCACCAAAGCACCTAAAACTCAGCCTGATCGAACAATCCGAAAACATTCCCCTGGCGTCTTTTGGAGCCGGCGATTCGAGAGCGGCGGAAAGCAGCTCCATCGGTAGAAGTTCTACTTCGTATGTAGTCCGAAACCTGCACGGGGTTCCGTCTATCGGCCTCGAGTTCAAGATCGACCCTCGCTCAAGGATCTGGGCGACCGAGATCTTGTTGCTTGTATTGCCGAAAGCGAACTGAGCGATCGCCATTGACGGTATCGGAGCAAGGTAATGCGGATAAAGGAGGTTAAGGAATGATTCGGTGATCTCGGGAAGCTCGTCGCTAAGCTTTAGGCCGATCCTTCCTGTTAGAAACGCGAACGCTTCGATCATTCGCTCAACATGGGGATCCTCGATCTTCTCTTCGTCGAGTTCCAGCCGGGCGGCGATCTTCGGATAACGGCGGGCGTAGTCCGCCCCCATTTTTCTGAGGAAAACCAATTCCTGTTCGTAAAAACTTAGCAGTTCGTCGCGCATCAAGCTAATTGGATATCGGGCGTTGAATGAATACTTACTCTATATTTGAGCGGAACGTAATGAGCGGATACATATGGTCCGCATTATGTTCAAGATTTATCTATGATGTCGAAGTCGCCGGTACCGAGCTGCAACACCGTGTCGAAAACGATCGGTTCCGGCACCGGATCCATATCGAGATTGGCTTCGATACGGAATTTGATCGCCCGTTCCGTCGTAGTGGGCGGTTCCATTGATATCTTCAAGTCGAGAAATCGCGGCTCAAATCGTCTAATAGCTAACTCCAATGCATTCGACAGACGTTTTTGTTCCTCATGGTTCTGTGCGCTTAAACCGACAATATCGGGAAGGCCATAGACGGCCACTGAACGGCTTGTTTCTTCAAGTCCCGGGTCGGCGGCGTCGATGTATGTTCGCGAATTAAGAAGCCATTCTAGATCTCTTCTGACTGCTGCTTTCAACTCGCGGATCGACGTAGAACGAGAACGGGGAGCTTCCCGAGCTTCGCGGGGCTCAAGGTCTATCAGTCGATCGAGGATCGAAGGCGTTACCCTGAGCTGATTATCGGAAAGAGCCATTAGTCAAAATTGAATACCGGAAATGAAATAATCGGGCTATGCGAGTCGGATCTTGATCCCAGGTCGCATAGCCCTTTGCCTTTTGGCTAGTTCAGCGGTTTATGCTCCGCCAGTGTTTGCCTTAACATCCCAGTGACGTTTACCGGCACTCTGCGTCACGCCCTTGGCGTCTTGTACGAAGTATTCGATCGCTACCTTCGTGAAGTTCAGAGAGATCTGATCCGTCGGAACGATATCGCCATGACTGGACCCGCCCGTCTGATAGCTCGATACAAGAAGATCATTGAACTTGACCTCAAGGAACTTCTCCTGTTTGCCGCCTGCCTTTCGACAGGTGAGCGTGGCCTTCGGGATATGCTTACCCGATGCACAAGCGAAGAACAGATCCGGCGAAGCCTTGTTGTACTTCATGACGAAGTGGAAGTCCTGCATTTGGACCTTACCTGCGCCGCCGCCGCCGCCGGCACCATGTGAACCCATGTTTGATTCGCCCCATGACCACGATTCGAGATCGATAGCGCCCTTTTCCTTATAGGTCTTATCCTGAGATTCGCCTTTGATCCCATCGATTTCCAAGAAATAATCAACTGCTGCCATTTAAGTTTGCTCCTTTTATTTAATCTGCTAACGACCTTTGCCTCATTAGCTACATGCAAAAGACGGACTTGCCACCTCTTTTTGCGAAACTGCCAAAAAGAATTTGGCGTTAGGTGATCGGGGCGTGAAGATCGAATGACATCACGCCCCGCGAATAGAACTAACCATTTGCCGGCGGCGGTAGGTCCGCAACCAAACGCAGAGAGACAGAAAGCTCATCGAGCTGGAAGTGAGGCCGCAAGAAAGCGACTGCCCGATAACAACCCGGCTTTCCGGGAATTTCGGCCACATCGACGCGGGCTTCTCTCAACGGGTATTTCGCCTTTGTCAGCTGTCCCGCATTATCGTCCTCAGTGACGTAATTCTTGATCCAGCGATTGAGAAAGTCCTCGGCTTCCGAGCGGGACATGAAGCTCCCGATCTTGTCGCGCATCATCGATTTCAGATAATGTGCGAATCTCGAAACCGCAAATATATATTGAAGCTGCGACGAGAGCCGAGCATTAGCGTTTGCAGCGTCGGTGTCATATTTCTTGGCCTTGTTGGCTGATTGCGTGGCAAAGAAAGCCGCGTAGTCGGTGCCTTTACAGTGCACAAGTGGAATGAATCCGTTGTCGGAGAATTCCTTTTCACGACGATCGGTGATCGCGACCTCGGTAGGACACTTCATTGCGACCTCGCCCTCGTCGGTCTTGAAAGTGTGGGTCGGAAGTCCCTGTACCAGTCCGCCGCCTTCAACACCACGGATCGCAACGCACCAGCCGTGCATCGAAAACGCCTCAGTTATTCGGGCGCCTAGAGCGTACGCAGCGTTGCCCCACAGGTACTTCTTATGGTCGGTGCCGTCAACGTCTTCCTCAAATCGGAAGGTCTCGGTCGGTTTCGTGGCCTCGCCATATGGTTCACGCATCAATACATGAGGCATAGTAAGCCCGACGTAACGTGAGTCTTCTGATTCACGAAAACTTCGCCACTTCATGTATTCCGTACGGTCGAAGATCTTGGCGACATCACGTACTTCGGTCATCTCGGAGAAGGTATCCCAACCGAACATCCCAGCGGAAGCTGCGCTTAAGAAAGGTGCATTCGCTGCCGCCGCAACACCCGAGATCTGCTCGAGAAGGGCAAGGTCCTGCGGGTGATTTCCGAATTCGTAATCGCCGATAAGACAGCCGTACGGGGCTCCGCCGAATGTACCGTACTCTTCTTCGTAGATCTTCTTGAAGAGAGTCGACTGGTCAAATTCAAGTGAACGTTCGAAGTCCTTGAGCAATTCCTTCTTCGTGACGTTCATCATGCGGATCTTGAGTTGCGTGCCGGTCAGGCTGTTCTTGACGAGGTAATGCACTCCACGCCACGACCCTTCGAGCTTCTGAAAATCCTCATGGTGCATGATCTCGTTCATCTGAGCGGAGATCAGTCGGTCGATCTCAGCGATCCTCGAGTTGATCGCAAGATCCATGTTCTTTGACATCGTGAGGGAACCACTCATGACCTGATTCACAAACTCGCCGATCATGTCCTTGGCGCGTTCCTTTTGATAGTCATCGCGTGCCAGGCGACCTTCACTGAGGATCTGATCCAACAGACTGCCTTCTTGTTCCTGTACTTGCGCCTCAGGGGCGGCTGTTTCTTTTGTCTTTGCCATATAATTAGCCCTCCTGTCCGCCTTCAATGCCGAGGGCGTCGCTCAGTTGTTTCTGCTTGTCCTGGTTCGAGATAATGTCCTCGAGCATGGATTCAAGTTTCTCGTTTCCATCCATTTTCGATCGAAGATCCGACAATTTCTCGCGCGCTTCGACGAGTTTCCTCAGCGGTTCGACCTGCTGAACGATCCTATCAGGCTCAAAGTCTTCAATGGACTTGAATTTCAGTTCGACACCCAACTTGCTGCCGTCATCCTGTAATTTGTTATCCGTTGTGTAGGCGAGACGCGGAGCCATTCCTGCCATGACCTGGTCAAAATTGTCCGGGTCAATTTCTACGAATTTGCGATTCTTGAATGCCGGAAGCGGATCTTCCGATTTGCCGACGAAATCGCCCATGACGCCCACTACGAATGGGAGTTCCTTCATCTCGATCGCTCCCCCGACCTCGACGTCGTACGTGATCTGAACGCGAGGCGGCCTTACGCGATCGATCTTGTGTTGTAAACTTTCCTTTGTTGGCATCTACGTATCTCCTTTTATTAGTTTTGTTTGAGTTTTATAACTTCGCAATAAACTTTTAGAATTTGGATCACCAGTCGCTGCTCGATGTGTCTGCAGCGGGTTCAGAGTAAGAATCTGAGCTCGAGTAATCATCCGAGCCATAACCGGACGAATAGGAACCTTCGACCCCGAGCGTCTCACGGATCTGACTTAGGACCCCTTCGTCCTTGATCACATCCTGGAGCCACGAGTCCAAAGGCATATTTCCCCATTTCACCGCCCTCTGCACGAGATATGCGACCGGACTGTGCGGCTCTGTGCGCTGAAAGTAAGCCGCTATCTCTCCAAGCCGTTTAAGTGCATCGGCACGTCCTGAAACACTTCCGGACCGCGATCCGCCGCCGCCGCCCCCGCCTTCACCGGCTTCACCTGTATCGCCTCCGCCGCCCTCCAGGGCAGCCAACTCCTCTTCAGTAGGCTCCGCAGCTCTTTTTTCTGCAAGTATCTTTTTGAGCTGTGTATGTACCGTGTCAAGCGTCTTGATGATCAGTCCGAGTCCCGGGGTCTGGTTTCGGTCGTATTTTTCTTCATTGACACGGTCGAGTTCTTTGAGTTCGGCCATGCACTCTTCGATCGCATAATTCGCTTCCTCGCAGAATTGCCGGCGAGTCTGTGCAAGTGCCTTTTTCCATACGTCGGCCGTTGTCCGGTTCTCACGGGCGGCCTGGTCCTTAAGGTCCTGCCATTTTGCCGCAGTCTCGGTGTCGAAAGCATCCAGACTTTCCGGAATATCGAATCGCTTCGCATCTTCCCAGTCCGTAAAGCCGAGGCCCTGGATTATCGGCGTCTTCTTGATCGACACCGAACATTGAGTATCCACCCAAGAGACGGCGTTCGCCCTACCTTCCATATCGCCTTCGTCGATCTCGGGATGAAGCGTATCCCAGAAGCGATCTTGAAGGCCGCTCATGAGTTTTAGAGCATCTCTGAAACCGGCCCAGCCATAGGTCTTTATCAGCGAATCGGTCAACCAAGATGCGATCTGTATGTCCTTCGTCTTTGTCGACAGCGCGTCAACAGCGAGTTCGATGACCTTTCTGTGGTCGGCAACCTTGAGATCCGATGACCAATCGCCCTGGCTGATAGGGTCGTCCTCTCGACGGGCTTCGTTTATTTCGTCGTAAAGCCCTGAATAACGCATGTTTTCACCCGAAGGACTCTCTTCTGAGATCGGGGAAAACAAAACGTCAAAATCCAGTACCGGCGGTTTCTGGAGTTCCTCACTCATCAAAACGCACTCCTCAATTTATTCAGTACAACGATGAACTGACTGCTACTTTGTACGGGTGAAAACATTCTAAACGAATTCTGCAAATAAAGCATCAAATTTTTGATAGAGGCTAATCTCTGTTAAACACTATTGTTTTCAGATCGAGGAGCGGCTTGTCCCTTCCGCTCATCCAATACAGCTTTGAACCTTCGCCCACGTAGATGTCATTTCCGAGATCACGCCAATCGACTGTCCGGCCAAGACGCACCAGGTCATCCTCGTTCTTCCATGTATTGGCGTAAAGCGACGGTAAGAACATCTCACCCGTCGTGCCATTCACCATTTCCACTTTCGCCTGCGGCCAATAGACGTCACGGAGAGATTTGCGGTCGAGGAAATCGATAGAAACCACCTGTTCGAAAGGAAGCCATACATACGAATCTTTGACAAATGCCTCGAAGACGCACATCGTCAGGTCGTTATAATCTCTAAGGTCCGCATAGCCTTCGCCGTTTATGGTCACGGAAAATGCGGGACGAGCCTCATCGACCTGTTCGATCAGCCCTTTAGCGTCGGCCAGTTCTCCTCTTCGAACAAGATCAACGGCCTTTAGCAGTTCCTTTACATAGTCGGGCAGGCCCATGATCGCCTCTGGCTGAGTGTTGTGCGAAAACAGGTGCATTCGATCGCGCTCGCACTTGAAGTTCTGTTTGTAGATAACTGAACCGATCATCGCATTCGGATCCTGGTGTCCGATCGTGTCCAGCTGTTTCTCTGCGCGTTCCCACTCACCCGAAAAACAAGAGAGCTCAAAAAGGAAGGTCCGTGCGGCAACGTTTGTCGGGTTTGTTTTGACGATCTTTATGGCTTCGTCGATCGCCCCTTTCAGATTACCCGCATCAAGCTGTAGTTTAGCGTCGTTCATATTTTCCTTGTGCCGCGATCGAATACGCGGTCTCCGCACCAAAAGCGGCTCAGACTATTTAACGACCGTCTGCGGAGCCTTCAGATTTCTGAAGAGGCTCTTGTCAAACGGATCGCCGCCGCTTGGTTTAATGCTTGCAGACAGCGGTTTACCTCCGACCGAATAGGACATCGTGTAGCTTCCGTCAGCCTGCTTTTGAGGTTTCCCGTCGTCCACGAATTTGAACAATCCCCATACTCCCGGATACGTCTTTGGGCCTGAGGCTGTTGACGTTGACGAGGAAGTATTTGAGTTCGCCGATCCAGTAGTTGACGCGGTTCCGGATGTTGAGGCGGCATTGACAATGACGCCCGTTTCAGAACCGCTGCCCGGGAATGTTCCGTTGATCGAGCCTGTGCCTTCCGAATTTATCTTTTGTCCGTCGATGGAAACCTCGACCAAGGTGCTCTTGTCTCCCTTTAATCTAAATTCGTAGGTGAACTTCGGCGTCGGATTGGTGCCAAAGAGCGCTTTTCTGAGCGAGATCGCGCTGTTCAGATAGGTAATGAAATCATCCGTGAACTGAATTTCGGCACCTTCTTTTTGTTTAAGCTTCCCATCGGCTTCTTCAAAATACTTCTCTATCTTTTCCTTGTAGAACTTCGAGAATTTGCCGTCATTAGGGTTCAGGTATGCCGCGAGCTTGGTCAGGTCAGCATCAGCTGAGCCGTCCTCGAACGGATATCCCTTCTCGATCTCCTTACCGGCCGGCATGATCTCTTGTTTCCACGCCTTGTCGATCTGCTGCTTGACACCCGCGCCTAAGAGATTGCGCAAGTTTCCGAGCGGCTCCTGGAGCAAGAGAGCGACCTCTTGTGACGACGGCGTCTCGCTAAATGCCGAGAGCAGGTTGGTGATCGCGGTTTCCCTTTGACGTAGTTTCAAAGGGTCTTCGTCCTTTGCCATTTCAGCGGCGATCTGATTTACCTTGTCGGCTGAAAGGCCGCTAAATGCCTTATGAACGTTGCCGATCTCGTTCCTATACTTTTCGACAGGAGCGTTCTCCGCCTGGTCCTTCGTACCGATAAAAGTAAACAACGGACGAAATTCCTTCTCCGGCTGGCTGCCGCCCGTTTCTGACTTCTCTTCCGGCATAACGAAGCTCAATAGCCACTCGATCCAGCCTTCGGTCTCCGGTTTCGCCGAAAGATTGGTATGCTTCGCAACTTCGCGAACAAGTATCTTCATCGGCGAGTTTGCGGTTGAGAATGCGAGTAACGCCTGTGTCGCTTCGTCCTTGTTCTTATAGGCCTTTACGTGTGTGTTCTTTACAAAATTTCGCCAATGGTCGGCATAATCCCGATAGTACCGATCTTGTAAAAGGGAAGCATCAGTTGATTTGGCGACCTCTTTTTTGCCAAGCTCGCCCATCACCCAATCGTCTTCGCTCAGCTTCTTATCTGCTTCCTGGATGGCGACCTTCATTAGGTCATATCCCGGCCGCGTGAAGGCACTCGGTACCGAATAAGATCCTTCGATAAAACTGGTGTCCGCACCATTACGAGTGAGAATAGCCTCAGCCGTGGTTTTGCCGACATTATCGTCGACCTTTTTGGAGATCTCTGTGATCTGGCGACTGTAATAGCGGTAAACAGCCGGGAAAGCCTGGAGCTTCTTTCGGGTGTCGTCAACCAGCTTTCCGTCCAGGTTTATTCGCGGAAATTTTATGTCGGCATCATCTCGGTCAACCTGTTTCGCCCAAAACTCCAGTTGATGCTGTGCAACAAGCTTCATGTCGGGCGGGACCTTTGATTCAGAGACCCAAATATCGGCAAGGGCGGTTGAAATATGGCTAGATTCGGCTCGGGACTTATATTCACCCGATAACATCAGGTAAGCCTTCAATAGATCGTAATGCCGGCTTAGGTTCTGTTCCTCTTTCTCGGTCAACTGGGCCGTGTTCGCAACGGGGTTGCTGTCAGCGAACGCGCGAAGATCACTTTCCAGTTTCTTGACCATCGGCTTCTTATACCGCTGTTCGATAACGCTGAAGTACATCGGCAACAGCGACTTTCGATACACCTGATTTCCCGAATACATGCCGAACCTCATGTAAATGGGCGCCCCGTTACGTTCGTAATCGTCGAGACGATCAAGAAGGTCGCGCAGATCCTCGGTCGCATTTATCTCGATCTTCGCTTCGTTCGCCGTCTTATCGAGTGGGTTCTTTCCGCCATCGGCCTTTACGATCGTCAAGACACGATCACCAAGCTGTTCGGCTTGTTTGAGCATCTGGTTGTTGGAGAAAAGCGATACTGCCGACATCACCAGAAGCACGAAAACGACGAACAAGCTGAAGAGCGTGAGCAGCCAACCGAAGATCGGGGCCCGCTGCCGTTGAGCGATAAAGGTTGCCGCAAGATCCTTGTCCCTTAAGACAACATCGCGGAAAAACCTCTGAGTGAAATAGCCTCCTGCGACAGTCTGTTGACCACCCGCCTGGGCTTTTCCTGCGGGTGCGGCCGTGAAATAGAATCCGCGGAGAAACGGATTCTCGCTAAACGGATTGGGCCTGAAAAGAGCATTAACGAATCCGCCGAATTTGCGTTTTGCGGTACCGAAGTGAAGCGGAAAGTTAAAAATTCTGAGCTGGCGAACCGGAGGGAACGGCGCCGAGAGCCTTGCTGTTCTCCGCTTCATTATCGATTCATGCAGGACCGAAAACTCGCTATCGAATAGGGCCTGAGCGTTCTCGCTCTTCTCTATGGGAATTGTGGCTCCCCAAACAAGTGTCTTATCTTCGGCTTTGGAAGCGGAAAAGGAATCCCTAAATCCTTCGATCGAGTCGGCGTGTGAGAATACCAGGTAAACCGGAAATCTCAGCTTTAGCCGATGCATCACCTCGTCCAGGCGTGCCCGCTGAACCTTTGCCAATTCCTCGATCTCGCGTTCATCAGCCTTTAGGATCCTTTCGGCATCGACCACGAGTATAAAGCCATCAATAGGACGGTTTGACCGGTACTTCTTAAGCGTCTCGAGAAGTGATGACCACTCATCCGCATCGAGCCCTTCAGTCAGATAGCGGCCGGCGGTATCGAGGAAAACAGCCTCGCTGGTTACCCGCCAGTCAATATTAGGCGTCGGCCGTATAAAACTCTGTTCGGATTGCCGCTGGCTCGGCAGGGTTTGAAAATTGAGATTTGAACTTATTACAAGCGAACTCTTACCTGATCTCGGCTGTCCGGCGACGATGTACCAAGGCAATCCATAGATCGCGTCCTTTCCGCCGGTCCCAAGGTTGGAGGATTTTAGGAACTGAACTGCTTCTTCTGTTCCGGTTGTGAGATCTGAATAGCTGCCGGACGGAGCATTCAACTTTTGAGCGTTGCCGCCGCCGTCATTGTCTGAAACGCTGGATTCCATTGCGGCCCCTGCTTGAGCTTTCTTTTTACTTCGCCTCGACATAATGAAGCCAAACAGCAAAACGAAAGGGAGTGTTAACAGAACAAAGGCCACGATTATTATCGTGCGTTCCATATACCCAATACTCGGATATGGGACCATATAAGTAACCAGTCCCACGATCCCGTAAAGGGAAAGCACGCCGCCGAAACCCAGCGCATATTTCAATTGGTCAGTGTGCCAACTCATTTAGACAATAATTCGCTTCCCGTTGTTCTGACTATACCCGCAGCTTTTCGATCGTTTCCTGCAAAAACTTTGACGACAGCAAAAACATCACGAGGTAAACAATAAAACCTAAGCCTACGAACGCCATTGCGCCTATCTTGGCCCAGACCGGCAATCCGCGCTTCTCAGGCGGTTTTGGTTGGTCGTTTGCTATCCAATTCGGAGATAATTCAACCGCTTTGATCTTCCCAACCTTGACGAGGGCGTTGGCGGTTGTTTGCATTCTCTCCAATAGTTTTTCCTGCTCATAGACCCCATATTTCCCCTTAAACCCCAGGAGTAGGCAGTAATAATAGATCTCGACCGCATCTTGTGTGATCTCGATCTGACCGAGCATGGAATCTAACTTGTCGAAAAACTTATTTCCGGCCAATTGTTCGCCAAAATACTGCAGTTGAAGTGGATTCTTTTCCCACTCGTTGCGGAGAGGGAAATTGGCCGTAAGAACCGTTTCATCAACAAATGCCGCAAGACCAAATTTCGCAACATTCACGACTTTGTGATTGAACCTGTAGCGTTCTGCCCGTTTTTCGAAATCATCCAACATTGACGCAACCTTTGGCCGGAGTTCGTTCGATGGCGCAACAATGCCGGCTTTCAGACGAAGCACGAGGTCAAAAATTGGCCCCGCAAAGGTGATCAGGTCGTTCTTTGTTGCTGTCTCGGACATTTATTTGGTCGATGTGCGTTCTGACGCTAAGGTTTCACGGCGTAAAGTTCGAGCTTTTCGTCTGGTATATCACTTGGTACATATACCGAAATGACCTTCGACCCCGCGATACCGTTCCAATAGGGACCGATGTTATCGAGCTGAAAATACTTGAATCCTACACGGGTCGGTATTGGCGCGGGCGGCGGGCTTGCAAGCGTCAGCACGACGCCGGGAAGCGCTGAACCTATGACGGAATCTATTACGTCCCGTGATGCGATCTTTACGACGCGGGGGACGCCCTCGATCAGCTTCGACTCCGGCATCTGCGCGCGAACGGCCAGGTAGAACCCGGCTTCCTTGATCAGCCGTTCATCGTCAATGCGGCCAACATACAGTGTTTCGCGGGTTTTTTCCAAGGGAATCGCAACGCATCGGCTCGGGATGACAGTCTCGAGAAGCTGTTTTAGCTGAGCGTTAAGGTTGCTGAAAGTAAAATAAAGATCGTCGTGATCGTATTTCACGATGTCTTTCGGATTCATCTCAAGAGAAAAGGTCATGAGCTGACCAATAAGCCGTACCATTTCCTCATATAGCCTCTCCGGGTGAAGAACCGGAGAACGGAAGAAATGCGACATTATCGGGATCGAGTTGTTGATCGTGTGCAGCAGCCAAAAGACCGCGACTTCAGAAGTTGTGAAGTCAGCCAGCGAAGCATTGCTCTGGCGCCGCTGTTCAGCGAGGCTTGCGCCTTTTGTAATTAGGATCTCTACTAACGACCGCAACATCGCTGCGAGCCAATCTGATGCTGAGATCTTTAGTATCGGCGGAATGTACTCTTCGGAGATCTTTAGCTGACCAGTCGGAGTTCGCTGCAGTTCAGCGATCTTGAAGCTAACGAAACCATCCCGTAGTTCGTCGTCAAAGATCACTCTAAGATTGCTTTTTGCGTATGCAACCGGCTGTTCGTTGGTGCCGGTCGTTTCGTCCTTTACTTGAGCGCCTTCCTGCAGGTATCTGATATTGCCGTTTGATGCGGCACCGCTCGACTGGAAGTTGGCTTCTCCCATTTTCTTGGCCGGAATCGCCAAATGCACGCCGAGCCGGTCGGCTTCGACCTTGAAATGATTACCTATCGGCCTTGCAACAGGGACCGATTCCGCATCCGGCACGTTTACAAAAAGTCCGTCCGGCATTACCGCACGGCAGGTCGCGATCTGAAAATTGCCGTTTGCGATAGCTTCGCCGCTAACCCGGAGTTCGAGCACGCCGTATTCGTGCTGCATTATCGAACGCACGCGGGAATTCAACAGTTCTTCATGGTAGTTGTCCAACTGTTGAAAGTGATGCGGCGTCAAGAGCATCCCCTCGTTCCAGACGATTTTGCGGTATTTGCTCATATAAGGTTAGACGACAATAGTAGACCGACTTTTAAAATTAGTAAACACGCGAAAGGGCAAGTTGCCGCAAAGGTGCAATATCCAATGTTTTCACCTCTTTACGCGAAGAAGGTTAGCACTTTGGATCACAGCCCGCGGCCGCGTTCCGCTTATTTATCACACTACTAACTTATCCAGGAACTCCTTTATCCATTCCGGCCCTGATCTCGATCGGAAATCCTCCGGATTCTCTTGTGCAAGTTCGAGTGCCCTCGACAAAACCGGGAAGCCGACCAGTTGCCCGCCAAAGCTCGAGACCAATTTAGTCAAACCGCGACTGGGCTTTGCCGGCAATTCAACCATCCTTACCCCTTCAGCTGACGGTCTGGAACAGTTATCTGACGGGGAAGTCACCAGATATTCACGACACGCCACGGGACGCTGCTGATGTATCGAACACGACTCGTTCTCGAGAAACGGACAAGGGATCCCTTCGTTGAAATATTCCATTACGAGTTTCATGCCCTCCGGGTAACCCTCATCAAAAGTCATCTCAGGGGCCTTTTTCTGGTGTTCCTCAAATCGTTCGTACCATCCGATCTTGTGGAAATGCTCGGCGGCGTCTTGAAAACGCTGCAGCACCTCCGACCGCCTTGGTTCATCCATAGCCTCGACCAGTTCGGCTATCTGATACACTTCTACCTCTGAGATCGGAACAGGCTGACGGCAGCACGCACCGCATCCGGCCTTACACGAAACCGATCTGCCCTCCGCTTCGGCAACGTTTACACCTACCTCGACGAACGAATTGGCCATCGCTTGAAAAATTGGCAGCATCCTCTGCGGTTTGACCGGGGTTGCCGGTACCGTAAGTTCAAACTCGACCGGGGCGTCGTTGATCCTCAATCCGATCTTACCTGTGACCCATTCTTCCTGAGACATTGTTGTTACCGCCTTTGGCGAACCTAAAGATCGAGTGCTTCGGTATTGACGCCGAAATCTTTTGGATTTTGCGCGATTATTCCGATAGCTAGAAAAGTGAGAGCCCGGTCAAATTCGGCTTGTGTGATCTTTCCGTTCTTCTGCAAAAACCAGATAGAACGTATCGTACGGGAGCTTTCCGATGTTTCGTTGGCGAGTTTTTGCAGCATGTCACGCATTTTCAAGGTTTCGCCAGCAGCGCCTTGGTCGTATGCTGCGATCGTCAGAAGGCATTCATCAGCAAGTTCGTTTCCGATCGAAACACTTAATTTATCGAGAACGTCCGCCATCGATTGTGCTGTTGCGAGCACGTCGCCCCTTGACGATCCCAATTTCGCTATTGCGGCAACTGCAAGTAGTTGCGGCTTTAAGTTCTTCTTGACCGCGAGGGACTTGATCTCGTTTCCATTCTTGCGTGCCGACTTGATGTTGTCTGCAACTGCGGAAGAGCCGCTGAATTGTTTTACCTTGGAATTTACCCGCTTCGCCTGTTCGGTCGTCAGAAACGCTTTCGGATTGTTTTGAGCGATCCTTCGTAAGAACGCAGCCCCGTTTTCTTCGACCTTTGCGGTTTCCGATAGGTTTGCGGGCGGGGCATTTGCCTGCGTTTCGGTCGAACTGTTCGACGGATCGTCGGCAGTTTGAGTATCGGCGGGTTTTGGCGTAGACGTCACATCGTCACCGGCGTCATTATCTTTATTCTTTTTTCCCGGGCCGGTCGGTTCGGCGTCAGCAAAGGGGTCGTCACTATCCGAATTTACCGAAACGTTTGACGAACTTCTCGAAATAACTACATAAGCAATCCCTGCTGCAAAGACCACAAGCACAGCGGCCAGTGCCGGGATCAACAGGATCAGCCACATCGGTATGTGTTTCCTGGTTTTCGGTTCGACCTTTTGCTTCGCCGACGGACTCTTTGCAGGAGTGGTTGAAACGGACAGGGGCGGCGCGGTCATAACCGGTTCGTCAACAAATTCAGCGATCGCCTCGACGCCGCCGAAATTCAAAACGTCGCCATTTCGAATTTCAACAGGCTCGAACACAGGTTCGCTGTTAAGGTCCGTCCCGTTACTTGAACCCCTGTCCTCGATAGTAAATCGCCCGCCGGTATTCACTATGCAGGCATGCTTCCGCGAAAGACGCGAATCAGAGATCGCAAGGTCACAGTCGGGCTGCCGTCCGATCGTGAATTCACTGCGTCCGACCATCACCCGCCTGCTGACCCCGTCTGGATCCTTATATCTCAACCAAAGATCTGCCATTAGATAATTAGACGCGGTACCGAAATGATAAAGGGATCACTTAGTATACGTTGAAATGGGCTGAAGCTTTAAACCAAAATCCGCGGGATTTTCCCCAATGATCGCCGCGGCAAAAAATTTCGGCACGTACTTGAAGTTCTCGGATTGGAATTGCTTTGACAATATCTCACCATTAGCGATCAACGTCCAAAAATCCCTGGGAAGGCCGGTATTCGAGTCAAGTGCTTTCTGCAAGTTCGTACTAAGTCCGCCCTCACCGCTGTTGTAGCTGCCAATAGCGAGAGGAACGCTCGCTGGGCCGGTCCCATACCTTCCCGTCAGTGCCTTCATATACGATGCCGCGGCATGGGCGGCCGGTTCCGGTTTACAGCGGTCATCCGGGTTTTCAGGGGAGGCTCCTTTTACGACTCCTTCGCTGGGCTCGAAATGGAGCTTAGCTGTAGAGAAGGTGAATTGGAACATTCCAAGCGGACCTGTGGGGCTCTGTAGGCAAACACAATGTTCCGACTCGATCATAGCCAGATATAACCCGATTCGAGGGTCTGTACCTTTTTGGTTGAAAGCCCTGATGATGAACGGTGCATTCTTGCTTGCGCGTTCGTAAGTCGCCTGGAGGCTATCTGCGAAGCGACATTTACCGGTCAGGGTGGGCGAATTTATCCGTTTGGCATATCCGTCGGTAAAACCTTTGATCTTGTCCAGTGCGGCAGCAGGAATTGGATCACTGCTGTTATTCCCGATGATCTGTGCGACCCGCATCGCCCGGTCGGCGAGGTAAGCACGCCGCTCAGTGTCGGAGAGATCAAGATACTTTTTCCCCGCAGGTAATGTGTAACCGGCCTGCTTTTGTTCGGAGACCGGCGTGTCAGGTCTTATTTCGTCGTTACCGCTAGTGTTCTTTGTTTCCGATGGCGTTGACTTTTCATCGGGATTTTTATTGTCTTTGTCCGATTTTGACGGTTTGATGTCGATCGGATCGTCGTCGTCGGCTGTCTGAACAACATCTGGATCATTTCTGCCAATGACCTTGAATGCAACAAACACGACCGAAATGCTCACGATCATGAATGCAAGTCCGATCAATATGATCGGCACAAAATTTATGGGCTTCGCCGGCACAGAAGAAACGGACGTCGATCTCGGCGGCATAGGGGCTGGAACTGATGCCTGGAGGACCTTCTTGTCCCGAATGTGTACGGTCAAAAAGGTCTCATTCCCGATCTTCACCTGATCACCGTTATTCAGAGGCGTGCCGGCAGGAGCGGTTCGCTGACCGTTTACAAATGTTCCGTTTGATGAGTTCTCGTCGACGATCCAAACCCGGTCTCCATCACGATAAATGGTCGCATGTAACCGCGACAGACCGTTATCGGGAAATCGATGGGCCGCATCGCTACCGCGGCCGAACGTGGTTCGTTCGGCTTCGATAGAGATCTGCTGCGTTCCTTCGGGAGTAGGGAATGAGAGGGTGACCTCAACCATCTGATCGATCTTAAAAATCTTATAATTTGTAAAGTTCCGAAAGCGGACGGTCCCTCTTCAATCCGAATTTCTGTGGATTTTCGGCGACTATGCCTGCTGCAAAAAACCGGACCAGCTGCTCGCGTTCCGGAGCCGTCTTTATCGTGTTCCAAAGATCGGAGCGGTTAGCCGGCAGTGAGCTTTTCCAGATGCTCGCGTCTTGCGGCGATTTGCCAAACGCCGCCGCTCCATAGATCACATCACCTTGAAAGATGCTGTTTACGATCTCTTTCATATAACGGGCCGCGGCAATTGAAGCACATCTCTGAGATGGATCAGAGATCTTTTCTGTCCCGCACGAACCATTGAATGCGTTGGACGAAACAAAATCGTTCGTCATTCGAAACAGTCCGTCTTCGGTGCCTTGTGAGGCGGGGCTAAACTTGCTTCGGCTCATCGCGAGGAAGAAGCCCAGGGAGGCGTCAAGATTCTGTTCGGCAACAAATGCTACCTTTATCGTGTCCTTATACTGTGCAGCACGGTCGAAGTACCCGTCCTGCACATATTCAGCAGAACGCTTTTGCACTTCTTTCAAGAACTCCTTATTTGAGACGTTGTAGGAGAAATTGCCCGAAAACTGCTTTACAAACTGTTTTGACATCTCCTGAACCTCGATCAAAGAGACTTCCTTGCCCTTTGGCGAGGCAGCAGTATTAGTATTTGTCTGGACAACTTCAGTATTTGCCGGCGCTTTCGTTTCGCGTGTCTCAAATGCCAGCTGAACTGGTGCCGGTGCAAATATTCGCTCGCCATTCTTGTCGTAAAGTTCGATGCCAAGAATGTGATCAAACCCATCAGCCAGATCGGGATGATCCTTTGGGTCAATCGTCGCTTCAAAAGGCTCCCCATTCGTCTTTGCAAACTCCACGCCGTCGATGGTGAACACAGCCTTGGCAACGCAGCCGGCATCCGTCGATTCCACCTCTATTTCTGTTGGTTTTGTTATCGTGTCGCCGGGTTCGGGACTGATTATTCTTGCGGTTGCCTTACAGGTCGAGCCGCTTGCGAAATAGAATGCTCCCGCCCCGATCAGCAATGCGACCCCAAGTGCTCCGCCCGCACCTGCCATCATCACTTTGTTACTCCCGCCGTGAGCGGCGACCTCAGCCGACGCGTGCTGGGGCTCGACTGGTGCTTCGGCGTCTAGTTCAGGTTGAGCTTCGCCCTCTAAATGAAAGATGACGGTGGCCGAATTGCCCAGAATAATGTAATCGCCGTTCTGAAGCTTTTGAGGCCCCGTTATCCTGATACCGTTTACGGCAGTGCCGTTACTACTCCCGAGGTCCGAAACGTAAAATCCATCAGCCATCTGTTGGATCTGAGCGTGGTTGCGGGAAACATTAGAATCGCCCTGAAAGCAAATCGTGTTATCAGGTGTCCGACCGAGCGAAAGCGACCCTATTACCGAGTATTCCTGAGCACCAAGTTTTACCTTTCCTTCCTGCACGATTTTCCGATCCCTGAACGTTCCGCCTTTCAAATACAAGCGTCCGCAGCTTCGTCCCTCGAGTTAGGACGTGGAAAAGGCAAGTATTTGCCTTTAGAACTGTCCGTTTCCCCCATTTGGAGATAGGAATAAGATGTAAATGACGGTCAAAAAGATCGCGATAAACGCGAACATTACCAAGATGCCCAGCACAATAAATAAAATACGGGCCGCTTTACTTCGTTTTTTAACCACGGGGGCGGATGCCGCCGGAACGGCAACTTCCTCGATCTGTTCGGTCAGGTCCGGTTGGGCTTCGACCGCAACCGGCGGCGACATTGGAGAATCAGGCGGGGCCGACGCGGGAACGGCCGCTGCGGATGTTGCTGCTTGTTTTTCCGCTTCGCCTATCCCCAACTGCTCTAGATAACCCTGCGGCAAATAACCGCTGGTTTGCTGAAACTTCGGTTCGGGCATCTGCCAACCGCCTGACGCCGAAGGCTCTTGTTGCGGTGATGGGTTTGGCGGAGTTGTATCCGCATCGGTTACGGGAGAGACGTCGCCAGGTCTTTCGTCACTCATAGCATTTCACTCCATTAGCTTGGGGGAAAGATGGAACTACTTTTGCAGTTCGAGAACATCCGAACGCGTTATTATACCTGTGATACGCTTAAAATCCTCTATTAAAACAGCAGGAGCCTTTTGAAGTTTCTTCTTAATATCCGAAAGGTTGGCGTCAACTTCCATTACGGGAAAGCTCTCGTCCATGACCTCCGAAACCGGAGATTCCAGCAGGTCGCGGTTCTGAAGCAGTTTGGTCAAGACACGGCTCTCACGCAGGCTGCCGATCGAACGATGATCTTCTAATACAGGTATTTGTGTTACCCCGCTTTCGCTCATTCGTTCCAATGCATGGCCCACGGTGTCCTCCGGCGTCACATATACCAACTGTGCGGGGGCTCCTGAATTCTTGGTTTCAATTATCAATCCGGCCGACATCCGCTGTGGTTCAAGAAGCAGCTTTTCCTTCATCCATTCGTCTGAATGGAATTTGGTGAGATAGTGTTCACCCGTATCGCAGACTATGAAAACAACGACCGCGTTCTCCTCAAGATCCTTGGCGACCCGCAATGCACCGGCAAAGATAGTTCCGGTCGAACCGCCGCAAAAAATACCTTCACGTCGGCCAAGTTGGCGGGCAAAGTCAAAGGATTCTCGGTCAGTTATATTGATGATCTCGTCTATTATCGCAAGATCTGCATTCCCGGTCGGCAACGCCTGACCGATGCCCTCTACCAAATAGGGCGTCGGCTCTGGTACGTGGCCGGATTCTTTGTATGTCTTAAAGATCGAACCGTAGGGATCTGCCCCGATCACCTTGATATTCGGGTTCATCTCCTTGAGGTAGCGTGCCGTTCCGCTGATAGTGCCGCCGGTTCCGATACTCGCTACAAAATGCGTGATCTTCCCGTCTGTATCGTTCCAGATCTCAGGACCCGTCGTTCGATAATGGGCCAGCGGATTTGCCGGGTGATTGTATTGGTCCGGATAGAACGAATTAGGCGTTTCTTCGGCGATGCGTTTCGCGGTAGCTACATAATGGTCCGGCGTACCCGGTTTTGCGGCCGCAGGGCATACGACGATGTCCGCACCCAAGGCTTTCAAATAACGGTTTTTTTCGACCGATACCTTATCGGTGAGAACAAAGATGCACTTGTAGCCGCGTACCGCTGCGACAAGAGCAAGGCCGATACCGGTATTGCCGCTTGTAGCCTCGATGATCGTGCCGCCTTTCTTCAGAACTCCCTTCTCCTCGGCCCAGTCCACCATCGAAAGCCCGATGCGGTCCTTTACCGAATACCCAGGATTAAGGCTCTCCATCTTTGCGTAAACCTGGGCCCTGATCTTGTGTTCCTTTGTTATGTTATTGATGCGAACTAGCGGCGTGTTGCCGATCAGTTCCAAGACGTTGTTGTAGAATTTCATGAGAATCTGCCGGTTTGTTATGTTCGAATAACGATAAGTTTAGATTAAATCTCCAAAAAGCCGAAACGGGCAGGCATTTTCGTGCGTAGTCGTTAACATAAATGAGCAAAAAGATCTCTTATCACGGTTTCTCGGCTGCGGTCGTCCTGATAGGCCTGGTCGTCAGCACGATCGGACAGGTTGCCGGAACAGCCGTTGCTTCCTCAACTCCTGAATTCACACAGGTCCGCCGAGACACTTTTGAGAAAGTCTGGAACACCATAAACGAGAAGCACTACGACCCGACGTTCAACGGCGTGGACTGGAGCAAAGTTCGTGATGAGTATCTGCCAAAGGCACAGGCCGCCAAGAGTGACGAAGATTTTCATAATGTCCTTCGGCGAATGCTGGCCGAGTTGAAACTCTCGCATTTCAACATCTTTCCGCCCCCTCCCTCCATCGGCGAACCCGAATCAAACGGTTCAGTAGGCATTGATGTGATCTGGCTCGAAGGCGTTCCGGTCATCGAGCGTATCGAAAAGGATTCTTCGGCTGAAAGGGCTTTATTAAAGCCCGGGTTTGTCATCAAGAGTATCGACGGTAAGCCGGTTGCCGAACTCCTGAAACCGATAATTGATTCGCTCGAAAAGCGGACAATGAGCGATGGAATGCGTCGGCTTTATCTCGAGCGGACAATCGAAGCAATGCTGGCCGGGAAGGCCGGAACAACTGCTTCGGTTGAATTTCTTGACGGAAAGAATGCGTTGTTGAAGGCGGAGCTTGCTCGTGTCGCGTATACCGGCGAAATGTCGCAGCCAGTCGGGAACTTTCCCAAACAGGAAGTACATTTCGAATCGCGTCTCCTGCCAGGAAATATCGGGTACATACGCTTCAACATGTGGGTAATACCCCAGGCGGCGAAGATCAGAGCAGCGATCCGGGAATTTGCCAATGCTGACGGGATCATCTTCGACATTCGCGGAAACCCCGGCGGAATCGGCGGGTTAGCCGGCGGCGTAGCTGGCCAGATCTCGGATAAACAGTTCTCGCTCGGCACCATGTCCTCAAGGTCTGGTGTAATGACCTTGGTAGGATATCCGCAGCCTGATCCGTATCTTGGAAAGATCGCTGTGTTGACCGATCACGGTTCGGCATCGACCAGCGAGATGTTTGCAGCCGGCATCCAGGAATCAGGCAGAGGGAAGATCGTCGGGGAAACGTCCGCCGGAGCCATACTGCTCTCGGTCTTCGACAAACTGCCGAGCGGCTGGATGTTTCAGTACGCGATATCAGACTATAAGTCGCCGCAAAACATTTTGATCGAAGGTAGGGGCGTCGTGCCGGACATAAAAGTGGCGGTCACGCGTGCGTCTTTGCTCGAAGGCCGCGACCTTCAGCTCGAAGCCGCGGTCAGATCTATCAGTTCGAACAACAAATAAGATCAACAATATGAAAAACCTATTGATTGTCACATTCATCGTCACCGTTTCTTCCATTTGTGCCTTGGCTCAAAAGCCGGATTCGTCTAAACCGCCAGCTCCTAAGCCAGCGGCCGAGTCTTCGGCAGTTCGCCTGCCGTCAGCAGCCGACGTGCTTGAGAAATACGTCAAAGCGATCGGCGGACGAGACGCTCTTCAGAAGTTCAAGACGAGATATCAGGCAGGCACCGTCGAGCTTTCGCCGATGGGGCTGAAAGGAACGATCGAATCTTATGCGCGTTCGGACGACCGTTCACTGACAAAGGTAAGCCTTGCAGGTATCGGAGACATCCTCGACGGCTATGACGGAAAGACGGCATGGACGGTAAATCCGATACAGGGCAGCCGGATAAAGGAAGGCCGCGAGCTTCTGCAAACCAAGAGAAACAACATCTTTGCCCGCGAGTCTTCGATAGATAAGATCTATAAGTCCGTAACCGTTCGCGGTATCGAAAAGGTTGGCGAACACGATACATACGTTATCGTTGCCTCGAGTGACGGGCTGCCGGACGACATTCTCTATTTCGATAAGGAAAACGGGCTGATGCTCCGCAGCGACACGATATCGATAACTCCCGAAGGCGAACAAGCAGTAAAAACGTTTTACGACGATTACCGAGAGGTCGATGGCATCAAGTCCGCATTCAAGATCAAGGCGATAACGCCTGCGTTCGAGATCAATTCGGTCATTACCGAGGTCAAATACGGCATGCCGATCGAAGACTCAAAGTTCGTGCAGCCGAAGTAGAGTCAATATGGCGAGCCAAGCAACTCCTGACGTTTTGCGAGAAGTTTGGCAGGATCGTTAGTGATGATTGCGTTCAGGCCGAGCTTGAGGCCTTTTCTTATCCAGCGAGGATTGTCAGCGGTCCAGATGGTCACACGCATATCACGGCGAGCGGCCTTTTTCATTAATTTCTTTGTTGCGAGGGTGTAATGAAGCGATATCTCATCAACGCCCACGTCCTCGGCAAGGTTCAAGAGATGCTTGTCCTTGCGGAGTATGTTCCTGATCTTTGGTGCGAACAAGGCAGCCGTCCGAACCTCGGGACATGCAGACTTGATGAAGGGGATCACGTTTAGCTTAAAGCTCTTTACAATGATCCGCGAAAGCATCGGCGAACCGCAGATCACTTCGCACACTGCATTTGAGAGGCTTTCGACGTCTGCTTCCCTACACTTGAGCTCGATGTAGATCAGTCCTTGGAATTCCTTTAGAAATTCAAGTGTCTCTGCGAGTGTCGGGACCTTTTCTTTTTTGAACTCAGGGTCTGCAAGATCGGGCATCTGGCGGTTGAACCACGAACCCACGTCCAGATCGCTTAACTCTGTCGAAGTGTAATGTGCGAGCTTGTCATTTCTTCCCGCGACACGCTTCAACGACGAATCGTGAAACACCACCGCGACCCCGTCCTTTGCCAGCCGAACGTCCAGTTCGATACCGTCAGCACCGGCCTCGATAGCTCGACGAAAGGCCGCAAAGGTGTTCTCAGGTGCGTATGCACTTGCTCCTCGATGTGCGATTATCAGCGGCATATTCTCTTACTCGACCTATACGCGTGTGTGACTGTTTCAGAAATAGGGACGACAAACTGAGACACTGAAACAGATGAGACGAGACACCTATGAGTTTTCTCTTACTTTTTCTCAAGCAGGAATATCGTCTTCGACCACGCTATCGGTTCCGCAACCGGAAACTTGTGGTTACCTACGATATTAAAATAGCGTTGTGAAATCTTTCTTACATCATCGAGGGGATGGATCTTAAAATTGTAGAGAAGTTCCAGGACGCTTCCGACCAGCGAAGGCTTTACCGGAAGCAGCACGAGCCGTCCGCCTTTCTTCAGCACACGTGCAGATTCACGAAGCCCGTCGTCAAGCGGGACATACTCCAGCACACCGCAGGACAGCACGACATCAAAGCTCTCGTCCGCAAAGGGAAGCGAGAGCACGTTTCCCTGAACGTGGCTGATGGCTTTATGGTCAACCTTCTTCTCTTTCCGAGCTTGTCCGCGTGCGAGTTTCAGCGAATTCCTTGAAAGGTCGAAGGCCACGGTCTTTTTTGGCCGAAAGCCAGCTTCGTGAAACGCAAAAGTAACGACACCCGTTCCGCTTCCTGCATCAAGCACCATCGAATCAGGCCCAATGTCGAGCTTAAGCGATTTAAGAAACTTGGTTACGGAATCTTTGTAGCCGTTGAGTTTAAGGGCAAGGTTGTGAACGTCCGCGATGCGATCGTAGAAAGTGGCGGTCTTGTCCTTTGATCTGATCCTAGTCGCTGGCTTCATTTCTCGGCTAACAATTTCACGATCATCTCACGAAGGTCTTCGATACGGCTTGAACTCGTGCCAGCTTCAATGTAGCGGATCACGCCTTTTCTGTCGATCAAGACCGCAGTCGGCAATGCAGTCGCCCCATAGTTCAACTGGTTCGCCTGGTCTTTGCCTACAACGAAATCATACGGCAATTTCTGTTTCGCTTTAAAGCGGTTCAGGAATTCGATCTCGCCCGCTTCGTCCACCGGACGGCTCTCGTCGCGTCCGTAATAGCGTGTCACACCGAGAATGACGAACCCCTTGTCTGTTAGGTCGTTATGCCATTCGATAAGGTGCGGAAAGGCTTCGAAACAAGGCCCGCACCACGTTGCCCAAAAATCCAAAAGCACGACCTTTCCTTTAAGGTCAGCCATTTTGACCGGTTCGCCCGGAAACCACTTATCGACCGACGCAAGTTCCGGTGCCTGTTCGCCCAGGAGCCTGTAATGCTTCTCTCGCCGTTTCAGCCGTTGGACCGCGTCCTCACGCTGGCCTTCGAGCGGAAGTTCCTTTGTAGCGGCAATGAGCATCGAAAGATATGTTTCCAATGCAAGGGCCTTTCTGCCTGATTCGATGCGATAGGTGATCAACTTATCGGCGGCGAAATAGTACAGTATCGAGTTGCCGTTCGTGCCGACTGTCTTGCGGAGATCCTCGAGCGTATTGTCGGCGGATGCCGCATCTCCGGCAAGCCTGTAAGCGTCAAAAAGCACTATGCCGTTGTCGTAAAACAGATCAAGCCCGACAGAACGCATTGACGGGTCAGCGACGAGCGTCCGCGAGATCGCAAATGCCTCTGCGGCATATGGAGTCGCCTTTTCGGGTTCGCCGGCCGACATGTAAGCCTTTGCGAGCTCCGTGTTCATCCGAAGCTTGTCGAATGCCTTCACTGGTTCGTTCTTTACATATTCCGTGAGCAAGCCCGTGGCATCTTCAAAGCGTTTCTGCTTTGACGCGATCACGGAAAGCAGCGAACGAGCCGTCTGAGTTCGTTCGGGTGTTCGGCTTTCCTGAGAAATGTATTTGCGAAGGGTTTCCGTTGTTCCGTCGAGGTTTTCGGCTATCCAATGGAGCAGTGCAAGGTAATAGATGTCGTCCGGCGAAAGCTCGGTTCGGGCCGAGGCGATAGCCGCGTACTTGGCCGCCATCTGCTTTTGTTCGCGTTCGGTCTGCAGCCGAAGCCGCTCACTGACGGCGACCTTTCGCTTCTCAAAATCGTCGTATTTCAGCTTCCGGTAAGCGTTCGCCTCGTCAAACATCTCCTTGACCGTGCGTTCGTCACCCGCGGGAACAGGCGTAACAGCCCGCCGCGACTGGCCAAAGGCGGTCAGCGATAACGCAAACAAAACAATGACGACGACAGCTCTCATAAATAAGAATGATACGAAGAAGTTCGCTGATCTCTCTTGTGTAATTTCGTGTGGTTTCGTGGTATCAGCTCTTTCTTTGAACCACGAAATAACACGAATTAACGGGAAAAAGACGAAAACAAGTCAACGATCAACTGCCTACAGCGAACAACTGCCTGTCAGGACTGAAATACCTGAAACACTCCGAATCTGTCCCGTTTATTATCTTATCAGCGACTAGCTCTGCCGTTACAGGTGCAAGAAGGATGCCGTTTCGGTAATGACCGGTTGCAACGAACATTCCATCCATTTCACCTATGACCGGAAGGCCGTCCGGAGCGAATGGGCGAAAGCCCGACCACGCATCGTTCATTTTAAGATCGGCAATCGCTGGAACGGTTCTCACCGCGGCATCTGCAAGATCGCGTACGCCCGATTCGGTCACTTCCTTTACAAACCCGACGTCCTCGCTCGTTGCACCGACCAGAATACGTCCGTCTGCCCTCGGTACGAGATAGGCTCCGGCCCCATAAATGACCCTGCTAAGCACGCCTTTGCCTCCATCGAACTCAAGAACCTGTCCGCGTATCGGCTTGACGGACAATGCGGGTTTGATGAACGACGACCACGCTCCGGCTGCGAGTATGATCACTTCGGGATCGCGAGACGATAGGTCAGGGCCTGCAATTCTAAATTGCCCATTCTCAATTCTCACTTCGGAATTCTCGATGATCTCGATGCCGTTCTTCCGTGCGTAAGCGATGAGTGCCGTAACGAGTTTGCGGTTCTCAACGTGGCCGTCCTTTGGATAGTGCAAACCAAGTATCACATCTTCCGAGACAGCCGGTTCGAGCCTTAGAACGTTCTCACCCGAAAGGCGTTCGACGTCGATGTTCGATGCGGTCTGCCGCTCGTATTTCCCGGCGAGATGTTCCGCACCCGCAGGGTCAAAAGCGAGTTCGAGCGTGCCGGTCTGCCTGAGCTCGATGTCGATGCCCGTCTCTTCCAACAGCTCCGCCGCAAACTGCGGATAAAGAGCGTTCGATGCCGAACAGAGGCGGTAAAAATCATCGATCGCCTCGGTCTCGGCGTTCGGAGCCAGCATTCCCGCCGCTGCCCACGAAGCCTCTCGCCCGCACGTCCCGCGTTCGATAATGGTTATGCGCCTCGCACCACGCTTATGCAACGCACGTGCAATGCTCAGGCCGATAACGCCTCCACCGATGATCGTAAACTCTGCCACAGTAGTAAATGATATTAGATAACCTGCCCACACGGTAGTAATGGCGACGGACACTCGTCACTTGTCATACGTTCCGTTCCACTTTTAGGTGGAACGGCATGGCCGGCAGACCGGACGACCGGACAACGGTCAGATGTCTTATCTCTCAATTTCCCTCTCTCCTTTATCCTTTAACCTTTATCCTTTATCCTTTCTTTTATGGCAAAGCACAGAATTACGTTGATACCCGGTGACGGCATTGGGCCGGAGATAGTTGCGGCTACGGTCCGCATAATCGAAGCGGCGGGCGTGGACATCGAGTGGGAAAACCAGATACTCGGCGTTCAGGCCCAGGAGGAATACGGGACGACCTTGCCGGACGAGACCATCGATTCGATCAAGCGAAACAAGGTCGCTTTAAAAGGCCCGCAGATGACGCCCGTGGGCAAAGGCTTTACTTCGGTGAACGTCGGCTTGCGTCGGGCACTTGACCTCTATGCGAACGTACGTCCGGTAAAGGCCCTGCCGAACGTGGAATGCAGATACCCGAACCTCGATCTCGTCATCGTCCGCGAAAATACCGAGGGGCTTTATGCGGGGCTTGAGCACGTGGTCGTTCCGGGCGTGGTCGAGAGCCTGAAGATCATTACCGAAAAGGCTTCGACGCGGATCGCACGCTATGCGTTCGAGTTTGCACGCGACAACGGGCGAAAAAAGGTGACGGCCGTCCACAAGGCGAACATCATGAAGGTCTCGGATGGTCTTTTCCTAGAGTGTTTCTACAACGTCGCGAAGGAATTTCCCGATATCGAATCGGACGACAAGATCATCGACAACTGTTGCATGCAGTTAGTAATGCGGCCCGAACAGTTTGACGTGATGGTGATGGAAAACCTCTACGGCGACATCGTTTCGGACCTGTGTGCGGGGCTGATCGGCGGGCTCGGGCTGGCTCCTGGTGCGAATATCGGTGAGCTTGGTGCCGTGTTCGAAGCGGTACACGGTTCTGCTCCCGACATCGCCGGACAGGGCATCGCAAACCCGACGGCTTTGCTGATGTCGGCCATTGAAATGCTCCGCCACATAGGCGAACGCGATGCGGCAGACCGAATTCAGGCGGCTATGCTCGGTGTGTTCGCTGACGGCAAGTGGATAACGCGTGATCTCGGCGGAACCGCAAAGACGAACGAGTTTGCACGTGCCATCTGTGAGAAGCTTACGGGCGAAACAGCAGCAAGCGTTTAGCTGCAAGAAATAGCGGCGAAAGGCGTTCAATAAATGGGCATCGGACAGTTTGGTGCCCATCAAGGAGGGTAACTATGAGATCGTTTTTCGTTGGTTTTATCGCAATTCTGTTATTCGGCGGCCTTTCGGCCGTTTCAGCAAAACAAACTCAGGAACTCAGCGTCCAGATCAATAAAGAAGCAACGTCAACGGGCGGCGTCACGGTGAAATTCCTCGAGCTTATCGAAGATTCACGCTGTCCGACCGATACTAACTGCATCTGGGCAGGAAACGCCAAGATCAAGGTAGAGGTCACAAAGCCGGGCCATAAGGCAAAGACCTTAACGCTGAACACCCGCGTCAATCCGCAATCGGTTCTCTTCGGCGGTTACCAGATCAAACTCACGGGCCTAACGCCCGAACCGCGTACAAACATACGCATCCGCAAGGACGGCTACGTCGCCACATTCACCATCGCAAAGGTTTACAAATAAGCGGATCGTGCAGAGTTGAGGATCGGGAGATGATAAGTGAGAGTTTCCCGTTCCGTTCAACCTATAAGTCGAACGGAACGGCAAAACGCTCAGTTGAGATCAAGGCGTTCAGCGTTCGTGGTACGGCCGCCCGAACCAATATCGTTCACAAATGTGGCAAGGATCACGATCATCGGCGGAGGCGTTATCGGCCCGAGCATTGCACGTGCGTTGCACAAGAGAGGTGCGAGGCGGTCCGTTCAACTCCCGCTCTCCACTTGCCACTCTCCTTTCGCCTTTATCCTTTTGTTAGGTACATCGTCGCCAGTGCAAGAAGAAAATAGGGAACGAGTACGGCTGCACCCGCATAATCTTTCGCGAGGCGTTGGCCAAAGAAGAGCGACGTGAGCGATAGGGCGGCGAGAACACCCGCATAGAAGATGTAGATCGTGATACCTGTAAGCAGGCACTTAACGAATCCGGCAGCAGCGAGTATACCGGTTGCAAGCTCAAGAAGGGTGATAGTGCCAAGCATCATCGGCACCGTACCTGCGAGAAATGTCTTAGAGAAATGGCCGGTAAGCCATTCGAGATTGCCTTTCCAATCGAAGACCTTGTCCAGTCCCGACTGTATAAAAAGCACCGCGAGGAAAAGTGCGGCAAACAGTGCCGGGAGGTCCTTTATCGTCTGGTCAAACATAAGGTCCTAAATTGTCTTTGTCCCACACGTCAGCGTTTTCTGCCGTTCATCAACGCTTCTATCTCGTCCGGATCCTTGGTCACCTTGGCGGTCAGGTTTCGATTGCCGTCTTCGGTTACGAGAACGTCATCCTCGATGCGAATGCCGATTCCGCGGTACTTGGCCGGAGCCGACTTGTCGTCAGGCGGAACGTAAATGCCGGGTTCGACGGTCAGGACCATTCCCGGAGCGAACCGGCGTGAGTTCTTCGCGGCCTGGTCGGTGAAGTATCGTCCGGCGTCATGCACATCGAGGCCGAGGTAATGGCCAACGCCGTGCATGTAATACTTCATATACGCTTTCTTCTTAATAAGATCTTTCGTTTTGCCCTTTAGCAGGCCGAGCTTGACCATTCCTTCGGTCAGTAATTCGATCGAATACTCCTGACGGCCCTTCACGGTATTTCCGGTCTTTGTGTAGTCGATGCATTTCAACTGCACGTCAAGCACGACATCATAAACCTCACGCTGTGCCGGCGTGAACTTGCCGTTCACGGGAAACGTGCGTGTGATGTCAGACGCGTAGCCTTTGTATTCAGCACCCGCATCGATCAAGATCAGGTCGCCGTCCTTAAGCGGCATGTTGTTCTCGACGTAGTGAAGGATTGTCGCGTTTGCACCGCCGCCGATGATGGAGTTATAGGCGACTCCGTTCGCACCTTTATCCTTCATAAAGGCTTCCATCATCGCTTCGACCTGGCCTTCGTTCATTCCGGGCTTTACCTTTTTCATCGCGAGGATGTGAGCATCTGCGGCAATGGTGGCAGCGGTCTGCATCATTGCGGCTTCTTCCGAGGTCTTGTGCAGACGCATCTCGCCGAGGATGATCGTTGGGTCAATGATGGTGTGCGGCGGATAGGCGGTCTTCAACCGGCGGAAACGCTGCCCGGAAAGATAGTCGAGTATCTGCGTATCCAATCCTCTATCGACAGAGAAACGATAGTAGAGCTTGTCGTGGCCATCGAGCAGTTTCGGCAGGTCGGCGGCAAACTTGTCGATCGAGAATGCCTTGTTCGCCTTGTAGTTCTTCACCGCTCCGTCAACGCCTTCGCGGCGGCCGAACCACGTCTCCATCTCGAGGTCACGGGGGCGAACGTAAAGCGTGTAAGGCGACTTCTTGTTTTGAGGATCTATGACGGCTATGGCATCCGGCTCAGGGAATCCGGTCAAATACCAGAAATCCGAATCCTGTCGAAACTTGAACTCGGTATCGTAACTGCGGGTCTGTTCATGTGCTGCAGGGATGATAGCGATGGAGTTCTCTTCCATCTGATCGATAAATCGTTTCAACTGAGTTCGCATAATTGAAAATCTTAACCCAAACCGGCGAAATTGTCAGAGTTGAGGTTGAGGCATTCGGTTTAGCTGCAATTCTACATCAGACAAGCGTTCTTGTTTTGGAGATTGCTGTTATAATTCCCGCATTTCAGATATAGGAGATCGTTATGTTCAAAAAGATCCTGCTGCCGTTGCTGATATTGATCTTTGCTGCCACCAGCTTTGGCGATATTGCTCGTCCTGACAAGTCACCGAAAAGCGTAAAGAAGCCGACCGCCGTTGACGCTTACCTTTCGATAAAGCTCGACCGCAATGCGAAAGAGGCAAAGCTGATAATTCCGCGCAGCCAGATAAAAGCACTTCGAGCAGAACTCGAATCTATGGACGAAGACGGAACGACCGCCGCTGTCGGAGGAATATCACGTGTGAAGACGATCGTGAGCGGAGCGTTCATCAGCCTTGCATTGGTGTTTGCCGGGGTCTGGTTTGTAAGGAGCGGTCGGCTTTCGACAAGCACAGGAAAAGCGGTTGCGGCAGTTTTGCTGATCGCTGTTACCGGAGCAATGGCAGCCGTCGTTTATGGAAACGCCGGGCCACCGGCAGAGGCGAGGTCAATAACCGGGAAGATGTTTTCGCAGGCCGTACATATCTATAAGTTCGGCGGCGGAAGGATCAAGCTTGAGGTCACTGACACCGAAGAGAACCTGCAGATGATCGTCCCGGACCCTGAATCGCCACCTAAGCCGGGTGAATAAGCCGTAACGATCTGTACCCGTAACACCGCTCCAAAGGTTTCAGATCGCAATACCTGTAACTGAAACAGTGCACCGAAGAACTATGGCGACCGCGGCACACGAAATAGTTAGGCTAAGATCTGCAACGACATCGGGTCGGGTCCTCTTTGTCTCATTTCTCGCTGCTTGTATGTTTGCCGCCGTGATCATCGGTTCTTTCCCGCTTCAGCTTTCGATCATTACTATCTTCCTTTTTGCAGGACCGCATAACCTGATGGAGTTTCGCTACTTCGCTGCACGAATGCCGGTGCGGTGGGGAAGATCGCGGATTTTCTATTCAATGGGAATAGGCGGCGTCGTGGTTCTTGCTGCTTCATATTTGACGCTATATTTCGCTAGCGGTAACTGGCTGTGGTGTTTGGAGAGCTGGCAGGTCTATGCGGCGGTGTGGAACACGGCGTTCATCCTTTGGATCGGTCTGCTGTTTTACCTGCGTGGCAGACAGCGTCGGCGTGATTGGTCGATCGCATTTGCTGCGGCGTTGTTTCTTGCGGGGCTAGCATGGATGGCTCCGCAGTATTGGAGCCTTGCCCTGGTTTACATACACCCGTTTGTCGCGATGTGGTTTCTGGAAAGGCAGATCAGGCGAACACGGCCGGAATGGCTCCGAGCCTATCATTATTGCCTTGCGTCGATCCCGGTATTTCTTGTCGGCATCTGGATCGCGTTGTCCGGAACGCCGAACCTTTCGGAAGAAACGAATCTTTTTTGGCGGATAACACAGCACGCAGGCAGCCAGATATTACCGGGTATCTCGAGTCATCTGCTCGTCGCGACACACGTCTTTCTTGAATCGATACATTACTTTGTTTGGCTGCTTCTGATCCCGCTTGTCGATAGGCGTGCGATTCCGTGGCGGTTGAGCGAAGTACCTATGTTCGCAAATAAGAGCGGCATCCCGAAGATCTTCGCGGCCTTTATGATCGTCAGCGTGCTGATCACCGTCGGGCTTTGGTTCGGGTTCGCGTTCGACTACACGACCACGCGAGATGTCTATTTCGCATTCGCGATCGGACACGTTCTCGCCGAATTTCCCTTCCTGGTGAAGATGTTGTGATGTTTCTTTTTGACGAGGTCGATTTCGTTCAAACGCAGAACTTGCCGCTCGGCGATCTGTGGTATTTCCTGCCGTTCGGCTATCTGCTGACGATCCTGATCGAAACGCCGATCCTGCTCATTGGCCTTTCGTCGAAACTCACGTTCAGACATAGGTTGATGTGCGGTGTCTGGCTTACCGCATGCACGTATCCGATCGTCGTTTTGGTTTTACCGACGATCTTTTTGGGCGAACCTCGCTGGCTTTATTTGCTGGTTGCGGAGACGTTTGCTCCGGTCGCTGAGTGCTTTTTGTTCTGGTTGGCATTTCGTGGACGTGGGACACTACCGTCATTTGAATGGATTCGCTCATTTGTCGCTATCGTCGTCGCGAATCTTGCTTCGTTCGCGGTCGGGGAACTGTTGAACTTTTACCGCTGGTTCGGGCTATTCTAATAGCATGAAGAAACTTCTGGTTTTGCTTTTCTCAATAACTTGCTTCGGGACGTCGGTGTTCGGCCAGGTCAAGTATTCGACATATCACAACAGCCGCTTCTTCTTCTCGATCGATTATCCATCGAGTCTGGTCATAATGCAGGATCCGCCGGCGAATAATGATGGCCGGACCTTTTTATCCAAGGACGGGAGAGTAGAAATGAGGGCTTGGGGGCAATATAATGCCCAATTTTTGACGGTCGAAGAGCAATTCGCCGAAGAATTGAACGGTCACGAGCTCGAAGCCATAACATACAAGACGCTTTCGAAGAATTGGTTCGTTATTACCGGCGTAGTGGGCCGGAGGGTCTTCTATCAGAAGACCCTGTATCACCGATTCAAAGAAACCGGTGTTTTCTACACTTTCACGATCGAATATCCGGAGTCTGAAAAGAGAAAGTATGACCCGGTAGTAAAACGAATAGAAAAGTCCTTCCGATTTGATCCTAACGCCGATGTCTGACCGTTCGCTTCGAGTAACTGAAATTTTCCTGTCGATCCAGGGCGAGTCGTCGCATGCCGGACGGGCGTGTTCGTTCGTGCGTCTGACGGGCTGCCCGATGCGTTGCGTCTGGTGCGACAGCGAATACACTTTCACCGGCGGCGAGAGGATGTCATTCGAAAAGATCCTTGCAAAGCTTGATGAATTTGGCTGCAAACTGGTCGAAGTCACGGGCGGCGAACCGCTGGCGCAGAAGAGTGTTTTTCCGTTCATAACCGAGCTATGCAACAGCGGTTACGAGGTCCTGATCGAAACCGGCGGCTACGTGTCGACGGAAAATGTCGACCCTCGCGCGAAGATAATTCTCGATGTAAAATGCCCCGCGTCCGGCGAGGCCGAGCGAAATCACTGGCCGAATCTCGCACACCTTCGGCCGGAAAAGGACGAAGTAAAATTTGTGGTCGCTGATCTTGCTGACTGGGATTTCGCGAAAACGATCATCGAAAAGTACGACCTCGTTTCACGTGCGAAAGAGATACTCATATCGCCCGTACACGGCGTAGATATGCGGTCGCTTGCCGAAGCAGTTTCGCGAAGCGGGCTGGAAGTGCGGTTGAATCTGCAGCTTCATAAGTACATTTGGGGGGCAGAAACCCGTGGCGTCTAAGTCGATCGTTTTGGTTTCAGGAGGGATGGATTCATGCGTGACGGCTGCGATAGCGGCTGCTGAAAACGACGAGCTTGCATTTCTGCATGTTTCCTACGGACAGCGGACCGAGGCGAGAGAGCGTAAGGCATTCAATGACATTGCTGACCACTACGGGGTAGTGAAACGAATGGATGTATCGATCGAGTATCTCGCAAAGATAGGCGGATCGTCGCTGACCGACGAGAACATCGCGGTTACCGAGGCCGATCTTGAGTCGAACGAGATACCGACAAGCTACGTGCCCTTTCGCAACGCGAATATGCTCGCGATCGCCGTGAGCTGGGCAGAGGTGATCGGAGCAAATGCGATCTACATCGGTGCCGTTGCCGAGGATTCGAGCGGTTATCCGGATTGCCGTGTGGAGTTTTACCAGGCGTTCCAAAACACCATAAACACGGGCACGAAGCCAGGCACACATATACAGATCCGCACGCCTATTATCGAACTTTCCAAGGCCGAGATAGTAAAAAAAGGGATCGAGCTGAACGCTCCGCTGCACCTTACTTGGTCGTGCTATCGAAACGAAGAACTTGCCTGCGGCACGTGTGATTCGTGTGCGCTGCGGCTAAGAGGATTTGCACAAGCGGGTGTCATCGATCCGATCCCGTATCGGCAATAGCCGCCTTCTTTTGTTCAAGCTCATCGACCTTTGCCTTTAGATCCGCGATCTCTTTGTCGATCTCCTGTACAGTCGGTTCGCTTGAACTCAGTTTGTGAAACACCGGCGTGATCACCGTCAGAGAGGCGATGATGATCCCAAGAACACCGGTAACGCGGCCCATAAGGTCCTCGTCGATGTTTCCGTTGGTCCAGATGAAATAGAGTAAGAACGCTGTCAGCGACCATACCGCAGCGTGGGCAGCATAACGGGACCATTTGAACTTTCTTTCAAGGCGTGCAAGCGAGAGCAGCGAGATGTGCGAACAAGAGGCAGCGAGAAGGGTGGCAGACATTAGAGACTTTACGTAGTAATCATTTTCATTTCGCATCTGCCAGATGAGAACTATCCACATCACGGCAGAAATAAGTGCCAATATGATCCCGGCAATCGGAAGCGTTTTTCCTCGCCCGGTTTCCAGATATGCACCGCATGCTAGCCCTAGTATGCTCGTGGCGGTTATCGTAAGCGTCGTGAGCAGGACCTTTGTCTCAAACTCGCCGAAGTTTCCGATCAGAATTACGACGATACCGATCAACGCACTCACCGCAACCGAAGCGATCAGCAAGTAAAGGAACGCTCGTTTCAGGTTAATTTGGTCCATCGCGGTCACACTCCCTTGGGAAAGAATGTTCAATCTGCGATCACGGTAAGCCTGCTTCGGTCAACCTGTAAGTGATCAAGGTCACCGAGAGCGACGAACGCGATCCTCCCGGTTTGGATGAATTCCTGAGCGATCGACCGAACGTCCACTGCCGTGACAGCGTCGAGATTTGCGAGTGTTTCCTCGACCGGTATCTGCCGTCCGTGCACCATTTCGCATTGTGCAAGCGAACCGGCCCTTCCCGCAGAATCCTCGAGGCCGAGGAGGATCGAAGCCCTGGTCTGGTCCTTCATCAGGTTGAGCTCGTCCGGTGTAATTCCGTCACGGACGATCTTACCCAATTCGTCGATAACGATGTCAAGAACTTCACCGGTCTGTTCAGGCGAGGTGCCGGCGGACACGCTGAAAAATCCGGTGTCGTTGTACAACGCCAGCGATGTTCCCACGCTGTATGCAAGGCCGCGTTCTTCTCGTATACGCTGCCAAAGTCGGCTGCTCGTTCCGCCGCCAAGTGCATTAGAAAGCAGATCGGCGGCATATCGCCGCGGATCGCGTGCCGAGACCATCGGTGTAGCGATGATGATGTGTGCTTGTTCGAGGTCTTCGCGCTGTTCGATATAAATAGGAGCCGCAGTTAACGGAACGCGGACGCCTTCGTCCGCAATTTCCGCTTCCGACGAAAATGAAAGTGACCTGACGAGGCTCAGTAGCCGGTCGTGATCGACATTCCCGGCCGCCGCTATAACAAGGTTTTCGGGCCTGAACGCTGAGCGGTGAAACTCGATCGTTCGCCGGTGGTCAAACGTCCTGACCGTGTCGGGTGTGCCGGTTATCGCCATTCCGAGGCGATGCCCGGGAAAGAATTCACGATGAAAGATATCGCCGAGAAGTTCCTCGGGTGAATCTTCGTTCATCTTCATCTCTTCGATGATCACCTTTTGTTCGTTGGCGCAATCCGCTTCGGCAAAGCTGGGGTTCGTCAGCATGTCGGCAAGCAGATCAAATGCGGCCTCGATCTGATCGTCGATCACCTTTAGGACGAAACCGGTTTCCTCGTGCGTTGTGAAAGCATCGAGGTTGCCGCCCAGGCGGTCCTGTTCGATCGCGATCTCCATCGCCGAACGTTTCGAAGTGCCCTTGAAAACGCAGTGTTCGATGAAATGTGTAATGCCGTTAAGCTCGTCAGGTTCGTTACGCGAGCCGACCCGATAGAAAAACCCGAGCGTCGCCGAACGCACGCCGGGCATCTTGTCCGTGAGTACGACAAGGCCATTATCAAATCGAGTTTCTTGTATGTTTTCTTCTAAAGAAGTTTTAGCCACGAATTAACTCAAATCACACGAATTTAGGAATGCTTACAGCACTATACGGTCATGTTCAAGGCTAGTCTTTCCAAAGTTAATAAGCAAAGCTAAACGAAATTGAGTCGCTTTCAAGTAATTTAGAGCCTGGGCTTTGTGAAGTGGGATCAACTTTTCAATTGCTTTAAGCTCGAGAATTATGGAGTTTTCCACCAAAATGTCCGCGACATAGTCACCGACGATCTTTCCGTGAAAATGAACCTGTATTGGACATTGAGACCTCGCCGAAATTCCATTTTCTTCGAGCAGCACCATCAGAGAATTCTCATACACCTTTTAAAGAAAGCCCGGACCGAGTTCACGATGAACTTGCATTGCTAAGCCGATCATCTTGCAGGAGAGATCTCTGAATATGATCTTTTCTTCCATAATTCGTGAGATCTGTGTAAATTCGTGGCTAAAAGCTTTCACTGACTTATCGCATTAAAGAACAGCGGAAATGTCGCCAGACTTTGCCCGCGGTATTGCGGGCGGAAGCCGAAGAGGACGATCTTTCCCTTCCCGACACTGACCTCGACGAGCGCGTCCTTTCCGGCGATCTTTTCGGCTCCGAGGGCCCAGCCGGAGAGCAGGATCTGCTTGGGGTCGGTCGGGTATTTTGCAATGACACGGATCTCTAGCTTTTGCCACGCGGTGAGGGACATCCCTGGACCTATGCCGCTTCCTTGCCCGGATAACCGTTCAAACACCGGGCTGTTTTCGAACCAGGCGATCGATTGCTGCGGCATTCCTTTGGCGATCGGGTGGGTGGTGTCGAGTTCGGTTCGGAGGATCGAGCCGGGGATGTAGAACTGTTTTCGGTCGAGGCCTTTTACGACGTTGCGGATGGGCAGGTTAAATTGCTCTATCGCAAACTCCGTCGAGCGGTTAAGAAACACAAGCGTGCCGCCCGACTCGACAAACTTCTTCAGATTCTCAACGCCTTCTTTGCCCACGCCGCCCGTGTACTCATCCGGCATCGCGCCTTTTGCATAGCCGTTGAGGATCTGGTTGGGCGATTGGTCGGGGAAGATGAGCGTCTGATATTTGGCCGGTGCTCCTCGTCCACTCGTTACATCGGCCGCAGTTCGTTTTGGCGGAACTTTCTGTTCAAGACTATTGCCTCTAACCTCGTTAGAGCTAACGCTTTCAAACTCACTGCACGACCTCTTTTCGAAAATCCAGCGGGTCCAACCCTCATCCATAGAGGGCGTTGCTGATTTATAAAGACCAATTTTATTTTGCGAACCAAGCAGACAATCACCGCGCCCATAAAGAACCTTAGCTTTAGATAGCTCTTTCAAGTTTTTATACGAGTGAATAGGTTCGATCGGAACATTGAACAGCAGCGGTAGAGTGTGAGAGGTTACGTCATAAGGTTGAATCGGATGGCCACTTTCGTCGAGCAGTTGCGGGTATTCCTGCACCTCCATCAAAGCTTTCGCGAAAGCTCCGTAAGGTTGGTCTAGTCCAACGAGAACTGTTTCGGACGGATATGTTCCATCGCCAGCTTTTGTTGTCTTCTGGTTCGCCTCAAAACCATATTGAACCCCACCACGCTCAAGAATCCTCAAAAGCGGCTCGGGGTCGCCCTCAAGTTTGATTCGGTATCCGAGCAGTTCACCTTCTTTCCTGGCCCTCACGGCTTCTTTCCCGATCTCATAAAACCTCGAGAGCCATTTTTCTCGGTTGTCGGCGGCGTGGTTCATGAGGGCGAAGGCTGCGGTGGTCATGTAGTCGGTGATGTTGCGGAGCTTCCATTCGCCTCCTTTCCAGAGAGGGCCGAAGTTGGCGGATTCTTTTTTGGGGTCGTAGGCGTCATCGGCGGGGACGCGGAGATTTTCGTACTTTACATTCACCGGCGTTGCGAGGCGCGCCGAGGCGGTTTCGCTCAGGATGCGGACGCCGCCGTGGTAGTGCGAATAGGCGCGTGCCGGCGTCCAGGCGTCGTAGGTCGAGTTTGTCGTGATGCCCTGATAGCCGAGGCCGCGTAAGGATGTTGCCATGTAATTACCCAGCTCGGTGTAACCCTCGACGATCTGTTTCGGCACGTTCGGCTCGACGGGCTGCATATACGGCGGGAGGAAAAGCCGCGAGCCGTTTTGGCCTTGCTGGTGGATGTCGTGGACGATCTGCGGGTGCCAGACGTTGTGGATCTTATCGACGGTGAGCTGCGTCTCGACCTGCGTAAAGGCGTACCAGTCGCGGTTGTTGTCGTGGCCGACGTACTTGTGATAAAGCTCCGGCGGATCGGTGCCTTCGTACGGCGTCCCGAGCGTTTTGTCGTACCAGTTTTTGACGATATCAACGCCGTCAGGATTTAGTGACGGCACTAGAAGAATGATCGTGTTATCGAGGATCTTCCTGACGTCAGGGTGCGGGGCGAGGGCCAGTTGATACGCGATCAGCAACGACGAGAGCGTCGAACCGACCTCGGTCGAGTGAATGCCGCAGGTTATCAGGACGATGGTCTTGCCTTGCTTGATCAACTGCCGCGCGGCCGCGTCACTGCTCTTGATCTTGCGTGGGTCCGCGAGCTTGTCGTTGATCGCCTTGTACTTTTCGAGTTGCCGCAGATTCTCAGGGCTCGATATCGTCGCGTAAACGAACGGTGCACCCATCGTCGTCTTGCCGATCTCTTCGAACTTCACGCGGTCGCTTGCCGCGTCCAGCTTTTTGAAATAATCAACGATCTGCGCCCAACTGGCGAGTTTTCGGTCGTCGCCAGGCGTGAAGCCGAGCGTGTCTTTCGGCGAAGGGACCGTTTGGCCTAACGCCGTAAAACAAAACGCCAAGATCACCCAAAGACGCAGCGGCCGAAGGGCGGTCAAACTGTACAGACGCGACGGAGTGGAGCGGTTTTTCATTTGATCTTTTTTCACTACACGGATCAGTAAGTTTAACACGACCGGAGTGGTGCTCATCCTGCCCGCTTTGGCCGCCTGGACGGCGGCCGCTCGGGTAATTGCCTTTTTCGCCGATGCAAGGTACATTTCAGGCATAACTTTCCCTGCGGATTCCCGATATTTCCTATCTTTCGGGCGGCCGTAATGAGCAATTCGTCTACCAAAAAATCAGGAGAACTTAAAGGATGAAAAATCCGTTTCTCGAGAACTTTAAACCGTACATTCCGGCGTCGGTTATGAATCTGCGTGAGTTGACCGCCTTTCCTCTTGCGGTCGGAACGCTTTTGGGCATTATCTTTGGCGCATCGTCGCTATATCTCGTGCTGAAAACGGGACTGACGGTTTCGGCGTCGATACCGGTCGCCGTGATCGCGATCACTCTGTTCAGATTGATGTCCAAAATGGGAGCACGCGACGCTACGATCCTTGAATCGAACGTAATGCAGACCGCCGGTTCGGCCGGCGAATCGATAGCGTTCGGCGTGGGCGTTACGATGCCCGCGATATTGATACTTGGATTCGATCTTGAGATCTGGCGGGTCACGCTCGTTGCGGTTCTCGGCGGCTTGCTCGGGATACTGATGATGATCCCGCTGCGGCGTGCGCTGATCAAGGACCAACACGGATTGCTTAAGTATCCGGAGGGAACGGCTTGTGCACAGGTGCTGATCGCCGGTGCGTCGAAAGAATCTCGTGACGCTGCGCATGCGGGCGGCGGTGAAGCGGCGAGCGACTCCGAGGTTCTCCATCGCGGAAAGATCATCGCAGCCGGTTTCGGGCTTGGGTTCATTTACAAATCCGTAATGGACGTCTTTAGTGCGTGGAATCCCGAGCCCGGAAAGGAACTGCCCGATAATTTCCTCAAGGGCGGATCGGTCCACCTTGAAAATAACCCGGCACTGCTCGGCGTCGGTTATATTATCGGACCGTATATTTCGGCGATCATGCTCGGCGGCGGCATCTTGTCGTATCTGGTGCTGATACCGCTGATCAAATATTTTGGCGAGGCATTGACCGATCCGCTCGCACCTGCCGTCGGCAACACCATCGCAAAAATGTCGCCGGGACAGATCCGCGGTGAGTACATATTGTACATTGGTGCGGGTGCGGTTACCGCCGCGGGCATCATCTCGCTCGGGCGTTCGCTGCCGACGATCTGGCATGGATTGAAATCAGGCCTCGCCGATCTTCGCGGAGGAGGCAACGGTGAAAACGGTGAAAAACTGCCGCGTACCGACCAGGACCTTTCGATGAAATGGGTCATCGTCGGCGTGATCGTGCTTTTGGCAGGAATTCTGCTTTCGCCGCAATTGGGCCTGAGCATCTTTGAGCACCCGTTCGTTTCCGTAATGGGAGCGATCCTCATCATTATTCTCGGCTTCTTGTTCGTCACCGTTTCGTCACGCCTGACGGGCGAGGTCGGTTCGTCGTCAAACCCGATCTCGGGAATGACCGTGGCAACGCTTTTGTTCACCTGTCTCGTATTTTTAGCCCTCGGCTGGACCGCTCCCGATCCGTATTTTGTGACAGCACTCTCTATCGGCGGTATCGTCTGTATCGCCGCTTCGAACGGCGGCACGACGTCACAGGATCTTAAGACCGGTTTCCTGGTCGGCGGAACTCCTCGGCGGCAGCAGATCGCGATCCTCGTTGGAGCCCTTGCATCCGCGTTGATCCTTGGACCTTTGCTTCTTTATTTGAACACCGGCGGAACTTACTATCAGAAAGTCGCCGCGACCGAATTTCCGGCCGGATTTTCGGTGACCGAGGACAAACTCTTCCGCGAACACGGTCAGATCAAACGTGAAAACGTTCACACCGGCGAATTTGCTTCGGACACAACGACCTACGCAGTCTGGCAAAACACCGACCCGAAAAATGGTCAGATCGGTAAGTATCTTGTCGACCCGCAGGGCCGTCCGGTCTATCTTGTCGATCCGGCGATCAACGGAGCGATCAAGGAAGACTCACACGGCAATAAGCTGACGCGTTACGATGCTCCAAAGGCGACGCTGATGAGTTACATCATCAAAGGCGTATTGGGACAGGATCTTCCTTGGGGATTGGTGCTTATCGGGGCGATGATCGCGATAATGCTTGAAATAGTCGGGGTGCCGTCTCTTGCGTTCGCTGTGGGGCTTTATCTGCCGATCGCGACATCGGCTCCCATCTTTGTCGGCGGTGTCGTTCGTAAGATCGTGGACATCTACCTTAAAAAGAAACTTGCTGCAAAGAACCTGACAGAAGACGAGATCGTCGCTGAGACCGATAAATCTCACGGCGTACTTATGGCTTCGGGTTATATTGCCGGCGGTGCGATAGCGGGTATTCTGATCGCGATCTTCGCCGTGGTGCCTTGGCTGAAGGACATTCAAGATTCCACCGCCGCCTGGGCCAAGGTAAATAACCCGTTCTTTGAGGGCAGTCAGGCATGGTGGCTCGGTGCAATTCCGTTCATGATACTTGCGGTCATACTCTATTTTGTCGGCCGCGAAAAGCTTATGAAGGGCGAAAGCACGGAATAGCCGGTTCGGGCACATCGACCGATTCGGAAAAAATTTGTTTTCCATTTTTTAAAAGACACGCTATACTGCATTTTGGCGTGTCTTTATTTTGTGCCCCGGCACGCAGTCCATCTGGGGCATCTTCTTTACTCTCTCGATCCCATAGGGTTAACAATTTGATGTATCGCGGGTTTTTGATGTCAGGCTTTTTCCTTTGTGTATCAACCCTTTTGGCCGTCTTAGGCGGCGGATGTTCTACTGAGGCTGCGAAACCGCAGGCGGAAACTGTAAAACCACCGGTGAGTGGGGCAAACTCTGCCGTTTCATCATCAGCACCTGCAACCTCCATACAGATCACAGCCGGTTCGCCCGCCGATACTGTCAGGGCGTTTTACACAAGACTTCGAGAAAAGAAGTTTCGCGAGGCGATTTTTCTAACGAATCTGCGGCCTGCTATCGAGGGATTGACCGACACGGAATTAAAGGATTTTCAGGTCGATTTTGAGGTGATCGCAAACAAGATCCCGGCCGAGGTCACCATCAATGGAGAGATCGTTTCCGGCGAAAGAGCGACCGTTACGGCAAGTCTCCCCGGTGAAGATCCGAACAAACTTGAGACGCAGCAGATCGAACTTAGAAAGGAAGGCGACATTTGGGTCATCTTAACCGTTGACGAGTCGTCGGAAGCAAGGATCAAGAAAGAAGGTAAGAACTATTTTTACGTGCTTCGCATCGAAACTCATGAGGACGAGGCAAGAGACATGCTTGACCGCATCGCCAAGGCCCAGCTTGTGTTTTCAGCTCAGAATGGCGGCTCATTTGGCGAGATAGACCAGTTAGTAAATGCAGGAATATTGCCCGAAGACGTGAAGACGTCCGTTTCAACGGGTTACAATTATGCGGTCACGCTGCTAGAGGACAAGAAGGTTTATGCTGCCTCGGCAACGCCCGCGGAATACGGACGATCGGGAAGGCTCTCATTTGTGCTGAAGTCAGACGGCAGATCGACGCCGAGGATAAGCAGCAAGGACAACGGCGGGAAACCGCTGGAGAAGTAAAATCGCTGTTACATTGGACCCCAAGCCCTTTGACTCTCCGGCGATCTTACATTTTTATCATCCGAGGAAATGATAAGGTCAATAGTTACAAAGATAACCGGCTTGATCGCAGAGCGTTCCCACTCGCCTCGACGAAAATTTGAAGCGCCGATACGTATTTCCTTCGAGCCGCTCAATCTCGCCGGCATTCACATCTCCTCAGCCGAAGGTATTTACATGTCCGGCGAAACCGTCGATCTGAGTAAGACCGGTATCGCGTTCATGGCGTCGGCCATCAGGTTGAAGGAGAACTACCTCGTCGGACACGAACGCGTTTTAAATGTTGAGATCGATCTGCCGGGCGGCAAGGTGCGGATGCAGGTAGTTGGCCGCCGATATGAGCGGGACCCGGGACATATGTCCACAGAAAAGTATCTAGTCGGGTGCGAGATCGTTAACATGTCGAAACAGGACCGCGACGCGTATTTCCAGTTCCTGAGATATGGCGGAAAACGCCGGGGAGCTACGTCTCCCAGTTTGGAACTTGGCGGGAGCTAAAAACTGATCACATGATGAACGAAGCGTCGGAATTATGGCCGACGCTTTTTTGTTTTAATGCCAGCGGATAGAATCGAGAACATGAGCAATAAAGTTGGGATCGGTGTTATCGGAACCGGATTTGCGCGAAAGGTGCAATTGCCGGCGTTTGCGAATTGTGAAGGGGCAGAAATTGTGTCCATTGCGAGCGGGTCTCTCGCAAACGCTAAATCGGCGGCAAGGGAATTTGATGCCGAACATTTTACCGCGGATTGGCGAGAGACGGTCTCGCATCCCGGCGTCGATCTGGTCTGCATGACTACACCGCCAAACCTGCATCGGGAGATGGTCTTGTTCGCACTGGACAACCAAAGGCACATCATCGCAGAAAAACCAATGGCGATGAATGCCGCCGAAGCAGAGGAAATGAAACAGGCGGCCGACGACACGAATGTTTTGGCGTTGATCGACCACGAACTACGGTTTCAGCCCGGACGGCAACGGGCGTACGCAATGATCCGCGATGGCCAAATTGGAAGGATACGACACGCGAAATACAATTTCCGAGCACCTCACCGAGGCGATGGGAGCCTGCCGTGGAACTGGTGGTCCGACGTCGAGCAGGGCGGCGGAGCGTTGGGAGCGATCAATTCGCATATCATCGATTCTTTCAATTGGTTTCTCGGCAACGAGATATCGAGCGTATTCTGCCAACTCCAGACCCACGTCAAACGGCGGCCGTTCGAAGACGGGCTTCGGGAGGTGACGACTGACGACGAGGCCAACATGATCGTGCGGTTTGCCGATGGTGAGTTAACTGACGACGCGACCGGACTGGTCTCGGTGTCGATGGTCGAGCAGCCTGAATACCTGAACCGGATAGAGTTTTTTGGAACCGAAGGTGCGATTCGCATCGATCATCGCGGGGAACTATTTACCGGAAAGAACGGCGACGCAGAGTGGACGGCGATAGATGTCGATCTCGGCTCTCCGATAGCGGGAGCCGCCGATACAGGTTTCTCGCGAGCATTCAATCTGTTTGCTCCGCGAATTATTGACGCGATGATCAAAGGCGAAAACTACATCGAACACGCCGCGACTTTCGAAGACGGCCTCAAGGTTCAGCGGGTTTTGGATGCGGCTCGGGAGTCGAACGCGACCGGTCGAATGATAATGCTCTGATAAATGCAGCACTCGTCGCGCGGAAATGGGTGCCCATGGTTTGATCAAAACTACCCAAGAGATGTCCGTTTAGGTGAAAATTAGCAAACTAAGCTACCCAAATGGGCGGTGAAATGGAAAGTCTTTCGGATTATTCTCTTGACAGTTGATTGATAACCGAAGCGAGGCCGCAAATTAGGGCAATTAGTTTACTCATTTTTCCTTCCCCTTATCCATCCAAATTTCCGCAAAGTCGGTTTCGCTAAGGCTTACAAAAAGCGGGTGGTCCGCAAATACCACCCGCATTATTTTTTATTTCATGTACTTATCCAGAAAGTCTGCGACCAGCGGAAAAAGATCGAGACGGTTCTTGAGCTTCGAGATTCCATGGCCTTCGTCGTCGTAGAGTTTGTATTGCACCACGGCACCCCGTTTTCTCAGGGCATCGACCATCTGCTCTCCTTCCGTATATGGTACTCGCGGGTCGTTTCGCCCTGAGATCACGAAGAGAGGTGTTTTGATACGGTCGATCTTGCGGATAGGCGAGATCCTTCGCAGAAATTCAATGTCCTTGTCGAGCCTCCCGTACTCGACCTCTCTTTGACGGCGCCGATAGCTTGAGGTGTTGGTGAGAAATGTCTCCCAGTTTGTGATCGCGACCGTGCCGACCGCGGCCGCCCAAAGGTCGGGATAAAGCGTGATAGCCGCCATCGTCATATATCCTCCGTAGCTTCCGCCGATCACAGCTATACGTTTTGGATCCGAACCGCTTCGCTTTAACCATTCGTGTGCGGCCGCGAGATCTTTGACCGAATCTTCGCGTTTTTCTACGTCGTCAAGATGCGTGTAGGTCTTCCCGTAGCCGGTCGAGCCTCGCACATTGGGGTCCAAGATCGCGTATCCACGGGAAAGATAATACTGAAACAACGCGTTGAAACCAGGCCGCGACTGGCCTTCGGGGCCGCCATGAACCGAAACGATGACCGGAGCACGCGGCGGTTTGGTGACCGAAACCGACTTGGACGCCTGAGTTTCCTTCGAGGCGACCTTAACATCACTTGCGCCTTTGGGTTTGTAGTACCAGGCCGGTATCTCGCGCCCGTCGAAGGACTTGAATTTGATCAGTTCGGGTGCGACAAACGTTTTTGGATCGATACCCGCCTGATCGCTTTGAGTAACTTGAGCAAGTCGTTTGGACCTGAGATCGTATACCCAGACGTCGCCATTCTGCGTGGATGAACTAAATGAAAATGCGAGCTTACTGCCGTCTTTTGAAAATGCCGTCCCGCCGACTATCCCCTGAGCAGGAAGCTTTACTTCAACTGCCTGTTTGTCCACGGTCGAGATCAAGGGTTTACCGCCAGTTTCGATCTTTCTAAGAAAAAGTTCCGAAAACCCATTGTTGTTCACCGTGTAGGCCATGATCGAGTCATTTGAGTTCAGAGTAATGCCCCCGACATCCCAACTTGGGCCATCGACGATCTCGATCGAACGGTTTGCCTCGGACCAATCATCGCCGGATGCGTTCTTTTGGCGAAGCTGCGTCAGCGCAGAGAATTCACGTCCGTTGTTCGACGTCATTAATATGCTGTCGGCGAGGAATTCGGCATCGCCAAATTCGGACGCATCCGTGTGAGGCGTAAGCAGGATCTCGTTTTTGGTCCTGACATCAATCAGAAAAAGATCATTGTCGAGGCTTTTCTCGATGCGGTCGCGGGAGACAATGATCTGTCTGCCGTTATCACTCAGAGCTATGACGCTGTTGTTTCCGTCGTGCTGAAAGAGCAAGACCTCTTTGCCGCTCGCAATGTCCATCGCGTAAATGTCAAAGAACTGGCGGTTACGTTTATTCGAGGCATAGGCGATAACGTCACCATCATCGGAGATCAGGCCGAAATTATGACGTACCGACGGCTCGTCGGTCAGAGATCTCACGCCCGAACCGTCCGGCTTCATCCAGTAAAACTGAGTATTCTCATCACCGCCGCGAGCCTTGCCAAAGACTATACCGCTGCCATCGGGCAGCCAGCGGGCAAAGCCGATATTGTCTTCGTAATTGGTAAGCTGAACCGGCTTGCCGGCGGGTAGATCGACCTTCCACACCTGTGTCGTGCCGGTCGTGTTCGAGAGGTATATCAACTGTTTTGCGTCGGGCGAAAAGCTGGGTGAGCCTGCCGACTTGATGTTGAGATATTGCTGTATCGTGTACGGCTGAGCGGAGACGACAACAGAAAATAAAAGTATCGAGAAAAGGACGGTTAGTTTCTTCATGTGGATGCCTCAAGATCGAAATTATCTATGCGGGAGTATAGACCAATTTCAATTTCGAGCGCAGCCAAGGCTGCAGCTATTTTGCCGCTATTCGAAACTGTGGAATGCTTACACGTTCTTTTGCTACTGGCAGATACCTGATCATCTTTTCGATTCCATGTTCTCTTACCTTTAGCTCGATCTCCTTAGTTGTGTCGCCAAAAGTTAACGAAAGTCCCCCGTTACGCTGTTGGCCGTCGCGAAGTCCAGCCTCGTATGCTGCGCTGTTCGGGTGGACTCCTGATACAACGCGCTCCTTGGCAAACTTTTCGAAATCGAAGCCAAGTTCGAATACAGGTACTTTGACGACCTCCCGTGTAAACCCGTTACCAAGAGCGTCAGCTACGGGTTCGATGGTCTCGCCGTCGATGATGGTTCGCTTGATCAACGAGGCAGTATCACTCTTGAGATATTTATTAAATCGCTGTGTAAGTGATTCGAATGTTATCGGCTTCGGTGCCCTGCGCGATGCAGCAAATAGATCCAACATGACGTCGTCGAGAGACTGTTTCCCGGCGGTTTCTCGTTTGATCGCAGCATTCAGGTTTGTTGCGAACAATAGTCCGCGGAGATACGGCAGCCGGCTGACGCCGCGGTCGTTCCAAAAATCTTTGATTATCCGTTCGTTCGGTTCGTTGCGGACCGGCAGCATGTAATATTCGCGAATGAGTTCGTTGTAACGACCCACAAACTCCTCTTGTGTGATCAACCCACCGCGATAGAGCAGCTGGTAAGTGTAGAACTCGGTGAAGCCCTCGCTAAACCAGTAGAGGGATTGTTCGGGTTCCGGCATTTTACCTAGCCGCGCCGGGTTCCAGTTATGGAAATATTCGTGAGCGAGCAATCCGCGAAGACCATCGATATTTGCATTTGGGGTCGCAAACAGTGCAAACGAATCGGTCAAACCAGTTCCGCCAAAGGAAAACGTATTCGGCCCTTCGTCCACGGGAACAAGGGTGACGAGAAAATAGTCCTGAGAATTATCGTTAAAGAAATCGCGTTCGGTCTCGATCACCTTGCGGACCATTTCCGCGAGTTCCGCGTCGGTAAAATTCCAGCTTCCGCGGATCGCAACATTGACGGGTTTCCCGGAAGCTTTTGTGGAGGTGATCCGAAAGTTGCCCGCAACGAAGATGGACGAACGAAGATCGCTGAATTGCGTCTTAAACCTCTGTGACCGTTTGCTAACGCCGAAACTGTTCGCAATCGTCCAGCTTCTGTCTAACCGCTTCCATTCAAGTTCGACTGCGACCTCGGACTCATCTTTCCATTCCGGCAGCACCCAGACCGTGTTGCCGATCCAATGTATGAACTCCCGGGTCGAGACGGGACGATAACGGACGCTATTTTTCAATTGGCCTTGAAAGTCCTGGGTTAGCTCATAAACTATGGTGATCTTTTCACCAGGCCTGTGCGATATCGTCTTTAAAAACGGTTCCGCGGTGTCGAGAGTCGTTGCCGACGCCGGCAAGACGCTCAGGATCCGGATCGCCTTAAAGAGCTCGCGCTGACCGCCCCATTCGTTCGGTAACCGCACGTTTGTAGTTCCGCTCGCGTCACCTTCGAACGATATGCTTACTTTGAATTTTGCGTCGGTCCCCGGTTCAACGACGATCTTCAGGTCATTTTGCTTTGCCGAGACCGTCACACTCCACAGTGCCGCAGTAAATAATAGATAGATCAGCTTTCGTCCAAACATAAAGAACCTTAAACGCCGGGCGTTCGATTTTGTTCGATAATACAGACGAAAAGGACATCAAAAACGTCCATTTGGGTAGGAAACGCTTAACTAGTGTGGTCGTGGATGATCTTCCAGCCATCCTTGAACTTTCGGAAGATCAGGGTGAATTTACCACCTGGGTTGTCTTTTTCCCGTTTGAGCGACCAACTGCCGAGCACCACGGCCGAGTCTTTTGAAAGCACGGTTATTTCAAGGTCGGAAAATGTAAGCGTACCCATTGCAGCTCTGTTCGGATAGCTTTTCTTATAGTTGTCCAGCGTCGGCTGCCAGCCGCGAGTAACCCTGGATGATACGAACACCAATTTCTCCGAATTCCAATATCCTTTCATGAATCCGTCGATGTCGCCTTTGTTCCAATCCGCGGCCTGTCGATCCATAACGGCGCGAATCTCGCCGGCGATCGAGGCCTTTTGCGATTCAGACTGGCCGAAAATTGCCAAGGACAATACCAAGAGAAGCGAAGCGGCAAAGATATGTTTCATTTTAGTTTTATGCCGGCAGGAGTTTCGGGCTTGCCGGTCGGAAATACAAATTGGTCCAAACAAATGAATATGCGGAAACCCCGATGAGCAGGAAAAGCAGTCCCGACGGTTGATACAGCTCGTTGAAAGCGATCACCGCCGCAGCGGTAACGACGATCCGCAGGTTCTCCGAGATCCAGAGCCACGGCTTTGCCTCAAGGATCCCGCTCCAGTTTATGATATGCCACCATAATAGAGTGGCCCCGGCCCAACGTTCGGCGGTCGTCCACGCAAGCAGATTCGAAATTACGCCCAGCATCAGAAAGACTCCGACTACGAACTGGACGATAAGATAAAATTTTGAATTTTCGAACATCGCCGGCCGGAACCTGATCTGGTTTTCGGTAGTGATCTCCACCAATTCCTTAGGCTCGACTCCCGGCGGTCGCCAGCCTGCGGGCATGAACCAAAGCCGGATCTTGTCCCACAATTCTGGCGTCGCCATCGCGTATTTCCATAGGACAATGAAGTAATGAAAATTTATGCGCACCGGATTCCAGCTCTTCGGATGATCGTAGATACCATAAACCACTTTCTCCTTTTCCTCGGCAAATGAGCCGAACATCTTGTCCCAAATGATCAGAAATTCACCGAAATTCTTGTCGAGGTAAGGAAAATTCACGCCGTGATGGACGCGGTGATGCGACGGCGTGGTGAAATACTTCTCGAACCAGCCGAGTTTCCCGATCCATTCTGTATGGTGGAGAAATGCGATGAACAGATGAATACCGCTCATCATATAAATGTGCAGCGGTTGAAATCCTATCAGTGCAAGCGGCCAAAAAAAGAGAAAAGAGCAAAATCTCTGTGTGACGCTTGCTCGAAGCGCTACCATGAAATTCATTTCCTCCGCCGAATGATGCGGCGAGTGGGCCGCCCACATGATGTTTATCGCGTGTCCCCATCGGTGCACCCAATAAAAAATAAAATCGACACCTAGCAGAAGTAGAATGAACGACCACCAGTTCATCTCGATCGTAAAGAGCCGATAGTTTTCCCAAAGATAACCGTAAACGACATAAACACCGGCAGCGACGAGGACATTTACCGTTTGATTTCCAAGCGCAGTTCCAAAATTTGCGATCGCCTCAGGAAACGAGATGTATTCTCGTTTGTAAACAATGCAGAGGCCGACCTCAAGCAGGACGAAGAAAAGCGCGATCGGCGTCAGATACGTGTAAATGTTGGTTTCCTGCATCTCAGAAACGGAAAAACGACGGATCGGAAAGTGAGCCTAATATAATACAATTTCGAAATGCCGCAAAGAACGATCACTCGCCGCGAACTCCTTGCAGGATTGGCCGTCGGGTCGGGAACCGCATTGCTCGGTATGGTCGGATGTTCACGTTCTCAAAACGCTGTCATCAGCCGCGGCGAGGATCTCACAATGCTCGACCTTAGCGAGGCTTCCAATGCAGTTCGGGTTAAGGAAGTGTCCCCGGTTGAACTGACAAAGGCATGCCTTGAACGGATCGGCCGTTTGGATGGCAAACTGAATTCGTTCATAACAGTGACGCCAGAGATCGCCCTTGAGCACGCGCGCTCGGCAGAAGAGGCGGTCACAAAAGGCGGTTGGCAAGGACCGCTCCATGGGATCCCGATCGCCGTTAAGGACAATATAGACACGGCGGGCATTCGGACTACCGCGGCAAGCGCTGTGTTTCTTGATCGCGTGCCGACGCGAGATGCTGAGGTGATCAGGCGATTGAAGGATGCAGGAGCGGTTATCCTTGGCAAACTGAACTTACACGAATTTGCCGGCGGCACGACATCCGCGATCAGCCACTTTGGGCCAGTCCGTAATCCCTGGAATCTTGAATATATCGCTGGCGGTTCGTCGGGCGGTAATGGGGCTGCTGTGGCGGCCGGCCTTTGTTTTGGGTCCGTGGGCACTGATACGGGAGGTTCGATACGCATTCCTGCCGCATGCTGCGGGATAGTCGGGCTGAAACCGACCTACGACGTTGTTAATACAGACGGCCTGATATTTGTCTCGAGATCATTCGACCATATCGGGCCGATGTGCCGAACGGTGACTGACACCGCTTTGATGTTCGGGGCAATGACCGATCATCCGGTCGCACGAGACTTTGATCCGAACTCTCCGCCGAGCACCTTAGGCCTCAGAGTTGGTTTGCTTCCAGCCAAAGTGCCGATCTGTGACGCGGAGGTGGATCTAGAGGTGCGATCCGTTGTAAATGAGGCGATCGACGTGATTCGTTCGCTCGTCGCAGTGGTTCGCGATGCGGAGATTCCGATGCCGGAACTGGGGGACATTATCGGTGCCGAGGAGTATCCGTTTCACATGCCGTACCTCGATGCGTCACCTGCCCTTTACGATCCAAGAACACGTGAAAATATTTTGAACGGTAAGAAGATCGCCAAATCAGACTATGACCGAATGGTAACTGAACTGAGTCAGCATCGCCGAATGATCGGCAGCGCGTTCTCTGACGTCGATCTGGTCGTTTTGCCCACGCTTGCCAGTCTGCCTTTGGCCATTAATGAGGCGACCGAACCATTTGCCTTGAACGCTTGTACGTTTGCCTTCAGCATCGGCGGACTGCCTGCGATCTCTGTACCGTGCGGCTTTTCAAGGTCCGGTCTTCCGGTGGGATTGCTGATCGGAGGGCCGCCATTGTCGGAGTGCAAGATCCTCGCTCTTGCTGCGGCATATGAAAAAGCCGCCGGTTGGGAGAAGCGGCGGCCGTCGATCTGATCCGTACTGTTGGGTCCTAGTTTTTCTTCGCTGCGTCGTAAGCCGCCTGGGAAGCGACCTGTTCCTTCTGTTTGTCGGTCAAAGCAATTCCCATCTTCTCAAGTGTGGCTGCGTTCAGAGTCTTTGTCACTCTTAGCGAGTTCGCTTCCTGGTACTTACCGAGACCAACGCGGGTCGGATCATCTAGCTTGCCGTCTTCGCCACCCGCCAACATCTTGCCGTCGCGGAGTATCTTCTGCGCGGCCTTGATCTGATCAGTATTTGCTCTAAATGGGGCCGGGCGCTTTGCACTGGAACCGGATTTCGATGTTTTCTTCATTCCGGCAACGTCGCCCGGGGCTGTGAACGATGATTCGGAAACGGGAATCGCCTTCTGCGATTCCGTTAATTCAATACCCATCTTCTCGAGGGTTGCCCGATTGAGCGTGCCGGTCTGCTTCAAGCCGTTGCCGCCCTGCCAGGTCTTGATCGACGCTCGCGTTGCAGTGTCCAGTTTTCCCGTCGCTTCTCCGGAATAGAGATTTGCGGCTTTTAGCTTGGTTTGAACCTCATTGATCTGGTCCTTCGTAGCCCTAAAGATCGGGGCTTTCTTTGGTTTCTCAGCGGTCGCTGTGGAAGAACCGGTACCTTGGGCAAAGACCCCGATCGAAAGTAGGAACAAAACCGAAATAGCCAAAATGATTCGTTTCAACATAGTCGTCTCCAATGCAAAATGTGAAAGGGCTGATTCGGCTTCACGCACATCTATCTCAACTGAGAGAAGAAACAATTTGCGCATGAGCCTCGGATATGGCAAAAAGTATTGTCGCAAATTGGTCTCAAGTCAAGCAGAAAAGCGGGCGTGGTCCTGCAGCCGGGAATTTCAGTGAGAGCTGCCGTTTACTCAAAATTTCAGGGACAAATAACAGTCGAAAACGTCCCCGATCCGTCTCCGTCACCATTCGGGGTTGTCATTAAAGTGCGAGCATGCGGGATTTGCCGAAGCGATTGGCACGGATGGATGGGAAACGATCCGGATATCAGGCTTCCGCACGTGCCGGGGCACGAACTCGCCGGCGAGATCGTCGCGATCGGCAGCGAGATAAGAAGCTTCGCCGTTGGCGATCGGGTTACGTTGCCTTTTGTCTGCGGCTGCGGCCAGTGCGAGGCGTGTTTATCGGGCAACCAGCAAGTTTGCGATCGTCAGTTTCAGCCGGGATTCACGGCATGGGGCGGTTTTGCGGAATTCGTGGCGATCGAATACGCCGATGCAAATCTGGTCCGTTTGCCGGACGAGGTGGATTTTGTTACCGCGGCTTCGCTCGGCTGCCGGTTCGCGACATCGTTTCGAGCAGTTGTCGATCAAGGAATGGTCAAACCCGGCCAATGGGTCGCGGTCTGGGGCTGCGGCGGCGTTGGCCTCTCCGCGATCATGATCGCGAGGGCGTTCGGGGCTCGTTTAATTGCGGTCGATATCACAGAGGATAAGCTGAATTTTGCAAGAACTATCGGAGCTGAGATCGCGATCAATTCAACGAAAACCTACGCCGATGAAGCGATCCTCGAGGTGACAGGCGGAGGCGCACATATATCCATCGATGCTCTTGGTCATCCTGAGGTACTTTTCAACTGTGTTTCATCACTTCGAAAACGAGGCAAGCATATTCAGGTTGGTATTATGGAATCGGGCAAACATTCATCCTCCATACCTATAGATAAGATAATCGGACGTGAACTTGAGATCAAAGGCAGCCACGGTATGCAGGCTCACCGATATCCTGAAATGCTCGAGATGGTTAATTCCGGAAAGCTCGCTCTAAGGAAACTAATTGGCCGGACGGTTTCTCTCGAAGCTGGAGTTATCGAACTCGCAGATATGAATGATTTCGGCGGCGTCGGCGTTACCGTGATCGACAGGTTCTGATGCTGCGAGAGCCAAACGAGAGCCGCTTGTTTCGGTTTTTCAGCTTGCTGAATGAACATTCATTCAGTTATAATTCTGACCACTGAAAACGAGGTAATATGACGAACACAGGTGAAGCAGTAGGTATCGATTCGAAGAGCAAAGGAATGGGAACGAAGTTCAACGTCGCGAAGGCCGCGGTTCTCGGCGCGGGAACAATGGGCGCAGGTATCGCTGCGCATTTGGCAAACGCCGGTATCCCGACGCTGCTGCTCGATATTGCGCCAAAGGAACTAACACCGGATGAGGAAAAGAAGGGGCTTTCTCTTGAATCGCCCCAGGTGAGAAACCGGATAGTTAATTCGCTCTTCGAAGCGGCGAAGAAGCTAAAACCCGCTCCGTTCATGCTTGCTGATAATGCAAAGCTCATCAAGACGGGTAATTTTACAGATGACATCGGAAAGTTGAAAGAATGCGACCTCGTGATAGAAGCGGTGGTCGAAAACCTAGAGATCAAACACAAGTTATTTGCCGAAGTCGATAAGAATCGCAAGCCCGGGGCAGTTGTTGCTTCGAATACCAGCGGAATCCCGATCGATTCGATCGCTGAGCCGTTTTCCGACGATTTCAAAAAGCATTTTGTCGGCATCCATTTCTTTAATCCGCCTCGATATATGAAGCTCGTCGAGGTGATCCCCGGCAGTCATACGAGCGGCGAGATAGCCTGTGCCGTTTCCGGATTTCTGGACCAACGGCTCGGCAAGGGCGTCGTTCCTGCAAAGGATCGGCCAAATTTCATCGCGAACCGCATCGGCGTTTTCGGAATGATGGCGACGATCCACGAGATGATCGCGATGGGTTTTACGCCAACCGAGGTCGATCAGATGACCGGAAAGGCGATCGGCCATGCATCGTCCGCGACGTTTCGCACTTCAGACCTTGTCGGTTTAGACGTGACCGCGCATGTCACCAACAATCTCTATCCGGCAGTTCCCGATGACGAAGACCGTAACGTTTTCAAACTACCTGAGCTGATCCAAACACTTCTTGATAAAAAACTGCTTGGCGACAAGACAGGAGGCGGTTTTTTCAAGAAATCCAAGGACGCCGAAGGGAAACGAATTATCCTGGAACTCGACCTGAACACTTTCGAGTACAAGCCGCAGGAGAAAACAAAATTCGCTTCGCTCGATGCTGCAAAAGCGATCGAAGATAGGGCAAAACGAGTCAGAACTCTCGTGTGGGGAGACGACCGCGTAGGTGAATTCCTTTGGAAGACGACATCGCGGGTTTCGCGTTATGCGGCAAATCGGATCCCGGAAATTGCGGACACGATCGTTGAGATCGACAACGCCATCAAATGGGGATTTGGTTGGGAGATCGGCGTTTTCGAGGCGTGGGATGCGATCGGTGTTTCCGAATCCGTCGAGCGGATGCGAAAAGAGGGCCAGGCGGTGCCGGCAAGTGTCGAAAAGATGCTTGCGTCCGGTGCGACAGCCTTTTACAAGAGCGAAAACGGCGAACATTTCTTTTACGACCTGGTCGGGGGCGGATACAAACCTATGCCTGCGCGCCCCGGCGTGATGATCCTTAAGGACATCAAAGACCGCACCGGTGTTATCAAGACGAATCCCGGAGCTTCGCTAATTGACATCGGCGACGGCGTGGCGTGCCTCGAATTCCACTCAAAGATGAATTCGATCGGCGGCGATACTGTCGCAATGCTCAATTTTGCGGTGGACGAGGTCGAACGGAACTTCAAAGGACTTGTCGTAGGCAACCAGGGCGGCAACTTCTCGGCGGGTGCGAACATCATGATGATCCTGCTCGCCGCACAGGAAGAAGAGTGGGACGACATCAACCTCGCCGTCCACGCTCTTCAGCAGGCGATCATGAAACTGCGGTATTCTTCGAAACCGGTAGTTACGGCTCCATATGGAATGACGCTCGGCGGCGGTTGCGAGATCGCGATCCATGGCAATCGGGTACGGGCTGCTGCCGAGACCTATATCGGTTTGGTCGAGGTCGGCGTCGGTGTGATCCCAGCGGGCGGAGGCACCAAAGAAATGACGATGCGTGCGATGGATGCGGCCCAAAAAGCACCTGACGCTGATCCGCTCTCGTTCCTCAAGAAGACGTTTGAGACGATCGGCATGGGCAAAGTTGCGACGTCCGCTCAGGAAGCAAAATCGTGGGGATTTTTCCGCGACATCGATTCCATCTCGATGAATGGAGACCGCCTCATCGCGGATGCTAAACAAGAGGTCCTGAATCTCGATGCTTCAGGGTTTGTTGCTCCCGTCCGGCGCGAAGACATCTTTGTCATGGGCGAAGCGGGCGAGGCTGCGATGAAGCTTGCGCTTCATATGATGAAACAAGGCGGATTCGTTTCCGACCACGATGTGCTGATCGGCAAGAAACTCGCACACATAATGTGCGGCGGCAGCATGAACCATTCGGCATTCGTGAGCGAACAATACCTGCTCGATCTCGAACGTGAGGCGTTTGTCTCCCTTTGCGGCGAAAGGAAAACGCAGGAACGCATCGCGGCGATGCTCAAGACGGGAAAGCCGCTTAGGAATTAAGTGATCGAAACAGGAAAGTTTTTCGCGTTAGGTTCGGGAGAAACTTATATGAACGAAAGAATTGAATACGTGACGACCGAAATGCAAAAGATCGCTGTTGACGCTCGCGATTCGTTTGGGGCCATGTCCGAAGATCAGCTCAATTGGAAGCCTAGGGCGGACGGTTGGAGCGTCGGGCAATGTCTCGAACATTTGATTTTGACAAACGAAAAATTCTACCCGGAAATGGACAAACTAGCCGCCGGAACGCGTAAGAATTCGTTCATCGAAAACTGGTCTCCGTTTTCGGGTTTCTTTGGCCGTTTTTTGATCAAGGCGGTTTCCGAAGATTCGAAAAAAGCGAAGGCACCGTCGAAAGATATAGTTCCTCCGAGCGATGTTCCGGCAGATATCGTCGACAAATTTTCGCGGCACGTTGCAGATTTGAACGCTAAGGTCGAGGCATGTGCTGCGGCGGACGTCAAGAAGACGGTCGTTACGTCACCGTTTCTCGCCATATTTACCTATTCGCTTGACGACGCTTACACCGTTTTGGTCGAACATACCAAGCGGCATATTCGTCAGGCAAAACGAGTTAAGGGATCCGAAGGTTTTCCGAATTAGATCTTTGACAACATGGCTGAGAGTTTCAAAAGCCGTCGATTTCGTTGGGGGTTCAATTTGTTTCCTGCCTATCGAGGCACAGGCGGGCGTGTAAGGTACATCTCAGAGGACTTTCGCGAAGTTCGGGTAGAGATACCGCTTTCATGGCGGACGCGAAACTACGTCGGGACAATCTATGGCGGCAGCATTTACGGGGCTATCGACCCGATCTACATGCTGATGTTGATAAAGATCCTCGGGCCCGAATATGTCGTTTGGGACAAGGCCGCAAAGATCAGATTTCGCAAACCGGGAAAAACATCGCTTTTTGCCGAATTCAAATTGTCCGAAGGCGAGATAGCGGAGATAGAGGAACTTGCCGAAAACTCAAGATCCATTGACCGTATCTACAGTCTCGAACTGAAGGACAAGCACGGTGTTGTACACGCTGAGATCGAGAAAACGCTGTACATTGCGAAAAAGGGAAGCAAATGAGTTATTCAGAACGAGCGTTCATCTTTGACATGGACGGCACGCTTGTTGACAACATGCGGTACCACACGGAAGCGTGGCGGACGTTGATCGAGGAGAACGGCTTCGAATTCAATGAGCGGACCTTTTTGGTCGAAACCGCCGGCCAAACGAACCGCGAGATCATTCCAAGCGTCTTTGGGGCAATGTCAAACGATCGGCTGCATGAACTCGCTTTGCGAAAAGAGGAGCTTTATCGCGAGGCATATCTGCCGCACCGAAAGCCGGTCGAGGGACTGGTCGAGTTTCTCGAATCAACTCGGGAACTTGGGATAAAGATGGCGGTTTCGACCGCAGCGTCGCCGGCGAACATGGCCTTCATCTTGGATGGTCTCGATCTCAGGAAGTACTTCGGAGCGTTGACGACCGCTGCGGATGTAAAGCGAGGGAAGCCAGATCCAGAGATCTTTTTGTTGTCAGCATCGAGGCTGGGAGTTAGACCCAAGGATTCGCTGGTTTTTGAAGATGCGTTTTTCGGGTTTGAGGCGGCAAAGCGGGCCGGAATGATGGCCGTCGGAATAACGACCGTTAACACTGCCGAAGAGATGATGAAGACGGGTTTAGTCGCGGAAACACATTCGGACTATACGACGATGTCGCCGGATGTCCTGATCGCAAAATATCTGCCGTTATGAGAGATGGAGGAAATTCAATTATGAAATTGATCATCGGTTTGGTATTAGCGGCAGCAGGATTGACGATGAGTTGTTCGGTGACCGGCGAGCCGATCGAGTTTTCAAAGGCGTGCGCGATCGAGAATGACGGAAAGAATTTTGAAGTGAAGGGCGTGATCGCCCAACAAGGGCGCAGCGTCTTTTGTTCTAACACTGGCGGCAGGATGGAATGCGGTTTTGATCTTCTCGAATCAACGGCCAGCTCAAACAAACTGCGAATAGATATCGAACAGGGAAGCGGGTCGAACACGGTAAGCAAACTTGAAAGCGGATATGAGAAAGAGGATATAAAGATCCGTGATAATAGCGGTGCTGAGGTAGCTCTCGAAAAGGATATAGTGAAACTGACCGGCAAAATTTCAGTTGCTCCGGCGGCACCGGGCGGTCAGGGTGTTTGTTTTATGCAGGTTCGGAAGATCGAAAGATGACAAAGCGTTGCCATTGGGCGAAGAACGATCTCGCGATCCATTATCACGACACCGAGTGGGGCGTCCCGCTGCACGACGATCGCGGATTGTTCGAGTTTCTGATCCTCGAGGGTGCGCAGGCGGGTTTGAGCTGGGATACGATCTTGCGGAAACGCGATGCGTACCGCGATGCTTTCGATAATTTCGAGCCTGCAAAGGTCGCTCGATACAGCGAAGCCAAAATGGCAAGGCTTTTGACGAACGAAGGCATAATTCGCAATCGTTTGAAGATCGTCTCGGCGGTCGCAAATGCAAAGGCGTTTCTCGCCGTGCAAAAGGAATTCGGTTCGTTTGATGCGTATATTTGGAAATTTGTCGGAGGAAAGCCGATCGTTAACAAACCGAAAGTGCCGGGCGATGTTCCGGCAAAAACTGAGGTATCGGATGCGATTTCGAAAGACCTGAAAAAGCGTGGATTCAATTTCGTTGGATCGACGATAATGTACGCTTTCATGCAGGCGACGGGAATGGTCAACGACCATCTCACGACGTGTTTTAGGTACAAAGAATATCAGAACCGGGAACGGTAGTGACCGGGTTCCTATGAGCGTTGAATTTCCGATAACGCCAGCAGTGCGGTTTCTGAGGGAGAAACGGGTCGAGTTCGTGCCGCACCTTTATGATTACGTCGAAAAAGGCGGGACGCGGGAGTCGGCTAAGCAGTTGGGCGTCGACGAACATGCGGTCATAAAAACTCTGGTATTTGAAACGAGCGAGAAAAAGCCTCTGATCGTGCTGATGCACGGCGACCGCGAAGTTTCGACCAAGATGCTGGCAAGGCTGCTTGGGGTGAAGTCGGTCGAGCCGGCGACGCCAGAAAGGGCATCTAAGTTGACTGGATACTTGGTCGGCGGGACGTCGCCATTCGGAACGCGCACGGTAATGCGGACACTCGCCGAGCGAACGATCTTTGAAATCGGCAGAATTCACATCAACGGCGGCAAGCGGGGATTTCTCGTCGAGATCGATCCGGAGGCTTTGCGGCGAGTTTTACGCGTTGAGGAAGTGGAGGTAGCGATCTGAACGGATTCGGACTGACTTGTCCGTGCCGGCCGCGGGTGATCGCTGAATAGACAATGAAACCAAACACATTCCTTTCGCTGTTGATCGTGATCGCCGCCGCCGTTGCAGTCTCAGCTCAGAACTCGAATGGCGGCCGCGTACTGCCGGTCAAATATGACGAAGACCGGTACTTTATTTCCGCCGTGACCGAATCGGGCGACAGCGTGTTGTTCTACACCGACACGGGCGGTGGGCTGTTTATCTACAAGCACGCGGCTGAGCGGCTCAATCTGTTGCCTGGAGGCGGCGGCGAGTCGATTGAGTTTCCTCGATTCAAGGATGGGGTCGAGATTCCGTCTCCGCTTGCGACGGAGGGAAAGATCTTCGTTTTTCCGAAGCCGGAAAAAGGTCCACCGCTCGAATTCGACGCGATGCTCGGGCAGCAGTGGTTCGCCGATCGCATTTGGACATTTGATTATCCGGGCAAGCGACTGCTCGTTTGGGACCAGACCCCGAAGAATGCTAAAGCGGATGCCCGCCATGTGGTGACACTGGGCTTCAAGACCGAAGACGGCGGCAAGCGGGTTTTGCACTTTCCGCGGATCCAGGCCGAGATCGACGGAGAGGTGCTCGAGATGGTGTTTGATACGGGAGCCACGACGTTCCTTACGGAAGCGGCGCTGACGAGCCTGGGCGACAAGCGCGCATCGGCGAGGGCAGCGAGCTTTATTTCGTCCTTGACGTTTGAAAAATGGCGGCAGCGTCATCCAGATTGGCGTGTGATCGAAGCGGCAGAGATCGGTTCCGGCCAAGCGATGATCGAGGCCCGAGACATTCGCATTGCAGGCTTCAAGGTCGAGCGGGCGTGGTTCACGCGGCGGCCCGACAAGAACTTTCACGAGTACATGAGCAGCTTTATGGACAAGCGTGTTGACGGAGCGATCGGCGGGACGGTCCTGAAGCACTTTAAGGTGACCGTCGATTATCCGCGGGCAATCGCAGTTTTTGAGAAGAGGTAGCAGATAAACGTTATGAAAGAAGCAGTTATTGTATCGGCCGTGCGTACGGCCGGCGGAAAGGCGCCGAAAGGCACGCTGAAGAACACGCGTTCGGATGAACTGGGTGCGGCCGCGATAAAGGAGGCGGTTGCACGGGCAGGCGTCGATCTGTCGCTAATCGACGACGTAATAATGGGCTGCGCGTTTCCCGAGGCGTCGCAGGGAATGAACGTCGCGCGGACGGCTGCGATCCTTGCCGGGTTGCCGGTCGAAACATCGGCAATGACGGTCAATCGTTATTGCTCGTCGGGCCTGCAAACGATAGCGATCGCTGCCGAGAGGATAATGTCTGGTGGTGCCGAAGCGATCGTTGCTGGCGGGCTCGAATCGATGACGGCGATACCGATGGGCGGCAATACGTTTCGCCCAAATCCGCACCTGGCGGAAACGTATCCTGATTATTACCTGAACATGGGCTTGACGGCTGAAAATCTTGCCCGCAAATATGAGATCACGCGCGAACAGGCAGACGAATTCTCGATGCAGTCGCACCTCAAGGCCGCGGCGGCGATCACGGCGGGGAATTTCAAAGACGAGATCGTACCCGTGAACGTCCGTATCGATGAGACCGACGAAAAAGGGCGCGTACGCAGTAAGGAGGTCGTTTTCGACACGGACGAAGGCGTCCGGGCCGATACCTCGATGGAGGGTCTCGCGAAACTCAGGCCTGCGTTTCACGCAAACGGCACAGTAACGGCCGGAAACTCGTCGCAGATGACCGACGGTGCAGCCGCAACGGTCGTGATGTCGGCGGACAAGGCTAAAGAACTCGGGTTGACGCCGCTGGCTCGTTTCGTTTCGTTCGCGACCGCCGGATGCCTGCCTGAGGAAATGGGCATCGGGCCGGTCTATGCGATCCCGAAGGCGCTTAAGCTGGCGGGCCTCACGCTTGACCAGATCGACGTCATCGAGCTGAATGAGGCCTTTGCCGCTCAGGGGCTTTCGGTTATGAAAGTGTTGGAGATGGACCCGTCAAAGGTCAACGTAAACGGCGGTGCGGTTGCTCTCGGGCATCCGCTCGGGTGTACGGGTGCAAAGCTGACCGCAACGCTGCTGCAGGAACTCAAGCGCCGCAACGCAAAATACGGCATGGTCACAATGTGCGTCGGCGGAGGCATGGGCGCGGCTGGGATCTTCGAGCGCGTCTAGCAAGAATCCGTAGGTACATTCGACTTTGGGCGGTCTTGCCAGTCGTTATACGTCGTTGGCGATCCGCTGTGATATGCCCTGTGCGCAGAATCGCATGGGGCACGTGGATGAACGGGACGATAATTGCAGAGGGCGACTTTGGAGGTTGAAAGTGAGAACTACATACAAGCTGGTTGAACAGGCTTTCCGGCCGGCCGTTGCAGCTGTCGTGCTGTTTGCGCTCGCCGGAGGACCCCTCGGCCAGGCGGTCCAGCCAACTTTTCCCGTCAAGCGTGTTGAATCGGCCGAAACGTGGCAGCGAGACGGATGGAACAACGTTGACCGGGCAAAACGTGAGAAGATCCGTTCGCGCAAGGCAAAGAACGTTATCCTCTTCATCGGCGACGGAATGGGAGTTTCGACCTTGACGGCAGCCCGGATCCTTGAGGGCCAAATGCGGGGTGAAAGCGGCGAAGAGAACCGACTCAGCTTCGAGGAATTCCCGTTCTCGGCGTTGTCAAAAACCTACAGCGTGAATCAACAGACCTCCGATTCCGCACCGACGATGAGCGCCATTATCACGGGCGTCAAGACTAACGACGGAATCATCTCAGTAAACCAGAAAGTAGTAAACAGCGACTATCGAACATCTTCCGGCAACGAGGCGAAGACCCTTCTTGAATACGCAGAAGAATCGGGCCGCTCGACCGGCGTCGTAACGACCGCAAGGCTGACCCACGCCACGCCCGCCGCGTGCTATGCACATACAGCCGACCGCGATTGGGAATCGGACAAGGACATATTTGGCCAGCGAAAAGATGCCTACGAGGCGAAGTATCCGGACATTGCCCGCCAGTTGATCGAATTCAAGTACGGCGACGGGCTGGAAGTAGCGATGGGCGGCGGGCGGCTCAAGTTCATTCCGGATACAATGTCGGACCCGGAATACGCGAACCGAAAGGGCGACCGGATGGACGGGCGAAACCTGACGGCGGAATGGATGGCGAAACCCGGCGCGGCGTTCGTCTGGAACAAACGCCAGTTCGACGCGCTGGATCCAAAACGCGATAAGCATGTCTTAGGGCTTTTCGAGCCTTCGCACATGCAGTACGAGACCGACCGAGCCCGCGACTCTGCAGGCGAACCATCTCTCTCTGAGATGACGTCAAAGGCGATGGACCTGCTTTCTACGAACAAGAAGGGCTACTTTCTGATGGTTGAAGGCGGGCGTATCGATCACGGCCATCATGCCGGAAACGCCTATCGGGCGCTTCGCGAGGCGATCGCGCTTTCGGACGCGGTGCGGACCGCCGTCCGACGAGTCGATCTGGACGAAACGCTGATCATAGTCACGGCTGACCACAGCCATACGCTGTTCATACAGGGTTACCCGGCGCGCGGCAACAATATCCTTGGCCTTGTCCGCCAGATCGGCGCGGGCGGCGAACCGACTCCTGACTACGCGGTGGATCGTGACCGAAAGCCCTACACGACCCTGGGATATGCCAACGGGCCCGGTGCACGAGCGGCACAAAGGCCTGAATTGACCCAACAGACGGTCTTAGCGCCCGACTATAAACAGGAGTCCAACATACCGAAGAGCGACGAAACCCATGGCGGCGAGGACGTTGCGGTCTTTGCGATCGGCGCAAACGCCCACTTGATACGCGGTTCGATGGAACAGAACTGGATATTTTATATTATGGCCGACGCGTTGCGACTTGCACGCTGAGGCCAAACAGATTTCTTGACTGAATGAACATTCATTCAGTATAATATTTGGACGAGATCCCGCTAGGAGCCTAAGTTAAAATGGACGCAAAAATGGCAAAGGAATACATGAAAGGCGGAGAGTTTTTGATCGCCGAGACTGCAGATATTTTCACGCCCGAAGATTTCACTGACGAGCACCGCATGATCGGCGATACATGCCGCGAATACATCGACAACGAGGTGGTTCCAAATCTTCCTGCACTGGAGGGACACGCTTGGGAATTGGCACGTGAACTTCTGAAGAAGGCCGGAGACCTCGGACTTTTGGGTGCAAACGTGCCCGAAGAATACGGCGGCACCGCCCTTGATCAGACGTCGGGGGTCATCATTGCAGAAATGGTCGGCCGCGGCAGCGGGTTTGGTTCGACCTACGGAGCCCAGACCTCGATCGGCCTGCTTCCGATACTCTATTGGGGCAGCGAAGAACTCAAAAATGAATGGATCCCGAAGATCATCTCAGGCGAGGCCGTTTCCGCTTATTGCTTGACCGAATCAAGTTCCGGATCCGACGCTCTCGGCGCTAAGTGCATCGCCAAACTTTCCGAGGACGGCCAGCACTGGATCCTGAACGGCGAGAAAATGTGGATAACCAACGGCGGTTTCGCCGATGTTTATCTCGTGTTTGCAAAGGTCGACGGTGAAAAGGACAAGTTCTCCTGTTTCCTGGTACCGCGTTCCGAGAACTGCAAACCTGGTGGGGAAGAACACAAACTCGGGATCAAATCGTCCTCGACTACTGCGGTCATATTATCTGATGCCAAGATCCCAGTCGGCAACCTAATAGGAAGCGTGGGAGACGGTGCAAAGATCGCTTTTAACGTTCTCAACGTCGGCCGCTTCAAACTCGGTGCCTCGGTAACAGGCGGTGCAAAACTTGCGATCCACGAGGCTGTCCGCTACGCGAACGAGCGGCATCAGTTTAATAAACCGATCTCGTCGTTCGGAGCGATCAAGCATAAACTTGCGGAGATGGCGATCCGCACTTGGGTATCGGAATCGATTACGTATCGGACCGTTGGAATGATAGACGCATTGATCGGTGACGGTGCGGATAGTGAGAAAAAGCTACAGTCGATCGAGGAGTATGCGGTCGAGTCTTCGATCAACAAGGTCGCGTGTTCAGAGGCTCTTGACTTCGTCGTAGATGAAATGGTCCAGATCTATGGCGGATACGGTTATTCGGCCGATTACCCGGCCGAGAAGGCCTACCGCGATTCGCGCATCAATCGGATCTTCGAAGGTACGAATGAGATCAACCGGATGCTCATCCCCGGCCAGTTGATGAAACGTGCGATGAAGGGAAAGATCGGCTTGTTGCAAGCCGCAAAGGCGCTTCAGGACGAGATACTCAATCCGCAGATGTCATTCGATGAGGACACGGGCGTCCTCGCCGCGGAGACGAAGCTTGCGCAAAACGCAAAGAAGGTCGCATTGATGGTCCTAGGGACTGCCGCTCAAAAATACATGATGGGACTAAGCGAGCAACAGGAAGTGTTGATCAACTGTGCAGACATCATCATGGATGCCTATCAGATGGAGACCGCGATCCTTCGGGCGAAAAAGCTTGCGGAAAAGAATGGCGAAGAGGCGGCGGCACGATACATTGATATGGCATCGGTCTTTTGCAACGATGCGATCCAGCGTGTCGAAGCCAAGGCAAAGAACACCATAGCTGCAATTGCCGAGGGCGACGAAGGACGCACGTTACTTGTTGCACTGAAACGATTTACAAAGAACAATTCGCCCGTCAACACGATCGCGGCACGTCAGCGTATTGCCGAGGTCATGATACAGGCTAACGCATATACCTATTGAGGTAAGGTCTTCACAAGACATCTTTCCAGGCCGTCATTCTAATTCGGATGGCGGCTTTTTCGTCTTCAAATACTAGTTGACACGGTATAAATAAATGTCATATTCTTAGGAAGAAGAAAACGTATGCTAATACATCTGAATGGAGTGGGGGAGTTCATCAAGGTATTATTCAGCCGTTCAGTAAACGTGTTTTTGATTATTGGCATTATTCATACCGTCATTATTCCTGAAGGATAATGCACTCTGACACGTTTTGCAGGTCAAAGGTCATTATCCGGAAAAAGGGTAATGGCTTTTTTATTTTCAATTCAAAATAGCCAATGGATGTTTCACCACAAGTAAGGATCGCCGCAGGGCCTGCGCCTCAGGCCAAATCAGGATCCGAAAAGATCCGAGGTGCCGAGATATTGATCCGCGGAATGATCGCAAATGGGGTCGATACGATCTTCGGGCTGCCGGGCGGAGCGGTGCTCCATATCTACGACGAGCTGTGGCGATACCGTGAGGAGACAACGCATTATCTTGTTCGTCATGAACAGGGTGCTGTCCACGCAGCGGAAGGATATGCTCGAGCAACGGGTAAGGTCGGCGTGGCGTTAGTAACCTCTGGCCCGGGTGCTACAAACGCAGTGACCGGAATCGCAACGGCTTACATGGACTCTATCCCGCTCGTGGTGATAACCGGCCAGGTTCCAACTGCGATGATCGGGACGGACGCGTTTCAGGAAGTCGATACTTTTGGCATAACCATTCCGATCGTAAAGCATAGTTACCTCGTCAGAAATGTCGAGGAACTGGGATCGATCGTAAATGAGGCTTTCTATCTCGCTCAGGACGGTAAACCCGGCCCCGTCGTGATCGATATCCCGAAGGATGTGACGGCACAGTTGGCCAATTATCAGGATGATCGCGGTGTGACGTTCGACACAAGGATTGACCACAAAGCACCTACTCGTGAGGTGGTGGAGACAACTGTCGAAAAACTATTGGCCGCGCAGCGTCCGGTGTTTTACGTTGGCGGCGGCGTGGTGTCGGCGAACGCCGCAAACGAACTACTCGCAGTAGTCGAGAAGTTAAACGCGCCGGTCACGCCCACACTTATGGGTCTTGGCGCCTTTCCTTCGGCTCATCCTCAATGCCTCGGAATGCTAGGGATGCACGGCACATATTCGGCTAATCTTGCGGTGGCTGAAAGCGACCTCCTGATCGCCATAGGCGTCAGATTTGATGATCGTGTAACAGGAAAGCTGAACACGTTCGCGCCTGTAGCCGAGGTGATCCATATCGATGTTGACGCTTCTAACATCGGCAAACTGCGCAAGCCGCAGATCCCGGTCGTTGCTGACGCAAAACAGGCGCTGGCGGCGATATACGCGAAGTTGTCACAAACGACGATCGATGCCGAAAAACTTGGTGCTTGGTGGTCAAAGATTCGTCGATGGCAGACTGAGGTGCCGCTTGCCTGCGAGTATTCTGACACGGAGATCAAACCGCAGCAGGTTATCGAAACGTTGTACGAAGTGACCGATGGCAATGCGGTCATCGTTACAGACGTCGGACAGCATCAGATGTGGGCGGCTCAATTCTATCCCTTTAAGCGAAGCCGGCAATGGCTGACGAGCGGCGGGCTGGGGACGATGGGCTTCGGGCTTCCGGCTGCAATGGGAGCGCAGATCGCGCTGCCGGACGAAACCGTTGTGGCAGTGGTCGGGGATGGTGGTTTTCAAATGACCAACCAGGAGATCATCACCGCTATACAATACAACGTCCCGCTGAAGGTACTCATTATGAACAACGGATATTTAGGAATGGTCCGGCAATGGCAGGAGATGTTTTACGACCGAGCCTATTCCGAAGTCGATCTATCGGTATCGCCGGATTTTGTGAAGTTGGCCGAGGCCTATGGGGCCATAGGACTGAGGGCATCACACCCATCTGAGCTCAAAGAGGTATTGCATGAAGGGCTTGAGTTTGACGGCGTCGCGATCATGGACATCGTTGTGACAAAGGAAGAGAACGTCTTCCCGATCGTGCCTGCCGGCGGTGAATCCAGAAACATGATCCTGAAGTAATATGCGACATACGATCTCAATAACAGTTGCTAACGAGGCGGGGGAACTTTCGCGAATCGTCGGATTGTTTTCTGCACGCGGTTACAACATCGAGACAATATCTGTCGGAAAAACGCTTGACCAGAAATGGTCGAAGGCAACGATCGTGACCTGCGGCGATGAGGCAACCATCGAACAGATCGTAAAGCAGTGTGCCCGACTCGCACGCGTTAAGGAAGTCAAAGCAGTTACGACGCTTCCCCATATTGAGCGGGAAATGGCGCTCATCGATGTTTCTGTAAAGGCGGGCGACGAGCGTCAAGAGGTAATGAGCCTGGTAAACATCTTTCGCGCGAAGGTTGTCGACATCTCTCACGAAAAGATGATCTTGGAATTGTCGGGAACGCAGGAAAAGGTCGATACGTTTATTGAGATGCTCAGCCCCATGGCGGTAAATGAGGTGACTAGAAGCGGATGCGTCGCGATCAATAGGCTCTCGCCGCTTGAGGATTCTGTGAAAGGACTGCAGTACGCTGCCTAATGTTCGAAAAGTTTGTATTCAAAAATTCGAGGAAATAGGAAATGAAGGTTTTTTACGAAAAGGATGCGGATGCGGATCTGCTGAAAGACAAACGGATAGCCGTTATCGGATACGGTTCACAAGGTCACGCGCACGCGAACAACCTTAAAGACGCAGGATATGAAGTTATCGTAGGTTTGCCGCTGGACAGCACATCTTGGGAAAAGGCCGAAAAAGCGGGACTCGAAGTCACATTTACCCGCGAGGCAGCCGAAAAAGCCGATGTGATCATGATGGCCGTGCCAGATGAAAAGGCACCGACGATCTATCGAAATGAGATCGAACCCGCGCTTACGTCAGGCAAGTACTTGGCTTTTGCACATGGGTTTGGTGTTCATTTCAAAAAGATCGAGCCTCCCGTGGATGTAAACGTGTTCATGGTGGCTCCAAAGGGGCCGGGACATTTGGTTCGCAGTGAATATGCTCGCGGACGCGGCGTTCCTTGTTTGATGGCGGTGCATCAGGATGTTAGCGGCGATACGGCAAAGGTCGCTCTAGCTTATGCCTCTGCGATCGGAGGCGGCCGCGCCGGCATCATCGAGACGACATTTAAGGAAGAGACCGAGACCGACCTTTTTGGAGAACAAGCAGTGCTTTGCGGCGGGCTGACTTCGCTCATTCAAGCCGGTTACGAAACTCTCACCGAGGCGGGTTATTCACCAGAAATGGCGTATTTCGAATGCCTGCACGAAATGAAGCTCATCGTTGATCTGCTTTATGAGGGAGGCATCGAAAACATGCGATATTCGATCTCGAACACCGCAGAGTACGGCGACCTCACACGCGGAAGCCGTGTCGTAACTGATGCGACAAAAGCTGAGATGAAGAAGATCCTCGGCGAGATCCAGTCTGGCGAGTTTGCCAACGAATGGATGAGCGAATGCGATTCGGGCAAAGTGAATTTTGCTAGGTTAGAGAACGAAGGAAAGGCTCACCCGATCGAGGAGGTAGGCGCAAGGTTACGGGCGATGATGCCCTGGCTTGCACAAGACAGGCTTGTAAACACAGCTAAAAACTAGGTGTTGATATGAGATTCTACGATCTGAACAAACTGGACGGCGACGCCGTCAACCCTCGTTATTCTCGTAAGGCGGTTTACGGAGATTCGGTGAGCGTGGCAAAACTTGAGGTCATGAAAGGCGAGGTGACACAGCCCCATTCCCATAACACCGAGGAGATGATATTTGTGCTAAAGGGTGCATGGCTTTTCCATCTTCCTGATGTGGACGTGCTTGTGGAAGATAACCAGATACTATCCATTCCCGCAGGCGTCATGCATTCCTCTGAGGTTATCGAAGACACTATCGCTATCGATATTTGTTCCAACCACCGGACTGACTGGCGTTCCGGCCAGGATCGGATTCTCCACACAAATCCCGAACAGTTTCTCTGGGCCGTTTAGCCTGAGACAGATGTTTGGAACGAGATGCGGTCGTCGCAAATGCGGCGTCCTTGGATTTCTATTTTTTGAAGAACGGTGTTATGTCATTTGGAAACGCAGCTTGGATATGGAGAAACGGCAGCCTGGTGCCGTGGGCTGAAGCGACCTTTCATGTGTCGGCGCACGGACTGCACTACGGAAGCGGCGTGTTTGAGGGGATCCGCTGTTATGAAACAGCGAACGGCCCGGCAGTGTTTCGCCTCAGCGAACATCTCGAGCGCTTCTACGCATCAGCGGAAGTCTACGGCTTCAAGATCCCTTACACGCTCGGAGAACTCACGGCAGCGGTCACCGACCTGATCGCGGCTAACGAGCTCGAAAGCTGCTATATCCGTCCGATCTCTTTTATGGGCAGCGGCTCGCTCGGCGTGCATCCCGGCAAATGTCCGGTCGAGGTTGCGATCATGGCGTGGCCGTGGGGAGCGTATCTTGGCAGCGAAGGCCTTGAAAAAGGAATCCGCGTAACCGTCTCGCCGTGGCGGAAGTTTCATTCGTCAATGATGCCGACGACGGCGAAGGCGTGCGGACAATATCTCAATTCGATCCTCGCCGTGCAGGAAGCATTCGCGCGCGGATACGACGAGGCATTGTTACTCGACAAGGACGATCGGCTCGCTGAAGGTTCGGGCGAGAACCTGTTCGTTATCAAGGACGGCGTCATTTACACGAACAAAGCGGACGATTCGATCCTGATGGGAATCACGCGCGACGCAGCGATCGAGATCGCGCGGGCGGAGGGCTACGCAGTCGAATCGCGTTCGCTTGAGCTGTCGGATCTTGTCGAGGCCGACGAGGCGTTCTTCACCGGCACTGCAGCCGAGATCACGCCGATACGTGAACTCGACGGACAGCCGATCGGAAGCGGTTCGCGAGGGCCAGTAACTGCGGCGGTCCAATCCGCATTTTTCAATGCAGTTAATGGCCGTGATGACCGGTTCGCCCATTGGCTCACATATCTAAACAAGGCAGTCGCGGCCTGATAACTGCGGCAAGGTAAGGAGCAAGAAAATGCTATCGGTAAGTCATTACGAGGGAGTGAGTTTCGCATCGGGCGAAGCTCTGGGTTATCAACCTGAGTTCCAATCGTCGGCCGGCCGAATTATTAGCATTAGCGATGTCTGGAGGGCAGCAACGCGGATAGCTCCATATATTAAACGCACTCCGACGCTCGTCGATACGTTCCTTTGTGAACGCCTCGGGACCAACGTCTACTTAAAGCACGAGCTTCTGCAGCGAACTGGAGCGTTCAAAGTCCGCGGTGCGTTTAATAGAATGCTTCAGCTATCCGGCGACGAGCGTGCTCGCGGCGTAGTTGCAGTAAGCGCCGGAAATCATGCGCAGGCGGTAGCATATGCCGCGAAGGTTCTTGGGCTGAGATCGGTGATCCTGATGCCGGAAAACACGCCGGACAATTACGTTCAAAAAACGCTAAAACATGGTGCGGAAGTGCGATTCTTCCCATCGCTCGCGTGGGCCTTTGACTCGGCTTCGTCGTTCGAGAGTGAAGGCTATACATACATTCATCCGTTCGACGACCGCGACGTGATCGCGGGCCAAGGAACGATCGGTCTCGAGATCCTGGAAGATGTTCCGGACGTGACTGACGTTATCGTCAGCATCGGCGGCGGCGGATTATCGGGCGGTGTCGCCTGCGCGATCAGGTCGCTGCGGCCGGATGTCAACGTCTGGGGCGTCGAAACCCGTGGAGCTCATAGCATGTCCGCCGCACTCGATGCTGGCGAGGTCGTCGAACTGTCGGAGATCACGTCGATCGCCCGCACGCTCGGGGCAGCCCGCGTTGGAGCGTTGAATTTTGAACTCGCAAAAGAGTATCTTTCGGGTGTGACCGTCGTCGATGACACCGAGGCAGTAGCTGAGATGTTTTGTTTGCTGGACAAGGCCAAAGTCCTGACCGAGCCGGCGACCTCTTGTACACTCGCGGCGGCCGAAAGGCTGCGGGATAATTTTGGCCCGGATAGCCACGTCGTGCTCATTCTCTGCGGAGGAAATATCGCGCTCGACGACCTGTTCTCGTATCGCAAAAATGTCACTTAACCGCATCAGCAAAGCAACAACTGAGGGAATCGAAAGAGCGCCGAATCGAGCAATGCTTCGCGCCGTTGGGTTCGAGGACGAGGATTTTCAGAAGCCGATCGTCGGGATCGCGAACGGTTACAGCACGATCACGCCGTGCAATCTAAGTTTGGGCGACCTGGCAGACACAGCCGTGAGAGAAGCAAAACGGATCGGGATGATGCCGCAGGTGTTTGGGACGATCACTGTCAGCGACGGCATTTCGATGGGAACGCCCGGAATGAAGTATTCGCTGATATCGCGAGAGGTAATTGCCGATTCGATCGAGACGGTCTGCCAAGGGCAGCAAATGGATGGCTTACTTGCGATCGGCGGCTGCGACAAGAACATGCCCGGTGCAATGATCGCGATCGCAAGATTGAATATCCCGTCGATATTCGTCTATGGCGGAACGATAAAGGCCGGCCACTTAAATGGAAGAGATCTGACGGTTGTGAGCGCATTCGAGGCCGTAGGAGAATTTCTCGCTGGAAAGATCGACGGAGAAGAGCTCGCCGCCGTCGAGAAGAATGCGTGTCCGGGAGCCGGATCATGCGGTGGGATGTACACGGCAAATACTATGTCATCTGCTATAGAGGCAATGGGCATGGCGCTTCCTTATTCCTCCACGATGGCGGCCGAAGACGCAGAGAAAAGGCAGAGCACGATTGAGTCGGTCACCGCTTTGGAAAGGGCTGTTCGAAACCAACTTCTTCCCCGCGTAATTATCACGCGTCGATCACTGGAGAATGCCATTTCGGTGGTCATGGCCATCGGCGGATCGACGAACGCGGTACTTCATATACTTGCGATCGCACATTCCGCCGGAGTCGAGTTATCGATAGATGACTTTGAGGCCATACGCAGACGAGTGCCTGTTTTATGTGACCTCAAGCCGTCGGGAAAATATGTTGCTACCGATCTTCACAACGCGGGCGGCATTCCACTTGTGATGAAGATACTGCTTGAAAATGGACTGCTTCACGGCGATTGCGTAACGATAACAGGCAAGACCGTTGCAGAAAACCTCGCCCAGGTTTCAGCCATCCCGTCGTCCGGGCAGGCAGTTGTGCGTCCGTTTGCCCGACCGATCTATTCAGAAGGCCATCTCGCGATCCTCCGCGGAAATCTGGCCGAGGAAGGTGCTGTTGCAAAAGTGACCGGAATAAAGAGTAGAAGTATTACAGGCCCGGCGCGGGTTTTCGATTCCGAGGAGGAATGTATGTCGGCGATCATGAAGCGAGAGATAAAAGCCGGAGATGTGATCGTCATTCGCTATGAAGGCCCGAAAGGCGGCCCTGGAATGCGCGAGATGCTTGCCCCGACATCGGCGATCATCGGCCTTGGGCTCGGCGATTCGGTCGGTTTGATAACCGATGGGAGATTCTCAGGCGGAACTTACGGTATGGTTGTCGGACACGTCGCCCCCGAAGCCGCGTCGGGTGGAAACCTCGCTCTTGTTGAAAACGGCGACGTCATAACTATCGACGCCGATCGATCGCTGATAAACATCGATCTCTCGGACTCAGAACTGTCCATACGCCGTGATCGCTGGCGGCCGCCGGAGAGGCTATTGTCTGTCAGAGGCGTCGCGGCGAAATATGCCAAACTCGTTTCTTCCAGTTCTTTAGGTGCCGTGACAGATTAAATGACCGATAGATTGCCCGAACAGAAAACGCTTCGGGCTTTTTCTTTTGCGGAAAAAGTCGCAGAATACAGTATATGCCGGATCGATACCGAGTCGAGAAATGGAATCAGGTTCACGCGCCTAACGGAGCGATGCTTAGGCTCGAAATGGAGCGAAGCGGATATAGAGTCTTTCAGTGGAGCGACAATCCTGGTCAGTTTTACGGATTACATAAACACGGTGAGAATCAGTCACACTGGATAATTTCCGGGAAACTTGAGATCTCGGTCGAACGCGTTGGGACATTCTTGCTCGAAGCCGGCGATCGTGATTTCATGCCCGCTGAAACCTACCATTCTGCAAGGGTGATCGGCGACGAAGCTGTTCTTTATCTGGTTGGGGAATTAACGCCGGCGAAAAAGACGCGTGGTCGGCCAAAGAAGTCCCGCTTGGGCGTTGAGAAAGCAAAGTCATCAGAAGATGAAATACCCGATGAGATCAAGAACTTGATCGGCCGGTTTTTTTGAAAATGCAAAACGAACGAACACTGGGTGAACTAAAGAAAAGCGGATATACGCGCCGTTCTGTAAAGGACGAAATGCGCGCGAATCTGATCAGTAAATTGAGATCGGGAGAAAAGTTGTTCCCAGGGATCATCGGCTATGATGAATCGGTGGTTCCACAGATCGTCAATGCGATCCTTGCCAGACACAATTTTATCCTTCTTGGCCTTCGCGGACAGGCAAAAAGCCGCATTATTCGGCAGCTTACCGAATTGCTTGATGACGAAATACCGATCATCGCTGGTTCGGAAATAAACGACGATCCGTTTGCACCGCTTAGTGCCTTCGGCCGCCAGATGGTCGAACTTCATGGCGATGAGACAAAGATAGACTGGGTGAACAGGGACAATCGGTTCGTCGAAAAACTGGCGACTCCTGACGTGACGATCGCGGATATCATTGGCGACGTTGATCCGATCAAGGCGGCGAAGGGCGGACATCTGCTTTCGGACGAATTGACGATCCATTTTGGCCTTTTGCCGCGAGCTAATCGTGGCATCTTCGCGATAAACGAATTGCCGGACCTTGCGGGGAAGATCCAAGTTGGCCTTTTCAACATAATGCAGGAGGGCGATGTGCAGATCAAAGGGTATCCGGTCCGCCTTCCCCTCGACGTTTTGCTTGTGTTCTCGGCTAACCCGGAAGACTATACGGCACGCGGAAAGATAATCACGCCTCTTAAGGATCGCATTGGTTCTGAGATCCACACCCATTACCCGGCAGATGTTCAGCTCAGCTCATCTATCACGCGCCAAGAAGCATGGATAAACCGCGATGGATTTGTGGGAGCGTCGGCCGACGTGCCTGAGTTTATCGGTGAACTTATAGAACAGATCGCTTTTGAAGCGCGCGACGATCAACGCGTAGATAAACGGAGCGGGGTTTCGCAGCGGTTCTCAATATCGGTTCTCGAATCGGCGATCTCGAATGCAGAACGTCGAGCATTGATGACCGGCGAGAAAGAAATAGTTCCACGCATCTCGGACATTTACGCTGCATTGCCCGCGATGACCGGGAAGATGGAGTTGGAATATGAAGGCGAACAGATCGGTGCGGCCAGACTAGCGAAGGATCTTATTAAACGAGCTTGCGGTGTTACATTTGAAGGGTTCTTTCTCGGCATTGATTTCTCACGAGCGATCGCGTGGTTTGACGAGGGAAATAAACTCTTACTTTCAGATACGGCGTCCGCGGAAGAATGTGTAGGTCTACTCGATAGTGTTCCGGATCTGATCGATTCGACACTTGTGCCGCTCGGATTCAAGCGAGAGGATGAAGCAAGATTGGTTTCCGCCTGCGAATTCGTTCTCGAGGGACTTTACGCGCAAAACAAGATCGCCCGAAACGAATCCGGCGGGTTTGAAGCAGTCACGAAAGCCAAGCGTGATCGTCGAGGGATGATCTATGAAGATTTCACCGATATAGAGGGCTACAATTAACAAAAGCCGCGGCGAACCCTGCCAGATCCGTCGCGGCGTTGGCCTTCCCCTTGCTCGTTCTTCTTGGACTACTTAACGTCTGAAGTAAACGCGTTCGTACTTCTTGGTTTTCGGATTGATCTTGTAGGTATACAGCGCCGAACCGCCTGCACCGATCGCGGCGCCGATCAGAGCGCCCTTTTTCCCGCCCAATAATCCGCCGATCAGAGCGCCCGCACCCGTTCCGATACCAATGTTGATCACATTTCGATGCCGATCGTAAACGTTGGGCTTTTTATATTCGTCGCAGATCAAGTCGCCGTAGCGGTTCTCGTAACAGCCTGATTGGGCCGAGGCTGAGGCCGAAAGCATCGGGATCGCGACCGCCATCATTGCGAACATCATAAAAGTTGTAATTAGCTTTTTCATTACCGTTTCCCCCTTCAATAGGTAAAATTTCTCAGGAGGTTTCTCGCTCCTTGCCCTACACATTACAAAGTGTGTGCCATAGCTATTAATACCTGTGAACACAACATTTACAGATCGAATGGGTCGCGTAGAAGGAGGGTCGGGAATACGATTTCGGTTATCGAAATGCCGAATGGTATGATGTCTGACCGTGTCTTTACACAGCCTTACAAAAGTGACGCCTCCGCGTGGGACGGAGGCGTTACTTGCTCTTGTTGATCTATGGTCCGGTCAATAGCGACGCTGTTTCGGATTGAGCTTGTACGTGTACAGAGCTCCTGCTCCGGCGCCGCCGAGAATTCCCAGCCCGACGCCGCGCCGGCCGCCCAAAAGGCCGCCCAAAAGAGCGCCCGCTCCGGTCGCGATGCCGATGTTTATCAGGTTACGGTGACGCCGATAAAAGCTCGGCCTTCGTTGCGCGGTGTAGCCTTGGACGGCATATCTGGGCGTTGCGCGACGGACGGTTCGAGACGTCGTTGTCCTGCGGTATTTGCGTTTACAGGTTTGTGCTTCGGCCGACATTGGCAGCGTTACTGCAAAAACAAGAAACGCGAGTGCGATGATCAAAAACTTTTTCATGACAAGTTTCACTTCCTCCTAAAATTATTCTCGCGGAGAGAGATATGTGCTAAGTTTTTTGGAGAGAGTAAAGCTGCCTGGAGTGAGTGTGGTTGAAACTAATATATCCGCATGAACTCTCGATTGCAAGATGAAGTTTATCCGTTATTCAAAATTTAAGGGTTTCGACGTCTCAAGCCTCGATCTCGGCGGGCTGATGGATGCACTCTCAAATCAAATACTCGATTCGGGTTATAACGAAGATTACTGGTGGACGCGGCAACGAAACAGCGTGGACGATTCGCTTGATGCATTGAGACAGGCGATACTGCAGGCACTGCTTGATCAGGAAGTTCTTACCGAACGCGACGTAGAGCAAATGCTTGCTGATAACGACGGCAAGTTCAAAGGATCGCTTCTGGAAGAATTGATCAACCAGCTGATCGAACGGCTCGTCGAAGAAGGCTATTTGAATCTGAAGGAAGTGCCCCAGGACCCGCGTCGCGAAATGCAGAATGGTGACGGCCAGGGCGAGGTCGGGCAGCCTCTCCCGCGAGATATCAAGTTTGAGGTCACGGAGAAGGGGCTCGATTTCCTCGGGTACAAAACGCTGCAGAAACTGCTCGGAAGCCTTGGAAGATCGTCGATCGGCAGGCACGAAACGCCGCAACTCGATACGGGTGTCGAGGCTGCGTTGAGCTCGAAACAGTATGAGTTCGGCGATACGATAAACCTCGACGTCAACGCGACGCTGCTCTCGGCGATCAACCGCGAAGGTTTGGGCGTGCCGTTAAACCTGGAATACAAAGATCTGAAAGTACACCAGCAGGATTACAGGTCATCGTGCGCGACGGTCGTAATGCTCGATTGTTCACATTCAATGATCCTCTACGGCGAGGATCGGTTTACGCCGGCAAAAAAGGTGACGCTCGCCCTTGCACACTTGATCCGTACGCAATATCCCGGCGACAGCCTGAAGATCGTCTTGTTTCATGACGGGGCCGAGGAACTGCCTATAGCGAAACTCGCATCCACTCAGGTCGGGCCTTATCACACAAATACTGCCGAAGGGCTGAAGCTTGCGCGGCGGATTCTAAACGCCCAACGCAAGGAAATGAAACAGATAGTGATGGTCACGGACGGCAAACCGACAGCCGCGTTTATCGACCCGTCAAATGCCGCGTATATGAGTTATCGCCGATATTCCGAATCAATTGCCGGTGAACAGCGTCTCTTATACAAGAACTCGATGGGCAACGATCCGTTCGTGATGGCTGAGACGTTTAAGGAAGTGCAGGCGTGCCGGAAAGCCGGGATCATGATCAATACTTTCATGCTTGCCAGCGACCCTTACCTCGTCGAATTCGTTAAACAAATGACCGCAATGACGCGGGGCAAAGCCTATTTCGCTAACCCAAACAACCTCACCGAATTTGTCCTAATAGATTTTCTGAAACGACGTACGGGGAGAGTCAGATAGTGCTCCTTCCAAACTAAAGTGCGATAGCGGGTCGTTACATTGTTTGATTCTTTGTCCGGCGTTAACTTTGTCGAACCTTGGTCGATGATCGACGTTCAGATGGAAACGATAACAACGACAAAGAGCCCGCCGCCGAACGGAAAAGAGCCAACGTGAAAAAAGAGATATCTCTACATCTCGATATATGTGTGAGGACAACGGGACCGTAAACCCTCGCGGCCCCTTTTTGTAATATGTTTGAAAAACGTAAAATGTGAGGTCACGGCCACACATTTACAGTCCCAAACCGCATCGTTTTGATCAGAAACCTTTCCGTACACGCCTCAAAACCGGTCCGCAGCGAACTAAAAACAGACCATTTTCGGCGGAGAAAGACGGCAGACGATACCGGCCCTCATCGCGATGGCGGTACATGACGATGCCTGCCCCGATGCCGCCGCCTTCCATGTTTTCGATGCGGCCTTCGCGTGACATTCACCTAATGATACTTAATGGTTGCAAATGTGCTGCAAGAATGGCGATTTGTATCGGCCGGAGGAACGGATGTCTTATGCGCGTTGAATGGTCGACACTTCCCAGGGACGATGTGATGCCTCATTGGTCGGGTATTTAAGTGACGCTGAACCCCGAAAAGGCGAAAGCAGGTGACGAGGTGATCTTAAAGACCACATCGGTGATAAGGCAGAACGGGCAGGTCGTGATCCAAAAAGGATCAAAATCGAGCGGCCGCGTGACGGACGTCCAGCGAAAGGCGAAAGGGGATGCGGGTTCGAGGATCAGCGTTCTGGTCGATACGTTGAAACAGGGTAATGTTCTTACGCCGATATCTGCGAGCATAGTATCGGTGACAAGTGTCGCCTCTCGTGTTTCGACTTTGAACGACAGTCTGTTTGCGGATTCAAATGTTTCATCGTCATCTTCGGCAAGCGGCGGTTCGACGATCTCGCTCGGCAGCGGAAACCTGAAACTCGAAAAGGGAACTACCTTCCGGCTTTCGGTCAGTGAGTCTTCAAACACGACAGTGACAAAGGGAAATTAGACAAAGTCATTGGTCTTAGCAAAAGGATCGGGATTTTTCCCGATCTTTTTTGCTGTGTTAAACTTCGAGCCAGATGTTGAAAGGTGAAATTCACGATCCAGTCTGGTTCTTCGATCTCGAATGGGTGCCGGATGCGGCCGGTGCGATCCGGCTTTTTGACCTGCCTGCCGATACGACCGAGTTAGCAGCGATGCAGCGGCTCTGGCAGGAGACGAACGGATACGACGCGGAAAATATGCCTAGGCCGTTCGTGAAGTATATCTTCTCGCGCGTTGTCTCGATAGCGTTCCTTTCGCGGCGTGTGACCTATGACGGGCCGGACCGCAAGGTCGAATTCGGGCTCCATTCGCTGCCAAAGCTTCCTCTCGCCGCCGACCGTTCGGACGAAGGCGAGATCATCAGCGATTTTCTTCATTACGTCGGCGTTCGAAATCCGCAGCTTGTTGGCTTCAATTCAGCAGAGTCAGACCTTCAAGTGCTGATACAGCGCGCATTGGTGAACGACATTCGCGCCGAGGCGTTTAGCGAGCGTCCAAACAAGCCGTGGGAAGGCCGCGACTATTTCGATTCACGAAACAGCGAGGCTCACCTTGACCTTCTCCAGCGGTTTTCGCGGGGAGCGATGACGCCGCGGCTTAACGACCTCTCGCGGCTTTGCGGGTTTCCGGGCAAGATCGATGTTGACGGAGCGCAGGTGGTCGATCTATGGCTCGACGGGAAACTGCGCGAGATCGTCGAATACAATCAGATCGATACGCTTAATACCTATCTCATCTGGCTTCGCGTAGTAAACTTTGCCGGAAAGATCTCGGAAGAAGAATACATAAACGAACAGGACGACTTTCGCGAATTTCTTGAGGCCGAGGCCGAAAAAGGCGAGAGAGACCATATCGTCCGGTTCCTCGAAAAATGGGATAGCCTTTGATCGGCACAACCAGAAAATGAAGATCGCAAGGATCGTTGGTTCTAATTCGCATATTTCCTACATCGCGCGCGTATTGGACGAGCGTGACGGCGAAGGCGTGCCGACGGAGGATGAATACGGGTTTGGGACGTTCGTCTCGATGGATCGCGGGACGGAGAGAATCGTAGGCGTGATCTGCGATTCGAGACTGGTCAATCCCGAATATTCAAACTTCTCGCCGCGTCTGGCGCAGATGCCGGCGTTGGGCGAACTGAAACGTGACCTCGTCGATGAACAGAAAGCGCTTATCGGCATTCTGCTTCTCGGTTCGATCTCGGACGGTGCGGCCATGCAGGAAATTCCACGAAAGGTCGTGCCAGCCGGTCAGATCGTCGAATCAATGGATGGAGAGGCAGCAGCGAAATTTCATCGCGGGGCTGACGGCGATCTGCAGATGCATTACTTTCCAAACCTGATGAGCCAGGCAGGAACGCTGTCGGTTCCATTGGCAAAGTCGATATTTGCGATGCTCGCCCCTCATTGCTCCGACGCGGAACGGCTTCGGCTCGATGTAATGGCTAATTCATTGAGCTGGAAACATACTTTTGGTGAGAACCGATTCTGATCCCCGCATGATCCAATTCGGCAAGATATACACAGAAAATTGTATTGAGACGTTTCGGCGGATGCCGGACGATCTGATCGACATGACGCTTACGAGCCCGCCTTACGATGACCTGCGCGATTACAACGGATATCACTTTCCGGTCGAAGAGATCGCGGCGGGGCTGTACGCCAAGACGAAGCCGGGCGGCGTCGTGATCTGGGTCGTCGGCGACCGCACGCATAACGGAAGCGAGACTCTTTCGAGCTTTTCGCACGCGTTCGCATTTCGCGACGCCGGATTCAAGGTCCACGACACGATGATCTACGCGAAAAATAACCCGATACCGAGCGATTGCGGCAAGCGGTACCGGCAATGCTTCGAGTATATGTTCTGCTTTTCGAAGGGTCAGCCGAAGACGTTTAACCCGTTGACAGAGCCGACGAAATCCGCCGGACAAAAGATCAAAGCATTCAGGATCACGGGTGCGGGCCGCGGCAACGTGCCGGACGAGGACATCGGCCGCGAGATAAAGACCGAACGAAAACTAAGCAACATTTTTTCGTACAACGTAGGGACTTCGTCGGCAAAGGACAAGATCGCATTTGAACATCCGGCGATATTCCCCGAGCAGCTTGCCGAGGACCAGATCCGCACTTGGACGAATGAGGGCGACGTTGTATATGACTGCTTCATGGGCAGCGGAACGACGGCGAAGGCAGCTAATCTGTTGGGCAGACGTTGGTTTGGGTCGGAGATCTCAAAGGAATATGTGCGGATCGCGAAAGAGCGATTGCGGCAATATTTACGCGGCGATGAAAAGGCCGCCGGCGCGTGACAACTATTTGGCTGAGTTAAGCGTCTATTTATTGAAATACGAAATTTTGAACCTCGGTGCGGAATAGAATTATGAAACTCAGTCTGATCACTTTTTTGATCTTCGCGGTTAGCTCGATCAGCGCGGTTGCCCAGCCGCGTCAAATGGATAAGGCCCCGACGCCTGCCGCGGAGATCAAACCTGCACCACCGTCATTCAACGCAAAATATGAAGGCGGCGTGTTCGGCTATTCCGATAAGGAATCTGGCACGCTGAAGTTTGATGACACGAATGAAAGGCTTGTGTTTTTCGGCGAAGACCAAAAAGAGAAGTTTGGGATCCCGTATGACGCGCTGCTGATCGTTTATTCCGATGAGAAATCGGTTACGTCCACAACCGGCAACGTCGTCAAATACATCCCGCTTCCGGGCGCGGGCCTTGCCGGATTGATCAAGGAAAAGCGACGTTATCTTGTACTGCAATACGACGATCCGGATGTGGACGCGAAAGGCACAACGAGCTTTAAGTTGGACACAAAAGAACTGCTGGATTCGGTCGTACACGCGCTTGGCGCAAAGGCGAAACTGAAGCAACGCGGCGAGGCCTATATCAGGCCGAAAGTGGTCAAGACGGATCCAAACTAGTTCATATCGCCGAACCGGTGCTGCAGGATCGAAGCGATCGAGATAGCAGCGGTATCGGCTTTCAGAACACGGCCGCCGAATGTGATCGAGACGATCCCGGCGGCTTTTGCTTTTTCAAGCTCCGTGTCATCCCAGCCGCCTTCCGGGCCGATGAAAGCTAGGATCCGAGTTGAGCCGGAGACAGCCTCGAAGTTTTGGCCGTCGCGTTCGGAAAAATGAATGCGTGTGAGGTCGGGATCATCCGTCGCATCGAGTAAATTGGAATAATCCGCTACGTCCGCTACTTCCATCAGCCTTGCTCGGCCGCATTGTTTGGTGGCTTCCATGGCGATACGCCGCCATCGTTCGGCTCGTTTTGCCGCGTCGCCGACCTTAACGTCACACCGTGCTGAAGTCATGGGGATGAATCGGTTGACGCCGAGTTCGACGGCCTTTTGAACGACGAGATCCAGCTTATCGCCTTTGAGGAGAACAGCGGCAATTGTCAGGTCAAGCGGCGATTCGGGCGACGTCGGCGGCACCTCCGTCAGGTCGTTGATCAAGGTCCGGCGTTTTTCGACCGTTTCAATTACACCGTGAAATTCACGCCCTTTACCGTCAAAAATCCGAATCTCGTCGCCGGTTCTGAGGCGAAGAACGTCGCGGAGATGCCGTGTTTCGTCTTCGTCCAGTACAACGGACGTTTCTGAAAATCGTTCAGGATCGGCGTAAAATCTTCGGATGGTCATTCTAGTTCGTTCTCGCCAAATCTTTGCTTAAAGTCTGCTGAGCGCTTTCGCAGCAAGAGCCAATGTTCAAATGCGTCGGGTGTTTGCAGCCAGATCGTCAGCCATTGTGCGATCTCGCGGTCCTCGGGTGTTTGCTTCAAGTCTCTCTTTGCGTTGATGGTCCGTTCTTTGATCAACCGCAGTCCTTCTTTGTCGTTATCGCTTGCGAATTTTCGTCGAAGATTTTCAAGACGCCTGATCGAAGAAAGTGTGTTGCGCAGCGAACCGAGCCTGAATATATTTCGAAACTCCGCCGTATATGGTTCGGCCTCGTATCGCTCGACGAAGAGCGACATTATCTCCGAATGGCGAAGTTCCGCGCCTTCGTCTGCCAGGAGACGGGCGATCTTCATCGGCGATTCGACGGCTTGCTCGCCGTACACATCACGCACGACCTCTTCGATGGCTTCGATCTCGGCGCGGCCGACGTTCTCACAGTCCAGTTCTTCCCAGACCTCGATCATAAGGTCGCGCTTGTTCTTGGACTGCCACATCTATCTTCCGGAGATCCTCGAAATTATTTCCGTCGAAGAATGGTCTTTCGGGTCACCGACTATCGCTACCGTGCCTCCATATGACCGTACAATGTCCCGTTCGGGCACGGACTCGGTGGTATAGTCGGTGCCTTTTGCATGAAGATCCGGCTTGATGGCGAGAAGTATCTCTTCGACGGTCGGCTCGTCAAAGATCGTGACGAAGTCCACGAATCGAAGGCCCGAAATTATCTCTGCTCGTTCAAGTTCACTCGTAAACGGGCGTCCTTCTCCTTTTAATTTACGAGCCTGATCATCAGAGTTCACCGCAACAACGAGTACGTCGCCAAGCTCGGCAGCTCCGCTGAGGTATCGCAGGTGGCCGGCATGAAAAAGATCGAAGCATCCGTTAGCGAGGACAATGGTCTCACCTCGTGAACGTATCTCGGCCGCTTCAAGAATAAGCTCTTGTCTTGCAATTATCGGGGCAAGTTCATTTTTCATTCATGCTGCTGATGGGGCCGAGCGCGGAGCGTTCGTCTCAAGGGAATTCGAAAGTTCTTCAACGGTAACGACGGCCGTACCTTTTTTCATCACAACTATCCCACCGGCATGATTTGCGACCATGGCCGCTTCGGCGAAGCTGAGCCCCGATGCAAGCCCGAGCGAATAGACCGCTATCACGGTATCGCCAGCACCGGTCACGTCAACCGGCGTCGTCGATCCGACCGCTTCGATCGCGAGAGGAGGTCTGCCGAGTTCAATTAGCAGCATACCCTGATTGCCGCGAGTAACAAGAAGCGAGCCGAGTTCGAGGCGTTCCATTAAGCTGACGCAATCCGTGTCCTTGAAATTAGGTCCGAGGATCTGCTCGACCTCGTCTTGATTTGGCGTCGCGCTCGTCGCACCCGGAAGATCAGTCAGACGAAACCGGGAATCGACAATGAGTGGAATGAGTCGACGTTTTGATATCGAAAGGGCGAGGTCGTAGATCTCTTTATCAACAACGCCGTAATTGTAGTCAGAGATCACAATTGCGTCCGCGGTTTCCGCCGCCGATTCTAGTGCAGAGCAGAGTGTTCGTCTGATCTCGGCATCTACTTCTTTTTTTGGTTCATGATCAATGCGGATGACTTGTTGTTTTGCTGCATAATGCTGCCCGGCGAGAACCCTTACTTTTGTCGTCTGCGGTTCAGTCCCGACGGTGACGTGTTCGCACGAGACATTTGACGATTCGAGGGCCTTGCGAAGTTCGGAACCGTTCGGGTCGTTTCCAATAATGCCGATCAACAATGGGGTCCCGCCGAGGGACGCTATATTTGCCGCCGCATTGGCAGCACCACCCGGACACGTCACGGTCTCATCGTGCCGAAGGATAAAGACAGGCGCTTCGCGGGATACGCGGCTGATAGTGCCGCTTAGGAACTGATCGGCAACTAGGTCGCCAACGATCGCGATCCGTTTGCCGCGGAACTGAGCTATAAGAGAATCTGCGAAAGAATCCATTCCTAAACAAAGACGTTATTACAACACGGCAAAAAAGAAAAAGGGCGAAGGAAAAACTTCCTTCACCCGTTTCTGTTTTGGTGCGGCAGACTAATGTGTATCGTAGCCCGCGACCGGGTAATCATTCGGGATTCCCCACTGCAGGATAAGCAGCGAGTAATCAATGCTGCTGAGGACGTAGAATGAGCCGTCCGTATTTCTCCAGATCGCAAGGTCGGTCTTCCCGTCGCCGTTGTAGTCACCTTGTGCGATGACATCAGTCCCGGTCAAGCCATACTGAATGTAATACCAGCTGTTGTCCGAGCTTCTAAGGAAGTGCCACGTAAGCTGATCGTTCGCTGTCGCACCTTCGCGTACAATTGCGAGGTCCGTCTTACCGTCTCCGTCATAATCGCCGGGAACCGCGAGGTCCGTGCCGAAGCCGAACTGGGTGATCTTTACTCCGTCGGTGGTCTGAAGGATATAGTAGGTCGCGTTCGAAGTCGGAGTCGCTCCGGGACGCTGTATCGCAATGTCGTATTTTCCGTCTCCGTCATAGTCTCCCGGAACCGTGTAGTCCGTCGAGAGTCCCCATTGAGTCGCCGAAAATCCGCCGTCACTGCTTCTGAGTACCCACCAGGTCATCTGACCGTTTGAGCGGCGAACTACGGCATAATCGGTCTTTCCGTCACCGTCATAGTCTCGTGCGACCGGTTCGTCGCCTGTCGTTCCCCATTGCAGAATAGTCGCCGTAAATGTGCCGCTGTTGAGGATATACCAGACTCCGGTCGTATCTCTCCATACTGCGATATCGGCGACATTGTCTCCGTTAAAATCACCCGGTGTAAGGAAATCGTCGTTAGCGAGGCCCCACGGCTGAATGATGACGTTGCCGAGGCTGCCAAGGACATACCAAAAATTGTTGTCCGGCCTGAATGTCGAAAAATCTGCTTTTCCATCGCCGTCAAAGTCGAGGGCTTCACGTAGCCCGACCTGTGACTTGATCGGCGACGCCAACACAAAGGCCAAAAGAATGGCGACTAAATACTTGCTTGTAGATACAACAATTCGGTTCATTTCGAATTTCCTTTTATGATCTTAGGTCAGGTCGGAGTGGATGGGAACAAAGAACACTCACAAACCCCAATGATACTCTCTTATGGTCGGGGAAATCAACGACAAGTTGCGATTAGACCGTTTCTGGCAGACCAGTATAGCTGTACTCACCCGGAACCGTCAATTTAGACGATCCCAAATATGAAATAGTTGTAATCCGGTCAATGTTCCACCAAAATTCAGCTTCGAGACTGGGTCACGGTTATGGTCTGCCCTCCGACCGAGAGTGTTCCTGACCTCGAGATCGTTGGATTGACGCCTACTCTTATCCCAATCTGTCCGCTTCCGGAGCGGGAATCCGATCCGTCGAACTTGATCCACTTTGCATTGCTCTTTATCGAATAGTCGCAGTTTTGTGCGGCCGACATCGTTAGAGTGTAATATCCGCCTTTAGTTCCGGCCGGGATCGTTGTCGATGACAAGTTGAACGAACAAACGGTCTGGTTTTGTAAAGCCTTAAGAACATTGAGCCTTCCGCCGGATCTGACCGGAGTGGGAAGCCAGTTATTACTGACGGTAGTCCCGAGGCTTGCGAACGTATCGACCGAGTTCATCAATGTCGCTTTCAGTGAAGCGACCGAAAGCGTTGGGTTATAGGCAGAGAGCAGGGCGGCCGCTCCGGTCACGTGCGGAGTCGCCATCGATGTGCCGCTGTTGCCGCCATAGCTCGAATTGCTGGTGTTCGTCGTGCTCAAGATACCGGAACCCGGTGCGGCAAGATCGACCGACGTCGGCCCGTAGGCCGAGAAACTTGCCCTGATATCGGTCGAGGTGGAAGCGGCTACGGCCAAAACACTCGGCGAAGTGTACGTTGCCGGGTAATTGGGAGCCGCGGACGTGTCGTTGTTTATGGCGTTGTTTCCTGCCGCGAAGATGTTCAGAATACCGGCATTTCCCATCGCGTCGAGCGCATCCTTTGTCGCCTGATCGTAACCGCAAGCCTCGTCGCAGCCGCTATAACTATTATTCGTTACCCGGATATTTATTCCCCGGTTTTTCATCAGGCGAACGTAATTGTATGCGTTGATCAGCATCGCCGATGTCGTTCCGAAGCCTGTATTGTTGTAGATCTTGATGGCCATTATCTCTACGGACCAGTTTACTCCGACAACGCCGAGCAAATTGTTCCCGACCGCGCCGATCGTTCCGCTCGTATGAGTGCCGTGGCCGTTTTCGTCGATGGGATCGGCATCGTTGTAGAAAAAATCGTAGCCGTAAATATCATCGGCGAACCCGTTGCCGTCATCGTCGAAGCCATTGCCGGGTATCTCACCCGGATTCACCCACATATTTGCGGCGAGGTCTTCGTGGGTGTAACGGATGCCGGTGTCAATATTTGCAACGACGACGGATGAACTGCCGGTGATGAGGTCCCATGCGGCCGGTGCCGAAATGATCCGGAGGCCATAAAGGGCCGAATTGTTCCACTGAGCATCGTTCGGCGTCGCGCCGAGATGATAGTAATAATTTGGCTGGGCAGACTCGATCTCTTCGTTTTTTGATAGCTCGGCCGCGGCTAACCGAGGATCTTGTCCGGAAAGGAGCTTCACACGCATCCACCCGAGATCGCCAAGAGTTTCAAGGTGGCCCACGCCAAGGCGGGCAAGGCGGTCATTGGCCGAAAGTTTCCCGTTTGTCGTCCTCAGTTTGACGAGCAGCTCGTCCTTTACGAACGTCGGATCAGGGTTTTGCGCCATCGACGAAGCAGCAAATATTGCGATGACGCAGCACGCCAACGCAAGTAAACCCGGGATCGAACGAAAATACACTAACACTATTCGATTATATTCCCTCGAAACTATCAAAATAAACTAATTTGCTGGAAACAGAAGAGATTTGGTGGGGCGGCTAGTGGGATTCGAACCCACGACATCCTGAACCACAATCAGGCGCTCTAACCGCTGAACTATAGCCGCCACGCGTGTCAATAGAATTATGATTTGCGATCGGGGTTTTGTAAACCCTTGATCTCATCATCACAATATTGAGTTGGTTTCGCCCCCGGCAGGACTCGAACCTGCGACCCACAGCTTAGAAGGCTGTTGCTCTATCCGGCTGAGCTACGGGAGCATGTCAAAAAGCAAATAGAGATACTAGCGACTGCGATCCTGTAAGTCAACGTTTATAACGCTGCCGCTGTTCTCTTTTCATTGATCTTGCCGACCATCTGATCGAAAACCTCCGACAGGTCGAGTTCGCTTGTGTCAATAACGACCGCATCATCGGCGATGGTCAGGGGCGAATCGGAGCGCGAAACATCGCGGGCGTCGCGTTCGTTTATTTCGGCGAGCGTCTGCTCGTAAGTGCTGACACGGCCCTTCGTCTTGTCCTCATCGAAACGGCGGCGGGCACGTGCTTCGGGCTTTGCGGTCAGGAAGAACTTGATGTCGGCGTTCGGAAACACCACCGTACCGATGTCGCGGCCCTCGAGAACGCAGCCGGCCGGACTCTCTTCACCCAGTCGTCGCTGAAGTTCGACCATGGTCTTCCGCACATCGGAAATGGTGGAAACGACCGACGCTGCCTGCGCGATCTCAAGTGTCCGGATCGCGTCGGAAACATCGTCGCCATTCAGGAAAACTCTTAGCGAATCCGGTTCGCCTTTTAGTTCGATGCGGGCCGAGCGGGCAACTTCTGAAATGCGAGCCGGGTCGTCAAGCGATGAGCCGTCATTGATCGACGCCAGCGCGACGGCGCGGTACATAGCTCCGGTATCGAGATAAAGCAAGCCGAATTTTCTGGCGAGCATCTTGCCGAGGGTAGATTTTCCGGCGCCCGAAGGGCCATCGATCGCAATGATCATCGATGTCTATTCTATCGAAAATCACGCGATTGTCATTTTCGAGAGTTCATTTGCGAAAGACCTTGACAGCACGATCTGGATAATCAGTTATGATGCCGTCCGGGCCGAACGCCTTCATCTTTTCCATGTCGGCGATCTCATTTACGGTCCATGGCACAAGCTTGATGCCGTTCTCGCGGCAGAATTTGATCGTTGCTTTGTCCAGGTAAGAAAAGTGAGGACTGTAAGAGTCAGGGATAAAACCAAGCCGTTCAATACTCTTTTCGATGCCGTCCTTATTGCCGACAAGCAAGGCAACCTTCATCGATGTATCCAGTTTTCTTACTTCCTGAAGCGCACGCACGTCAAAGGACTGCACCTTCACCCGGGAATCCATTTTAGCCTTCTTGATCTCTTTGAGGACAAGGGCGGCAAACTCCGCAGGCGGCGGCTGGAATTTGCCGTCACCATCGGTTTCGACCTTTATCTCGATGTTGTATCGGGCGAGCGGGAGTTTCCTGGACTTTGTGAATTTATCGACGTCTTTGAACACTTCAGAAAGCAGCGGTTTGTAAGCCTTGATCTGCTTTTGTTCCGGAAACGCGGGATTGCCGAGGCTGCCCACGTCCCATTTCCTGATCTCCGCGTAGGTCATCAGAAAGATGTTGTTCTCACGTTCTTTTGACCTCTCGATCCTGCGGCCATTTGGGTCGAGCGAAATGACCGATGAGAACCACGGCTCATGCGAGACGACGACCTTTCTGTCCTTGCTTATGACCACGTCAAGCTCAAGCGTGTCGGCGCCGAGTTCGAGGGCCATGATGAACGACTGGATGGTGTTTTCCGGCAGGTAGCCGCGGGCACCTCTATGCCCTTCGATACTGACCGGCGTAGCGGTTTGGCTTGTCACGAACGATGTGCAGATCAGAAAAGCAAGAATAAATGCGGCAATACGATGAATGTTTTTCACCCGATGAGTATATTCAAGGGAGGTTAACTATTTCTAAACACTACTTCTGAGCGAACTCTGAACGAACGCCGGCGGGCAGCTTTTCGAAAACAAGCATATACGATTTGGTGATAAGGTCCTCGAGTTCGTCGTCGTCGAGCGCGTTTTTATCCTCGACCGCGACCCAATGATAGCGGGCGACATAAGGAGCGGGGATTATACCTTCGCGTTCTGTCAATTCAGCGAATTTTTCGGGAGTACATTTGAAGGAGACCTTTTCAGCGATCGATGCATCCATTCCTGTGACGCAAAACATCTTCCCGCCGACCGAAAAACAAAGATCATTGCCCCATTTTACGTCTTCTGTCGAATGCGGGAATGAAAGACAAAACTCGCGTAATTCTTCGGTGTTCATAATGCTTGGGTGAACTATGCCAGCGAACGATAATATACCGTGCTAACGGCCGATGACAAGATTATGTCAGGTCTTGATCTCGCAAAGTGTTCGTGATCACAGCTAGTGCTTCATCGACCTGACCGGAAGTAATGTCACAATGCGTGACCAAGCGAATGACGCTATCCCAACCAAACGCAAATATTCCATTCTCCCTTAGTTTATTGCAAATATCTGCCTGAGTCTTACCGGTTTTCGAAATATCGACGATCAATATGTTTGTGACGACAGTCTCAGGGTCGATGATCAGTTGCGGTATCTCGGCGAGTCCTTCGGCGAGGCGGCGAGCGTTGGCGTGATCTTCGTGAAGGCGTTTCGGCGATTCTTCAAGTGCGATCATGCCTGCAGCCGCTAGGATGCCCGCCTGCCGCATGCCCCCGCCGAGGCGTTTCCGCCACGAACGGGCCTCTTCGATAAAGACACGCGAACCCATAAGTATCGAACCGATGGGAGCACCAAGCCCTTTTGATAAACAAAACTGGACAGAATCACAGTGGCGAGTCAACGCGGATACCGAAGTGTTCAAAGCGAGCGCGGCGTTGAAGATACGTGCACCGTCCAAATGGACAGATAATCCGGCCACGTGTGCCTTCTCGCAGATCTCGGCACAATGTTCGGCGGACATTACGGTGCCGCCTGCCATGTTGTGTGTGTTCTCAAGGCAAATGAGAGCGGTTCGTGAGCTATCGTAATCAGCTCCGAGACGAAGGCCTGTTTCGATCTCGTTCCATCTCAGATGTCCGGACCGGTCTTCGCTGCGAACCGGCCGGATAAGAACTCCGGAAATGATCGATGACGAGGCCATCTCATGCTGAAAGATATGGCTGCGGTCCTCCATTACTATCTCGTCGCCGGGCTTAGAGTGGACCTTCACGGCGATCTGGTTGCCCATACAGCCCGACGGGACGAACAATGCCGCTTCTTTTTCAAATATCTCGGCGGCGCGGTCCTGCAGGCGATTGACGGTCGGGTCTTCGCCAAATACGTCGTCGCCTACGTCAGCAGAGGCCATCGCAGCTCGCATCGCTCGGGTCGGTTTTGTGACGGTGTCGCTTCTTAGGTCGATCATCTTAATAGATTTTGCCACGAAGGCGGCGACGGGAGAACCGCATGGGGCCGAATTGTAATTAGTACGCGAGCGAGCCTATAATCGCCAAGTTCCATTACCTTACTCATTTCCAAATAAAAATATGTCGAAATTTCGCAGATCGTTGGTTGTCGTGTTCTCCCTGTTGGTATCTGTTGCAGTTGTCTCGGCCCAGGGTGTCGGTGCCCCGGGAGAGCGAAAAGGGGCAGGGATCGTCGTCCTTAAAGCAGCCCGGATCATCGACGGAACGGGCGCGCCGCCGATCCTGAATGGAGCAGTTGTGATAAGCGACGACAAGATAATGGCGATCGGTTCGCTCGCGAGCATTACTGTACCGGCGGGAACGAAGACGATCGACCTTGGCGATGTAACGCTGATGCCCGGTTTTATCGATTCGCATACGCACATAATAGGCCGAGTCCTCGGTGACCCGAACGGCGACGGTGCCCGAGTGCGTGATTTCGATTCGTTTGGAGCGATACTCGGCGTTCGCAATGCAGAGAAAACACTGATGGGAGGATTTACGACCATTCGAAACGTCGGTGCCGGAAATTTCGACGATATGTCGTTAAAACGGGCGATCAACGAAGGTTGGATAGCCGGGCCAAGAATGGTGGCCGCGGGACATTCGATCGGGATCACGGGCGGGCATTGCGACGAGAACGGATTCAAACCGGGACTTGCTGACGGCGATTACAAAACGGGAATCGCCGACGGGCCGGAACAGGTGCGTGCGGCAGTTAGATATCAGGTAAAGTACGGGGCAGATGTTATCAAGACGTGCGCTACGGGCGGCGTCCTGAGCGAAGGAGATGCGGTCGGAGCGACGCAATACACATTTGAAGAGCTCAAGGCAATGGTCGATGAGGCGCATAAACTCGAACGTAAAGTGGCAGCTCACGCGCACGGGACCGAAGGCATCAAGATCGCCGTACGCGCGGGCGTCTCGTCGATCGAGCATGGTTCATTCCTCGATGAGGAAGGAGCAAAGCTGATGGCCGAAAAAGGAACGTTCCTTGTGCCGACGCTGATGGCCGGCGAGACCGTGGAAAGTCTTGCGAAGAACAATGTGCTTCGCGGCTTTCGCGCCGAAAAAGCATTGGCCGCGGCCGCCGCGATGAGGCACGCGATAAAGCTGGCTGTTGCGAACAAAGTTATGATCGCACTCGGCACCGACGCAGGCGTAATACCGCATGGGACAAATGCTCACGAGTTCACCCTGATGGTCGAATGGGGCGGGATGAAGCCGATGGACGCTATTCAGGCGGGAACTCTGAACGCAGCAAAGCTGTTGGGTTTGGACAAAACGATCGGTTCGCTGTCCGTCGGGAAGTTTGCCGATATCGTCGCGGTTCCGGGCGATCCGCTAACCGACATCAAACGGATGGAAAACGTCGTCTTTGTTATGAAGAACGGCGCGATCTACAAAAGCTCGAAGTGATCGAGCCGATCTAAGGATCTAGCTTCGAAATCCGTTTAGATCCCAACCGGCCCTTTTCCCTCCCGCCTGGTAAGCAGATTTCAGAAATTCGAGAACCGCTGCTTCAGGATCGACGGCGTTTCTAACATCGTCGTACATAAGCAATGCCAGGTGAGCGCCGTTCGATCCGGCCCATTTTGCCGCGGGCGGCGAGAGCGGTTCTTCCGTAAGTCCGGCAGGTTCTGGGGCTGTGTAGGAGTAGAATGCGGGTGCAGCCACACTATTTTCTTTATCGTCGCCGAACCAGAAGCCGAAACTGATCACCTCATGCGAATAAGCTTCGCGCTCGACCATCCCGGCACCTTCGCGGGGCGTGACGCGTTTTCCCGAAAACCTAGTCAACGCAAGGTCGAAACTGTGCCAGAACATATGGACAGGCGTCGATTTGCCGCAAAAGCGTCCTCGAAACTCGTTCAGGATGCAGTCGACCGTTACCAGTGTTTGATGAAACCTCTCGACGTACTCTTTGTCGTATGACTTGTTCTCGGTGTCTTCGGGAAACGGCGTCGTCGAAGGAGCTTCGTAGGGAATTGGCTTGATCTTTGGGTCAATGCCAAGTTTCGCAAGGTTGAGAAAAATGCTGCTGTAAAAATCGGCAACGGTGAGTCCGTCGTAAAGTGCGAAATCTTCAAGCCGGCCGTCGCTCAACCTGATCTCTAAAAGGTGTTTGTGAAGATCGAATTCGATCTCGAAATTACCGTCGGAATAGGGAATAGTCCGCGTCGAAAGTCCGCGCGGCGTTACGTAGAGCGGAACATGCCACCAGTGATTGATCCACGGGTGCATCCCAAGACGGATCTTGCCGACGATCTGGCAGAATAGATGCAGCGTATTCTTGGTTGGCCGCCAGGCGTCAAGCGGGATCTCGGGGTATGCTCTTTCGTTCATTTTTTTAGGATCGGCCGTTACCCTTTCGGGCCTCAGGCACTTGGCAAAGTCTCATAAAACCTGTCATCGACAAAACAGTATCCCCAAACTTCGCCCGGCTCGATCGATCTGACTATAGGATGGGCTGATTCGTTATAGTGCCGTGTTGCGTGTTTATTCGGCGAACTGTCGCAACAGCCCACGTGGCCGCATGACATGCACATGCGCAGGTGGACCCATCGTCCGCCGATCTTCAGGCAATCTTCACAGCCCTCTGAACTCGGCGTCACCGATCTTATTTCCGAAAGATGCTCGCATCCGTTCATTTCTTGTCTCCGGGTTTGTCTCAGCATTATCAACCTTTATAGGGAACATTTCAAAAATTCCGGATATCCCGGCAATTCCGGACACGATCGTTCGCGACATCGCATCAGGAGTACACGCCATAGAGATCAACGCCTGCGTCAAATTTCGTTGACATAGATCCCGATTTGAAATAGATTTGCCAAACTAAATCCAGAGGAGAATAAACTATGAGCGATGTAAATCCGATACCGAAAGGATACGAAGGAATAACCCCATACCTTATTTGCCGAAATGCCGAAGCTGCGATCGAATTTTATAAACGAGCGTTCGGAGCGGAAGAACTTTACCGCATCGGCCAGCCCGGGATGGTAGGGCACGCCGAAATGAAAATAGGCAACGCGATATTCATGCTGGCGGACGAATTTCCACCGATGGCGGTCAGCCCTGAAACGGTCGGCGGTTCGGGCGTTAGCCTTTACATCTACGTTGAGGATGTCGATTCGTTTACCGAGAAAGCCGTCGCCGAAGGGCTCGAGGTGTTGAAGCCCGTGGCGGACCAGTTTTACGGTGACCGGTCGGGACACTTCAAGGATCCGTTCGGTCATCTCTGGGGATTTGCCACGCACAAGGAAGATCTTACGCCTGAAGAGATAGGCGAACGCGCAAAGGCTGCTCACGGCGGGTAACGAAGTATGATCGAACGCGAAACCATCGATTTCCTGAAAAAACTCGAAAAGAACAACAACCGAGAATGGTTCAATTTGAACAAGAATGCCTTTGTGAAGGCCAACGACAATGTCATCGCTGTCACAGGTGATCTTATCGGGCGGATCTCGAAATTTGACGCGGCTGTCGCCGGACTCGATCCGAAGTCATGCGTTTTTCGCATCTATCGTGACGTTCGATTCTCGAAAGACAAAAGTCCATATAAGACCAATCTCGGCGCGTTCATCGCACCGGGCGGCCGCAAGGCAATGTCGCCCGGATATTACTTTCACGTTCAGCCGAAGATGTTCTTCTCGGCCGCGGGCAAACATATGCCTGACGCTGGCGAGCTATTGAAGATCCGGACTTACATCGACAAGAACACGAAGGAATTTTTCAAGATCGTCGAGGTCAAGAAATTTCTCGATCGGTTTGGCGGATTTCACAGCGACCGTCTCTCTAAACCTCCTAAGGGTTTTTCGGCAGATCACCCGGCGATCGAATACCTAAAATTCAAATCCTTCACGGTCGGCGAAGAGTTTCCCGAGGCTGCTGCCGCGAGCAAAGACTATCCGAAATTGCTTGCAGACAGCTTCAGAGCCGCCTATCCGCTGGTTACGTTCCTGCGCAACGCCCTTCGCTAATGACAAATGGAGTGGGATTCTTTCAGAGCTTCCGCGGTTCGTCATTAAGCTGCTTTGCGTCCGTAAATACGAACATATGCGAGATTCGCGGCATCGGCCCAGTGAGTTTCGCTTTTCGACGGTCTCGTCAAACGTCCGGTCGCCAAGATCAAGTCCGATCCGCAATTCCTTTGGCTTAATGTTTATCGCGGCAAACTCGCGGTTTTCGAGTATCGAAACGTACGTCTTTTTGGGAAGAACGGTCGAGTTCGGGAATTGTTTTTTAACTAATTTGAGAAAGGCTTCGTAAAGCGGTCTCATTTCGACGGCTTTTGCGAACTGGCTCTCCAGCAGGCCGTCGGTGCTTTGGTAAACCGGCTTGCCGCCGTTTACGTGAATGCCCGCGAGAAGTGAGGCGTCCATGTGTCCGGGAATGGAAAGAACGGAGCCGCTTTTCCCTTTTTGAAAGAGATGACCATCATCGCGGCGCCGCTGCCCGACGGGATCGTGATCGGTTCGGTCCGCACGCCCGAAGTCCAAATACGGTTACATGCCTGGATCTCTTTTAGCGTGTGGTTATCATAAATGAACTGAGGTGAGTCGTGAAAATCGATGAGGATCTCGGTATCTCCATTCGGCAGAAAACGATCGACGGTGTGAGCATGTTCGACGCGTTCGAAGTAAATGAATGCGTCGATGAACTCGCTGAGCGGACGGAGTGGAATGTGTACCCGAAAGATCATCTTCGGTTATTGCCTTGATGGCCGAACTATTTGAAGTCCTCGTTTTCAAGTTCGCGGATCTTATCGACCCGTCGTTCGTGCCGTCCGCTTTCAAAATTCGCGGCGAAAAACGCCTTTACGATGTTTGCTGCATCGTTTTCAGTAACAAAACGAGCAGGCAGTGAAAGGATATTGGCATCATTGTGCTGACGCGCAAGGCTTGCGATCTCCGGGCTCCATGCGACAGCAGCGCGTACGCCTTTTACTTTGTTTGCGGCGATCGCCATTCCGGTCCCCGAACCGCAAACGAGAACGCCCTGATCATATTCGCCGGACGCGACGCCCTCTGCGACCTTCTTTGCATAATCGGGATAATCGACGCTTTCAGCAGAAGTCGTGCCCAGATCGACGTATTCGATACCGAGTTCATCAAGGGTCTTTTTGACCTTTTCCTTTTCCTCAAAACCCGCGTGGTCTGCGGCCAGTCCAATTTTCTTTGCCATAACGTGAATCTTAGCCTGTAACGAATCGAGTTCCAAGACGAAGACAGGAATGGCGAATTACGTTGTCTCCACATTCGGTTTCAAACTATAATCGATGCTGCATTCCGTCCGCTGATGAAAGATCTCTTTTCAGCCCTGCTTTTCCTGATCACGCTGTTTGCAACGGCGGGATTTGCACAGGATTTCCTGCCGGAGCTGGTCAAGCGGATAAAGCCTTCGGCCGTCGCGATCGAGACTTTCGACAGCCGCGGCAACTCTGTGTCGCGTGGAAGCGGTTTTTTTGTAGCGGTGGACCGCGTCATCACGAACCGGCACGTCATCGAACGCTCGAGCCGGGTCGAGATCCATCTTCTTGACGGGAAGAAATTCGTCGCGAAGGGCGTGTTGGCCGTCGATGGCGAAGGCGATCTGGCTTTGCTTCAAGTAGATGTGCCTAAAGGCCTTGCGATCCCGCTGCCGATCGTAAGAAATGTACCGCAGGAAGGCGAGTCGATCGTCGTTATTGGCAATCCGTTCGGTCTTGAAGGCTCCGTATCTGACGGTATCGTGTCGGCCGTTCGCGAAATATCGGGATACGGTAAGATCATACAGATCACGGCACCGATCAGTCCCGGTTCGTCAGGTTCGCCGGTTGTCAATATGGGCGGACAGGTGATCGGCGTAGCGACGCTGCAGGCTGCCGAGGGCCAGAGCCTGAACTTTGCCGTTCCGGCAGAACGCATCTCGCAGTTAAAGGTGAACGAACTTCAGACAGTTTCTTCGCTGACTGCGGAAACCCAGAAAAACAAACGCTCGACCGCCGAACGATATTATTCTCAGGGCGTTGCGCAGCTTGCACAGGACGACTTCGCCAAGGCGCTTCCGTTTTTCGAACGTGCGACGGAACTGGATGCCAACTATGCCGAGGCATGGTATCAGGCGGGCTTTTGTTACGGCGCATTGGGACGCCATCAGGACGCATTGAAGGCATCGAAACAGGCCGCCAAGCTGCGGCCGGATTGGCCGGAAACTTACGCGAACATCGGAGCGTCGAGTTACGCTCTCGGGCAATATAAGGAAGCGGCCGATGCATATAAGTCCGCGATCCGGCTCGACGACGACAACCCGGAAACACAATATGCCTATGGGCTAACGCTGAACAAACTGAATAAACCCGACGAAGAAATACTTGCGTATCGCCGCGTCATTTCAGTAAAGCCGGATCACGCAAATGCTCTCGACAAGCTTGGCCAGGCTTATTTTAAGAAAAAACGTTGGAACGAGGCCGCCGCCACGTTTGGCCAGCTTCAGATCTACAAGCCAGATTCCCGTACCTTCAATTCGCTTGGAGAGAGCCTGCTGGAACTCGACAAATTCGACGAAGCGCTGGCCGCGTTCAATAACGCGCTAGGTTACGACGCCGATTTCGATCAGGCGCGATACAACCTCGGGCGCACCTACATTAAACTCAAGAACCCGGAAATGGCTCAGGTCCAATACGAAATACTCCGCAATTCGAAAAGCGATTGGGCCGACCGGCTGCTTGTTCTGATCAATCCTTAGTTCGAAGACCTTCGTTACTCATTTCCAGAGTCGTCTCACCCAGCCTATTCGTGCAGGTCCCTGGTCGAGCTGACCCTTTTTTGGGCGACTCTTAGATCGAGGGTCGTGCTCTCGGTCACGGTCGGAGTCGATTCGGAGAGCCAAAGCTGAGCAGGAGATTCGGAGAGGTTAGGAGGCTGATAACCCTCGGCCGAAGACATCGCTTCGATCTGTCGCTGGTGGCTGCGTTCGGTCAATAACCTGAACGGTGTCGAGATCAATAAAAGCAGAAACCGAAGCGGCAAAAAGTTCCACATCAGCGTAAAGAGGAGTATGTCAACAAATGTCGTCACGACCGCTTGACCCAGCAGTCTCCATGACCGTGAGACCTTGTTTTCGGCGGAGCCTGCGGCTGCATTCTTAAAAACCCGGTCGGCGTACCGGGCAATGAAATTATCCATGCCGTTGTCAAACCTTACGAAGAAATCCTCTTCGCGGCCC
>JAEUQK010000019.1 GCA_016789265.1 Blastocatellia bacterium
CTTTCGTTGCTCTGATATGAGAATCGTACGGTCAGCGACCTCTCATTCTCTTCAAGGCCTTTACCTTCGAATACATCGACGAAAGTGATCGACTGCAAGAGATCAGGTCTTTCGCTGAACCCTAAGTCTCTGATCGCGTCAAAACTGACACTGCGATCTAGAATGAACGAAACATCGCGTATGACCGAAGGATACTTCGGTAGAGGCGTGTAACGAACCGCTTCCGGCGCTCGCTCGAGAACCGCTTGAAGATCGATCTCCGCAACATAGACAGGTTGTCTAAACTTATAATTAGCCTCAATTTCCTCATTCAGCCGGCCGATAAAACCGACTTTCCGTCCGTCTACGATCACGGAAGCTGTTTGACCGTTTCGAAGGTGCTTCACCTCCTCCGCAAGGAAGATCGGATCGCTCACACCGGCAGCGGCCAATGCTGATTCCAGTGCGCCTTTTGCATCAAAGAAATCAAGCGGCCTCAACGACATCGATCGCGCTTCGTTGATCTCACCACCGGTCAAAATAATTGCTAAAACTTCTCGTTCCTTCGGAAGTTCACCGTAATTACTCGCCGCAAAGACCTTTCCAAGTTCAAAAAGTTTCAGATCTTTTCGCTGATGGTTGAAATTCAAACGTACCGACTCGAGCAGACCAGGAATAAGCGTGGTCCTCATACGGACCGCGCCCTCGATCACCGAATCCTCAAGCGTTACATACCGATCGTTGTTGTCATGGTTTACAAAGTCCGGCACCTCCTCAATGACATCGTCGTAACGCGTGTCTATGAAGCTGTAACCGATCGCCTCGTCAAACCCCAGATCTGCCAGGGTTCGGCGGATCGATTTCTCCCGTAATTCAGTGACTTGATACTCACCCGCGCCGTATGCCGGCGGCAGTTCGTCTTTGATACTTTCATATCCATAATGCCGGGCAACTTCCTCGACCAGGTCCTCTTCGATCGCTATGTCGTGCCTCCAGGTCGGAGATGTATAGAGGGTCGGCAGGTCAGAATTAGAAATGCCCAGAGCGTTAAGTATCCGGTCGCATTCGTGAGCTGGTACATTTAGACCCGTAAGACGTTTTACGGCATAGGAAACGTCCTTTGACGCGACGATCCTTGGTAATTGCGTTTCCGGATAAACATCGATGAATTCGCCTGCATTTCCACCGCCAAGGCCACAGATCAGAGCAGAGGCGAGGTCCGATGCAAGTTTGAGATTTTCAATATCGACACCGCGTTCGAACCGATAGCTTGCTTGGGTCGCAAGTCCTAGTTTTCGCGAAGTTCGGCGAACACTCTCCCGTTTGAAATAGGCGACTTCGAGCAATACGTTCGTCGTCCGTTCAGTTATTCCCGAATCATGGCCCCCCATAACCCCGGCTACGGCGATCGGTCTTTCGGCATCGCAGATCGCCAGCATTTCCTCATCGAGCTTTCGTTCAACTTCGTCTAGTGTCTTAATGGTTTCACCGGTTCTGGCTCGACGAACGACGATCCTTTGTTCCTTGAGTTTGTCAAGATCAAAGGCGTGCATTGGCTGGCCGAGTTCGAGCATTGCATAGTTCGTTACATCGGCGACGTTATTTATCGAACGCTCCCCCAATGCCTCGAGCCTTTTGACCAGCCAATCGGGAGATGGGCCGATCTTTACGTTTCTAATGATCCGGGCCGTGAAACGAAGGCATAGATCGGGAGCGTCGATCCGCACAATGTCCGGAGCGAGGATCGATGGGAAAGGCGCATCGGGCAGCCGATCTTCACCCCGCCTGCCGTCAAGTATGACGGGTTTACCAATAATGACACTTAGCTCTCGGGCGACCCCTAAATGCGAAAGGCAATCAGGCCGGTTTGAGGTGAGATCAATATCCAGAACAAAATCGTTCTCGAAAGGATGTACGCCCTCGACCGCCAAACCGACACGGGTCAAAGCTTTTGCAGTCTCTTCGACAGATAGATCGGTGTCAATAATGTCCTTTAACCAGTTGTAGCTGATGTTCATTTATCTAAATTGCTCCAGGAATCGCACATCATTCTCGAACATATGCCTGATGTCGTCGATGTTGTACATTAGAGCGGCCATTCGTTCGAGGCCGAAGCCAAAGGCAAAGCCGGAATAAACATTCGGGTCAACACCCACCGCCTTGAGCACATTCGGATGCACCATTCCCGACCCGCCCAGTTCGATCCAGCCGGAACCCTTGCATGGGCGGCAGCGTTCTCCGTCCGTCTTTCCCGAACCGTGGCAAACGAAGCACGAGAAGTCGAATTCGGCCGATGGTTCCGTAAACGGGAAATACGATGGTCGAAAACGCGTCACCGTTTCTTCGCCAAACAGGCGCTTTAGCCATTCCGTGACCGTACCTTTCAGGTGCGCCATAGTGATGCCTTTGTCCACACACAATCCTTCGATCTGGTGGAACATAGGGACATGCGTCATATCGGGCGTATCGCGGCGAAAAACCTTCCCGGGGGCAATGATCCGAATTGGCACTCCGCGCCGTTCCATTGCACGGATCTGGACGGTCGATGTCTGCGACCGAAGTGCAAATCCGTCAGTCGTGTAGAACGTATCCTGCGATTCGCGGGCGGGATGGCCTTCGGGGATATTCAGGGCGTCGAAATTATAGTGGTCCGTTTCGATCTCGCGGTCGTCCTCGATCGTATAGCCCATCGAGACGAAGATGTCCTCGATCTTCTCACGCAGGATCGTGATCGGGTGGAGATGTCCAGCACGCGGACGGCGACCGGGAAGCGTAACGTCAACCCGTTCGCGCTCGGTTTGGGCCGCAGAAATATATCCATTCAACCTTGATTCGACATCGTCGATGGCATCAACGATCTCACGCTCGACCGACTGTACCAATTGTCCAAAGCGGCCCCGTTCTTCCGGATGTACCTTTCCGATCAGCTTTTTCGCCTCGGCGATCTCAGATTTTTTGCCCGTATGTTTAGTCTTGAATTCGGCGAGCTCCTTGCTCAGCGAGATCGCGGTCGCAAGCTTAAGATCGCTGGCGGTCGCGCGCAAATTAGCGAAGCGCTCAAACTTTGCCTTGAACGCTTCACGGATGCCTTCTACGTGCTGCTTTTGTTCGTCCATTTGTTCAACGCGGCATTACCGCAACCCTTAATTGTACCCATGGTTAATATTGGCGCAACCGTAGGCCGTCTTTTACTTCTTTTGTCCGAGCTTTGATATGATTAAAGGAGCTTATAGCCACATAAAATTCAATGAAAGCCATCGTAAAGAGCAAAGCTGAACCGGGCCTCTGGGTCGAGGATGTTCCCGAGCCGGAAATGGGTATAAACGACGTGATGATCCGCGTCAAACGCGGCGGGATCTGCGGTACGGACCTGCATATCTATAATTGGGACGCGTGGGCACAGCAGACGATCAAGGTGCCGACGACGATCGGCCACGAATTTGTTGGTGAGATCGTAGATGTAGGGTCGAATGTACTGGACTTCGCCGCCGGCGACATTGTCAGCGTCGAAGGTCACCTGGTTTGCGGACGCTGCCGCAACTGCATGGCCGGGAAGCGTGCCCTGTGCGCGAACACACGCGGCGTGGGCGTGAACACCAACGGCGGGTTCGCCGAGTTCATCGCCGTGCCGCAGACCAATATATGGAAGCACAAGCCCGGCATCGACCTCGACGTCGCTGCGATCTTCGACCCGTTCGGCAACGCCGTCCATACAGCGCTCGAATTCGAAGTGTTCGGCGAAGACGTGCTCATCACTGGTGCCGGGCCGATCGGTATCATGGCAGCCGCGGTCGCCAAACACGCCGGAGCCCGCAACATCGTCATCACCGACGTAAATCCGTTCCGTCTCGAACTCGCCGAGAAAATGGGCCACGTCACAAAGGCCGTCGATGTCAGCAAGACCTCGATCAAAGACGTCCAAAAAGAGCTCGGTATGAAAGAAGGTTTCGACGTCGGCATGGAGATGTCCGGCGTCCCGCAAGCCTTTAAAGACATGCTCGACAACATGTTCCACGGCGGCAAGATCGCCTTCCTCGGCATCCCTTCCACCGAGTTCGACGTCAACTGGAAGACCGTCATCTTCAACATGATCACCATCAAAGGCATCTACGGCCGCCAGATGTACGAAACCTGGTACCAAATGTCCAACCTCCTCGACGCCGGCGTCGACATCTCCCCCGTCGTCACCCACCGCTATTCCTACAAAGACTTCGAACTCGGCTTCGAAGCCATCAAACAAGGAAACTGCGGCAAAGTCGTCCTAGATTTCGAGGAGATCTAAGTCAGAACCGCCTGCGTGAGCGGGCGGCCGGTCTTGTCAGAACCGGGAGCGAAGTTTTAACTGAGCTAGAAGAGGTATCGAAGTGTTTAAGTTTGGCGGAGTCTTAGTTATAGCGCTAGCCTCGGGCATTCTCCTGGCGTGTGGTAACTCTACACCAAGCAACGTTGGGACGTCTCAACGACTTCAGGAATTACCGACAATTGATTACTGCGACCTAGCGAACCATCCTGAAAAATACGACGACCAAGAGGTTCGGGTTAATGCCACGCTGTATTTCATGATGCACGGATACAAGTTCATGGATAAGGCATGCCTTGGAGATGAAAAAGAGACGGCTGTAATACTCGATGGTGACGACGAAGACAGGTTAGCGAAGGAAATGGGTCTTGAGGAGTATCATCCTTGGAATTTCCCCAAGATAGTAGCTACCGGCAAGTTCAAGCGAGTGGTGCCCAATAGAAAGTCGGATACCGTTGCCGACAATTCCTTTCTAACCTTCGAAGTGGAAACTGTAGAAAGCGTAATTAGTTTTCCGAACCAATGAATTCGCTCACAGGCGAACTTGCGAGGTAAGGTGAAATGAAACATCTCCTATTGATCACAGCCATATCCTTCACCGTCGGATGCTTCGTCTTCCAAGAAGACACGAGCGGACTAGTTGAACTGGTCGAAAAGGCCGTCGCGAATAAGGCGGAGTGGCAAGGCAAAGAGGTCACCGTTTACGGATACGTCTCCCTAATGTCGCCGCCGGCGGCATCCTGGTCACCAATCGAATGTTAGGGATGTTCAGGAAGTGAATGGAAATGTCGCGGTCTGTTTCGACGTTGAGTGAAGTGTGGTTGGTTATGTTCCGGGTAAATGCGATACGAGTTATTATTAGTAAGCCATGAAAACGAAAACAAAACTTTTGCTCGGTGATGCTAGAGAACAGCTATCAACGCTTGCACCCGAAACCGTTGATCTAATCTTCACGTCGCCACCGTATGCTGAGCGACGAAAGACAACCTACGGCGGTGTTTCGCAGTTTGAATACGTTGATTGGTTTATGCCGATTGCTGATGAACTGTTTGAAGTCTTGAAGCCGACGGGAACATTTGTCCTGAACATAAAGGAAAGCGCATTTAACGGCGAACGAAGCACATACGTTATCGAGCTAATCCTTGAAATGCGTAAACGAGGATGGCTTTGGACAGAAGAATTCATGTGGCATAAGAAGAATTCTTATCCAGGCAAGTGGCCCAACCGATTTCGTGACTCTTGGGAGAGACTTCTCCAATTCAACAAGGACAAGCGCTTCAACATGTATCAGGAAGCCGTTATGGTCCCGATGGGTGACTGGGCAAAGTCGAGACTTAAAAACCTCAGCCAGACCGATAAGGTCCGTGATCCGTCAAAGGTCGGAAGTGGTTTCGGAAAAAACATCTCGAATTGGATAAATCGCGACATGGCATATCCGACGAACGTCATTCACCTCGCCACGGAATGTAATAACAAGAATCATCCTGCGGCGTTTCCAGAAGAATTGCCGGAATGGTTTATCAAGCTGTTTACTGTTGACGGCGACACCGTCCTTGATCCTTTCATGGGTTCAGGCACAACGGTTCTCGTCGCGAACAGAATGGCTCGAAACGCAATCGGCGTTGAGATTGTCCCCGAATATGTCGAAATGGTGAAGGAAAGGCTTGATTCCATGGAGCCTGTGTTGTTCTGACCTCTATGAATGAATTGATTATCAAAGATGTTACAGACTACGTCGAAGCAAACATTGGTACGTTTCATCAAAAGAGACTCCAAAGCCTCGACGGACTGAAACTTCGTAATATAATCAACCGGAAAAATCCCTACCTGTTCAAAGCGAAGAATGTCCTAACTTCCGAGGAGATTATCAAGGGCATTCTCGACGCACAGATTTCCTCAAGTGAAGAAACAATTTTTGGTGATTGGCTCGAAGGTTTAGCGATCTTCATTAACGAAAAGGTTTTCGGCGGTTGGAAGTCAGGAATCATTGGTGTTGATCTTGAATTTGACCGTGAGAATGTTCGCTACATTGTAAATATCAAGTCCGGGCCGAATTGGGGAAACAGCACACAGGTTAAGAAGATGATTGAGGACTTCAAGACCGCAAAACGAACACTTCGCACAAGCAATTCGGGTTTGATGATCGAAGCAGTGAACGGTTGTTGCTACGGGCGCGACAGACAGTCGGAAAAGGGTGACTATCAAAAGCTGTGCGGCCAGAGATTTTGGGAATTTATTTCAGGTAGCGAATCGCTTTACAAAGATATCGTTGAGCCGCTTGGACACAAGGCAAAGGAACGGAATGATGAATTTCTCCAATCCTACGCGAAGGTCGTCAATAAGTTCACGAAAGAGTTCTCGAACGAGTTTTGTAGAGACGATGGCTCGATTGATTGGGGCAAGATCGTCGAGTTTAACTCGGCGAAATAGCGGAAATCGCAGCCGAAACACTAAAAGTTTGATACGAAGCAGTAACAATCGCTCACGAAGGCCTGAAAGTGCCTCACGAAGCGATGAAAGTTGGTCACGAAGCGGTTAAGATCGCTTACGAACCCTGAAAAGTCGGCCGCTATGGGCATAAAGTGCCTCACGAAGCGGTGAAAGTCGCTCACGAAGGCGTGAAAGTACCTCACGAAGGCCGACAAATGGCTCACGAAGGCGATTCAATCGTCCCCGAAGGGGACAAATGTAATAGCGTCGGGTGAAACCCGACGATTCGGTGCATAAAAATCGACGCGTCCCTGTAAGGGACGAATGCCGGCGCTGGCGAATATGTCCTTTACAGGGACAAGTCAATTGTTGATTCTGAACTTCGGGTTTCACCCGACGCTTTTGAATGGGTGCCTTTCAGGCACAACGCGATAAAAATGGCGCAGACCCTATTCAGCAGCTATTTTCACATCGTCTTCTCGACGAAGAATCGTTTTCGGTTTATCGATCCGGAGATCGAAGATGAATTGTACGCCTACATCGGCGGCATCTTGCGAAATCACGACGGGAAATTGCTCAGTGCCGGAGGCGACGCTGACCACGGCCACCTATTAGTCTCGATGAGCAAGAACCATCTTGTTCCCGATCTCATTGGCTCTGTAAAGCGCGACAGCTCAAAATGGATAAAAACTAAAGGCTTCAAATATTCGAAGTTTGGCTGGCAGGACGGTTACTCGGCGTTTTCGGTCGGGTATTCTCAGATACCTGTTGTTGAGAAATATATAGCGAATCAAAAGGAACATCATAAGAAACACCTGTTTGAGGACGAAATGCGTGGTTTTTATCGCAGATATAAAATTGATTTTGACGAGAAATATGTTTGGGATTGATTCGTCCCCTACAGGGACGGGACTAATTTTTCGCCATTATCGTCGGGTTTCACCCGACGCTATTGGCTGTGTCCCTTTCAGGGACGCCGAACACGTCGCCGCCACCGCCGACACCTCCGCCAAGATCCGCGAAGGCATGATCATCGTCCGCGTCCTCGACGGCATCGTCCGCAACGTTTACGCCAACGACCCCGGCAAACTCGGGACGTGGATTTCAGCCAGCCACGTCGAAAAGGCACCGAAGAAACAGACACCGACACCCTAGCTCTTATTGCTTGGTATTTGATTGAGAAATGTTTACGCTGAGATTCGTTCTTTTACTTTCGATTGGCCTGACCGTTGGCACGATCAATACCTATGGGCATCGATCCAATCCGAAGCTGATACCGTTCGAACGAGCCGGAAAATGGGGCTTCATTAATTCGAAGGGCGTTGTTGTCGTAAAACCCGGCTTCGATGAAGTGAAACCCTTTTCCGAGGGTCTTGCCGTCGTCGAAAAGGACCTGAAATGGGGGTTTATTGACGCCAATGGTAATTACGTCATCGAGCCGAAGTTTTACATCGCATTTAGCTTTTCGGAAGGCTTGGCTGCGGTGACAATCGAAAATCCGGGAACGTGGGGTTACATAAACCACGATGGCGAATTTGTTATCTCTCCTAAGTTTAGCTGGGCCGGAACGTTCTCTGATGGAATGGCGGAAGTTTTGATGGCGCCTGACCTCTCCAAGCCACAAATATCTAAGACTGGATATATCGATAGGACTGGGAAACTTGTTATACCAGCAAAGTACGGTTGGTCAGAATCATTTTCGGATGGTTTTGCTCTCATCGCGGATGACCAGCCTAATTCGAGCGAGAAGCACACGAGTGAATACTTCAATAAGCGCGCATTTATCGACAAGACGGGTCGGAGGGTTACGGAGTTCTACCAATCGGCGGAAAGCTTTAGCGAAGGACTGGCTCCAGTCGAAATTAACTCTCTGTGGGGTTTTATCGACACTAAAGGAAAGGTAGTTATTCGTCCTGCGTACGATTTCGTACTTCGTCCTTTCGAAAATGGTTTTGCGGTGGTCAGTTGCTTGAACGACAAGCTTGCTTTCATTGATAGGCGAGGTAAGAAGCTGACTTCCTGCATTTTCAGTGAGGCATTTGCGTTCACAGAAGGAGTCGCGGCGGTTCAAATGCCCAACAAGAAATTTGGGTTCATTAACACAAAGGGAAAGGGAGTCGTTGAGCCAAGGTTCTCGTGGGCCGATTCGTTCCTCAATGGATTGGCTAAAGTTCGATTGAATCGAAAGGATGGAGTATATGAAGGCTTCATAAATCATCGAGGTCAATACATTGTCCAGCCTATTAAGAGAACCGGAGACGATTAGAAGAAACGTCTAAAGAAATTCTGAATGCAACAAAGCCTGATCACAATCGCATGCATCGCCGCGAGTGCGTTGTTTATTTTGAGCCTTGGGGGTGAGGAGCGCACGAGACGGCGCGGCGGGGGAATTGGTACGGGGTCATCGGGATGCGACGTGCGCTTGTGGCGGCGGCGGCCTTAGCGCGACAATCGTATGACCTTGCGAGCTCTTATTCTTAAAGTATGTATTCAAATTTCAAAGAACATCTGGAAAATACGATCAACGAGATCATTGAAGCCGGACTCTACAAATCCGAGCGCGTGATCGAGGGGCCGCAGGATGCGCACATCGACGTGAACGGACGTGAGGTCCTGAACATGTGCGCGAATAACTATCTCGGGTTGAGCGATCACCCGGCGATAGTCGACGCGGCGAGGAAGTCCTTGGACAAATGGGGCTACGGCCTGTCGAGCGTTCGGTTCATTTGCGGTACACAAGCGATCCACAAAGAGCTTGAGCGAAAGATCAGCGAGTTTCTCGGCACCGAGGACACCATACTTTACACAAGCTGCTTTGACGCCAACGGCGGGCTGTTCGAGACGCTGCTCGGCGAAGAGGACGCGATCATCTCGGACGAGCTCAACCACGCAAGCATTATCGATGGTATCCGGCTTTGCAAGGCTCAGCGGTTCCGATACAAGAACAGCGACATGGCCGATCTCGGGGCGCAGTTGGAGGCGGCTTCGTCGGCCCGGTTCAAGATGATCGCCACCGACGGCGTGTTCTCGATGGACGGCTACATCGCCAAGCTCGACAAGATCTGCGACCTGGCCGAAAAACACGAAGCGCTGGTGATGGTTGACGATTCGCACGCCGTTGGATTTATGGGCAAGACCGGCCGCGGCGTTCACGAACATCACCAGGTCATGGACCGCATCGACGTGATCACAGGAACGCTCGGCAAAGCTCTCGGTGGAGCCAGCGGCGGTTACACAAGCGGTAAGAAAGAGATGATCGAACTGCTCCGCCAACGCTCGCGTCCGTACCTTTTCTCGAACTCCGTCGCCCCGCCGATCGTAGCCGCATCTATCGCCGCGATCGACCTGCTCACCGGCTCGACCGAGCTCCGCGACAAGCTGATGGACAACACCCGCTACTTCCGCGAGAAGATCGCTGCCGTCGGCCTTGAAGTCCTGCCCGGGGAACACCCGATCGTCCCTGTCATGTTCGGCGAAGCCCAGCCGGCGGTGAAAATGGCTGAAGTTCTCTTAGAAAAGGGGGTCTACGTCATACCATTCTCGTTCCCGGTCGTGCCTAAAGGTAAGGCGAGGATACGAACGCAGGTGTCTGCGGCCCATTCGAAGGAAGATCTGGATTTTGCGGTCGAGAAGTTTGCCGAGGCTAAGGAAGAATTGGGAATATGAAAAGGCGCTTCGGCATGAAACGAAGCGCCTGATCATCTGATCCGCGACAATGCCTAGGCGGCAGCCTGAGCTTTTTTACTGATAGCTTCTTTTGCCTGGCCTGCGATCGATGCGAACGTTTCCGGCTGCTTAACAGCGATATCGGCGAGCGACTTACGATCAAGCTCAATACCTGCAAGGCTCAGGCCGTGAACGAACTGCGAATATTTGATGTCGTTCAGGCGGCAGGCTGCATTGATACGGACGATCCAAAGCTTGCGAAAATCACGCTTTTTCAGCTTTCGGCCCGTATAGGCGAAATTTAATCCGCGTTCGACGGACTCTTTTGCCGAACGATAAAGTTTCGATTTGGTGCCTCGGTAACCCTTGGCGAGGTCTAATATCTTTCTGCGCTTTTCGGTGCGCTTGTTACCACGTTTTGCTCTTGGCATTTCTCACTCCTTCGTCGTGAAATTGAGACTGGAAAATGGAAATTATCTCCGAGTTCTCAATGATCAGTTGTCAATTCTCAATTAGTCTCTACCGTATGGCAGCATCTTCTCCACGCGTTTCTGGTCGCCCTCTGATACTAAAACGTCAATATCCAGGTTGCGTTTACGCTTATTCGTTTTCTTGGTCAAAATATGACGTGCGTGTGAATGGCCGCGTTTGAATTTGCCGCTCGCCGTTGAGCGAAAACGCTTTGCTGCGCCCTTATGTGTCTTTAATTTTGGCATAACAGTCTTCTCCCTAATAAAACTCTTAAAAAATATCGTCGATCAGGTCGTCCGCAGGTTTAGCGGATTCCGCGGCTTTCACGCGTTCGGCTTTTTCTTTTTTCTTATCAGGCTCGGCATCCGGAGCTTTCGACGTATGCTGCACGGATTTCTTCACTTCGGCCTTGCTCTTCTTAGGAACAAATATCGTGAACATTTGATAGCCTTCCATTTTGGGCGCTACCTCAACGTCGGCTATGTCCGACAGTTGCTCTGTCAACCGCTTCAAGATCGCTGCGCCGAGTTCTCGGTGCGTCATCTCGCGTCCGCGGAAGGCGATAGCCGCTCTTACCTTGTCGCCGTCCTCCAGCCACTCCCGGGCGTGTTCCATACGGTAGTTATAATCGTGATCGTCAGTACCGGGACGAAACTTGATCTCTTTTACCTGAACCGTGACCTGTTTCTTTTTGGCCTCGTGCGTTTTCTTCTTCTGTTCGTACAGGAACTTGCCGTAATCGATCAGCTTACAAACCGGCGGTTTGGCATTTGGCGCGATCTCTACAAGGTCAATACCGCGTTTGCGAGCTTCTGCTACAGCATCGCGGGTATCCATTACCCCCAGCGTCTCACCATCTTCGGTCACGACTCGAACTGAAGGGACCCTTATCCTTTCATTTGTACGATGAAGCGGTTCGCGAATTCGCGGCTTCCAACGATTTCCACCAAATCTTCTAGCGATATTAGCCTCCTTTGCTAAATTGCGATCTTAGAGCGAACGCGTCAGTCTCTTTTGCGCGATCATTCCAATGAACTCTTCCAGCGACATCACGCCGATGTCACCCTGCTTTCTTTCCCTCACCGCGATCTTGTTGTCCTCAAGTTCCTTATCTCCGAGGACGAGCATATATGGAACTTTTTGAAGCTGAGCGTCACGTATCTTGGCACCGATCTTCTCAGATCTCAAATTTACCTCTATGCGGAATCCAGCCGCTTTCAGTTCGCTTGCGACCTTTTCGGCGTATTCGTTTATCCTGTCCGTGATCGGCAAAACCGCGACCTGGACCGGTGCAAGCCATAGCGGGAAAGCACCTGCGTAATGCTCGATCAAAACTCCAAAGAAACGCTCGATCGAACCGAACAGCGCCCGGTGGATCATAAATGGCCGATGTTTCTGATTATCTTCGCCATTGTATTCCAGCTCGAACCGTTCCGGGAGGTTGAAATCGAGTTGTATAGTCCCCAGCTGCCAAATGCGGCCGATCGCGTCTTCGATCTTGATGTCTATCTTTGGGCCGTAAAACGCCGCTTCGCCTTCGATGCGTTCAAAATCGATATTCCGCTCTCGCAGAGCGCTCGCAAGCTGTTCTTCGGCGGCGACCCAGTCCTCGTCGGCACCGAGATATTGCTTGTTCTCGGCTTCACCGCGGACAGACAATTCGAATCTGACCTTATCAAAACCGTATGTCTCGAATACCTTGATCGCAAAATCAAGGCAATCTGCGACTTCGGCACGTACCTGGTCCGGGCGGACGAACAAGTGTGCGTCGTCCACCGAAAATCCGCGAACCCGCATCAGGCCGTGCAATGTCCCGGAGAGTTCGGCACGATACACCGTGCCCATCTCAGAGTAACGCTGCGGCAGGTCCCGATAGCTTCGCGGACTTGATTTGTAGATACCGATATGGAACGGGCAGTTCATCGGTTTGAGCCGATATTCCTCGTCCTCAATACTCGTTGGAGCATACATCGAGTCAGCATAGTTGCCCTCGTGGCCGCTTGTGAACCAAAGGTCGCGCTTGGCGATGTGGGGCGTGAAAACAAAGCTATATCCGCGTTTTTCAAGCTCATCGCGAAGTAGGCGCTCCATTTCTGTGCGAACGATGCCGCCTTTTGGATGCCAAAGAATGAGCCCCGCACCATATTCGTCGGAGATCGAGAAAAGATCGAGTTCACGTCCTAACTTGCGATGATCCCGCTTTTCCGCCTCTTCTCGCTGTTTTATCCATGCATCAAGTTCTTCCTGGGTCGCGAACGCCGTTCCGTAAATGCGTTGCATCTGTTGGTTTTCGGCATCGCCTTTCCAATAAGCACCAGAAAGAGCGAGCAGTTTGAAAGCTTTGAGCTTGCCGGTATGGGGAACATGCGGGCCAAGACAAAAATCGATGAACGGCGAATTATCAATGTAGTAAATGCTTGCCGTTTCCGAAACTTTCTCGTCGATAAGCTCGCACTTTAGAGGTTCTTCGCGTTCCGTAAATATATCGAGTATCTTTGCTTTTGCGATGATCTCACGGCGATAGGGAAGGTTTTGCTTCGCCATCGCCTTCATCTTTTTTTCGATGATGGGGAGATCTTCTTCGGTCAGATTTCGCGGAGCAATGAAATCGTAAAAGAACCCGTAACGCGGGTCTTCCATCAGCGCCGGGCCCACACCAAGCTTGGTCCCCGGAAACAGATCAAGAAGGGCCGCTGCAAGCAAGTGAGCGGTCGAGTGGCGAAGGACCTCGAGACCGTCATGCGTATCGAAAGTGATCGGTTCGATAGAGATAAGGTCGTCCGTAGGCGTCAACTCCCGATTCAGATCGACTTCCTCACCATTGACCTTTGCCGCCAGTGCAGACTTCAGTATGTCGCGGTCAAATGCCTTTATTGCGTCCGCCACCGTCGCAGGGGCCGGGATCGCTCGCTGGCTTCCATTAAGATTTACGTTCAGTTCGCTCATATTAGTAAACAGTGAAAGGCGAATTGTGAATAGGATCTCTACTCACACGATCACGTCAAAATTCAGCAGTTCGAAACTGCCGCTCTTATCTGTGCTCTTTTCACGGTTCACGATTTACTCGTGTTTCCTACTACTAACCAAGATCAGATCCGATAAGAGCGACTTTGCTTTGATGTCCAACAAACTTCAGTTTGTTGAAGATCGGGTGTCCCGCCGTTAGAGGCGGGTCGTAGTAGTTGTTAAAACAGCAAAGTACTTCGAAAGCATCTTATCGAAAAATTGTTGCGGCAAACGGAGACCCGTTTGCCGCATATGTATCAAACTTAAGGATTATAGGGCCAGTCTTGAAAAAACTCAAGCTGAAATGCATCATTCCCCGGCCAAAAGAGCTTGTTCGGCTCCGACCCATTCCCAGGCCGCACGCTCTTCTTCCTTATCAAAGAACCGGAACTGGGCAGAGAACAGCCCGGAAAAAAGCTCAAGGAAGTTTCTCATCCACGCCTTTGCTCCGATTATCGCGTATTTATCGACCTTAGAGATAGCCTTGTATTTGGTTTTTACGAGATCGTCATCCAATGCCGCCAGCAGGTCGAATCCGCCAAAATCCTTTAAGCGTACAAGGATGTTGAATTTTCCTTCGCGTTCGAGGTATGGCTTCATCGCTGCAACAACTGACTTAACATCTTTCTCGCGAACCTTGCCATTTACCTCATAAGCGAATACGTTCTCGCTCGTAGTCTGCAGAAAGTGGACCGAGGCAGGAGCATCTTCCGGTTTTGGGCGCGGTTCCGGTCTCTCCGATGCCCACGCGAATGCTTTCGCCCGCTCCTTGGGTTCAAAGACACGTACGTCGATCGACGAGAACACAAGTCCCTCAAACCGAGCCATTGTCGCGATCCATCCCTTGTCGGTCACTACTGCGGCACGATAGTACTTCGACATTTTCCCAAAGTGGCTTATTCCCTCGGTGAGGTCCTTCAACAGGCCATCAACCGTGATGCCGACCGAATCTTCGATCTCGGCAAAGAATGAGATCCGTTCGTGATCCTTAAGGGCGTCCTCAACTGCATTGTATGCCGCCTTTACATCGTCCGCCGTCAGTTTCCCGAAAACCTTCATCGCAACGAGATATTTTGGTGATTCAAGTATCTCTATCATTCTATTTATGCCCCCTTTGAAACTACTTACGACCATTTTAGTGCGTAAGTTCGGCTCAGTGAGTATAAATCGACTTGTACAGCGATTTCGCTGGACCACTATCTGAGCAGCGTTCTTTGATTTGTGCGGGCAGTTTAAAATGAAAATGGTAGGCACTAGCAGAGTTGAACTGCTGACCCCTACCGTGTCAAGGTAGTGCTCTACCACTGAGCTAAGTGCCTACGTCTTGGTGCCTCCGACCTTAGATCGGCGAACGTAAAGAATGACAAACCAACATTTGGCTGTCAAGCTAAACCGGTTCTATGTCCGGAGAAAACCGGCCGATTTCCTCCCAGATGACTCGGCTGAGTTTGATTCCGTCAGGAAACCTTTCACTTAGGCTTTGTCGAAGGCGGGGGGCGTGATCTTCAAAATATGCGTTCAAAAGGTCTATGTTCTTGGCTTCGTATCGAATGCGAAGATGACCATCTTTACTTACGCTGATCGTCGCTTCGGCAAAGGCATTTGTATTCATCAGATCGGGAATATGCTTTTCGAACAGATATTGTCGAAACGCGTCACGCAGATCAGCCCTAACCTCCGCGGTGACCTCATAGGTTACTGCAGACATAATGAACAAAACCCCTGTTAATTAAATTCACGATACGCCGGAACAGAAGCGATGCATGGCGATCGCAACCAGCTTTGCGGTCCGGCCGTCCTCATCAAATTTTGGATTGACTTCAGAAAATTCGACCATGCGGGTATTGGCCAGAGACGCCGCGTACTTTACCAGCTGAATGAACTCGCCTGCTCGTAATCCAAGCGGTGAAGGCGATGATGAGCCCGGGGCATCGGCGGACCGCACGACGCTTATATCGAAACCAAAGAATACGTTCATCTCGGAACTATGGTGGACAAATTTCTGCTTGATCATCTCTTTGAGTTCCATGTCACATTCGGCCCGGGACCGAAGCATTTCGAGGCTGATGCGCTGGACCCCAAGCGAACGAATGTATTCGTAGTAGACCGGCGAGCAGAAATGAGTTTGATAACCCACTTGAAAGAATCTCCGCGGATCCAGGTGTTTTTCCTCCAGAAGCTGACGGTATGGGGTGCCGCTGTTTCGCTGGTCTGCTATTCTCACGCCCAAATGGGAATCAACATTGATCGCTATCCAGCTCTGAGCGCCGAAGACCTCCGCCATCGCAGCTCCGTCAGGATACGAAATGTCGTTTCCGCCGCCGATCACGATAAGACGTTTTCCGTCGATCAATATTTGTTGCACGACGGCTCGCTGATTCTCGTGAGTTTCTTCAAGAGTTCCGCTGATGATCAGATCGCCCAGATCGAAAACCTTTTTTCTGATATTGAACGGGGTTAACTTATAAAATTGCTCTCTAATAGCCGAGGGTGCCAACGCTGACCCTTCGCGGTCTCCGTAGCGGCGAACACCTTCATCCTGGGGGCATCCGAGGATCACAACATCCGCCGATGCGTACTGGTCAGGGTTCCGCCAGACCACATCTCCTAAACGCGGGTCATTCTTGTCCTGGCCGGTTCCAAAAAGGTGCGGTGCCGGCCGTGAGGTTCTGGAAAAGAGGTCGTTCATTTTGGTATGAGTTAATGCCTCAAAATATTAGACTGCTGTACTCAGAATAACCGATATCAATGTCAATAAAAAGGGAGTCGGCCGGTTCGAGAACACCGAACTCATGCCTATTGAAGCACAACGATGAACTAGCCCGTCCTCTTGACTTTGGTGATAATATCTACGCATCTATTCTCGTCGGATATACAGTTCAGTGGAGGTTACGGGTGGCCAATCTTCTTAAGATCGCGTTAGCCGGCTTAGTTCTTGCGTTTTTCGCTGCACCGTTAAGGGCTCAGGTTGATGAGATCTGCGGCGAGACAGGGGCCGTTCCCTGGATGAATTCATCGTTTGTGTTTGGCCGTATAAATCTGATCGGGTTTGAAGGCGTCAAAAGGCTTCCGAAGATCACGGTCACATTGTCCGAGAGGAACGGAAACGAGCAGCGCTACACGATCGACCGATCGGGAAATTTTTGTTTCCGTGGTGTGCGTGCTAACGGCGGATTTTTGGTTGTCGATATGGAAGGGCTTGAGGTCGGACGCCAATTGCTTCCAACCGGAATGATCAACGAACACCGCCAGGATTTTAGCGTCATAAATAACAATCCTGTAGTTTCCAAGCCGCCAAGTTCGATCTCGGCAAAATTCGCGTATAAACGAACCGACGATAACGAAAAGACGTTTCAAGCGGCTATTGCGGCGGAACGAAAAAAAGATGCGGCAACAGCGCAGAAGCTTTATGAAGGCCTCGTTGGCGACGATCCAAATGACTTCTACGCGTGGAACCGCCTGGGCGGACTTTATTTCGACAGAGGCGAACTGGATAAGGCGTCCGCAGCCCTTGAGAGATCGATCTCCGCCATACCTGAATTCGTACCTTCATTGTTGGACCTAGGGAGAGTACGAATGCTAAAGAAGCGATTCCCTGATGCCATTGAACTTCTGAAAAAAGCCTCGTCATTGGAACAAGGAGCACCGCTAGCTCATCGGCTGCTGGGAGAGGCTTATCTTCTTAATCGACAGGGCACGCTTGGCGTTGCGTCATTGATCGAAGCGCTTCGCCTCGACCCGAAGGGCATGGCTGAATGCCATCTGATGATCGCAAAACTGTATGACGCTGCCGGCGACAAAATCAAAGCTTCTCGTGAATACCGACTTTTTCTTGTAAAGGTCCCAGATTTCAAAGAGCGCGAAATTCTTGAACGTTATATCAAGGAAAACCCTGAGGAAACGCCATAATAGTGATCGACGAAGGTTGGACCATAAAAACTCATTCGAATTTTAGGCGGTTTCTATCCAAGACACTGCTCTTGCCGTTCGTATTTATTTTTCTCTCCTTTCATGCCATCGGACAGATCGACGACTTCTGCCGTGAGGCTGGCGTTCTGCCGGGACTTGACCTACCTCGTGAGCGCGTTCCATATGTGTACGGCAAGGTAACCCTGCTTGGCTTGCCAACGGGCGGTAAAGTCCCGAGGATCACAGTGATCCTTAACGATACCCAACAGATCTCGAATAAACAGCGTCTCGATCGTACCGGCAACTACTGTTTCCGACGAGCGGGGACAGGCGGCGGTTCACTTACGATAGAGGTAGACGGCCTGGAAGTGGCACGGAGATCGCTCCCGGTTTCCGGGCCTGCACAGCAACGAGAAGACTTTGAAGTTTACGCAAATCCAACTCAGCGGGAAGTCCCGCCCGCCGCGATCTCGGCCAAGTTTGTACATCCGCCAAACGAAAAGACCAGCCACCTTTATCGGAAGGTACTCGAGTCGGAACGTGGTAATGACCTCATTGCCGTTGAATCCCATCTTCTCGAGATAGTTCTATTGGATCCGACCGACTTCGTTGCGTGGGCAAAGCTTGGGACGACATATATCGAACGGAGCAAATACGACCAAGCCGATGCTGCGTTTCGCAAGTCGCTTGAGCTGAAGATGGAGTACACGCCTGCTTGGATCAATGTCGGAAAACTTCGAATGGCGCAGAAGCAGTTCCCCGCGGCTATTGAGATATTGAAACACGCCGTCGAACTAGACCCGACATCTGCACGTGCGTTTCAGCTGCTCGGCGAAGCATATTTGCAAAATAAACAGGGAACCCTCGGGGCTGAGGCGTTAAACCAAGCGCTAAAGTTAGACGCGGTAGGCATGGCAGAGTGTCATCTGCTGCTTGCTCGGCTTTATGACCTCGCCGGGGCGAAACATATTGCGGCGGCTGAGTACAGAGCGTTTCTTGAAAAGGTCCCTGGTTATTCGGACAGAAGAAATTTAGAAAAGTACATAAAAGAGAATTCGGTGCCGAAGAAATAGGGAACAACGAATTGTAAAATGAGGCCCGTACATTTAATTCCTGTTGTTGTATTTGTGTTGTCGTTCGTTGTTGAAACTGCGTATGGCCAGCCAAACGACTATTGCCGGGAATACGGCGAAGTTCCAACCCAGGCGGTCGGGCCGGGGAACCGCATCGTTCCGTTTGTTTACGGGCGTATTGTTTTGCGGGGCCAGGACACATCAGCTAAGCAGCCCAGGATCACGGCGGTATATTCCGACTCGTCGCAGCCGAATGTGAGACTTGTCATCGGCAAGTCGGGAAATTTCTGCTTCAGACGGTCGGGTCGAGGCGGCACGCTCATAGTCGAAGTCGAGGGCACCGAGGTCGCCCGTCGATCATTCTCGGATCTTGGCAACTCACACATACGGGAAGACATAGAGATCTTAAGCCCGAACCGCCGAACCGAACTGGAGCCAGGTGTCGTGGTTGTGAAGCCAAGCCGACCGGAAAATCCGAAAACTATCGAGCTTTATCGAAAAGCAGCGGAAGCCGAGGCCGACAAGCAAAGGTCAATTGCTATAAGGCTGGTCAAGGAGATCGTCGCCATCGACCCGGAGGACTACATCGCCTGGTCAAAGCTTGGTTCACTTCTGGTAGAAGAGAAGCAACTGAGTGACGCAGAAAATGCCTTTACACAAGCGCTCGTACACAAGTCCGATTATGCCCCTGCGTTGCTAAATTACGGAATTCTTAAGGCGGTAAAAGGCGATCATGCCAGGGCGATCGACTTATTTCTTTCGGCTGTAAAGGCTAACCCCACATCAGCGTTGGGGTTTCGCCTCCTTGGAGAGGCCTACCTCCAAAATCGACAGGGTAAACTTGGTCTGGAAGCTTTGGACAAAGCACTCTTGCTCGATCCACTTGGGATGGCCGAATGCCATTTACTAAAGGCTCGGCTTTATGACCTCGCTGGTGCCCGAAACCTTGCCGCAGACGAATACAAGGCCTTTTTGGCAAAGGTCGCCAACCATCCGGACAAGAAGAAGTTTGAAAAATACATCAAGGACAATCCGGAATAGCCAGGGCTACGGCTTATCCTGCAGCTTCTTTATCATCTGAGCGGCGTTGCCATTCTCCGGATCTAGTTCGAGGCTTTTTCGGAAGTTCTCCAGCGCCACTTTTCTATCGCCCGCCTCCATAAAGGCCTCGCCGAGGCTGTCAAAGGCGTTGGATGAGCGCGGGAAGAGCATCGTGTTCAGTTTGAAGACCTCGATCGCCTGTGCATGCTTTTTCGCTTCGAGCAGATCGTAGCCGGCACCGTTCACAAACCTTTCCACCGCATCGACGCCGTTCTTTCGCGCACGATGCGCGGCGACGGCCGCATCGAGGCCTTTTTCGACGGCGATCTTAACAAGCTCTCCGGTATAAGCCTCATTTTCCTTTGATTCGGCAGCGGGAATCGCAGGCACGTAGTCAGGCTCGAAGATGATCCGCGCGATCTGGCCGTTAACATCGACGAACGACGGAATGCCTTTGTTGACCATGTGGATGATCGTCAGGCGTTCGTCGAGGTAGCGGTGCATGTCGGCGTAGAAGATGTTGTTCGTGCCGTTATGGCGTGCGACGAAGGTGTTCCGCCGGGTTTTCAGCACGTCCCAGCCGTATGCGTAGTACGGATTGTCAGTCTCGCCCGCTCGAAGCCGCGGATGATGCAGCTTCTTCTTCGCCGCCTTTGAAAGTACCTTGTCGCTGCGAAGCGCGATGCTCCATTTCGCGAGGTCTTCGGCCGTGGAAAGGATCCCGCCGTTTCCTCTCAAATGCCAAAACGGAGCGCCGCCGTCCCAGGGCTTTTCCGTCGGCTTGCCCCAGAAATTTCCATTCCAGCGATAACCGACCGCGACGACGGACGCGTCGAATTTCGGCAAAGAATATCCGGTAGAGTGCATTCCTGCGGGCTTGAAGAGATTTACCGCGAGGAACGTCTCGTAATCCTGCCCAGACGCCTTCTCGGCGATCATCGCGAGCAGGCTGTAGCCGATGTTCGAGTAGCGGAAACGCTCGCCGACCTTTGATTCGAGAGGCGATGCCATCACCTTTGTCAAAAATTCTTCACGTGTGATCTTCTCATAATCGCCTCCGATGTCGCCCCTGAGCCCGGATATATGCCTTAGCAGGTCGTGAATGGTAATGGACGCTTTCTCAGCGGGAACGTTAGTGAAGAACTTGCCGATCTTGTCCGCGGTGCTGAGCTTGCCCTGCATCTCGAGCTTTAAGATCGCCGCGGCGGTGAATTGTTTGGTGAGTGAACCGATGTCGAAGACCGTGCGGGTATCGTTGCGGATATTGCGTTCGGCGTCGCGCATGCCCGCCGACCGCGCGACGACGATCTTGCCGTCGCGTTCGACGATGACGTTTCCCGTAAAGCCCGAGCGTCCGATGCCGTCGAGATACGTATTTATCCGCGCAAGCGTCGCGGGCCCGATCTCGGGCGTTTTCCCCTGAGCGAAGACCGCCGGCAAAAGCGCGGCGGCGATCAGGCCGGTGATGATGAGTTTTGAGATGGCTTTAGCGAGAACGGTTAGCATTTTGTGCACAATTTCCGCCGGGCAGTGTCCGGGTAGATGTCCCCTTGATTTGTTCAGACGTAAAACACCGCCGCGGGCGGACATGTGACAGACGTGCGGGACCGGCGGCATTTCCGCCGTGCGTTCGGGAGCGGCGAAAAACGCCCTGCGGTTTACGATACATTCTTCATCGGGACGTTTACGCCGTTCTTTTCGGCGAATTCGATCGCTTCTTCATAGCCGGCGTCGGCGTGGCGAATAACGCCCATACCGGGGTCGGTAGTTAAGACACGTTCGATGCGGGCGGCGGCTTCGGGCGTGCCGTCGGCGACTATGACTTGCCCAGCATGGAGCGAATAGCCAATGCCGACGCCGCCGCCGTGGTGAAGCGAGACCCAAGTTGCGCCGCCCGCGACATTGATCATCGCGTTGAGATAGACCCAATCGGCGATGGCGTCGCTGCCGTCCTTCATCGACTCGGTCTCGCGGTTTGGCGAAGCGACGCTGCCGCAATCAAGATGATCGCGGCCTATTACGATCGGAGCCTTCAGTTCGCCTGTCGCGACCATTTCATTGAGTTTCAATCCGGCTTTCGCTCGATCTCCGTATCCTAGCCAGCAGATGCGGGCGGGGAGCCCCTGAAATTTTACTTTCTCTTGTGCCATAGTCAGCCATCGAGAAAGGTGGTCGTTCTCGGGAAACAAGTTCATTATGGCTTCGTCGGTTTTATAGATGTCTTCCTTTTCACCAGAAAGCGCAACCCAGCGAAACGGACCCTTTCCTTCGCAGAAAAGCGGGCGAATATATGCCGGAACAAAACCGGGATAATCGAATGCGTTCGTTACACCGTTATCGAAAGCTCGTTGACGGAGATTATTTCCGTAATCGAAGACGATGGATCCGAATCGCTTGAACTCAAGCATCGCCTTAACGTGTTTTGACATCGAGTCCATAGCTTCGCGTACGTACTCGGCTTGATTTGACGAACGAAGTTCTGCGGCCGACTTAACGTCTAAACCCGATGGAATGTAACCGTAAAGTACGTCGTGGGCAGATGTTTGGTCCGTGACGACGTCGGGTATCACGCCGCGCTTGAGCAGTTCCCAATGGACATCCGCAGCATTTCCCAACAGGGCGATCGATCTTGGTTCGCGCGAATTTACCGCAAGATTGGCAAGGTGTAGGGCTTCGTCGATGTTTTCGGTAACGACATCAACCTGTTTCAGTTGCAAACGTCTCTCTATCCGCCAGGGGTCGACCTCTACGAGAATACCGACACCGCCATTGAACGTGATAGCCTGTGCCTGTGCTCCGCCCATCTCGCCGAGGCCAGCCGTCAAGACGAGTTTTCCCCGAAGGTCGCCCCATCCGTGTTGTCGTGCGAGCGATCCGAACGTTTCGTAAGTACCTTGCAAAATGCCTTGTGTACCGATATAGATCCACGAACCCGCGGTCATCTGTCCGTACATCATCAGGCCTTGACGCTCGTACTCATCGAATTGTTCCTGCGTGGCCCAGTGCGGGACGATATTGGAATTCGCGAGCAATACGCGCGGTGCGTCAGTGTGGCTCTTAAAAACGCCCACCGGTTTGCCTGATTGGATGAGAAGTGTTTCGTCTTCGTTAAGTTCTTTGAGGCATTCTAATATCGCGTCAAAAGATTCCCAGTTACGAGCGGCCTTGCCGCGCCCGCCGTAAACGATCAGATTGTCCGGGTCAAAAGCGACCTCCGGGTCCAGATTGTTCTGTATCATTCGATACGCGGCCTCGATCAGCCAGTTTTTACAGGTCAATTCGCTCCCAGTTGGAGCCTTAACGGTTCGCGACATAAAAATGTTAATTTCCGAGAAAACAATATAATATCCGCATACGTAGAACTTCAGAAATCCAGGAACGAAACAACATGAGAATGCGACGATCTTTGATGTTATTGATATTGCTGCTCGCCTCCGGGTCTGCCGCTAACGCACAGACACCGACGGAACCGACAAATCCGAACTACGATTCGGCATTGGCAAAGAAGCTTGGGGCTGATGATCTCGGAATGCGTCAATACGTGATGTGTTTTTTGAAGACCGGGCCGCTGAAAGTCGAGGATAAGGCAAAGCAGGCTGAACTGATGAAAGGACATTTTGGCATGATCAATCGACTTGCCAAAGAAGGGAAGTTGATACTCGCAGGGCCGTTCATGGACGGCGGTGAATTTCGCGGTATATACCTATTTGACGTAAAAACTGTGGAAGAGGCCCAGAAACTCACCGAGACAGACCCGTCTATCAAAGAAGGCTATTTCAAGGTCGAGTTCATTAAATGGTATGGTTCCGCCGCCCTGATGGAGGTCAACGGAACCCATACGAAGATTGCCAAGAAGAACCCATAGTTACTTGGTCGAGATCAAAAGATGCTGAGGAGTCGGCGGCATCGGAACGTGCATATTCGAGCTAAATCCGGCGTCTTCGCACATCTTCCTTAATTCGTTAAACGTGTATGCGTCGCCGGCTGGCGTTGCCGCGAGCATTACGAGTGCAAACAAAGCTTCTCCCGGCGGCGTTACGCGATCGTCGTTCGGAATGAATTCCAGCGTGATCGCCTTGCCGCCCGGTTTGAGAGCATTGTTCACCTTACGCATAAGGTTAGTGCAGGTTTCGGCGTCGAAATGGTGGAGGAAGTTTGTTACAAGCACGACGTCGTAATCAGTCCCAAAATCAACGTCGAACGCACTCCCGGGAATGAGGTGATGTCGGTCGCCGACGCCGAGTCGGTGGGCATTTTCGGACGCGACGGTCAAGACATTTGCCCAGTCGACGGCGTAGATCTCGGCATTTGGATAGTGTTGGGCAACCATAATTCCGAACATTCCATGGCCTGCCGCGATGTCTAATACCTTTAGTTTCCGATCCTTTTCGTAACCTAAGTGGCTTGCGATTCCCATTGCCGCCGGCACCATCATTGGCATCATCGCCTTGGCAAATGTCACCCACATCGGACTGTCGGGATCCAAAGACGCCTCGCCGTGGATACGTGAACCGCCGTTGCGAACGGCACCGGTCAAGTCTTCGTATCCACGTTTCTGGCCCTCAGACATAATAAACTCGACGGCACTACCGAGATAGGTGTGGACGTGCTTATTAAGAAACGTTGCGGCCATCTCGGAAAGTTCATATTCGCCGTTCTGTTTGGTCAAAAAGCCATGTACGGTAAAGGTATCAGCCAGTACACGTATGCCTTTCTCCGATGCTCCGCAGGCGTTGGCGATGTCAGCCACTGTTTTATTGCCTTCGGCGATCTTTGTGAAGAGTTCGAGTTCTATTGCGGTCTTAAAGGCAGCAGACTGCTGGAAACCGGTCATTATCTGCCAGATCGGCTGAGGATCGGCCATTGGCTGTGCGTGTGTCATTTGAGATATCTCCTAATAAACGTGTGAATGAAAATATAACGAAATCACTATGATTGCAATAGACGTTTCGTTCTATTAGATCCGTCCTAAGTTAAACAATTATCGTGTGTTAATATTGCGGATTGACCTTCGTCTTCTTACATGAAAGCAGATCTTTTGATCACTAATATCGGGCAGTTGATAACCTGTGCTTCCGGCGGACAACCGAAGCGCGGTGCGGAAATGCGCGAAGTTGGGCTAATCGAGAACGGAGCCGCAGCGATCGCGCAAGGTCGATTTGTCGGCGTTGGAAAGGCAGAGGATGTTT
>JAEUQK010000015.1 GCA_016789265.1 Blastocatellia bacterium
ATGACCTTTTTAAAGGCCACTGTTCCATTACCCGCGCGGCCCGAGGGATGGAAATAAAATTATGAGAAGTAAACTCACCAGAGCATTAGCGTCAAAATTTCTGGCGTTCGCATTCGTGCTATTCGGAACAGCCGCTGCATACGCGCAAAATACGGGCGATGATTGGACCGGTGTATATGCGGGCGGATATGTCGGCATAACACATTCGCGTCCGACCCTGTCGACCTCAACGGTTTACTCAGACACCGGATATTTTGCAAATTCGAGCGTCACGGCAATAAATGCCGATGGAACTCGCCGCGTGTCCGGCAACCGGTTTACCGGCGGCGGCCAATTCGGCTACAACAAGCAGTTTGGACGCATCGTAGTCGGAGCCGAAGCAGATTTCGGGGCCCAGCAGGTTTCGAAGGGGTTCACGGTAACACGTGAATATCCGTGCTGTTCGCCGACTGCTTATACGATCAACCAGGAAGTTAAGTCTGACTGGCTTTTCACGGCCCGCCCACGCGTTGGAGTAACGGCCGGCAAGGCCCTTATATACGGCACCGGAGGACTTGCCGTTACTAACGTCAAGTACTCGGCCTCATTCACCGACACTTATGCTTCTGCTGTCGAATCGGCCGAGATCGATAAGACGAAGGCGGGTTATGCTCTCGGTGGCGGTGTTGAAGTGAAGGTTTCAAAGCGATTCTCGGTAAAAGGTGAATACCTTTTCAGCGATTTCGGCAAGGAAACAGTCACCAGTAACAATCTGACTTCGCAGGGTGGTGGAAGTGAAGAGCTAAACGGCGTAATCGGCACGCAGACCTGGCCGGCAAATGTGTTTACACATTCGGTAAAGCTGCAAAACCACAATTTCCGCTTCGGCGTAAATTATCGGTTCTAGAACTGAGCAAATATTAATTCTTGAGGCAGGCTGAAGTTGCCTGCCTTTTTCACTTGTGCGCGTCTTAGTCATTAAGCCCGCGGGACTCGATGTGTTTCTTGGCGATCTCGAGCGCGGCAAATAAGTCGGGGGCGAAGTTGTTTCGGTTAACGAGGTCAACAAAACCGGACTTTCTCATCACCCGATAGACTGATCGGGAAACCGCCGAGAACACTATGATGCAGCCGCCCGAGTGAGATTCTTTCACCAATTCTTCGAGAATATGGATCCCGCTCGCATCTATGCTGGGAACCTGCCGCATACGCAAAATGATCACGGCGGGCTTCTTTGAAACAACGCGGATAGATTCTTTGAATTGGCTGACCGCGCCAAAGAACAGTGAACCGTAAACCTCAAAGACCTCGACGCCTTTCGGAATGTCGATCTTCGACATATCGCGGCCCTTGAACTCTTCGTCTTCCTCAAGCGTGTCAGTTACAAAATCGACATGAGCCTCTTTCGACATCTTCTGCAGGAAAAGGAACGCGGCAAGCAAGATACCGACTTGAATGGCGACCGTAAGCTCGATAAAGACCGTGAGCAAAAACGTCGCAAGCAATACCGCGATGTCGCCCCGAGGACTTTTCAACAGGTGCTGAAACTCGCGCCATTCGCTCATGTTATATGCGACAACGATGAGAACGGCGGCAAGTGTCGCCATCGGGATCATTGCCGCCCATTTCCCGATGAAAAGGAGGACGAGGAGTAGAAAGACCGCATGAATGATCGAAGCGAAGGGCGTCTTGCCGCCGCTCTTTATATTAGTTGCAGTGCGGGCAATGGCACCGGTGGCCGGAATGCCGCCGAAAATGGCCGACGCAATGTTTCCCGCACCCTGGCCGATCAATTCCATGTTCGAGCGATGGCGTGTCCCGGTCATGCCGTCGGCAACGACAGACGAAAGCAGTGATTCAAGTGCGGCAAGGATCGCTATCGTTATAGCCGGCGAGAACAATTGTTGAAAGCTCGACCAGGAAATGGCTGGAAGCTGCGGCGAGGGAAGCCCGGTCGGCATTCCTCCGAAACGGGATTGGATAGTATCGACCGGGATCTGGAAATATTGGACCGCGATCGTTGCTGCCAGGATCGCGATCAATTGGCCCGGAACGCGGTGCGTTACGCGCGGCCAAAGCACGATGATGAGAAGCGACGCGAGCCCTACACAGACCGTATATGGATCGATGTTCGATATATGTCGTACGTATTCTACCCACTTCTCGACGAAGTCCGCAGGCACTTTTTCGATCCTCAGGCCGAGAAAATCGTTGACCTGAGACGAAAAGATGATCAAGGCGATACCCGACGTAAAACCAACGATCACGGGATATGGAACGAACTTGAGCAGCGCCCCCATTCGGGCTAGTCCCATTATCACGAGCATCACGCCGGCGATGAGCGTCGCAATGACCAGGCCGTCGTATCCATACTTTTGAACAATGCCGTAAACGATGACGACGAATGCGCCTGTCGGCCCGCTGATCTGAGTTCGCGAACCGCCTAGTACGGCAATTACGAAGCCGGCGACGATCGCAGTGTAAAGGCCCTGCTCCGGCTTAACGCCGGAAGCAATGGCCAGCGCGATCGCAAGCGGCAATGCGACGACGCCGACGGTCAAACCACCCATCAGGTCTCCCTGAAATTGCTTGAACGTATAGCCTTCTTTCAGGACGGACAGGAGTTTCGGTTCGAGCTTTCGATGCATGGAATCAAAGTATGTTATTAAATTGTATTGCCTTTTGACAGAGCCGTCGGCTTCGCCGGCCCTTTGCGGAAAAGTTTCACTTTTCCGCAGGATCCAAAAGGTGACAGCGGCTTTGCCGCCCGTATGTAAAGTTGTGGATTCATTTTCGCCAACTGATCTGTTGGTGATCGGTACAAAGAGGTTCATTTTCCAGTTGACGCCCATGCAACTGGCGAGCACTGGAAAAACTATATTCGTTAGGATGATCGACCAGGTTGGCTCTCACCGGGTTTAGGTGAAGGTACTGGATCTTTTGAAACAATGAGGCTTCGCCGGCAAGGCGAATGCCATTCGGATGGTGCTGGTAAACAGAGTGTTTATGTTTGTTATCCCGCTCCTGTATTCGGAGTTTTACAAGCGAACTTTCATGACCGTTTGCCTTTAGATAGTCGATAACCCGTTTTGCAGAAACACCGTTGAGGTACCGAAGCACATCGGTCATTTCCTTTGTTCCGTCAGTAATGACATGAGAATGATCGGGCATGATCACATAGGCAAAGATCATGAACCCGCAGGATCTCCGAGCTTCCGTTGAGATTCGAAACATTACTCACCAACCAGCGGCACAGCCGCGCATCATTTTTGCGATTAGCGGAAAAGTAGAATTTTTCCGCAAGGGCGCGGCAAAGCCGCAAATGATCAAGCAGTATATTCTGCGATCATCTTGCCTGTTTCGTCACGTTCGACCGTATTTTGTTCGCCTGAACCCATATTCTTGATCGTCACTTTGTTTTCGGCGAGTTCGTTTTCGCCGAGGACGCAGACGAATGGGACCTTGATCGAATCGGCATATTTGATCTGTTTGCCGAGTTTGTCCGCTTCGGGATAGACCGTGACGCGGATACCGGCCGAGCGGAGTTCGCTTGCGAGTTTGATAGATTCAGAGATCGTTTCCTCGTTCCAGAGCGTGACCATAACATCCGCGGGCGTCGATTCGGCGATCTCCGGCGGGAACATTCCACGTTCGTCCATTACGACCAGAATGCGCTCAAGTCCGAGCGAAAATCCGCACGCCGGTATCTGCTCTTTACCGAACATCCCAATAAGGCCGTCGTAACGCCCGCCGCCGCCGAGCGATCCTGCGAGGTCGGGAACATTGATCTCCATGATCGCGCCGGTATAATAGGAAAGTCCGCGAGCAAGCGAGGGGTCAAGTTCTATCGGGCATCCCGGGGCGAATTTGAGGATCTCGCCGATCTTGGTCAGCACCTCATTGCTTACGATATTGATCAAGTTGCTGACGATCGTTCGATTTACTTCCTTGCCTTCACCGATGATCCGATGGGTTTCCTCAAAGATGTCGAGGAGCATTTTCGAAGCAGTTTCCGGAACGCCACGCTGTGCGAGTTCGGTTGCGACGCCCTCGGTCCCGATCTTGTCGAGTTTGTCTATAGCGACCAAAGTGTCGCCATGCAGTTCTTCAGGTACGCCTGCCGTATCGAGGATGTCAGCAAGTACCTCGCGGTGATTTAGCCTGACAACAAAATCGTTAAAGCCGAGCCGCTTCAATATCTCGCTCACTGCCGAGATCAATTCAGCCTCGACAACCATCGACGACGAGCCGATGGAGTCAACATCGCACTGATAAAACTCGCGAAATCGTCCGCGAGCGGGGCGGTCGGCGCGCCAAACGGGTTGTATCTGGTAGCGCTTGAAAAATTTGGGAAGTTCGTTCTTGTTGTTTGCCACAACCCGGGCAAGAGGAACTGTGAGGTCGTATCTTAGTGCCAGATCGGACAATTCGTTCAGAGTGCGCGATTCATCGCGTTCCGGCGAGCTAAAGATCGCGCTCTGAACGAGTTTTTCACCCCGCTTCAAGATGCGAAAGATGAGCTGGTTTCCCTCTTCGCCGTATTTTCCCATCAGGGTCTCGAGGTTCTCGACCGCGGGCGTTTCGAGCGGTTCGAAGCCGTAGCTTTCGTAAACCTCTTTTATGATGCCGATGACGTAGTTACGCTTGCGAACGTCGGCGGGCAAAAAATCACGCATTCCGCGGGCTGGATTTGTTTTTGACATAAGAACTCAAACAGGATGCACAGGATATACGTGACGAGAAGTCACATCCTGATCATCCTGTATATCGTGTTTCAATTTTCCGCTAATATCAAACTTCGCTTGTTTGGGTGTAAAGCCGCTTCAGTTCGACGTAGTTTTGCCAGGAGTGTTGGAGCGAGGCAAGTTCGTCTTCGGTAAGCTCGCGTTTTACGCGGCCCGGAGAGCCGATGACGAGAGATCGCGGCGGAATTTGAGTTCCGGGTGTCACCAGCGTTCCTGCCCCGACAAGCGAATTTGCCCCAACGCGGACACCATCCATTAATATCGCTCCGATACCTATCAAACAGCCGCGTTCGACGTGGCAGGCATGAAGCGTCACGCGGTGGCCGACAGTAACTTCTTCTTCGACAATGGTAGGCAGGCCTTTGGAACTGACGTGTATTATCGTTTGGTCCTGAATATTCGTCCGGGCGCCGATCCGAATGTAATTCACGTCGCCGCGCAAGATCGAGCCGAACCACACACTCGCGTCCTCACCGATCTCGACATCGCCGATGATATTTGCATCATGAGCGACGAAAGCTGTTGGGTGGATCTGCGGATGAAAATCATTGAATGTGATCATCATAGGGCTATCGTGTAAATTTTCGCCGGATGGTGCTTATCGCTTGTTCTAGTTCCTTTACCCTCAGCATTTTAGCCGCGATCATAAATGTGGCGCCACCGAGCACGATCGGAACAAGTGCCTCGACCGCATGATTCACCAATCTCGTTCCGCCGATCTGCGTATGTAGCAAGTAGTAGCTCGCGTAGCATACAGCGGACATCAACAGGGCCGCCGCGAGGACCTTGAAAAATGCCGCAGCGATCACGCGGCCATTAAGCCTGCGTATCTTTCTTCGCATGAACCAGATCAACGCGGCAAAATTGATGAGCGCGACGCAAGACGTGGCTAGAGCGACGCCGACATGGCCGTAGCCGCTCGGCGTCTCCGGCGTAACGCCATAGTGCGAGAGCCATTCGCGGAAAAAGTAACTTCCCAATGCGTTGACCACGATAGATGCAAGGGCAATGATCATCGGTGTTTTGGCGTCGTTCATCGCGTAGAACGCTGGCGAGATGACCTTTATGGCGGCATATCCGGCAAGGCCGACCGAGTAGCCCGCGAGGGCCAACGAGGTCATATCGGTTGCCGTCGAAGTAAATTTGCCGTGCTCATAAATGAGCCGGACGATAGGCTCGCCGAGTACGATCAGGCCGCAAGCCGCCGGAATGGTCATCAGGAAGACGAGATTCATGGACGACGATAGCGTATCGCGAAATTCGACCGTCTTACCTTCTTTGGCAAGCCGCGAGAGCACCGGAATTGCCGCCGTGCCGACCGCCACGCCGAAAAGCCCGATAGGGAACTGCATAAGCCGGAACGAATAGCTTAGCCAGCCCTGTGCGCCATCGATACCTGAGACGAAGTACGTATTGATGAGGACATTGATCTGGACCGCCGACGTACCGATGATCGCCGGTGCCATCAGCGACATCACACGTTTCACACCTTCGTCGGTGAAGCTAAGCACAGGCAGGAAGCGAAACCCGACCTTGAAGAGGGACGGTACCTGCATCAGGAACTGCGATGCACCGCCGATCAGCGTGCCGATCGCCATCCCGATGATCGCCCATTGTGCCGATGTTCCCGGAATACCTGAAGCGTCCGGTGTGCCGAGCCATCCGCCGCCGCTCAGCCAATATGCCAGGCAGAGTCCGATTATCATCGAGACGATGTTGAAAACGGTCGAAGCCGACGCGGGAATGCCAAAAACACCTTTTGTATTTAGAACGCCCATCGCGACTGCCGCAAGAGCGACGAGCAGGATGAACGGAAACATTATTTGCGTGAGCGTTGTCGCGAGAGCCGCTTTTTCGGGAGAAAAACCATCGGCCACCAAATCGACGAACTGACGAGAGAAGACAATGCCGACGATGCAGATCACGCTCATGATAACGGCGAGTCCGTTGATCACGAGTCCCGCAAGATGCCATGCGGCCTTCTCGCCTTTTTCGATCTGGTAATCAGTGAAAACCTTGACGAATGCGGCCGAGAGAGCCCCTTCGGCAAAGAGGTCGCGAAGCACGTTTGGTATTCGGAACGCAACGACATATGCGTCGTACAAAAAGCCAGCACCGAAAAAGTAGGCAAACACCTGTTCTCGGATCAGCCCCAGCAGCCTTGAGAACATGACCGCGATCGAAACTATGCCTGCAGACCGGGCTACGCTTTGCTGTTTCGAGACCGGTTCTTCGGCCGCGATCACCGTCGCCGGATCAGCCGGTTCGGCGAGGTCTTCCGGTGATATGATCTCTGGCGGGTCTTTTTCGATTTCGCTCATTCGGCAAGTTCTGGCCTTAATGAGTTTGCTACAAACGATTTCGGCGAACAAGCTGACAACAAAAAAGGAAGCGGTATTAAACGCTTCCTAAAATGATACTTCGATCTATTTTAGATCATAAACTGCCGCGGGTCTGGCCGCTCGGGTAGGAGATACGCGTCTTCGAAAGGCGATAATCGAGCGAAGTGGCCGAATACGAGATCGGCGCCGCTCCGCCAAACTGGCCCTGTATGGTCGAAACGTAATTGTTCTGAAAACTGCGGAACCGTGCAACGCTTCCACGCTGATTGAAGATCACAAAAAGCAGACGTCCGCCGCGCGTGTTCATCTCACCGGCAAGTGCACTTACGCCGCCGTCGGTGTTGCCGAGCGTTCCCGTTTTGCCTATAACGCTGCCCACGGAAAAATCGGTGTCAAATCTATTTTCCAGCGTGCCTTTGTCAACACCCGCGACCGGCATGATGTCCGCAAAAGTCATCCTGTTTCTGCCGAGTTCGCTGCGAAGCACACGAAGAAGCTTCATCATTGAGGCCGGAGTAACGCGATTTATCCCAAGTCCGCTTGACGATTGAAGATAAAATTCCCCGGGCATTGAGCCGGTGTCCTGTTGAACGATCCTCGCTACCGCGTACGGGCCGCCGACCATATCGCCAAGCCGCTCGGCCAGGAAATTGTTCGAATAGCACATCATCGCCTTCACGATCTCACGCATCGGGGCTGATTCGTGCGAAAAAAGCAATTTTGCGTTGCTCGGCATCGACTGAACATAAACGCTGCCTGAAAAGGTGACGCTGGGCGGTTCGGGAACCGACGTCAATTGACCCGTGTTGATCAGGCGGCTTTTCCAATCGTGAACTGCTGCGACGGGACGTTTCGCTGTATCCAAGGTCTTGAAAAACATCTGGCTCGCCTTCGCCGGAGACGTTGTGTAGTTCATCGCGAAATTATCAGTAACGACAAGGTCGCCCTGAACATTGCGGATACCCATCCGATTCAGTTCATTCGCGAGAGCCATCGCGTGTTCATAACCAAAAACCGGGTCTCGACCGGAAATATACAGATTTCCATGGATCGTGCCGGTTTCAGGTTCGTAACTTCCATCGGTCCAGACACTCGTCGCAAATCGATAGTCCGGGCCAAATGTCTTCAGTACCGCGTATGACGTGGCGATCTTCACGTTTGACGCAGGATTGTACGTTAACCGCGAACCGCTTTCGACCACGGGTTCGCCGTCCAGGGTCTCAACCAGAATGCCCGAATAACCCGGTATAGCCACATTCTCCAAGGTTGGGATGTTAGTGACTATCGGACTGTAGGAAATGGTTGTCGGCTTTACAACATCTACCGCAGAGGTCTTTTTGACCAATGGCGTCGCAGCCGTCTCCGGTGTGTCGCGCTGGACCTGAATGTCCTGTAGAAACGGTTTGGTGTCTTGCGCAGCCGAAAGACCCGCAAAGCCAAAAATCGAGACGGCAACGCTTAACCAAATGGTCTTTGAACGACTGTAAAATGACATCTATTGCTTTTTGTGAACCGGCCGGCTTTGAAGAGACGTTTCGTGAAAACGGCAAGTGAAGCCAAAACCGAGTATAACACAACCTCCAACCCTATTTTCAATCCGAAATTTCCGCCGGGAAATTCCAATTATTTGACGATACTCAGATGAAATTTTTCGTTATTCTGATGTCATCAATTTAAGTATCCTAATGTTGTGTATTCACAACGCTTATACATAGAGAGTTACGAAGTTAACGCGCCGCGCGTTCCCGAAATTTCGTTGACAGCGCTATCGAGTGAACCTAAGATTGGTAAAGCGAATATTTGTGAAGAACAATTCGGAACCGGTAACGGCAGAAAAGATCAAGGCGGTGCATTTTGAAAGGTCGAAAGCGATCAAAGATAGGCTTGCAGAGTTTGAAAATATCGGAAAGTACGGCAGCGACGCCAGATTTTGGGAGGAAATGGTCTATTGTTTCTTCACCGGAGGTTGTTCCGCGAAAATGGGGCTTCGTTCCGTCGAGGCAGTAAAACCGCTGCTTGCGGATGGCAGTTGGGTCGAGATAAGAGATGCCTTATCTGGTGTGCACCGTTATCCAAATGCCCGCGCCCGATATGTTGTCGAATCAAGGGAGTTTCTTCGGGAACATTGCGATCTGAAGATCCGTTCCAAGCTTGAGAGCTTCGATTGCGACCTTTCCAGACGCGACTGGCTGGTAAAAGAAAAAGGGATCAAGGGTCTTGGTTATAAAGAAGCCAGTCATTTCCTTCGAAATGTCGGTTTCAAGGGTTACGCGATACTTGATAAACACGTTCTTCGCTGTCTGGCCGAGCTAAAAATAATTGCTGACCCAAAGCCACCAAATACGCGTTTAAAGTATCTAAGCGTCGAAGATAGTTTTAAAGCCCTGACAGAAGCAGTCGGAATTGATTTTGACGAGATGGATCTTGTGCTTTGGTCTATGAAGACCGGTGAGATCCTAAAATGACGGGTCGAAGGTCCACATTCGTCTGTGGCATCGGGATGCGAATGGCGATGGAAACAACTAAATATCGTACCGGCAACACGTCCCGCGGTCTGACAACGATCTTCATTACCCTATTCCTGCTTTTTTTCGCAGGTAATTCGATCGCATCGCCCGACATCCAAAAGGTCGGTGAAGACGATGTCAAGAGAGCTATTAAACTGGCTGACCGGCAAATTAGACGCGGCGGCCTCGCCGAAGCCGAGACGATCCTGAAAAAGGCTTTGGAGCTAAAACCGAACGATTCGTCCGCCAAACTGAAACTCGCATTTGTTTACGTCAAAATGAGGCGTCTTTTGGACGCCTATGAACTGTGCTTTCCTATCGCCAAGGAAGAGCCGAAGAACGCGTACGCCTTCGCGGTTCTTGGGGCCACGATGCTCAACGCGGGTCGATTTCGTGAAGCGCGATTATTCTTCGTAAATTCGATCAAACTCGACCGGTCCGAAGCACTCGCCTGGGCGGGCATTGGAATGGTCGATTTCTATGAGAACGGGATCGGCGAGAGCCTGGCCAATCTCCAGGAAGCTGTCTATCACGCCCCGATGGAGGCTGATTTCCATTACGCCCTCGCTCAGGTTTCCGCACGCGCGGAAAAATATAAAGAGGCTGCGGAGGCCTATGAGGATTTTCTCCGCGTCTCAAAGAATGCAGATGATGAGCGGCGGGAGCGTATAAAGGGGCTGATCAATTTCCTGCGTTTTCTGGGAGGCAAGCAAGCCTTGTATCAGACCGGCGGAGCCTCCTTTACGAAGGTGCCCTTCGAACTCATAGGAAATCGCCCGATCGTGAATTTGCGGCTAAATGGCAGCGATCGGGAATTCAAGTTTGTCTTAGACACAGGTTCCGGAATATCTGTGATCTCAGACGAGACTGCAAAAGCCCTCGGGATCAAACCGATTACCAAGGGCGGTTTCGCAAAGGGCATAGGCGGCGATGGAAAGTTCCAGATCATATACGGTTTCGTCAAGCAAATGGGTATCGGCGACGTGATAATACGCAACGTGCCCGTCTATTTCCGGAAATTTCATAGCGACGGCAAGATCGACGGATACATCGGACTCTCGATGATCTCTAAGTTTCTGACGACTGTCGATTACGGCTCTCAGTCGTTTATCCTTCAAAAAAGAGAAGACAACATGGATGACGTCGCGGCCGCAGACGGGATATCGTTACCGTTAAGGTTAACGTCAAGCGGGTTCCTAAGCGGCGAGGTTCAGCTCGAAGGCATTGACACACCGCTGAATTTCATTGTCGACACGGGCGCCAGCGTATCCGTCATCTCAGACGAGATCGCAACGCATAATGCGTTGGCTCCTTTCGTTCGTGATGAGAAGATGCGCGTCATCGGTTCCGCCGGCATTACCGAGGACGTTCCTTCTTTTCTCCTTCCGCGGATCAGTTTTGGTTCCCATTCGAGAAAAAGCATCACCGCCATCGCTCTCGACCTCGACATCATCAACGAAGCGTCCGGGTTTGAACAAGCCGGTATCCTCGGCGGTAATTTTCTTCGAAACTACCGAATGACGTTCGACTTCAAGAAATCGAAGGTCACCTTTGTCTCCGTCAATACCGATCCCGAAAAATAGACTCCTCCCAAGTGCCTGCCATTAGATGAAACTCAGCCTCTATCTCGAAACTTCTGTGATCGGCGCGTATTTGGATAACGGTGATCCGTTCAGACGCGATCTTACTATCCGATGGTTCGAGCGCGAGCTCGGAGAGTATCGGGCGTGCAGCTCGATCTTGGTTCGCCGAGAGATCGAACGAATCGATGAACCGCATCGTTCCAGTTACTTGAAATTGTTAAAAGGAATGGACGACCTGGATCTTGTGGATGAGGTCGCTATTTTGGCGGAAGGATACATTTCGCGAGGGATATTTCACCGAAAATTCATGGCGGACGCCGTGCATGTGGCGATCGCGTCGTTCCATAAGATCGACTATCTGGTGACTTGGAATTTCGGACATCTAGCAAATGTCCGCAAACAGGCCCGAATTCGACTTTTTAACACCGCGGCAGGTTTCTTTTCACCCTCGATAGTCACGCCTGAGTTTTTGGTGCATAGTTGAACTAACGGCTAACTAATGTACCCGCGATCCAAATTTCAGGAAGTACTGCTCTTGATCCGCGAAGAGATGGCGCGTGAGGCCGACTTTGACGTCGACTTGTTTGCCGAAATCGTTAGATCGGGCCTGGAACGCACCGGCCAGAAGCGATTTGCGATGGCGGAATCAGATGATAAGAAAAACGGACTTGACCGCAACCGAAGTCCCTCGCCCCCCAAAGATCCCCGATGATCGGCCTCGCTTGTTCTCGCCAAGATAACTTGATTTAATCAGATAGCGTTTTTGACAAACGCTGGTTCACCACCGACACACTTCAAAATCTTTAGATGCTCCGATACCTGATCTCGATCTCGATCATTGGCGTCGTCGTTGCGGCGAGCGGCTATTTCTTTTTTAAAGATTACTGGGAACATCGTTTCGACGATCTGATAACGCGTCAAGCCCGCGTTTACAGGCTTGACGAGAAGCTTGTCTGGAGCGTGATATACGAAGAGACATACTTTCGCCCTGGTTCGCGTGGCGAAGCGGACGAGGTCGGGCTGATGCAGGTGACGCCTCTGGTCGCGCGCGACTGGGCAAAGGAAACCGGACTCAGCGAGATGGAGAAACAGGCGAATGATAACGTGATCGAGTTTCTTAACGATCCGGAACGAAATATTCAGATCGGCTGCTGGTATCTGGAGAAACTTCGCGAACGATATCGAAATCGGCCGGCGGAAACGGCGATGATGCTTTCCGCGTACAATGCCGGACCGAGCCGCGTGGAGGAATGGACAAAGGATTCTGATGCGGCAAACATCTCCGAAAGCGATTTCATTTCGCGGATCGGTATCGCCTCGACAAAGTCATATGTGACTTCCATTCTTGATAGATATCGAACTGTCGCGACCGCACGAAAATGAGGATAATTGCCGCCGATCATGTCCTGCCGATCTCTTCCGCGCCGATCAGCAACGCGGCGGTGGCGATCGATGGCGGGACAATAGCCGCGGTCGGACCTCGCCAACAAATACAGGAAAAATACTCAAACGCTGAGATCGAAGATTTTGGGCCTGCTGCGATACTTCCGGGATTTGTGAACTGTCATTCTCATCTCGAACTGACCGCAATGAGAGGCGCTCTGGACGCCGTAGAACACGATTTTCGTTCCTGGCTTTTGAAATTAAATTCGCTGCGGGCCGAGATGACCGATGACGATATCGCCGCAGCGGCGGTCGCGGGAGCAAGGGAAGGTGCGGCGGCGGGCGTAACGTGTTTTGGAGATATTGGCCGATTTGGCCATGCCGGTGTTTCCGCTCTGAAAGAGGTTGGTCTGCGCGGGATCGTTTTTCAAGAGACCGAGTTTTCTCCTGATAACAGGACGGCGGACGATGACTTTCTCAAACTTGCGTCCAAATTTGAGGAGTTGAAAGGTGAGGAGACCGAGCTTGTCCGCGTCGGCCTGTCGCCGCATTCGCCGTACACGGTCGGGTCACGATTGTTCGAGCTGATCGCGCAATACGCGATCATCAACCGCGTCCCGCTGACGATCCATGCCGCAGAGTCTGGAGAAGAGGTCGGTCTGCTAACAAAAGGCGACGGTTTTTTTAACGATATTTACGACAGGTTTGACGTTGAATGGCAAAGCCCGCACTGTACGCCGATCGAGTATCTCGAGCGCCTCGGCGTGCTCTCAACCAAACCTCTGTTGGCTCACTGCGTTTTGGTCTCTGAAACGGACATCGCACGAATTGCATCAAACCGTGCGAAGATAGCTCATTGCCCAAAATCGAACGCGAAATTCGGTCACGGTTGGGCACCGTTTGAAAAGTTTCTGGATGCCGGAATAACCGTCGGTTTGGGCAGCGACTCGGTAGCAAGCAACAATGTCTGCGACATTTTGGAAGAATCCCGATTTGCGGCACTCGCGGCCCGAAACCGCCCGGATCGAAAGCGATTCATAACGGCGAAAGAGGCCCTGACGGCCGCAACGCTCGGCGGAGCGCGGGCGCTTGGCCTAGACCATCTGATCGGCACGCTCGAACCCGGCAAACAAGCCGACATCGCGGTCGTTTCACTCGATCACCCGGCACAACAACCGGTTAACGATGTCGAAGCCGCGCTCGTTTTTTCGTCGAACGCTCGGGATGTGCTCGTGGCGCTCGTTGGAGGAAAAGACCTTCGAATCTGACGGCTATCGTGTCGGTTCAAATTATTTAAGATTTAAGTACTCCTGAGTTTTTTCAGCCTTTCACGAACTCTGGCAAGCCCAACTTCGCCTTCAATCAGTTCAACTCCACCGCTTTTAACCTTGCGAATACGACGAGCTATTACTTTCTTCCATTCATCGCTTTCAAGAGGGTTCTCAACAAATCGACAATTGGACCGGCCGTACGGAATCTCGTCACCGTTCATGGCGGCCTCAGTCAAGAAATCTCCTTTGGTTAGGATCGAATCGTTTTGAATGTCTGCTCTGTCCGGTAGAAGCATCCGTCCATTGACAACGATGAAGCCGACTACACCATTTTTTTCCGCATGAGCGAACGGCGAATCTTCGACTGGTAAGTCACCGAATGCATCGTCGATCCAACCCTTAAAAGTATCGCGCTCATCTTCCTCGAAAATAATCTTAAGAAAGAACGGCGTAGGTCATTTAACGGGCAACACGTCGTATTCCGGCTTTGCTATTTCCATCAGCCATTTATCGAACCAGCCCACGATATGCTGCAATCTTTCGATGCGGTGCCATGGCTGGCCGGATCGCGATAGGTCGTGGCTCTCGTTCGGAAACCGAACCATCACGGTCGGTATCTTTCGGTATTTGAGTGCCCTGAAAAGTTCTTCGCCTCCGGCTGTCGCAGGCGTACGGTAATCGGCCTCGCCAAGAATGAACATCATCGGCGTCTTTATCTTGGCGACATGTGTGATTGCCGACCTCTGCCTGAAACCTTCGACGTCCTCAAACGGTGCCCCCTTAAACCACGACGGCTGAAATTGCGTAAAGTCAGCCGTGTACCACCATGCTGCCCAGTCCGAAATGTCGCGCTGCGAGACCGCCGCCGCAAACCGATCGGTCTGCGTTACGGCGTGATTGGTCAACACGCCGCCGCCGCTGCCTCCGGTTATTCCGAGTTTCTTTTCATCGACATATCCGCGTTTGATGACCTCATCAACAGCGAGCATCAGGTCCTTATGGTCGTCGCCCGGATATGCATATTGGATGATGTTCCCGAAGTCCTGGCCATAGCTCGTCGATCCGCGCGGATTAGGATAGACGACGATATAGCCCTTCGCGGCCATCCACTGAAACTCGTGATCGAAGATGTAACCGTAAGCAGCGTGCGGGCCGCCGTGGATGTTAAGGATCAGCGGGTATTTCTTTTTCGGATCGAAATCAGGCGGCTTTTGGACCCAGGTTTGAACGCGTTTGCCGTCGAAGCTCGTGTACCAGACATCGTCGGGTTCGGTCAGGTTCAGCTTGGCAAAAAGGCCGTCGTTGAATTTCGTGAGCTGCTTTGCGCCTGTGCCGTCGAGGTTGCCGACAAACAGGTCGCCGATCCTTGTCGGGGTTGAACGAACAAAGATCAGCTTGCTGCGGTCAACGGTCGTCCGATAATTCGTTATGGCGTGATCGCCGACGGTGAGTTCTTTCAGCGCACCGCTGGAGGAGTCGACCGTCGCGAGATTCAACCGGCCTTCCTTGGTAAACGAAACGATGATGCTGCGGCCGTCGTTACTCCAGATCGGCGAATTTCCTCCGCCCGCCCGCGGTGCCGCCTGATCGCCTGTCAGGCCGGATCCAATATCAAAGTCGAAGCCCGACGTAAGATTTTTCGGCTGAGCATCCGGAGCAATATCCATTACCCAAAGATCCGGTTGAGCATACGATTTGACAGGCTTGGTGTTGGCCGATGAAACGAACGTAAATCGCCTTCCGTCCGGGCTTAACGTCAATCCGCCTGCACCCATATCAAGCTTGGTCAAAAGGATCGGTTCGCCTCCCGAAACAGCAACAGAATATATCTGTGTTTTCGGCGTGTCGTAATAAGGTTCGGGGTCACGATCTGTCGTGTAATAGATACGTGAGCTGTCATTTGCCCAGGTAAAGCTGCCCTCTCCATATTGTCCGGACGTGAGTTGTTTTGGCGACGGTTTCTCGCCGGGATTCGACGGCGCGGCAACTACCCAAAGATGGCCTGGCCGCGACGGGTCGAGATAGCCTCCGCCGTCCGAACGATAGACCGCACGCGTGATCACTCGAACATCGCTGTCCCGAGCGTCCGGTGCGGGCGGTTTGCCTTGTTTCGCCAAGTCGTCCGGAGTCGCGTTGTTGCTAAACGCGATCCATTTTCCATCCGGCGACCACACGGGCCCACCTACGCCGCGTGTGACGGTCGTGACTTGCCACGGTTCGCCGCCCGTCATCGGCAACATAAAGATCTGCGGCGCATCCGGCCGGCCGTCGCGTTCTCCTACGCGCACGAAGGCAAGCGATCGTCCGTCCGGCGACCACCTTGGCGAGGAGTCGCGCATCCCGCTCGTAAGCCGATATGCCTCTTCGTTTCCCGAAGTCGAAACCGCCCAGATCGACGTATCATATCCGTCTTTTTTTGTGTTGACGTTTACTCGGACGAAGGCGACTTTCGACCCGTCAGGCGAGACCTGTGGATCGCCGACCCAGACGAAATCGAAAAGGTCCTTCTCCGTGATGTTCCGCTTTTGCGCGGAAATACCAATAGAGAGGACCGCAACGACGAAGACAAAACGGACTACCGCTTTTCGCATATTCGCTCCTAAGGAAACAAAGATATTGGTAATGCTGGGAACGCGCCGAGTTCACACGAACCGACCGGCTTTTATTTCGGAGAATTGTAGTTTGCCTTCTTTAGCTCTGCAAGTACGTCGTCCGGTATCCAACGGCCGCCGGTGAAGACCTTTGTCACTTTGCCTTCCGGCGAAATGACCGCGGTTACTAGCGAATGGTTGATCTGAGTCTTGTCGTTTGCGTCGGTCTCGTATTTCAGTCCGAAGAAGTCCGCGACGGCTCTTACCTCTTTGTCGGTGCCTACCGCGAGATTCCAGACCGTAAGATCGTCCTTGGCATCTTTGCCCAAATATCCGAGGCCGTATTGTTTCAGCTTTTCGGGCGTGTCGCGTGCAGGGTCGAAAGAGATCGAGAGCAGCCGGACCCTGTCCTTGGCTTCCGGGTCGGCCGCGATCTGATTCGCCATGTCGCTGAACTGTTTGGACATCTTTATGCAGAATTCAGGCAGCGGACATTCGCGATAGATAAAGGTGACTGCAAGGGCCTTGCCGCGGTAATCTTTGAAAGTGAACCTCTTGCCGTCCTGGTTCGTCAATGAAATGTCGGGAACTGTCTTGCCGACCTGCTCAGGTTCTTTTTCTTCGACCGTCGGCTGATTTGGCGCAGAGTTTGCAACGATCGATATCTTCTCAAGCCAGTAAGGATCCTTTGCCGAACTATCGACAACGAGTGTGCCGCGAACTTCGACGCCCGGGACGAGGTCGTCCCAGACCCAATCTTCATGGATCGGAAACTCCATCGTCATGGCTTCCATAAAGCCCTTGATCTCTTCATGCGCTATTTTTGCGCTCTTTTTCGCCTTATCGACCGAAACTACCTTTCCTCGCAGATCATACCGTTTGACGTTTGGCGATTCGGCATTGACGTTGGCGGTGTCCGGTCTCTGACAGGCAGAGATCAACGAGACGAGAAACAAAACTATTAAAAGTTTACGCATTGCACAACCATTTTCTCGCAATGGCCCGGCGACACGCAAAGCTGAGAGTGTATTTAGTTGGTGCGACGCCAAGACCACCTGACGAAAAAAAAAGAGAAGTCCAAGTTAATGAACTTCTCAATAGGGGGAAATCGCTCTTAACGAGCCAGTTCAGGGTGAAAAACTTTTCCTTGTCGAAAGTGAATTGAGCGGGATGTCGTTCTCTGTTCCGAAGTCGAACGTACGGAATTTGGGTTTCCCGCTATCGTAGATATACCAAGTCCCTTTTCGAAAGACCGCGAAGTCAGCAGTGCCGTCTCCGTCGTAATCGCCGGGGGCCGCGATGTCGTCGGAAAATCCAAAGACGAAGGGTTCCGTCTCGCCGGTTTCGCTGCTGAGAACGTACCAGATTCCACTGCGGTAAACCGCGATGTCAGCCTTTCGGTCGCCTGTGTAATCCGCCGGGACAAGTACGTCTTGTCCAGCCTTGCCAAATTTCTCCACTCGTGTCTTGCCATCCGAACTCTGCTGAATGTACCAGCGGTTTTCGCTGCCGCGGAATATCGCAAGATCCGCTTTTCCATCGCCATCGTAATCGGCCGCGACCGGTATGTCGCCAAAGCGGCCAAGAACCCTTACTTCTGACTTTGACTGTTCGAAGCCCTTTGAGGATTCGAGTACGATCCACTCACCTGATGTTGCCCGGAAGACTGCGATGTCTGCTTTTCCGTCGCCATCGAAATCCGCAGGGATGGGTTCGTCTGAAACACCGTCGGTTGAATTGATACGAACGATCTGAGCTTTTGAATCACTGCTGCGCTTGATATACCATGTGCCGTTTTCTGCGCGCCAGACTGCGTTGTCGAGTTTACCGTCGCCATCGTAATCTGCCGGGACCAATCGATCGGTCGCCTGTCCCCAACGGGTCGCAACGAAGGCACAGTCCTCAGCTGAAGTTGTGTACCAAACTCCTTTGGCCGGGTTGAAAAGAGCGAAATCGGAGGGGCCTTTTTCTGATCTCTGACCGGCGGCGGCGTTCACAATTGCGATCGTCGCAACTATTGCGGCAGCAAAGACTCGATCTAGTTTTGAAGAATACGGCTTCAAAGTTACCCACTCCTGGTTGCTTTATATCTATTGACGAAATGAGATGTTTCCTTTCACTTGACGTTCGCATTTCTCGTTTTTGCGAACCATTTCTTCGTTATGCCCTACGAAACTAACAATCCTTGCCGACTTCCTGTAAAATTAAGGAAATTGTTATGACAGCGAAGATACTTAGCGGCCGCGAGATAGCTGAATCGATCAAAGAAGAGGTAAGGAATGAGGTTGCCAGACTGTTCGAAGAGCAGGGTTTTCGGCCAGGATTAACGGTTGTCCGTGTAGGAGAGGATCCGGCTTCTGCTGTTTATGTCGGAAACAAGGTGAAAACATCACATGAACTCGGCATCGTTTCCGAACACATACATCTGGAGGCTGACACCACTCACGACGAAGTACTTTCAACGGTCAAACGATTGAATAGGCGAGATGACATCGACGGCATCTTGGTACAGCTGCCGCTGCCCGACCATATCGACGAGAATGCTATCCTCGAAGCGATCGATCCTCAAAAAGACGTAGACGGATTTCACCCAATGAATGTCGGGCGGCTGAATCAAGGTCAGCGTTCGCTCGTTCCCTGTACGCCGGCTGGCGTAATAGAGATCTTGAAACGTTCCGGGATCGGGATCGCCGGAAAGCACGCCGTGGTCGTCGGTAGAAGCAACATTGTAGGTAAACCGATGGCTGCTTTATTGTTAAAAGAAAATGCGACGGTTACGATCTGCCATTCACGTACAACCGACCTGCCGTCAATTACGCGTCAGGCGGATATTCTCGTTGCGGCGATCGGCAAGGCCGGTTTTGTTCGCGGAGAACATATTCGCGAAGGAGCAACGGTTATAGACGTTGGTATCAATAGTGTTTCCGACATAGATCTTGCTGCCGACCTTTTTTCCGAAGAGGATCTGCCGAAACGGCTTGCCGCCATCGAAAAGCGCGGTTCGACGCTCGTCGGAGACGTTAATCCGAAAGAAGCCATTGAAAAAGCGGCGAACTTTACACCCGTGCCCGGCGGCGTCGGTTTGCTCACCGTCGCAATGCTGATGAAGAATACTGTCGAGGCCGCGAAAATGAGGCGAAACCTGTAGTCAAGACGAATAATTATGAACTTTGAAGATTATCAATCAGAAGCGAGCCAAACGGCTCTTTACCCGCGGCGAATGAACAACCTCGAGTACCCGACACTCGGACTTGCGGGTGAGGCGGGTGAGGTGGCGAACATCGTTAAAAAGATCCAGCGCGATTCGGGCGGTGTCATTACCGATGAGACTCGAGCGAAGCTGAAGGACGAGCTTGGGGACGTTCTCTGGTATATTTCCGCTTGTGCCGACGAACTCGGCCTCACCCTTTCAGAGATCGCAGAATACAACGTCAACAAGTTGGCAAAACGTCATAACCGGGCCGCGTAATGCTCAAGGTCGGGCTCACAGGTTCGATCTCAGTTGGCAAGTCGCATGTTTGCGATGTTTTTCGCGAACTCGGCTGCCGCGTTCTTGACGCTGACCAAACCGCACGCGATGTGGTCAAGAAAGGAACGCCCGGCCTGGCTGAGATAGCCGAAGCATTTGGTAAGCACGTGATCTCGGAAGACGGAGAGCTTGACCGTTCCAAAATGGCTGCGATCGTATTTGCCGATGAAGAAAAGCGGCTGCTCCTGAATTCTATTGTTCACCCGCTGGTATTCGAGGCGCAAGATCGATGGTTATCGGAACGCGAAGCCGAGGATCCAAACGGGATCGCGATCGTTGACGCCGCGTTGATGATCGAATCAGGCGGGTACAAGCGTTTCGACAAGCTAATTGTTGTGTGGTGCGAACCTGAGATACAATTGCAGCGGTTGAAAATGCGTGATCGATTGAGTGACGACGAGGCGGAAAAACGTGTTCGTTCTCAGATGCCGCAGGACGAAAAGAAGAAGTTTGCTGATTTTCTGATCGATACCTCCGGCAGTTTCGAATCGACACGCGATCAATGCACACAGGTGCACCGAACGCTCCTGGAATTATCCCGGACCTGACTCCGCTTCCACAACGCTGATTCCAATGCTGTTCCTACTGCAAAAAGACCGGCGAAAGTTGTCCGCTTTGCTGACGGCGGCGATAGTTGCTGTTACTGCCTGCACACAGCTCAAGACTCCCGAACCCGAAGCGTATTTTTCGAAGACCGAACCTCCGGCCAAACAGGAATTACGATGGACGAACGGCAAACTTCCAAAAACATTTGACCCGGCGCTTGCGGCCGCCGCCCCTGAGATAGATGTTGCACGTGCGATCTTTGACGGTCTTACTGATCTTGACCCCGAGACGCTCGAAGCAGTCCCGGCGTTGGCCGAGAAATGGACTTCTGACAAAGAAAACAAGGAGTGGACGTTTTATCTCCGCGAAGACGCGAAGTGGTCAAATGGCGAAAAGATCACCGCCGAAGATTTTGTCCGCTCCTGGAAACGCCTTGTGCAAATGGGCGATAAAGTCCCGCATCGAGATCTGCTTTTGAACATCGTCGGCCTTGCGCAGGCCACAAAGAACCGGTCCGGTGTTCCCGGTGGCGAGCCTGGTATGCTGAATGGTATCCCCGAGGGTCGGCTCGTACCGGCCACACGTGAAACAGCCACACCGGAACGGCTGGCCGAACCGGCGACTCCAGTTCCGGCCGGCGCCGACCCGTCCACAAAACTGAACAACGCGGAGCCCACATCACCCTTCGGCATAATCGCCGTCAATTCTCGTGAGATCAAAATATCGCTTGTTCACCCAGACAAGGACCTGCCGAAGCTCGTAGCTCATCCGGTGTTTCGGCCGGTTCAAAACGACATTCCCGATAGAGTTCCCGAAAACCCGGTGACCCAGATAGTGACAAGCGGGGCGTTCCGTATCGCGTCGATCGGCGCCGAAGAACTACTGCTTGACCGATTTGAATCATATTGGGACATGGAGTCCGTAAAACTCGAGCGGGTGAGGTTTGTTCCCTCGCAAACGGCCGAGAAAGCACTGGAGGCGTATAGGAACGGCACCGTCGATGTGGTATCAAACTCGGAGTTTTCACCGGCGGCGTTGAAATTACTTGAACCTTACGAGGATTTTCGGCGCACGACTTATGCCGCGCTCAACTTTTACGAATTGAATATCGCAAAGGCTCCTTTCAGCGACCGACGCGTCCGTGAGGCCCTTGCGATAGCGATAGAGCGCGAGAGCCTGACCGAAGGCGAACTCGGCGGTTCGACCCGACCTGCATTTAGTTTTACGCCGTTTTCGAAAACGCCGGGCTCCAAATTTTCCCAGGACAAGGAAAGGGCGGCACAGCTGCTCGAAGACGCAGGGTTTCCCGATGGCGAAGGTTTCCCGGTCATCAGACTGCTCATAAACCGAAATGACACTCAGCAGCGGATCGCCAGATCAGTTGCGAGGATGTGGAAGCAGAACCTGAACATCGACACCGAGATCGTTGTAAAAGAACCGGCCGAGATCGCCGCGGCTAGAGCTTCGGGCGATTGGGATGCGATAAGGCGGGGAGCGGTCATCGCGACGCCGGACGAGACAGCTAACCTGCTCTCGATGTTTTACAGCGATGCGGCAGACCCGGCGGAATTGAGCGCAATAGATCCAAGCCGGCGATCGGATTTCAAGTCTCCCTCCGTGAGGCCGACGACCGGCACACCGGAAGCAAGCGCTGCAGTAGATGTAATGAGCCGCGAACCCGGTGCGGGCAACGTCATCTTAACGGAAGATCAGGCAATCTTTGGGGTGCAGGGAATCCCTCTCTATTTCCCAACCTCTTATTCGCTGGTGAAGCCATACGTTAAGGGATTCGACGCGAATGGTCTGGATGCTCCAATGTTGAAGCGTGTCGAGATCGATAAGAACTGGCGGCCTAAGTAGTAGTAAGCTCATCCGATGCTGAGAAGACCTATCAAATAGCTCTGACGTACTGACCAATGAATATCGACCGCCCAATTCTTTCGGTCAAAGACCTTAAGACCTATTTCCAAACTGACGAAGGCTTGGTCAAAGCTGTTGACGGGGTTTCGTTCGAGCTGAGGAAGGGCGAGACCTTAGGGGTCGTCGGTGAATCGGGGTCGGGCAAATCGGTCACGAGTCTTTCGTTGATGAGGCTGATCCGGGAACCGCATGGGAAGATCGCTGGTGGCGAGATCGTTTTCGACGGAAAGGACCTATTAAATTTAGCGATAGACGAGGTGCGAAAGCTTCGCGGAAAAAAGGTGGCGATGATCTTTCAGGACCCGACGACATCGCTAAATCCTTATCTCAGGATCTCTACCCAGTTGATGGAGGTCACGCGGCTTCATCTCGGTCTTTCTAAAGCACAGGCGCGCGAACACGCCGTGAAAATGCTCCGGATGGTCGGCATTGCTGATCCCGAGGATCGTATCGATGGCTACGCGCACGAATTCTCGGGCGGTATGCGTCAGCGTGTAATGATCGCGATGGCACTCAGCTGCGATCCTGAATTACTAATTGCGGACGAGCCAACGACCGCACTTGATGTGACCATCCAGGCTCAGATACTCGAATTGATCAAAGAACTTAAGTCCCGAATGGGCACCAGCGTTATTCTGATCACGCATGACCTGGGTGTGGTTGCCGGAATGACAGACAGGACGATCGTCATGTACGCGGGCAAGGTCTTTGAACAGGCGACAACCAGACAGCTTTTTGCGAGTCCGGCAAATCCGTACACGAAAGGTCTGATTCGTAGCGTTCCCGGCCCGGACCACGACGGGGGAATCGGGTTTTATCAGATACCGGGTTTGCCTGCTGATCTTGCAAATTTACCGACTGGATGTCCGTTTGCCGAACGCTGTGATCGGGCAGAGGATATTTGCCGCAATGAGTATCCTCCATTTGTTGAGGTCGCCGAGGGGCATCATTCATTGTGTCATTTTGCGAATGTGGTATTTGAGGAATCGAGCCAAAACGCCTTGAATGCGAATTAGCAATATGGAGTTCACTAAAACGGAGAGCCGTTAACACGCGGCATCGCGAAAGAGGAATTATTTATGAAACTGAGATCGCTATTGCCACTATTCGCTTTGGTCTTTGCGGCGCTTGGCTGCTCCATGCTGAAGAATGTCGGAAGCAATGGACAACAAGGAAATTCTGGTGCCGCTAATTCGAACAGTTCGTCCACCGGGTCGAAGTCGACGGACAGTTCTGGTCAATTTACGCCGAGCGGTGACCCGAGAGCTGATATCGAAAGGATGGCGGACCGCTTTCTTTCCCAAAAAGGCTTTAGGACAAAAATGACCGGAACCGGGGAGACGCCGCTCAAAATGGAGGCAGAGTATTCTGCACCGGACCGTTTTCGCGTTAAAACGAGCAATGGCGCCGAAACCGTGATAATCGGCAAAGACGTTTATTTGAAGGTCGGCGATAAATGGCAAAAGATGCCGGGCGATATCGGATCTTCAGTGCCCGACCTGAGAAAATCCTTTGATGAGCAAAGCCGCAAATGGCTCAGCGATGTTAAGTACATCGGTGAAGAAACCGTGAACGGTAAACCGTCGTTGGTATATCAATATCACAATAAAGGCCCGGGCGGCGTAGGAGAAAACGATTCCAAGGTCTGGATCGCCAAGAGCGACGGGCTTCCCGTAAAGATCGAAGCGACCTACACGAGCGGGAACCTCAAATCGATGCTGATCGAATATGAATACGACCAGTCAATAACGATCGAACCGCCGGTAAAATGATCGTTCGATGACAACCGAGAACAATAACGCACTCATATCGATCGAGGACCTTCATGTCCAATTCCGCTCATCGGGCGGCCTTTTCAGCGCGGCCAAAAAGGTAAAAGCTGTCGATGGCGTATCGCTGGAAATTGAAAAGGGGGAAACTCTGGGACTTGTCGGCGAATCGGGCTGCGGCAAATCGACACTCGGGAAGGCGATCTTGAGTTTGACCGAGCCGACGCTCGGTAAGGTTGTCTTTAAGGGTAAGAACCTGGTTCATCTTCCTCGAGCTGCCATGCGCGAACAAAGAAAACATCTTCAGATGATCTTTCAGGACCCGAACGCCTCGCTTAATCCGCGAATGACCGTAGGGCAGATCCTCGGCGAACCGCTACGAACATTTGGTCCCGCATACGGAAGTGTCAGAACTAAGGTTCAAGACCTGATGGAAACCGTAGGTTTGAGCAGGCGATATGTCGATCGTTATCCGCGCGAATTTTCCGGCGGACAGCTGCAGCGGATCGGTATTGCGCGAGCACTTGCCGTCGAACCTGAATTCATCGTCGCTGACGAACCGATCTCAGCGCTCGATGTCTCGATACAGGCGCAGATAATGAACCTGCTCAGGCGTCTGCAGGCGGAAAAGAAACTGACTTATCTTTTCATCTCACACGATCTCAGGGCAGTTCGCCAACTGTCGGATCGGGTTGCAGTGATGTACCTCGGTAAGATCGTCGAACTCGCCCCGGCCAAAGACATATACGCCGATCCGCTAATGCCATACACAAAAGCGCTGATTTCTGCAGTGCCTGTTCCTGACCCGGAAATAGAGGCGGTCCGCGAAAGGATCATTTTGAAAGGAGACCTGCCTTCGCCGATAGATCCGCCGGCGGGCTGCAGCTTTCACACACGATGTCCTTTTGTTATCGACGAGTGCAAAAGGAACGTTCCGAAATTGGTCGAGATCAGACCCAGGCATTTCGCCGCGTGCCTCAGGATCACCCCCGACGACCCGAACATTGACGAAAATTTTGCTGCAGGAAAAACCGCGATCGGGAAATAGAAAAAGACCCGCAGATCGCGGGTCCCATCGGCCTGACGCCAAACCATCGAATAAAAAGGAAAATTAACGGTTTGACGCGGCCGTAGTCGAACGGTTATTTGCAGCATCCCGCAGGTTGCGGATCTTGTCGTGCGCCGTGACGACCTCAGCGTATTGAGCCTGTATCACTTCTCGGACGTAGCCCGGAAGATCATTTTCCTGAATCTCCTCATAGGCGTTTTTCGCCGAGTCTTCCCCTCGCTCACATTCGTTCAATATCGCCGCTTCATCTCTTCCTGTCACGACTGACTTAACGTTCATCCAGCCGCGATGTAGTGCTCCGGTCAAGCTTCCCGCTTCCTCAGGGTCCCCGCCGAGAGTTTGAACCAAGGTTTGCAGTTCGCCGGAAAATTGTGAGCGGCGATAAGCAAATTCTCGAAAGAGTGTTTTAAGGTCGGCGCGCTCAACTCCCTCTGCGGCTTGTTCAAATCCGGATTGTCCGTCTTTGCAGACAGCTATAAGGTCGTTCAACAAGTTGATGACACGGTCATTATCATCCGAATAGGACGGTGATCGCGTGTCAACGGTCGGCCGGTTTGTTTCTTGATCGTTTATCATTTCCATACCTCCAAAATGCTATTTCCAACGATTCGGTCAAAATGACTTGATCCTTACTATTCAATCTGCGTGCCAGCGGCGATGCATCGCCGTTTTCGGTCCTCCACGGCGAGTTCTCAATAGTTTTGTGCAATTCTTACGGACACTTTTGCATCGAAACGTTTCACACGGAACCTTTCGATCTTGTGTGGAGAGCGGTGATTAGAGTGCCGCCTAGGCGTGTGTCATAATCGAAATACCCTTAAACCCTTTGGGCAGAAAAGTTTTGTTGAAATCGCTTGCGGATTAGGTATTTGTAGCAGGTATCACCAAACCACCGCACGATTTTGCGTAGCTGAAACACGCGCGCACGGGATAATTGCGTCAAAATAGATGGAGCCTGTCATTCCCCCAAAAGGCACAATACTTGAACGCCTGGCCGCTGAAAACGGCGTGGCTATCGTTGTTGTTGACGAGCGATCAAATGAGATCGCAGCCGTAAACAACAACTCGATGTGCAGGCTTCTGTATCCTTCGACCGACTTCGGGCCTTCGTGTGCCGAATACTGCGGAAAGGCCTTTGAGCGTGCGAACGCGGCCGGAGGCCCGATCGAGTACGAGTGCTACGCGGGGCTTACCTGCAAAGCATTCCCCGTCGATGGCTCGGGAAGGCCGCTCGTTGCGATAGTTGGCCGGACGTTCGTAAGATCGGCCAATTACCGAAAGGCAACGGACAAGGCGATAAACGGCGACTGGCGGCGATTTCCCCCTTCCGAATTTTTTGACAATGTCATACTCTCTGGCTCGTCTAATCAGCTCGAGCGACTTGAAAGGCAACTGGAGGAGTCCGACAAGTCGTTTCTGGACGATTATGTGAAACAGCCGAAAAAGGCCCGGGGGAAAACCGCCGCGGAAACCGAAGAGATTCAGGCGTTTCACGAAAAGCCTGTGACCGATCCGTTCGAGTCGTCACTGCTCAACTATAAGCTTGAACCCGAATCAAAGGCTGAGAAAAAGCCCGATCCATTCGAATCGTCGATGGTGAACGCAACGATCGATCTTTCGGAAGCCCTGCGCGAGCAGGACCAGGATCTGGCCGACCGAGAGGCATGGCGTGTGTTCATACCCACGCTGCTGAAGGTCTCTTACAGGTTGGCTTGCCGCCGCATACTCGAATTTCTTTCCCGTCATTATGGCATCGAGTCTTCGCTGTGGCTCCAGCGAGAGGGCTCGACGTTTGAGATGGCAGCCGTGCTCGGCGATCTCGAAGATAAGCCGATAAGGATCGAGATACCGGTTGACGACAAACGTATTAGGGCGGCTGTTCGCGACGATTCGCCGATCGTATTGAAGGAGCTTCAGACTGAATCCGGGAAACGCCCTCGAGTCATTCAGCTTTTTCCGGTCGTGATCGGCGGAGAGGTCAGGAATGCTCTCGGTATCGCACGCGAAAATATAGCTCCTGAGCTGAGCGCCAGGATATTGAAGTTTTGCCGTTACGTCGCGTCAAGGCTTGAGATCCTTCGACTGAGAGATGCGGTCGCCGAACAGGAACGGACGTCGCGGGTATTAAAAGAGTTCAACGATCAGCTGCGGAACATCGGCAGCGAAAGCTACTGGCAACGACTAACGGGCCTGATCGCTCAGCTTGTCGATGCCGAACGGGCATCGCTGCTTATTCGAGGGCCCGCCGAAACACTTATGTCGAAGGCGTCGATCGGAGCCGCCGTTGACCTGGCGGTCTATCCGGACCTAGGTTCTCGCGTTGCCCGCACGATCCTCGAAAAGGGAAAGCCTGCACTGGTCAAGGACGTTACAAAAGCATCGCTTTCTTCGGTCGCCGCAGAAAGAAATTACCGATCGAGTTCATTCATCAGCTACCCGATCATACTGGGCGAAACTGGGATCGGCGTTATGAACTTTACAGACAAAATGGGCGGCGACCAGTTCAGCAAGCGAGATCTTGACGTCCTTGATTCCATCGCGCCGCAGATCGCTATGGCTTTGGACCGCGTGTCGCTGCAGGAAAGGTTGGGTGAATTTGCCCAGCTTTCAGTTACCGATCCGCTTACAGGGTTGCTAAATCGGCGCTACATCGAAGAGCGACTCGATGAGGAGATCAGCCGTTCGAGCCGCAGCGGCGAGCCGATCAGTTTCCTGATGCTGGACGTTGATGAGTTCAAGTCGTACAACGATCGTTTTGGTCATCCGGCCGGCGACGAAGCTCTGCGGATCGTTGGCGCGATCTTGCAGCAGAATCTGCGTGGGGCCGACGTGGCCGTACGCTATGGCGGTGAGGAGTTCTCAGTGCTTTTGCCTGACACGAATGTTGAAGAAGCCGAAGCGATAGCAGAGAGGATAAGGTCTCATGTAGAGAGGACAGAGTTTCCAAAGCGAAAGGTGACGGTGAGCATTGGCGTCGCCAGCAGATCAAGTGAAGACGGAGATGTCGCCGAGCTGGTCTTGGCCGCCGATAAAGCATTATTCCGCGCGAAGGAATCCGGCCGAAATAACGTTCAGGTTTACGATCAAAATCTCGACGGCGGGGAGAACGTTCATTAAATGAGGCCGCAACGCGAAAATATGGTGCTTGCCCGCGTCAGGCCGGACATGTTCGTCGGACGCGAAGATGACGTCGAGCGACTCTACCTGCGGGCCATCGCAGGACCAGGACAAAACCTGGTTCGGGTATCCGGAGCGCCGGGCGTAGGTACCTCCGAGATCCTTCGTAACCTGTATGACAGGCTTTTCCGGGAGCAACGTTTCGTAATTCCGTTCTATTTCTCACTGCGCGAAGGCGACCTTACAGCGGTGTCGGCCGCGTCCCGCTTTGTATATGAATTTCTCTTGCAGCTGATCGCATTTCGAAAAAGCGATTCTGCTTTGATAGCAGCGTCGCCCGATGTATGCGAACTTCAGAAACTGGCTCCGCTCGCGGACGCTGACTGGGTGAAGAGCCTATGCGATGTTTGCGAGGTTGACGGCCCTCTCAATGATGAGCGTGCATTCGTACGTTCCGCCCTGTCGGCACCATTTCGCGCCGCGGCACGTTTTAAGGCGCGTGTCTGCGTGATCATAGACGATATTCACGGGTCCGACTCGATCGAAGGCGGGTCGGTCCTGATCGATCAGATCGTTTCAAATTCGGGGATCGCTAACTGTGCTGTAATACTCGCCACAAGACGGAATTTTGAGGTCCCTGGTCAATTCGACGAATCAGTCGCGATAGGGACACTGGGTTTCGAAAATGCTGCGACGATGATCGAGTTGTTAGCGGCTGATTCAGGTGTCGTCGTAAGCGAGCAGGTCCGAGATCTGATAGCCGATCAGCTCGAAGCTAATCCGGCGATGATCAGGGCATTTGTTCGTGGGGCAGCGGATGCGAAAAAAGAACTAGGGAGTTACCGAGATGCCGCTATCACCTATTCCGAAGAATTGTTTCGCGGGCATCTCGCCGCACATTGTGACCGGATCTTCGAGCGAGCTGCTTCAGACCCCGGCGCGAGAAACGGTCTCATCAATGCACTTTCAAGCATGATCGGGCAGAAGCAGATATGGTTCCCGCTCGAGGTGCTGCGGGAGCGAAGCGGCATTTCCAATAATGATTTCGACAGGACCGCCAGATGCCTTCTTGATGATGAAGTTATCGTTGTTTCGGGGACTTCGGCTCGGCTTTCCTCGGGAAATGTATTGACCGACTACATCCAGCTTAGGAATCAGATCGACGTTGAGAGAAAGAGTGAGGCGTTGGTCCGATCTGCAATGATCACGCGTTTTCTTAGACGAGCGCCCGAAAGAATGGCACGGGAGTATCGTAGGCGTGCATCGGTGGGACTGCAGGATGTTCTAATGCGTTTTGATCTCCAGGATGTTCCGCTGGCATTGTTGGATAACAGACTGTTCCGTGACCGTTACCTTGGCCTGTCCGATCAAGAGATCAAGTCACGGATATCGGCTGATACTGAGACCTTCAAGCTGCCGCAGTTCTCCTATGCCGCTCCGCTTGCAGATCATCTTTCGAACACGGCTGAGTACACCGAGCCGGAACGGTCGATCGTTGCATCCGGATTCACAGATAAGGCATATCGTGAAGAGGATGAGATCGTCTGGCTTGCCGCAGAGATCGATTCAAAACTCGAGGCTGATCCGGACCTGACCCGGGAATGGGCCGACAGGTTGACGAACGCCGCGGTCGAGCTGGGATATCAGAGATCCCGTTTGTGGCTGGTCGCTCCCGAGGGGTTTTCACCCGGCGCGCTTGAGCTGCTTTCAGAGAGAAACGCATTCGGTTCGAGCAGACGGCAGGTAGAACTTCTTCGCGAGACGCTCCGCGGAAAAGATGAGGCGGTCGATGCTGACCTCAAGGAATACGAACTAACGGTTCCCGCGGGCGAAGATTCGGAATTGATCGCTGTTCATGCACTCGAAGAGATCGCCCGTCGATATGAATTTCCGTTAAAAGCCGTCAACCAGGTAAAGACGGCTCTGGTAGAGGCGTCAATAAATGCCGCTGAACACGGCCTGTCGCCAGACCGACGAATACACCAGAAGTTTGGTGTCTATCCGGATAAGATCGTGGTCACGGTGTCTAACCGCGGGCTCAGGCTGATCGATAAGCTTCGGCAGCAGTCCGCCGTCGAAGAGGAATCGCCCGACACACGTCGCGGATGGGGATTAGGTTTGATACGTTCGCTCATGGACGAAGTCCGCATCGAATCGGTCGACGATGGAACAAGGATCGTCATGACGAAGTACCTGAAAACTCCTGCATAGTTTTGCCGCGCCGAACCTCGATCGATCTTTCTTCGGTATCGCTCTTTCGATCAGTCCTGATACAACCAACTCTGTTGAATCGACGAAAAGCCAAAATCTGACTAAACTGAAACCTGAGCCGGGCCCAATTGCTTAACTCAGACTATGATCTGCCCGAACTGCGGCAACGACACCCCAAACGAACAGGCGTTTTGCGCTGCCTGCGGGGCGTTTATACGCACGCAGTTCGGAAAGGTATTTTCAAATGACCGATCGCCGTTCGAACCGCCGGTGATCGACGGATGGCCGGCAGTTATCACAGAAGATAATTCCATCGGTCTCGAAACTGCCGCAAAACCACCCGATGCGGCTGAAATTGAACCGGACCCGCTGCTGTGGCCAAGCGAGACTGTGTTTATCCCGACCGCAGATCTTTCGAGAGACATACAGCCGGACGAGGGGTTGCTCCCGCCTGACGCGGCGTTTGAGGACGCCCAGGCCGATGACTTTTTCGAACAAAGTCTTTCGGGCCGGATCAAACGAGAAGACCTTGAGATAGAAGAACCCGTATCTGAACCTCAGGTCGCCGATGCCGTGGCCGAAGCGCCGCCGCCGTCCGACACTTACAGTATTGAGCAAATTGAAGAAATCGGTTTCAAGACTCATGCAGCCGGAAATGTCACGCAAGCGATCGACGTGCCCGTCGTGGATATTCTGACTGAACCTGATCGTACGACTTCCCTAAAAAACAAGGGTCGAATCGTATCTTGGTCCATATTTCGGATCTCGGCCTCAGTTCTTTTGCTTTCATGCCTATTCGGGGCCGGTGTATTCGTGGGAACGAAGCTGCAGCCGTTTGTTGTAGAGCTTCCTTCGATCGACGATGTGCCGCCAGTTTCTACCGATCCGGTTCAGCCGCCCCCGCCGCCGGGGATGGCATTTGTTCCCGGAGGAGAATTTAGAATGGGTAGCGATATTGGTGATCCGCTTTCGCGACCGGAGCATAAGATCACCGTTGCGCCTTTCTTTATCGACGTCACTGAGGTTACGAATCAGGCGTATCTCGAGTTCGTCAACGCGACCCGACATGACCCGCCAAAAGGTTGGGTAAACGGAGCGTTTCCCGAGAGCGAATCGGAGTTTCCTGTAACCGGCATAACATGGTACGAGGCAGCGGAGTTTGCCGCTTGGGCCGGGAAACGCCTTCCGACTGAAACAGAGTGGGAGTTTGCCGCAAGAGGAACCGACTCTAGAAATTATCCGTGGGGAGACAAATGGGATCCTTCGCTTGCAAACGCGGGTAACCAAAACCAAGGCGTTCGCCGAGTCGGGCAAGGCGGGCGTTCACCTTTCGGCCTATTCGACATGGCGGGCAACGCTTGGGAATGGACCTCAAGCGATGTTCGAGCATATCCCGGGGGGCTCGAGTTTCCATGGTCGCGTCTTCGACTAAAGGTCATTCGCGGCGGCAATTGGAAAAGTTCTGAAGTGTCTTCGTCAACGTTCTTCCGCGGATATTATGGTGCGGCGGGTGAACGCGAATATCTCGGGACCAGCTTTAGATGCGTCAAAGATCTTGCAAAATAGAAGTAATCGAGATGCTTGGCGGAATTGTCATGCACTTCCTCGTCCTGGCTTCGGCATTCGCCGTTTTTGGGCAGGACGGAAGCGGACGCAGCGGAACGGCTAAAAGGGCAGACGGGTCATCAAAGGTCTGGTCCGGCAATTCCGGCAATAAGCTGTTAAGGCGCTCGCGTTCTTCCGATTCAAAGCCGGAGATTCCTGACACCGGGCGGATTGCCATAATGATCAATGAAGGCGGAAGCAAGCTGGAACTCATCCGCCGGGAAACGAACGAAGCCGTTGACATTATCAATGTGCCCCAGACAGCAACTTCACTCATAATCCGAACGGTGCCGGTCGGCACATATGCGCTCACCGCACGGAAAGATGGATACTTTGACGAATCTCGCACGGTCGAGATCGAAAAAGGAAAACGCGAACGGGTCGACCTGATACTTCGACCGAAAATGGCGGTCCTTTCCGTGAGTACCAATCTTGAGGATGCAGAGATCGACGTCGGGGGATTCGGCGTCTTTACAGGTGGACTTGAGAGAACATTCGTTATACCTGGGACCTATAAGATCACGGCAAAACGCCGCGGATATCTTTCCCGGCAGGTTTCAGTCACGCTCGAGTCGCCGGGAAGGGAAGAGGTTCTTAAGCTGATCCTCGAACCGTTGAGAATAGACGCGGTGCTTGACCTTGCCAGCGAAAATCTGGTCAAAGGCAATTTGAGAGAGGCGACAGAACTAACAAATGATGTCCTGCTTCTAAACCCGGCCCATGCAAGGGCGAACCTGATCTATGGGTTGATCAGATACGATTATGGCGAAGCCGACTCGATCCCATATTTCCGAAAAGCGATCAAGAATGGCGAGACCGTTCGTTTTCCGGTGAAGATCCTGGTTGAGTCAGGTGACAGGAAACTTGCAGATGCGGAGATCAGAATAGATCGGGACGGGATCACCATCGCGTCAAAGCAGCAGCCGGATCTTAACTTCACTATCAAGAGGATTGACATCATCCAGCTGGCCAAGGTAGAAACTGAGGGCATGCCGGTTTACGCGGCTGTAAACGGCAAAAGTGACTTTTACGGCCGCCCGATCGAACCGAGGCTTCAGATCTATTCGGCGAACGCTGTCCTGAGCGATGATTCACGGTCCGCTTGTTCAGTTCCGTCAACTGGCAGGGCTTGTCTTTCCGATGTCGAGATAATTGTTCAACTACTGTCTGAATGGCGAGCCGATCCCGAGATCGTCGGGTAACACGCCCGATGGAAAAAGTGGTTGTTTTCTGTTCACCATTGTGTTAAACATTACTTCAAGTAGTTTCCATACTTTCACACGTAAACTAAGAAAGGAAGAAAATTAGGTGATCTACAAGGTAGAGAGCGGAGCAGTTCAAACTGCTTTGTCGGGCGAGTCTTCCGCGGCTTATCAAAATCAGTCGGGCGAGATCGTTTCGGATCAAGCGATGGCTTTCGTATCGTCGGGTTCAATGGCCGGAAATGTTGACGTTATTTCCGCCGAAACCACCGCCGTTGTGTACGCGGGCGACTATCTTAACAAGCTGACCGGTGAATCGGTCGAGCGCGAGTGCCGGCGTAAGATCGCGGAGGGAGCGACTCAATTGGTCGTGAACTTTTCAAAGACCGAGCTAGTCAACAGTATCGGCGTGTCTATCCTGCTGGGCGTGATCGATGCCGCGAAGACCAACGGCGCGTCAGTTACATTCGCGGACGTGAATGAGGATACGGCCGAATTGTTTGAGATGCTCGGCCTGACCAAACATGTGCGTCTCGTTCATGGCCAATGACCCTCGACCATATCGCATTAACGGAAGTACAACATTGAAAGTTACGGAAGAAAGGCAGCAATTCCTGCACCAAACAACGGATCCCCGCAACAAGCTCGTGCACGTTTTCGGTGCCCTGGCCGACCTCGGTGCTGAGATCGCAAACAAGAACAATTTTCACGATACGATAAGAACGTCGATACACCTGCTTCTCGGCTCGCTCGGAATAATGCGTGGCGGTGCTGCACGCTACGCAAAATACGAGAACGAACTGTCGATGTTGGCGATGCGGGGCATGGGCGAGGAGTTTCCGCTCTCACTCGGCGTTTGTCACGAGGACGAGCGGCAGTTTCGCCAAAACGGCATTTACCCTATCGAGGTCGCCGCTGCAAAAGTGCTGCCTTTCTATCAGGTTTACTGTCAGAGCATCGAACGATCGGGAATCCAATATCTCGTTCCGCTGATCATTCATGAAGAATTGATGGGCGTCGTGTTTGTTGGTGAAAAGGCGTCCGGTGAGGCGTACTCGGGCCACGATATGGAGGTCATATGTGCCATGGCTCGCCATATCGGAGTGGCAATTTCGCAGAGGAACTTATTAGCCGAACTTGAGCGTAAGGCCGATGAGAACAGAAAGCTCTACGACGAAATGCGGACGACTTACAAGGATACGGTAAGAGCCTTCGCGGCCGCGATCGATTCAAAAGACAAATATACCGAAGGACATTCGGTCCGGGTCGGAAAATACACCGAGATCATTGCCTGTGAACTTGGATGGGCCGAAGACGAGGTCGAGGGGGCTGCCGTCTCAGGCTATCTTCATGATGTCGGAAAGTTGACGGTCGACCGCAGCATTATCAACGCGCCGTACAGAATAAACGCAAAAGAATCCAACGAGCTTAACCGCCATCCTTCGGTCGGGTATGAGATACTCCAGCCGATCCACCATCCATATGCGGATGTGCCGCTTGCCGCCAAATATCATCATGAGCGAATGGACGGCAGAGGCTACCCTGACGGGCTCTATGACCGAGAGATACCTTTCATTGCAAAGATCGTCAATCTTGCAGACTCGTTCGACGCAATGACCACCGACCGTCCGTATAAACGCAGGCGGCCGGCAAATGAAGTCGTCGAAGACCTTCAGCGGAATGTGGGTAAGCAATTTGCTCCGGAGATCGTCGGCGGATTGTTTCGAGGCATTTTACGGGAGGCAGTTGGCGAAACCGCTGACAAGCGGTTTAGAAAGCTGCTCGGCCGGGAGTTCATGGAGACAGAAGGTCTCGTATCGATGCTTAAAGCAAGCCTCAATAACGTAGATACTGAAACCTCGATCACGTTGATGAGTTAGTCACGTCGGGCGCATCAACGTCACCCGATACTTGCTCGGGCTGTTTGTAACGCGGTTCCAGGTATTTCTGCTCGAAGATATTCACAAACCGTAGCACGAAGAACACGATCACGGTGCTCCCCACGGCCAGAAAATAACGCTCCAGGCCGACCAGTATCCCGATGCCCGCCGTTGTTAGGATGCCCGCTGCTGTCGTTAATCCTCTTACATCGGAAGAGCCTCGCTTGAAAAAGATCATTCCCGCGCCCAGGAAGCTTATGCCGGTCACTATCGCTCCCACAAGACCCGCCGCATCAAAACGGACGTGATCGCCGTACGGGCGAAAAGAAACGGCCATGAACTGTCCGATAGCGATGAAGAGAACACAGGCGATACCAACAAGGATGTGAGTTCGAAGTCCGGCGGCCTTACCGGCGCTTTCGCGCTCCCAACCGAGCGCACCCGCAAGCAAAGAGACGACCACGATCCTAAGAAAAATGCTGATTTCGGTATCGAACATCTATTGGTCGGCGATCAGCCAGTTTTCGGCCTCCTTGCGGTCAAAGAATACCTTTACGTTGATACCTCGGTTTCGGGCAACAAGCTCTCCGAACTGGTTCTGTTCATGCTGTTCGGGATGTGTATCTAAGAATGCGATCTTTATTCCGCTCAATCCCATAAGCGGGCGCTCAGACGCACCTTGGTAGGTGTCGGCTATCGATTCGATCGGTCGGTCAATATCCTCTTCGACAAGCAATCTTTTCGGCTTAAGCCGTCCGCACTCATCTGCAATGTCCTGCCAGAACTGCCTCGAGATCTCGTAGCTGTCCTGGTCCGCCTGTACAAGAGCGTGCAGATAATCGGGCCGGTCATCGAAGATCAACCGATATTGCTTATTTTTCAAAGGTTCAGCCATTAGTTATCCGACGATAGCCAACGGTCAGCTTCTTCGCGATCGGAAAAGACCCTTACGTCAACACCGTTCTTGACGGCGACGTTTTCTCCAAATTCATTTATCTCCTGCTGTTCTTGAAAACGGTCGATGTACGCGAGCCTGATGTCGGCAAAGCCGAGTTCGCGCATTTCCGTCGCGATCCTGAAAACATCATCTTCCGAAGCGGTAGCCGAAATATTTTCTTCGACGAGCACACGGTCGAAACCGCGGTTTCGGCACTCATCCGCTATCTCACGCAAGAATCCTCGCAAAACGTCATACCCGTATTCTTCTCCGTGAACAAGAGCGTAGATATACTTGGGATATTCTTCAAAAACGATCGTATATGCTTTCGCGGGTTGTATGGCATTCATAGTGACCCTCCAGATCCGAATTGAATGCGGTCTGCGGCGTCGAAACGAAAATAACGACGTACGCGGGCCGGCAAGTGGCGATCACACACAAACTTAGTTCGATTTCCCTAGTATATTCAAAAATCGTTCTAATGAAAGAAAAAAATCACAATAACTTGGGATCCGGTGCGGTACGGATCAGGTCTTTTCTTCGAGGAGTTGAACGAACTTCTTTGCCGCAAGCGAAAGACTACGGTCGCTGCGATGTATCACGCCAACGGGACGAACCCAGTCCTTCTCCGCAAGTTTGACAACCGCCAACCGTCCGGCCTTCTCTACGTCGACCACGGCTGGGAGCGGTAAGATCGCAACTCCAAAGCCAACCTCAACGGCACGCTTTATCGTCTCGATATTGTCGAACTCGGCGACCTTTTTTACCTCGACTCCGGCAGCCTTCAAGATCCGGTCAGTCGCCTTTCGTGTCGGCGTGTCTCTTTCAAAGTGGACAAACTCGATCCCGTCAAGGTCTTTCGTCCTGACCTGTGTCCTTGCCGAGAACTTGTGGCCGGGCGGACAAACGAGCACCATGCGATCGGTCGGCATCTGTACGATCGTCAAACCGCGTCTTGGGTCCGGGAACGCTAGAATACCGAGTTCGACCGATCCGTTGAGGACGTCGCGAACCACTCGGGTCGTTCGCGAATACTCCAGGTCGATACGCGCGGAAGGGAATTTCGACATGAACTCGCCGACCTTTGCCGGCATTTCGTGAAGTCCGACGCTATAGGTACAAGCAACTTTGACCGTGCCGCCGATCTTGCCGACCAGCCCGCGAAGACTCTCCTGTAGCTGATCGAATGCTGACAGGACGTTCTTTGCCTCTCGATAGAACACCTCGCCAGCCGGCGTCAACTTCACGTCTCGCCTTCCCCGAACACGTTCCAACAGCTTTCTTTTGAATCTCTCTTCGAGCGAACGTATCTGCTGGCTGACCGCCGACTGGGTAACAAAGTTACGCTCGGCCGCCAGGGAAAAGCTCTGAAGATCGACAAGATCACAGAAAACCTTTAAGGATTCAATATGCATAACGCGACATTATATGACTGCAGAACTTATATATTTCACCAAAAGAATTCATTTCTACTAATAAACCAAATTCGCTACCATAAAATCAAATGCCCGGAATTGCTGAATTCTCTCATTGGATTTAGAATTTGAGAGATTCGATAAACAAATTCGGGCTTTTACGTTTTCTTTGCGTATGGCGATCAAATTCAGCAGAACATTTCTGCTACGGAAGCTACATCAGATCACAGGAATCGTTCCGCTCGGGCTTTTCTTCTTCGTGCATATGTTCACGAACTCGAAAGCCATGAACGGCGAGGCCGCATTCGAAAAGGCGGTTCAGGAGATACACGATATCCCCTATCTGCTGCTGATCGAAATATTCGGCATTTTCATACCGCTCCTGTTTCATTCGATCTATGGCGTGATCATCTCGTCCGAAGCGCGAATGAATATCGGCACATACGGAACGGCGCGAAATTGGTTTTATTTCTTTCAGCGGGCGACCGGCATTTTTCTGTTCGTGTTCATCTTCTTTCATGTATTGAACATGCGGTTTGGCCTTGTTCCGGGACTGAACACGACACCGATCGCCGGTAACGCCGACCTCTCCTACAATATTGTTTCGGCGGAATTCTCCATTACTTGGGTAATGGTTTTGTACATTTTCGGAGTTGCGGCCACTGCGTGGCACCTTGCGTACGGGTTCTGGCTGTTCGCGGTAGACTGGGGGATCGTGATCGGCGAGAACGCACAAAAATATGCGCTCTACGCGTGTATCGCTCTTGCGATCGGATTGTTTGGAGTCGGTACGAACGCAGCCGTGTCGTTTGTTCGACCGTGTGGATTGTTCCCAAAGTCGATGTGCGAGCACAAGGTTGAAACCAAGAAGGTTTCAGAACCGAAAAGATTTTAGTTAGGGTACGTACTCATATGGGTTCAAATGGATTGAAAATAGCGATCGTCGGCGGCGGGCTTGCGGGCCTTGCCGCGGCGATGAAGATCGCTGAAGCGGGCCACGATGTCGATCTTATTTCGGTCGTGCCAGTAAAGCGGTCGCACTCGGTGTGCGCGCAGGGCGGCATCAACGGTGCCGTGAACACAAAAGGCGAGGGCGATTCGCCCGCAAAGCACCTGGACGACACCGTCTACGGCGGCGATTTTCTCGCCAACCAGCCTCCGGTCAAACGGATGTGTGACATGGCTCCCGAGATCATTTACCTATTCGATCGAATGGGTGTGCCGTTCTCGCGAACCAAAGAAGGTTTGCTTGATTTTCGCCGGTTCGGCGGAACGCTGCATCACCGTACCGCTTTCGCCGGAGCATCAACTGGCCAGCAGCTTCTTTACGCACTGGACGAACAGGTCCGAAAATGGGAAACGCAGGGCAAGGTCAGCAAATACGAAGGCTGGGAAATGCTTTCGCTCGTGCTCGATGATCATCAGGTCTGCCGCGGCCTTGTCGCGATGAACCTGCAGACGCTGGAACTCAAGACATTCAAAGCCGACGCGGTTATTATGGCGACCGGCGGCCCGGGCCTGATCTTCGGCAAATCGACGAATTCCATGACTTGCACGGGCAGTGCGGTATCTGCTTGTTATCAGCAGGGTGCAAGATACGCTAACGGCGAATTCATTCAAGTCCATCCGACCTCGATCCCAGGCGAGGACAAACTTCGGTTGATGAGCGAATCGGCTCGAGGCGAAGGTGGCCGTGTCTGGGTCCCGAAAGCTGACGGCGACAAACGAAGTCCTCGCGATATTCCCGAGAGCGAACGCTGGTACTTCCTCGAAGAGAAATATCCGGCATACGGCAATCTCGTCCCTCGCGATATCGCGACGCGCGAGATCTTTCAAGTTTGTCTCGAAGGCCACGGCGTAGGCGGCGAAAATCAGGTCTATCTCGACCTAACTCATATCGATGCCGAAACATTGACACGCAAGCTGGGAGCGATCCTCGAGATATACGAGATGTTCGTCGGCGATGACCCTAGATACGTCCCGATGCGGATCTTCCCGGGCGTTCATTATTCAATGGGCGGCCTTTGGGTCGATTTCGAACAGCGAACTAACATTCCTGGTTTATTTGCCGCCGGCGAATGTGATTATTCGATCCATGGTGCGAACCGATTGGGTGCAAACTCGCTCGTCTCTTGTGTTTACGGCGGGTTTGTTGCTGCACCGTCCGCGATCGAATATGCGAAGAATGTAGAACGGGGCAACACCGATACAAACGGCATATACGACGCAGAACTGAAACGCCAGCAGGAGATCAACGATTCGATCGTGAAGAACGAAGGTGGCGAGAACCAATATGTCCTTCATGAAGAGATGGGCAAAGCGATGACGGACAACGTTACCGTCGTACGTTACAATGACCGATTGCAGGCGACTGATGCGAAACTGCTCGAGCTGCAGGATCGTTTCAAAAAGATCTCGATAAACGATTCGAACCTTTGGGCGACACAGGCCGTGCCGCATGCACGTCAGCTTTGGAATATGCTTCAGCTCGCGCGCGTCATCACACTCGGTGCTTTGAATCGAAACGAATCGCGAGGGGCGCATTACAAACCCGATTTCCCGGACCGCGACGATGAGAACTTCCTCAAGACGACGATCGCTGAATACTCCGATGAGGCTCCCGTCCTCAGCTACGAGCCTGTGGACATCTCGTTAGTCGAACCGCGAAAACGCGATTATTCAAAAGGAAAGGCAAAAGGCAACTAAAAATGAGTGCGAACGGACAATTTGAAAAGACGCGGCTTGATAACCCGCCGGCAACGTTCAAGCTGAAGATCCAGCGGCGTGACAAAGAAGGTGCACCCGTCAGGTGGGAAACGTTCGAGTTGCCTTATCGCCGCAACCTGAATGTCATATCCGCGTTGATGGACATTCGTAAGAATCCGGTCACCGCCGAAGGGACGAAGACCACGCCTCCGGTCTGGGATATGTCGTGTCTCGAACAGGTATGCGGTATCTGCACGATGGTTATCGACGGACGAGTTCGCCAATCGTGCTCAGCGCTGATCGACGATCTGCTGCTTGCGTCGGGGAGCGACACCGTAACGCTTCAGCCGATGTCGAAATTCCCGAACGTCCGCGATCTTAAGGTGGATCGTTCGGAGATGTTCGATCACCTCAAGAATGTGCACGCTTGGGTCGAGCTCGACGGTAGTTACGCACTCGGGCCCGGTCCACAGGTCTCGAACGATCTCGCTCAGGAACGCTACGCGCTTTCACGATGCATGACCTGCGGCTGCTGCCTTGAGGCTTGCCCGCAGTATGGAGACGGCAATTACATCGGGCCGCAGGCTATCGGCCAGGCCAGGTTGTTCAATATGCATCCGGTCGGCAAGATGGACATGGACGAACGACTGAACGGACTACTCGGTGACGACGGCATTACCAACTGCGGTAACGCGCAAAACTGCGTACAGGTTTGTCCGATGTCGCTTCCGCTGACAAAAGCGATCTACGAAACGAACCGGGACATCACCGTCAATGCATTGTTCGCTTGGCTGAAGAAATAGACGGTGGGTTGAAAACAAAAAGGCCATCTAACCACTACAGGTCAGATGGCTTTTTTTCTTTTGCGGGCGTTAAAATTACATCCGGGAACCGCGGTCGCCTATCAAGACCCCATCCCCGATCAATACGCCGTCGCCGATCAAAACCCCGTCCCCGATCAATACGCCGTCGCCGATCAAAACCCCGTCCCCGATCAATACGCCGTCGCCGATCAAGACCCCATCCCCGATCAATACGCCGTCGCCGATCAAAACCCCATCCCCGATCAATACGCCGTCGCCTATGAGTACGCCTGACGAAAGGAGCTGCTGGCCGCTGCCCTCTGCACCGCCATCGCTCACAAAGATGTTTGCACGGACCGTCAGGTCACCAGCACAGCGTCCTGAATTAACACGAAATGCCCCGTTCGCATAGACGATGCCGTCGCCGAACTTTCGTCCCGGTTTATATATACTCTGAAACCGTGTTACCAGATCTCGCCCGGTCAACGAAGCATGGTCACTCAGGATAAGGCGTGCCCACTGAAACGTCGTTCCGCCAACCGTCGAATTCGCTGCTGGCAGCATCAAGCCGGAAGCCGTCATAGTCTGGCCCTTCGACATCGAGGAAAAGTCGACATCTGTTCTCAGAGTATTAGCCAGCCGGACCGCGCCGTCGATATTCAATTGTCCCGCACCCTGCTCAAGCGTATCCGCGCCCGCGATGGGCTGTGCTGAATACTGAAGCAGCATCCGAACCATTCCGGGTGTGAGTTTAGGATTGAGCTCGAGAAGCAACGCGGCCGCTCCCGAGACCAACGGGGCTGACATCGACGTGCCGCTGCGATACATCATCGCGTCCGCGGCGGTCTCAGGCGCATTTACCGGCAGCAATGCATCTGGATCTCCCGATCCTCCGTTGCTCTGAGCTGATCTGTGGGAGACGACCTCGTTGCCGGGCGCAACGAGATCAGGCTTGATCACGTTGTCATAAACGCGATCTCCGTTTCCCTTTGTATAAAAGCTGCGGGTTGGTCCCCTTGAGGTGTACGATGTGATCGAGTCATCGTCGCGTGCATCAGTGCCTTTGCTGTTTGATGCACCCACCGTGATCACGTAGGGACTGTTGCCGGGCGAATGGATCGTCCCGTAAAGCTTTTGGCTGTTCTGGCCGCGGCCGAGGTTTCCGGCTGCGGCCACCACGACCAAGCCTGCCTCAACCAATTCCTTCACCTTCAAACAGACCGGATCGTTCGTATAACTGTCTATCGCGAATGATCCTAAACTCAGGTTTACAACGCGGATGTTATGAGCCTGACGGTTTTGAAGCACCCAATCCAGCCCGTTCAGCAGCCAGGAGGTTTGGCCGACGCCATTGTCGTTCAGTACCTTGACACTGACAATGTCAGCATCCGGAGCAACGCCGCGATAAGCTCCGCCATTGTTGTTTGCGTTGCCCGCCGCCAGACCGGCAACGTGAGTCCCGTGGCCATAGACGTCACCGTTAGGTGAATCTGTAAAATTTACGCTGGCCCTGATCCGCGACTGTCCCTGGGCATTCTTAAAGCCGTTGTGTCCTGCATATAGGCCCGAATCAAGCACCGCGATCCCGACGCCCGTCCCGTCAAGCTGCGTATCGGCGATCAACGGCTGTGACCGCATTACGCTCGCCCCGGTAGTGGTTTCTATGTGTCCAGCTCCCATCGTCTGCCGATCAGGCGAGACGTAGTTCAAAGCACCACTTTGCGAAAGCCTCTGAATTGCTGAAAGCGAAGCGTTTGCGAGCAGAGTCTCAGACCGACCAAATCGTTTGACGATGCGAATCGATCCTTCGTTTACGAGCGAACGAAATTCAGGCATTCCGGCATTCTTCGCCTGAATGATCACGTCAAGACGCGTCTGGCCGGTAGGGTCAGCTCCCATCATTCTACGAAGGTCAGGTGAAACGGTATCGCCGCGGTAACCGCTGTCGGCAACATTCGATTCATCGTCTTTTGCCGGAGCGCTTGCAGAAGCCGAAACTTCTATCACTTCAAACAGCGGAAGCAGGTCAGCGTTCTTAGCGAATTTCTCGACAAATACCGACTTCGTGCTTCCCGCTATTAATCTGAGTTTGCCGTCCTTAACAGCTGCGATCACTGAGCTGTTCTTCAAATCGTTCGACGCAACGGCAGTGATATCGTCGACAAAAAGGACGGTCTTGCCGCTGGATGCCATCGCATTTGCGACGACAGCACCGATGGCGTCCTGGATTTCTTTCTCCGATCGAATGGTCGAATATATCTTTCGCGTTTCGATCTTTACGATCGAAACTCCGGCCGGGTCGTTGGCCAACTGAATGGCTGCCTGTTCGACGATCTCGTCCTGGACGTTTCCGGTCTCGTCAACGATCATCGGCTGGTGCGATCCGTTTTTCGACAAGATCTCGACGAGACGATCGACCTCGGCAGGATATGCGATGCTTTCGCGAAGCCGTCCTTCGCGGCCGAGCTGTGTAAGGTCCGTCGTAAATTCCGATCGTGCCGACAGTTCGTTCGTTACATTTGCAAACGCCGAAACCGCCGCTGCGTTGGAAAACAGAAGAGCTGCGAGGATGGTGAGAGATACCGTCTTGCGAAATAATTTTGTGAGAAATGCGGAAAAGATCATTTAGCTCCTGGTGGCAAGCCCGGTGTGGTCCGGCGTGCAGACGGACAATTTCCGTCGAAATACCTTTCTCAAAGCGTGTGCCACAAAGCTAAATGTTGTACATAAGCGGGTTAAGCAGAACACGGCGTTAATTTATGGAGCTGATCTGGTCACCATGACTGACTGATTCGGTCAAATTGAACGATGTGTCCCGCACAAACGCCCCAGCCCAGCGGCCAAAACAAAAAGGCCGCCGATAAAGGCAGCCTTTCATTTGAATTGAATTGTGGAAGATCAGATCTGCAGAACGTCGATAAGTTCCTGCACAGCGCCCGCGCTCTTTTGGAGTGCGGCACGCTCGTCGTTCGTCAGGTTGATCTCGATGATCTGTTCGACGCCGTTTTTGCCAAGTTTGACCGGAACGCCGACGAAAAGATTTGAGATGCCGTATTCGCCTTCGAGGAAAACCGCGCACGGCAGGATCTTCTTTTTGTCCTTCAAGATCGCCTCCGCCATCTCGACCGCGCCGAGTGACGGAGCATAATATGCCGAACCGGTCTTGAGCAGGCCGACGATCTCGGCACCGCCGTTCGCCGTACGCGTAACGATCGCATCGATCTGTTCTTTCGGAAGCAGTTCGGTGATCGGTATTCCCGCGCAGGTCGAATAACGCGGCAGCGGCACCATCGTGTCGCCGTGGCCGCCCAGCACAAACGCCGTTACGTTCTCTACCGATACGTTCAACGCCTCGGCTAGGAAGCAGCGCATGCGTGCCGCATCCAAAACTCCGGCCATGCCCATAACGCGGTTCTTCGGAAAACCCGATCTTCTGAATGCGACCTGCGTCATCGCATCGAGCGGATTCGAGACGACGATGATGAATGCGTTTGGCGAATATTTAGCGACCTGGTCGGTCACGGCACCGACAATGTCCGAATTCGTTTTCAACAGATCGTCGCGGCTCATTCCGGGTTTACGCGGCAGGCCGGCGGTGATGATCACAACGTCGGAATCCGCCGTTTCCTCATAAGAGTTGGTTCCGACGAGCTTAACGTCAAAACCGTCGATCGGAGCGGCCTGTGCCAGGTCGAGCGATTTGCCCTGCGGCACCCCCTCGACGATATCCACCAAAACAACGTCCGCCAATTCCTTTGCGGCGATCCAATGCGCGGCGGTCGCGCCTACGTTTCCTGCGCCGACGACCGTAACTTTATGTCTTCCAGCCATTTCTAAACCTTCCTATTGAGAATATAGATGTGTGTTAAAAACAATATTTTCGCATAGTTGCGGACAAACGACAAAAGCATTGGCATTCGCCCGCATTGCGTTCGAACCGCAATCGGTGCAAAATCTCTCAGGTCCCAAATACTCACTCATATGATCCGAAAAGTCCTTTCGTTATCGCTCTTGACCGCAATACTCGTCTCCGCAACATTCGCTCAGGCCAACCCGTCGTCTTTCTCCGGCAAACGCGTGAATCGCATCGTCGTTCGCAATGCGACGATCGTTGACGGCAGCGGAAAGCCCGCGGCCGGGCCGTTCGACATCGTTATCGAAAACGGCGTATTCACCGAGATACAAAGCTTCGACCCCGTTGCGGCTAAAGAGGGAAAGGCGGCGCGGCCGAAGGCCGGCGATCTCGAGATCGACGCGACGGGCAAATACGTTTTGCCGGGGTTGATCAATCTCCACGGCCACACACAGGACGAACGCGGCGGGGTTCCGATGCCCGTCGAGTACGTTACGAAGATGTGGCTCGCATGCGGCATTACGACAGTCCGAGACGCTTGGGCAAACAAGAAGATCCTCGGCTATCGCGACCAGATAAACGCCGGCACGCTCGTCGGACCTCGGATCTATCCTTACGGCGGCTATTACTATCCGCCCGTGCCGTCCACGCCAGAGCAGGCACGCCAGCGCGTCCGCGACCTGAAAGCCGCCGGTTACGACGGCATCAAGCTCTACACCATCGACCGCGATCTGATGGCAGCAATGATGGACGAGGCGAAAAAGCAAGGTCTTCGCGTTATGCATCACGTCGGTGTCGAAGAGACCAACGCGTGGGACGACATCAAATACGGCACCACGACCATCGAACATTGGTACGGCATTCCCGACGCAGCGATCGAATCCGGCCGCCAGAATTTTCCCGCCGAATATAACTACAACAACGAAGTCGATCGTTTCCGATACGCCGGTCGCCTCTGGCGTGAAGCAAACTGGGACCGCTTGATGAAAGTGCTCGACGCGATGGTCGAGGCCGGTGTCGCTTGGAACCCGACACTCGATATCTATGACGCATCGCGCGACCTGCAGCGCGCCCAAACGAATCCTGCTTTCGCCGAATATCTCCACCCGGTTTTGGAAGAATATTTTCGCCCGAACCCGGCGAACCACGGTTCGTACTTCATCGGCTGGACATCGACCGACGAAGCGTTCTGGAAAGAGAATTACCGCATCTGGATGAAGGCTCTCTATGAGTTTGAAAAACGCGGCGGCGTTATCGGTACCGGCGACGATGCGGGCTTCATTTATCAGATGTATGGTTTTGGGCTGCTCCGCGAACTGGAACTGCATCAGGAGGCCGGATTTCATCCGCTAAAGGTCATACAGCACGCGACGAGCAACGGTGCGAAGATACTCGGCAAGGAAGACTCGATCGGCCGTATCCGCGTCGGCTATAAGGCCGACCTGATCGTCGTGAACGGCAACCCGCTCGCCGATCTCAAAGTCCTCTACCCGACCGGTACCGAAGAGATCCGCGACGGCAAAGCGATAAAGACCGGCGGGATCGAATGGACGATCGTCGGCGGGACTCCGTATCACGTCCCGACGCTCTCCCGCGAGATCCGCGACCTCGTCGCAAAAGCACGCGCCGCCGTCCCGAAGGGCAGATAGCCACGCCGTTTACAGCGTGGGCCCGTCGCCAACAGATCCCTTAGCCCGCTTCAGCGGGCTTGCTCGACCTCGGCTGGCGCCAAAATAAAAAGGGCGTTAAAACGCCCTTTCAATTCATACCCGATCGAAACCATTCTCTTTTGCCCTTTTCCTGTTTCGTGGTTGAAAAACGAAGATCGAACCACGAAGTAAGAAAATAAGAAAAGAAGAAAGCGAGAAATTCTCAATTATCCATTGTCAATCATCCATTGCCGCCATTTGCCCGGCCCTTCGCAGCCTATAACTCTCAATTCTCAACTCTAAATTCTCAATTATCTTTTGCTGCCTTCGCTTTTCCAAACCGTGTTGACGTTAACGTCGAAACCCTGCGTTGTGGTCTGGGTCGCCGTCGTCCGATTATATGCCTGGTACGAATATGAACTGCTTGAATGCGATGACGTCCGGTTTCCAACCGCATCAAACGCGTAGCTCTCATTACCATTCGTTGTATCGACAACCGACGTCAAACGATCCAGATTGTCATAACCAAACGTCCGGTTTCGTGTCGGCTCTGTTATTCCGGCGATCTGATTTGCGTTATTGTAACCGTACTGCCGGTCAAACAGCGTTTCCGTCGCGTTTATGTCCTTTTGCCGCTTTAGCCTCGACATCCCGTCGTATTCGTAACTCGTCAACACACCATTCGGAAAGCTTCGGGAGATCAAACGATTCGCGTTGTCGTAACCGTAGGTGACGGTCGCACTGTCGGCAATGTTCGTTATCCCGCTCAAACGATCGGCGTTGTCATACGCATAAGTCGCGTAATTCGTGCCGTCGAGTTTCAACTGCGTCCGATTCGAATTCGCGTCGTAGCCGTATTCGATCACCTTTCCCCAGACGTCGGTTTCCGTCTTCAGGCGATTCCGGCTGTCTTATATGAACGCGACTGTGCCTGTGGAGTTCACGGCGGTCAGCAGACGCGACAATTCGTCATAGGTAAAGTTCACCGTCGGATCAATCTCCGTGTTCGGCGAACCGGAAACATATGTGATCTTTTTGAGACGATTCAGCACGTCGTATTCGTAGTTGGTCACACGCCCTGCATAGTCTGTGCGTCTTGTCCTGTTCCCGACCGGATCGTATTCGAACGCCATCGTAGCCCCCGCCCTCGTCTGCGACAAAACTCGCCCGAGAGGGTCATATGTAAATATATACTCCTGATTAAGAGCATCTTACACTTTCGTCAACTGCGACCTGAGGTTGTATTCGAACTGTGTCAGTTTATTATCGGCATCGGTGATCTTGATCAGCCGGTTCAGGGCATCGTAATCGTAGGTTGTCGCACGGCCAGCGGTATCTATCCGCGTCTTAACGTTGCCAAGTTTGTCATAGGTCACACTTTCCTCCAGCCTCGCCGCACCCGAAGCCGCCGCAGGATAGATCACTCCGAACTCCGCAGGTTCAAGTGCCGAAGGCACACAGGAAATTGGCTCGATGCGAAGCGTCGGGCACTCGCCGCAATAAATTCGATGCACACCAATGGTATGCCAGATCACAGAAATACGTAAAAAAATCGGAGAATCGCAGGCCTGAAACCGCTCGGCGGAATGTCACATCAACGTACCGAGAAACCGGCCTGATAACAAGAGGTGTTACGGATGATAAAAATAGAAAAAGCCCGGTGCGCTCTCCCCTTCACACCAGGCTTTTTCGAAATGGCCGCCGGAAAAACCTAGAACGACCAAACTTAAACTTTTTCAAAACTCTCTCGCTGGCAGCACCAGCTCTTTTTTCAACTCGATCTCGAACACCTCAGCGGTTCGGATCCTCACGTCCCGCCCTTTCTTTATCAACACGCCGCCGGTTCCCGCACCGGCACCGATCGCTGCCCCGATCGCGGTGCCATTTTCAATATCTGCCGCCGAACCGATTATCGCTCCCGCGGCGGCCGAACCTGCGATCAACAGGAACGCGAACACGCCACGCGACGGAGCCCGTAGCGGCTTTACTAAACGGCCTTCCATGGGCAACGCCGAATCGAGGTTTAGCCTGAGGCGGTCGAAGATAACTTCAAGCCTGCCGTCTGCGTTTCCAAATCCGGCCGGCGACGCCTTTTCAATTCGGCCGTCGATCCGTGTTCCGACGGGTATCACGACTGCGCCGCGGTTCGAGACCGCTTCGGCGATCGTTACGAAGAACGTGTCGTTCACCGACGCCGCTCTCGAATTGATCTCGGTGTCCATCTTTACGCGAAAGCGTTTCCCCGCAGGCAGCGTGTAGATGGAATCGGGCTGTGCCGTTGCCACCAAAGAAGAGCTGAGAAAGATCAAAGTCGAAACCGCGAAGACTTTGGTGCTTGAAATGATGGAACTCATGTTCTGACCTCCATCTTCGCGGATATTCAAACGACATCCGCGAAGCGTATTTGCAAGGTTTATGCCAGTAGGGCCTGGCGCCTTCTAAGTGTTTGAAATACTTGTAGTTAGCTAAAAGCCCGGCCAAAAAGGCCGGACCTTCAACCCTAAACCGCTTACCGTATCGTTTATGGGATGCACGAAATCGGGCGTGAGTGGCTTATTGCAGGATCGGGTGCGAACCGCCTTGACTGTGGTCCTTGGTCGATTCGTAGCGGCGGCGGTCGTTGTGATAGAGGATCAGATGTTCGCCCTCATATCTGACGACATCCGAGACGCGGTTAAAGTCTTTAGTGTGTTCGGCTATGACAAACGAACACGGGCTGTTTGAAATGACCATTCCGGCTGCGTAAATATATCCACCCTGGTCATATACCGAACCGGCGTATTGTGCCGCCCCGACCGCGATATCCGGTGAATAAACGCCATCTGCGTTCTTTTGCCGGTCAGCTTTGCCGATAAAGATCGTGTAGTCGGAATAATTCAACTTCCGGCGATAGCCGTTCTTTCGGGCAACGGCAAACAGGTCGTCGAGCCCCTTGTCGATCGCGTCGAGCATTTGCCGAGATGGTTTTTTCACCGCAAGGACATTGGCACCGTCGGGCGTGGTCGCGCTGAAGGCGAAGCGGTCGCCGGTAATACGCTGGGCCTTGGCCACAACGCTTGATTGTGCGGCAACGCTAAATGCGAAAATGGTCGCGAGCAATATGAATAATATAAATCGTTTCATTTTGATTCCCCCATTTTTCACACAGCAATCTGAGTACCAATACCTGTCCGGTCAATTCCCGGGCTTATAAGTCCGCTCGGTATGACCGGTCAGCTGTGAAGGATAAAAATAGACCTCGCGGAGGTTTCCGGTGCTGTAGCGCTCGGCCTGGTCATTGAAATGTTTCGACTTGGGGTCACCGCTTTCGCCGCCCGCCGTTACGGCCTTTGCACGGACCGTTTTTCCGAATTCAACGACCGCGACAAAGCTGTTTCCGCTGGTGCCATACCATTTTTTCGAACCGCGAAAAGGCCTCGCACCGAACGAAGCAAGCGAACCCCAGTTTCCGGATGTGAAACCGACCGGAATGCTAGGTGCGACATCGCTGAACGGATGCACTATTTCAGGCGAGATACGTTGGAAACGGTTGATCTCTCCCCAAGGTGTCTGCCATTTACCGAAATCCGAAGTCAGTTTGTCGGTTGCGGTGGACAAGGCCTCTAACAACTGGAAAGGGGTCGCTTTTTTCGAAATAAAATCTTCAGGAGACATTCCGGACTTTCGGCCCTCGGCGGCCACCTTGCGAACGAGGTTATCCGCCCAGAACACGGCAAGCGACGTAGGCACCGACTCGGTTGACCATCTTAGGTCCCACGAGCGAAGGACGTCGATCTGGCCGGAAAGTTTGGACTTTAGCGGATCAGCTGCAGACAAACCGTCCCAGGCCTTTATCAACGCCGGAAGCGTTCTTTCAAACCAGGGAAGATAGCTGTCGTATGCCGCCGCTTTCAGCGATTCCAAGGTAAAGTCCTTCTTGTTTTGGAGGACCAAGACAGCGTGGCGGCCGCGGGCACTTTCCTCGCCGCTGTCCACATACTTTGGGTAATCGGACTGTTTCAGGCTGCCCGATCCCGCAGCGGACCACGGCCAGTCGTTACTGTTATAGACCCAGCCACTTGCTGGATTCTTAAGGTTCGGCAATTCATTGAACGACATTATCCCTTTCCAATCGGACGCGGGGTCGCTCCCGTCTACAGGCTCGGTCCAGTCGAATTTTGGATCCCGCCTAGGCACAAAGTTCGGATGGAAGTATGAAATGTTGCCTTCGGCATCAGCGTAGAGCGTAGCGTTCGATGAATTAGCCTGCAAAGCCATCACCTGTTTGAACTCGGTGTAATTTTTGGCTTTCGTGCGGCCGTATGATTGCATCAGCGCTTCGACCGGCTTGTTCATCAAACCGATACTGACCCATTTGTCCTTTTCAGACCGTATGATCGGACCATGATGTGTATGAAACGTTGCGAACGAGCGTTCCGAAGTGCCTTGACCAGTCTTGACCACAACCTTGATCGTCTTTACCGTCACTGGGCGCTCGTCAGAGCCGTGTTTGTAAAAGTAACGATCCCCGTTCTTGACGACGGTTTCTTGGAACTCGTCGATAGCATCGACAGCGCTCGAGGTGTGCATCCATCCGAGGCGTTCATTAAAGCCTTGGTAGATGAAGAACTGACCCCACGTTACCGCGCCATAGGCATTTAGTCCTTGCTTGCTCGTCATCTGCAGTTCGGAGCGAAAGTAGAACGACGTGTGCGGGTTGATCAGCAGCAGCGCGTTCTTATTTACGGTGTTGACCGGGGCGATCGCAATGCCGTTCGAACCTGTTGGTTCAGCCAAAGGATCACGTTCGACCGGCATTGCGTAGGCCATCGCATCGTCCTCGTAAAAGGCGCGAAGCTGGCGGAGGTCTATACTCTCGATGTCTCCGCCAATACTGCCCTCTGTAAAGCTGAGGGCCATCCATGGCTCGAACCTGGTGATGACGCGAGGCTTAACGTTAGGATGTTTCGACAAGTAAAAATTCAATCCGTCTGCCCAAGCGGTCATCAATTGCTTCAGCCAAATGGGACTTTTTGCGTAATGAGCCTTTAGGCCTTCGGGATCGATAAACAGCCGTTGCCGAAGGTCGCTCCATATCGCAGACTCACCTTCGGCCTCAGCCATTCGGCCAAGCGAATTAAGGTAATTTGTCTCGATGCGATTAAAATCGTCCTCCGCCTGTGCGTAGATCATGCCGAAAACGGCGTCAGCATCGGACTTGCCCGAAACATGCGCAATGCCCCAATCGTCACGAGTGATCGTCACATTCTGAACATGCGCGGCCCAGCGCCGCTGTTCAACGCTTTGGGCTGATACCGCCAGGTAAGAAAAAAGGAAAATGACGAAGTATGTAAGGCCTGTCAGGCGGAAGATGGGTTGCTTCATTTGTATGCGTGCGAAAAGAAGGAAAAGAATGGTGCTGAGGGCGGGAATCGAACCCGCACGCCCCTAAGGACACGGGATTTTAAGTCCCGGGCGTCTACCAATTCCGCCACCCCAGCACGTAACTGAAGATTATCACGAGTCATTTCGCTATCAAAAGACGTCTGCTCAAGCATCACGATCTAACCCCTTGGTTCCGGCTATGTTATCATTGCCGCAGAATCTCTTGTTTTCCAAAGTTATGGAAAAGCTGACCTGGATCGTTTGGCTTATTCTTGGCGTGATGTTGATCGTCGCCGAGACGTTTACGCTTGGGTTTGTGCTCCTTTGGTTTGGTATCGGAGCATTTGCCGCGGCACTCGCGGGCTTTTTTGAGGTAGGTTTGCTGTGGCAATTTGTTATCTTTGCGGCCGTCTCGATCGCGCTCACGGCGATGTCGCGAACGATCTTTTCTAATTATCTTGCTCACCGCGACGAAGACACGGTCAAAATGGGCATAGATTCACTGCCGGGTCAGATCGGAACGGTCTCAGTGGGAAGCACAGGTGCACTTAACGAAGGTGCAGTTAAGGTCTATGGCTCAACGTGGACTGCTTTTCCTGTAGACAGCGATACTAAGTTGATCGAGGGCGAAAAGGTTGAGGTCGTTAGTGTGAAAGGGTCGTCTATATTTGTTAGGCCGGTGGTTAAGGAACTGCCGGGTTGGCGTGGCGACTAAACTATCTCAGCGGTGTCGTCTTCATCGAGATCCTGGTCAGCCGTGTCGTGAATATTCCCCAGATCGATAAGTTCCAACTGAACATCTTCACCTTCCGGTTCTGGTAGGCCGTCGCCCGTAAGCTTTGCGATTATGACCGTGATATTGTCCTCGCCGCCATTCTCGTTTGCTTCTTTTACCAATTCAGCACAGGCTTGTTCAAGTGTTTGGACGTTTTCAGTGACGATCCGCTGCATGCTTGCCGCGCTAACCTTGTTGGAAAGACCGTCGCTGCAGAGAAGGACAACGTCGTCACGGCTGGGGCTCAGCCGAGCAGAGACCGGGTAGATCTCGTTCTGTGCCCCGAGCGCTTGAAGTATCACGTTCTTCAGCGTATGTGTCTCCGCTTCTTCCGGCGAGATCTGCTGTGCATCGATAAGCTGTTGAACCAGCGATTGGTCCTTCGTGATCTGGTAGATCCGTTCGTTGCGAATAAGGTAGGCACGGCTGTCACCCACCTGGATTATATCTACACCTCGCGGCGTCAATCCCAATCCGGTGAACGTCGCTCCCATGCCTTGAAACTGTGGGTCTGATCGGCCTTGCTGATGTACCAAATAGTTCGCGTAAACGGTGGCATTATAAAGCTTCGCGATGAGGTTATAATCCATCGCTTCAGGTGTAAGGGTTTCCTCGATGTCTTCGTGAAGCAGTTTCTCGCAGACGCTCTCAACAGCCAACTTGCTCGCAACCTCGCCTGCAAGTGCCCCGCCCATGCCATCTGAGACCGCAAGCACGATACCGTTATCGTCCACGTCGAACGTCTGAGATTCGATCACGAACTCGCCGCTGTCCTGCGAGCTGGTCCATGCCCGCGAGCGAGCGATATTCAGTAGGAGGTAATTATCTTCGTTGCCGCGGCGAACGCGGCCTACATGCGAAGTTGCGTGTATCTCGGCAGTGAACATATTTATCGCAGTTCGGACTAAGGTACTATTAGTGAGGCGTTTGTACCAAATGCTCCGGACTAACTCAAAGCATGATCGAGGTCTTCGATTATATCCTCGACATCCTCAATTCCGACAGAGATCCTGACGAGCCCATCGGTTATTCCAAGTTTATCTCGCGTTTCTTTGGGCACTGAAGCGTGCGTCATCGTAGCCGGATGCGAGATCAGCGATTCGACGCCGCCCAGACTTTCGCCCAGAGTACAAAGTTTGACGCTTTCTAAGACCTTTTTTGCGTTTTCAAGCGATCCGGTCTCAAAAGACACCATTCCGCCAAACCCGGACTGTTGTTTCTTTGCGAGTTCGTGCTGCGGATGCGAAGTAAGGCCCGGGTAATAAACCTTCTGAACCTTTGGATGTTCAGCCAGGAAATTCGCCACGACGCGGCCATTCCTGTCATGTGACTCCATGCGGACCGCAAGAGTTTTGGTTCCACGGAGAACCAGGAACGAATCAAACGGAGAAAGAATAGCACCGACGCCGTTTTGAACGAACCTGATCCACTCGGCATCCTCTTCGTCGTTCAAGGCGACGAATCCGCCCACGCTGTCAGAATGGCCATTTAGGTACTTCGTCGTCGAGTGAACAACTATATCAACGCCCAGGTTTATCGGCTTCTGAAAATATGGCGACATGAAAGTGTTGTCGCACACCACCTTTGCGCCACGCGCATGAGCCAGTTCGGAAACGGCCGCAAGATCGGTGACGGTCATTACCGGATTGGTCGGCGTTTCCACGAAGAGCATTTTCGTGTTTGGTCTGAACGCCTGTTCGAGATCGGCAATGTTCGATGTGTCCGCGAGATCAAATTCGACGCCGTAATTTGAAAGTATCCTGCTAAAAAGACGAAACGTGCCGCCGTAAGTGTTGTCGCCAAGAATCACGTGGTCGCCCGCCTTTACTAACTTCAAGGCAGCGTCGATCGCGGACATCCCGGAAGCAAACGCGAATCCGAACCTTGCGTTTTCCAAAGCCGAAATGTTCTTTTCCAGAGCAAGGCGTGTCGGATTCTGGGTTCGTGCGTACTCAAAACCCTTGTGTTTGCCAAGACCATCTTGTGCGTATGTGGATGTCTGATAGATCGGGACACTCACGGCCCCAGTGGCAATGTCGGGCTCATTTCCGGCGTGAATTGCAATTGTCGAAAAGCCCATAATTTGGCGCAACAAGAACGTCAGCTTGGTAAATCTTAGTGTTCGTAAGTAGGGGGCGAAGACAACGAAACCGCCGTGTTTACGAGCCTTTATGGTAACTTGCTGAAAAGAAAATTGCAAACAGGTGGCCGGGCGGAAGAAACATTAGTGAAAGCGAATCAAGCAACAATAAAAGGGAGTTGCTCACGCCGTTTTTCTTCGAATTCAGTGATCGAGCTGTCGTGAAGGAGTGTGAGGCCAATGTCGTCCAAACCATTGAACAGACAATATTTACGGAACGGATCGATCTGAAACTCCCGCCGATAACCGTCAGAGCCAGTCAACGACTGATTTTCCAGGTCAACCGTCAATGTGTAGTTTGGTTCGCTATCGATCGTTTTAATTAGGGCATTGACGCTCTCTTCATCGAGAACGACCGGCAGTATTCCCGTTTTAAGGCAGTTGTTATAAAAAATATCCGCAAAACTTGGGGCGATGACCACGCGAAAACCATGGTCAAGCAGACTCCAAGGGGCGTGTTCGCGTGAGGATCCGCATCCGAAGTTCGCACCAGCGACCAGGATAGACGCATCATTGTACCGTGGATCATTCAATACGAAGTCCGGGTTTTCATTTCCCTGGGCGTCGAAACGCCAATCGTAAAAAAGGAACTCGCCGTATCCGGTTCGCTCGATCCGCTTCAGAAACTGCTTTGGGATGATCTGATCCGTGTCGATATTTGCCAGGCCGATCGCCACGCAGGTTCCGGTATGAGTCGTAAATCTTTCCACTATTGATCCTTGAATTTCCAGTTTCGCACGTCGACAAAATGACCTGCTACGGCGGCCGCAGCAGCCATTGCCGGACTGACAAGATGGGTCCGTCCTCCTCGTCCCTGACGGCCTTCAAAATTTCGATTGCTTGTTGACGCACAACGTTCACCGTCGCGAAGTACATCGTCATTCATGGCAAGGCACATCGAACAACCGGCGTCGCGCCATTCGAATCCGGCATCGGTAAAGACCTTAGCGATACCTTCATCTTCCGCCTGCTTTTTCACGAGCATAGAACCAGGCACGACCATGGCGTTAACACTGCCTTTCACGGTGTAACCGCGGACAACATTTGCCGCTTCTCGAAGGTCTTCGATCCTTGAATTCGTGCATGAACCTATGAAAACGCGGTCAATGCTGATCGAATCTATTGGCAGTGAAGGCTCAAGCCCCATGTACTCAAGGGCGCGCTCGTAGCTTCGGCGCTTGGTTTCATCGATTATTGACGACGGGTCAGGCACCGAACTTTCCACCGTCACGGACATTTCCGGCGACGTTCCCCAGGTGACGAACGGCGCAAGGTTAGCAGCATCTAAATCGACAACCTTGTCAAATCGGGCCTCGCTGTCCGTCGGAAGCGATCTCCAATATTCGACACAACGGTCCCAATTCTCATCCTTGGGTGAAAAAGTCCGGCCTTTGAGATACGCAAATGTCTTTTCGTCCGGAGCGATCAGACCGGCGCGCGCACCTGCCTCGATACTCATGTTACAAACGGTCATTCGGCCCTCGACCGAAAGCGATCGGATCGCAGTACCGGCATACTCGATCACATGGCCGGTGCCGCCGGCTGTTCCGATCTTGTTGATTATTGCGAGTATCAGGTCTTTAGCACTTACGCCGAACGGGAGGTCCCCGTCAACATCAACTAATAGGTTCTTGGCCTTGTTTTGCTGAAGGGTCTGGGTAGCAAGTACGTGCTCTACTTCACTGGTGCCGATGCCGAATGCAAGAGCACCAAAGGCGCCGTGCGTCGAAGTATGCGAATCACCGCAAACGATCGTCATTCCCGGACGAGTCAATCCTTGCTCAGGACCGAAGACATGGACGATACCTTGTTCTACTCGGTCAAGATCGTAAAGCGGAACCTTGAACTCTTTGCAGTTCTCCCGAAGCGTTTCGACCTGTTTCGCAGCGATCGGGTCGGAAAAGGGAAGTGTGCGGTTCCTGGTCGGGATAGCGTGGTCTATCGTTGCAAAGGTGAGGTCGGGCCGTCGGACCCCTCGGCCGGCAAGCCGCAGTCCTTCAAACGCCTGCGGTGATGTGACCTCGTGTATCAGCTGAAGGTCGATATAGATAAGAGCGGGCTTACCTGCTTCTTGATGGACGACGTGGGCATCCCAGATCTTGTCGTAGAGCGTTTTCATTCGGGGCTATTTTCCGGTAGCTGACTGCTTTGCTGTGTCGGACTCAGCTGAATAACCAAGAATGATCTCGCCCATTTCAGAGGTCGAGACGATCTTTGATGAGCTACCGGCGATGTCCGCGGTCCTATATCCCTCAGCCAAGGCTCGGTCAATAGCAGTTTCGATGCGGGTTGCAGCTTCCTCGTTTTTGCCGGTGTGTCGCAGCAGCATAGCCGCAGACGCGATTGCACCGATAGGATTAGCGATGCCCTTGCCGGCAATGTCCGGAGCCGATCCGTGAACGGGTTCGTACAGATCGACCTTTCCTCCGATCGTCGCCGAAGCGAGCATCCCGAGCGAACCGGTCAGGACGGCTGCCTCATCCGAAAGGATATCGCCGAAAAGATTTTCTGTCAGGATCACGTCGAACCGCGTCGGGTTTGTCACAAGATGCATCGCGCACGCGTCAACAAACAAATGGTCCAGTTCTACATCTGGATAATCGGCCGCAACTTCAGAAACCGTTCGCCGCCAAAGCCTGGAAGTCTCAAGAACATTCGCCTTGTCGACCGAAGTTACTTTCTTTTTTCGTCCGCGAGCCGATTCGAACGCAACCCGAGCCACTCGTTCAACTTCTTTCACGCTGTATCGCATCGTGTTAAATGCCGATGAGGTTGCGTCGTCAAATCCGCGGGGCTCGCCAAAATAAAGGCCGCCAAGCAATTCGCGAACTATCAGAAGATCTGTCCCCTCAAATATCTCGCGTCGCAAGGGCGAAGAATCGATAAGAGAATCGAACGCTCTTGCAGGCCTTAGGTTGGCAAAGCCGCCGAGATGCTGGCGCATTCGCAACAAACCGATCTCAGGGCGATGCTCCGGAAGCAGGTCGTCAAAAGCCGGGTCGCCGACGGCGCCCAAAAGTACCGCGTCCGCCCCTTTGAAGGCTTCGATCGTTGCCTCGGGCAACGGAGAATTCGCTTCTCGGATCGCGGCCCCACCGATAAGGGCTTCGGAGGTTTCGATCGTCATTCCGTAAATCTTGGATACAACAGTCAGGACCCGCATCGCTTCGGCGGTAACTTCAGTCCCGACGCCGTCACCTGGTAAGATCGTTAATTTCATATCGGTCATGCCGCGATCGCGACCGGGTTTTGACTCGCTAAAAGAGAGAGTAGGTCCTGGTCGTAGATATTCTTCTTTTTGTCGGCAAGCTGTGTAAAGCGCTTGTACACATCGTCAAGTTCCTCGTGAGAGAATACCTTGCCCAACTTCTCGTATCGGGCGATCAATGCGTGCCGGCCCGAGTGTTTTCCAAGCACGATGTCATTATGCGGAACTCCCACCGATTCGGGCGTCATTATCTCGTAACAAAGCGGATTGCTCAAAACGCCATGCTGGTGAATTCCCGCTTCGTGAGCGAACGCGTTCCGTCCGACAATTGCCTTGTTCGGCTGTACGCCGAAGCTGATGATCGAAGAAAGCAGTTGGCTTGTGGGATAAAGCTTGGTCGGATCAATATTGTGCGAAACAGGGATCTTATCCGACCTCACGGTCATTGCCATGATGACCTCTTCCAGGGCCGCATTTCCCGCCCGCTCACCAATGCCGTTAATGGTACATTCCACCTGTCGAGCTCCGGCCTCGATCGCCGCCAAGCTGTTCGCGACAGCGAGGCCGAGGTCATTGTGACAATGAACGCTGATCGTGACATTATCGCTTTCGCCAACCACGCGCTCACGGATGGTAGAGATAAGCTCACCAAATTCATTTGGCAAACAGTACCCGACCGTGTCAGGTATATTGATGATCGTGGCACCGGCATCGACTACCGCCGAAAGGACCTCACATAGATAATCGATGTCCGTCCTTGTTGCATCTTCTGCGGAGAACTCAACTTCATCAGCGAGGCCGCTAGCCAGCTTCACCCCGCTTCTTGCCATCCCAAGTACTTCGCTACGGGTCTTCTTGAGTTTGTACTCCAGATGAATATCGGACGTGGCAATGAACGTATGGATGCGTGTGCTGGCGGCCGGTTTCAATGCTTCCGCCGCTCGAATGATGTCAGGTTCCAAAGTCCTTCCAAGCGCAGCGATCCGCTTGGAACGACATTCGGCCGCGATGGCTTGAACGGACCTGAAATCTCCCTCAGAAGCGATCGGAAAACCGGCCTCGATCACATCGACGCCGAGTTCGCCAAGCTGATTTGCAAGCTCGATCTTTTCTTCGAGAAACATTGAACAACCGGGTGACTGTTCGCCGTCACGCAGGGTCGTATCAAAGATCGCTAATTTGTCCTGACTCATTTTAATAAGGCCCTCCAAGTTGGCTCTATATCGATATGTTTCGATTGCCTAGAACGAATGATAGGTACTTACAAAGCTCAAAGTCAACATTATCGATCATCAAATAACATAATTAAAATTGATAATAAGATTAGCGAATTTCTCAGTTTCGAAGTAAAATACCTACCAAGAAGAACAATTTAGGGTATCGGAGGTCGCTGTTCGCCTGCTTAACCCCGTGTAGAGAATTGCCAGAAATGGATATCAATCAACTTGAAGTCTTGATAGCGGTCGCAAGGGAGAAGAGTTTTTCACGCGCGGCCGACCTGCTTGGGAGAACGCAGCCGGCAGTTAGCCAGGCAATACGACGTCTCGAACAGGAGATAGGAGAGAAGCTTTTCGATCGATCGTCGAAAGACGGAACGCTCACGGCTGCAGGTGAACTTCTCGTTGATTACGCGAAACAGATGATGAACTTGCGTCACGCGGCGAACACCGCGTTGCGCGAGATGAGAAATCTGCAGAGCGGAAAGGTGACCATAAGTGCAAACGAACACACAGTTTTTTACCTGCTGCCCGTGATCGAAGAGTTTCGCAAGCGGCATCCACTGATCAAGATCGAAGTTCAGCGAGGAGTTGCAAGCCGGATTCCGGAGCAGATCACGGCGCGCGAGGTGGAACTCGGTGTCATCTCATTCAAACCAAGTGACAGTTCGCTGCGGTCGGTTTCGGTAATGAACGATGAATTAGTACTTGTCGTGGCGCCGGGACATAGGTTTTCGGGGAAGACCTCCGTATCTGTAAAAGACCTGGGTACCGAATCGTTCATCGCTCACAATGCACTCTCGCCTTATCGTCAGAAAGTCATTGAATCATTCAATAAGTTTGACACGCGATTGAATATTTCGGTCGAACTTCCGTCGCTTGAGGCCATCAAACGGCTTGTAGAGACCGGCATAGGTATCGCGTTAGTCCCGAAGCTCTCCGCGAAATCAGAGATCGCAAGAGGACAACTCGTGGGGTTGTCAGTCCGGGAGATGAAACTGGAGCGAAAGCTTAACATCGTTTATCGTAAGAATTCAGAGCTTTCCCATGCTTCGCAGGAGTTTTTGAAGATCGCAAAAGAGATGGCTCGATAACGCCTGGTCGGGTCTGCACAATTTTGTATTTTGTTTGCAATATTTAAGGTACAATCGTCGATAACTTTGCAGCCCGCAGGTCGAAATCGAAGGTAACTTGAAAAGGTCTCGTTTCAGAAGATAAGCGTGTATGTTCGATCAATTTACTCTTGGAATTGAGGAAGAATTTCAAATAGTTGACCCTGAGACGCGTGAGTTGAAGTCGCACGTTTCCGAAATACTTGACGAAGGGAAACTTCTCTTAGGCGAGAAGATAAAGCCCGAGATGATCCAGTCCATGATCGAGGTCGGGACCGGCGTTTGCGCGAATGTTCAGGAAGCTCGCGAAGACATCACCAAATTGCGCTGCATTATTTCAAACCTTGCGAGAAAGAAAGGAATGGTGATCGTTGCGGCCTCGACTCATCCATTTTCGAAATGGTCGGAGCAAAAGATCTACGACGGCGACCGATATAAGCTGTTGGTTGACGAGCTGCAGATGGTAGCGCGCAGTCTATTGATCTTCGGCCTTCATGTTCACGTAGGTATCGCGGACCTAGACCGCCGAATCCACATTATGAATGCGGCAAGATACTTTCTGCCGCACATACTGGCGATGACGACCTCGTCTCCGTTTTGGCTTGGCTTTAATACAGGACTAAAATCCTATCGCAGTGAAGTATTCAAGAAATTCCCGCGCACGGACATACCCGATCATTTCGAGTCTTATCAGCAATTTCAAAGCTATGTTGATCTTCTCGTAAAAATGCATTGCATCGAAGACGGGACAAAAGTCTGGTGGGACGTAAGACCGCATGCAAAATTTCCGACGCTCGAATTCCGTGTATGTGACATTCCGACACGTGTCGATGACACGATCGCGGTTACGGCGCTTTTCCAGGCGATCGTCGCGAAGCTGAATCTCCTGATCGAAAAGAATCTCGGATTTCGTCTCTATCATCGTCGCTTGATACAGGAAAACAAGTGGCGGGCTATACGATATGGACTCGACGGAATGCTCCTTGACCTGGGCAAGCAGAAGGAAGTACCGGTTAAGGATCTTATTCGAGAACTTTTGGAGTTTGTGGACGAGGTGGTTGACCCGCTCGGCTCACGAAAAGAGATCGAGCATGTGCACACCATCCTCGAACGAGGTACCTCAGCAGACGAACAGCTAAGAGTGTTTGAAGAGACGGGCGGCGATTTTAACGCCGTTGTGGATATGTTGGCCAGAAATACACTTGAAAACGTACCTACTGACTGTTTCCCCTGACCCCACCCCAAAAATCCCAACTACTATTTATCTGGAAGATCGGACCTGTTGATCGTGTCTAAATATTGTGTTTGCCAATGCAAAACACCTTTTGCAATTGTTGACACTCAAAGGTAGGCGTGTTATAAGTATATTGCCCTGAAGGTATGGCTCCTTCATGGTCTTTCCGGCTCACTGCCGCCGCACATCTCGCCTTAAACGCTTTCTAGATCTACTTTTGCCGCCAAGCTAAATTTATGTCAGTCATTAGTTTTAGATCCCATTCTGGCCAGCGGGGTTTCTCGATGATCGAGCTACTGATTGTGGTCGCAATCATCGCCGTAATGTGCGTGATCTCGATACCATACGTGGTCAGCTATACGTCGCTCTACAAATCCGAAGAACAATCGAAACGCATCATGGACCTGATGCGTGAATCTAGCCAGTTGGCGCTTAATCAACGTCGAACTTATCGAATGGAGATTGACATAACAGAGAGCAGGGTACACATCATCGACGAAGACGGCGACGCTAACGACAGACTCGTGAAGTCTGTTCCGATCGAGGCGACCGGGGTGCTCAGAATGGACGCGGCACCGAACGGCATCTCCTCGCCAAATCCGCCAAACTACAGCGGCGCATCATTTGTGGTCGATGCCGTTGGACATTTTGAAGGAGCGACCCAGACGATAGGAAACACGGTTTGGGCCATACGATTCCGATCAGACGGATCCGTGGTGAACGCAGGAAATACTCCTGTTAGTGCCACTCTCTTTGTTTATCCACCGACATCGGCCGCGAGTAACGTGCCGTCTGACGCCAGACAGGTTCGGGCAATCACGCTATATGGCGGCAGCGGTGCGGTCCGCTACTGGAAATACAACGGAGCTACATTTTCGGCAGGTTAATTATGGATCAGACGAAAACGAAACTGACCGGCCGCGAGGAAGGATTTTCTTACGTTGACGTAATGGTCGCGCTTGTCATCTTCCTCATCGGCATCCTCGGATATCTGTCGGCGATCTCCGCCGGCGTTTTGTTATCTCGGGGCCAACAGCAGCAATTGACTGCCCGGCATATTGCCGCGACCGCAATGGAATCCATCATGGCGGCAAAGGAAACAGATCCTGTGAGGCTCGGTTGGAATACTGTCGGAAACGTTGGGACGAACCTCGATCCGGACACAGGCCTTCCACAGGGAGTATTCTTGACCGGATTTCAATCCGTGCTTTCAAGTGCAGGGCCGGATGAAGTGGTGGGAACGGCCGACGATGCGGGAGCCGCGACGGTCGGATATACCCGAAACATCGTTATAACCGACATCTGCGACCCTGACCGGCCGTCTCCAATATGCCCGACGCCGGGACTCTGGCCAGTGAAAATGCGCAGGGCGACCGTCACTGTGCGCTATTTTGTTGGATCTGCCCAGCGAGACGAAATATTGACTACCATCCTTACGGATTATTCCGTCCAGGATTGATCGGAAAGGTTATTCGACTATGAGGAAACCAATCTCGAACGCATGCGGGAGCCAGTCCGGTTTCACGCTTTTGGAAATGGTCATTTCCATGACCTTGTTCCTTATTGTTACGGGCCTTATCTGGGGGGCGTTAAATGCTGCCCGAACCGGAAGAAATACCGTTAACCAGGAGGTCGAGTTGTCGAAGACCATCCGCGTCGGGATGAGTCTGCTCGGCCATGACACCTATAATGCCGGCTACGGCTATCCGTTGCGGAGCGCTGTTGTACTTCCGGATAATCGAATTACGACTCTTTTAGGAATACCGAACGATTTTGACACCACGCGCGACACCGTCCCGCCAATCATTGCCGGCAACGACATTCGAACCAACGCGCTGAATCCCGTCGCCGGCACCCGGACAGACCAGGTGACGTTCCTTTATAAAGACTCAACGTTCAACATGGTAGGCTCTGGTGGCGTCTTGGTTTCCACACCGCTTAGCATAAATGCCGCGACAACGAATGGATCCGGAATTGACGAGATCGTTCCACTGGCGGGGTCAAATTCCGCGTGTCGAGTCAATGATCTATATCTCGTTTCCGGGAACACCGGTTCGACGCTCGGGCTGGCCACTGCACTGAGCGGCACCAATAAAGTGCAATTCGCCAACGGCGATGTACTTGGAATAAACCAAACCGGTTCAAGCGGCCCACTTAGAGGGATTACGGTCCCGGCAAGCCTTCACCGCGTATTGATGGTGACGTATTTTGTCACGACTGACGGGATACTGACACGAAGGCGCTATGCAAATGTTCCACCTCAGGTGCCGGCGGTCGCTTTCGTCGACGAGCCGCTCGTTTACGGGGTCGAAGATTTCCAGATCCAGTACATCATGGACGACGGCTCGGTAAAAAACAATCCGAGCGCCGGTGTCGATGGGGTTGCGGGTAACGCGGATGACGAAGAGGCTCTGCTGCAAGCCGTCCGCCAGATCCGATTTACGGTTTACGTACGCAGCTTAGAAACAGACAGCGCGGGGCAGCCATTCAGGACGTCGATGACGTCTACCTTTAGTACGAGAAATCTTGGTTACGACGCGAACTGAAGTCGCAGGTGAGGCAATACTATGATCATTCAGGAAAAAGTGGATCGAAAGATCAAAGATCGTTCTAAGGAGCGTGGGACCGCCGTTGTGCTTGCACTTTTTGTGCTCGCCCTTGTCGGGGCTTTCGTCGCGCTATCGCTTACGCGAACGTCGACCGAGGCAGCCGCCGTTGGTAACGAGGCGGCTGAGGCGCGGACCTTCTATGCCGCCCAGGGAAGCCTTGAGATGATGACGCGAAATTTCAACAAGATCTTCGAACGAAAACTGAGCCCGACAACGGGCGACCTCGCTACCGTAAGGAACGGCGACCTGGTTCCAGGGCTGTCAACAGCGACCGGCGGGCAGTTCACCTTTGTACAATCGCTTGACCAAACGTCGGTAAGCGCTTCAGAGACTCTCTCTGGCGGCCCATACTCAGGACTGTACGCCCTCCGTGACAATTGGCGACTTCGAACAACCGCGACTGATACAGTAACAAGAACGCAAGTCGAACTGACCCGCAACATTCTCAACAACCGCATCCCAATTTTCCAGTTCGGTGTGTTTTACGAGGATGATCTTGAGCTGTTCCGTCCACCGCTCTTCAGTTTTGGTGGCCGCGTTCATTCCAACCGACACTTTTTCGTTTCGCCCGGTTCCGAAGGCGTTTACTTTGATTCACGCGTAACGGCTCACGGGCACATCGTTACGCAGACCTGGAGAAATGGTTTCACCGGCGACAGCGGCAACAATCAAACGTGGATCAAAAATGCCTCGGGTGTAAATAAACAATTGCTTCCGACAGAAGGAAGTGTTCTCAACGGAACGCCGAACATCTTCGCTTCGGATCCCGACATGCCATCCAGCCGTAGAAACACTAGCTTTCTGACACAGACGGCGAAATTCGATGGTAATCTCCAGGCCGAAGTTCCTGAACTGAAACTTCCGCTAAAGGTGGCCGGCAGCAACGATCTGACCGAAATGATCAGGCGCGGAAAAGCTACGCCTGGATCAAACGGGGGTGATCTCGTGAACAACAACGGAACACTCGAAGCGGTGACGGCTGCAACACAGGACGGGGATATAATGAAGTCCGAACGGTTTGCGAACAAGACCGGTATTCGCGTCAGTATGGCCGACAGCAAGGCAAAGCTTCCGGGATGTGCTTCGGGCGCGGGTACGGCCGCAGTAACCGGAAGCTGTGGAGTGAGACTTGACGGAAATATCTCGGGCGACGGCTCCGAACCTGTCGCTGTCCCGTTCCCTCTACCGGTACCGTTGCCGACGCCAGGAACAACCAGAACCTGGTCACGCGGCTACCAGCCAAAGCCAATGAAACTCAGCACCTCGGACGCTGGTTGGGGCTACCAGGCAACACGCGTTAACGGAGAACGTTTATTCACGAATCGTGAGGTGTGGATAAAGATCGAAACCGTGGAGACAGACACAGCGACCGGAGCTATCATTACTAAAGACATCACCGAAGACATACTTGCTCTGGGCGTGACCTATGATGCCCCCTCGGCAATGGGCATTGCGGGCTATGATGGAAGCGGGTGCTCCGTCGCATTGAATGGAACTCCGTCAGCCCCTAGCACAAATCTTACTAGCACAGCCGTACAGTCACCGGCAACCTGTCCTGATAACCGCTCTGTCATCCGGCTTCAGCGGTTCGCTATTCCGGGAGACGACATTCCCGACTACGCTAACGCTCTTTCATACTATTCCTCAGGTTCCAACAAGCTGAATTACGTCAAGCGTTATGATTCGGCTACCGCAGCCACAGTCTCCGACGGATGCAACTCCGGCTGTACGTCACGCAACGACGCTCCATCGACATGGAACTCAAATTCGTTTCGTGAGCGATGGGGCCATCTCAAACTCGCTTTTGGAAACCAGGCCGTCGTTCCATTTCCGATCCAAGTATTTGACACCCGTGAGGGCTTGTATTACGACGAACAGAGCACGACCTATTACAACGGCACGACTTTCAGCAGTTATCAGAAGGTTCCATGGAACGGCGTGATGAGCATGATCGACGTTGACGTTGCAAATCTGAGGCGGTTTCTGCGTGGTGATTTTAACGGTCTGTTTCCTGATAACACGCCGTTTGCAACTGCGGCCGGACACAGCCTTCGAAACAACGATGTTCCCGATGTAAATGGCTGGGTATTTTATGTTTCCGATCGTCGCGGTGACGTCGATTTCGATGGAAAATATGACGGCGAGGACGTTTACGGTTCGGCGCCAGGCAACGATGGCACGATGCAAAAAGGCGAAGACCTCGATCCCCCGGGAACGTACGGATATGGCGTACTGAACACGGATTATGCAAACGACGAGGCCGCTCGATACAATGAGGCGGAATGGGTTGACCGCGTTGCAGTGATCGATCATCGGTTCTATCGGCGCGGCGTGCGGTTGGTCAACGGAAGCACACTGCCCGGAATTTACGATTCAGCAACACCGGCCAATACCAAGGGGTTCACAGTTTCCAGCGAGAACGGAGTCTACGTGCTTGGGAATTACAACGCCACTCATGTTACGAGCGTTCCGGCCACTGGAAACACTCCGTTCAACGACTATCGTCCGTTCAATAATGCCGTACATATTCCGGCGTCGATCGTTGCAGACGCTGTGACGATACTTTCAAACAACTGGACGGACGCACAGAGCTTCACGTCTCCATGGAGCAAGAATACCTACAGGCAGGCATCGGAAACGACGATAAGGTTCGCAATGATCGCCGGCGATACGATAGCAAGTAAAGAAGCAACGCCTAACCAGGGTGGTATCTCACCTCGGTTGAATGGCGGCGTCCATAACTTCAAGAGGTTTCTCGAGAAATGGACGGGTGATAATCTTAACTACGCCGGTTCGCTCATCAATCTCTTCAATTCGCATAACAACAACGGCGCCTTCAAATGCTGTAATACAGTGTATGATCCGCCGCGACGTAACTGGGTATTCGACAGTACGTTCCTTGATCCAACAAGGCTGCCGCCCGGATCACCGTTCTTCCAGTACGTGCAAACGACCGGATTTGAGCGGACGAACAACTAATCAATACACCTGGAGCGTAAAAAAGAAGAGGCGGACCGGGGTCCGCCTCTTCTCTTTTACGGCGCCATTATCTCGATCGTTCGTTATCAAGAGCGAGTTTAAGAAAGTTTTCGAAAAGGATCCGACCGTCGCGCGATTCGTTCGGGTGTTCCCAACGCGTCGGATTCTTTGACCAATCCTCAAATGATTTTTCGAGATGGAATTGAACACAATAGATCATCTGTCCGTCAGACCGTTTCACCATCATCTGATTCTTGCAAAGGTAAGACGTAGCGAGAAGCTTGAAACCGTGCGGGACCCCATCAACCTGCACGCCGTGATTTTGCCAAACACGGAGGATGTCATCCTCTTTCGTATAGTCTTGCCATACGCCTGAAGATTTATCTTCTATTCCCTCAAAGATCGGATCGTTCCGATCAACGATCTTAACAAATCGATACTGATACTCGACGAGGCGGTCGTTCCGTTTTTCCGAGAGTTCTAAGTCGTCGAGCGTTTTGAGTTTTGCCCCGAAAGACGCACCTACGAGCTGATGTGCGCCGCAAATAGCGAGAACAGGGATCCTTGTCTTCTTTATAAATCTTTCGAACTTCGATAAATGCGCGGGCAGATAATAGTCGAAGTCGCTGTAGGTTCCGCTCATGACGATAGCATCGGGAGCAAAGTCATGTGCCGCTTCGGCTAGCTCTGAAAAATGAACAGTCAGTGTCTTTGGCTGCTTTACGAGGCGGTTGATGTTCTGCGCAATATTGTCGCACGCCATTCCAGAGACCATTCGCTCAAACCTGAGCCGGCTTTCGACCTTCCCGTTGAGCTCGGCAAAGGCTGTCTCGGACATGTCCGATTCGTATCTCAAAAGTGAATTTACGATCAACACGCGGGCATGTTCGATCTTTCGCTCGATCGGCTCGTATCGGCAAAAAGTCCGCTTGTTATAAGGGAACGGCAGTTCCTCGCTTGTTTTTGTTTTGACTCCTGCGTCCAACATCTTCGATGTGCCAAGGGCGAACGCCCAAAACTTCATTCTATTATAACATCGTCGAGAGCGCCATAACGACTTACAAATGCCCCGCACCTGAATTGATTTTCGCCGACCTGGTCCATGCGATTCAGGGTGCACAGAATATACTCGTTCTCGTCATCCTGTTTTCCACATCTGTCGCACAAAGACGGCATCGGTATCGTGCTCGGGTCTATTTCATTACCTTCATCGTCGAAAAAGGGCATTTATCTAACATCTTCCCCTTTGTTTCGTGGTTTGCTTGAACTCAGGAGCGGCATCACCGGAACCGGCTGAGGCTATCTCATCGCGCACGAGCCGGATCGCCTTATTGCGCGTTCTGACAGATGCACCTTCAAGGATCAGATTCAAGCGTTGCCAGGCCGTTTCAAGATCGTCCGCGATCTTGGAGATTTTTGTAATGTCATAGGGTACGGCAATATCGCGGCAGCCGATACGCGCAAATACCATCAAGTATCGAGCTGTCGACAAGTCGGGGCAGGCGATCCGCAGCTTGCCGACCTTTAATTCAACGCCAAGCAGCGTGTGAAGGATGTCGGGTGAATTTTCGCGTTCCGGGATCGCCATCGCCATTCTTCGGGTCCGCATACTCCGAACATCACTTATGTAAATGTCCGGGATCCAAAGTTCGCCTAGATTTGCGCGAAGGCCTTCGAGGTTTAACATTGAAGAATATCAAAGCGAATTGAGCTTTTGCTGTAGTGTTTCGTAATAAAGTCCTACGTGATAACCGTCCATCATGGCGTGGTGCGCCTCGACCGAAAACGGCATCTTTCGGGAACCATTTTCTTCGAACATCTTTCCAAAGACCATTCGCGGGATCGTCTGCCGATTATTGAGACGACTGGCATGCTTGAAGCTCGTAAACGAAACCCACGGAAATGCCGAATAATAAATAAGATCAAGACGATCAGTTTCGACGTCAAACGTCTTTAATGAAAGGTACTTGTCACGCGATACCCTGCCTTCTGAAACGAACTCGATAACATTATCTTGCAGGCGGTAATAGCTGAATGAAAAGGTCTTGTCTTCATTGAGTATCGTTTGGGTAGCCTCGACGCGGTCAAATTCGACGACCGATTCTCCTATCATCCGCAGTCGGAATTCGCGGACCTCGTTTGCGGTTTCAAGTGAGTAGAATAAGAACGCCAACGAAAATGCGAGGCCATTTGACTTACACATGTCGTACAGCCTCGCGACATTTAGATTAGCGGTTATGTTGAAATAGGGGTCTTCGAAATCCTTGAAAAATTCGAACGTCGAACGACGTTCCCAGGTTTCGAGGTCTATCTCCCGATGCATCCCGCCTTACCTTAGGTGTGCCCCAACCGCTGATCTGGACTGTGAAAAACGCTCGATGATCCCGCTGCTGAAAATACCAAGATAGAAGACGCCGATAACCGCGATCAGCAATGCAGCCGACAGCATTGCCGGGATCTTCGGTTCTGTCCATTCGGTCGTGCGTTCACGGAAGAACATCACAACTATCATCCTCAGATAGTAGTAAGCCGAGATCGCCGTATTGATCACCGCGACGATGACTAACACAGTCAGCAAGGTATTCCCGGCTTCCAATGCGGGTCGAAACACCATGACCTTACCCACAAAACCAGCTGTGAGCGGAAGCCCAAGAAGCGATAGCATGAAGAGCGACAGCGTGAATGAAAGTACCGGCGATTTGAAACCGATGCCGTTGTAATCTTCAAATTCGGCGCGTCGGTCGTTCTTTTGAGCAAGAAGCGATATGACGGAGAACGCTCCAAGATTCGTGATCGCGTAGGTCAGCATATAGAAAGCCACGGATGCGATCGCAGCGTCCTGCGCCTGTCCGGGTTTTGCGGCCCCTGCGCCGATAAATCCGACGAGGGCATAACCGGCATGGGCAATTGACGAATAGGCCAACATTCGCTTGACGTTGTTTTGCATTATCGCGGCAACGTTGCCGACCGTCATCGTGAGCATCGCCATTACGCTGAGAGCGGTCATCCATGATTCGTGAAGATAGTTTGACGCCTGAATGCCCGCGATAAATGGGAATCCAAGCACAAAAACGCGAATGAATGAAGCGAATGCAGCAGCTTTCGGGCCCGCAGCCATAAAGCCGGTGACCGGAGCAGGTGCTCCTTCATAAACGTCGGGCGTCCAGATATGGAATGGTACCGATGCGATCTTGAACCCGAATCCGACGAGCATCATCGCGCCGCCGATCAAAAGGAGCCCCGGGAAGTTGGCCGTCGTGATCTTGTCTGCGATCTGGGTCAGGTTTGTCGATCCTGTCGCGCCATAGATCAAGGCCATGCCATAGAGCAGGAATGCAGACGCAAAAGATCCCAGGATGAAATACTTCATCGCTGACTCATTCGATTTCAGGTCGCCTCGGCGAAGGCCCGCCATAACGTAGGTCGCGATAGATAGCGTTTCGAGCCCGAGAAAGATAACTACGAGATCGTTCCCAGACGCCATCAACATCATGCCGAACGTCGCGAACATTAGCAGCGCGTGGTATTCGCCGGCGGGAACATCTTCGCGTTCGACCCAAACGGTCGATATCAGAATTGTCAAGGCAGTGACGATCAGGAACACTATCGAGAATCCAAGCCGAAGATTGTCGTGGGCGATCATTCCATTCCACGATGAGGCTCCGAACGTTTCGCCCGACCACATCCTTATGAGAAAGAACGCTGAAACGGCTAGTCCCGCGATCGAGATCAGTCCGGTGGTCACACGGTCCTTTGGAAAGAAGCTGTCGTAAACCATCACGACGATGCCGACGGCGGCGACGATCAATTCCGGAAGTAAGATCGGAATATTCGTGTCAGGCGGCGTTAACTGTAGAAAAAGCGTATTCATTATTCGTGCGATCTAGGCTCGGTTGTCTTATTGTCAACGGCCGCGGCATGATCAACTTCGCCGCCGGCCTGGTGCATCACGCGTTTTTGGATGGCGTTCACACTTTCTTTCGCAGCGTCAAGAAACGGCCGTGGATAGACACCCATAAAAACCATCAAGAAAAGGAGCGGTGCGATCAGCCCGATCTCTCTCCAACTCAGATCTTTCAATGATCTGTTCTTTTCGTTCGTTACTTTGCCAAAGAAAACGCGTTGGATCATCCAAAGAAGATAAACGGCGGCAAATATCACACCCGTTCCTGCGAGCATGGTCGCGATATAGTTCCAGTTCGCGGATGCTGTGACCTGCAGGATCGTCGATTTCCACATTCCGATCATGATCAGGAATTCGCCGACAAACCCATTAAGAAAAGGCAGGCCAACCGACGACATTGATGTGATCACGAAAACGGTCGCGTAGATCGGCATCACATTGGCCAAGCCGCCAAAATCAGAGATCTGCCTGGTATGACGTCTTTCGTAAATAAATCCGACGAGCAGGAACAGTGCGCCGGTCGAGACCCCGTGATTCAGCATCTGGTACAACGCACCCTGCATTCCCATTTCAGTGAACGAGAACATTCCAAGAATGACGAATCCCATGTGAGCGACCGATGAATACGCGACGAGGCGTTTCACATCCGGCTGAACCATCGCAACCAATGCTCCATAGATGATGCCGATGATCGCCAACGTAATGAAAAGCCAAGCCCATTCTCGGCTCTGATCCGGAAACAGCGTGAAATTGAAACGCATCAATCCGTAAGTTCCCATCTTTAGGAGCACGGCGGCGAGGATCACGGAACCCGCAGTTGGTGCTTCGGTATGTGCGTCAGGCAGCCACGTGTGAAACGGGAACAATGGAACTTTGATCGAAAAGGCAAGGGCGAAGGCCCAGAACATCAGTGTTCCTGTAACAGCAAGCGGACCGGTGAACGCAAGGTGACCAAGTTCGATCGACCTCGTCAAGGCCACAAAATCAAATGTGCCGAGGCCGGTCTGGCTCGCATGCACATAGTAAAGTGCAATTATCGCCGCAAGCATCAGCAGGCTGCCGAGTGCCGTAAAGATAAAGAATTTTACCGCCGCATAAATGCGGTTTTCGCCGCCCCAGATCCCGATCAGGAAAAACATCGGGACGAGCGAGGCTTCGAAAAACAAATAAAAGACCAGCAGATCAAGCGAAACGAAAACGCCGATCATTGCAGATTCGAGCAGCAGCAGGAAAGCGTAAAACGCGGTCGGCCTTTTTTCGACCGCGTGCCACGTAGAGATCACCGCGATCGGCATTATGAACGTAGTGAGGATCACCAGCCATAGGCTAAGGCCATCCACGCCGACGTGATAATTCGTATTGATAGCCGAAATCCACGGCACGTTCTTCTCGAACGAGAATCCTGTACCGGCCGTCTTTGTGCCGCTGATCAGAAGCAGAGATATCAGGAAGTTGACAAGCGTTAGGCCGAAGGTCAGCCATTTTAGCTGGCTTTCCTGCTTCCAAAACATTTGATGCAGAATCACGCCGACCGCGCCGAATACCGGCAGCAAAATCAGTATTGTTAAAAGATTTTCGTTTATGAAATCCATTTTGATGTTCGTTGTTGGTTGATCGTCGTTCGCCGCCTTCTACTTGCGACGAACCACGAACAACGAACGTTTAACCAATAAGTTTCAATCCGTAGTAAATGAAATACCCGATCACGGCCAGTGCCCCGAGCAAGATCACCGCGGCATAGCTTCGAACAAAACCAACCTGCATATGACGCACCGCATTGCCAAACGCCGCAACTGCCGCGCCGATACCGTTTACGATGCCGTCGATAAATCCGAGATCAAATCCTTTCCATAAACCCGTAGTCGAGAGCTTTGTGATCGGATCGACTATGTATCCGTTGTAAAACTCATCCAGACGCCATTTTTCCTCAAGGATCTTTGGCATCTTTCTGAGCGGAGTCTTGTAGAACAACGCGAAACCGATCGCAATGCCGATCACCGCAAGAACTGTTGACAGTGCCGCAAGGCCTCTCTCCTTAGCAATAACCTCTGGCGAGTGTGCTTCGGATGCGGCAGGCTCTGCCGCGGTCGTTTTTGTTTCAGACCCAAAGAAGTGTTTCACTTCCTTTTTTTCACTAGCCGATGATTCATGTCCGGCATGTTCGTCTTTTTCCGCAATGACCGGTTCAAGCGTGTGCTCGAACACGTTGACGTCTCCTGCGCCGAAAAGTGAGCTCATTGCGTACGGAACGCCGACAAGACCGCCAATGGTCGAAAGCACAGCCAAAACGATTAGCGGTACGGTCATTGCCCAAGGGGATTCATGAGGCTTGAAGTCGTGCGGCAACGCGTGATGATGTTCTTCGTCGTCATCGTCCGCGGTATTTGCGTCCGCATGCTCGTCGTGATGTTCTTCATGATGTTCTTCGCCAGGCAAGGCGTCGTGAAATCGCTCCTTGCCCCAGAACGTCATGATCATCATTCGGGTCATATAGACGGCCGTCAGGATCGCGGTAAATGTGGCAATGACCCAGAGGAATTCTTCGCCCGGGAACGGACGCTGCGGAAAATAGTTGTCCGCAGCGAAAGTTTTATATAGGATCTCGTCCTTTGAAAAGAACCCTGCAAAGATCGGGATGCCGCAGATGGCGAGCCAGCCGGTAGCCATCGTGATGAACGTAATGGGCATATACTTCCGCAGATTGCCCATTTTGCGCATATCTTGTTCGTGGTGCATCCCGTGAATGACCGAGCCTGAACCAAGGAACAATAGTGCTTTGAAGAACGCGTGCGTCATCACATGGAAGATCGCGACGACAAAGGCTCCGACACCCGCAGCTAGAAACATGAATCCAAGCTGAGAAACGGTCGAGTATGCGAGAACCTTCTTAATGTCGTTTTGCGCGATCGCGATAGTTGCCGCAAACAGAGCAGTTGCCGCTCCGATCACGGCGATGATCCACATTGCGGTCGGAGCGAACTGATAGATCGCGTTCGAACGAACGACCAGATAAACCCCGGCAGTTACCATCGTTGCCGCGTGGATAAGTGCAGAAACCGGCGTCGGGCCGGCCATCGCGTCCGGCAGCCACGTAAGTAGCGGTATCTGTGCTGATTTGCCAGTCGCGCCTATGAAAAGCAGCACGCCTACCGACGTCAAACCGCCTGCAACGATCGCCCCCCAAGTGAACGGATCGGCCGACATGTGTGCGATCACGTAACTGAAAACGCTTTGAACTTCAACGCCATCGACATTCTTATCGAAGAAGGATAGCGAGCCCGTGAGAGTAAAGATGAGGAACATTCCCATCAGCACGCCCCAGTCGCCGATGCGGTTCATTACGAATGCCTTCTTCGCAGCGGTGCGTGCCTCATCCCGCTTGATGTAATAGCCGATGAGCAGGTACGAGCACAGTCCCACGCCTTCCCATCCGACGAACATCAGCAAGTAATTGTCTGCGAGCACGAGGGTGAGCATCGCGAACATGAAGAGGTTCAAGTATGCGAAGAATCGATAGAACCCTTTGTCCCCGTGCATGTAGCCTGTCGCAAAAATATGGATAAGGAGGCCGACAAAGGTTACAAAACAAGCGTAGATTGCGGAAAGGCGATCCATTCCCAGAGCGAAGTCCGCACGGAAAGTGCCGACGTTGACCCACGTCCAGATCTGATCCAGGACGGGCTTGTCGGCGAAAAGTGCTCCTGTATGAGGCGTTCCAATGCCGAACGCGATCATGAACGCCACGATCGTCGAGACCGCAATCGCGCCGCAGGCGACGAGGCCGCTAAATGTTTCGTTCTTTAGCCTGCCGCCGACGATCCAGTTAACTACCGCACCAACCAGCGGGGCAAAAATGATAAGACTTAAGAGGTTATTTTCAACCATTGTTCTATTCGAGTTCGAGCATCATCTCCAACATCGTAGTGCGAAAACCGGTTCGCTTGAATAGCTTCTGTCCTTCAACGTTGTTCGCTGCAACGGTTAAGAGAACCTTATTCGCCCCTAATCGTCTCGCATCGTTTCGAACCGCCTCGATCAACAAGCTGCCTATTCCAGAATTCCTAAATTCCGGCTCGACATAAATGTCGTGAAGCCACGCGACGTTTGTCGCAAGGTCCGCATAATCGACCGGCTCATACTCGAAGTAAACAAATCCAATGATCCGCTCGTCAACTTCCGCGACAAATACTGCAGCGTTTTCAGCCTCGGCCCGACCGCCGTAGAATTGGGCCGCTCCATCCTTTGTCGCGATCTGTGTAAATCGCTTCGAGTCCAGGACCACATGCAGTTCGAACAGCGAAACCGCGAGATCAGCGACTCTGGCCGCGTCAACCTCTGTCGCACGGCGGACGGTCGCGGTCATACTAGTTTTTCAAGATACTTGCGTCGTCCACGTCAACCGACTGTCGGTTACGGAAGAACGCAATTATGATCCCAAGTCCGACGGCCGCCTCACAGGCCGCGACCGCCATCACCATGAAAACGAATAACTGTCCCGTGGTATCTGCGTAATAACGCGAAAACGCAACGAATGTAAGGTTAACGGAATTGAGCATCAGCTCGATACACATAAACATCCCGATCGCGTTTCGTTTGAAAATAACGCCGACCGCGCCGATCGTGAACAAGATCCCTGAAAGTGCCAGATAGCTGGCTAAGCTCGGTTCCATACCTATAATGCGATCCGGAAATCGCCCTTTTCCTCTTCCTGATGCCGTTTGTCGAGTTCGTTATCGACGACCAATTCCAGCTGCGGCTGGCTTAAGCGACGCGAAAGTACGACGCCGCCGATGATCGCCATCAACAGCAGCACACCGATGATCTCGACCGGCAGCAGATATTCGGTGTACATTGCCTGACCGATGCTCATCGTCTTACCGGCGGTCTCTCCGGCTTCAACCGAGTGCTGCGGAGCTTTCATAACCGCGTAGAAAATAAAGAATGTCTGAGCAAGCAAGATCAGCCCAAGCCCTCCGCCAATAGCGTAAAGAAACCGCAGCCGATTTAACGGCCTGTCTTCGTCGAGATTCAGAAGCATTATCACGAACACCACCAAAACCATGATCGCACCGGCGTAAACGAGCACTTGAACCGCCGCGATAAACGGGGCCGCAAGCGTGATGTAAATGCATGCCAGCGCGACGAAAACGCCAACGAGCGAGATCGCGCTGTAGAGCGGATTCCTGTGGTATACCATTGAGATCGCACATGCGATCGCGAACCCGGCGAACACGAAAAATAATGCGTCAGAAGCCATAAGTTTCTAGTTCAGAGTGATAGCGTCAGCCCGAAATTTCTTTACCACGAGACTTTACGTCTGGTAAGCGAGAGTACGCGAAAGACCACGCACTCTGAACTCAGCTATTCAAGAAATAAACAACAATGACCGTCAAAATAATGTTGGCGACGGCGACCGGAAGCAGAAACTTCCATCCAAAATTCATCAACTGGTCAAAGCGGAAACGAGGCAACGTTGCCCTTACCCAAATATAGAGAAACAGAAATGCGCAAATCTTAGCTATGAATGCAAAATGACTGACGATCGCATATGGGATCGAGCCCGGTTCGAAAATATTTCCAAGTCCCGGGACATACCAGCCTCCCAAAAAGAGAACCGTGCACATAACGGATACGGTGAACATATTCACATACTCCGCCATGAAGAATAGAGCGAACTTTAGTGCTGAATACTCGGTATGAAATCCGGCAACTAGTTCCGTCTCCGCTTCCGGTAAGTCGAACGGCACGCGGTTCGTTTCGGCAAAGGCCGAGATCAGGAAAACAAAGAACCCGATGATCTGGGGAATAATGAACCAGCGGAACGGCGAATTGATCTGTGCGATCACGATTCCATTCAGGTCGAGAGTTCCGGCTAACATCACGACACCGATGATCGAGGCTCCCATCGACAGTTCGTACGAGATCATCTGAGCCGAAGATCGAAGACCGCCCATCAGCGAATACTTGCTATTCGACGACCATCCGGCGAGAGCGATGCCGTAAACTCCGACCGATGTGATCCCGAGAATGAATAATACTCCAACGTCGATCTGCGCGATCGTCAGCGGCATTCCTCTCGCTTGGTCGGCGATCCAAGCGATCGCAGGTCCAAGCGTTGGCCAGTCGGTGACATAAGGAACAAGCCATCCAAGCGGGTCCGCGATCCGAGGACCGAACGGGTAAAGGACCATCGGCATCAACGCACACGTCAAGGCGACGAGCGGAGCCAAAAAGTAAACGAACTTGGTCGATTTATCAGGCGTGAGGTCTTCTTTGAAGATGAACTTCAGAAGATCGGCAAAAGGCTGAAATAGTCCCCAGGGGCCGACTCGGTTTGGACCCAAACGGCCCTGCATCCAGCCTAAAACCTTTCGTTCGGCAAGAACCGTGTAGGCGACGACCATCATAACGCCGCCAAACGCGGCACCGATGCCGATCGCCGAAACCAAAAATGGAAATGCAGTTTTTAGGACAGATTCCATAAAATGAACTCGAATGACCACGAATGTGGTGAAATTCGATAAAAATACCTAATTCCTTAACCTCAAAATAACGACTGCGATGAGCCTATTCCCGGTCGCCCGCACTGACAGTCGCCGCTATTTCTTTCTTTTTGCCATTTGGTTCGATCTGAACCAAAGGCGAAAGCAGCAAATTTTCCGGCTTCGGATTGCCATTCGCCAACAAATGGAATTGAGCCGTCTTGCTGGTCATCGTAGTCAGTCGGTGAAGTTTATGACCGATCTTTGGCACTTCATTATTCTTTTCGCCCGACGACATCGATTCGACCGCATTCTTTAGCCGTTCGACCGAGCCTGATGCATCTCGATCCTTAACCTCATAGTTCGCCTGAACCGGTTCCGATTCATCTTTCAACGCCGGATAACGAATCCCTGCGTATGCCGGAACTGCGTCAGCGACTGCCTTAAAGACGGCCGTAGCCGACAATTCATACCCCAGGTCCGAACCCATTTCCCGTGCGATAAGGGCCGTGATCATCCAGTCGGGTTTTGACTGATTGACCGGGTCGATCGCCTTTCTTACTCGCTGAACATTGCCCGCGTTATTCGTAAATGTTCCATCAACCTCAGCGAACGATGCGGCAGGGAAAACGACGTCTGCATATTCGGTCGATTCGGTCTCAAACAGTTCCTGAACCGCGACGAAGGCTTTGTCCTTAAGAAGCGAGGCATCCTGAAGGCTCCCTGCAACATAAACCGCTTTCGCCTGGTTTATAGCTTCAGCTTCCGTTCGTCCGCCGCCAAGTATATCGATCGCTCCGACCGAATTGTTATAGAGCGGAAGAGGGTGAAGCAGAACTCGGCGGCCCTCGCCCGTAATGCTTCCCGCGGACGCGGCAATGATCGCCTGAGCGTCAGCCGACAGGTCTGAACCGCAGACGATGACAACATCGCCCGTCGTTTCAAATAAAGCGTTTCGAACCGAACCTATAACGCCAGCATCGACACCTGTCTTTTCCGCTATCATGCCATCGAATCCAGGGTTTACTGCCGTAAGGGCAAAGGCATCGATCGAGCCTTGGTTAACATGAACGAACTGGGTTGCCTTTGACGAAAGCCGTATCGGCCGTTCATTAACGACAAACAGTTTCGCTCCGCCGTTTCTTACAGCCTGGCGGATCTGTTTCGCGGTAAAGGTCTGTTCTTCTTCCGGTTCGCCGCCTATGACCAGGATAGTTTTCGCGAAGCGAATGTCTTTGTGGGTTGCAAGAGGTGCACTTAGATTCTCAAAAAACGAAGCCATGCTTTGACGGTCGGAAACTGCTACGTTTTCCGTCTTGACCGCATCTCGAGCAAAGAAACCTAACGCTCCGATCGATTCGTTGGTAAGTCGCGGGCTCACAACAACCGCCGTGCTTGAACCGAATCCGGATAGTTTTTCAGCCGCAAATTTGATCGCCGCGTCCCACGTAGCAGGTATCAGTTTTCCGCCTTTCGAATACCGGATCATCGGCGTCTTGATGCGGTCCGCGTGATTGATGAATTCGTGAGCAAAACGTGCTTTCACGTCAAGAAATTCGCCGTTCAAGCCGTTCACGTAGCGATCGCGGGCAACAATGCGATGCACCTCGCCGCCGCGAGAACCGATCGAAAGCTGCATTCCGTCTGATGAGTAAACATCGGTCGTGATCGTTTGGTCGAGTTCCCAAGGCCGCGTCTCGTGCCGGTACACGCCGTCGAGCAGCGTTCCCGTCGGACAAACTTCGATACAGTTACCGCACTGCGAGCAGTTCAGCCACCCGCCGTAGGTGCCGATCACCGTGTTAACGCCGCGGTTGCCAGCCTCGATAGCGTCTTCGCCCATCCACTCATCGCAAACACGAGTACAGCGTTTGCACAATATGCAGCGCTGCGGGTCGTTAGCAATGATCGGCGATAGATATTTTTCCGGGGCCTTGTTCTTCGGTTCGTGAAATCGCTGTTCGAGATCGCCCCAATCAAAGATCACTTCCTGGAGTTCGCACTCGCCGCCGCGGTCGCATACAGGGCAGTCGAGAGGATGGTTAGTGAGCAGAAATTCACCCATCGAACGCTGCGCCTTTTCGATCTCGGGGCTCTTGGTCGTTACGACCATTCCGTCCGTCACCTTGATCGTGCACGAGGTCTGAAGCTTCGGCATCTTGTCTATGCGCACCAGACACATGCGGCACGAAGCTTGCGGTTCGAGATCCTTGTAATAGCAAAACGACGGGATGCTCTCGGCGTTTTCGCGGCACACGTCGATCAAAACAGATCCTTTCTCTGCTTCGACCTCTTTTCCATTGATCGTGACCTTTACTAGTTCCTGTGACATTTAGGGCAAATTGTTAGTCTTTCTTTTCTGAACCGGCGGTATTCTTCTTAGTGCTCCTCGGACGCGTTTTGCCGTATGAACCGGCAAAGATCTTGCCGCGGCGTGTTCTCTTGTCGCCTTTTCCCATAATCAATACCTCTTGCAATGAATCTTAGATACTACCTAAATACGAACAACATCGCGAAACTCGGCGAGCTTTAGTTAGCGCTGCCGGCGCCGTTAGCGATCCATTTCTTGAAATCATCCGGGAAATTCTTGATCGCGCTCTGAACCGGCCATGCCGCGGCATCGCCAAGCGGACAAAACGATTTACCCTCGATGTTGTCGGCAATATCGAGCAAAAGCTGTGCGTCTTCTGGCTTACCGCCGCCGTTTGCGATCCGGTTAAATATCTTCACCATCCAGTCGGTGCCCTCGCGGCACGGCGTACACCAGCCGCACGACTCGTGTTTATAAAATTCGCTGAGATTCTTTGTCGATTCCATTACATCGACGGTTTCATCCATTACGATAAAGCCGCCGGAACCTACCGATGAACCGCCCGCAACGAGGCCTTCGTAATCCATCGTCACGTTTTTTCCGATGATCTGATCGGCGTTCATTATGTAAACGCTTGAACCGCCCGGAATGCAGGCTTTTAGCCTTTTGTCGTCGCGGAGCATGCCGCCGCAGTCTTCCATGATGAACTTTTCCATATCGGAGTAACCCATCGGAAGCTCATAAACACCAGGCTTCTTAACGTGTCCGCTAACGGACCAAAGCTTCGTTCCGCCGCTCTTTTCGGTTCCTAGATCCCGCCACGGAATTCCGCCCATCTCGATTATCTGGGGAACCGCGGTCAAGGTCTCGACGTTGTTCACAACGGTCGGGCAGGCATAAACTCCTTCGACTGCCGGAAACGGCGGCTTCATACGCGGATGTCCGCGGAAACCTTCGAGCGACGAGAGTAATGCGGTCTCTTCGCCGCAAATATATGCGCCGGCTCCGGTGTGTGTATGGATATCCATATCGAAACCGGACCCTAGGATGTTCTTGCCAAGCAGGCCTGCTTCGCGAGCTTCGGCGAGGGCGACGTCAATTATGTCGATCAGGTACCTGTACTCGCCGCGGGTGTAGATGTAACCGGTCGCCGCTCCGAGAGCCCATCCGGCGATGATCATTCCCTCGATCAGCGCATGCGGGTCGCGCTCCATGAGGTAGCGGTCCTTGAACGTGCCGGGCTCGGATTCGTCAGCATTACAAACGACGTACTTCGGTTTCGGCGAATCTTTCGGCACGAACGACCATTTCATCCCGGTCGGGAAGCCGGCACCGCCGCGTCCCCGAAGAGCGCTCTTCTTTACCTCTTCGATCACATCCGCCGGCGACATCTGAAATGCCTTTTTCAACGATTCATAGCCGCCGGTGTCGCGATATACCTTTAGCGTGTGTCCATCTTGGATGAACATCCGCTTGAGCTGCAACGGCTCGCAACCTATTGCTTTGATTTCCATATAACAGGAATGCAGACTTTGATTATCCGCTAATCTCTTAAAGCCCAAGCTCTCGGGCGATCACCAGCGTATCCGTGTGCTGGCGAAAATTCGTGATCTTTCCATCACGCAGTTCCCATTCGTGAGCGAAAGGAACCGACACGGTCTTTCCGGTCTTCAAATATTTTCCGGAGTAGGTGCCGAATGACGCAACGTTGCCGTCACCGCCATCGACGATCTTCGACGGCACGGCCGAGAAACCTTCCCACTCTGTCCCAAGCTTCATGAACACATTTTCAAGAACCGCGTTCCCGCCCGCATACGTGCCGGCGTACATGAAACCCGCCGCTTCGGTCCAGGAGATATTCTCGTCAAATGCTCCCAAAACAGCTGGGACATTGCCTGTCGCGAAGGCGTCGTAGAGCCCTTTTATGATCTCGCCGTTTGTCATCTTCTATTCACAGTCCGCCAGGATCTTATCGACCTTGTCCGTTGTCAGGTCCTCGTGATAATCGAAGCCGATCTGCATCATCGGGGCCGTCCCGCAACTGCCGAGGCATTCGACCAGCGAGACAGTAAACTTGCCATCCTCCGTTGTTTCGCCGGGATGGATTCCGAGCTTAGAGCAGATATGTTCGGTGATCTCCGGCTCGCCCATTATCTTGCACGACAGAGTCTTGCAGATCTGGATGTGATGGCGGCCGACCGGACGCAAATTGAGCATCGAGTAAAACGTCGCCGTTTCCCACACGTCCGTGACTTCCAGGTTCAAGAATTTCGCAAGGAAATTAACGCCAGGATTGTCGATATATCCTCGTTCACGCTGAATTACGAACAACAGCGGTATCAGTGCCGAGCGAGAACGATCAGCCGGATATTTTGCGAGATGTGAGCGCATCTCCGATACCACTTCGGACGAAAACTCAGCTACTTCGTCTGTGACTACGACTTGGTCTGTATAACTCGTTGGTGTGGCCGCTGCCATTTTCTTTAATAATCTCCGAACCAATTTTCTGCTTCAAACTCTATTTGTAGAGTTATAAACGGCCGTCCGTCAGTGACGGGCGTTACATCCGCATCATCGGTCGATCTCGCCTAACACAATGTCCAAACTCCCGATTATCGCAACAACGTCAGCGATCATTTCGCCCTCGGCCATTACGGGAAGGGCTGAAAGATTTACAAAGCTCGGTCCTCGGAAGTGTACGCGTTCCGGTTTCGGCCCGCCGTTCGATTTCATATAGACGCCAAGTTCACCCTTCGATGCTTCGATCGCGTGATAGACCTCTCCGGGCGGCACATTGAAACCTTCTGCAACGATGAGGAAGTGATGGATCAACGAATCCATATGTTTTCTCATATCATCGCGATCCGGCAGAACGACCTTTGGGGCATCTGCCTTGATCGGGCCAGGTTTCAGGCGTTCGAGAGCTTGTTGGACGATCTTGTAGGATTCGGTCAACTCACGCATGCGAACCTTAAACCGTGACCATACGTCGCCATCAGGTTCGGTCGGGATATCGAAATCGTACGTCTCATAGCCGGAGTACGGATTTGCACGTCGCAGGTCGAGTTCGACGCCGCTGCCGCGCAAGGAAGGGCCGGTCAAACCCCAATCGATCGCCTCTTCTTTAGAGATGATGCCGATTCCCATCGTACGGCTTTGCCAAATGGTATTTCCCGTAATGAGCGTATCGAATGTCTTCAATGCTTCCGGAAATCCATCGAGGAATTGTTTTACTCTCGCGTCAAATCCGGCCGGCAGGTCCATCATCAGACCGCCGATGCGGAAATAGCTCGGCGTCATTCGTCCGCCGGAAGCGGCTTCGATCAGGTTAAGTATCTTCTCGCGTTCCTTGAACGTGAACCAGAAAGGCGTCATCGCGCCCATATCAAGGCAGGACGTTCCGAACCAGACCATGTGCGATGCGATACGCTGTAGTTCACACATCAGAACGCGGATCACCTGCGCTCTCTCAGGGATCTCAAGGCCGAGAAGTTTCTCCGCCGCCATCACGTACGCAAGGTTGTTGCCGAGCGGATTCAGATAATCCATCCGGTCTGTGATAACGATGCCTTGCTGGTATTTCTTGTACTCAAAGAGTTTCTCCATTCCAGTGTGGAGATAGCCGATGTCGGGAATGGCTTTGATCACAAGTTCGCCGTCAAGACGCAGGTCAAGACGAAGCACTCCATGCGTCGAGGGGTGCTGCGGACCCATCGACAGCGTCATTTGCGACTCGAGCGCCGGATCCATTACATCGAGTTGGCCGGGAATGTTCTCAACTGCAGTTGCCATGTCTTAGTTCATGCTGTACGGCTCGTAACCGCGCAGCGGATAATCCTTTCTCAATGCGTGTCCGTCGAAATCGCTCGGCAAAAGAATGCGGCGAAGGTCTGGATGCCCTTTAAATTTGATCCCTACAAGGTCAAAAGTCTCGCGTTCGTGCCAGTCAGCAGTACGCCAGACGTCCGTCACCGAATCAACCTCAGCATCGTCCTCTGAAAGGAGTACCTTCAAGCGAAGCCTTTGATAATGGGTCGTCGAAAACAAATGGTAGTTAACTTCGAAACGAGGGTCTTCTTCAGGCCCTCTGTCAACGCCGCAAAGATCCGCCAACATGTCGAAGCTATGATCGTCGCGAAGGAAAAAGCAGGCTTCCAGAATGTGCTCTCTCGGAACGAAAACCGTCACCTCGCCAAGAGCATCGACCGTGTTCGCAACCCAGTTCGAATCGCGCTCCTTGAGTCTTTCTACAAATTCGAGCAATTTTGACATTTCTACGTTTACTTGGGACCGGACCAATCGGCCGTCCAGGTGCCCGGCACTACATCGTGTCCCCACCATCTGCCGCCCACAAGTCGGGTGCCCTTCTCTCGCCCGCGAGCCAGGTAATTACCCACACCGATATCACCTTTTTCACTTTTGGCGGAATATGCTTTCAACCTCAACCGACCGGTCTTTCTCTCGAACCAACCGTTAAAGTACTCCCTGCCTGATGTTTCCCCGTCTTCCGATTTCCACTCGAAATAACCTTTGTACCGTGGTTGACCTTTGTTTGAACCGCGCCTGGTCAATATTAGTTCTGCGGTCCAGGCCGTGTTCTCAGTATCAGATCCCTTTACCTGCCATACACCGCTTTTAGGCGGAGCCCATGGTTTTTGGGCCTGAGCAAATATGCTTCCCCCAAGTGCCGACGCAATTAACACGCTTATGACGATCAACGAAACGCGATAATGCACTAAGATGATCTCCTTCGTTCGTGACGTGATGGTACGCTGTACGGCCTCGAAGTTTGATTCTGTGCCACCTCGGCCGCGATCTCACTTTCGAGGGCGGTTCCTTCGGTCACGGGCAAGGTTCCGGGAACGATCGACTCTCTCGATTCCGCTTCAAACGTATCATTACGGTCTTTGACCGATTCGTTCATTATCTTTTCCTGGAGCATCGTGATCGCATGCACCAGCATTTCGGGCCGCGGCGGGCAACCGGGAACATAAATATCCACGGGGACCACCTTGTCCACGCCCTGAACGATCGCGTAATTATCGAAGACGCCGCCCGATGTCGCACATGCTCCCATCGAGATAACCCATTTAGGCTCAGGCATTTGATCGTAAATGCGGCGAAGTACCGGCGCCATCTTTCTCGATACCCGGCCCGAAACGATCATGACGTCCGCTTGTCGCGGGGACGCTCGAAAGGTCTCGGCGCCAAATCTTGACAGGTCGTTACGTGCCGAGACTGTGTTCATCATTTCGATCGCGCAGCAAGCTAAACCGAAGGTCGCCGGCCAAAGGCTGCTCTTTCGTGCCCAGTTGACCACGGCGTCGAGCTTCACGGTTACAACGTCCGGAAGCGATTCGAATAACTGATTTTCTAAACCCATATTCCCCTATGCCGCGATCTTTCTCTCAGAGGGCCGTTGGCGACGCTGACGTGCCATTTCCTTCGCCTCTTCGCGGGCTTCGGCACGAGCCTGAAGTCCCCAATCGAAGACACCTTTTCGCCAAACATACACAAGTCCGACAACGAGTGTGGCGATAAATACCAAGATCTCGATAAAGGCGATCGTGCCGTATGGAGTTCCGGTGACCTGCTGCTGCGACAGCAAGCTCTTGAACGAAACGGCAAACGGCACCATGAACAGGACTTCGATATCGAACAGAAGGAAAATAACGGCGACGGTGTAAAACTTTACCGAGAATTTGTCACGAGCTCCGCCAACCGGATCTTTGCCGCATTCGTAGGGCATCAACTTTGTTGCGGTTCGTTTGCGGGGACCGATGAGCTGCGTAACAAGAAGTTGGCTGGCTGCGAAACCTGCAGCGATCAGGAACATTATCCCGATCGGAGCGTAATCCATTATGTTGAATCTTGACATTCAGGCCTCGGGGTTCCGGCTAATCGTTCGCAGGAAAAAAGGAACAAGAACAGGTTCTTGTTCCGCGTAAAACTGTATGCCGGAACAAAGTTTATCGTAAGTTAACCGCTAACGTGTGTCAAGGCAGTTCAAAATCAAAAAGCCTGGCGGCGGAGATCTGACAAATGCCTGTAAACATCGGTATATCAGGGATTTATTCCGTTGACCGGGTTCAACCAGGTGTGGTATTTTCATAGATGGCTGATATCCTCATTCACGCCTATCAATTCCATTCCGTTTTTGACCAATAGCAAGTGATCACCGGATTCAATACCGATATAGAATTTCAAGGGAAGACGTATCATGTTCAGACCGAAGACAAGGGGCTGGCGCGTCCGATCTTACTGTCTCTAGTGTATGACGGCGGAACCATACTCGCGAGCAAGCGTGCTCCATACGATGACCTCTTGATCGATGAATTCGATGAAGCGGTCCTCTCGGAACGTCTCCAAAAACAGCATCGTACGATCTGCGCAGCAATAAGGGCGGGCCGCCTGGAGGATCTCAAGCGGATGACCGAGCGGGAGGCAGCGAAGACTACCGGCCAGGAATTTGCAAGCACACCTTCGGTCGGGATCCCGAAACCTGACAGAGCTCAGTTTGATATTCCACTCCCATCGCGTGCGGATGGCGACTCCGACCCGTCCATGCCGATCCCAATGCCGAAAGTCGACGATGCGGATGATGTCTCAAACCTACCGCTGGTCGAAGAATACGCAGTTATAGAGGACGAGATAATCATTCCTGACGAGGCGATCGAGATCGTCAGCGAAATGATGGGAAAGGAGCGCCCAACAAATACAAGATTGACGATCGAACTGATCGGCGATTCAAAATTCAAAGGTGGAAAACGCTGTTCGGTCGGAGTGATGGTCTGCCGTGGAAGCGGGCGTAAGGTGATCGGCGACGCACAGGTAATGGTGAAGATACTAGGTTCTGCATTTCGTCCTCTGATCTATCACGCCCGTACGGACGCGAACGGGATCGCAATTCTGACCCTTCAATTTCCAAGTTTCTCTGAAGGTCGTGCCGCTTTAATGGTTCGAGCCGTTAGCGACGGAGAAGAAGTAGAACTTCGCCGGGTGGTTTCCCACGGTTAATAGATATTGTAATTCTGGGTCTGTTCGGTGAGAATCGCACTTATGACGATCTTCATCAATGGCGACGTACGCGAACTCGAAGGTGTGGAGACGCTTTCGGATCTGCTTGATACTCTTGGCCTCGCGAAACAGCGCATCGCGATCGAGGTCAATAAGAAAGTCATTCGAAAGCAGGAATGGGAAACGGCCTTGATCGCAGATCAGGACAAGGTCGAAATAGTTCATTTTGTTGGCGGCGGGTGACATCGTTGCGTTCTTTACGCCTTTGCGGGAAAATTACGTAATAGATGCAAGACAATCTCACAATAGCCGAAAAAGAATTCACGTCCAGACTGATCATCGGGACGGGCAAGTATCGCTCGTTTCAGGAAATGCAGGCGGCCCACGCTGCATCCGGTGCTGAAATGGTGACGGTCGCCGTTAACCGCGTTCCACTCGACCGAAAGACAGAATCGTTTCTCGACCACCTTGATCCTAAGATGCAGATCCTGCCGAACACGGCGGGATGTTACGATGCCGACCACGCGATACGTACTGCCCGTCTAGCTCGTGAAGCCCTCGAGACAGAATGGATAAAGCTCGAAGTCATCGGCGACCCGGTCACGCTGCTCCCCGATAACGAACAAACACTTGAAGCGGCCAAGGTGCTCGTGAGCGAGGGCTTCATAGTTCTGCCATATTTTTCCGATGATCTGATAATGGCAAAGAAACTTCTTGACGCCGGATGTCCGGCTGTGATGCCGCTCGCCGCACCGATCGGATCCGGTATGGGAGTTCAGAATCCATCGAATCTGCGGATCATGCGTGAGCAACTGCCTGATGCGACAATCATCGTTGATGCCGGTGTCGGTGTACCGTCCGATGCAGCGATCGCGATGGAACTGGGTGCAGACGCCATTCTGATGAACACCGCTATTGCGGAAGCAGGTGACTCGGCCCAAATGGCCACCGCAATGAAGCTTGCTGTTCAGGCCGGCCGACTCGGTCATCTTGCGGGCCGCATGCCAAAGCGACTATATGCCTCGGCATCGAGCCCTATCGCGGGAGCGATCAAGTAGCGTTTCAGTAGCCATAGGTGGGTTCGTGCTACGCCTGTAATGAGTCTTTCATTATTATTTTTCGGAGTCACAGCCGATATCGCGGGTTCTCGAAAGAGCGACGTCGACGTTCCAGACGGGGAGTCAGTGGAGGCTTTGCTCGTTCGTTTGATCAGTCGGTACCCAAAACTCGCTTCGCACAAACTCCTCTTCGCCGTCAACGAAGAATATGTCGATATCGACACGATCCTGAAAGACGGCGACGAGGTCGCGATCTTCACCGCGGTATCCGGCGGTTAGCATCAATGGATTTCACTGAACTCACAGCCGAACCCATCGACATCACCTCGGTCGCCCGGCGCGTGGTGCCGCCGGAATGCGGTGCTACGGTTACCCTCGATGGCTATGCTCGAAAATTTACAAAGGACAAAACAACCGGTGAGATCCGAGATACACTCTATCTGGTGTATGAAGCATACGAGCCGATGGCGATCAAGGAAATGGAAAAGCTGATCGAACAGGCGAAGAAGGAATTCGAGATATCGAATGTCGGCATTGTCCATCGCCTCGGCAAACTCGAGATCGGCGAGACAAGCGTTGTCATATCGGTCGCCGCCCCTCATCGCCGAGCCGCCTTCGCTGCTTGCGAATGGCTGATCAAGCAACTCAAACGCACCGTCCCGATCTGGAAAAAAGAAGTTTACGCAGACGGTGAGGTTTGGGTCGAAGGGGAAGCGCCGAATTAGTTGACGGATCAACCAAACAAGGCCCGGGCCTTTGCGACCGACAGATCGAAGTGACTTTCCAGCGGTTCGTTCACGCCCCGCAGTCCTGCGACGACAGCGAAACCCCATTCGATATATGCTCTACGGCGTTCGAGGTCCCAGTTGGCCGGCGGGTTGTTCGTCACATCGTTTATGTTGCTGATCTTGTCCGCAAGTTTGATTACCTTTGCTCCCGGGGAAAGGTGCGGTGCGTGTTCGATCTGCAGACGTTTTCGCTCGGCCTTTGGCAGACTCTTGTCGTCAGTTACCTCAAGGACATAGCCCGCAACCGCGTCGCCGAACAAAAGGCGAAGTTCGTCACTCGTAACCCCGCAGTCCTCGACCGTATCATGGAGAATGGCGGCCATCAGAACGTCGATGTCCTGAACCCCGCCAATATTTGCCAATAGATTCGCAACTTCAAGCGGGTGATTTATATAAGGCTCTCCATGTTCGCCTTTTCTACGTTGATGTTTGTGTTTTTGAGCTGAGAAGCTCGCGGCGTGCAGCAGGTTGTTTAGTGTATTCATATTCCAGCTTGCCAGAAATGGAAAAAAGGTCAATAGCTAACTGCTAGTGACCTTATAAAGAACCGACACTAAGATCGACTATTTTACAACCTCGACCGAAAGAGACTGTTGACCGCTGATCAAAAAGTCCGACGGCGGCAGTATTGACTCAAATACAACAGTTTGGATCGTCGGCTTAACACCGCCGGTTATTCGATCGTTGTTGATCGTCGCTAAAACCGACGGAGGAAGGTTCGGCAACTCGCTTGCACCGATCACCGCGCCAACGCTCGACCTGGATGCCTGAACGTAGAGTCGATCGCTGGATTTGAGCTTGTTTATCATTCTTATTAACTCTGAGATGTCACGCGGAACGAATTGCTGGATGGTCGAATTCTGCTGAATCTGACCGCCGTCACCGACCGTGATCGTGAAAAGGCCAACGGGTGTTTCGGCTGGGATCGTGAAGGGGATCTTTTGTACAAATATCTTTCCAGCACTTGTTCGGGCAAACGCCTGTACTTCGACGGTCTCACCGGCACGGACTTTCGATCGGTCGATCGACAGACGGTCCAGGGCGGCCAACTTCATGCCGTCTTCGGAAGTAAGGTCGATCGAGATCCCTTCGATCTTGAGGTCATCGAATCGACTGCGAAGCAGGGTGCCAACCGGACCGATGATCGAACCCGAAGCCATAGGTGCCGACTGCGAACCGGCGAAACGGCGTTCAATGCGGATCGGATCCTGCCCTTTCACCCTCACTTCGCCCGTTAGCGAAATTGTCGTGTCTCCCAATGACCGTTCCTGGGCGGTGATCGAATTAAAGATAGTGATGTTCAGTAGAAGCGGAGTAAGAAACTCGTCACGCGCAACCTCGAAATTCAGCGTCTCCGTTCCGCCGCGGCTGGTATTGATGTTAAGTCTTACAGGTATCATCGCCGGGGCTCTTCCCAGATTTCCAAACACCCCAGTAGCACGGTCCTGCGTCATTGAACCCACCATGGCATCCGGAACCGCAAGCTTGAACGAATTGTTGATATTCGGAACGACAGCTACGACGTGCGATTCGGACATCGGCAGGTCTGACGATCCGAGACTAAGGAAAGGGTGGCCGAAAGCGTAAACCTTATCTCCGTCCCGCAAAGTGACGGTCCCGGCAGCGGCAAGACTGTAATCACCCCGTGTCAACTGCATTGACACAGAAGCCCCACCGAGCAGAGTTTTAGCGTCTGCCGGTTTCATGGGCGTCATCGATGCCGAACCACCGCTCGCCGCAACGGGCAACAACCCAGCCTGGAGCAACGGAGGGGCAAAATAATTCAAAGTCTCCTGTGACAATCCCGTGAATGTAACCGGCGTCGCAATACGCTGAAAGGTTTGGCCTGCGACGGTCATCAGAGCAGAATTCGACGGCACTCCGGAAAGTACACCATTTGCCGCCGGTGAACGAGGCAGGCCCATCAGCCAATCAGCGGACGCCAATTCCGAAAACGATACGGTACGCGGCTCGCGGGCGATGCTTCGCGTCGGTTGTTTCAGTTCGAAAATATCTATCATCTGCTCGATAGGAGTAATGCCGCAGATCGCTTCCTTTGAAAACGGAAAACTATAAGAGATGGCGCCGATCAGCTTACCGTTGATGTAAACTGGAGAGCCGGACATCCCGGCGAAAACGGCCGTCCGGTCCGCTTCGCCGCCGCTGATCTTACCGACTATCAGGTCTTGTCGCGGCCCGATACCGCCGGGAACAACTCCAAGGATCTCGACATTGAATTCCTCTGGTTCGCTCCCGCGAAATACCGTTCGGGCGGTTCCCTTCATGCCTTCCTTGATCTCGGAAAGGGGGAGTAATGTACCCGAAAGGTTCGATTTTCCGCCGCCGGAAGTCGAGACCAGTGCCGTTTGCCCGACCGATAATGCCGTAAACGATGCAAACACAAATAGAAGCAGGGCGAAGCGTATTGACCGATTTTTCACAAAATTCTTCCTCAAAACCGGCGAGTATGGTAGCATTTTAACTGACATACCTAAAGCCTTTTCTTATGGCTTTTATTGAGAATCTCGCACAGGTTTTCCGGTTGCTTTCAAACGTACATTTACAGTATCCACCATGGCTAAGACAAAACGACTTGTTAAAAGCATATTTCGGCTTTTCCTGCCGATCGTACTACTGCTTTTGATTGCCGCCGCCGCCGCTTCCGTTTGGCTGGTTCACGAGGCTTCACATCCTGTGGGCACCGGTTACCTTGTGACGCCGGAGAAGTACGGAATGCTAAGTTCGCGGGGCGCGCAGGTGACCGAAGAAAGCTGGCAGGGACGAGATGGCGGCACCCAAAAAGGCTGGCTGCTTCGCGGTTCGCCAAATTTGCCGGCCGTGATCCTCTTGCACAAATATGGTGCGAACCGATCACACGTACTGAACCTCGGTGTGAAGCTCAACGAAGCGACAAATTTCACAGTTCTTATGCCCGATCTTCGCGGCCAGGGCAACGAACCGGGAGATCAAAAGTGTTCTTTTGGAGGGTGTGAGGCCGACGACCTTGCATCGACAGTCGTGTATCTCAAAGGCCTAAAGACGCCAGAGCAGTTTCAGTTGATCGGAGGCGGGATCGGAATTTACGGCGTAGAGATCGGCGCTCTTACAGCACTTTCGACGGCCGCCGCAAACCCGGATATCAAAGCTGTCGCTCTCGACTCGGTCCCTGCAGATTCGGACGCTCTTCTTGCTTCTGTGATAGCAAAACGTTTCCCTTTTGCAAGCAATTTTACCGAGAAACTCGGCCAGTTGGGTACTTATGCCTATTTTTTTGACGGATGCTATAAACGCGTTCCAGCCTGTGAGTTGGCAAAGCAGGTTTCAGACAGAAACGTCCTATTGCTTGCCGGGTCGGACTCGCGCGATTTCCAGGAATCGACATCCAAGCTAAGCAAATGTTTTCCAAATTCAGTGAAGATGGATTCTAAGACAGATCTCAGCCCATCTGGGATGGGAATTCTGAACGCATCACTTGAAACCTCGGAGGCGTATGATCAGCGCGTTATTGATTTTTTCCGTAACGCGTTTACGCCGGTACAATGATCATTCATCCAGGTTGACAGGCTTCTTAGAATGTCCGTTTGATCGAGCAACGCTGACGATATCGGCGTTGCTTTCCATTTGCCCGACTGTTTGCTCCAAGATCTCCTTTAAACGGTCAAGTCGTTCAGACGTGGAAGTCATCTCGACAAACTGCAATTTCACTTCGTTTTCGAGATTAAACGCGGCCGAAACAAGGAACGAAAGCTGTTCGGGTTCGGCCTTTGGGACCTCAGGAAACTGCCCCCGATTGCCGCTAAGCCTGAACGCAGCTTTTGCGACACGCTCGAACAATTCGAAAACTTCATCAGCGATAGGAAGAAGTAGGTCATCGCTTTCCTTTTCGTCTTCAAAAAACTCAACCTCTGCCGAAAAGTAAGGCGTATTCGTGTCCGCATAGTTCAATATCCGATATCGGATCAGCCCTGATGTCAAAATGTTAGAACGCTCGTCTGGCAGGGTCTGAGCTTGCTTGATCTCAGCGACACATCCAACGGTGCCCTCCTTCGGTCGTTCCTCGAAATCCGAACGGGGTTCAAAGAAACTGATCCCAAACAGATTTCGACGCAGTTCAATGTCCTTAAGCATTTGCCGATATCTTGGTTCGAAGATATGCAGCGGCAAAAGCTCGTACGGCATTAACACAAGCGGCAGCGGGAATATCGGCAAATGGACGATACCCAGAACTTTTTCTGATGCTTCGGACATTCAATTCAGTTTCAGTTCGACAGGGCGATTTTCGCGGCAATAAATTCTGCGATCTTTTCAGGCTCTTCGTCGGAAAGAGCCAGGCGTTTTGCGCCGATCACGGCATCAGAAATATCTATTACTTTCGTTTTGTAGCGATCATCTCGAATTATCAGATCTTCCACAACCCGGCGTTCGAGAGCATCGCGGCTCGCGTCTTCATCAATATCAGCGGCGACGGCATAATCGGTAGGGACGGAATTGTTCTTGATCCGAATATGTAATGCGCCAGTTATCTCCTTAGCTTTCTCCCGTATCTCTTTCAGCTCAAGTACCGAATTCGGGAAGCCAAGTTGTCCCTTTAGAATTATTTCGATTATCGGCGCCGGTTTTCCTTCTTCACTGCGTCGGGCTTTTCGAGAAACTGTTTCCAAAACCGCAGCCGTCAGGTCTTTTGTAGCTGCAAAACCATCGACGTCAAACGGTATCCGTTGAAACGGCCGGTAGTGGTATTCCTCTATGTGTCTCGCGGTCACGGCGTTTCTATCATCAACGTCAACCAAGAACACACCGCGTTTTTCGCGGAATTCCGCAATGTTCGTCACCTCGATCGAACCGGGATTGAATGCCCAGTTGTCGATCTCGTAATGCATGTGGGTATGGCCGAGAGCGACGTAATCGGTTACCGATTTCAGTTCTTTTAGGGCCGAAAGCGACAACGCCGGTATTGGATGTGTTTGATGGCCTTCGACGTCCGTATGCAACATAAGCAGGTGAAACGCATCATCGCGACGGTTCTCCTTTATTGCTTCAGTCAGCATCGGTATCGCCCAGTTCGCCGACGCGCCGTACCAATGAGAACCGAAGATGCGCACTCGGCCTATATCGATAAATCCACCCATTCCGAATTCAGCATCCCAAGCGTTGTAAACGATCCTGCCGTCGATATTCGTCGGCTCAAGGAGATAGAGAAGGTTCCAATTAGCCAAACTCCGAAGCCAGCTATATTCGCTGTCTGTATGTTTCTGGTCGTGATTACCTTCGATCGCGACGACTGGAATGCCGGCGTCCTTCATCAATTGAAGGCCCGCGACAGCGTAGTTCATCGTTTCCGGAGGTACACTTCGTTTATGGAAGAAATCGCCGCACATTATCACGAAGTCGACCTTTTCCTCAATGCCGTATCTTTTTAGAACATCGATCCAGGCGTCGAAGAAGTCGCGCGGACTTTCAGGCAGCTGATATCGCGTACAGCCGAGATGAACATCTGAAATGTGAAGAAATTTCACTCTCGGATTCTACCATATTGAAATCTTGGTCTGTGAAACAGGCATGCCTGCTCCATTGCGCTGTGATAAATTCATTCCATGGATAAAGTCATTCTGATCACGGGTGCTTCTTCGGGTATCGGCAAAGAGACTGCGAGACTATTTCAAGCTAAGAACTGGAAGGTCGCAGCGACAATGCGCGAACCGGACAAGGCGGAAGACTTAAAGAAAATAGTCGACCTGGAGTGTTTCCGGCTGGATGTGACCGACCTCGTGTCGATCAAAGCCGCGATTGCCGGAACTATCGAGAAGTTCGGTCGAATTGATGTCGTAGTTAATAACGCCGGCTATGGTCTGCTCGGACCGTTCGAGGCTGCAACGCACGAACAGATCGAACGTCAATTTCAAACGAACGTTTTCGGACTGATGAATGTTTGCCGGGAGATCATTCCTCAACTACGTGAACAGAAGGGCGGAACCATCGTGAATATCTCTTCGCTCGGCGGCCGGGTTCCTTTTCCGTTCTCAAGTCTCTACAACGCGACCAAATTCGCTGTTGAGGGATTTACGGAATCTCTCCAGTACGAACTTGAACCATTCAACATTCGGATGAAGCTGATAGAGCCTGGCCCGATCAAGACTGACTTTTATGGCCGTTCGCAGGACGTTGCCAGAATGGAAGGGTTGACCATCTATGATCACCGTTATGCACCATTCATGGAGTTTATGGAAAAAGGCGGCAGCGATGCTCCCGACGGTTCGACAGTCGCCCAAGTGATCTATGATGCTGTAACCGACCGAAGCAACAAACTCAGATATCCGATCAACACGAAAGGGCTTTTGTTTCTGCGTTCGGTGTTGCCTCAGCGTGCCTATCGCTTCGTCACGAAAAAGATATTTTTGAGGTAGTTATTTATCTGAACACGTGTAACAATGGATTTTCAGTTCTTCGAATTCCAAGAATTTCCTTCACCTTACCCCCCCGTACGCTTCCTGAATGGAAATTCTTTGGCTTTGCCTGAGCAGTACTATTTTGCATGAGAATTCTTTTATACAACCCTGACAACGGGGTGACGCGCAATTTTATGCCGCACCTCTGGATGTTCCTTCTCCAGTCACTAACCCCAAAGGAACACGAGGTTGTTCTGATCGACGGTAACGCGAAGGCGATGTCGCGGCCCGAACTCGTAAAGTTCTGCAAAGACGAGAACATCGGTCTTGTAGGGATCGGCGCGATGACCAGGATGGTAGCTCGCGCCTATCTCGTTGCGGATGCCCTGCGGGAAGCGGGGATTCCGGTTGTCATGGGCGGCCCGCATGTTACTGAGTGCCCGGACGAAGCGTTAGGCCGAGATGGCGGCCCGCGGCATGCTGACGCCGTAGCGCTTGGCGAGGCAGATGCTACGTGGCCGTTGATCGTCGAAGATGCAGCTCGCGGTCAGTTGAAGGAGATCTATCAGCCAGAGATCGACGCAAAAGGCAACGATATCAAACCCAGCCTTCAACCCTATCCCCATATTCCCTGGGAAACTCTCGACCTTGAACAGTTTTCACTAGTACCCAAATTCCTGCAGCCGATGATGTCTAGATTAGGCGAGGGTTGGGGCAAGTTTTTTGTCGTCCCGATCGAAACGGGCCGCGGGTGTCCATATGGTTGTGAGTTTTGTACTGTAACCGGGTTCTTCGGCGATTCGATCCGGTTCCGTACTAACGAGAGCGTTATTGAAGAACTTTTGCGGCTGAAGGCACGTGCAAAGAAAGAGAAGGGCCAGATCGCAGTCTTCTTCATTGACGATAATCTTGCGATCAACAAGAAACGATTAAAAGGACTTCTTCGAGAGATGATAGCCGCCGGTGCAATTTTACCCTGGGTCGCACAGATCTCGGCAAATTTGCTTGGCGACGAAGAACTTGTCGATCTGATCGCGGATGCCGGCGGAAGATGGATCTTCATCGGGATGGAGTCTATCGATCCGGCGAACATGGCGGACGTGAATAAACAGTTCTCAAAACCTGCAGATTACAAGGCGGTTCTCGATGGCCTCGCCAGAAGGAATATCTACGCGATAACTTCTTTCATCTTCGGGATGGACAACGACACGGTCGGAGTTTCCGACCGAACGGTCGACCAGATCGAAAGCTGGTCACCAGGCCTTCCAGTATTCGGGCAACTGACCCCTTTTCCCGCGACCCCTCTCTACGAACGGCTTCAAAAGGCCGGCCGGTTACATCGGCCCAAGCATTGGCTCGAGTTTGCTCCATTTGTGATGGCTCATAACCCGTTAAAAATGACGATCGAAGAAGCGAAGGCTGAAACGTTTAACGCATGGTCGCGAAGTTATGGGCCTGAACGTAATTGGGAAGCAATCCAGTCCATTCGCACAGCTCCGATCCAAACACGGATCAGCCATCTAGTCGCTCGCCTTTTCTTTCGCGGGATATATTTTCCGCAGATGAGCAAATGGGCCTGGATCAGGCTGCTTCTCGACAATAGGAAGACGATCATCAGCCTCACGGCAGAGGGCGTCGGTACGTGGCGTCGTGCACGCAAACGACAACGGATCGAGAAGAAATTGATGTCGAAAGGCGAACGAGAATCACAGCCGGAGTTGAGTGTGAGAGATTAGCGGCCCGCGCCTTGCGGGCTCTGTTTGAGCCTCCCGAAATCGCTTAGGAGCGGTCCCAGTCGTTTGATAGTTTCTTCGTGAGACGTCCCGTTGGTGGCGACGATGCCGCCGTAGTTCTGCACATCGGCGATGTCATACCGAAAATCTTCGCCAAACAGATCGGTTAGCCGGCCTCCGGCTTCTTCCAGGATCACTTGTGGGGCACACGTGTCCCAGAGTTTGGTTCGAGGCGAAAGGTGAATATATAGATCGCACACCTGTTCGGCTATTAGCCCGATCTTCAGACCGACCGAACCGCGTTGCGTCTCGCCCTTCACACCAAAATCAGCAAGGATCGCGTTTATCTTCGGGCTGCGGTGGTTTCGCGACACTGCCATCAGCATCTCGCCGTATTCCGTTTGATCCGAAGTTTGGAGTTGATCGGTACCCTCTGCGGTCTCCTTAAACGCTCCCCGGCTTCTTGATGCGTAATAGAGCACACCGTGAAATGGAAGCAGCACGACTCCCGCAACCGCCCGCCCGTTTTCTGCCAACCCGATCTGGACTGCGAAGTCGCCGTCTTTCTTGACGAATCCGGCAGTACCGTCGATGGGGTCGATTATCCAAACGCGATCCTTCGTGAGCCTATGTTCGGCGGCATCAGCTTCCTCTTCTGAAAGAATTCCGTCGCGTGGATATGCGCGTTCAATGCCTTCTACGATCAAACGGCTCGCTTCTTTGTCAGCAGCCGTTACCGGTTCGTAGAAATTATCGACGCCGAGTTTTTTCTCGGCGACTATCTCGCGGGCATAATGATCCAAAATCACCTCACCAGCTTTTCGCGCTAGCTTCTTTGCTAATTCTAATTCGGCTGACAGATCCATCTACCTTTAGATTATCACAGCGTAAATTCGTGAATTGATCGTTAAAGGAAATGAAAAAGGGGCCATGTGGCCCCCGGTCTCAACCAGTCGTGAGTTCTTGCTATTCAGTTTTTGCCGGCTTTAGATCAACGATCTTCCTTGCAAGTTCTCCGCCGAAAAGCTGTTTCGACCTCACCAATTCCTGTCCGATCTCGCGTCCCGGAACTTGGATCTGATAAAGGAAATAACGGTCTCCCGACCTGACAAATGTGAGGCCGTCCTTAACGTCTGCCTTTTTTGAATTGACCCAGTTCGTCAACGCCAGGGCAAACGTGTCGTCTTCGGTCCCGCGAAGCGATACTGTGGCCGCTCCGCCGGTCTGCGGCAGTGTCACAGTGTATTCGCCTGCCGGAAGTATTGTTTTGCCAACCATAAATTCAAACGGAATGTCTGCCTTTAAGACCTGTCCCTGTGCCGAAGCCGATACCGAACCAACTCCGAGAACGAAGGCCATAACTGCCATGTACAAAAATGATCGCTTTTTCATATGAATTTTCTCCTTCGAATATATTCGCCGGCTGTTGCCGTCAGGTTGGAGATTAGTGGTAAGTTGCCTCCTGTGTCCTTTCAAACCCGGAAAAGCCGTCTGAAAAGTTCTTACAAACTCTTACATGATGGTTTTTGCTCAGTGTTTACGCGTTAAGAACAAAGGGAGCAAATTCTTCGTTAAGAAAACTGTTATGAATCGAAACGCAACGGCGTTTATAATTTCGGAATCAGATAGTATTCTTACACTTCATGTTTGAGGTCGGGGCTAGACAGATCTTCGAATTCGGCGAGTTTCGGCTCGATAATTCTCGTCGCCTTCTGCTAAAGAACGGCGAACCGGTATCTCTTACCCACAAGGCGTTCGAGATGCTGGCCCTTCTTGTAGCAAACAGCGGCAGGATAGTTGAGAAAGAGGAACTATTGCGAGAGATCTGGCCGGATTCCTTTGTCGAAGAGGGAAGCCTCGCACGCAATATCTCTGTACTCAGGAAGATCCTCGGCGAGGCCCCCGGTGAACACCAGTATATTCAGACGATCCCAAAACAGGGCTATCGTTTTGTGGCTCCGGTCAGAGAACTCTTCGAACAGTCTGAGCCGGCATCACTGGAACCAAACCGTGACATTCTGGACGCCGTCCATATTAGCGAAGGTAAAGACGGATATGTGGCGGGGCCACAGCGAAACCCGATGCCATACGCGATCGCTGCGGGCATTTTGGCTGCCGTGGTCGTTACCGCTTTTGCTCTCTATTTTGCAACCCGTCCCCCTGTAGATCCAGCGGCACCGACAATGAACGTGACGCGGTTTACTCTAACCGGTAACGCTCTTGACGCAGCGATCTCACGCGACGGAAAGTATGTTGTTTTTACTGAGAGCGAGGCCGGAAAGCAATCTATCTGGGTAAAACAAGTGGCTTCCGGAAGCATGGTTCGCATCATCGATCCCGCCGACGTGGTATTCCAAGGACTCGCGTTTACGGCCGACGGAAACTATGTTTACTACAACATGTGGGACAAACAGCATGTCGGGGCGATCTTTCGCATTCCGGTGCTCGGCGGAGTTTCGGAAAAGATAGTTAACGACGTGATGCCCTCACTTAGTGTCTCGCCTGACAATTCGGAGATCGTATTTGTACGCGGTGTTTCAGCTACCGGCGAATCGATGCTGATGGCAACAAAGACCGATGGTTTGGGAGAACGTATCATCACCAAACGCGGCCAGTTAAGCCCGGGATGGTTTGGCGGGCCGGCTTGGTCACCTGATGGGAAGCGGATCGCATTCGCTGCCGGCGGTACGGGTGAACAGGGTGAAACCTTTAGCCAGATCGTCGAGGTGAGTGCAGCAGGCGGGGACGAACGGGTGATCTCAGAAAAGAAATTTGTCGGTGTCGGCGGCATTGCCTGGGTCGATAACGGCCGATCGCTGATCATCACCGCTTCTGAACAGTCGCAGACGCCTTATCAGCTCTGGCGAGTGAGCGTCGACACAGGTGAATCGAAACGGATCTCGAACGATGTAAATGGCTATAACGGCGTCAGTATCACCGCCGACGGCAAGAGCCTGGTAACGACCCAGGGAGACATGAAGAGCAACGTCTTTGTCGGCACCGAAGGCCAAGCGACAGAATGGAAAAAGACGACGTCCGGCCGCTATGAAGGCATGCACATTTCCTGGACGCCCGATGGCCGGGTCGCAATTGTTTCGCAGGAATCAGGCAATAACGACATTTGGATAATGAACGCCGACGGCTCAGGCCGCAAGCGTCTTACGTCCGATCCGAACGTTGATGCATATCCGGCCCCGACCTTCGACGGAAAATATATACTTTTCGTTTCGCTTCGTACCGCAGTACCGCATATTTACCGAATGGATATAGACGGCGGTAACCAGGTCCAGTTGACCAACGGGCCCGGCGAATGGGCTCCGGCCGCATCGCCCGTTGGAGACGTTATTGTTTATCAATCGGCAAATGCTCGGGGACTATGGCGGATGAAATCGGACGGGAGCGGACAGGAACGCCTGAACGAGAAATACACTTATGCGGCCTCGGTGTCGCCGGACGGAACAAAGGTGATATTCAATTATTGGGACGATGACGCAAAGCCGGAAGTTCTGCGTCAGGCAATGATCGACCTTGTAACAGGAAAACAGACCATTTTGCCGAGTGTCCCAAAATCGGCGATCAGGCAGGATAGCAACGTCATGCTCAAGTGGTCGCCTGACGGCAAGTCGTACGCCTATATCGACGACCGCGACGGCGTTTCAAACCTTTGGCGGCGTCCGATGGACGGCGGTCCGCCGAAACAGATCACAAATTTCAACGACAGTTACATCTTCGGATTTGACTGGTACCGCGATGGAAGGATCGCCGTCGCCCGGGGCAGCTATACCTACGACGTTGTTTTGATCACTGATTTCTAGTCGGCCTTAAGCAAGGTCCGCGAGTTCGGTGATCCCGCAGCGTGGACACATCAGAGTGGTTCGGGCAGGGTCCGCCCATTTGGCAAGTGCCGCTCGTGGATGCCTTATGTCGGCTTCGCCTTCTCGAAAGAACCGCTGTTGTGCTGTCTCGTCATATTGGGCTTTCAACTCGCGTTCGCACTGCCGGCACGTCCAGCCGAATCCGTCGTTGTAGAAATCGTTCAGTTCTTGCATCAAAAAAGAGGCAGCAAGCAATTAGCTTACTGCCTCGTTCCTTTGCCTGCAACGAACCTATTCCTGTGTACGCCGCGTTCGGGTACCTGTCGCCAATGGTGTGAGTTTGACAGTTACCGGAATTGTCTTGCCGTCACGGAAAACCTCCAACTGTACCGTCTCGCCGAACTGCTTCTTGTCCAGCAACCGATATAGATCGTCAAGGCTGTCCATGGGTTGTCCGTCTGCCGAAACGATGATGTCTCCCACAGTCCCGTCATTGCCTATGCCGCGGAGCCCTGCAGTCGAAGCCGGAGAACCCGGCGAAACCTGATAGACAAGTAGTCCTTTTTCAACCGGAAGCCTGTAGCCCTGATCGCGAAGTTCGGAAACGCTGGGAAGTGTCGCACCGAGTTTCGGACGACGCACCTCGCCGTACTGTAACAGCTGCGGGATCACGCGTCTTGCCGTGTTTACAGGGATCGCAAAACCAACGCCGACCGATCCACCTGCCGGCGAAAGGATCTGCGAATTGATGCCGATCATCTTGCCGAACTTATCAAGCAGGGGACCGCCCGAATTTCCAGGGTTGATCGAGGCGTCCGTCTGTATTGCGGCGTCTATCGGTCGATTATTGCGTGCCCGGATAGGTCTTTGAAGTCCGGAGATGACACCCGTAGTCAGCGTCCGATCCAATCCGAACGGGTTGCCGATCGCAAGCACCTTTTGACCGACGCTTAGCTTGTCCGAATCACCGAACGGAACTACGGTAAGGCCGCCTGCCGGTGGTTCGATCTTGATCACCGCAAGGTCCGTGTCCGGGTCACCGCCGACGTATTTAGCGGGATAGACCTTATCGCCGCCAAAGCTAACAGTAAGTTTCTGTGCATCCTCGACTACATGATAGTTAGTTAGGATATGTCCCTGGCTGTCGATGACCGACCCGGAACCGTTTCCTTTTCCTTCCTGCACGCCGCCCCAGAAGTCCTGCTGGTAGGTCGTCGTGTTAATGAACGCGACACCTGGCGAGATGGCCTTATAGACCTCGATGCTGTTCTGTTCGTCCGTGACGGCGGAGGGATCAGAAATGCCCGCGGGGGCGTTTTCCGCCAGGGTTATGGTTGAAGGATCAGCGGTTCCCAGCGACTGCTTCAAAAAGTACAGGCCGGAAGTGACCGCGACAGCCGCAAGTGCGGCGAAGAATGCCAGAAGAATGATCTGTCTTGCCGATAGTTGGTAAACTGCTTTATTAGACATGGCTCCCTTTCCTGAATCGAAGATATAAATTACTCCGACTTTGATGATGCAACTTCTGAAAAACGTTGCGTAGTAACTACGTCGAAAAACCCGTAAAAAGTTGCCTTTCCGGGTACGTACGTCCACATTTTACAAGAATTTTACAAAGCAGCCCGAGTGAATTCAACGATCTGCGGAAACTCGTGCTGCAGGTCGGCGAGATAGCCGATAGCTGAAAGGTAAGTAAGCAAGTGGATCCCCATAACACTGATATATACCGCCAATGCAACAGCAACGCCGTATTTAGCGAGCTTTCGGTTTCCCCAGCGAAGCAGGACGATAGCGGCAAACGTGCCAATCGCGATCTTCGCACCGAGAAAGGTCAGGTCGCCCATGTCGAGCAGCCTTGCCATCAACTGATTTCCTTCCGTAGCCACACCGCTGCGAACCCATATTATGGTCAGGATCGCGTCGAGAAGATTCAAAAGAAAAAGCAGGAATGTCTCCCGGAAAAGGTGCATGAACGTCGGCTTCTCCTTCCTTTCTCCGTTCGCACAACAAGGTTGTGATAATTGCCCCCGGTTTGTGAGTCCGGGGGCACGGAGATTTAATGGATCAGATCAGATTGTCGCTTACACCCACACTATACACCGAAAATCGTCGCGATTTCAGAAAAATATTAGTTTCGTGCAATGCGTTCCGCAAGGGTCTATAATATTAGGAACACGGTTCAGATCAATTGAATTTATTGCAACGGCTAAAGCAAAAGAAGCGTCGAAATGTCCGGTTTATTAGGGACCGCGATGCTGTTTGGCGTGGAACCGTTAGCAGGGAGGAAAAAGGGATGAAAAAGTTTCTAAGTTTTGCAGCAATGGCATTTATGCTCACGGCAGTTGCAGTCGGTTCGGCGGTTGAGGTGTCGGCACAGACCAAAAAGAAGCCGGTTATCCGAAAAAGGACGATCGTAAAGCGTCCGCCCGCGCCAAAACTCTACACAGTGGCGGCCGGAAAGCGTATCCGCGTTCGCTTGAATGACGAACTTAGCTCAAAGACGGCAAAGGTCGGTGATCGATTCACCGTCACCGTCCGCGAACCAGTCTATTCGACGACAGGTGCAGTGGTCATTCCCGAAGGAAGCGAGATCACAGGCCGCGTCGATGCCGTGACCAAAGCCCAGAAGAAAGGCAAGCCGGGAACGCTCGACGTGAGCTTCATACAGGTCGAACTGCCGAACGGCACTAAGCGTGCGATCAGCGGTTCGCTTACCGAACTCAACGCCGATGACGCCAAGAGCGACAACGAAGGCACTGCCTCAGGCGATAAGATGAAGCATCGCAAGGTGATCTGGTATGGCGGTGGTGCCGCAGGCGGTGCATTGCTCGGTGCCGCTATCGGTGGCGGAAAAGGTGCCCTGATCGGCGGACTGCTTGGTGCCGGAGGTGGTTTCCTTGGCGAACGCTACACGAAGGGCGAAGAGGCAAAGGTTGAGCCCGGAACGGAGTTCAGCGTTTACCTGAACCGTGCGGTTTCCTTGCCTAAGTTTGCCGAAGTTACCCCGTAAGGGTGTACCTGTACCAGTTAAGGTGATACAAACTGGTACATTTTAGACAGTGGTACAGGTACAATAAAAGTGAAAAGCCGCAGGGAACGCATCCTTGCGGCTATTTCTTTATTATCTTCTCGCTTTCTACTTGAGCGACATATCGCCCGAATTCGCTCTGCCGATCTCCTCAAGCCTCTCAACGACCTTCTGGATCAGCCATTGCGGTGTCGATGCACCCGCCGTAACGCCCACGTTCTCGACGCCTATCAGGTCAGCCGGGTTTATCTCGTCCTCTGTCTCGATAAGAAAGCTCTTTTCGCAATTCTCTTTACACACGCCGACTAGCTTTATGCTGTTTGACGAATGTCGTCCGCCGATGACATAAAAAGCATCGACCATGTTCGACAAGGCACGTGCCGCATCCTGACGGTCACGCGTTGCCGAGCAGATCGTATTGATGACCTGAACCTCATCGTCCGTCTTGGTCTTTACTGCTTCAGCCGTATCGAAGAAAGTCTTTGCCTTGATGGTCGTTTGCGATACGACGAGCGGCTTTCTTAACCGAGGCAGATCCGCAACCTCTGTCTCGTCCTTGATGATGAATGCATGTTCCGGAGCATAGCCTTTTACGCCGATCATCTCAGGGTGGTCAGGACTGCCAACGATAATGACGTGTCGGTCCTCGGCTGCTGCTCTTGCCGCAAGTTTCTGTACACGCGTAACGAACGGACACGTCGCATCCACCACCTTTGAAGCACGTTCCTCAAGTTCCCGCTGAACTTCGGGTGTAACACCATGTGCCCGAATGACGGCTGTCTCGCCTCGCTTGATCTGGACAGGATCGCTGATCGTCGTAACGCCCTGCGTGCCCAAACGCTGCATTTCCTGCTCGTTATGGATCAGAGGCCCGAGCGTTCGGACAGTATCGCCCTCGCACAGCGCCTCTTCGACCATATCGACCGCACGTTCCACACCGAAACAAAACCCGTATTCGTCTGCCAACAAAACTCGCATATGGTTCCAATAGTCTATCAAATTCTCATTCCGTTCTCGATGTAGTTTCGTAACGATCGAAGCCGCTTTCTGGTTTCACAATTCAAACACAGGGCCATCACGGGTTCGAGCAAAGGCCTCAATAGTGCAGGCCTCGACCTGAAATTGTATTCGTAGATCACTTCCGACCAGTTTCCGCCTTTTTCAAAATGTCGTATGCTCGCGACGAACGTCTCGAAGAATATCGGATGATTTAACAGCTTGACGGCCGCGACCTTGCCCGGTTGAAATGAAACATATTTAGTCCGCATCTTGATCCCGCCAAGAAAGGCCTTTGCCTGGCACATTGTGACCGCGCCCAAGCCTGCCTTATCAAAAGCGTCTTCTATTTCGGCCCGCTGAAGAAGCGTGTCCCATTCAAGTCGGCGAGAATAATCGTGAACAACCGAGAAAACGATCTCAGACGATCCCGGAATTGTCTCGCGAATTATTTGTTTTGGCATTTATCTGATCGGATCTCGGAGGATCATATCCACGGTCTCGCTTGCGATGCGGGCGGCTTCGGGGTTTGAGTCGCGTAGTTGTGCTACCTGCATCAGTGCTTCGCCCGTTCGTGACAGCAATCTAAAGAGATCCCCTTCCTCTGCCTGTGTCCGTTTTACGAGGTCGTCCCAGGCCATTCCTCCGGTCCAACGTTCGGCAGCGGCAGCGGCAGAGAGGTTGATCTCCTCAACAGGTTCGATGCCGAAACGCCACTCGACATTGGAGACGTCATAGATGACGTCCTCGATGCTTGTCACGGCTTCAAGCAGGCTATCGGACAGGTAGAGTTCGCCGTAATTCCTCTCCGCGTCCGCCGCAAGCGACGCCATCAGGCCTGCCATGACCGTATGGCTTATGGACGAGAAAATACCGCGGTTTATTGACTCGCCGACGAGCAAAGGCCGATCGACACGCAGGTCCGCAAGCCACTTTCCCTGTTCGGTCACGAGTTCGTTCCGGAAATCGAGATAACCCAAAGCATCGAGCACCTTAGCACGACGTTCGAACGGCGACCAGATACGGTCACGCAAGAATTCGATGTCGCGTGTGATGCTTCCGAGCCTGTCGGCGTCCTTCGCGTTTTCCCAGAGCACCTGAAGATAGACTTCACGCTTGTCGCCCGCGTCCGCGACGAATTGCTCGATCAGCGAGTCGATAAGTTCTTCGGTGGGATCCGCATTGCCGCTTTTCTCGGGCGGCTTCGGTTCCTCGAGTGACGGGTTCTTGTTCTCGTAAACGTCGTAGAAGGCACGTTCGATCTCGCGTTCGCGTACCGGATATTTGTTGCCGTAAACGCGATTGACGCGTGAGAGCGGGAACGTATTGCCCTGTCCGTCGTCGCGAATTGCCGATATCGCGTCGCCATTCATCTGCAGGATAAAGAACAGCCGCTTTCCGCTTCTGCCCTGTGTCACGATCATTCCCGGCAAGACGGTTTCCCGCAGCCATTGGTTGCGAAACTCCACACGGGTTTCCGGCAGACTTTCGTGTATCCGTCGCCTTGCTTCGTTAAGGCGTTCAAAGCCCATCACGTCATTTACAGAAAGCTCCACGCCCCTCGACGAAAGGCCCGACATTATCTTTTCACGCGTCGATTCAAACGAGCGTTTCAGCCCGTCTATCTGCCTGCCGGTTTCGCGAAAGGCATAGCTGCGTTCGGCTATCTCGCGAAGCTGTTCGAAGTTCTTGAATGCATCGAGCAGATTGAGTAGCGTCGTGTATGTCGCACGGAATCGGCTCTCGAGCGGATCGGGCTGCGTCCGCAAGAGTACGGCGATCTTTTTCGGGTTCTGAAACTGTCCCGGAACGAGCACGACAAACCCGACGTTGTCCTTTCCGCGTCGTCCCGCACGTCCGGTCATCTGTTGAAGCTCGTTTGCCGTCAGCGACCGCCAGCCGTCGTTGCCGCGTGTGTCCGCGTTGGTGACGACGACCGTTCGTGCAGGGAAATCGACACCCGCAGCCACCGTAGATGTCGCGAAGATCGCGTTCAGGAGGCCCGACGACATCATCTTCTCGACCAACAGCTTCCACGCCGGAATGTGCCCCGCGTGATGCGAAGCAACGCCCGCGTTTACGAGTATCTTAGCGTGCTTGTGGTTTTTTATTTCGGGGTTTTCGGCGAGGTATTCGTCAAAGAGCCGCCGGCGTTTCTCAAACTTTTCCGCGTCCGCCTTTTGCGACTTGTCGCCAGCGACCTCTGCCGCCGCTTCGTCGCATTTCCTTCGTGTCGGCAGAAAGACGATCGCGGGCAGCAGCCTGAAGCCTCGCAGCGAATTGATCAGCTTGTGCGGAGGTATCTCCGGCGGACGTCCGTTCATTCATCGTCATTATCTCATAGAACCCGAAACCGTATCTGTACCAGATATAGGTGCGACAACCTGATACACCGACAGTCCTGCTGTACCAGCTTGTAGCACCAGTAACTGATACAGATACATACGAAAACTAAAAGGACGATCCCGGAGGACCGTCCTCTGGTCTTGGTTGAAATGCAAAAGGTCTTCTGTGACGAGCGACGAATGGAGACTGGATAAGTGAAAGTGGACAATGGACACCTCAAATCCAATGTCCATTTTCCACTATCCACTAAACCTCACTATTTCGGGTCGAGGTTCCACCAGTACTGCGTACCGAGCGTCGTCTGTTTCGGCCACACCTGATTGAGCGTATCGCCTTCGTAGAGTTCGCCGTTCTTCATCACCCAGCGGATGGAATCGGTGTTCCTGATATCCGCGAGCGGGTCACGATCGAGGATGATCAGATCAGCAAGCTTACCGGGTTCGAGCGAGCCTACGTCCTTGTTGAGTCCGATGGCTTCGGCACCGAAGATGGTCGCCACTTTCAGCGTGTCAAAGTTCGACATACCGCCGGACTGCATCGACCAGATCTCCCAATGAACGCCCATTCCCTGCATCTGTCCGTGTCCGCCGATGCCCACGCGTCCGCCTGCTTTTAAAACGTCAGCCGCACCCTTTGCGATGCCGCTGAAATTGTATTCCTCACTCGCGAACCATTGCGGGCGACGCTGCATCATCGAATCCATCAGTTCTTTCGGGATGAACCGCTGGAGCTTCTTGTTGTTGCGGACGTCGGTCGTCTCGAAGTAGTAGTTCTCTGCCCAAGGGCCGCCATATGCTACGAGCAAGGTCGGCGTGTAATAGGTCTTCGTGCGTGCTACGAACTCCGTAACGTCCTTATAGAGCGGCTGTATCGGCAGAGCGTGTTCGTTGCCCGAAAAGCCGTCGATCATCTGCGAAAGATCGAGCTTCATGTCGAGGGCACCCTCGGTCGTCGGCGTGATGCCAAACTCCTTACACGCCATCGCGACCAACTGACGCACGTTTCGGTCACCGACGACATACTGCTTTAGCGTGTCCGTCTTGTAAGCGTCGCGGTAACGCTTAATGTATGCATCGACCGCTTCCTTGTCCTCAAGCCCGACACCCGAGAAAACGCCCGGGCCGGTAGTGAAGACACGCGGGCCGATGATGTCGCCTGTCTCGACAAGGTCGGCATAGGCGTAAACGTCCGTCGTCGCACTCTGCGGGTCACGCGTTGTCGTAATGCC
>JAEUQK010000029.1 GCA_016789265.1 Blastocatellia bacterium
AAGCTTGAATTCGTCCGGAAAGGAGCCTTTCATAGCCGCCGGAAGATCTGTCCTGCCGACCATGTGGTCATCGACGCCCGCGAGCCAGAACGGTGCGCCATTTGCATCGATACGAATGCCTTCGTTTACCAAAACGCGGATATCGTGTTTTTCAAGATGACGTGTCATCGCCGCGGCATCTGTCCAATGATCGTGATTGCCGAGACAGGCGAAAACCCCATATTTGCCTCGGAGTTCGCCCAATACCTTCGCGACCGGCGAAATATATTTAGCCTCATGCGAGACGTAGTCTCCCGTCAACGCGACAATATCAGGTTCGAACTCGCTGGCGACAGCAACCGCGCGCGCGATATGTTTCAGATCGGTGAAGGGACTATGATGAGTGTCGGAAAGATGCAGAATGCGAAATCGGTCCAGCTTCTTAGGGAGCCGCGGCAGAGTGATCTCGACGCGTTCGACGGAAAGCGAATTCGCTTCGTCGATGGCATACCTGGCTACTTTAGACAGATTCCCCGCGATCTCACGCAATGGAGTTTCGCCCGAGACCAACACGTTGATCCGCTCGGCGATCTTTGCCCTATTTAGTCGCGGTGTCCGCATGGATTATTGAGTATAGCGGAAATCAGCCACGATTTACACAGACCATTGGGCTGCGCCAAAGAGCGAGGGGTTCGGCCTATTGCTCGAATTCGCTGTTCGTGCGATCGGTGAGATTTGCAACTAATCCGCCTTCAACCGGGCGAATTTCAGTTTTCCGACCTGCAGGATGACCGATTTACCGTTGGCCATATCGATCTCGGCCGAAGCCGCCGTCGCTTTCTCGCCGTCGATCTTTATGCCGCCCTGATCGATGAGGCGTTTGGCTTCGCCTTTTGTTTCCACGAGGCCGGATGCGACGACCAGATCGGCAAGGCGATAGGTCTGAGCTGCGATCACGACTTCAGCTATCTCATCCGGGACTTCCTTTTTCACGAAGCGGCGATTGAACTCATCTTCTGCAGCCTGAGCAGCCTCGGCCGAATGAAAATCCTTGATGATGAGCTTTGCGAGGTTCACTTTCACGTCTCGCGGGTTTTTGCCTGCTTCGATCTCGGACTTTAAAGTCGCGATCTCGGCGGGCGTTAGATCCGTGATCAGGTCGTAATACCGCCACATCAGTTCATCGGATATTGACATTACTTTGCCGAACATCTCGTTAGGCGATTCGTCGATGCCGATGTAGTTGTTCAGCGATTTCGACATCTTGTTGACGCCGTCGAGTCCCTCAAGCAGAGGCGTGGTGATGACGACCTGCGGTTCCTGGTCAAATTCACGCTGCAGGTTGCGGCCCATAAGCAGGTTGAATTTCTGATCGGTGCCGCCGAGTTCGATGTCTGCGTTCAACGCGACCGAATCATAACCCTGCACGAGCGGGTAGAGAAGCTCGTGAAGCGAGATGGGCTTTTCTTCGTTCAGTCGTTTTGTGAAATCGTCGCGTTCGAGTATCTGCTTCACGGTCGTCTTTGCGCAGAGTTTGACGAAATCGGACGCGGTGAACTTGTCCATCCATTCGCCGTTGAAACGAAGCTCGGTCTTTTCCGGATCGAGCAGCTTGAACATCTGGCGTTTGTACGTCTCGGCATTGGCATTCACTTCTTCGCGTGATAGCGGCGGGCGCGTGACGTTCTTGCCCGAAGGGTCGCCGATCATTCCGGTGAAATCGCCGATCAGAAATATTACGGTGTGGCCGAGGTCCTGAAACGCTTTCAACTTGCGGATCACGACCGTGTGGCCGACGTGAATATCAGGCGCCGTCGGGTCGAGGCCAAGCTTCACACGCAGCGGCTTGCCTGTTTTTGCAAACCGCTCAAGCTTTGCCCTCAAGTCATCCTCACGGATGACGTCAACTGTCCCTTTCTTAAGAAACTCTAGCTGTTCGTTAATGGTCATAAACGAAAAGCGTAATTATAGCTTACGATACATAATGTACGCATTTGTGAGGCCGTTTTGTGAGTGCCGGATGGCGTCGGGGATCTCGCCGATCACTTCAAATCCTACGCTTTTCCAGAGGTTGACGGCGGCGGTGTTCGACTTTACGACGAAGTTGAACTGGATCGAATGATAGCCGATGCGTCGGGCTTCCTCGATCGAGTGCTCGGCCATTAGCTTGCCGATACCGCGACCCTTCGCATCGGGCGAGACCATGTAGCCGCCATTGCCGACATGATCGCCGAGTCCCGGCTGATTTGCTTTGAGCCAATACGTGCCGAGCACGACGCCGTCGTCCTCTGCGACGTACACATACTTCTCAGGCGAGAACCAGAACCCGATCATCTCGGCTTCCGGCGTGTCGGGTGCGAATGTGTAAGTATCGCCGCCTGCGATTACGGCTTCTATGATCTTCCATACAGCCGGTTTGTCTGCTTCAGTTGCTTTTCGGATCGTTGTCATAGTTAAAGGAATCGTCGATTCGAACAAAAACCGGACACCGATCGGCGCCCGGTTTCAATTGAACCCGTTGTGCCGATCTATTTCAAATATTTGTCGAACCAATCCAGATTCGACTGCATTGCGGCGATCTGCATTTTCGGTTCATTCGGGCCGTGCGGTTGACGGGGAAGAATGATCATCCGAGTCGGCACGCCTTGTTTCTTCAGCGCCATGTAAAGCTGATAGCCCTGCTCGATCGGTACGCGGACATCGGCCTCGCCATGCTGTACGAGTGTCGGGGTGGAAACTCCTTTGATGTTGAACATCGCGGAGTGTTTTGCATATATCGCCGGGTTGTCCCAAAACTCCGATTCGAAGTAATCAGGTAGGAAAGACGGTATGTCGGCCGTTCCGTTAAAGCTCATCATGTTTGTGACGGGTGCGCCGGCGGAAGCCGCCTTAAATCGTTTGGTCTTTGTGATGACCATCGAGGTCATATAGCCACCGTAACTCCAGCCCATGACGCCGAGCCGATTAGGGTCGGCAACTCCCAACGCGATCACGTGATCGACACCGCTCATCAGGTCTTCATAATCCATACCGGCCCAATCCTTGATATTCGCGCGCCTGAATTCGACGCCGTAACCGCTCGATCCGCGCGGATTCGCACGTAGTATGGCGTAGCCCTTCGAAGCAAACGTCGCCAGCGGATATGAGCCGCGGCCGCCTATGTAGTTCTGCGAAAATACTCCGGCGGGTCCGCCGTGAATGTTGAGAATAAGTGGGACTTTCGTGCCCGAAACATAGCCGTTCGGATAGGTAAGCAGGCCTTCTATCTCACGGCCGTCCTTGCTCTTCCATTTCACGACCTCGGTCTTCCCGACGGGCATTTTAAGCCGTTCGTCATTCGCGTGCGAGATCTGCGTTAGTCCGCGAACGCCAGGCGTTAGTGCAAAGATCTCGGGCGGAGCATCTGTTTTCTGAACGGCCATTGCTACGGCATATGTTGATCCAAGGTGCGTCATCGTGACGCCGCCGATCAACGCGTTCTGATAGTCCTCTTCGACCACTTTCCCGGTCGCGGGTTCGGCGTAGAAAAGTGCCGTACCGGTTCCTTTTGACTCATAAAAGTAAATACGTGAACCGTCAGGTGTCCAATCGACAACGTTAGGCTGGCCGTCGTTCGACGCGGCCATAAACTTTGGCGTGCCGCCGCCTGCCGGAAATACAGCGAGGCGGTTGCTCTGTGCCCAACGGAGCGGGAGGTCGCTAACCGAAATTACGATCGACCTTCCGTCCGGCGAATAATGCGGGTCGCTTTCGGCTGCCGCCGTCGCAGCGAATGGCGAGACGCTTCCCGAGGCGACGTCAACGATCGACACGTCCGCCGTCGGCCAATCGTTTGCGCTCGGTGACGTGACGTGGCTGAACGCGATCTTCTTTCCGTCCGGCGACCAGTCAAAGCTGGTCACGTGACGGTCGATAGCCGTCAATTTTCGCGAAGCACGCTTTCCCTCGGCGTCCTTGGAGGTCGAAATAACATATAACCTCGCTAGTTTGTAGTTCTCCTCATACCAGCGGAAGTCGTTTCGGCCTTTATCGTTGGCCTCTTCTTCCGTCGATTTGGCGTCTGACATCGTGTAAGCGATCCATTTCCCGTCAGGCGACCATTCGAAAACTCCGATGCCGCCTTTGACATCTGTTATGGCTTCGGCTTCGCCGCCCGTGGTCCTCATTACATAGATCTGATTGCGATTGTCCTTGCGGTTAGAGGTAAACGCGATCATCGAACCGTCTGGCGACCACCTCGGATTTGCGGACGACTTGTCGCCGAATGTTACCTGATAGTTGTCTTTCCCATCGGTTGTGGCGAGCCAGATCTGCGTTATGAATTCGCTCCTGTCTGCGGTCATCACGGCATCGTTGACCGTATAAACCACACGTTTACCGTCGGGCGAGACCTGAGGCGAACCGACCTGGCGCAGTTTTACCTGTGCCTCGGGCGACCACGTTTGCGCGGAAATAGAGATCGACAATAGAAATATCGAGGCGATCGCGAGAGATCGGAACGTTCGCATAGCTGGGTTCTCCTGAAAAATGGTCTGAATATCGGGTGCCGTTATTCTGTATCAAATCACCGAAATTCACAAACTATCTGCCGATGTCACAATTTGCCAAATTTTTTCGCATCTTTTTGTGAAAGGAAACGCAAGTTTTCCGCAATAACAGATGAGGGGTTCTCACCAAAACCTCATTTCTGGACAAAGACTAACGAAATACTGGACAAAATGGCCTTGGAATACACGCTTCAATCGATACCCCACAACTGCGGCCTCGTCGATGCTGCCCGGACCCATCCGGAGATCGGCGAATTTTTAGAATTATTCGGGTTTGCGGACGTTTCCTTCGAAGACCTGAAATTCAGGGCAGGAGATGGCGTATTCGCGCGTTTTGTTGCTGAAGTAAAGGCAATCCGCGAGGCAAATGGCGGCATAGAGGACCGCAGGCTAAACATTGGCAATCGATGGGACGCTTTGCTCTATCTACTCTTAGAAGAACGTAGAGACGGGGGACGCGTCGGAGAATATACATGGCAAAGCCGCGCGATCTGCGGCGGCGATATAATTGGGACGAGTGTAAGTTCAACGCGTGGCGTGCCGATAAGACTTTTGTCGGCATTTGAGACAAAAAAGGTCGCCGGTGAATTTTCAAGCCTCGACCACGAGGAGATCAATGAACAATTTGACCTCAGAAAGATGGTCGACGCGGGGGTTTACGGTTCGGGCAACGGCACTGCGGTGCTATCGATAGACGTCCTGAAGCGAGACATTGAAAGGCTTACCGATTTTTACAGTTCAGCAGCCGCAAACGATGAAGGTGTGCTCACTTTCTGCACCTAGACCTCGTGCCTCCGGAGAATGAATTTCCATACCATTCGTTCCTGCGTTTCATCTGTAACGTAATCACTCGCCGTTACCGTCCACATTCCCATGTATTGCCATCGATTTGCTCCGAGCTTATTGAAAAGCGGTACTGCGCGGTGCGTTCCTATCGCATCGATCAGTGCTTGATTTGCGGCATCAAGCTTTTGGTTTCCGCGACGCCCCGAACCGGTGTAATGAATTACATCCGTACTGTCGCCGTGAAAATCCGGGTAACACGGATTGATCCGGCCGAAATCGGTCAGAAGCGAAATAAGGCGTCCGTTTCTCTGGTAGATGCCGTTGCGGGAACGGTGGACTTGAGAAACCTCAGCCCAGGTGAACAGGTCGCCGGGTTTTGCGTCGTCGATCAAACTTGGCTAATCATCATCGTCGGCCGGCCCGAAGCGATAAACGAGAAATCCGATGGCGCGTGCAGGCTTGCCGCCGAATGTCGGCCTGTTGAACTTCGAAGCGAGCGCCGCTCGCTCGGCCTCGGGGTGAAGCAGCTTGTTGCCGGTGCGAGCACGGGCCTCGATCACGCTTCCGTTCGTGTCGATAAGCACTTCGACCTGAACCAATCCCTTAGCACCGTTTGCCTTTGCATCCCTCGTGTACCACGGTTTTTCGGCGGAGACGACCTCGAAATTTAGAAAGGTATATTTATCGCCGACGACGAAGCCGTTCCATGGCTTCGGCTTCGCAGGCGTGGTTTTCCCAGCGGTTGTTGTCTTGGCGGCGGGCTTTCGCTTGCTTGAGGCTGTCTTATTGCCCGAAGAGGAAACCGACCCTGACCCGCCGAAGCCTTTGGAAGATTCAGCGGCCCGGCCAATGCCTTCCGCAGGTTCGTCGCGAGCCATGATCGCCGCTCCCGCCTGAGCTGCAGCCGCGGACGCGGCTATTGCGATAACAAAGAGTAACGCCGAAATTTGCCGTTCGATACGCATAGCCTTCCTTGGCGCATTGACGATGGTTTTTAAGGACTTTACCGAGACTTCACGCCGACGCCGGTGCGATCTTCTCGGAGACTTCCGGTTCGGAAGACGGAGCGATCTCGTCTGTTTCGGCGAGCAGCGATTCGTCAACCAGCTTTCGCTGCTCAAGTTCGTGAATCGCGTAAGAACCGGTAGCCGGCGATGCCGAAGCAGCTCGGCCGACGAACCGCACCTCCATCCCATCGCGCTTTATAGCGCGCAGACGCGGTTCAACGAACGTCCAGCCGCCCATGTTCTTAGGTTCTTCCTGCGTCCAGAAAAGCTGGGTCGCATTTGGAAACTTTGCGATGATCGCTTCGAGAGCCGACTTCGGAAACGGGTAAAACTGTTCGAGCCTTACGACGGCAACACGTTCGTCACGTGATTCTGCACGGGCAGCCTCGAGATCATAAAAGACCTTGCCGCTGCATAGCACTATGCGTCTCACTTTGGACGCATCTACGACCCCTGGATCATCGATCACCGGCATAAAGCCGCCGGTCGTTAGTTCGTGCATCGTCGAACTTGCCGCCGGAAGTCGAAGCAGGCTTTTTGGAGTCATAACGATGAGCGGACGCACGATCTCCTGTTTCACCTGGCGTCTCAGCATATGGAAATACTGTGCGGGCGTGGTCGGGTAACAGACCTGAAGATTGTTCTCGGCACATAATTGCAGAAAACGTTCGAGGCGGCCCGAGGAATGTTCCGGCCCTTGGCCTTCGAAGCCGTGCGGCAAAAGCAATACGAGACGGCATTTCTGCTGCCATTTATCTTCTGACGCCGCGATGTACTGATCGATGATGACCTGAGCGCCGTTTGCAAAATCGCCAAACTGGGCTTCCCACGCGACGAACTCCGTCGGGGCTTTAACTGAATAACCATATTCAAACCCGAGCACGCCGGATTCCGAAAGGCTCGAATCAAAGACATAAAAACGCGAATTAGGATTAGCTTCGCTCTTCAGCTCAGAGAGCGGCGTCCAACGCGTCCCGGTCAGAGTGTCGTACATCGAAGCGTGCCTCTGCGAGAAAGTTCCGCGGCCCGAGTCCTGTCCGCTGAGACGAAACGGAATGCCTTCGATCACGAGCGAACCGATCGCCATCGCTTCCGCAAATCCCCAATCCATCGGGACTTCGCCGGTGCCCATCTTCGCTCGTCTAGCGAGTTGGCCGACCATTTTCGGGTTGATATGAAACGTCTCGGGTACGAGCGATATCTTTTCCGAGACCGTCTTCAGCACCTCTGCAGAAGCGCCGGTTTCGAGTATCGCCGAACCGTCGTCTTCCGTTGGAGGCGGGTTCAGCGCGGCCTTGGCAGGCTTTTCCGACGCTATCTGCTTAGCACGGGCAAGGATGCCTTCATATTTCTGATGAACTGCATCCGTCATTGCGTTCAGGCCGTCTTCAGTTATTACGCCTTCGCGTATGAGATGCTGCGCATACAAGTGGCGCGTTCCGGGATGCTGCTTTACGCGGGCGTACATTACAGGCTGTGTGTAGCTCGGTTCGTCGCCCTCGTTATGGCCGAGACGCCGGAACCCGACAAGGTCAAGCACTACGTCCTTCTGAAACTCGCGGCGATAATCCAAAGCGATCTGTATCACACGGTACGCGGCCTCGGGGTCGTCGCCGTTAATGTGAAATATCGGCGTCTGAGTTATCTGGGCGGCGTCCGTCGAATAGATCGAACTGCGGCCAAGTTCGGCTGCGGTGGTGAAACCGATCTGGTTGTTGATGACGATATGGATCGTGCCGCCGGTCCGGTAACCGGGCAAGCCCGCAAGCTGGAGCGTTTCCATCACAATGCCCTGTCCGGCAAACGCAGCGTCGCCATGAAGCAGTACGGGAAGGATCTTGCTGTAAGCGTCCGCGCGTTCCAGACCATGTCCGTTTCTCAGTTCGTCCTGTCGGGCTCGAGCCATGCCTTCGACTACGGGATCGACAAATTCGAGGTGACTCGGGTTACACGAAAGCTCGATCCGTATCTCTTTGCCCGATTTCGTAGTCTTACTTCCGACCGCGCCCTGGTGATACTTCACGTCGCCCTCGTCGGCTGGAAAGTCCGGATGCGATGTGCCCTCGAAAACCGTGAAGATGCGCTCCGCCATATCGCCTGTTTCGGGGTTGCCGACGATATTGCTCAAAACGTTGAGACGACCGCGGTGCGCCATGCCCATATAGATCTCGTCAACGCCCCTCGTTCCCGAACCTTCGACCAGCTGGTCGAGCATCGGTATGACGGTCTCGCAGCCTTCGAGCGAAAAACGTTTTTGGCCGAGGTATTTCTTGTGCAGGAACTGCTCGAACTGCTCGGCCTCTATCAGTTTCTGAAGAAGCTCGATACGCGTTTCTTTCGCCAGCGGAACAGTATCGACAAACTGCTGCCTTACCTGCAGCCGGATCCAGTCCTTTTCTTCCTTGCTCTGGATGTGGCGATATTCGATGCCGACCTTTCCGCAGTAGGCACGACGCAGTATCTCGAGAATACGTCGGAGCGTGAGCGTTTTTTCTCCGTGCAGGCCCCCGGTAATGAACTCGCGGTCGAGGTCCCAGATCGTCAGGCCAAACGATTCAAGGTCAAGCTCGGCAGTGTGGTGCGAGGTCATGTTCAGCGGATCGATGTCCGCGAGCAGGTGGCCGCGAATTCGATATGCGTTGATCAGCTGCAACACATTCGCCTGCTTTTCGGCCTGTTCGTTGAATCTATCGCCGCCGAGAAGAGACGGGTTGTAGTCCTGCGCCCAACGAAGCGGTGGGAGATTTAGTTCGATATCGCGGAAGATACCGTCGTAAAATCCGTGCTGGCCAACCAGAAACTCATGTATCTTTGCCAGGAATAGCCCGCTTTCCGCACCTTGTATCACGCGATGATCGTATGTGTTTGTCAGCGTAATGATCTTGCTTATGCCAAGCTGCGAAAGAGCCGCGGGTGTCATCGCCTGATACTCGGCAGGATATTCGATCGCACCGGTCGCTATGATCGCACTTTGGCCTGCCATCAAACGCGGATTAGAAGAAACCGTCCCGATAGTTCCCGGATTGGTCAGCGAGATGGTCGTTCCCTGAAAGTCTGAGATCTCGAGTTTGCCGTCGCGGGCTCTTTTCACCTGGTCGTTATAGGCGGCAAAGAACTCTGCAAAGTTCATCTTTTCGCAGCCTTTTATATTCGGCACCAGAAGGTTGCGCGAACCGTCTTTCTTCTCGATGTCGATCGCTATACCGAGATTGATACCGCTTCGTTCGAGGCGAGACGGAGCGCCATCGACAACCCCGAATCCGTTATTGAGCGCGGGATACGCCTTTGCCGACTGGACTATCGCCCAGGCGATGATATGCGTGAACGACGCCTTTCCTCGACCGCGGCCGGCGAGATGGTCATTGATGAGGCGGCGATTTTCTTCAAGAACCTTGACCGGCATCGAGCGAACGCTTGTCGCAGTCGGGACCGTAAGGCTTTGCTCCATATTCTCGACGATCTTTTTCGCCGGGCCGACAATTGCCTTTGGCTCGGTTCCCGGAGGAAGAGGCGTTTCGGCTTTGGCTTCGGTTGCCGCCGGCTTCGATTCGGCTTTGGCAGGCACGCTTGCTAACACTGCTCTTTCTGTTTTTGGAGCACCGAGCATTTCGCCGAAATACTCCTTCCAGGAATCGTCCACCGAGTTCGGGTCGGCCTGAAAGCGTGCAAGCAGCCCTTCCACATAGCTTGCATTTGCACCGAAATTCTCCGCAATAAATGCCGAAAAGTTGTTGTTCTTGTCGCTCACCTTGTTCTATTGACCTCGTTCTTAATTTGTCCGTAAACAAATAGTTTATCGCAATTGGGAAGAAAATATAAGCATCACCCTGATTCACTTTGCCGTGTCCGAGATACGGCGGACCGGGTTTGGGATCGATAGCTCAAAGTCGATGGGAACGACGCGTTTGTGAAGGAAACCGTACCGACGGAATTGACCAAAGACGAACACGCGGCCTGCGACCTTCCATTCCGACTTTGAGTCTTTCATCTCTTTCCACGCGCCTTGTGCGAGACCTGTGAGAGAAAGAAAGATGCGTGCGGGTTTTGGCAATTTGACCTTCGCGTTCTTCTTGAATGAAAAAGGATTCCGATATTCTTCGACCTCGACCGCTATTCCGTTTACGCGAACGTCCCGAAAAGTTAGGAAGTCGATCTTGCCGCTTTGTTCTGTCGAAAGCAGCTCGGCGGGCAGTTCAAACGTGACACCCGAAACGCTCAGTTCGACAAGCGCCGGATCGCCGACCGTAACATAAGCAGGTGACACTACCGTCTGTTTCCCAACAGAGACCGTTATCTTTTCGCGGTGCACCTTGTAGCCGCGTATTTCCTTTGGAAATTCCTGCGAATACACGGCGACCGCCGTAAAGACGAAGAAAGCAAATGAAACTAGAAAGGTTCTGATCAAGAGGTGGAGGTGGTTCTGCTGTCGGCCTTTTGTTCACCCTCGGTGTCCGCCTTTTCAAGGTCGAGTTTTATTGCGTCGAGAATACCGTTGATGAATTGGGTCGCTTCGAAGGTGGAGAAACGGCGGGCTATCTCGAGTGCTTCGTTAATGACTACGGTGCGGGGCGTATCTTCAAAAAGAAATTCGTAAACAGCAAGCCGGAGAATGTTGCGATCCACGATCGCCATTCGTTCGATGCGCCAATGTTCTGCACGTGAACGAATTCGGTCGTCTACGACCGAGACATGCTTAAGTGCCCCGCGAACGACATTGTTCGCAAAATCGCGCGTTTTATCGTCAAACGCCTCGGCACCGAGTTCGTTCCAGAAATCAGCGATAAGCACTTCGGGATCGGAACTGTCTACGTCCGCGGCAAAGAGCATTTGCAGTGCGCTCTCTCTCGCCTTTCGCCGGGTTCCGGAGCCCTTTTCTTCCTTTTCAAACGACATTTAGTAAAGCTCTATGCGAATTCTTCCGATGTCACCGCTTCGACAAATGCTGCCATTTCTATTGCCGAACGGGCCGCCTCGAATCCCTTGTTTCCGTCATCGCTACCGGACCGTTCCTGCGCCTGTTCAAGCGTGTTCGTGGTCACTACGCCGAACATGATCGGCACTCCGGTCAAAAGAGATGCCTGCATTATCCCGGCGGCTGCCTGGCCCGCAACAAAATCGAAGTGAGGCGTGTCGCCCCTTATCACGACGCCAAGGGCGATCACCGCGTCAAACCGCTCCGATTCTGCGGCGGTCTGTGCCGCAAGTGGCAGCTCAAACGCTCCAGGTACCGCAAACACCTCTACATCCGATTCGGCAGCACCTGCTTCTTTCAGCGCCCGCAGAGCTCCGTCGCGCAGGCTGGCAGTCAGCTCTTCATTCCATCTGCTGTAGATGACCGCGAACCGGAAAGGGCTCGCATCCAAATTTTCAAAACTCACTTGAGAACGCAAAAATGACCTCTCCCGGTTTTAGCCAAACTAAAGTATAAGAACCGATGCGGATAATGACAAGGAATGACCCTACGCCCGCATCCTTTCCGTGAATTGGGATCCGGATTTTGCATTTGCGTAACTCTTATACGGATAATGTTGGTCGATGGCGGCACAGATGATCGAAACCGAAGAGACTCTTATCATAGAAACGCCCGAGCGTGTTCCACTGGCGTTTCCGCTTGCGTCGATCGGCAACCGGTTTCTGGCCGTAGCGATCGATCACGCCATTCAATACACGTCGATCGCGGTAGTTGCGTTCGTGTTCCTATTTGTTGCCGGATTCGGTCGAGACTCTCAGTTCGGCATCACGGATGAGATCGAACGCTCTTTACCGAACTGGATCATTGCGGTAATGATCTTTGTCCTTTTTCTTTTGTTCGCCGGATATTTTGCTGTTTTCGAATGGCTGTGGGACGGGCAAACACCGGGCAAACGATTACTAAAGCTTAGAGTGATCCGAGAAGACGGACGGCCGATCACGCTTTGGGAGGCGATCGCGAGAAATCTCCTACGGATCTTTGACGCCGTTCCCGGATTTCTCATTCCTGTTTATTCGATCGGATTGATCGCGATCTTTATGAGCAATCGCGACCAGCGAGTCGGCGACCTGTTTGCGGGCACGGTCGTCATTCGCGAACGCACCGACGAAGCTCCGACATTCGCAGAGACGTTTTCAAACCCGGTGGCGGACCCGGCATACAGGCGCGTTCAGCAGCGGACCGCGTTTGAAGGAAACGTAAGCCTTTTGAAAGATGACGAGATCGACGTGGTAGAGAGTTTCCTGCGTCGGCGTTGGGACCTGACCGAACGCCAGCGGACGTGGATGGCGTGGCGGATCGCTCTTCCGCTGATGTTCAAACTCAAGCCGAAATACGACCAGGCGACATTTACATACGAGGGATTTCTCGAAGAATTGCTTGCGAAGTACACGGCAAAGCAGAGGTTTTTGAACTGACACTTTTTGCCTCGAAAACACGGTTCGTGCTATTTTCTTTACCTGATTCGCGGTTCTCTCTCTCCGCCCATCGCTATTAATTTGTGAAAAAGAACATCCTGGTTACAGGCGGAGCCGGCTTCATCGGTTCGCATCTTGTCGAGACGCTTCTGCGTGAAAACGCGTGGAACGTGACCGTCGTCGATGATCTTAACGATTTCTACTCTCCGGACATCAAACGGGCAAATCTTGGGTTGCTCCGAAGATCGGGAGACATACAGTTCTTCGAGGCGGACATCAGATGCAGCGATTCGCTTCAGCAGGTCTTTGATGAAAATCGGTTTGACGTGATCGTGCATCTCGCCGCGAGGGCGGGCGTACGTCCCTCGTTGTCGGAGCCGAAACTCTACGTCGAAACAAACATCAACGGAACCGTCAATCTGCTCGAGCTCGCCCGGAAGTACGATGTGAAGCAATTCGTTTTCGGATCATCAAGTTCGGTTTACGGCGAGAATGAAAAGGTTCCTTTCGCCGAAGACGATCCGATCTTCAAACCTATCTCTCCCTACGCGGCAACAAAGGCCGCAGGCGAATTGATCTGCCACACCTACTCGCATTTGTTCGACATCCGCACGGTTTGCCTGCGTTTCTTCACTGTGTACGGCGCACGCCAACGGCCCGATCTTGCTATTCACAAGTTCTCGAAGCTGATCTATTTCGGACAGCCTATTCAGGTGTTCGGCGATGGTTCGACCAGGCGCGATTACACCTATATAGATGACATCATTCAAGGTGTCCGGGCGTCGATCGATTATGACGGTTCCATGCACGAGGTATTCAATCTCGGAGAATCGGAAACGACCGAATTGGGCCGTTTGATCGAACTTTTGGAAGCATCTCTCGGAAAGAAGGCGATCATCGAGCGGCTGCCGCCGCAGCCTGGCGACGTTCCGATAACTTTCGCTGATATCTCAAAGGCAAGAAGACTTCTTAACTACAGCCCGACGACCAAGATCGAACAGGGAATACCCAAGTTCGTCGAATGGTTCAAGACCGCACAGCCAGCAGTTTCGATATAATACATACGTTTTGCGCGAATCGTATCCGAATGCGTACTCTGAGCCTTTGGACGATCATTCCTTCCGTTTGCCTATCCTGTTCATTCTCCACAGTTTATTTGTCTTGGCATATCCTTTGCTTCTTCATTTTCCAACGGCACCGCAAGACGGTTCAGCCGAATTCGGGGAAGGAGGAAAGGCAAGGAAGATGTTGAGACTTTGCGAAAAAGAAGTAATTGTAACTACCGGCACGTTCGAATTTGCGGACGGCGCTGTGACCATTTCGGAACGCGAGACGCACGAGCTGTATCGAGCGGAAATGCCTTCTCCTACGCGGCTCATCATCGGCGACGCGATCGAACGTACAAAGGAATTTGTGTCCAAGGCCAGAGCCGAGTTTACTGAGATGAATTCGGTGCTGAGCGAACTTGCGGCAAGGTAACACGACAAGGAACGCGATCGATGACGGGAACGAAAGTTTATGGTTTCTTTCCCGTTGGTTTTGTACCCTCAAGCATCAGCTTCATTAACTCTATCGCGCCGACCTCACCTTTCTTTTTGATGAAATCACGCGGCGTGTTATCGCCGATCTCAAAGACGATCGCCTCCATTCCGTGTGACGCGAGAAAATAGTTTCGCGAAACTATCGCAGGAAGCAGGCGGTTGTTTGCCTGAATGTTCGGCTCGTAACCGGGCAAGGCCTTCTTGATCGCGACAAGCCAATCTTGAACAAGATTCGGCATATTACCCGGATTGTCCGGTGTCATCGGGTAATAGATGTCGTTCCACGTCGAGTGAAAATCTATCCCGAAGTAAAATTTGCCGCCCGTTTCGGCCTCGCGCTTTTTGAGGAATTCGCTGACCTGTCGGCCTTCAGGCTGATTGAACGTGGTCCAGTCGCGGTTTAGGTCGATGCCGCCCATATTATGCCGCCAATGGCCGTTGTCCACGCCGTCAGGATTCATCAATGGAATTACGAAGACGGCGTATTCACGGCGGAATTGTTTTGAGAGCTTTGAACCGCCAAGCAGTTCGTCAACGAAGGCCTGCATGGCGAAATAACCCGTTACCTCCGGCGGATGCTGGCGTGAAATGATGAGAATGTTCTTCTTAGAATCGAGATCGCCAAACTTCAGCATGCGAAGCGGCCGACCCTCGATACTGCGGCCGATGTCCTCGACCGCTGCCTTTTTCTTTCGGGCTGTTTTGGCGATCCAGGCGAAAACACTCGTTGAATTCGTCAGCTCCTGAGCGCTCACCCAAAGCGGTTTCCTGCCGATCTGCAACCGCATCACGATGCTTTTAGGGCGAGACGAAGGTCCGCTCGTTCCTGTTCCTTTTTCTATTTCAGTGATGAACGATTGGTCGAGATACTTCCATTTTCGGCCGTCGGTGCTTAATTGCGGATCGTAACGATGCCTGCTTCCCTCTGGATAGACGAGCCGAATACTGATCTCCTTTTTTTTCTTTGCCCATACTTTGAACGCGTACCATGGACTCGGGTTTATCGGAGCGTTCTCGGGTGTGATCGTGATCATATATTGGCCGTCACCAAAACGGGCGACGCTGTTCAATCTGGCACCGTCAAACTCGTTCGAAAACGAAACGCCGTCCGCAGAAAATTCGAAAACACGCTTTATCTGCTTTTCGACCGGCCTTGTAGTGGTGTCGACGGCCTGTGCCGGTTCCTGTGCGAATTGCGCCTGCGGGACCGCGGCAAGCGACAGAGCGAGCAAAAGTAAAAGCGAGAAATGTTTCTTCATTTTCAGAGCTGCCGAACTGAATGTGTTTCCAGCGTTAAAGCTAACATAACCAACCACGATCGGTGAACGGACGAATAGCTGACGACTTCTTCAAATGCACAAAAGTAAGTTACATCCGTTCTGATCTTGCGCGATAGAAATTGTCGGATCTTCACTTATGAGATCTGCTCTTGACATTATTTAGAATTTGAATCATTCTAACTCCAAATTGGGAAGTCAATTTAAAGAATGAAAGAAATTGCAGGTCTAGGACTGACTAAACAGCGTTCGGCCGTGCTTCAGGTGATCAGGCAGGCGCATGGCCACCTGACCGCAAACGAAGTGTTTGAGGACGCACGAAAGATCCTGCCCGGCATCTCTTTTGCTACCGTTTACAACTCGCTGCGCTTTCTCAAGGCAGAGGGCTTGATCGGCGAGGTGCTGTTCGGAAGCGATGCCGCGCGATTTGACCGGCGTATTGACCGGCACGATCACGCGATCTGCAATAAGTGCGGAAAGCTGGTCGATCTCGACCTCGCGATCCCGGATGAACTGGTCCGTGAGGCGGCAAAACGTTCAAAGTTCACACCAGAATCGATCGAGCTTACACTTCGCGGACTATGTCCGCAATGTTCTTAAAGAATAAAAAAAGGAAAAAAGGAAGGGTTCAACAATCATGGGAAACGAAAATGGTTCAAGTAACGGCAAATGTCCGTTTTCGGGCACTCCGCAAAGATCGACCGTGGCGGGCCTGGGCAGGACAAACAACGATTGGTGGCCAAACCGGCTCCGGCTCGATCTGCTGCACCAGCATTCGGAAAAGTCCGATCCGATGGGCGATGGCTTTGACTATGCAAAGGAATTCGCCAGCCTTGACTATAAAGAGCTGAAGAAAGACCTGGTCAAGTTAATGACCGATTCGCAAGGTTGGTGGCCGGCGGACTTTGGCCATTACGGACCGCAGTTCATCCGTATGACCTGGCACGCCGCCGGTACGTATCGCATAACTGACGGCCGGGGCGGCGGAGGCCGCGGCCAGCAGCGTTTCGCTCCCCTTAACAGTTGGCCGGACAACGTTAACATCGACAAGTCACGTCGCCTGTTGTGGCCGATCAAGCAGAAATACGGCAAGAAGATCTCTTGGGCCGACCTTCTTATTCTGGCCGGAAACGTCGCGTTGGAATCGATGGGATTTCGGACTTTTGGATTCGGCGGAGGGCGCGAGGACGTCTGGGAACCGGACAATGACGTGAACTGGGGCGCTGAGATCGAATGGCTCGGTGTCGACAAACGCTTCACAGGCGACCGCGATCTGGATTCGCCGTTCGGGGCCACACACATGGGCCTCATATACGTCAATCCGCAGGGACCGGACGCAAGCGGTGATTATATGGCGGCCGCTAAGGACATCCGAGCCACATTTGGACGGATGGCGATGAACGATGAAGAGACTGTGGCGTTGATCGCCGGCGGGCATACATTCGGCAAGGCGCACGGAGCGGCCCCGGAATCGCATAAGGGGCCTGATCCCGAAGGTGCGCCCATTGAGGAACAGGGCTTTGGGTGGACGAGCAATTATGGCAGCGGCTTTGGCGCAGACACGGTCTCGAGCGGCATCGAGGTAACCTGGACCAAAACCCCGGCGCAATGGAGCAATAACTTTTTCGAGAATCTCTTCAATTTTGAATGGGAAAGAACAACCGGTCCGGGCGGCGCTATCCAATGGGTTGCGAAAGACGCCGAAGAGATCATTCCTGACGCACACATCCCAGGCAAATTCCATAAGCCGACAATGCTCACCACCGACCTCACACTGCGGTTTGATCCCGAGTTCGGTAAGATCTCGCGTCGGTTCCTCGAGGACCCGCAAGAGTTCGCTGATGCTTTCGCCCGGGCGTGGTACAAACTCACGCACCGCGACATGGGCCCAAAGGCGCGATATCTCGGCCCGGAAGTCCCCGCGGAAGAGCTGATATGGCAGGACCCGACCCCGGAATCGACGACTAAGCTCGACGAGGCTGGCCTAGCGGCACTGAAAGCGAAGATAGCCGATTCGGGCTTGACGGTCTCACAGATGGTTTCTGCGGCGTGGGCTTCGGCCTCGACTTTTCGAGGCGGCGATAAACGTGGCGGAGCAAACGGCGCCCGTGTTCGTCTCGAACCGCAGAAAGATTGGGAGGTCAACAAGGGCGTCGGTCCGGTGATAGCAAAGCTGGAAGAGATCCAAAAGGATGCAGGTAATATCTCTCTTGCGGACCTGATCGTGCTCGCGGGGAATGTCGGCGTCGAAACGGCTGCAAAGGCCGCCGGATTCGATGTGACGGTTCCGTTTTCGCCCGGAAGAGGGGATGCCACTCAGGAACAGACCGACATCGATTCATTCAAATGGATGGAACCGGCCGCAGACGGGTTCCGAAATTACCTCAAAGCGAAATACACGGTCCCAACCGAGTCCCTTTTGATAGATAAGGCCCAGCAGTTGACGCTGACCGCACCGGAGATGACAGTTCTCGTGGGAGGAATGCGTGCGATGAACGCGAACTTTGACGGCTCAAGAACAGGTGTGTTCACCGACAAACCAGGATCGCTGACGAACGATTTCTTTGTTAACCTGCTCGATATGGGCACGGTTTGGAAGGCTGATGAAACGCAGGAGATATTTGAAGGGACCGACCGCGCGACAGGTGAAAAGAAATGGACCGCAACCCGGGCCGATCTGATCTTTGGTTCGAACTCCGAACTGCGTGCCCTTGCCGAAGTTTATGCAAGCGATGATGCAAAAGAGAAGTTCGTCAAGGATTTCGTCGCCGCGTGGAACAAAGTGATGAATCTCGACAGATTTGACCTTGCATGATCTCGGAGATATCTCTTGAAGGTAAAAAGGTGGTCCAATTCAGGGCCGCCTTTTTCATTTCGACAAAGTTCAAAGTTGTTCGCCGAAATAGAGGGTGTGGCCTTGATCGTCGTAGAGCACGATCTCACGTGTGTTCCAATCCGTTTCATGCACTTCTTTTACAAGATGAACGCCTTTTGCTTTCAGTTGATCGGCAAACGAAGTCACGTCTTCCACGTCAAAATAAAGGTGCAAGTGACCGCCGAGGTCAACAAACCGGATCGACGGATCCGTTTCGTCAATATGTTTCAGGTGTAGCATCTGATTACCGACAGTGATCCCGACGTAGAAGTCCTGATAATTGAACGCGATAGAGAAGCCCAGCATTTCCGTGTAAAACGCAATTGTCGCGGCCATGTCCGTGGTTCGAAGTTGGGGTGCGATCGCCTTAATGGTCATTCTGTCTCCCGGCGTTTTATATCTTCATATGCGCTTTTAATAAGTTCGGTCAGTGCGTCTTCGTCAACGTCACTATCCGGCCGGATCTTCACGTGACGCATAAATGTGCCCGTACCTACCAGCAGGCCGCGCGGATCGGGAAGCTCGGTGCCCTGAAGAAATCCGACGTTGACATGGTTCGTAAAGACGTTGACATAGCCGAAGGCTATCTCGCCGACACACGCGGTCGGATGATAGTCGTGCAGCAGTTCTCGAACATCGTCTCCGCACCGCCGCATCACCTCGAACCAACGTCGTGCGACCTCTCCGAGTTCGACAGGGCGAGCATTGAACCATGCTTCGACCGCCGGATCCAGTTTCACGGCGGTCGGGAATTCAAATAGCGTTTCTCTAAACATCGTTAACTGTTTGGACGGTCAAAGAATAATATGTAACCGTTTATATCCGTTATCTCAAACCCGAGCAGATCGTCATGATCGATCTCCAACTCTCACGATAGAATTCGAGTGTCACCGGGGAAATTACGTACGATGAAAAGTGGCGATGCACCGCCTATCTCGGCTTTTTCCTCGATCGTTTTACACCTAAATTCGAAAGAGACTTTATCGTAACGTGACCACCCGTTCTTTCTTCCATACAAATTGACCGTAATTTGCTTTTCATGGCCAAGGTGACCGGCATTTCCAGCCGGCGAACTCGTTCGTATTCCGAAACTGGCGCCTACGCTTAACGGATAATATCCGCTAAAAGGAGAACGTTCAAAAAAAGACTTGCGTAGTTGAATGACTACATGTTATATATGTAGTTAAGTGACTACACGATGAACTTAAGACGAGACGTATTTCAAGCAATAGCAGACCCAACAAGGCGGGCCATACTTGTCCTTGTTGCGTCGCAATCGATGACAGCCGGGACGATAGCCTCTAACTTTGACACGGCAAGGCCGACGGTTTCAAAGCACCTTCAAATACTTACCGAATGTGAGCTACTCGAGCCGGAACAAAACGGCCGCGAGATCTTCTATCACTTGAATCCGAAGAAAATGAAAGAGATCGCCGATTTTATCGAGCCGTTCCGCAAGATGTGGGATGACAGGTTCAACAAGCTTGAGGCAGTAATGAAGAAATACAAAACGAAGAAATAGAGCAAAATGGAATTGAAAACTAAGATCCACGCCGAGGACGGCAAACATGATCTAACGATCACGCGCGAATTTGACCTGCCGGTCGAACTACTTTTCAGGGCACACGCGGAGGCCGAGATCTTCGAACAGTGGATGTCGCACGAATACGGGACCGTGAAGGTTGTCAAGTTCGAGGCTCGGCGGCACGGCGGATGGGAGTTTCAAACGTCTGATGCGGCCGGAAACGTCATCTTTAGCGCAAACGGGACGATCCACGAATTTATCCCCGACGCCAAGATCACGCGAACGTTCGAAATGGCGAATTCACCCTTCGATGTCCAGCTTGAGTTTCTGGAATTTGAGAGGCTGTCGGACGAAACGAGCAAACTCAGAATGCATGTCGTTTACCGATCGGCAGAGCTTCGGGACCAGATGTTGAAGCTCCCGTTCGCGTCAGGGCTGAACATGGCCCACGACCGGCTTCAGGACATCGTCGGTAATTTGAGATAGAAAATCACGGATCTGAGGAGAGACGCCAAATATGATCAGCAATGCGGCACAAAGAACGATCGGCCGGATCGTACACCTAATATTTGCGATCCCGATCGCGGGGTACGTTTACAGTCCATTTGAGCAATTGCCTGATTACGCGCCCACCGTTCGCTACGTTGCGGTCCCGGTAATTATTCTTACGGGGCTACTGATGTGGAAGGGGCATCTTCTTCGTCGGATGTTTTCAAACGGAAGTGCGCAGGCCGCAGCGGACGGGCAATGATCGTGCGACCTAAAAAGGGAGTAGACTTATACGATGTCAAAAAAGAAACTAACAGCGGCTCAGCGCGTCGAATTGATAAACGAATTGCGGGATCGCTTTGAGAAAAACAAAGGCAGGCATAAAGGCATCGAATGGGGCACTGTTGCCGCCAGGCTCGAAGCCAATGAGGCGAAGCTATGGTCGTTGGCCGAAATGGAGAGAACGGGCGGCGAGCCCGATGTCGTTGGGTTGGATAAAACGACCGGCGAATTTATCTTCTTTGATTGTGCAGCCGAAAGCCCAAAGGGACGCAGAAGTCTTTGCTACGACCGGTCCGCGTGGGAATCGAGAAAGGAACACAAACCGGAGAGCGATGCGTTATCTGCCGCAAACACGATGGGAATACAGATCTTATCGGAAGAAGATTATCGCGAGCTTCAGAAACTAGGCGAGTTTGACCTGAAAACATCGAGCTGGATAGAGACGCCCGATGATGTCCGAGGCTTAGGCGGTGCACTGTTTTGCGACCGCCGATTCGGACGTGTCTTTACGTACCACAACGGAGCCGAATCGTATTACGCGGCCAGAGGTTTTCGCGGTTCGATCAAGGTATAGAACCTTCAAGCTGGCTTGGCTTGAGTGAACACAATACCCCTGATGGACTAGCGCCCTTTACCTAGAATTCTTGGGAGGCGGCCGCTTCCATCTACGAACACGCGGTTGACCAGATCCAAAAGTATCCGTCGATCGTTCATTTCAGTCACAGGTTTCATCTCGACGAACTGCTTCGCCCCTTCTTGCGAAATTCCATAGGACAATAAGCCAGTTATGATAAACTCCAGTCGACCTTCAGTTAACGGAACTCCGACGACCAATTCACCACGCGTAAAACCCATACTTTCCCTCCATTGCAAATAGAATGGTCACCTATTCATTTGGATCAACTCCGACCGGAACGATCCCAAACATAGGGAACCAGACGTCCTCGGTTGAATCCGGATCACCGCCGCGGCCGTCGTAGTTGATCGTCAACTCTTCGCCTTGACCGATCGCCCGGACCGCGGTGAACCTTATCCCGTTCCCTTCGAGAACGGAATCATAGCGCATGTTTGCCGGATTGGCGTGGTTGTACATGCTGCCGTAGCCCAATGCCAGTGCGCTTGTGCCGGGCATCGATGCGATACGTTCCCAATCAAAAACTCTCTGCCTTAGATCGTTTTCCAATTGGTCGAACTCAGTTCGGAGCAAAATAACAGGAACCTTCTCAACTACCTCACCGGGTCCGATCGATCGCGTAGCGAACACACCGAGGCCCTTGGCTGTTCCGGTAGGAGCGAGATATCCAAGCGATGTTTGAAACAGCGGGTCCATTTGCTCTTTGGGGCAAGAATAATTTATGTGTGTCGGCCCGTATTAGGACTCTACGCGTTTGGCGGCGGAGCCGGCACCAGCCCGTATCGGCCCATTATGGCCATAAGAGCCCCGATATTAGGCGGGCCGCCGGCATTGACCACTTCGGCGACGTCGCGAAAATACTGCGCACCTATGTCAGGCGTGTTGAATATCAACACTCGGGCCAAATCGTTATGCGGATTGCTGAACGCGTGGACCGAACCCTTTGGGCTATACATCGAATCGCCGCGTCCAAGGTCGCGGGCCTCTCCATCGACCGAGTATCGCAGCGTACCCTCGAGGACGTAAACGATCTCCTCGTTGTGCGTGTGGCTGTGCGGCGGCGGGACATTCGCTCCCGGCGGTACAGTGACCTCGAACACGCCGGATGTGCCGGCCTCCGCTCCATCAATAAGGTAATCGATCGTGAGCGCTCCAATATTGATCCTTGAACTCTCCGTCATGATGTTTAGCTCCTTGAAATTAACCCGGATCGTTTAGACCCAACGCTTTACTGATTCGCCAATGTCCGCCGGCAGCTGATTGAAACACATCTTCGCCTGGGATGCGTTTACATGCACGACGTTTACAAGTTTCTCAAACAGAATGAAGTTGCTCGGAACCGTTCTAACACCTGCTCCGATAAGCACGCAATCCCAAGGCTTGAGCTCAAGCTGGCTTTTGACGACGGTCTCAGCGGTTTCGCCAAAGTCGGTAAGGCATGTTTGAACTTCGAAACCGAGGCCGGTCAATAGCTCTTCGGAAGACTTGATACCGGCGAACACCTTTTCCGTGGTCATGCCCGGCGCGTAACCCGGTTGCGACCAATCGATCAGGGTTGGATCCAGCCCAATGACGAGTACAGTTTTCGCTTCTAACATACCTGCCTCCTGGGTGTGTTCTATTTTGTCGCGCCTAATAATACACCCGAATTGGATATTGCATAGGGTGAAATTGTCGGAAACAGGGGTTGGTTAGGTTGAGGGGGCCTTATATGAGGCCATTCTGATCAGGTATGCCGATCCATCCTGTTACGTTTCGACTATTTGTTTTGAGGCTTAGCATCGAGAAAGTCGATGACCATCGGGACGATCGTGGACATTCGGTTCATCAGCGTGACGTGGGTAGTGTCGGGCAAAATGGCCAACCTTGACTCGGGATGCGGGTGCATGTCGCCGTGAATATCGCCGCCACCCTTGAGGCGGTACATTTCAGCGATGTGCTCCATCCGCACGCCATCGGCGTCGCCGTGGATGAAGAACATCGGTGCTTTGGTGGCCGCGAATCTATCGGCGCCAAAGTCCCAAGGCCTCATCGCCGCAGCCTTTATGTGTGCGAAAAAAACCGGAAAGCTGCCCTTAACCGGATTAAGTTTCTCGCGTTCGGTTTCGGCAGGTGAGCCTTTCATCATATCCAACGAGAAATTCGGCCAAAAGTCGTTCGCTTCCTTGACCCATCCGTCGCGCCGGATCGGGTGCGACATGCTAACGACCTTTCGCACTTTTTCCGGATGCCGGATCGCGGCCATCATCGCCGTGCCTGCGCCCAGACTGTAACCAACGATATCCGCTCGCTCGATCTTGAGATAATCGAGTAATCCGGCAACATCGTCCGCGAGGTTTTCGTATGTAATGTCGCGTTTTATGTCCGCGGTACGCCCGTGGCCTTGCATTTCGACGGCGATGACCTTACGCGTTTTGGCCAGTTCATTGATCCACTTACTCCAGTCTTCATCGATCGCCATAAACGCCCCATGCAGCATCACCACCGGCTCGCCCTGCCCACGGATCTCATAATACATTGTGAGTCCATTAACCGGCGCATAGCCCGTAACCGGTTTCTGCTGCGCGGAGATGATACCCGAAAGTAGAATCATCAGAACAAAGGCTGGTATCAGCATATTCGTATTCCAACTGAATATTTTTCTCATGTCAGTACTCAACAACATTGCCGTTTAGCATTAGAACCGATTTACCTTCGATCATGATCTTGCCGGTATACCTATTCTCACTTTTCTGAAACTTCCACTTTTTCATGGCGTTAACTAAAGCCGTCCTCAGTAGAAGATGACCGGAAATCGGAGTCACACACTCAACTTCGCCATCGGGCGAAATGACAAGCTCGAAAACGGACTCTCCTGTCGCTCTTACTGCTCTTGCGGCCGGCGGATACTTGGGCATCTCGTTTGAAATTATCCTCGTATTCAATTCAGCGGTGGAGATTGGAACCGCTCCATCCCGTGACGAGCAGGGGGTCGCGTTTTCTTTGACCGGAAACACCGGGTCTGTCTTCTCAGCGATTTTTGACAAAAGGAGAAAGTGGAGTGATGGGATCCTATCTTCGACCTTATCCACGACTGTGCCGTCCTTGAGATTCACATGAACATCAAAGAATTGCTTATCCTTGCCAGGCTTGACGACCCTTAAAATGAGTTTGCTCGTCTCGTAATCGATTTCGTGAGTACCATGCCAGTGGATCGAACTTGTACTCGCAGGAAGATTGTATATGTCGCTTTCTGTCAGGAAATCCGACAATCCAAGTTTCTTGATCAGCGTGCCAGTTTGACCGCTATATATCGAGACAACGTCATCTCCGTAGCCAATCCCATGCCAGTTGTCGAACGTTATGACGTAGTCACCGTTATTGGATACAAGGGCGCTCACAGGTGCGACATCGTTAACAAGCCGTACGTTCCAAAGCCTCTTTCCTTTAGCGAAGAAGGATCCTTTGCAGAAGTTATCAGGAATACCTTTTACCGATCCGGGATTGTCTTTCTCGTCGACCTTGTCTTGAAAGAACGCTAATTGGCTTTCAAGTTTCTTAGGCTCGACCTTTAGGCAATACTTCTTATTTGCTGAACAGTATTTCTCGACAGTCGGCAATCTCCAGGTGTCCGCTTGAACGGTCGCCGAAAACCCAAGAATGACTAATAGAAGGCAAAAAATAGGTTTCATAATTCCGTGTTGGATGTCTTTCTTGTCCATTGGTAAGCCACCGACGGCCAAACAAGACACTGGGTCATCAATCGTTCTCCTCTATCTGAGGGGCGCCGGTTTTTACATCGCCGTCTCGTTCGTAAGTCGCGCTGATTATGCCGTTTGGAGAGACCTGGCTCTCGGTCACCTTGAAGGCTGCCGGGATGGTGCCGCCGTTGAAGAGGCGTTTTCCCTGGCCTAGCGTGATCGGGAATATCATTAGCTCCAACCCGTCGACAAGATCAGCTTTGAAAAGCGTCTGAAGCATATCGGCGCTTCCAAAGACGTGCAGGTCCGGCCCGTCCGTTTGTTTTAGCTCCCGTACTTTTCCTGCAAGGTCTCCGCTTAGAAAGACGGTAGGCTGCCAGTCGCTTGAAGTTCTTGTGTTCGAGGCGACGTATTTGGTTGCGGTCATAACGTTAGGCCAGAAGTGTGAGTGCGTCGGCCAGTAGGTTTCCCAATTATCAAAGACCTTTCGTCCCAACAGCAGGTCGACCGGCTTTGCCAGCCGTTTTTGTATCACGGCCCCCGTCTCTTCGTCCGCATAGCCGAAAAACCACCCGCCATACTTAAAGTCGCCGGCGTCGTCTTCTTCCGGCCCGCCGCCGGACTGAATGACGCCATCAAGCGTCATGAATTCACATGCAGTTATTTTTCTCATCGATTCTCCAGTACTGTTTTAACCTTCGTGTTTGTTCGTGTTATTTCGTGGTTCCAAACCCAAATCGTATCGCCGCTTCGAGAACATCAAGGTTTATATCTTTCAGCGACTTGAACCTTATGCAATAACCGGTCACCTTTGCCTTGCCGAGGGTCTTTCCATAAGTTTCGGCCAGGTATTTCTTATCGTCGATACCCATGATGTAGACAGAGATCCCGGTCGTGTTCGCGGTCAAACCGACCTGATAAAACTCTCGGGTCTTACCGCCCGCCAACCGCATCGTGTATTCTCCATAGCCGATATTTGGATTCGAAACGACCTTGCCTTTGTCGTCCTTACCGTCGAGAAACCATAATTTGCATCCCGGCGATATTTTCAGAATGCTGTCGTGCAGCGTCTGCATTTCGCCGCGTTTTGGTTCGGGTTGGCTGGCAATAAACTCTCTGATCTGTTTTTGTACGTTCATGCCGATAAATTCGTCAGCAGTTCTTCCAAATTTTCGAGCTGTGCTGCGGTTCCTTCCTTAAATCCAAATTCGATCATCCGTTCTAAGCGCTCCAGCGACTCGTTGTAGATCGAGACGTGAACGGTTGTCTTTCCGTCCGCCTCGCTGAAACTCAGGTCCCAATCGGAGCCCGGCAACTGTAGGTTTTCGTTTTCATCCGCAAATGCGTTGAAAAACTTGAAATTGGTTTTCGGAGTGATGGAAGTATATCTCTGAACGGCCCAGCGTTCGCCACCATCTGGGCTCACCATCGCATAAAATCTCCGGCCGCCGACCTCAAAATCCATGACCTTTGTCCGTGACGCGAAAGGTTTCGGCGCCCACCATTGGTCGAGCAGTTCCCGTTTAGTGTAAGCGTCCCAGACCATGTCACGCGGTGCGTCGAATTCCTTCGTGATGTCGACAGTTTTTGTTTCTTTGCTAAGTACAAATTCCATATTATTTCTCACTCTTCTTTTGTTTCTTCATGACCTCGAGCACCTCGCCTAGCTGCTCGTAGCGGGCCTCCCAGATCTTTCGGTACTGTTCGAGCCAGGTGTCTATTTCTTTCATTTTCTCGATCTCGAGCGAATAGTAGATCTCCCGCCCGCGTTGTTCCTGTTGCACAAGTTCGCACTCAGTGAGGATGCGAAGGTGCTTTGATACGGCCTGCCGCGAAGTCTCAAAATGCTCGGCGATCGCGTTCGGCGTCATCGCCTGGAGCGCCACAAGCGCGATTATCGCCCGCCTCGTCGGATCAGCAATAGCCTGAAATACGTCTCTTTTCATATCGACAGGCGCAAGTATGCAACCACCCGGTTGCATATGTCAAGTGCAACCGATCGGTTTCGAGAAAAAAGCCTGATCCGGGTTGGATCAGGCTCAAATTGGGTTCGCACTAAAGCTTACGATGCCGGACTTACTAACTTCGCTAGCATCCGTAGCCGCTCCATCCGCTCGAGCATTGCCCGCTGGCGACATAGGCCTCGCCCGTACTGTAGTCGTTGCGGAGGTTGCCAGCTCGGCCGACGTCGGACTTAAGGTGTCTCGCGAGCGAGTCCGGCAGGTTCGGCCCGTGCACCCCGATAAACTTGTAATAGATGTCGACCATTTGGCGCTGAAGATTAGTGATGCGCTGGCGTGTGCCTTTGAATGTGAACGACAGGGAACCGCCGTTCTGGACCTTGCCGGCGGCGCTGATGATCTGTTCGCCGAGCCGTTCGATCTGCGGGTGGACGCGTTCATAGGCGGCGATCGCTGCGCGTTCCATGGCGGGGTCGACGCCGCTCCGCCTTCCGGACCCGGAGCCGCCGTCCGACGATGTCCCGCTTTGTTTCATTCGCTCAAGCTCTTTTTTCCACGCATCATCCTGAGCCTTCCAGTACGCGATGTTACTCAGCGATTCGTCGGCTGTCGAGCCCGCACCATCGATAATGTTGGGATCGTTTTTGAGGTCGGCTTTTATTTGCTTGGACCGCTCTGCGAACTGTTTTGCAAGGGCTGGGTCGTACACCGAAGTCGAGTAGAACACGTTGTGGAGACCCGAGATATACAGGGCGATACGAGCCGCGCACTCGGCTCCGTTCGTACCGTCGTAATTCGCCAATTCGCCTTTTAGGTAATTCAATTTAAAGGAATCAGACCTCTTGTTGTTTGGCTCGTAGAATCCGTTTGCGTTCGTATCCAAAAAGCTATATTTGAAATAGCCGGCACAAACATTCTTTGGGTTTTTCGCATGGAGATCGTACCAGTAGGCCCGAGATGCCTTACTTTCAGCATCGTATTCAGGTACCTGCTTTGTCACCAACCTTCCGCCGGAATAAGTCATTCGACCGTGGGCTTTATCGATCATCTCCAAAAGTTCGGTCCACGCCTTTTCAAGCCTTTCGTATGCGCCGTAATCCCACGGATCGTCCTCGACGGCGACCTTGAGAAGTTCGACCCGTTCACGCTGCCTGGTAATCCTACGTGCGAACAGTTCGCGATAGGCAGCGGCCGCTTTCGGGTAGGTATCTTTTGCTTGCCCGGCCGCTATGAAAAGATCGTCTGCGGCCCACGTGCTGTTCGGTACGATCTTGTAGGCTGCTTCGAACTCGTCGAAAGCACCGACAAAGTCTTTGTTCGAACGTTTGAGGTAGCCGAGAGCCATTCGCGTAAGATAGTTGTTCGGATCGATCTGGAATGCTTTTTGAGCATCGGCGGCCGATCCGGGCTTGAGGAGCGAACGGATGGCCAGTGCGGTCGCGTCTGAGGGGTTTATGCGAAGAGCGGCATCGGCATCGCTCGCGGCGGCCTGCACTACCGAACGGTCTCCGGCCGCGTACATCAATAGTTGGGCATATGCCCTGTCGGCGTACACCGGCAGATCCTTGTTTATAGAAAGTGCTTTGTTGAGATCAAGAAGAGCCAGCTTGTATCTGCCGAATTCGTTGAACAGCCGGCCGCGCATCGCACGCGCGGTCGCATTCTCCGGGTTAACCTCGATCGCGTAGGAAAATGCGTCCAAGGCATCGCTTTTCTCACCCAATTTTCCGAGGTAAAGCGTAACGCCGCGGTTAAATGAAGCCTGCGGGTATTCAGGGTCGACCGCGAGAGCCTTGTCAAAATCGGCGAGGGCTGCGGTGAAATCCTTTTTCCCGTCGCGTTTTGCGACGCCGCGGGCATTCAATGCGATCTTGTTCTTTGGATCGCGGGTGATGATGCGGTTGACGAGCGTTTCGGTTTCGACATACTGTTTCTTGATAACGAGAAGTCGAACCTTTTGCGTAAGCGTGGCCAGATCGTTCGGCCGCGTCTTTAGGACGGCCTCGATACGCGCCGCGGCGGCATCCAACTCACCCTTATTGATCATTGCCACAATTTCAGCACCAGGCTGAGAAAACGCTGCAGGCACACACAAAAAGATTGCGAGGATAAGTAACGGTATTCGCATAAAGGTCATCGTTCGTAAGGAAACGGGTTGAACGGTCTGATCTAATACTACTTAAAGGTCGCAATTGATCAACATCCGCCGAGGCTCGAACTAGTCGCTTTCAGGACGTTCTCCACCTCTTTGAGTGTGTTGGTGTAATGTTCGCCCACCTTGGTCCCGTAACGGATCGATCCGGCAAGTGCCCGCAGCTTATCACGTTCCTTTGTCATGATGTCCTGATAGGTGCGGAGGGCAGAGCAGGCCGCTCCCTTTTCGTTGTACCGATTCAACTCGGAACGCGCCTTATTCGCCCGTGCAGCGATCGCATTGATCCGGGCCATCATCACCAGTTCGTAAGCCTTTGCGGCGGCAGCGGGATCGGCGGCGACGGCGGGGTCGGCCTGTATTCGCTCGAGTCCACTGATCGCATTGGCATTCATTGGCTCGATCCCCAATGCCTCCATATACGCGACGGCGGCGTCAGCGACCTCACCCAGGTTTACCAGTTCATCGCCTCTTCGCCATAAAAGTTCGGCCCGAAGCGGAGCGGCGTCGGCGGCATTGGCTGCGTAGGCATTCTTGAGAATATTCGCGGCCGCGTCAAACTCCTGCAGTGCCGCACGAGCGTTGCTTTTCGCTTCCGCATAGACGCGGCCGCGGATGATGCGGGTCTTCACGTCTGCTCCGTTGTTTGCGACGCTCTTTCCGGCATATCGGGCGGCCGGAATATTGGACAAGATTGCCTGTTCTTTCCAGGCGAGGATCTTGATCTGCTTATCGGGATGAGCTAGCAGGAGTTTCGCACGCTCATAGCGGGCAAGTGAGCGGTAATCCGGGGCGTTCCGGTCGCTGCTATCGCCTGCCTCGGCATTGATCGCGTGGTTGAGGACTTCCAGGTACTCGTTGTGGGCCTTCATCTCGAACGGCTTCCCTTGTCTCCGCGCCGATTCGAGCCAGAAGATCGCGTCGCCGTAAAGCCACCCTGCATTTGCGTACGTAAGGGATTCGGGATACCCGGCCTGATTCACCACGCGCCGGAACTCGTTTTCGTGAAACAAGCCGTCGTCTCTTAAATTTGGGTCTTCTTGCTCGACGCTAAAGAGCGCGATCGCACCGCCGTCGGGACAATGATAAGCGCGCAGAGAATGTACGTATCGCTCGAACGGTTTTTCGGGTCCTTTTCGCCCCGCGGGTTTGCAGGTATAGCCGTCCTTGGCGAAAGCCATATACACCCATGATCCTTTCCAGCCTGGCTGCATTGTCACAGCCTTCTCAAAATTCAGCTTGGCATTAGCTTTGTCGCCGAGAACCGCGTAGCACTGGCCGAGGCGAAGGTGGTACCACGCATCGTTATCCTTTTTATATTCGGGATGCGCCATCACGCCCTTGATAGCGTTCACGCACCCCTGCATGTCGCGAGCGAAGTATGCGGCGCGGGCCTTGCCTCTTAGTGCAGGAAGGGAAGCCGGGTCCATCGCCAGGGCCTTTGAATATTCACGGTCGGCTTCAAGGCCGAATTTACCGGCGAAATACAGGTCGCCGAGGTAGAGGCGATTCGAGACGTTCTCCGGCTTATTCTGTATCGCGAAGAGAAAGTCCGCACGCGCCTTTGCGAAGTGTTTGTCGGCTCCGCTACTAGTGTACAAAGCAAGGTGCGCCCGGCCCCGCACCAATTGGAGGCCGCCATGCGCGTCCGGTGCGTAGGCGAGAAAGTTGTTCGCCTCTTCTATAGCCTTTGCGTAGTTCCCCGCGTCGAATTCCGCAACGACTTTCTTCCCGATCGGATCGAGATAAGCACTGCCCCAGATCCTCTGCACCGCCGCGTCGGCCTCGGCATCCATTTCCTGATAGGTCTGAGCAAATGAGACCTTCGGCGTTAAAGATGCAGTGATAGTTAAGAGAACAATAGTGATGACGTATTTTGAGATCATTGTGGTTCTTCGCGCCGGGTGAAGCGCGATGCAGTGCCATTATACACTGCAATCTCGCTAGGCGGCGGCTCTGCACGGTGCATCTTTGACCCCGGCGCGTTGGATCATGGTGATGATCTCGTGCTTGTTTGCGCCAAAGGAGAGTGTGGTTTTGGGCGGAGGCTTTGAAGAGTATCACCCAGTAGCCCTACGTCTAATGTGGGATCAGAAGCTCGCCTAGAATGACAAGGACCAGCCAGAACAAAGGTAGGATGGCTAGTGAGACCAACCCCGCCATGGATGCGGGAAAAGAAGAGTTGAATTAACTTCGGCGGCTTAGCTCATCGAACAGAGACTGCCGCGACTCGGTTATACACCGTATCTCTCTTCACCGCCTCAAAACCGGCGCGGCGGATCATTTCGATGATCTCCTGTTTGGTCATTTTTACTTCGCCTTCGTTGGCGTAGCTGTGGGTGAGTTCGCCGCCGTCGGTGATGGTGCCGTCGAGGTCGTTGGCGCCGAAGTGGAGGGCAGTTTGGGCGGTGGCTTTGCCGAGCATGACCCAATAGGCCTTGATGTGGTCAAAGTTGTCCATAATTAAGCCTCTGAAAAACGAAGCCGAGAGATCCGGCCAAGCTTAGCCTCGCGACGTGCGTGCCATAGGTCGTAATGAGACTGCATCGCGAGCCAGCTTTCTGGGGAGCGACCCAGGCCTTTGGAGAGGCGCAGAGCCATGACAGGGCTGATCGAGGTCACGCCGTTCAAAAGACGGCTGAGCGTCGAGGGCGATACCCCGAGGGCTGTTGCCATTTCGCGTACGCTGAGGTCATTGGGCTCAAGATAAACCGCTGTGATGAATTCTCCCGGGTGCGGAGGGTTGTGCATAGGCATTAATGATAGTCCTCGTAATCTAAAATGTAGGCGTCACCATCCCCGGCACAAGATCGATTTGAACCTGATCTATCGCAGCTTCCACATCAGCCAGCAGCGTTGTTCATCGAAGCCACCGTCAGATCAGTATTCGGCGGCTTATAGTCACCGCCAAATCCCGTACAAGCCACGATCATCTTCTGCCAATTCTCTACGTTCTTTGCGTGTCCAGTCTCTGCCATAAAGATCCTCCTTTCTTTAAAGTTGTTTAGACCTTCTCTAAAACATGAAGGTATTCCATAGTCGAAGTAGCTTTGTGATTTCGATTTTCTGACTTGTCTGCCTTGAAACGCTGATATGGCTGCTCAATAAGTTCGTAACGGCCATATTTCTCCATAATTCTACGAACTTCCTCAAGGCTCATGAGCCCTTCGTTATTGTAAGACAGGAATAGATACTTGAATCTTGCCTTGCCGACTAAATCATCGAAGACGTTGGAAACCTGACTCTTAATGCACCATCGTGAGCGCTCGTAGTTTCTAAGTCCGGTCTTGCCCGAAGGCTCAAACTCATCATAAAGAGCGATAGTGTTCAACATATGGTAGTTCGCTCCATACTGTCGATGATTGTATGGCGGGTCCATATAGAGAATATCGCCCTCGATCTCACTAATGAGCTCGTTCGCGTCACGATTATGCACCTCATGGTCCGGCTCATTGATAACGTAGTCTGCGGGATAGAGCCACATTTCTTTTTGCGCAGTTTTCTTCAGATGCTTGAGGAAGGCTCCATAAACGCTAGCCGTATTTGCGACAGCATCAGCAGCGTCACTTTGTCAAATATCGCCTTTGACAAGTGTAATGAATCATGATTATTCATGCATGTTTCCTTGAGCATTTCTTATGACAAACGAACACAAGCTGGACGTGGCGAGAAAAATGATCTTCGAAGTCTGGGATTCGATTGTTCCCGACTATCCGGTCGAAGATAATTACTACGATCAAGTTGAGACAACGGCAGTTCGACTAATTGACGATCTTCAGCAAATGCAGACATACGTGGAATGTGCTGTCGACATGCCAAGTCCGAAATGGAATCCAGACCTCGGCTAACAAGCATCATGGTTGATGAGGCGACGATTGCCGTATTTCCGCGTTTCGCGGCACATAGCCACGCCGTTCACGGCGTGGGTGATTTTGCGAATTTCTTTGCCAGGGCGTTTTAACGTCCTTTTTCTATTTGGCTTTAGCCAGCATCGGGATCATCGTCGGTAAATCGTTCTAGCCGTTCGTATGTGGTACCGCGACGATGGTGTTCCTTCTGATTCCTAATGTAATCCGTGACCCATTGCAGATCTTTCGTCCCGAACGTCACGATTCCGTATCCACGTTGCCATTGGAGAGCTTTGGGTTGAACTTCGTGGTTAATGTAATGCGAGCTGGCACCTTTCAACTTCCCGATATAATCGGACATCAACAAATTCGGCGGAGCGCTCAAACCGACATGAATGTGCGTCTCGATCCCGCCGATAGCGTGAAGCCGGACCTCGGGTGTTTCCAAAATGCGATGAGTTAAGTAATGATACAGCCGCTCCTCTATTCGCGGCGTAATCATCGGCAAGCTGTTTTTCGTGTGCCAAGTAATATGGAAATTTATCTCGGAATAGACAGCGTCGGACATAGTTGCCTTTTTGTAGGAGGTAAGGACGTTAAAACGCCCTATGACATCCTCTATCGCTCTAACCACGCCGTAAACGGCGTGGCTATTTGCCCTTCGGGAAAGCTCCGCGGAGCAAGCTACAGCGGAGCTAGTTTATTTGAGTTCTGAGGTCGTGTGTTTCGCGCTCCGCATTGAATAGCTTCTCAACCTTTTCGTAGTTCCAAAACTGAACTTGTCTCTCAATCGGCTTGAATGTTGGCTGCTCCAGTATGTTTCTGAACTCATTTTCGCGTCTGGCAGGTGCAACTACGAACATCGAAGTCTTGAAATCAACAAGTTCCATAAACTTTGAAAGCCCGTTTTTGATGTCCGTACTATTTTCGACCTCGAAAACGCGCGTTGGCATTCCGCGTTCGTTGAACCACGAGACATCGATATTTCGAGTTCGAGCAATAATCCGTTCGTAAGTGAACTTCGGAAATTCCGGCAAGGAAGCAAGATCACCAAGTTTCTGATTTATGTATTCTTTCTTTCGATCCGGCGTGTATGTCTGGTAATGGTAGAACTGCCCTAGTTGAAGCAGAAGGGCTTGCATTGAAACGTGTGTCAAGTTTTCCTTCTGCTCAGCCGTTTGTGTATTTGGATTGATCTCTTTCGGGAGACTACCTAATGTCGCGACAAGAGTGTAAAGACCCGGAACGAGTTTGTAAAAACGCTTGTCTCGCTGAACCCTTTCGTCAATCGTTTTGTGAGGCGTTAGCCCTTTTATCACGTTGCGTTCCGCGTATATCGTGGGTGCGTACTCATGCAACGTCTTCAGCGTCGCGACATTATTGTTCTGCCGAATAACTTCTTCAATTGCGTCCGACCACGTAAATGTGTTTTTCGACATATTCCTGATTCAAAACCTTGTAGCACTAGCCGAGTTGCAGTTACGCATTAAGTATTCGCTGTCGTTGGTAAAGAGGTCGACCTGACCACTGACGTACTCGATCATTTCAGGATTGATGTCTAATCCAATGTATCGTCGGCCCAACTCTTCGCACTCGAACAAAGTCGTTCCGCTCCCCATAAATGGCTCCAGAACAACGTCGCCTTTTTTCGTATATCGACTTAGAAGTTGATAAGGGATCTGCGGTATGAAATTTCCGTGATAGACGTTCTTGTGTTTGCCGGTCTTCGCCCGCTCGCCGATCAACCAAAGGGAATCGGTGTTAACGTCGCTCTCTCGCCAATTTTCTAAATCAATATCGTTAAACTTTCCCATTCGATAATCTGCAACGTGGCTTTATCCACCGGAACTTAAGCACCCACACTTCACTCAACGTAGGACTCGACAACAAAATTACACTGCGGCGACGCGGTTGTAGACGGTGTCGCGTTCGACGGGGTCGAAGCCGGCACGGTGGATCATTTCGATGATCTCCTGTTTGGTCATTTTGACCTCGTTGTTCGATTCGACGGAGTAGCTGTGGGTGAGTTCGCCGCCGTCGGTGATGGTGCCGTCGAGGTCGTTGGCGCCGAAGTGGAGGGCGGTTTGGGCGGTGGCTTTGCCGAGCATGACCCAGTAGGCCTTGATGTGGTCAAAGTTGTCGAGCATCAGCCGTGAGACGGCGATGGTCTTGAGATTGTCGATCGCGTCCGGGCCGGGCAGTGTCGAGAGAGCCGATCCGGGCGGATAGAACGCGAGAGGAATAAAGCACTGAAAACCGCCCGTTTTGTCCTGCTGTTCGCGGAGCCGGACGAGGTGATCAATGCGGTCCTCGATCGTCTCGATGTGGCCGTAGAGCATCGTGGCGTTTGTTTTAAGGCCCGCCTTGTGAACTTTACCGGCGAGCTCGAGCCAACGGTCGGCGTCGCATTTATGGTCGCAGATGCGCGAACGTGTCGGTTCGGCAAAGATCTCGGCACCGCCGCCGGGGCACGAGTCCATTCCTGCGGCTTTTAGTTTTTCGATCACTTCCTCGTCGGACATCTTGTAGAACCGGGCAAAGAAATCCAGCTCGACCATCGTCAGGGCTTTCAAGTGCAGCTTCGGAAACTCGCGTTTGAGCGATGAGAACAGATCGGTGTAGTACGAGAAGGGGAGTTTGCTGTTCAGCCCGCCGACGATGTGCAGTTCGGTCGCGCCTTCAGCAACGGCGTTGCGTGCGATCTCGACGCCTTCTTCGACCGAATGTGTGTACGCACCTTCTTGCCGGGCGCGCCGATAAAATCCGCAGAATTTGCAGTCCGCAACGCAGATATTGGTGTGGTTAAAATGGCGGTTGACGTTGTAATACGTCGTCAGCCCATGTTTGCGGCGGCGAACGGTGTCGGCCAGCTTGCCAATGGCGTTGAGGTCGGTCGAATTGTAGAGCGCCATTCCATCGTCAAACGTCAACCGTTCGCCGTCTTCGATCTTAAAAGCGATGTCTATTAAATTTTGGTCGAATGAGAACTGCATACAAAAGTGGGTCCTTAAAAGTAAATGATAGCAAACCGGATGCCCAAAGTCGTTTCCTTTCGGCCCGCCTATTTGACCGCGAAATCCGTTTCGAACTAAAGTTTATGCGTTCCCGATTCTTTGTATTCTGCAAAAAATACTCAACCAATTTCGAAATATGCAAAAGATCATCGCTTCCGTTCTCATTGTTCTCACGCTCTCGCTTATCATTGCCGCGCAAGCGCCAAAGGTCACCGTCATAAAAGCAGGCCGCCTTATCGACACGGTGAACGGCAAGGTCCTTGAAAATCAGACGATCATCATCGAAGGCGACAGGATAAAAGCTGTCGGTTCAAACCTAACCGTTCCGTCGGGTGCCGAGGTGATCGACCTTTCAAAGATGACCGTGATGCCCGGCTTTAGCGATTCGCACGTACACATCACCGGCCAGGCAGGCGGCGACTATTACGAGACTCTGTTTCGCCGCAACGTGATGGACGAAGCCGTGTCCGCTCATATTTATGCAAAGCGGACGCTGGACGCCGGATTCACAACCGTCCGCAGCCTTGGCACAGGCCCGTTTGTCGACATCGCGCTGCGAAATGCTATTAACCGCGGCGAAATTCCCGGCCCGCGGATACTCGCGGCGAATATGTATATCGGTTCGACAGGCAGCCATGGCGACCTGACAGGGTTTTCGCCCTGGCTCGGCGACCGCACACCGCCCGAGATGTCGGGGGTCGCGGACGGCGTTGAGGAAGTGAGGAAAAAGGTGCGGTACCTGATCAAATACGGTGCTGACGTTATCAAATTCGGCGCGACCGCCGGAGTCCTGACCGAAGAAGCGAGCGTCGGGGCCCCGCAATATTCGCAGGAAGAGATGAATGCGATCGTCGCCGAGGCACACCTTCACGGCATCAAGGTGACCGCCCATGCTCACGGCGCAGAGGGCATCAAGATGGCTATAAGAGCAGGCGTTGATTCGATCGAACACGGAAGCTTTCTCGACGATGAAGGCATCCGAATGATGAAAGAACGCGGAACGTATCTTTCCGCCGACATCTACAACGACGACTACATTCTTGCCGAGTACGCTAAATTCAATACGCCGCAGGTGATCATCGACAAGGAAAAGCTTGTAGGCCGTGTGCAGCGAGAAAACTTCAAAAAAGCGGTGCAGGCCGGCGTTAAGATCGCTTACGGAACCGACGCAGGTGTTTATCCGCACGGCTGGAACGGAAAGCAGTTCGCAAAGATGGTCGAATGGGGAATGACGCCGATGGGCGCGATTCAGGCTTCGACGGTCAGTAACGCCGATCTTTTCGGCTGGAGCGACCGTATCGGTTCGATCACGGCCGGGAAGTTTGCCGATATCGTCGCGGTCGATGGCGACCCGCTGCAGAACATCAGCATCCTTGAAAAGGTCGGATTTGTGATGAAAGGCGGCGTCGTTTACAAGGGCGGCACTGCAAAATGATCGACATCGTTCGCACGGTCGAGGACAACGCAGATTTTTTGTCTCTGGTCGAATTGCTCGATGCCGAACTTCGAATCCGCGACGGCGAGGAACATGGCTTCTATGCTCAATTCAATAAACCGGTCGGCCTCGGCGGTGTCGTGATCGCTTTCGATGTTGGTGAGCCGGTGGGCTGCGGTGCGTTTAAGAGGTACGAAGAAGGCGTCGCCGAGATCAAGCGAATGTACATAAAACCGGAAAGCCGCGGTCGCAGGATCGCGGCCTTGGTCTTACGGGAACTTGAAAGCTGGGCGGCCGAATTGGGTTTTACAAAATGCATTCTCGAGACGGGCCACAAACAGCCCGAGGCGATCGCGCTTTACAAACGCGAAGGCTACAGCGTGATCCCAAACTACGGCCAATATGCGGGTGTCGACAACAGTGTCTGCATGAGAAAGACGTTTTGATCTTGCCCCAATTGATTACCCGTCGTTATATTTCATCGGGAAAGAAATAAGGCCGGCTGAAATTATGATTCTGATCAGTTTTGACCGTTCAGTAATGCGCTATATTACTGGCAGTTAAATTCACATTCTAGCTCTGCTTTGTGAGCGGCAGGAGAAATAAATGAAAAGACTCTGGATAATATTTGCGGCTATTTTTTTAGGTTCTTTTGCGATCTTGGGCTGGGTAGGCTCCGAGATATTTCGGCAGGTCCCGCCGATAGCGAGATCCGTAGTTGCGACGGACGGCAAGGTCTTGATCGCCGACGGCGAGATATCAGACGGGCAAAACGTTTGGCAAGCAATGGGTGGAATGCAGGTCGGTTCCGTTTGGGGGCATGGTTCATATGTTGCACCGGACTGGACGGCTGATTACCTGCATAGAGAGGCCCTGTTCATACTCGACAAATGGTCGACCGCTGAAAACGGCAAGCCTTTTGCTCAGGCTTCCGGCGAACAGCAGGCAGTGCTCAAAGAACGGCTTAAGAAGCTGCTTCGCACCAATACCTACGATGCTTCGTCCGAAAAAATAACTATCGACCCGATCCGCGCCGAGGCGTTCAAAGAGATACTTGCACACTACACTGATGTCTTCTCAAACGGCAGCTCTGATTACGCCATCCAAAAAGGAGCGCAGTCAGATCCTGAAAAACTTCGAAAACTGACCGCTTTCTTTTTCTGGACGTCGTGGGCTTCGGCAACAAACCGGCCCGGTAATTCGATCTCTTACACAAGCAATTTCCCGTCGGAACCATTGATCGATAATGTGCCGACAAGTTCGGCGATCGTTTGGACGGGTGTCAGTGTGATCATGCTGATCGCCGGTATCGGAGCGATGGTGTGGTTTTACGCCGGCTGGAACAAGCATGCGGATCATGTTGGAGCGCCGGATTCCGATCCGTTGGTCGGAGCACCGCTTACACCATCACAGAAAGCAACGGTCAAGTATTTTCTCGTCGTCTCGCTGCTCTTTCTTTTACAGATCGTAATGGGAATAATCACGGCGCATTACGGCGTCGAAGGCGGCGGATTGTACGGTATTCCTCTTGCCGAATATCTGCCGTACGTGGTGACCCGTACCTGGCATACTCAGCTTGGCATCTTTTGGATAGCGACCGCATGGCTCGCTGCCGGGCTGTTTATCGCACCGTACATTTGCGGATACGAGCCAAAGATGCAAAAACTCGGCGTTGACGCGTTGTTCGGCGCATTGCTCGTGGTCGTACTCGGTTCGATGGGCGGCCAGTGGATGAGCGTTATGCACAAGCTGGACGGCGACCTGTGGTTCTGGTTTGGCCACCAGGGCTATGAATACGTCGATCTTGGCCGCGTTTGGCAGGCTGCGTTGTTCGTCGGATTGCTCCTCTGGCTTTTCCTGATAGCACGGTCGGCACTCCCGGCATTGAAAAAGAACGACAGCAGTAGATCTCTTGTGCTGATCTACCTGCTTTCTACAACGGGAATCGCGTTGTTCTACGCTCCGGGCCTCTTCTGGGGAATGCGTTCTCACATCACGGTTGTCGAGTATTGGCGTTGGTGGGTGGTTCACCTTTGGGTCGAAGGATACTTTGAAGTGTTCGCAACGGTGGTAATTGCATTTCTTTTTGCGAAATTGAAAGTGATCGATCCGATCCACGCGGCATACGCATCGCTGCTTTCAGGTGCGATCTACTTGAGCGGCGGCATAATCGGAACCCTGCATCACCTTTATTTCGCGGGCACGCCGACGGTCGCGCTGGCCTTCGGTTCGGTATTCAGCGCACTTGAGATCGTTCCGCTCGTGTTTGTCGGTTACGAAGCTCTCGAGAATATCCGCCATTCGCAGGCACGCCCATGGCTCGCTCAGTACAAATGGGTCGTGTATTTCTTTGTCGCCGTGGCGTTCTGGAACCTAGTCGGTGCCGGCATCTTCGGATTCATGATCAATCCGCCGATCGCCTTGTATTACATGCAGGGCCTTAATACCACGGCCGTCCACGCTCACGGTGCGCTCTACGGTGTTTACGGAACGCTCGGCCTCGGGCTTTTGCTGTTCTGTCTGCGGGCGATGAACCCGGAAAAGGAATGGAACACGAAGCTGCTTGGCTTTTCGTTCTGGGCGATCAACGTAGGAATGCTGATGGAGATACTGCTCAGTCTGCTTCCTATCGGCCTGATGCAGACGTACCAATCGGTCTCGCAGGGATATTGGTCCGCACGCAGCCCTGAATTCATGCAGACAGATGTGATGCAGTTCTTCCGCTGGATGCGAATGGTCGGCGACACCGTCTTCGCCGTCGGTGCGATAGCATTCGTATGGTTCGCAATTCAGCTGATATTTTCGGGTGTTGCAAAGAAGGCGGCCGCTACGCCGGAACCTTCGGAGGCTTGATCGATGAAAGACATTCGGTCACGGGAAGATATCGACATGCTTATGGTCGCGTTTTACGACGCGGCCTTTGCCGACGAGTCGATCGGCTACATCTTCACCGATGTGGCAAAGATGGATCTCGAGGAGCATCTTCCCGTGATCGGCGACTTTTGGGAGAGCGTTGTTTTCGGCAGTGGTGTTTACGCAAAACGCGGGCGAAACCCGATGGTCATACATCATCAACTGTCGCAAAAGTCGACGCTTCTGCCTGAACACTTTGACCGATGGCTTGAGATCTTCACGAGGATCGTGGATGAAAACTTCGCGGGCGAAAGAGCAGAACTTATAAAGATGAGGGCTCACTCGATAGCGAACCGGATGGTAGAGAACATATGCGGACACAACCCTATGTTCATTGCCCGAGAAAATCCCGCAAGCGATCTGCCTCTTCAATAATGATCTTGCCGCGGACGATCGTAATAAGTCCGGCTTCGGAAAGCCGTTTCGTGACTCGTATCGTAGTTTCCGTCGTCAGGCCCGCCATCTCGGCGATGTCCTGGCGGCGAACCTTGATTTTCACAGGCCCGCCGTTTCCGTCCTTTTCCGACAGTTTCAGCAACACGTTGGCGACACGCTGATCCGGAGATGCTGTGGCGAGGTTTTGTATCGTTGCGGTCTTGTCGCGCAGCATGTCGCATGTCCAGCCTATGACGGCAAACGCAAATTCGTCCGACTTTCTCAGCAATGAAAGAAAATCTTCGCGGCGCAGCAGCATCAGCTTGGTTGTCTCCATTGCGTAGGCCGAGGCGGGATAGGGAGCACCGTCAAACACCGGCGGCACGGCAAACATCTCGCCGTCACCGAAAATGCCGATAATGACCTCTTTACCATTCTCGAAAACATGCAGCATTTTGACCTTGCCTGAGACGACGATCGGCAGAAACGAGGCGTCCTCGAAGGCGGCAAAGATCATCTGGCCGTCATCGAATCTGCGGGTCGAAGCGAGCCTTTCGAGTTCAGCGCGCAATTCATCGCCGATCTGGTCGAGAAGAGGTTTCATTGCTGATTCTGGAGAAAGGTCGCGGTTCCAAATGCCGCAAAAAGAATTACGCTGACGAACGCATTCGTCGTAAAGAACGCTGCATTCATCTTGGATAGATCGTTGGGTTTTACCAATGTGTGCTGATAGACAAGCAACGCTCCGACGGCACCTACGCCGACAAGCGCGACCCAGCCCAAGCCCGACATCAAATACAAGAGAAGCAGAACCGCAAACGCCTGAAAATGGAAGATCCGTGCCATCCAGAGAGAACGGGCGATGCCGTAACGTGCCGGGATGGAATAGAGACCAGATCTCTTGTCAAAATCACGATCCTGACAGGCATACATTATGTCGAAACCCGATGTCCACATCAGTACAAAGAGCGATAGAAGGATAGGCGTCTCCGAATCGATCGTCCCGCGAACGGCGATCCAAGCGGCCGTCGGCGAGATAGCGAGAGCCCAGCCCAGCATCAAATGCGCGAGCGTAGTAAATCGTTTTGCGTAAGAATATCCAAGCACGCTTAACAATGCGATCGGCGAGAGCGCAAACGTGAGCCAGTTGAGCAAATACGACGCGAGCAGGAACAACGCGATCGAAAGGATCAGGAACGTCCAGGCAAAACTCACGCTAAGCTTTCCGCTTGGCAATTCGCGGTTCGCCGTTCGCGGGTTCTTTGCGTCGATTTCGCGGTCGGCGATCCTATTGAACGTCATCGCGGCCGAACGGGCTCCGACCATCGCGAGCGTTATCCACAGCATCTGCTGCCACGTCGGCAATCCGTTCGCCGCCATCACCGCACCGAGAAATGCAAACGGAAGCGCGAAAAGCGTATGCTCGAACTTGATCATTTCGAGCGTGGTCTTAAGTTTTGCGAGGATTCCTGACATTGCTGCAAAAACGAGATTCTAACAAAAACGGCGAACATTTACAGATTAGCGGGTTGCAATGCGTGGGATTGTTGGGAAAATCAGTTGTCTGCCGATTCTTAAATGCCTTCCGGAAAAACACACGACGCCATCACTTTTCTTCTTGCGGTCCCGGTATTCGCAGGGAGTTTTGCGCTGACGCGTTCCGGCCCGCTATCGTTGGCCGTGGCCGCAGCGTTCGTTTTCGGCGGACTGATGTTTGGGCCTGATCTCGATACAGTTTCAAAACAGCAAACCCGCTGGGGGATCTTCAAGCCTCTATGGTATCCGTACCGATGGTGTTTCAAGCATCGTTCGCGCTGGTCGCACGGACTCATCTTCGGCACGCTTTTCCGCGTGGTCTATTTCCTCGGTATTGTCACTGTTCTGATCTTTGTAAGTGCATACATTGGAGCCTGGATCTTGGGTTCAAACCTGCCTGACGCATTTACTTTCGTTCGCGAATGGCGCACGGCCGGCGACTTCGTTCGTTCCGAATTCGGCAGCGAGATAATGCCGGCCGTTTTCATCGGAATGTGGGCCGGAGCGGCGAGTCACACGTTAACGGACATCGCCGGAACATTCATTAAGACCGGGAAAGTTTCTGAGTTTCTCTAAGGACTATTTACCCGTGCGGGCTTGCGAAAGTCGGAGTGCCTGTCGACGAACAGCGTCCGAGATGTTTTTGTTCTTTGAGAGGGCGGCAAGGTCTCGCAATTGCAGGCGCGTGAGTATGTTCAGAACGTTTGCGATAGGTGTCCGAGGATTACGGGCGAGGTTGTGTACGACCGCGTAGCTGCGTGCCCACTGTCTATCGTTTGCGATCTTCCTGAGAATATCCTCGGGAACCGAGCGCATTGCCGAGATCTTTTCGATCTCTTGTTCGGTGATCCTCGGGTTTTGGACAACGGCCTGTGCGACGATGCGGTTCGGATCTCGGATGAGGATGTTTCGTGCCTCGCGGTCGCCTTTCATTGCGAGTTTCACACGGTCTTTCATACCCATCTTCATTATCCGGTTGAGGATGGAAATACGTTCACTCGGAAGATCCATGTCCTCGACCTTCATTTCGCCCAGGATCTTGTCGATTATCGCCTGGCGATCGGCGTCGGTCTCTTCGTAGTATTCCTCGATATATTCGAGGCCCATCCACGAATCGTCGGTGTCTTCATCCGATGACTCGATCAAAGAAGCAAGGAACAAGGCGTCGTCGAGGTCGATACCCGACGCGTCCATATCCTGCGCAAACTCTGCATTTTCGATGAATTCTGCGGCGGCTTCTTTACCTTGGGCGCGAAGTTCGTTTGCGATCTGCTGCGCTCCGCGTTCCTTTTCAAAGAACTCTCTTTTTGTCTCGGCCGCACGGCGGTCCGCCTCTGAAGTGCGAAACTCATTCGCTAGGATCGCGTCCAGCAATGCCGGAGTCTGAATAAGAAGCTGCTGATTCAACGAAAGCAGCTCAAGCAGCGGCCCGTTCTTGGTCTGTCTCGCGAATTTGACTATTGACGCGACCGGTGTCTTTGGGTTCAATATTGCCGCTTCATAAGCCTTGGCCGAGGAGTCGGTGGTCTCAGCGATATGTGCCAGTACATATTCCGGAACATCTCCGCTGCTGAGAACGCCCGAAAGCAATGCTTCATCCTGCGTGCGCAGCGACGCGGCCGCGTGTTCTGCAAGTTCCTGGTCGTCGGAACGCGCGAATGTCACCAGGACTTCGAGCAGGTCCGATTCAGGCAGAGGCAAAACGCCCCGGGCGGCCGCAACCTGCGCCGGGCGCGGAGCCGTGCCTTCGACAAGCGCTTTAACGACCGGATTTGTAGAGACGATCTCGGAACCCATAGGAAGCGTGGAAAGGGAATGATGGCTTACGGCAGGAGAGCCGAAGCGGTAAAGACAATATTAACACAGAAGCCGACACTCTTGACGAAGGTGTTCCAAATCGCCTAAGTTTAAGAACTTGCGGTCGGTCACACCATTTAACGATAATAAAACGTCAATTATCGCAACTACCAAACAATGATAAAGCAGGAACTAGAGAAACTAATCGCAGAGAAGCGCGCGTCGATCGGCGTCATCGGGCTTGGCTACGTCGGTTTGCCGCTGATAGTGGAATTTGGCCTTAAGGGCTTTAAAGGCATCGGATTCGAAGTAGATAAGAAAAAGGCCGATGACATTAATGCAGGCAGGTCTTATATCGTCGATGTCTCGGATGAAAACGTAAAGAAATGCGTTGATGCCGGGAAATTGACCGCGACCACCGATTTTAGCAAGCTCGCGGATTGCGACGTGATCATTATCTGCGTTCCCACGCCGCTGCGAAAGACCAAGGATCCTGACATGTCCTACATCATCGCTGCCGGCGAAGAGATCCAAAAATACATGCGCCGCGGTCAATTGGTGATCCTCGAATCGACCACCTATCCGGGCACTACGGACGAGGTCCTCCAGCCGATGTTCGAGGAAAAGGGTTTCAAACTCGACGAAGATTTTCTGCTTGCATTTTCGCCCGAACGCGTCGATCCGGGAAATCCGCAGTTTCAGACGCATAACATTCCCAAGGTCGTCGGCGGCGTGACAAAAGATTCGACCGAGGTCGCGTCGCTGCTCTATGGCCAGATCGTCGAGAACGTATACAGTGTTTCGTCCGCCCGGGTCGCCGAGGCCTGCAAGCTCTGGGAAAACACCTTCCGAGCGATCAACATTGGCATGGCGAACGAGATGGCGAAGGTGTGCAATGCGTTGGGCATCGACACATGGGAAGTGGTTCGCGCGGCCGCGACAAAGCCGTTCGGATTCATGCCTTTCTATCCCGGTCCCGGCATTGGCGGCCACTGCATTCCGCTCGATCCGCATTATCTTTCGTGGAAGGCTCGTCAGCACGGTTTCGATTCTCAATTCATCACGCTTGCCGAACAGATCAACTCGTCTATGCCGCGTTACGTTGCCGGGCTTGTTCGCGATGCATTGAACGACGCGGAAAGATCGGTCAAGGCGTCAAAGATCCTGATACTCGGTGTCGCATACAAAAAAGATATCGACGATATGCGCGAATCGCCAGCTCTTTCTATAATCGACCTGCTTCGCTCACGCGGCGCCGATATCGTCTATCACGATCCGTTCGTGCCCGAGGTGACCTTCGATCACGCATATACGATCGGCGATGGCGAACCGCTTCAAAATACCGAATTAACGGACGAACTCATCAGCGGTTCCGACTGCGTGATCATATGCACCGATCACTCAAATGTCGACTACCATCGGGTATGCGAACTGGCGCCATTGATCGTCGATACTCGAAACGCTCTAAACGAGGACATTCGCAGCGGCAGCAAGGCGAAGATCGTTCGGCTTTAGATGAACTCAAAGATCAAAGATCATAGATCCAAGATCATTCTGGTCGTCGGCGCGCGTCCCAATATCATGAAAGCGGCCCCGATCTATGCCGAGATGATGCGGCGCGCCGATGAATTTGCGGTAAAGATCGTCCACACGGGCCAGCATTACGACACGAGCATGTCCGATGCGTTTTTTGACGATCTCGGCCTGCCCGAACCCGATCATCATCTCGGCGTCGGGTCCGCGTCCCACACGGTTCAAACGGCAAAAATAATGCTCGCCTTCGAGCCGATCGTCATCGAGGAACGGCCCGATTGGGTGATCGTCGTCGGCGACGTGAACTCGACCGCTGCCTGCGCGCTCGTGTGCGCAAAGCTCGGCGTAAAGGTCGCGCATGTCGAGGCGGGATTGCGATCGGGCGACCGAACGATGCCCGAAGAAATAAACCGCATCGTAACAGATTCGATCGCTGATCTGCTGCTTACGCCTTCCGAAGACGCTGACGAGAATCTGAAAAGGGAAGGCATCCCTGCAGAAAAGATACGATTTGTCGGAAACGTGATGATCGATTCGCTTTTGCAGAATTTGAAGCGATCGGAGTTTTCAAATATTCGCGAGGACATCGGTCTGCAGGATCGTGATTATGCCGTGCTGACGCTTCATCGCCCGTCGAACGTCGACGCGCGGGAAACACTCGAACCGTTGATCGACGCCTTGATCGAGATCGGCGAACAGATGCCTGTTATTTTCCCGGTTCATCCGCGAACGCGGGCAAAGATCACGGAGTTTGGCCTCGAAAGCAGGATCGACGGATCCGGCCTTCGGCTCATTGAGCCGCTGGGATATCTCGATTTTCTAAGGTTGTACAGCGGAGCCGGGTTTGTGATGACCGATTCCGGCGGTCTGCAGGAAGAGACAACGGCTCTCGGCATACCGTGTCTTACTATTCGCGAAAATACCGAACGGCCGATCACGGTCGAGATGGGAACGAATCAGGTCGTCGGTACTGAACCTGAGAGGCTTAAACAGGCCGTTTTGAAACTAATATCTGGTTCGGGAGATAGCTCCGGCGCAAAAATTCCGCCGCTCTGGGATGGCAAAACGGCGGAACGGATCTGCGATGCTTTGTACTAGACGCCTACTTTGACTTCTCCATCGGATAACCCGCGTCTTTCCACGCCTTGGTCCCGCCGAGCAGTGCGTAAACGTCTGAGAATCCTTGTTTCTGTAATTCAGCAACCAAACTGGCGCTGGAGTGTTCGTTCCCTCAGGAACAGTAGGCAATTATCTTTTTGCCTTTCGGGACCTTGTTCATCTCGAACTTGATCATATTCGCCTGGATGTTGATCGCTCCGGGAATATGTTCCATGTCGAACTGTTCCTTGGTGTGCGTATCGATGAAGACAGCCGCCTTTGTGTCAAAGTCCTTTTTGGCTTCGGCCAGTGCAATACGCGGAGCCTCATCGACGGCATGTTCGTCATGTCCGTCGTTCTGCTGAACTGCCGGAGCCGCCGGTTTTGCCGGTGCTGTGTTTGCCACTCGGGTCGGTGCTTTCGCCGCGTCGTTACAACCGATGACGAAAAAGCCAAACGCCGCGATCGCTGCTATCAAAAATTTGTGCATCAAATAGATCTCCCTATTCTCCAAACGCCTTTAATACTTCGTCGGCGTGTTCTGAAACATTTACTTTATCGAATATCTTCACGATCTTGCCGTCCTCGCCGATCAAAAACGTCTTTCGCAGCGTGCCCATATATTTCTTGCCGTACATGCTCTTTTCACCCCATACGCCATATTTTTCGACGATCTTCTTATCGGTGTCGGCGAGCAGATCGAAGGGAAGCGAGTATTTCGAGATGAATTTCTGATGCGACTTTTCATCGTCGATCGAAACGCCGAACACCTTGATGCCCTTCTTTGCATAGATGTCATTGGCGTCGCGAAACGAGCATGCTTCCTTCGTACAGCCCGGTGTATCGTCTTTCGGATAAAAGTAAAGTACAACTCGCCTTCCTTTATAGTCGGAAAGCTTAACCTTATTCCCGTTCTGGTCCTTTGCCGTAAAGTCCGGTGCTTTGTTTCCTTCTTTTACCATAAACTTATCCCCTTGAATATTTGGCGGCTGATCATCAATTTTGACGTATCGGTTTTGAACTTGCAACGTTACCGTTTCTTTCCAAAATTCCATTTCATCCCGGTCGTGAAAAGAAAATCGTTCTTTCGAGACGTACCGAACGGGTCATTGTTGAAACGGTCGCCGACGGTTATAAACACACCGATGCGCTTCGTTATATCGACCGAAAGCGTTGAGTCGAAGATCAGGCGGTATTCCGCGCGGTCGGTAACATTCTGAAAATAAGTGATCGTATTCTGATATCTGAGCTTTTCATGAAATCGATGTTTGAACGTGGCACCGGCGAGAGCCTCGGGCGTATCGGTGTTGCTGCCCACCTGCCAAGTTCGGTTCCATGCGGCACCGACGATCAGGTCCAGTTCGGTTCTTTCGTTCTTGATCGAATGACGGCCAAGACCGCCGCCCGCGACGGAGCGAAAATTGAGCTTCTTCGGCCTGTCGCGCTCAAAGTCATAGGAAACGAAACCGAAGAACTTACGCCCGACGTTTCGATCGTACCGGGCTCCGCCCCAGAAAGCGTTCTGCGTCGTCACAATTCTTCCGCCGCCTCGATTGCTGTTCCAGAGGCTGCGGGCATAGATCGTGAGATTATCGCGTCCGCCCGTCTTAACGGCGCGGAGTCCGGTCGTCATCGTGGTGTAGTTGGAATTGCCAGAGGTGAAACTGAATCCGATATTCGCATTGCCCTCCCATCCGTCAAACAGGCCCATGTGACGCCCGCCGAAAAGGCGCGCCGCCGGTTTAAGAGCGACCGCTGTTTTTGCCGGTGCCGGCGTCAGTTTTGCAGCCGACACAGTCTCTGCGGCTGCCGACGGTCCCGGTTTTTGAACGGACGCGATCGCAACGTCGGCGATCTTTTCTATATGCTTTCGGGCGATCGTTATCTTACCGGCATACTCGGTTTCGAGCGTCACAGATTCGTCAGATTGCTCTACGATCTTTCCCGAGACCCGGTCGCCGTTCTTCAGCGTTATCTCGCTTGCCAGGGCTTGCGAAACGATGGAAAGCAGCAATACCGGAATGAGGAGCCGGTTCAGTTTCTTCATCATCTTTTTCGTTTCCTGTTCGGGTGAAACAGTTTCGGCCCGGGTGGTAACGGGGCCGCAACCTATAACCTTAACATTATGAAAAATGGATGTGAATTAGGATGTGCAAAGTTCCATTGAGGGCCGGTTGACCTGATTCGATGTAAACGCCAGAATTTGACCTGTCAAAATGAAGATAATTTCCGAGACAAAAGGCATTGAGAGGCTGGCTGAGATCAGGGCAGGATTTTCTCGTGACATTCACGATGATTTCGAGCATAAGGCCAAACCCTGTGCTGAATGCGAAACCCCCGGTGACTGTTGCCTCGATGCCCATTTCGTAAATGTCCGCATCTCTCGACTTGAGGCCGCCGCGATCCGGCAAGCGCTTGATCAACTTTCTCCCGAAAAGAAATACGCCGTGTTTGAAAGGGTAGAAAATGCCATTGACCGATTCGACCTTACGAGCACGCACGACTCAGCCGCAAAAACTTACGCATGTCCGCTGTTTGAGAATGGTATTGGCTGTCTGATTCACGACACAGCAAAACCCCTGCCCTGCATCGCGCACGCCTGTTATGAAAAAAAAGAAGATCTCCCGCCCGATGAACTGCTCGCCGGACGGGAGAATGAAATAGATGATCTGAATAAACGGGTTTACGGCAGATCGGCTCCGCTTCTGCCGCTCCCCGTAGCGATACGCCGTTAAGGTGCCTGTTTTAGTTTTCCGCCGATGATCGTCATCGGTACAAGAAGAAGCACAAACACGATGTGATACCACGCCGGAGCGTAATTCCACGCCATCGCCTCAACAAGCACGCCGACGATAAGCAGGATGATCCCCAATCCGAGCGGCGACTTCTTATTCTCGCCGGCGACAAAAGCAGCAAGAAAACCGCTCATGATCGAAATGATCGCATTCCGGAACAGATGCATTATCAGGATCGTTGAATCTGCGCTGAACGGTTCCTGGTTCGTCACGGCTTTCTCGAAACCAAGCTGGTGAGCTCCATACCATTTCGGCGACGCCATCATAAGCACCTGATCGCTTCCGACCCAGAGAATTGACCATGCGACAAACCCCGCGACCACACCAAGAACGATCTTAAGCATATCTCGTCTCCTAATTATCTTGAATAAGCCGCAAGGAAGGATCAGCGGCTACGGGTGATACGTGCGGGAAGTATAAGGCAAAAGAAAAAGGCGGGCAAGCCCGCCTTTTGCACCTATTTTATCTCCAACTCATACGGCAGCATGAGCATTGCTTCGCCCCGCTGCATCCGATCGAAGATCTCTGTGTATTTGAACGCCCGTCGAACGTCTGCCGGCAGTGATTCGGCAAACGCCTTTTGGGCCTGCTGACTCTTGATCTCAGAATCGTCCTGATTGCCGAACCACGTTTCAAAGAACGGCCGCGGAGCGGGGAAGACCACTCGTTTCACATCCTTGTCCGCCGGAAGGCTCGCAAGCTGTTTCGCGACATCGATCGCTTTTTCGAGCCCGCCGAATTCATCGATCAGGCCGTTCTCTTTCGCCTGCGTGCCGGTCCAAACGCGACCCTGGCCGATGGAATTAGCCTTTTCCATTTCAATGTTCCGTCCCTTGGAAACTTTCGGCAGGAAATTATCGAAATAGATCTTGTTGGTCTGCTCTTCCATCTTCTCGCGTTCTTCCGGCGTCCATTTTTCGGTCTCGCGGAAAATACCTGCGTTCTTGCCGCGCATCACGTATTCGTTCGTGATCCCGAGCCAATCGTACAGCCCTTTCACGACCGGCTTGCCCATGAAGACACCGATCGAACCGGTGATCGTCGTCGGTTCGGCAATGATCTTGTTCGCGTTGCACGAGATGTAATAACCGCCGGATGCCGCGACGTCCGCCATTGAAACGACGACTGGTTTTTTGGCTTTCGCGTTCTCTATGGCGTTCCACATCAGATCGGACGCAAGCGCCGAACCGCCCGGCGAATCGACTCGAAGGACTATAGCTCGAATTGAACTATCCGCCGCGGCATCGTTGACCGCCTGCACGACCGTGTCCGAACCGACCATCTGCCCGCCGAACGTCCCATCGCTGGAACGTCCCGAGTTGATCGCACCCGAAGCAAAGATCACGGCAATTCGTTCGCCCTTGTTAAGCCCGAGCGAATCGGAGGGAATATCTCGGTATTGTCCGCCGCGGATAGTGCGGACCTTGTCGCCCTCTTTGTAACCAAGCGTCTTTCGAAATTCTTCATAGACCTGTTCCTGGTAAAGAGCGCCGTCGATCAGGTTTTGTTCCTTTGCCTCATTCGCGTTGTAAGGAGCGTTATCAATGATCGCCTTTACGTCATCGACAGATTTCTTTCTCGTTTCGGCAATCGCGGAGGTATACGCGCCGTAATACTCATCGAGAACTGCGTTGATCACCTCACGCTGGCCCTCGCCCATTTCTTTTTTGGTGTACTGGTCGGGAGCGTTCTTGTATTTCGGCCCGATCTGGATCACCTCGGCTTCGATCCCGAGCTTGTCGAGCGAGCCTTTGTAAAACATCGCTTCGGCCGCAAACCCGTTTATGTAAAGATCGCCCGGCGGCGGCAGGAACACTTTGTCGGCCGCGGTTGCGATGTAGTACTCCTTGTTCATGCCCATTTCCATGTAGGCATAAATTGGCTTGCCCGATTGGCGGAAATCTTTGATCGCTTCGCGAAGTTCGTACGCCTTGCCCCAGCCGATGCCCGGGAAGCTGATGTCGAGCATCACGCCGCCGACGCGTTTATCGACCTTTGCCTTTCTAAGCTGTGTTAGCAGCGACGAAAACGACTGTTTTTGCCCGATGCCCAAGGCCTTAGCGAACTCATCTTCGGCGACGTAATCGGGCAATTCGCCCGAAACGCTCAGCACCAAAACGCTGTTCTCCGGCACGCTGGGCCGGCCCATTGTGTCTGCCAAAAGAATGAGCCCTATCAAGCCAACTAGGACCAGCGCGAATATAACGCCTACGATGATCAGAAATATCTTTGTTCCTTTTGAAGTTGCCATTTTATATATTGGTCAAAATACTTTGTTCTAACAGTTAGATTGTACGTTCTTGAAGTGAAAAAGTTTAATAAACGAACGATCGCGATCCGGTCAAACCTCGCAGACGATCAGGTTCACGATGCCAAAGAGCTTCCTTCTGACCTCAATGATCTTCAGCCCGCAATTCCTGGCCGTTACTGCCGTCCGGCGGTTGAAGTGATCGTCTGCGAAAGCGACCGTCGCTTTATTTAGCAGGTCGAAAAACGGGCCTAGCACATTGTCAGGGCGGACGTGTTCGAGCATAACGACCCTACCGCCGGGACGAAGGACACGCCTAATTTCTCCAAACGCCAATTCAGGTTCGGGGATCGAGCAAAAGACGAGCGTCGCAAAGGCCGCGTCAAATTCTGCCTCGCCAAAAGGCAAACTTTGGGCGTCCGCCTGAATCAGAAGATTTTCGCGGCGTTTTGTTTTTGCGACGCTGATCATTTCGATCGACAGTTCGCTGGAGACGGCTAGTTCGCATTTTGGATAGAACTGAAAGTTTGCCCCGGCGCCGCAGCCTAGTTCGAGGATGCGCGCGTTTTTCGGCAGAAGCGAGATCGCTTCTTGCCGCATTTTGGCGAGGCCGATACGCTCAAGCGGGGCAAAGCATCGATCGTAGTTTTTGGCGAAGCTGTCGTATCGAGCGGGCATCTGAAGAGAGTTTACAGCATTGTTCAGCTCTGAGCGTTTCGGTTTTACCGATTCGGTGACCTACTATCGCAGTCTCGCCAGGTGAAACAAGCTAAAATACGTTCGTTTCGTATTCATGGCCTATCTGACTATAATGTGAAGTTCTGCTTATGGCGAAAAAAGGTTCGATCCTCATCTGCGACGACGAAGAGATAATGCGCGACGTGCTGGAGACAATACTCTCCACCGCGGGCTACAAGGTCGATCTTGCTAAGACTGGCGAAGAAGCGCTGGAACTGTATGCGCAGAGGCCTTTTGACGCCGTACTGATGGATGTCTCAATGCCCGGTATGGGCGGCCTAACCGCGCTGGAGGAACTTCTTAAATTAGACCCGAATGCCGTTGTGATGATGATAACGGCATATGCCACGTTCGATACGGCGATCTCCGCCTGGGAAAAAGGCGCACAGGGCGTTATCCGAAAGCCGTTTCAGAACGACCAGATCCTTGCATTTGTTGCCAAGGGCATCAAAAAACGAAAGGCTGAGGAAGAACGCCAGACGCTCAGACAGGCGATGACCCGCTCGGTCCAGCGCGATGCCATAATCGGCCGGTCTGAACGGATGGAAGAGATCTTTCGACTTGTCGATCGCGTCGCTCCCGCCCGCTCGACCGTACTGGTTACGGGCGAAAGCGGGACCGGAAAGGAACTTGTCGCCAAAGCTATTCACGAAGCAAGCCCACGGGCCGATAATCCGTTCGTTGCCGTAAACTGCTCAAATATTCCATCCGAACTCCTCGAGTCAGAATTGTTCGGCCACACGAAGGGGGCATTTACCGGAGCCGTCGCGGCGAAGAAAGGCCTTTTCGAGGTTGCTGACTCAGGCTCGATATTCCTTGACGAGATCGGCGATCTTCGGCCTGAAATGCAGGTTCGCCTTCTCCGCGTGATACAGGAAAGGGAATTTACGCCGATAGGCGATACGACGCCGACAAAGGTCGATGTACGCATAATTGCCGCAACGAACGTAGATCTCAAGGAAGCTGTAAAGGCCGGAACTTTCCGTGAGGATCTTTATTTCAGACTTTCCGTCGTGCCCATCGAACTGCCGCCGCTTAGGCAGCGAAAGGAGGACATACTTCCGCTCGCCCAACATTTCGTCCGAAAGTACAACGCGGAAAATGGCAGGTCGGTGTCCGACACGTTTTCTCCCGAAGTGCTGTCGCTTCTCGAAAATTACTACTATCCGGGTAATGTTCGCGAACTGGAAAATGTCATCGAACGTGCGGTCGTCATCGCCGCGACCGACGAGATAACGGTTGATTGCCTCCGTCCGGAGGTCCGCGATCCGAGTCTGGCATTTGACCTGGTGAAACGCAGCGAGGGCACTTCGTCTGAGATCGACATCGCCCGCGGTGTGAACTTTTACGAAGAAGTCAAACGCTTTGAAATAGATCTTATCCGTCGTGCTCTCGACCAGACCGCCGGCCATCAGTCCCGTGCCGCCCAACTCCTCGGCCTAAACGCCACGACTCTCAATTCAAAGATCAAGTCCTACAACATCGTGCCTCGTGAAAATCACTAAAAATTCAAAATTTTGTAAATAAATTCGAATGTTTGTAATCTCGGCTATCGGACCTTTGCTAAATGGTTGAGTTTACGGGGAGTTAAACCAGAGATTCACTGGCACCCTATTTGCGTTATTCAAAACTGACGTTAACCCTAACCGTATTTGAACTAAAAAAAAGGCCGCTTCCCTACGGCGCTAAGAATTAAGAACCTGAGGAGTGTTTTATGAAAAAACTGCTGTACGTTTTGGCGATTGTTTCTGTTTTCGCCATTACGTTGGTTGCCCAAACAAACACTGGACGGCTTACCGGAACTGTTTCCGGCCCGGACGGAGTTTTGCCTGGTGCAACGGTTGTATTAAAAGACAAAAAGACCGGTAAGGAATTGACCGTGACATCAAATGATGTCGGCGGTTTCACCTTCAATAACCTTGACTATGGCGAATATGAGGTCAAAGTCACATCAAATGGCTTCAAGACCGCGGTCACATCGGTGATCATTCAGGTCGCGCAGGAGTATTCGCTGCCTATCGACCTCGAGATCGGCAATCTCAGCGAGACCGTGACCGTAACGGCGGGAGCCGAGTTGATCAACTCGACAAACGCAGAGATCAATTCCACGATCAGCAACCGGCAGATCACTGAACTGCCGCTTGCGACCAGAAACCCGCTCGCACTTATTTTGACCCAGGCCGGTTCGTCATCGAACCCTAGCCAGAATACATCGATCAATGGCGGACGAACGTCTTCGACGAACGTTACTCGAGACGGTGTGAACATTCAGGATAACTTCATTCGTTCGAACGCGACCGACTTTTCGCCGGGCCGTCCGAGCGTCGACAACGTTGAAGAATTCACCCTGTCATCGCAATCGGCGGTTGATAGTGGATTCGGTTCGGCACAGGTCACGCTGGTTACGCCGCGCGGCGGTAACGAATTTCATGGCGGTGCGTGGGAATACAACCGTAATTCTATCGTTGGCGCTAACTCCTTCTTTTCGAACGCCGGTGGAAACTACGCGCCGACCGATTCGGTCGTCATTGCCGGCTTTAGAAAGGCCGGTGAGGAAAAGAATCCGCGTCCGTTCCGCAACCGTAATCAGTATGGTGTAAAGGTCAGCGGCCCGATCTGGAAAGATCGCGTCTTCTTCTTTGCGTACGCAGAAAGATTAAAGGATATCGTCAACGGCAGCCGCCTGATCACGGTTTTGACCCCAACGGCAAGGCAGGGCATCTTCCGTTATACCTCCGGCGGCAATACCTATAGTGCAAATATCTTTTGTCCGGGTTGTTTTACAACTGGTCCGAGCGGTGTAGCACCGCCGACCACTGTTAATGCATTTACGACCTCAAATGTGCTTGCGAACATGCCCCAGGGAAATTCCTTTGAGACAGGTGATGGCTTGAACACCACCGGCTACAGGTTTTTCCAGAAAGCAAACACCGACCGTGATTCATTGACCGGCCGGCTTGACTACGACATAAATTCGCAAAACAACGTCAATTTCGTGATCGACTACAACTTTGAGAAGAATCTCAGAAACGATGTCGATACCCTTTCGGTTACCCCAGTGGTTCTGCAGCCGGCAAGGAACGTTATTTATTCGGGCGGATGGCGCTACAGCCCAACTGCATCGATAAGCAACGAATTCAGGATCGGCAGGTTCTATAGCCAGCCGGACTTTTTCAGGACCGACAATTTGCCGGCCGAATTCTACGTGCCGACGCTGGTATCGAGTCTGACGACTTTCCTTCAACAGGGACGTACCGTAAAAACGATCAATGCTCAAGACACTGTATCCTGGCTGATCGGCAACCATTCACTTCGCATCGGCGCACAGTATCAGCACGTGGATATAAGTGCATACAACGATGCAGGTAACCGTCCGTCATACAACATGGGACTCAGCGTAAACGGTCCTCAGCTGTCCTCTTCCACATTGGCAGCAGCTGCGGGAGGTCCGGCTCTGACCGCCGCCCAGCAGACGACGGCCAGAAACCTGTTTGCATTATTTGGCGGTGTGCTTTCGAGCGGGGCTCAGACATTCAACGTAACCTCAACCTCTTCTGGCTACGTTGCGGGAGCTACCAATCTTCGTGAATTCGAGTTCGGAATGTTCGCCCCATATGTGGTCGATCAGTGGAAAGCTACCTCTGAGCTTACCTTGAACTTTGGATTGCGCTGGGATTACCAGACGCCTTTGAAATCCAAGAATGGTCTCTACTGGGAACCTGTGATCGCTGATGGCCGCGACCCGGTCGAAGCTATCCTTGATCCGAGCGGTTCCTACCAGTTCATTGGCGGCAACGCAGGAAAGAAAAACAGGTTCTATAAAGCGGATACCAATAACTGGGCACCGTCGTTCGGCGTTGCGTGGGCTCCGAAGGAAATAAAAAACAAATTCCTCAGGATGCTTACGGGCGAAGACTTCGTGATCCGAGGCGGATATCGTTTGAGCTACGTAAATGACGAGTTGGTTCGTGCTCCTGATAACGCCCTGTCAAATCATCCGGGCTTCTCGACCGGAGCTGCGGCTGTACTTGCCGGCGTTACCACTGCGATCGATGATCGTATTGGTTCGCCGCATACGTCCGTCATCAATCCTGGTGCGTTTGTTAACACAAGGACCTATATCACGAACAACACGGCGTCGTTCAGCAATTTCGGTACGGTCTTCGGGATCGATCCGGGATTGCAGACACCGTCGCAGAATGACTATCAGGTCAGCGTTCAGAGAAGGTTCGGTAAATGGGTTGCTGAAGCTCGTTATGTTGGTGGTTTCAGCAAGAACATGCTTAGGACCGTTGACTATAATCAGGTCATCGTTCCACAGGCATATAAGACTGACTTTGCTGTTGTCCGCGCAAACGTCCTTGCGGGCTGTGCTTCGGCCGCCGCATGCGCCGCAGGTGCCCCTTCGTTCCAGGCAATGGCCAGCAACGGTGGAGTAACCGCCACCAACGCGTTCGGAACCTTGGTCAATCAGGGACAGATCGCAGAATTGATCTTTCAGCAATTGGCTAACGGGTTCATTCCCAACTCGAATGTATTCCCGGTTCCGTCAGGAAGCCTGAGAGCGCTGTATCTTCGTAATCCGAACACCGGTGTCGCGAACCTGCTCGAGAATGGCGGATCGTATTACTACAATGCCGGCCAGTTCGAGCTGCGTCGTCAGATCAATCAGGGCCTGTATATGCAGGCGAACTACACGTTCTCCAAGGAACTTACCGACGCTATCGGTACGGCCCAGACCCGCGTAGAGCCGTTTCTGGATAACGCGAACCGCGGACTTGATTATGCACGTGCCGATTATGATCAGACTCACGTCTTCAACGTGAACGCGATCTACGAACTGCCGTTTGGCAAGGGTCGTAAATACTGGAGCAATGCCGGTTGGCTTGATCATATCGTCGGCGGATGGCAGCTTGGGCTCGTCTGGAGATTCGCTTCCGGTGCACCGATCACCTTTACGGATGCACGCGGAACGCTTAATCGTACGGGCCGTTCGGGCCGTCAGACGGCGTTCATGAGCATCAGCGAGCAGGAACTTCAGAGCAACATTGGTGTCTACCGAACGCCGTGCGGCATTTACTTTGTAAATCCTGCGGTCATCAACATCAATCAGGCTAACCTCGCTGCCGGAAACTGTACGGCTCTGAACACCGGTGTCCCTGCGGGTACCGTAGGCGGAGCAGCATCGAGCGGATTTGGAGCAGCGACCTTCCCTGGCCAGATCTTCTTTAACAATGGACCGAACACGACCGGAAATCTCCGTCGTGCGGTAGTCAACGGCCCCTGGTATTCCAGTGCCGACGTTTCCTTGATAAAGAACTTCCGGATAACGGAACGGGTCAGCTTCCAACTTCGCGGAGAAGCGTATAACTTCACCAACACTCCTTATTTTGCCCCTGGACAGGTCATTGACATCAATAGCACGTCCTTTGGCCGAATTACCGGAGTCGCGGTCGGAGCACGCGTCATCCAGTTTGCCGGAAGACTTACGTTCTAAACTTGACCTTTTTTCAACTGGACGCCTGCCGGGAGAGATTTCGGCAGGCCTTTTTTATGCAGTTGCGGCGGAAAAGCTTATAATCGTTCAGACCGTATTCTCAATGGATACAAGGCAAGTCCCCAACTCCCATTACGCTATTGCGCCGCTCGGGCCCGGCGATCTGATCGATCGCGCGGTGCGGTTCTATCGAAAGAATTTCGCGACATTCATTTTGATCGCTCTTCCTCCGGTGATCACGGGAACGCTGATCTCGGTCGGTTGGACATTTGTTGCCCGAAGTTATTTTTACCGAGGTAACAACGCCGATCCCTTTGAGAATTTTGCTTACTACCTTTTTGTCTGGCTTGGGTCGATGGTGATCTGGTTCACAGAGACCGTCGCGACGCTCGCTGTAATGGGTGGAGCATCCCGAAACTTTGTTCGTCACATTCTATTTGGTGAGTCGATCACGGTTCGGGAGACGTATCTCAATCTCTGGAACAGGTTAGGAGCATTGCTCTCCGCGTCGTTGATCATCAGCCTGATACTCACATTTGTCGGCGGTGCGATCCTATATTTCGGGATGTTCGTCGGCGCGATACTCGTGATGGTCGTTGCCGGCATGCTGGCATGGATCCCGCCGCTCGCATTCCTCGTCGGGTTGCTGATCGGCGGCGGTGTCGCATTCGGAACGCTCTGGCTTTTCTTTCTTGTTGCGTCGCGATTTGCTTACGTTCCTCAGAGCATAACGGTCGAAGGATTGGGCGTGTTTTCTTCGATCGCCCGGAGCGCAAGCCTTGCGAGCGGCAATGTAAAACGCTTCGCCGCGCTTTTCATCTTCACGACGGTGGCGATCTATTCGGCGCTTGCGATCTTGTATGTTCCGCTCGCATGGTACGCCTGGTACGAGGGCATCAACTTCATGGAGTTTTTTGTTGTCGATCAGGACATCATTCCGGCGTGGTACGAGATCACCTCGCAGCTTATCTCGCAGTTAAGCCTGATACTCTTGTCACCGGTTTGGATGACCGGACTTTGTTTGCTCTACGTCGATGAACGCGTCCGCCACGAAGGCTACGATATCGAACTAATGGCGGCCCGACGGCTTGGAGAGATACCTGATGTGCCGCAGGAGTATATCAACCCGCTCCAACCGGCGTTGGCGACCGGCACCGGAAGGATCACTCCGCCGACGGAGCGTCGCCCGACTGACACATCTGTACTTGGTTTGAAATAGATGACACGTTCATCGAAACACAGGATCATTCTCGCGGCCCTGATGGTCTGCATATGCGCGTCGCTGTCGTCGCGCGCGTCAACGCTTGACGATTACACAAAGCGGATCGACTCGGCGCGATCGGGCATTTCGGTTCTCCTGGCAAACGTCTCTCTCGAAGAGGTCGGCCAGCCGCTCCAGGAACCCAACGGCGAAGTGTTTGCCGAACTGCACAAGTTGATCCCCGCCAGCGAACGGGTCGAGACTTCAAGCGGTGCGATCGAAACAGACAATCGCTGGTTCACCGATGGCCTCGCGTCTGCCGAACAGTCAAAGGAACTCACTAAGCGGGCTGCGCTATTGACCGAATTGGAAAAGCGTTTGGCTTCTTTACAGTCAGAGATCGATGACCTGAGAGCCGCGGTCTCTGCCGATCGAAGCAAAGATGACGATAAACGAAAACTGGCCGAGATCATGCAGCGTCCCGAGTATCAGCCGCCGCCGAAAAAAGAGGAAAGTCAGGCTGAGAGCCTGATCACCAGGTTGCTGAGGTGGATCGACAGCTGGTTTCCAAAATTCGAACCGCCCGCGGGTTCGGGTGAATTCCTGGGGTCTGTTTCCGGCGTAGTTCAGGTCGTGATCATACTTGCCGTGCTCGCTCTATTGGCATTTGTCGCGTACAAGCTGATCCCGTTGTTCGCACCGCGGTTTCGAAAGCGGCTGATCCCCGAGGCGGCCGAGCGTGTGATCCTCGGAGAAAAGATCGGAGAAGATGTTTCAGCATCCGACCTGTTCGGCGAGGCCGACCGCTTGGCGCGCGAAGGCGATCTTCGCGGTGCCATTCGAAAAGGATATGTCGCTCTGCTATGCGAGTTGAGCGATCGAAAACTGATCGGACTCGCTCGGCACAAGACCAATCGCGACTATCTCCGCGATGTTCGCAATAGTCGAAATGTCTATTCACAGATGAACGGTCTTACGGGTTCGTTCGAGCGGCATTGGTACGGTTCGCAAACCGCGGTCCCACAGGATTGGGATGAGTTCAGACGCGGCTGCGATGAGACGATAAAAGCTATATAGAATGCGTAACAGGCTGGGCATTTTGATCGGGATCGTCGTGCTGATATTCGTCCTTGTCGGACTGAATGCGGCGACGTATGTCCAGCGTGAGAAAACGCCGGACACCGAGGTCAGTCCTAATCGTTCCTCGTTCAATTCTGGAGCGACCGGAACTCAGGCCTTCTACAGTCTGCTCGCCGAGACCGGCCGAAACGTCACGCGATGGCAGCGGCCGATAGACGATCTTAAGGTCGAACGCAGAAACCGGCCCTCGACATTCGTGATCGTCGGAACGGTCCGAAAACCTCTGGATGAGATCGAGGTTACTACTCTTCTCGAATGGGTGAAAAGCGGCGGCCGTCTGATACTTATCGACCGTCACCCAAATGAAGAGATACTAAACGGGGTTAAAGAGTGGCGAGTGGCCGCAAAGACAAACGACCTCGACCTGATGTTCGGCGTCGATCCCACCGACCAAAAGCAAATGACGTCGGAGATGCCGGCCTCAAAACCGGTTCAGCCGAGCTTGTTCACAAAGGGCATTAATGCCGTGCAAACTTCGCGGTTTGCTTCGCACATCGAATTTTCGTGGAATACCGCAGAAGCTGCAAAAGAGAACGTCACCGGCCTCGGAACCGGTTCTCAAGCGACGGCCGCGCAGAAAAAAGATCAGAACAAGACTTACGATTTCTTTGACCCGACGCCTTCGCCTGAACCTGAATACGAGGAAACCGAATATGACGAAGCTGATCCGCCGCCTCCGCCGCCCGCGAAGAAGCAGTCAAACTCGGCAAATACATACACCATAAAAGGCGATCCCCATATCCCGGCCGATCCGCCCGATCCGTATGACAGCGGCCTTCCAACTGCTCCGGTCGTACATCTGACGGCAACCGATAGGAATATCCTTGTAGAGGTTAAGCACGGCCTCGGCAGTATCTCGTTTTTGTCTGACCCTTATGTCGTTTCCAATGCCGGCGTCTCGCTGGTCGATAACGCTCAGCTTGGGATAAATCTGGTGACCGCCGGCGGCGGGCTGATCGCGTTTGACGAGTTTCATCAGGGCTACGGCTCAAATCAGAATCGATTCTTCCAGTTCTTTGCCGGAACACCGGTCATCGCCGTGTTTGCACAGCTTGCGATGATCGCGGCGTTCGTTTTCTATTCGCAAAGCCGCCGCTTCGGCCGGCCCGTTCCGGAACCTGAACCCGACCGCCGCAGTAAGCTCGAATATGTATCGGCAATGGCTGAACTGCAGCAGCGAACTCAGGCATATGACCTCGCGATCGAGAACATCTATTCGGATTTTCGCCGCCGCGTCTCACGCCTCTTCGGTGTTGACAACACGATGTCCGGACGCAAACAGCTTGCTGCTCTGATCGCCGAACGTGTAAAAGGTGACGCGGCCGAGATCGAAAACCTGATGCAGACCTGTGAAGATATTGTTCATGGCGAACCCACAAATAAAAAGAAAGCGATCGATGTCGCTGTACGCATCCGGGAACTGGAGTCACAGCTTGGATTAGCGAGGAACGGCCGCGCAAGGGCCATCAAATGACAAACTTCGAGCTGATCATACTTGCCCTCGTCTTTTTTCTCACCAGCATTGTCGGCGTTGTGACGGGCAGCAACTCTCTGATCACGGTTCCTGTTATGTTTCAGTTCGGCATCGACGAAAAGGTCGCCGTCGCTACGAATATGTTCGGTTTGACGTTCATGGCGATCGGCGGTTCGATCCCGTTCCTGAGGCAAGGAAAGATCGACGTCAAAAAGCTTTCGCCGCTGATCATCTTGACGTTGATCGGTTCCGCTTTGGGTGCGGCCCTGGTCGGTTATGTTACCAATCAATCGATCAAGCTGATCGTTTCGGTCGCGATGATCGCCGTGGTGATCTTTACGCTCGTTAGGACCAAAGGGCCCGAGAACAAAGGCGGGAAGCATTCGGGTCTCGGGCTGATAGCGACGTTTCTTCTGGCGATATACGGCGGGCTTTACAGCGGCGGATACGTAACCATCCTGACGGCCGTTTTCATCGCATTTCTCGGGATGAGTTATACAGAATCGGTCGGCTCGACCAAGCTGGTGAACGTATTTTCCTCGTCGATCGCTACGTTGGTCTTTATATGGCAGGGTTTAGTAGACTATACGCTCGGTGCGGTCCTTGCGGTCACGATGTTTGTCGGGGCTTACATAGGAGCGCATTATGCCTCGAAAATGAACGAAGCATGGCTCAGACGCATTTTCCTGACCACCGTGGTTCTGTTGGCTATCAAGACCCTTTACGACTTTCTATGAAATAACCGCCGAATACGCGAAACATATTAAAAAGTATTTCGCGTATTTAGCGTGTCTTGCAGTTTGATTTACGATGCTGAATTACACACCTTCGACCGTCGCCCATATTCTCAATGAACTTCGCAAGACCATTGTCGGCCAGGACGAGGTCATCGAGCAGATCATCGTAGCCGTATTGGCCGAAGGACACGCTCTTCTCGAGGGCGTTCCCGGAACTGCGAAAACGCTCGCCGTTAAGACGCTTGCGCAGATCTTGGGTGCGCGATTCTCCCGCATCCAATTCACGCCCGACCTGATGCCGTCCGACATCACGGGAACCAACGTCTTCAATATGCAGACGTCGCAGTTTTCGCTGCGTCACGGGCCGATCTTTACGGACATTTTGCTTGCTGACGAGATCAACCGGACGCCGCCGAAAACACAGGCCGCTTTGCTCGAAGCAATGGAGGAACGACAGACGACCATCGACGGCGAACGTTATCCGCTCTCTCCGATCTTCACTGTCCTTGCGACCGAAAACCCGATCGAATACGAGGGCACATATCCGCTTCCCGAGGCACAACTCGACCGTTTTCTATTAAAGGTCCTGATAGATTATCCCGGGACGGAAGATGAGCAGGAGATCGTTGCCCGGTGGGACGCCGGCTTCAATTCCCATCATCTTGAAAAGCTCGATATTCAGCCGCTTCCCGATCCGGCAGCGATCCAGCATTGCCGTGCCGAGGTCCGCGCGATGCGAATGGAACCGGGCGTTCAGAAATTCGTTGTCGAGATCGTCCGCAAGACGCGAAATCATCCGACCGTACTCTATGGAGCAAGCCCGCGGGCGTCTATCGCATTGCTGCTCTGCTCAAAAGCGCTGGCTGCGATACGCGGACGAGATTTTCCGACCCCAGATGATATTCGCGACATTGCCGCACCGGTGCTTAGACATCGCTTGGCGCTTCGCGCCGAAGCCGAGCTCGAAGGCGCGACCACCGACGCTGTCATTTCAGACATTCTAAAAACTGTTGAAGTTCCGCGTTGATCAATTCAGATCCCCGTTCGGGTCGGGTTTGTTTGCGGCAGGCGTGCGCGCGGGAGCAGGCGTCTTTGCGGGTGTGGTTGCCGGTCGAGGCGTTGGCGTCACAACCGGTGCCGTGCCGGTGTTCGCGTTTGCCGCAGGGGTCGGCTTCGGTGTCGGCGTTGCCTTTGGCGTCGGGGTCGGCGTCACCGGCACAGGACAGAGAAGTATTCCGCTCGGCTGCATTATGCAGTTCGGGTCGGTCATGAACGGACTCTGGCCTTGCGGAACCTGGATAACCTGGCCGCCCGGCGGTATTGCCGGCGCTCCGGCCGGCGGAACTCCGCCGTTCGCCCACGGATTATAGCCGTCACCGCCTGGATAGGCTTCGGGCATCCCCGTCGCTGAATTTGTGTTCGTGCCCAGCGAAGAATAATCGGGAGGCAGATTAGAGAGATTTTGTTCCTCTATCCCCGTCGCCGGATTGATCGGCTGAACGGGCATCCCATTTGCGTCGGACTGAACGGTCGTCGGGTCCGTCTGTTTCACCGACGTAATGTAGATCAACGCAAACGTCAGCAGCGACACGCCGACAAGGACCACGAACGCTGTTTTCCAGATATTGTTCGAACTTTCCCGGACGGCCGCAGGCATCGGACCGGCGGATGTAGCGTTATTCAAGTCCGCGGAAAATTCGGCTGCCGTCTGATAGCGGGCATTTGGGTCCTTGGCCAATGCCTTTAGGATCACGGGTTCGATCGCCGCCGGAAGGTCCTGTCTGAACGCCGAAAGCGGGGGCGGCGCATCGTCGATGTGATGCATCATCACCTCGGTCGGCGTCTCTCCCGTGAACGGCGGAACACCGGCGAGCATCTCAAAAAGTACTACGCCAAGCGAATAGACGTCACCACGAGCGTCGCTCACCTCGCTGCCTGAGCATTGTTCCGGTGCAAGATAAGAAAACCGTTTCGGATCGCCGGCGGCCCGTGTGTCGTTGAGCGAGTTTGCCGTGTCAAATCCAAATACTTTTACTGCGGGATCTCCGATATCAGTACTGAATGCGAGGACGTTTCCCGTATTCAGATTTCCGTGAACGATGCCTTTCTCATGTGCAGCGGAAAGCCCGGCCGCGATCTGCTTCGCAATATCGGCTGCCATCTCCACTGGGAGCTGTCCTTCACGTTCCATCGCCGCAGACAGCAATTCGCCTGATGCGGCTTCGTAAACAGCGTAAGAAACGCCGTCCGAGGTTCCGAAGTCGGTAAGGTTCAGTACATTCGCATGACTGACCTTTGCTGCCGCCTTCGATTCGGCGAAATATAGCTGGGAATCCTTCGGATCGCCGGCAAAGATAGAGATCGAAACCGGCTTGTCGAGCAGCATGTTCTCGCCGCGATACAGTTCGCCGAATCCCGAAGCCGCGATAAATGCATCAATTCGGTATTTCCCGGCAATGATCTTTCCTGTGGATTCTCCGGCCATCTTTGTTTAGAACGTAAACCCCTTCATCAGGTTGCAGCGTTTTGTACGTCAGACCTTCGGTCCGGCGATGCGGGCACTGCTGTCTCTGCCATTTCTTGGCAGTTCAGACCGGAAGGTCTGGGCTACAACTATAATGCGGACGAGACCCCAAAAAGACCTCGCCCGCAGATCCGTTGCAAGCGTCGAATTAAAGCTTTACGAATACGATCAGAAGCGCAAAAAGCACAAGTGATTCGATAAGCGCCAGCGCGATGATCATGAGCGTCTGAACCTGTCCGGCTGCTCCGGGGTTTCGGGCTGCTCCTTCGGCGGCACGCGAACCGACCAAGCCCTGGCCGATAGCTGCCAAACCTGCTGCCAGGCCGAAACCGAGTCCGGCTGCCAATGCCTTGGCCGCGCTGACCGACGATTCGTTATCCGCTCCGCCGGCTGCACCGGGCTGTGCCATTGCGGCTACGGCCGTCAGTGCGATAGCCAATGTTGCGAATACAAAGTATTTCATTTTGTTCATTTTAATTGTCTCCTGTTTTAATTTGGAGAACCGATCTCAAACCTGCTTTGCCGTTATTATTCCGCCTCGCTTCCGGTATCCGTATGATTTTATACTCCGTAGAGTCATACGCTCCTGCGTGCTGGCATATCTGCTATAAAACGCAAGTTAACAAGATCGTTCTCAGGGTTCTAGACCTGGGCCTTAGCCCGTCTCTATCGAGCATGCGTGTGACCGCGTGCCCAAAACTCTTAGGCCGCCGCTGCCACAGCCGCTTCTGCGTGCTCCTCTTCGTGATGCTCTTCGTCATGATGCTCATCATGCGGATGCGTGACCTCGCCGAGATAGATCATCGAAAGCAGCGTGAACACAAGCGTCTGTACGAACGCAACGAACACGCCGAGACCAGTCAAAGCGAGCGGTACAAGGAAATGCGTGAGCGGCGGAGCAAGGTTCGTGATCTGAACGAACACCTGTTCGTCAGAATACATGTTCGCGAAAAGTCGTATGCCGAGCGTCATCGGTCGGATCAGGTTGCTGATAAGCTCGATCACGAAGATAAGCATCGTGACGATGAACATGAACCACGGCAGTTTCGGCCCGGCAAGGTGTTTCAGGTGGGCCAAGAGGCCGTTCTCGCTGATGCCGCAATAGTTGTAATAGATGAACGACGAGATGCCGAGTGCGAACGTCACGTTGACTGATGCCGTTGGCGACATGAACATCGGAAACTGTCCCATCAGGTTCGAAACCAGGATAAGGCAGGAAAATGTCGCGACGACCGGGAAGTATTTCATTCCGTGCGACCCGATAACGCGTTCCGCCATGTCGGCAAGGGCAAGATAACCGGCTTCAAGCGTCATCTGGCCCGGCCGGGGATCGTCCTCAGAGAGCCTGCCCTTCATTATCCATATCGCAAAAATGGTCAGGATACAGGCGATCACGAACATTATCGTGTACCACGGAATAGCATTCTCGACCGTATATTCGCCAAATACCTTTTCGGCTTCGGTGCCAAAATTCGAGAAGAACTTATCCCAGACCGGCTTGGTATAGGTCATCTGAAAATGATGGACCGGCTTGCCCAGATAATGATTTATGAACTCGACGATCAGCGGTGAATGATGTCCGCCTTCTGCAAATAGGAACATTGTTTTATGTCGGCGGCCCAGTCAATGTGCGGGGCCGCAATCTTCAATTAGTGCCGTGTGATAAACCGGTAAAAATTCTTATCACCCCTTCTACGAGGATGGCGAATCCAAAACCTGCCATTCCTACCAACAGAGAAGCGATCGGTAAAATATCAAAAACGTATATAAAAGCCACAACACCTGCGAGCGCCATGTACCTGATAAAGTAACCGGCACCCACGAACCGCGGTTTTCTGCCTTCTTCGGCTATCACAAAGATCCTGGCAAGCGAGCGTTTCATCCAGAAATAGTTGACGAAGGCGAGCAGGCAGCCCGTCAAAATTCCGATGCCGAACCGGGTAGAGACAATTACAAGGCCCGTAATTGTTCCTGCAACGGTCAGACATCCAAGGATCACGAGAATACGTGTGTTGCTCGGCCGTGTTGTCAATTGCTGTTCTGTGACAGCAGGATCGATCTCTTCGCTCACTGCAAACCCTAAATTTTACAAAGGAAACGCGGAAAGTTCAAAGGGCGGCAGTTATTTCTTGAATATTTGAGATGTGACCCTGAAAAACTGGTAAAAGCCTATCGCGGCACCGATAAGAACGCCGATCACGATGCCCCAAGGCGAACTGCCCAACAAAAGATCAGCCCCCCAGCCAATTAGGAGCATAAAGGCGACCGACGCAGAAAGCGCGATAGCGGCCGAATAAGCCAATCCGCTGCTTCTCACGGTCTCAGCAACGGTCATCGGTTCCGTCGGCGAAAGAACAAATGGCTCGTCGTCTTTCGGTTCCTGCTCGTCAAATATCGACGTGATCAGCGGTTCACTATTTTTGGGTTCGGAAAGTTCGGCCTCTTTCGGGTCTAAAATGCTGTTCATCGCGACTAAGTTTAGTTAGGGACCTCAGGGCCGAGAAGTCCAAAGAGCTTTTGCTGAATAAGCGGGTTCGTCACCAATTTGCTGTGCCCTTCGCACTGGACGAGATCGGATACGACCGGAAGCGCGTTTGGCGAACCGTTCGACCTGATGGTGGCGGCATCCAGCGAACGCTTTGGCACAACGCTGTCACCCATCGTGAAAAGCAGGGCCTTCAGCTCTTCAGAGGTGATCTTTCTGCCCACCGAGTTCGTGAACGATTCGGCCTTTAGCTGCGTGATCCAACGGTCTTTCTTCTCGTCGCGCCTTAGGATCATCGCATTGAGTGTCTCCTTGCAATCCGCGCCGATAAGATAAAACGATACAGGGATCTCTTCCGTCGTGTTTGCGTCCAAAGCCTCTTGAAACCTCTTTGCGCGTGCGAGAGCGGCCCTGAAATATGAACGGGCATTTTTCTGCTCGGCCGCATCGAATTTCTTAGTGAAGTCCTTGTCTTTCCAGATACTCCAATCATATTCGTCCCACGTGATCGGATCGTAAAGATCGATCGACAGCGGACGCAGCTCATCGTCATAAGCCTTCAGAGTTCCGTCGTGGGGAAGCAATTGGAACAGCGACGGTATCGTAAACGCATCGAAACGCGTGATATTTTGGACCCAAGGTAGATTTATGCCTCCGCCGACATAATTTACGCCATTGAGCAAACCGTCCATCGCAGCGAGCGAACCTTCGTTGGGCGTGCCGAGCAAAAAGATCTTATCCAGATGCTTTGCACCGGCCCACGTAGGCTTCAATTTCCCTGAAGGAATGTCCCTTTCGCCATACATCGCGGCATATCGGGTGATCAAGCCTCCCATCGAGTGAGCGACCACGTTGAACCGCACGTTTGGGTTCCCGAGCCTTCTTTTAAGGCTTTCTATTCGCTGTATGAGCAGCCGGGCGTTTTCGACATTGTCACGCCGCCAATCGTAGGAAAAGATGAAGAACGTGTCTTCAAGATCGTTTTTCGTCGCTGTATCCCACTTTGCTTCGCGATAACCGGCCGTCTTTTGGAGTGAATCGATCAGCTGCGAATATATTTCGATATCCGGCAGCAGTCGGGCGATCTTTACTTCGCGGATGATGTCGCCGGCGATGAGATTATCACGATTCCGAGCCAGATTTGCCGACATCGGCAGCCGAACGTCATCGTCTTTTGCTCGGCTTGTCTTGAACCACACGAGTTTACCCGTGTCTTTATTGACCAACTCAGACCCGGTAATGCCCGGAATGATGATGATCGGCGCTTTACCGGTCGGCGAGGCGGCGTTTTGTCCAAAAACAAAAGAGCTTGCCGCTAAAATGCCGAACGCTAGTGTGAGAGTAAAAATTCGTATCGGTTGCTTCATGGTAGTGGTCGCTGAACAGCTATATTACCACCATTTGTAAATGATCTGACGTCAATCGATCCTGCGGGTTTCTGATGGTGAGACAAGTTCGTACGTTATCCCTCGCCATTTCATTCGCCTCGATACCAGGGCAAGGATCGAGTTTAGAAGAAAAAGCGGCGGTGAAAGAAGCCAAAGCGTAAGTTGTGGAAACGTTTGTTTCGAGGCCGCCGGAATCACCATACCGACCGCCTTCGATCGCAGCCACGCCTTACCGATACTAAAGATAGATACGATCACTAGCGTGGCTATAGCGGCCCAGACCGGCGCGTTGTTCTGCTTGCTAAGTATCGCGATCAGGATCGACGAAAGCATGACAGACGTAAAAAGCCCGGATCCAAAGAATGACAACAGCCAGAGGTGCGGCATATAGACGCGAGTGATCTTCATCTGGCGCGTCGTAAACTCAAGACACTCCCGCATCGAGCAGCTTTCGATCGACGGGATCAGCGCCCGGGGCACAAAATGGATCGGCAGCCCTGCTTCGCTCAAAGTCCTGGTGACCGCAAAATCATCCGACAGCGTTCCTCTCCACTTATCGCGCATGCCGATCCGCTCAAACGTGTGCCGCCGTATCGCGGTCGAACCGCCCCAGCAGAAGTTGCTTTTTACGTTCGGGCCAAGCGCCGAGGCGATCGACGCGTTCCACGCCGAACGAAGTTCTGATGCGAACGTCGGCTTCTCGGAAAGGAACCAGCGATATCCGCTCGCGGCACCGATGCTTTCATCCGAAAGCGGCGCTACCAACGAACGCAGCCAATTCCTTGCTGGCCGTGCGTCGGAATCTACAAAAACCAAGACTTCAGATCGCTCATCAGTATGCAGAACCGCCTCGCGCAGATTCTCGACCTTTTGGCTCGATCCGATCGCTTTCGGGGCAACAATAAGTTTGGAAGAAACCACCCGGAACAGCGGCGGATCTCCCGAGCCGGGGTCGTCAACGCTTTGCGACTTCGCGTCTTTGCGGGAAACAATTTCATCGATCACAGGCACGGCCGGATCGCCCTCGTCATCAACAACGAATATCACCTCGTACGCGGGGTACTCCTGTTCGATCAGAACCGCGAGGTTTTGCTCAAGCCCTTCATCCATTCCCTTACACGGCGCTATTACGGTCGCGAAAGGCGTAAACTCCGACTGCGGCTTTGCGAGTTCCTGTTTGAAATAATTCAGATAATCGATACCGCCGCGAAAGGACTTGTAGCTCAAATAGATGAGCAACGCGGCGAAGATGTGGAAAGCGAAGAACATGTTAAAGGACAGCTGACAGCGGACAGCTGTTAGCTGTCAGCTATCGTGTAAAACTCGTTCAGATATTCGATGGATCTCAGCGTCGCTCCGCGGCTTGCAGCCATTACGGCCTTCGCGTTTTCGCCAAGTGTCTTACGTCTCTCAGGCTCACGAAGCAGCAGATCAAATTCTTCAAAAAGCCGCTCGGAGTTTTGAAATTCCTGCTCTACGGGCGGAGTCTGTATTATCGCGCGACTCGCGACCATGTCTTTCAACACGGAGTCGAAATTAGCCGTGTACGGGCCGGTAACGATCGCTTTTCCCGCCACGGCGGGTTCGATAACGCTCTGTCCGCCGTGAGGGATCAAACTGCCGCCGACAAAGACTATCTCTGCCAAAGGATACACCGCCCGAAGTTCGCCTATGGAATCAAGAAGAATGATGTCCGCCGCAATGTCATCACTCGAAGGCTCTGATCGCCGTCTTACGAAGCGGTAAGTTGTATTGCGAAGCAGGTTTTCGACTTCATCAAATCTTTCGGGGTGCCTCGGAGCCAGCAAAAGACGGCAGGTGTGTCCAAGCTCGCCGTCGAGCGATTCGAGAACATATTGCTCTTCGGGTTCGTGTGTGCTCGCAGCGATGATCAGAGGCTTTGCGGAATTTATTCCAAATCGAGATCGGAAATGATCTGTCAGATCAGCGTCAATTTCGCTGAGTGGCTGGTCGAACTTTAAGTTTCCGGTAACTCTCGTTTTCGCCTCCGGCATCCCGAGCGCGAACATTCTTTCGGCATCGGCCTCGCCCTGCATCAATGCGAGATCGACGTCGGCCAGAACTCGAGAGATCAGCGATCGGATCTTCGAATATCGTCCAAATGAATTTTTCGAAAGACGGCCGTTTACGATCGAGACCTTTGCGCCTGATGATTTGGCTTCGCGAATGAACCGCGGCCAGATCTCGGTTTCCATCAGCAGTACGAGCGACGGTTTGTATCTCTCCATTGCCCGGCGAACGCTGAATCTGAAGTCGAAAGGGAAGTAGATGACGGCGTCGGCCTTTTCCGCGAAGATCTTTTGAGCTAACTCGTGGCCGGTTTTGGTCGTTGTAGAAAAGACCAGCCGATGATCGGGGAAGTTTTCGAGCAGGGAATCGACCAATGGCCTTGCAGCGTTCGTCTCACCGACGGATACACAATGCAGCCAGATCACCGGCCGCCCGTCATGCTTAAACTCCGGATAGTTCCCGAGCCTCTGTCCGAACCCGGCCGCGTACTTTTCCCGCCGCAACAGAAACAGGGGCGACATCAGCAGAAAGCCGATGGAGAGAATGATCGAATAGATAAATAACACGAAAGTCTCGGAAGTCTAGTCAGTCCAGGAAGCCGGGACAGCGTAGCCAAACTGCCAAATCGCGAACTTTGGAAAGGGTTGGGAGAGATCGCTTATTGCTTTCTAAGATGGGCGACTAGCCCGAATATCATCCGACCCAATTCATCCGCTTTCTCAAATAGATCGTCAAAACTGTCGCCTAAATATCCGAGGACCAGGGCAAGGTACAGATGAGACTATGTTTCAGCCGCCGACCCCAAAGCGATGTTCAAGAAATTTGCGAAGTCTTTGTCCGTTCGCCGTCCTTGACCCTCAGCGATATTCGCCATTATCGAGACCGCCGACCTCCTGATCTGTCAGCGTAATTCGAGATCTTTCGAAAAAGTCTCACTCTCACATAACCGATAGATCGCAACTGCTAAGATTCGTGCCTTTTGCTAAGCCTGAATATCTTCAAAGCGATCAAATGTCGCAATTTCTTAGACTTCCCAGACTATTTCACCCGTTCCATATACCGCGATTCGCTCGGGTTCACCCGGATCTTTTCACCTTCGCCGATGAAAGGAGGCACCATGAGCGTCACGCCGTTTTCGAGCGTAGCCGGTTTATTTGAGTTCGATGCGGTGGCTCCCTTTAGCTGCGGCTCGGTCGATGTCACGGTGAGTTCCATCGAAGCCGGAAGTGCGACCCCGATCGGTGTGCCGTTGTAAAACTCGACCTCGATCTTCAATCCGGGCATCAGCCACTGTGCGGCGTCGCCGAGTTCGTCCTCGGTCAAGGCGACCTGTTCGTAGTTTTCCGAGTTCATGAAATGGTGGTGCGAGCCGTCGGAATAGAGATATTCCATTTTGTGCTGTTCGAGCACGATCCGCTCGAGCGAATCTGCCGACCGGAAGCGAAATTCGAACGAGTTGCCCGTAAGCAGATTGCGAAGCCGCGCCTGAACCATCGCACGCAAGTTGCCGGGCGTATGATGGTGAAATTCCATCACCTTTACCGGTGCACCCTCGTGCAGGATCACCATTCCTTTTCTTATATCGTTTGCCGAAATTGCCATAAAACTTTTTGCCTATCTCCGTTGTCCAATAATTGCCTTATTAAAGAAAAGAGATAGTTTAATTTTCGCGGGGCACGTTTGTCTAGCGGACGGTAACGCGAAACCGAAAGGTACCGCGCCAGGGGTCCGCCTTTTGACATTCGATCACGACGATCGTGTAATCGCCCGCCAACGTCGGCGAGACCTCTTTCCGGTTATTGCACGAGGCGTCGGAATCGGTCACGTCCTCGCCATCCGGGTCCGTGATCGCGAGAGTGATATTGTGCCTGCTGCCTAACTGGCGAGTGCTGAGCGTTTGGCCCGCCCGAACGCGGATCACATATGCCTTTTTCGATCCGAAACCGGTAAGATACCCCGAGACCGTAGCGGCCGCTGCACCTCGCGCGAACTTGATCCGCGTTGTTTTTTGCGCGGCCCCACCGGCAGCGGCAAGGCCGACGATCAGAGCCAGAACGCTCGCCGAAATTAAGGTTTTCATTGGCTATTTCTTAAACGGCAGCGGCGGCGGCTCTTCGCCTTCCTTTGGATAGTCCTTTTTCATCATCGTATAGATGCCGATGATCTGGTCGATCCACTGTTTTGCGTCCTCGTGGTTCGGGTCGTATTTCAACGCTCGGCGGTAATCTCCTAGTGCGGACGCATACTGCCGTGCTTTTGTAAGCGCATCGCCGCGGTCAAAGTAGGCTTGGGCGAGGGTTTTCTTCGCGCTTTCGTCGCCGGGCTTGTCCTTTACGGCTTTTTCCGCTTCGGCGATCACGCCGTCAAATCTCGACGTATCGATGGGGTCGCCGCTTTGCGACCATTTTCCGCCGGTTGCAGAACCCGGATCTGCCGGCTTCTGCGGCATGTTTTCGGTCGAATGGGCGATAGTATTCTGCGCCGTTCCCGAGCGGATCGGGCGTTCCGAGGTCGCTGTGTTCGAATTAGCGATCTGCGTCGGTGCCGAATTATTGCAGCCGATCAACGTAAGCGCGAGTATTACCAGAATGGTCAATTTCATATTTGCGATCTCCTGTCTGCAGCTTTACTGCTAGGCGGGAAGATCTTTCTTCCCGCAAAGACGAAAAGCAGCGAAGTTAATTCTTATCAATATACGGCCTTGCCTGAACTATATATAGTCGGCCGTTCAAGATTCCCCATTCGATGTCCTGCGGCTGTTTGCCGAAAACGCCGCGAATACGGATCGCCGTCTTTGCAAGGGAACGTGCCTGCAGATCCGAGAGCACCCGTTTTTGCGCATTCGCACATTTATCCGCGGTCTCCTTCAGGTCGCCGTTTTCGTCAAACGCAAGCGCGTTTTCCTGCTGTGAAAGCGTCATCACGATCACGGAATTTGATCTCGGGTTGAACAATATCTGTTCGGGCAGGCCGGTGTTGTTTACGACATTTGAATTGTGGCCGCAAACGGCGCTGATGTAAACAGAATCCTTGCTGTCCTCATCAAACGGGTCACGGGTTATCATCACACCGCCTTTCTGCATATCCACCCCGAGCTGAACGAGCGCTGACATATAAACGTCTTTTTGGCTCACATAATTTCGAACGCGGGCCTCGTACGCCTCAAATTTCCAAAGTGACGCCCAAACCTTTTTGACCGCTTCGATCAGCTTATCGGCCTCGCGAACGTTTGCCACGCTTGAATAAAGCCCGGCTCCGCTGAAATTCGGCAGATCTTCAGAGTTTGACGAACTGCGAACGAAGACCGGCCTTCCGCCTAGTTGAGTTCTCCAGCGCTTGATCACCTCATCACGAAGAGCTGCATCGAACGGTGCTTTTTGAATTTCGTTTCGAAACTGTTCGAGTTTCTGTCGCCTTACACGCGGGTTATGCACGAACTCCAGGTCGTTCTGCCAATCGGCGACCTGGTCGTCAAAGCCGTTTTCCTGCATGAACTTGTCGTACCAATGAAACGGGATCGAAAAGCCGTCAGGAACGATTATCCCGGGAACGCGTGCGCGGATTATCTCACCTTGATTTGCAGCCTTTGAACCGTAAATGATGCTGTCCTTCTTCCGCATCTCCCTAAGCCCCGCGAGCTTGGACACCGTCAAATTCACCGGCGGGACCTGTTGTCCGGGTGACGCAAAATCCGTCTTTACCTCGTCCGCCGAAGCACGCTCGAGCTTATAATCCGTGATCGAAGCGTCGAGCTTATAGATGAACGTGTTGTATTCGCGAAAGAGCTTGTCGGCGTCCCTGATATAGACGTTCGGGATATTCCAGCCTTTAGCCAGAATATTTATGTGCGACAGCGGCGATGACGGCTTTGCTACGATGATGCCGCGGACCGGCGGCAGCGATTGCGGCAGTTCTTTTAGGACGATTATCTCGTTGTCGCCTATCTCGACCGTGTCGTCCAGCTTGTCGATAATGTGAATGCGGCCGACCGCTTTGCCAGTGTTCAGTGCGAGGTATTCCTGATTCTTGTTTAGATCGTCCTGCGTAATTCTTTCGATGTTCAGGCCCGCGGAAGCATCTTCCTGACGGATCGAATTCGGTTTATAGGCGACCTTCTCAAAGAAGTGCGAATTTATAGCTTCGTCGGCGGTCTTTATGATCTCGGCTGAGGCCATATCGCCTTCCCAAAGTTCCCAGGTGAATTTCTCGACCGGTTTCTGCCAGGCGATCGTTCCGACAATGAACCGCCGATCTTCATCCAGATAGATCGGCTTGAAGACGTCCGCGCCTCGCGGAACGAGATATGTGGCGAGCAGAAAATCTTTGTGAAACTTGAATCGCTGTGAGTTTACGAAATAGACCCTGTTCTTTGCTCGGCGGTCGATCACGAACATCGCGTGAGGCAAAGCATATGGCGTATTTTGATGATAAACGCGGGCGACCGAATCAAACTCTTCGCGTGATGCGATCTTCAATAGCGAATTCTTTTTCGAATCCGGCTTCTTGTCCATCGCTCCCGCCGGTTCGCGCATCGGCGACGGCTTACGCGACATTTGGGCGCCGGCAGAAAGCGGAAAAAGAACCGCTAATACGATCAGTTTCGGCCAATAATTATTAATTACGAATTTATGATCTCTAATTCGCATGCAATGTTCCGATCGAACCTCTGTTGCTGTATGTCTTTTCCCGCAGCGAATCAAGCTCGGCAAGTGACCGGGCCGAGATGTTCATATCGCGATATATGCCTTCGGCGATGCGGTAGATCCAGCCATGGATCGCGACTTCCTGGCCGCGTTCCCACGCGTCCTGGACAATGGTCGTTTCGCCCACGCTTATGACCTGTTCGATGACGTTCAACTCGCACAGTTTGTCCAGCCGGGCGTCCGAATCGGACAGATGCTTCAAAACGGTCTCATACTTGTGCATTATGTCCTGAATATGCCGAAGCCAGTTGTCTACAAGCCCGAATCGGGCGTCGTCCAAGGCCGCCTTCACGCCGCCGCAGTTGTAATGGCCGCAGACGATGATGTGACGGACCTTTAGCACCTCGATAGCGAACTGCATCACCGATAGGCAGTTCATATCGCTGTGGTTAACAAGATTGGCAACATTTCTGTGGACAAACATCTCGCCCGGCAGCAGCCCGATGCTGGAGGTAGGTGAAATGCGGCTGTCCGAACAGCCGATCCATAGCAGTTCAGGATTTTGAGCCTCGGAAAGGCGTTCAAAAAACTGCGGGTCGTCGGCCGTCAATTCTTCCGCCCACTGTCGGTTAGCAGCCAAAAGCTCTTCAATTTTTTTCACGGGACAATTCTACCGCAGAGACTCGCTTTCGGGCTATCAGAGGAGTGCTTCGATCGCGTCACATGCTTTAACCGTGCCGTTTTCGTTTGACACAGTCTGTCCTATATCCGACGCTTTTCGCGCATATGAAGGCTCGGTAATCAGCCTTTTGATCAGATCTGCTGCGGGACCCGCCGAATAGTCTCCGCGGGCAATGATCTCCGCGACGCGTATCCGGCGACACCGAGCTGCATTGTCTGGTTGGTCGTGGCCGTACGGCATTATCAATTGCGGAACACCCGCACGCAGAGCTTGTCCGGTCGTGCCGACGCCGCCCTGATGCACGACGCATGCCGCCTTCGGGAATAACAGCGAAAACGGTGCATAATCAAACCCGACGATGTCGTTCGTCAGTCCTTCCGGAGGTTCATTGAACATGCCGTAAAGCAGGACCGCCCGCCTATTCAGCAGATGCGCGGCCTTGACACTCTCATTAAAGAATTCGCCCGGATCCATTACAGCGGCAGATCCAAGTGTAAACACGATCGGCGGTTCGCCGGTGTCGAGAAATGCTTTTAGATGGTCAGGCAACGTTCCATGGTCGTTTTGCCCGTCATAAAAACAAAAACCGGTCTGTACGACATGCGTCGGCCAATCAGGCTGCGGCTCGCCGATCACTTTTGAAAAGATCGCGAGATGAAGGTCGGCGGAGTACTTGCCGTCAAAGATAGGATCGTGGTCAGGGTCGAGACCTAATTCCTCGCGAAACTTGCGGTACGGCCCGTACCATTTCCGCACCTGGTCCTTTGCGATGTTGAAGATAAAGCGGTGAAATCCTGTAGGAAGGAAACGCAAATGCTCGAACCAGGGAGCTGGCGGCGGGACAGGCGGATCGTACGCCGACATGAACGAAATGGGGGCAACGCTTGAGGATGCCCATTTGATGCCGCTCCTTTCTGCTACCGATCTCGCGACGATCACGACCTCGCCGGTGACCATCATTTCCGCTCCTTCGATCGCCTTCATCAGGTCGTCAAACATCGGTCTCGGATCGCTGAGCAGTATCTTTCCGAGTATCTCCTCTGTACCCTTTCGCGGGTCCATCATGTCCTTGACCATGTGACGGTCGTCCGGGTCAAGGTGAGGCGCCATCGGAGCAAACCCGAGACCGGTCAAACCGATCTTTTCGCGGTAATACTCCATCGCCGCGATGGTCACGTCATGGCCTCGTTTCTGCAATTCAATGCCGATCGCGATCTTTGGGTGCAGGTCGCCAAGCGAGCCAAATGTTGCAAGCACGAGCTTTGCCATAATTTTAGTGTCGTTGCGCCACCCTTGCGCCACCTGCGCCACCTGCGCCGGCGCACGTAACGGCGCAGCGGGCCGTTTATGTTTCTTCCCCTTGGTCCGGCTCCGAGCGGGTTTCGCCCTCCCGTATTTTATTTCGAGCCTTTACCTGAAACCGAATGTTCAAAAAGAACGACACGCAGCCGAGCACGATCGATACGAACGCCGCGTCTTTGTTTCCCGACCACAAAAAATAGGCGGCGGCTATCGCTAGAGCCACCGCCGCGATCTGAAAAATTGTTTCGATCTTCATTCGGTCCTGATCTCTTCTTTCGCGATCTCCGTTACCGACATCGGCCGTTTCTGTTTCCGCCAAAAATGGCGGGCGATCAGAAATCCCGGCAGTCCGATGAACAAAGCGAAAGGTATTGCTCCGACAACGAGTGTAACAAGTCCGAGAATGAAATTCAGTGCCACGTCGAGGCCTTTACCGAATGATTGCGAGAGCTTCGAATCGAAACCTGCCGAACTTGCCGAAATTGCGGCCGGGGTCTGGAGCTTTACCTTTATGGTCGAAAGGCTCGATTGGTTTTCAAGGTATCGCTTCCTGCCTTCGACCTTTTCGATCTCGCCGCGAACCTCGGCTAGTTCCGACTGCACATAAAGTGCATCTTCGACGCTGGAAGCCCGTCTCATTATCTCGATGTACTGCTGTTCGAGCGCCTTCTGCGTTTTCAGGCGTGCTTCGACGTCGATGAACTCTTCCGTGACATCCTCACCCTTAACCGTCTCAAGGATGACGGAGTCCGCAGTTGAACGGATCTCGTCCAGAGCGGAACTGAACCGGTCGGCCGGTACCCGCAGCGTCATTGATACTGTGTCGCGTTTCTTTATTTGAAGGTCGCCAGTACTTTGGTTCGATTCGACGACGTAACCTCCCTTCGATTCGGTGATCGAGGTGATCTTTCGCTGTGCGTCTTCGGGTGTCTCAGTTTCAAGCTGCAGGTCCGCGTTTCTTATGACCTTGCGTTCGATCGTCAACGGCGCTTCCTGAACGATCTGAGCCTGAGCGAGGGAAGTTTTCTGGACGACATTCCTGACCGAGCGCGGTTGTCGTGACGCTGTAACTGAGCTGTTGGCCGCTGCGTTCGACGAACCGGCCTTCATATCGGACGCTGTTGCGGGAGCAGTCGCATTTTCGCTTTGTGATATCGATCTGTTTGAGTTCAAAGTTGCAGATCCAGCCATTTCGGCACGATCCGCACAGCCCGGGAAAAGTGCGGCAAGCAAGACCGCAGAGAGCTTGAGATATTTCATGGTTCCTCCGTGAAGTTGACTAACTTCAAGGCAAGAACGGTCAAGCTCCCTCGGCCTTGCGATGTATTTTTAATTTGCGTCCGCTTGAATTTCTTCCTTCACGATCTCTGCGGTAGTTGCCGGTGTTTTCTGTCTTTTCCAGATCGCCCGGCCAATAAGAAAGATCGGCATGCCGACAAACAATGTAAACGGAATTGCGCCGATAATGAATGTCATGAAATTCAGCGTGAAGTTAAGTGCGGCATCCATTCCTCGTCCGGCCGAATCGGTCAATCGGTAGCCAATTCCGACAGAGTTCGAGGTGAACATTGCGGGTGTGTGAATGTGAGCCTTGATGGTAGAGAAAGTTGACTGACTTTCGAGAAACCTTATCCGGCCCTCGATCTCCTCTATATCCGAACGAACATTTGAAAGCTGAGTTTGTACGTTAAGGGCGTCTTCAACCGTATCGGCTTGTTTCATTATTTCAAGAAACTGAGACTCAAGAGCGCGTTTCGCTCTGAGGCGGGCCGTAAGGTCGACGAACTCTTCCGTCACATCCTCTCCTTTTTCTGACTCGACGAGTAATCGATCGGCTGAACCTCTGATCGCATCTACGGCTTCAGTGAAACGTTCGCTTGGGACGCGGATCGTAATTGAAACCGAATCGCGGACGTTTGACGTCACATCGCTCATGCTTTGCTGGGATTCGACCAAATAACCGCCATTTGCTTCCGCGATCTCTCCTATTTTACGTTGCGAAGCATCGGGTTCGGCGGCCTCAAGGTGGATCTCGGCGTTTTTAATTACTTTTCGCGAGGCCTTCAGGGGCGACGCAGATTGGTCAGTCTGAAGCGCTGTTGCTTTTTCTTCTGCAGGCTTTTGTTCATTCTTGGTGTCGACCGATGAATCTAATGAGGCATTCGATTCCGATCCTCGCTGATATGTCGGTGAGGTTTGAGACTCAAACATGTCGAAGAAGCTTGGGCCTTTTGCGATGTCGTATAGGCCGAATGAGATCTTCGGTGCGTTTTCAGTTTTAGTTGCGATCCCGGCAGGTTTGTTCGGCTGATGACCGGCACAACTTGTAAAGAAAATACACGAATACCCGGCTATCAGAAGCGTCCACTTCATAACTTGTTCCTCCGGTAGACTTAGACACCGAACGAACAAAGTGGTTCCTAATTAACCGGCTTTCTTTGCAACTTCTTCAAAACTTTCGCCGCGGAAGAATGCGGCGGTCGCGGTGAACAGCCGACGTATAGACCGGTATATTTTCGGAAATGCCCAAAAGAAGAAGATCAGAAAAACGACAAGTACGACGGCTATCACGATAGGGGCAAATACCGCGAGAAATGTCCCGACGATCGCGATGGCGTCTTCAGCGAGCGAAAGTATCCAATTAGAGACGGGTTCGGGAGAGAGGTTGGCTGCAATTCGAGCGGTCGCCTTGGTCCCGTGTGAAGAGAACGCCAAGCCGCCGCCGATCAAAGCCGCGGGAATGTAAATGCTCGGGTCAAGCTGATTTGTCGCGGCATATGCGACGATGACACCCGCCGGAACGCGAATGAACGTATGGACAACGTCCCAAACGCTGTCAACATAAGGGATCTTGTCCGCGAAGAACTCGACGATGTAAAGCCCGCCGGCAAATCCGATGATCCACCAATTATCCAGAACCTCGAGCCCACCCGGCAGCTTCACGCCGCCGAACCGCTGCAGCAGGCCAAGAACCGAAACCGTGGCGTAGAGATTTATACCGCTCGTCCAAGCGGAACCGAGAGCTAAACTGAGTGTCGCAAACCATTCCATGACGCTGTCACCTCGGTCAAAAGATCAAACAGAAAAGAAAGGGTCAATACGATTGTACAAGAATTTAACCTGCCTGATCTGTATTTCCAGATAAATTCTATTTACGAATCTTCATCCTCGCCGGTTCCGTCGCCGTCCTTCTTGAATCCAAATTTTTCAAGCCGATATTGCAGCGTTCGAAACGTTAGTCCGAGAAGTTTGGCCGACTTTGTTATGTTATTGTCTGTTCGCTCCATCGCCTGCATTATCAGGCTGCGTTCGACGTCTTCGAAATTGATCCCTTCGGGCGGTAATTTGAAATTCGAATCGCCGTCTCCGCCAAACACCGCCGGCCGCGATCCCTGCAGCATTTCGGGCGGCAGGTCATCTACCGTGATAGTGTCGTTTTCCGAGAGCAGGATCGCCCGTTCGATCGCAGATTCAAGCTGGCGGACGTTTCCCGGATAGTGGTAATCGTTCAAGAGTTTCTTCGCCGTTGGTTCGATCTTTATTTCGCGTACGGTGCCGCGAGTGTGTTTCTTTACAAAATAGTCGATCAGCACCTGCAGATCGCTCGGTCTCTCGCGGAGCGGTGGGATCTCGATCGAGAGTACGTTCAGACGATAGTAAAGATCCTCGCGGAAACGTTTCTCCTCCGTCATCTTCAGAAGGTCGCGGTTGGTCGCCGCAAGAACGCGGACATCCACGGGAATATCCTTTACGCCGCCGACGCGACGGATCTCCTTTTCCTGCAAAGCGCGAAGCAGTTTAGCCTGCAGGGCGATGTCCAGTTCGCCGATCTCGTCGAGAAACAGCGTGCCGCCGTCGGCGATCTCGAACAATCCTTTCTTTTCCCCAACGGCACCCGTAAACGATCCTTTCTCGTGGCCGAACAATTCCGATTCGAGCAGATTCTCGTTGATCGCCGCGCAGTTGACCGCCTGAAATGTATTATTTGCTCGCAGGCTGTTCATGTGGATCGAACGCGCGATCAGTTCCTTACCGGTCCCGCTTTCGCCCCGGATCAGCACCGTCGAGTTCGACTTTGCGATCTTCAGGATCAGCTTCTTGACCTTATCCATTTCCGGCGAAACCGAAACGATCTCGGTGTCAAGAGCTGAAAGCTTATTGAGCGAACGCGATACGGTTTCCAGCAATTTTGCCTGGTCGTAAGGTTTCTGAAGATAATCGAAGGCTCCGAGCCGCAGAGCATCGACTGCGGAATCGACGGAGCCGTGCGCTGTCAACAGAATGACGATGATCGATTTATCGAAATTCGTCAGCTCTTTGAGCAGGTCGAGGCCTGACATGCCGGTCATTTTCAGGTCGGTCAATACAAGGTCGAAACGACGCGACTGGACAAACTTCATCGCCGCCTCGCCCGAACTTGCAGTCGTTACGTCATAGCCCTCGCTCGAAAGGATGGTTTCGAGGATCTCCCGTTGGTTTTTTTCGTCATCTACGACGAGAATTGATTTTCGTGCCATGAGTCTTTCTAATCAGCTTTTGGTATGCGTAAAGTAAATTTTGTCCCTTCGCCAACCGTCGATTCCACCCCGATCGTTCCGTTATGGATATCGACGATCTTTTGGACGATAGCGAGGCCCAATCCGGTGCCTGTTTCTTTTGTGGAGAAGTAAGGTTCGAAGATCTTCGAAAGGTTCTCGCCGGGCATGCCATTTCCTGTGTCTGATACCTCAATCCGCACATTGCCATCATCCGGCTGGATCTTTACGTTCAAATGGCCGCCCTTGCTACCCATCGCTTGGACCGCATTGATGAAGAGATTATTGAATACGGAACGTAAAAATTCCGGATCGCCCATCACTGGCGGAACGTCTTCGTGTTCTATGACCGCTATCTTAATATTATTTTCCGCCGCATGAGCTTCGACGATGCGAAGCGAATCTTCAACTACCGCACGGGCATCGATCGGCCGAAGGTCAGCCGTCGCGGGTCGCGAATAATTCAAAAAATCCGTGATCTGCTGGTTTATCCGGGCGACTTCCGATTTCAACTGCAGCGTAAGCTTGTCAAAGGTCTCTCTCTTTTCCGCCGCCTCCGGAGCAAACCTCGAACGAAGGTGGTCGAGAGTAAGGTTAATATAATTCAGCGGGTTTCTTATCTCGTGCGCGATCGCCGAACCCAATCGGCCGATGACAGCGCTCTTTTCGGCTTGCTGCAGTTTTCCCTCGAGTTCCTGTTTCTTTTCAAGCTCGGCCGTCATCTCGTTGAAATTTTGAGCCAGCCTGCTGATCTCGTCCGACCGCTCGGTCTGCGGGACCCGAACCGAAAGATTTCCCGCCGCTATCTCGCGGGCCGCATTAGAAAGATTCGCGATCGGCCGTGTGAACCTCCATACAAAGACGAGCATTATCAACGTTGAGATCAGCAGTATGCCTAAGGTCGCGAGCAGCGGCTGCGCGGCGCGTTTGGCCGCTTCGCTCTTGTCGTTACGCAGCAAGACCATCACGTACCAACGACCCTCGCTGGTCTCGATCGGAAGCGCTCGGGCTTCGTCGTCCAGTTCCTTATTGTCCACAGTCTTTCGATTCGGAAAATGCGTCAGGTCATCTCCGAGGCCCTGAGCCTCGATCAGCGGAGGCAGATCCGTCAGGTCATCAAGCCTTTTGTAAACAAGATCACCGTTCTCGTCCGAGACCGGCAGATACTTACCGCTAAGGCTGTCGGAGATGCGCCAATTGTTATCGATATTGATTATGTCTCGAACCCGAGTTCTCGATTCCGGAGAAAGGAAACGGTCGCCATCGTTTTCCAAGATCTCCTGAAGCCGTTCTGTGGCGGTTACGCCGTATGCTCCGAGCTTGAAACCTTCTACCAGCGCTTGTGCCTGGGCGTTTCTTTCCGCCTCGTTTTGCCGCTGGGTAAGGATGTTCACGTAATATTGCACACCTAGTGTGGCAATGATCAGAAACGCAAGGATCACCAAAAGCCTGCCGCGAAATGTGCCGAAAAATCCCATTAATATGATTTACTTATATATTCGATCAATTAAGCTTGCGCTTAAGGTCACTCAATGTTATATTCTGCTTTAGCTTTAGTACAAAGCCGAGCGGTCAGTGACGTTTTTACCGCAGCCGCTCAGATTGTCTCCCTGACACTCACAAAAAAACAAAGTCCAGCTGAGGTAAAGAATGAAGTTTATCCTGCCCGAAAAGCGTTTTGCGAAAACGTGTCTCCTGATCGTTTTTGCCGCTCTCCTGTTTTCGACCGGCCTCCAAGCTCAGACAAAGAAGAAACAAACAGCCCCACCTGCCAAGAAGACCGTAGCTAAGAAGACGGCGACGCCGGCAAAGGATGCCCGTAAATCTAACAAAAAAGAGGCTGTTGCAAAACGCACTTCAACGGCGGATCTGAAAAAGTCGACCGCCAAGTCGTCCTCACGCGACAAGAAACGCGACGCCAAGAAAGACCGCGAGACCGCACGCCGCGATTCAAGACGCGACTCAAAGAACGCAAAGAACTCCAAAACCACCGCCAAGGACAGTTCGCGCGACAAAAACTCAAAGAAGTCTGATAAGAAGCTGACCGCGAAAGAACGCCGTGCCGAAGAAGCACGTCGAAGGGCCGAGGAGGCTCGCCGCCAGGCCGCGATCGCTGAACAGCGACGCCGTGAAGAGGCCGCTCGAATTGCCCGCGAACGCAAACTAGCATTCGAACGTGGGCTTCGTGAACAGACCGCGCAGAACATTTTGAAAGACAACACGGACGGCGAGGACCTTGAGGTCCGCCAGGCCGCGGTCGAATCGCTGGGAAATCGTGCCGGAACGGTCGTTGTGATGGAAGCCAAGACCGGAAAGGTTGTGACGATGGTCAATCAGGAATGGGCGATCAAGAACAGCTACAAGCCGTGTTCGACGATCAAGCTTGTGACGGGCGTAGGCGGCCTAAACGAAGGCGTGATCAATGAGGAAGGCGGCATCGGGACCTCGACGTCAGGACTGGATCTGAACGCTGCCACGGCTCGGTCGAACAATGGATACTTCCAACGTGTCGGGTCAAACTTCGGCAATGCAAAGATGATCGCTTATGCGAAGACGCTTGGCCTTGGCGAAAAGACCGGCATCAACGCAGATGGCGAGACGCCTGGCAAACTGCCCTTTGGCAACAACAACGCTCGTATCTATTCTCACGGTGACGATTTTGAGGTCACGCCGCTGCAGCTTGCAGTTATGGTCACCGCGATCTCGAACGGTGGAAAAAAGGTCGTTCCGCAGATCGTAAGGCAGCAGAACCTGCGTACCAGCTTCAAGCCCAAGTTCCGGGATCAGGTCTCAGTACCTTATGAAACGGTACAGGGCGTGCTTCCGGGAATGATCGGTGCGGCCGAGTGGGGAACCGCGAACCGTGTTGTTGACCACTATCAGGGCATCGCCGGAAAAACGGGTTCGTGCATATTCAAAGGTTCATGGATCGGGTTGTTCGCTTCAGTGGCTCCGGTCGAAGATCCGCAGTATTCCGTCGTAGTCATCACACGCGGCGAGGGAGAACGCGGCAAATGGGCGGCATCGGTCGCCGGAAATATCTATCGGGCTCTTGCTCCGAAGATGCGTCGGAACCAGGAAAAATATCTCGCTCTGAAGAACCTTCGTCCGACTCCGCCTGCCGAGAATATGGCCGTGGCAGATGACGATGAGGACGACGATGCTGCCGCGGCTACGGATAACAGGCCGCAGATCATCGTAGGTTCGGCCGCCAATTCTAATACGACGCCGAAAAAGGTAGTGCAGAAAACGACCCAGAGCAAGCCAGTTTTTCCGCCCGTCGTGATCCAGTTCGATAAGAACAAGGCTGAAAAGAGCCGTCCTCGAGTGGTCAAAAATTAACGTTGGGACGAACCGTTTCGACACGAGCACCGGAAGGGCGACTTTCCGGTGTTTTTATGTACTCATAACGTTCATTTTGCTTGACAGATGCTCGGCGAGTGGTTGATTATTTACCATTCCGAATGTTTTCGGTTTCCTGATCATTTGCTGGTAACATCAAGCATACGAAATTCTGAATTATTGCAACTATTCAATTAGGTGCATCATCAGAGTTTCCGCAAAACCGTGTACACTCGGACGCCGGTTTTACATATTCAAAAAAGGGTGAAAGAGGACACCCGATCGGAGGAAGTAAGAAGATGAAAACGATTTTTAGATTTTTGAGCATGGCCGCAATTGTTGCGGGCATTGCTGTGACCGGCGCTCTGGCACAAGACGTGTGTTCCGATGTGGACACCCCGACAGCTCAGTACGAGAAGTTCCTGGGTCTTTATAATGTGAAGCCGCCGACGGAAGGAAACGTTCAGGAAGCGATCAATATCGGCAAGGCGTTCCTGGAAAAATTCGGCGCGTGTGAAGCGTGGAAAGATCAATCGGCATTTGTTAAGCCGCAGGTTGCCCGCCTTGAGAAACTCCTCATTAAGTTAGCGGACGACAAGATGTATGCCCGATTCGACGCTGCGATCAACTCTGACAATGCGGATGAGTTATATGCAGCCGGACGCGATATCCTCGCTAAATATCCTGACAACATCAACATCATGTTTGTGATGGCCGTCGTCGGGCCTCGTGAGGTCGGCAAAAAGAACATGAAGTACAATGGCGAGTCGCTTCGTTACGCGACGGCCTTATTGGAAAAGATCAAGGCCGGGACTCCGTTTAACCGTAAGGACAAATCAGGCCAGGACACGATCGGCGCCTTAAAGCATGAAATGACCAAGGATAACGCGATCAGCGAACTCAAATACTCGCTCGCGTATGTAAACTTCTACGGTCAGAACAACAAGAAAGGCGCGATGCCGTACTTCTATGAAGTGACACAGTCAAACGGCTTCCGAAAAGAATTTCCTCCGATTTACGCGACGATAGGTGATTTTTATCTCGACGAAGCAGCTCCGATCGGTGTTGAGATAGCCAAACTGATCGAGGCTATCAAGACCGCTCCGACCGAAGAAGATAAGGTCAAGATCAACGAGGAAGTGAAGGCAAAGGTAGCGCTCTTTAATGGCTACACCGAGAGGGCGATGGATGCCTACAGCCGTGCATGGAAGTTTGCCAAGGACGACACACCGGCCGGCAAGAAGTACAAAGATGGCTTGCTCGCGACGATCCAGGACCTCTATAAGCGTCGCTTTGACAAGGAGACGGGAGTGAACGAATGGGTCTCGACCGCGACCGCAAAGCCGCTTCCCGATCCGACTTCGGCGGTCCAACCCGTGGTTGATCCTGAAACTACGACGACCACCACCACCGGCGGACCGGCGACCGCGTCACCGGCTGTTGCAAAGAAACCGTAACTCCTCCAATTACTAAATCTAAAGATCGTGCCGGGCGGCATCAAAAATCGCCCGGCTTTCTTTTTTGCACCTTTCCCAATAAACTCTAATTTTCGATCTCGATGAGCCTCGCAAAGCTTGAGACATCGCTGGGTTACCGTTTTGAAAGGCCCGAACTACTTGAAAGGGCGGTCACGCATCGATCTTGGGCACATGAAAGGCTTAAAGGCCGTCCCGAGGCCGAGATCCGTGAGGCCGAGAACGAATCGTTTGAATTTATTGGCGACTCTGTTCTCGGATTGGCGATAGCCGAAGCATTGTTCGCCAAGAACCCCGACCTGGCTGAAGGCGAACTTACGCTGATGAAGCACCGTCTGGTCAGCACAGCGACACTGTCGCAGATCGCTGTCGGCCTCGCTTTGGGACGCCATATGAGGCTTGGTCGCGGCGAAGAGCAGTCCGGCGGGCGAACCAAACCACAGCTTCTGGCAAACGTGCTCGAAGCGTTGATCGGCGCGATCTTTCTCGACAGTGGTTACGTCGCCGCGCGAGTGTTTGTCACACGCGTTTTCACAGACGAATTGAAGAACGTCACGCCCAAGACTTCGGTTGACTATAAGACGATGCTGCAGGAGGTCTTGCAGGCAAAAAAGCTTCCGGCACCGGCATATTCGCTAATACGCACCGAAGGGCAGCCGCATGACCGTACGTTCTTTGTCGAAGCTACATGGCCGAGTGGACGAGCGACCGGATCGGGCAGATCAATAAAGGCGGCAGAGATGATGGCAGCAAGCGAAGCATTGAAGATGATAGACGACGCAAAAGCCGAAACGAAATAACGAGAATTGACGTAGTAAATTCCGCACTTATGGCAGAAAAAGAGAAAGATAACAAAGAAGAAGCCGCAGAAGAGTCAAAACCGAAAGGGCCGCCCAAATCACTCTTCCGAGAGTATTTCGAATCGCTGACCGTGACCCTCGTGATGGCTCTGTTCGGGATGACGTTCATCCTTCAGGCGGTAACCGTCCCGACCGGTTCGATGCAGAACACTATACTTATCGGCGATTATCTGATCGTCAACAAGTTCATCTTCAATCCCGGAGGCAATCCGATCCCGCTGCTTCCGATGCGCGAGATCGAACGCGGCGACATCATCGTTTTCAAATATCCCGGAAACAGCGTCAGGCCGGACACGGACCGCGCTCGCGGGCTTGTCAAGTATCAGCTCAACTACGTCAAACGCGTCATCGGACTTCCCGGCGAAAAGGTCGAATTCAAGAACAATCAGGTTTACATCAATGATCAGCCCCTTCCCGAACACCGCATCATCGGCGAGGCCCAGGTAAAGGACGGGGCGTTGGAAACCAAAGAGTTCGAAGAAAGACAGCCGGACCAAGAATGGAACGTCTATTACCATGAAGACACGATGGACGCCGTTCGTTCGGGCATGAAACTGCCGACGAGACAGTACAACTTTGCGGTAGAAGGCAAGCCTATGATCGTTCCGCCGAACAGCTTTTTTTGTATGGGCGATGCACGTGACGATAGCGACGACGGCCGCGGCTGGGGCTTCGTTCCCCGCGAGCTTATCATCGGACGGGCGATGTTCGTTTACTGGTCATGCGATCGCGGAGCGTCAAACGGAAGTATGCTTGGCTGCCTCACGCATCCGCGCCTCGACCGGATCGGGAAATTTGTCAAGTAGATCTTCTCCGTGGGCTTTGTCGAAAACTTTGCGATCTTTGTGTTGTAAGGGCATTAACACAAAGTCCACAATGAACCTTCACAGAGAGCACGAGGCATAGATGAAATTTAGGTTTAGCGAGGAAGTTTCCGGAGCGCTGCATTTTGCACGTCCGGTTGTCGCGCTCGAATCGACAGTGATCGCACACGGCCTTCCGTATCCTCACAACATCGAGACCGCCTACAAGATCGAGAACCTTATCCGCGACAGTGGAGCGACGCCGGCGACTATCGCGGTTTTCGATGGCGAAGTATGCATCGGCCTCGGCGACGAACATTTTGAGCGGCTCGTGACCGATAAAGAGATACGAAAACTTTCCCGACGCGATCTGCCGGTCGTTCTGGCAAAGAAACTCAGCGGTGCGACCACCGTATCTTCGACGGCGTTTCTTGCACACAAAGCGGGCATCAAGGTTTTTGCGACCGGCGGTATCGGCGGCGTTCATCGAGGTGACAGAACCGACGTTTCGGCAGACCTGCCCGAACTTGCAGGTACACCTATGATTGTCGTTTGTTCGGGAGCCAAGATCGTTCTCGATCTGCCTGCGACGCGCGAATGGCTTGAGACTTACGGCGTGACGGTGCTTGGTTGGCAATGTGACGAATTCCCCGCGTTCTACTCGCGTTCGAGCGGGCTGCCGATCGATGAAAGGGTTGAAACGGGTAAAGACGTCTCGAAGATCGCCGATGCCCGAAACGATATCGAGTTTTTGAGTTCGATCCTCGTCACGGTTCCGGTTCCATCCGAATTCGAGATCAAGAATAGCGAGCTTGAGCCTATACTGCTCGATTCGTTAAAGCTCGCAAAAGACCAGGACATCAAGGGAAAGGACGTAACACCATTTCTGCTTTCACAGCTTACCGAACGCAGCGGCGGGCGTACGCTAAAGGCGAATATTGCATTGCTTGAAAATAACGCACGGGTCGCAACCGAGATCGCACGTTCCCTCAACTACTAATTAGCTCCGGCGGCTTTTTTCGCCATCTTTTGCGTTAACGAATCAAGCCGTTTTTGCGCCTCTGCGGCTTCCGGTGTTCCCGGAAACTTCTTGGTTAACTCCGACCAACTCGCGCCGTCGTAATGAAATTGACGCGTGCTCGAATTAAAGAGAAACAAAATGCCGAGCTTTCTATATCTGTCGAGGCTGACAAAATTCAAATAATAGCTGTGGAGTGGAGCGGCCGAGGCGGCCATCTCGCGTCGATCCAACCTCGACGCAGCGTCCTTTGAAAGTTTTGCAGCCGCCTCCTCCAGAAGATCCCCAAAGAGCAGCAACATAGCTGGGCGAAACTGCGACGTTGGATAGAGAGTGAAGAACTCAACGGCGGCCTCGATCTGGTCAAACCCGTTCATCGATTGGACAAGCTTCGCAAGCCTGGCATCGTCGCCTTCACGAAATCGTCCAAAGATCGAATCGGCCTGGACCCAACCCGAACCGCTCGGCAGAGCGGCCACACGATAAAACTTCACGCCGTCCGCTTCGGTGACGCCGAGAATACGGACCTGCCGTCCACGCCGCATTCGCTGGATGGGTTCGGCAAACAGACTTGGCTTTTGCCGCAGAACTGAAAGGGTTTCGTCCATTACGACTGCGGTTTGTCCGATCTCGCGCGGCTTCGACGTAGTTACGGCCGATCGTTTCACTACAGGCCGACTTTGTGCCAACGTCTCAAACGTCATCGAGAAGAGACAGATGAGTATCGCTGAGAGAACGATTTTCATATTGTTGAGTGAATTATTTGGACATCGACTTCGCGATCTTGTCCTTCATCCCGGCATGATGAAAATGGCAGATCGCGATCGCGAGTGCGTCGGCCGCATCGTGCGGCGTCGGCACCGTTTTCAACCGCAACAGCAGCTTGACCATTTCGCCCACCTGACGTTTTTCCGCGGCACCATAGCCGACGACCGTTTTCTTGATCAGCCGAGGTGCGTATTCGGCGATCTCGATCCCGCGCTGCTCTGCAAGCAGAAGAACAACGCCGCGAACCTGACCTAATTTCATCGCGACACTGACATTTGCCGCGTAAAACGCTTCTTCGATCGAGATAACATCTGGCGACAGACGGTCAACTAACTCGGAAACGCCCTGGTAGATCCCAGCGAGCCGTTTCGAGAATGCATGTTTCGGGCTTGATCGTACGGTGCCGAAATCGACAGGCGAGTATCTTAACCCGCTGCCTTCGACCACGCCCCAGCCGAGCGTTTCACTGCCCGGATCGATACCCAAAACTCGCATCGTAAGATCCAAGAAAAGATAACCGAAATGCCATTGCTCTTCAAGGTGCGCCGCTCCCTGCGCCGGCGCAGGGGGGCGCGGGTGGCGCAAAAATGGCGCAAAGCGGCGATGTTGTAAAAAGCTACCGAAGACCTTATGATTTTCGTTAGTAGAAGCGTGCCCACTGAACACGACATGAACGCTAGTGCCGCCGAAGCCCGCCCAATGGAATCTGTGCGGGTTTTGCTTTCCGGTATCATAGATTACGCCGGACTATTTCCGCCGTCGCAGGTTTCGATGCCCGAAGCCGTGATCAACTACGCCACTTATCGCAACAGCAATTACGGCTGGATGCTGGGCCGGTTTGTCGTGCCGGTCGCCCGGCTGGATGAGTTCATTGAAAGTGCCCGTGATTTTGTTTCCCGCGACGGCAAGAGTACATGGCATCTGTGTGTGACCGCCGGAGAGGACATCAATGACACCATCCGAAAGGTCAGGGATTTTAACCGTAAAAACGCGCCGGGCGTTTTCGCAGACTTGATCGAGGTAAAGGCGAACACGGTCTCCAAGATAGACAACACCGTAGCGGCATTGCCCGAAGGCGTGACGGCGTACTTTGAGATCGCAACGGGCGATGCGCTCCCCGATCTTGTAACGACGCTTTCCTTGAAAGGCCAGAAAGCAAAGATCCGAACCGGCGGCGTTTCGCGCGAAGATTTTCCTTCTTCAAAGCACATCATCCGTTTTGTACGGACCTGCATGGCCGCGAACGTGCCGTTCAAAGCGACCGCGGGTTTGCATCACCCGATACGCTGTTTCAAACCGCTGACCTATGCCGAGGACGCTCCGCAGGGAACGATGCACGGCTTCCTTAATATGCTGCTGATGACAGGATTTGCCCGCGAGAGCTATCGCGTCTCGCTGCTCGAGGAAATGATGGAAGAGGAATTTGAAGAAGTGTTCCAGTTCAGCGAACTCGGCGTGAAATGGCGCAACGAGCATTTCCTGAGCAACGCTCACCTCGGCTGGCTCCGCCAAAAAGGCATGCACTCATTCGGCTCCTGCTCATTCGATGAACCGATCGCGGACCTCCAGGCCCTGGGACTGCTTTAGTAAAATATGTACGAGATCAACGAAACCCACGACCCGAACCTCAAAAGCTGGGTCGAATCCGCCAACGACCCGGATACGGATTTTCCTATACAAAATTTGCCGTTCTGCAATTTTCGGCACCGTTCCAACGAATCCGGCAGTCGTATTGGAGTCCGTATCGGAAGCTCAGTTATCGATCTGGAAGCACTACCGGTCCAGAAAGAGTTTCAGTGGTGGCTCAAGTCTTCGAGTGGCCCGTGGAAGCTTGACGCACTTGGGCGACTTGCTCCTCACAGCCCGAACGAGGTGCGTAACTACCTGGTTGGATCGCTAAACGAAGATGCCGATCTTGCGACCAAGGAACTGGTGGAGAAGGTACTGGTTCCCGAGTCAGAAGTGAGCTTTCATTCCCCTTTTGAGATCGGCGATTACACCGACTTCTACTGCTCGATCTATCACGCGACGAATGTTGGGTCGATGTTTCGGCCGGACAATCCGCTGCTGCCGAATTACAAGTATGTGCCGATCGGTTATCACGGGCGGGCGTCGAGCATTGTTGTGAGCGGCACGGACATCAAGCGGCCGCACGGGCAGAACCGGAGCGACGCCGAAAAACCGCCGGTCTTTATTCCGTCGAAGAGCCTCGATTACGAAATGGAACTTGGCTTTTTTGTAGGCCGCGGAAACGAGATGGGCACGCCGATCGACATTAAGGACGCGGAGGAACACCTCTTCGGCGTGTGTCTCGTCAACGACTGGTCCGCACGCGACATACAGGCGTGGGAATACCAGCCGCTTGGGCCGTTTCTCGCAAAGAATTTTGCGACGACGATCTCACCTTTCGTCGTCACGATGGAAGCTCTCGCACCGTTTCGCACACCTGCTTTCGAACGCGACCCGGACGACCCACAGCCGCTCGATTATTTGTCGGATGATAATAACCTCAAGTTTGGCGGGCTCGACATCAATCTCGAGGTCTATATCCAGACCGAAAAGATGCGAGCCGAGAACATCGAGCCGCACATGCTATCGCGTTCGAATACAAAAGACCTCTACTGGACCATCGGCCAGATGATGACTCACCACGCGTCGAACGGCTGCAACCTGCAGACCGGCGACCTGATCGCGTCGGGCACGGTGAGCGGCAAAGAAAAATCGCAACGCGGCTGTTTATTAGAGCTGACGTGGCGAGGAACCGAACCCGTAGATCTGCCGTCAGGCGAACAGCGTCGTTTCCTCGAAGATGGCGACGAAGTGATAATGAAAGGCTACTGCGAACGCGAAGGTTTCCGACGCATCGGACTTGGCGAATGCCGCGGCCGCGTCCTCCCCGCGGATTAAGAACATTTACCACATAGGAACAGAGAGCACATAGAAAGAAAAAGAACCTATGTGTTCTATGTTCCTATGTGGTTTAAGTAGCCGCTCTGTTAAAATCGCAACGTGAAGCCCGCTCCAGCCCAATCACAAACGACGGTTAGCAAAGTGGTCGCGAAGTCCGACGCTGAAGAATTTACCGACGTTCTCGCGGTCGAGGAGCCGCTCGAGATACGGCTGCAGCCCGACGGTATGCCGCACAGGCCCGTTTCGATCACGATGCGAACGCCGGGCCATGACATCGAGCTCGCCGCCGGATTCCTATTCACCGAGGGAATTATCAAACGACGCGCCGACATCCGCGACATTCGACATTGCGGCCCAAAAGGCAGAAATACGAGCGGAAGCGAGTGTGCCCCAGAACAAGAGGCCGCGGCAAAATACAACACTGTACTCGTCGAACTTGCCGAAGACGTCGAGGTCGATCTCAAACGGCTCAAACGAAATTTCTACACCACGTCGAGCTGCGGCGTTTGCGGTAAATCGTCGATCGAGGCACTGAGGACCGGCGTTACAAAGCTGCCGGCGGACAAATTCGCGATCGACGGTGATCTTATACATGAACTGCCGCAGATCTTGCGGCGGACGCAATCGGTCTTTAAAAAAACGGGCGGCCTGCACGCGTCGGCGCTGTTCACTGAAAAGGGCGGGATCGAGACTATTCGCGAGGACGTCGGACGGCATAACGCGCTCGATAAGGTCATCGGAGCGAAATTCCTCACCGGTGAGCTGCCCGCGCAGAGATCGATCCTGTTTGTCAGCGGGCGTACGAGCTTTGAGCTTGTGCAAAAAGCTCTGATGGCGGGAATTCCCGTGATGGCAGCGGTCGGTGCACCATCGAGCCTGGCGGTCGAACTCGCGCGAGAATATGGAATGACGCTGATCGGATTCGTCCGTGACGAGCGATTTAACATCTACTGCGGAAAAGAACGGATCCGGAATTGTAAATTGTAAATTGCTTAATTGTGAATTGGAACCGGGTATTTTTTCCAAATTACAGTCCGCCAATTCGCAATTTACAATTGAAAGCAAATTGCCATGAAGGACGAATCGGCGAAACTCAACATCACGCCGCCGCCTGAGACGTCGGCGGGCATCCATGCGGTGACCAATGCTTTGCGGCATCTTTTCGGCAAGATGGGCGTTGTTCGCGCAACTCGCGGAATGCTGACGCTTAATCAAAAGGGCGGCATCGATTGCCAGTCGTGTGCCTGGCCTGACCCGGATCATCGGACGATAAACGAATTCTGCGAAAACGGCGCAAAAGCCCTTTCAGATGAGGCGACGCGGAAAAAGATCGGGCAAGAGTTCTTCGCGTCACATTCGGTCGATGAGCTTTCTTCGAAAACCGATCATTGGCTCAACCAACAGGGCCGCCTGACCGAGCCGCTGATACTCCGCGAGGGAAGCGAATATTACGAACCGATCAAGTGGGACGATGCGATCGCACTTATTGCGAACAAGCTGAATAACCTCGCCTCGCCCGACGAGGCTATCTTTTACACTTCGGGACGCACGTCGAACGAAGCGGCGTTCCTGTATCAACTCTTCGTTCGAAGGTTCGGGACGAACAATTTGCCTGATTGCTCGAATATGTGTCACGAATCCACGAGCGTTGCGCTGGCCGAATCGATCGGGCTCGGAAAAGCGACGATCCGGCTGGAGGATTTCGAGCAGACCGATCTCGTGATCGTCATCGGGCAAAATCCGGGCACCAATGCTCCGCGTATGCTCTCGTCGCTTGCGGCCGCAAAGAAAGCGGGAGCAAAGATGATCGCTATCAATCCGCTGCCCGAGGTCGGCCTAACGAGCTTCGTAGATCCAAATCCGCAGCATGGGAATCCGTTTTCGGTGTTGGGTTTTCGCCCCGCGAAACTAGCCGATATCCATTTGCCGGTCCGTATAGGCGGCGATATGGCCGTGCTCAAAGGCCTGATGAAGTTTCTCTTAGAACGGGAACGACGCGTACCAAATAGCACCTTCGACCACGAATTCATAGCCGCGAAAACCGAAGGCTATGACGAGCTTATCGCGACGCTGGACGAAACTTCGTGGGATGAAATTTATACCGCGTCTGGGCTGAGCCGCGAACAATTTGAAGAGGCCGGCGAAATGATCGCTGCCTCGAACGGGTTCATTACCTGTTGGGCAATGGGCGTCACGCAGCACGTCGAGGCCGTCGCGACTATCCAGGACATTGTAAACTTGCATCTGCTTCGCGGTGCGATCGGTAAACCGGGAGCAGGGCTTTGCCCCGTACGCGGCCATTCAAATGTTCAGGGCGACCGCACGATGGGCATTTGGGAAAAGATGACGCCCGTTTTCCGCGACAATCTTGAACGCGAATTTGCATTTGATACACCTGAAAGAGACGGGCTCAATACTGTCGAAAGCATTGCCTCGATGCGTGATGGTAGAGCCAAAGTTTTCTTCGCGATGGGCGGGAACTTCGCGGCCGCATCGCCCGATACAAAGGCTGTATCTCACGCATTGCAAAATTGCGATCTGACCGTACAGGTCATAACGAAACTGAACAGGACCGCTCTGACGCCGGGCCGAACGTCGATAATTCTGCCATGCCTCGGGCGTTCCGAGATCGACCGTCAAGCGAGCGGCGACCAGTTCGTCTCTACCGAGAGCACGATGTTGAACGTACAGATGTCGAAAGGTATTTTCGAGCCCGCATCCGATCTGCTCCAAAGCGAGATCCGGATCGTGTGCCAGCTTGCAAAAGCGACGCTTGGCGACGAAAGCGAAATTGACTGGGATGGCTTCGCTGCCGATTACGACCGTATCCGCGATACGATCGAGCGCGTGGTTCCGGGTTTCGATGATTACAACGAACGCGTCCGCGTACCCGGCGGATTCTATTTGCCTAATCCGCCCAGGGAAAGGAATTTTCCGACCGCCTCGGGCAAGGCTCATTTCAGACCGAGCGTGCTTGAGAAAATTGACCTTCCGCCGGGACGATTGTTGATGACCACGATCCGCTCGCACGATCAATTCAACACGACGATCTACGGCCTCGATGACCGCTATCGCGGGATCGACGGCGGCCGGCATGTGATATTTATGAACGAAGCCGATATCGCCAAACATGGGCTCTCAGATCGACAATTAGTGGACATCACAAGCCACTTCGATGATGGCGAACGAAGCGTTTCCGGCTTTACTGTCGTCGAATACAAGATACCCGCGGGCTGCTGTGCCGCTTATTTTCCCGAGGCCAATCCGCTCATCCCGCTTGGCAGCCGGGCAAAGCGCAGTTTTACCCCGACATCAAAATGCGTAGTCGTTTCCGTCAGGCCCGCCGGATAAATGCAGATCGAACCTTTCATCTTGGTTGGCGGACGATCGACTCGGTTCGGTGTCGATAAGGCAACTTTTGAATTTGAGGGCGAGACACTTGCTGAACGTGCTGCACGGGTCGCCGAAACAGCTCTTGTTACTGCTCCTGCCGTCTTCGTTACCGCATCCGGATCGTCATTTCCGGCATTTGGGGGACGCACCGTAATTCATGACATCGTCCCGGATCGCGGTGCTGCGGGGGCGATACACTCGGCTTTTACAATCGCCCGGACGGAATGGATCTTTGTGCTTTCCTGCGACCTGCCATTCGTCTCTGCCGAATTTATTTCGTTGATGCGCGAACGCATTTTACCGGAGTTTGCCGCGGTCGTACCGGTTCAGGCCGATGGCCGATGGCAGCCGCTTTGCGGGTTTTATCGGGTTGCAGATTGCCTGCCTTTGGTAACTTCGGCATTGACCACTTCTGGAAAACATCCATCGTTCAAGGATCTGCTTTCGGGTTTGAACGTAAGGATGATCGCCTCGGACGAGTATCAAGATCTGCCAAACTCTGACCGGCTTCTGCGAAATGTGAATAGCCCCGAGGATCTGACGGCCGTTTAACGGCACCGCTCGATTTTCTTTAATGTGGCCGTGTGGCAAAATAGGAAAAATGGAACTCGTTCTTGATAAGTTTCACGAAGAGTGCGGCATTTTCGGCATCTTTGGCCACTCTGAGGCTTCGACACTGACGCAGCTTGGCCTGTTTGCCCAGCAGCATCGCGGTCAGGAGGCCTGCGGCATCGTTTCAAGTGATGGAACTGAGCTTCACGAATTTCGCTCGATCGGTCTCGTGGCCGATGTGCTCAACGAAGACGTGCTCCGAAAGCTTACAGGTTCGAGTGCGATAGGCCACACGCGGTACTCGACCGCCGGCAGAAATACGATAAAAGAAGTTCAGCCGTTTTCCGTCACGTGCCAGCACGGTGACATCGCGGTCTGCCACAACGGGAATCTGCCGTTTGCCAACCAAAAGCGTGATGAGCTCGAACGCAAGGGCGCGATCTTCTCCTCGACATCAGATACAGAGACAATTCTCCACAGCATCGCCAGGACCGATGCACGATCGGCCGTCGCGGCGATAGAAAGCGTGCTCAAGGATACGGAAGGAGCATTCTCGCTTTTATTTCTGACTCCGGACAAATTGATCGCAGTCCGTGATCCCAGAGGTTTCCGTCCGCTCAATCTGGGAAAACTGGGAGATGCATGGTGCGTTGCTTCGGAGACATGCGCCTTTGACCTTATCGACGCCAAATATGTCCGTGAGATCGAACCCGGCGAAATGCTCATCATCGATGCCGATGGCGTTCATTCGTCAAAGCCATTTGAGGAAAAGCCGAGATCGGTCTGCACGTTCGAGCACGTTTACTTCTCGCGGCCTGATTCGATCATTTACGGAAAGTCAGTAAATGAATCCCGGCACAAGATGGGCAAGCAACTCGCTCTCGAACATCCCGCCGATGCCGATCTCGTGGTGCCTGTGCCCGATTCGGGCGTCGCTGCTGCTATTGGCTTTGCAAAGCAGTCCGGTATCAATTTCCGTCAGGCGATAATTCGCAACCATTACGTCGGGCGGACGTTCATCGAGCCGACCCAATCGATCCGCTCTTTCGGGGTGCGACTAAAGCTAAATCCGGTGAAGGACCTTATCAATGGACAGCGAGTGGTTCTGGTGGACGATTCGATCGTTCGCGGAACTACGTCAAAAAAGATCGTTGAGATGGTTCGTGAGGCTGGCGCCACCGAAGTTCACATTCGCATTTCGTGCCCGCCAACCACAAATTCCTGCTATTACGGCGTTGATACTCCTCACCGGCAAGACCTCATCGCATCGCGAATGACCACCGATCAGGTCTGTGAATATATCGGGGCCGATTCGCTCGGTTATCTTTCGCTCGAGGGAATGCTCGAAGCGATCGGGATAGACCCGTCATCGACCTGCAACGCCTGCTGGAGCGGAAAATACCCGACATTGCTTGCGAACGGCAAGGCTGCCTGATCCCCGCATTTGCTTTAGAACCCGAAAGATCATTTCATCTGCCTTTCTGCGACGATCGTCTTACGCACGTTTACGTAAGTCTTACACAACTTTGCACAATCGCGCCTAATCCTGACGTTCGGGCTTCGAAAAAAGCGTAATACTCTATATGCCAGGACATTGGGACAAGAGGTTTGGTAAGAGTTCCTGTACCGGTTCATATTTCGAAATCAATAGGAGACATACTGAAATGTTAAAGAACAAAGCAATAATGATGATCGCCGGCCTTATGATCTTTGTCGGCGGAGTTGTAGCGGCAAATGCAAGCATCACCGAGGGGACGGTCTTGAAGTTTAGCGTGGCCGAGGAATTTGTTATCAACGGCAAGACCTTTGAGCCGGGCATCTATACCATCGAACGCACGCCGATGACGGCCGATTCTTCGTCGATCCTGGTTATCCGCGGAGACAAGACCTCAATGGTATTCGACACGATCGTTGCCGAGACCCGCAATGCTTCCGAAAGCACGGAAATGGTTTTTGAAAACCTAAACGGAGTCAATTATCTCAAATCGATCACCGTAAAAGGTGCGACGACAGTCAACGAACTACCGTCTGCCCAAGCTCAGGCTCGGTAAGATCTAGCTAGTTTCGAACAAGGGGAAAACAGCCGATCCGGCAGAAATGCTGTGTCGGCTCTTTTTGTTCTCGCCTGTTGCCACTATTCGTGCGAAAGAATTGCTGGCCCTTTTTGACCTCAGCAAATTAAATAATGCTTGATAAACAAGCCGGATGGGAATATAAAGATTCCGGTGGATGAAAATAGCAAGCTTTATGAATTGGAGACCGAGGATCACGATGGATTCCTTTACGCGATCGCCGGCGGGTTAAGGTTGACGCCCGAGATCGCCCTTAGTTACTGGCGCGAGATCATTGCCATTTGTGAAGAAAAAGGATACTCGAAGATACTTCTAGAACATAATTTTGTCGAGATGATCTCGATGCAGGAAATGCTCGAGATAATCGTCCCCGTGGGGGAATTACTTAAGGGACGAATGTTCGCTTTTTACGATCGTTACGGGCACTATGACGTACCCGAGGCAGGAAAAGCCATTCTCCGCGGCCTTGACGTGAAAATGCAGATCTTCCATGACGTGAAAGAGGCCGAACGCTGGCTGCGGGCTAACTGACCCGGCTTTTGCCTGCATCCAAAAACTTTCACTTTTCATCTAAATTTCGTAAACTGACAGTCCGCAAACAAAGCGGACTGTTCCTCTCTATGGGGGCGACAGGCTTCGACAGGGGCTTGTATAGATCTTTGGATGCACGTCGGGCTTGCTTACTAGCTCGTTAAAACAATAAGCAAAACACAAATGCTAATCAAGAATTAGCTCTTGCTGCCTAATTAACTTTAGCTACAGCAATGTCTTACCGGAAGTTCGCCTGATGCGACCGGATAAGGCATAACTCAGTTCAGGCTAGGGCGCGTCCTCCACCTGCGGGCGCGGCTTAAAGTTAGCCGGGTATGTTGATGAAGAGGTCTTGTCGGCTCACCTGCTCTTCGTCAGCGAGATAAAGTGAACCGAATAAACGTGTAGATTTCACTGGTCGCAACCTTTGGATGCGGGTTCGATTCCCGCCGCCTCCACCATCAGTTCTAATTAAGAAAAGAATGCCCTCGTTCGGAGGGCATCTTTATTTGGAGCGTTCCCCGAGGTGCCTCGTCGTTTGATCGGTAACACTGAATGGGGACGGCGATGCGAGGTCGTTTGTATCGGCCGGGGAGAGGTAGGCTTCAACGCCCGAATTCGCGATCTCCTTCGCTTCCGGCTCTTTTGTTTCGTTTAACGCCCGCTCTTCGCGTTTGCTCACGAACATTCCGTTGAATACCAGAGCCGCCCCGACCATGATCGGGATGACACCAACGACCCACAGGCTTTTCAGAATAAGGACGGCTTCGGGTGGAACCTTTCCGCCTGCAACTATTGCCTCCATCAAGACAAATAGAAAGATCATCAGCCCAAAGCCAACGCTTGCCGTTATTACTCCAGCCTTTATCTCGTTGCGCCGCCTCACCTCAGGCGTTTTGCCTTGAAGGAGGTCGAGAGCTTTTTGACGGCGGATCGACTCTTCGCTCGACATGAACATCTCGGCGACCCACGTCTTGCTCCAATCGAACTTCTCGTCCTGTTCGTCGCGCGTTGCCATTACTCGCCGCAACGCAAAGAGATTCGCTCCGCAGGTCTTGCAGAACTTAAGGTCGTCGGGTTGGGTGTTTCCGCATTGAGGACAAAACATTTCTTTATATCGTAACCAAACGAAACGCTCTTTAAAAGCGGAAAGTTCCGTTTCGATCTGAATTGATGCCGTGGGGTCCGATTCCTTAATCGAGCTTTCCAATTGGGATATAATTCCTTTTAATGAGGCGGGTCGCTCGAAAATTAGGCGTCATCGCGATAGTTGTATCGTTGGCGGCGGTGACGGCCGCGGCACAAATTACCGAGTCGGAATTTCGGGCGTACCTTTCGAAAAAAGCGACGATCAACGCAGACGATCTGGCCGAACTCGATCGCGGAGGCTTGGTCGTTAAGGGCCTTCCGGCTTCCGATAAACAAGAAGTCGCGGTGGTCGGCGTCGTTCGCGTGAAACAACTCCCGACTGTCACTCTTCGCGAATTTCGCGACAGCCTGTCGCCCAAAAGCAGCAAGGAAATGGACGCTAAAGGCCGCTTCAGCAACCCGCCCGTCATTGGCGACCTTGCCGATCTTGAGCTGGAAGAGCGCGATTTCAAAGAACTCCGAAAATGCATCGTCGGTGACTGCGACGTTAATATGTCGGCCGACTGGATCGATCGATTCGGCAAGGGCCTGGACTGGACCGCTCCCGATCACAAGCAGAAAGCAACAGAGCTTTTTCGCGCGATGCTGCTTGAGTATTCCAGGGATTATTCCGTCAACGGAACGGCTTCGCTGGGCGCGTATTCAAATCGAAAAGACGCTGTCTCTCTTTCAGGATCGCATCGATCTTTGTTGGAAAATGCCCTATTCATCGGAGAACTTGCACCGGAACTACTCGCGTATCTGAAAGAGTATCCAAAAAAGGATCTCTCCGGCGTTGACAGCTATACCCATTGGTCAAATATCGATTTTGGACTAAATCCCACGGTCACGCTCTCGCATTCTGCGGCTTTTACCAATTCAGCAGGAGATCATTTCGTTGCCGCGCGTCAGTTCTATTCAAGCCGTTATTTGGACGCATCGCTTTCGTTGACGATGCTGCTGCGGTTTCCCGACGGCGTGACCTACATCGTTTTTTCCGACCGCTCGCGCTCCGACGCACTCGAGGGCATCTTTCACGGGATGTCAAAACGCGTTGTCGAGGCGGAGGCGATCGAACGCGTAAAGAACCTTCTTAAGAATTCCGAACTTCGCCTGATCACTGCAAAAAGACCGCAAACGGAAGTCATTACTCCCGCCGCCGAGATCAGTTTCAGGGACCGCGTTTTGAAGACGCTGCTAAGTCCGCTCGGCATCGTTAGCGTAATTGTTGTTTTACTCCTCATCGCATACGCCGCGGGGAGATCGATCTCCCGAAAACAGAAGTGAAAATGGTGGAATTCTGAACTGTAATATCGTTGCCAAATTCATCGGCCACCGGATAGGAGACTGTGGAACGGACTTGACCCGTGTAGATACTATTCTGTCGGCTCGGCCTCGCGGAGAGGTTTGCGTCTCGCCGCTAGGTATATTGCCAGGCCTAAAAGGTTTGTGATCACGATTAGTCCGCCGATCTTCACCGCGAAAGTGATGAGAGATATTGTGTGACCCGAAGTCCAATCTCCGACGTGTTAAGGATCGCGAATAGCCATAGATTCCATGCGACCATGAAGCCGAGAAGGTCGTTAAAACCGAACTTCGCCCACTGATAGAGCCCGCCCTCGAGCGGCATCTGACGGTTCAGGTAGATCACGACGACCGCGGAAGGGATGTAGAAAAGCAGCATCGCGGTCAACCATAAAAGGATATGTGACTGCCCCTGCTTCGCCGCGACGCCGATCCAGGGAAGCCCGACAATAAAAAGTATCTGAGTGAGGACAAGGTCAGGAACTCCGAGTTCCTTTTTGAACACGGCACTGTGCTCCTCAACAAGTTTTTCCTCCTAAAGAAATTCCTTGGCTCCTCGATCTTTGCTCATATTTTCAATTGGCGAATCTACCAGGCAATTCCGTAGTCGTCGCCGTGAGTGCTTGCTCCGCCCCACATCGTCTTATGCGCGTGGTCAAAGAATATTGCGGTGATCGGCCCCGAGGTCCGTTCTTCGAACGTCGGCGTGTAGCCCATCTTGATGAGTTCCTCGCGAACGCTCTGCGGCGTTGAATTAGCGAGCAGGATCCGCCCGGGCCTGATCTCATGAGCGCCGAAAGAGCTTCGCATCTGAAAGCTATTTATGTTCGGAGCTTCGGTCGCACGCTGTACGTTCATTCCAAACTCGACCGTATTCAGGAAAAACTGCAAAAGGTTCTGGTCCTGGCTGTCGCCGCCCTGCACCGAAAAGCACAGGAACGGTTTTCCGTCTTTCAATGCCAGTGTCGGCGTCAAGGTCACGCGCGGCCGCTTGCCGGGTTCGATCACATTGAACGGGCCGTCCGCAGGGTCCGTAACAAAACTCTGCGCCCGCTGACTTAGGCCGACTCCTGTTCTCCCGGCGATCACCGCCGGGATCCAGCCGCCGCTCGGCGTGACGGAAACGACCCATCCTTCTTCGTCGGCCGCTTGGACCGATGTCGTCCCGCCATAGAAATTGTCGTCCGGGAACCCTCCGTTCGGATCGCCGAACGGCGTGATCAAAGCCATATTTCCGGGCGGAGCCTGTGTCTGGCGGTCAGCGGGCACTACTTTCCATTTTTCGAGCAGATCGGTAAACGGATTTCTTCCGTTTTGAAAGGGATACGGATCGCCCGGCTTTATCCCCGCATCGTTTTTGTTCGGATCGATCTGTTTCGCACGAGACTTTGCGTAATCCTTTGACATCAAACCGGCAAGCGGTTCCACGGGCGGAAAATAAGGGTCTCCGTAATAGAAATCGCGGTCGGCAAAGGCGAGGCTCATCGCCTGATAGATCGTGTGGATATATCTCGGGCTGTTGTAGCCCATCGACTTTACGTCGAAGTTTTCAAGGATATTCAATGCCTGCAGCATAGCCGGGCCTTGTGTCCATAGATTGAGTTTGTAAACATCGACGCCTTTGTAATTCGTCGAGACCGGTTCTTCGATCTTCACCTGCCATTTGGCAAGATCGGCCTCGGTGATCAAGCCGCCTTCCTCCTGCGTTCCGCGGACAAATTCTTTTGCGATATCGCCTTTGTAAAAGCGATCGTAAGCGGCCATGATCGCTTGCTTTCGGTTCTTGCCGGCCTTGAGAGCGTTCTGTTCGGCATCGACCAGCTTTCGAAGCGTAGCAGCAAGGTCTGGCTGGCGGAATATCTCGCCTTCGACAGGGCCCTCCCGTTCGCGTCCCGTATTAGGCAGCATCGCTTCGCGTGAGTATTTCCATTGTTTCAGCCACGACTTTTGCCGCTCGATCGTGTTTGCCGTACCGGCGTCCATCGGATAGCCGTCCGCCATCTCGATCGACGGCGCGAGCACGTCCTTAAGACTAAGCTTGCCGTATTCGGCAAGCATCACCAGAATGCCGCCCGGCGTTCCTGGCGTGACCGCAGCAAGCGGGCCGTACTCCGGCGGATTAGGCATCTTCTTTGACTTATAATATTCGGCGGTTGCTCCGGTCGGAGCGACTCCAAGCGCGTTTATTCCGATGACCTTTCCGGTCTTCGGATTGTAAATAAGCGCCTGCGTTTCTCCGCCCCACGAAAGCGTGTCCCACATCGTTGACGTCGCAGCGATCATCGCGCAGGCGGCGTCAACCGCGTTTCCGCCTCTTTGAAAGATCATCGCGCCGGCGGTCGCGGCTATCGGTTTGCCGGTAACGGCTACCCAGTGCTTTCCGTATAAGATCGGTTTCTGCGGCCGTTGGCCGTTTAACGTGTCTGACATGATGGCAAAGTTAGTTATAAGCAACAATATCGTGAGGACGAAGCGGCGTGTCATAGTGCCCTGGATTATAGCGCGGTTTTTCACGACAAGACCCTGCCGGTCGGATAAGATATAGTTTTTGTTGTAACTGATGTCACAGAATACATTGCCGATCGGGATATTCGATTCGGGCGTGGGCGGCCTGACGGTCTATCGCGCTTTGCACGACCGGCTTCCGAATGAACATTTCATTTATTTGGGCGATACGGCACGTGTACCGTACGGAACAAAATCGCTTGCCACGGTCGAACGCTACGCCATCGAAAATTCGCAGTTTCTCGCTAGCCGCGGGATAAAGTTGCTTGTTGTCGCCTGCAACACGGCCTCTGCATTGGCATTACCGAAGATACGTGAAAAGATCGGCCTCGACGTCGTAGGCGTGATCGGCCCCGGCGGCCGAAAGGCCGTTGAGCTTACAAGAGGAAAAGAACGCCCAAAGATCGGCGTCATAGCGACCGAGGCGACCGTTGCCAGTAACGCTTACTACGAAGCGATCAGGCGGGCATCAGACTCGGCTGAGGTGCTGCAGAAAGGCTGTCCGCTCTTTGTTCCGCTCGCCGAGGAAGGCTGGACCAGTGAACCTGAAACATACTCCATCGCGGCGAAATACTTGGAAGCGATGAAGGAGTTTCACCCGGACGCTCTCGTGCTCGGCTGCACACATTACCCGATCTTGCGCGAGGTCATCCAACAAACCGTCGGCGAGGATGTTAAACTAATAGATTCGGGTGAGGCGACAGCCGAAGAGGTCGAGAAGCTATTGATCGAAAAAGGTTTGTCGAACCCGGCCCGTCACGCGGGCGAAAGGCATTTGTGCGACGACCTCGACCATTTCTACGTGACCGACGCCGCAGAGCGGTTTGCACACGTCGCCGAAAGATTTTTAGGAGCTAAGCCGTCAAAACTCGAGGCGATCGAGGTTTACGGCGTGGATGAATTGAGGCAAAAGCCCGAGCGGTAGCGAGGGTGCCTCGGAAACTGGAAGCCTGATGGTGCGGGGAACATACTTCCGCGGCCCCTCGTTTCCGCCTTTTATTTATGACGTACACAAGACATGACGGCCGTGCCGTCGATCAGATACGAAACACAAAGATCACGCCGAACATTTCGCCGTATGCCGAAGGCTCGGCTTTGATCGAGGTCGGCGGAACCAAGGTGATCTGCACCGCAAGCGTCGAGGACAAGGTCCCGATGTTTCTCCGCAACAAAGGATTAGGTTGGGTGACCGCCGAATACGCGATGCTGCCGCGGGCGACCAACACGCGAACGCAGCGTGAAACACAAAGGCCTTCGGGACGGACCCAGGAAATACAGCGCCTTATCGGCCGCAGCTTGCGTGCGATCGTCGATACAAAACTCCTCGGCGAACGCCAGATATATATCGATTGCGATGTTATTCAGGCGGACGGCGGCACGCGATGCGCTTCGATCACGGGTGCGTATGTCGCTCTCGCTCTTGCTTGCCGAAAATTGATGAAGAACAACATCATCAAGACGTCGCCGATCGTGAGCGAGGTCGCCGCTGTCAGCGTAGGGATCCTGGACGGAACGCCGATCCTCGACCTTGCATACTCGGAAGATTCAACGGCCGAAGTAGATATGAATGTTGTGTGCACCGGCACCGGAAAGTTCATCGAACTGCAGGGAACGGCCGAACGCGAACCATTCTCACGCGAGCAGATGGACGAAATGCTGATCCTTGCTGACACGGGCATCAACAAGCTTTTTGAGATCCAGCGGAAAGCGCTGGCAGGCTGATCACTTCCTTTTCAATATCATTCCGGGGGTGGCGTTGGTGACCTTTTCGCCATCCCAAACCTTTGTCCCATTCACAAACACTGCTCTAATACCGGTCGCGAAAACCTGCGGCTGGGTGAATGTTGCGTTGTCGATAACCGTGTTAGGGTCAAAAAGCACGAGGTCGGCCTTCATCCCTTTCTTGATCAGTCCTCGATCTTTCAGGCCGAGGCGTGCGGCCGGCAATGCCGACATCTTTCGGACGGCATCTTCAAATGAAAGCCATTTGTTCTCGCGGACAAATTGGCCGAGCACCCGAGGGAACGTTCCCGTTCCGCGCGGATGCCGGCTGCCGATCCCGCCGTCGCTCGACGCCATGATCCACGGTGTTTGGTAAAAGGTCTTTACGTCCGATTCGGTCATCCCGTAACCGATAACGCCCGCACCGCCTTTCTTTACGATCTCAATGTATGTCTCGACCGGTGTTGTTCCGGCGATCCTAGCGGCCTGTTCAAGCGTCTTGCCTTCGTACGCGGGAAACGCGCGGCAGCTTGTGATCAGCACCTTGTCGGGGCCGCCGATCGCATTGATGCCTTTTTGGACCTCGGCTCGGTCCTCGTGTTTTCGGCTGGGGACGAGGACGGTGATCGTCGATGCCCACGCCGTGTAGGGATATGCGTCGGCAGTTACATCCTGTCCCGCTTTGCGGGCTTCGTCGATGATCGCGACCGCTTCTGCCGATTTGCCCCAAACGCTGCTGTTGCCCATTTTGATATGCGAGATCTGGACGGGAATTTTTGCTTCCTTTCCAATGCGGATGCTCTCGCGGATAGCGTTCAGCACGCCTTCTTCCTCGTCGCGCATATGCGTCATATATATGCCGCCGTGCTTTGCGGCGACCTTTGACAATGCGATCATTTCTTCCGTCGTCGCCATGAAGCCAGCGTCATACTCAAGGCCGGACGAAAGTCCGAACGCACCTTCGTTCATCGCCTGTTCGACCAGCTTTTCCATTGCGACGATCTCTGCGTCAGTCGCGACCCGTTTATAGTCATTTTTCAAAACCTCCTCGCGCACCGTTCCATGGCCGATGAACGCACCAACGTTTGGAGCGATCTTGCCGCTCAATTTGGCAAGATATTCAGCGATCGGCCAAGGGCTGCCGCCGTCAGGTCCGACGAGGATCGTTGTAATGCCCTGCGAGATCTGGTTTGCAGCGGTTCCTTCGCGAAGCAATCCGTCTTCCGAATGGTTGTGGATATCAATAAAACCGGGTGCGAGGACGAGGCCCGCGCCATTGATGGTCACATCTCCTTTCTTGAGTTTGATCTTTCCGACCTTAACGATGCTTCCGTTTTGTATCTCGACATCACCGACAAAGCCAGGCTTGCCGGTGCCGTCAATGATCACGGCGTTTCGGATCAAGAGTCTTTCGGACTGTCCAAGGACGGCTGACGAGAGGATTGCCAGTAGAACTAGCAACGCGGAGAGAGAACGATTTGTTGAGCGCATATTTGTTCGCATCATACGGCAGATCAAGGCCTTGATTCAAATGGACTTTGACGCGATAACGGTTGGGGAATAAAATCGTTGCGTCTGTCGGATTGCCGGCTGGCGTCAACGGATCCCTCATTCTAAGACGGTTTTCTGTTTACCGGACCGATCAAAGTACAGATGTTTAAGAAGGGCACAGATCTGACGCGGCTTCCATTTTTGGTAAAGTACGCGTTAACGACACTTCTGGTCTTAGCGGCCACACTGATGACCTCGGGATTGTGGCTGCTCGTCGAAAGAGCCATCAGCGCGCCGCTTTTTTTGGCAGCGATAACGATCAGCGCTTATCTTTTCGGAATGCGGGCAGGCATCTTCGCCACCGTGTTGAGCGGCCTCGCGATCGATTACTATTTCGTTCAGCCTTTCCATGCGTTTACCGGCTCACGCGACGAGATCGTAAGACTCGTGCTTTTCTATATAGAGGGCGGATTTCTTAGCCTGTTGATCGCTAAAGTACGTGCCGCGACGGACGAACTAAGGAATTCCCGGGAAGAATTGCGTCAGCTTACACAGCACCAACAAACCCTTCGCGAAACTGAGCAGAAGCGGATCGCCATTGAGATCCACGACGAACTTGGCCAGGCATTGACGGGCCTAAAGCTCGACATCAGTCTGCTGAATCGCGGCCTTACTCAAAACGGGGCACTCCCGGATCCGGGAGACATTTCCAAGGGCCTGGATGAACTCGCGTCAAAAGTGGATTCGACCATCGGTTCGGTCCGCCGGATCGCATCGGAGATCCGCCCGTCTATCCTTGATGATTTTGGCCTTGTGGCTGCGCTCGAATGGCAGTCCGGACAGTTTCAGGCTAAATCCGGTGTCATTTGCGAATTTAGTGCAAACACAGAGGATCTGTCGCTTGACCACGAAACCGAAAGCGGTGTTTTTCGCATCGCTCAGGAAGCTCTTACAAACATTGCCCGTCACGCAGAGGCGTCAGTCGTCGAGTTCGACGTAGTCAGGCAAAATGGCGAGGCGATATTCAGCATTCGTGATAACGGCCAAGGGTTTGATCTACGGAACCTGATCAAAAAGCGTTCTTTGGGCCTGATAGGTATGCGCGAACGCGCTCGACTTCTCGGCGGTGAACTCGACATTGAAAGTAAGCCTGGCAGCGGGACCTTGGTACAATTGACCGTGCCGGTACAACTTTCAGATTAGAAAAAAGATCGTGATACGCGTACTTATAGCAGATGACCACACAATCGTCAGGCACGGTTTGCGGCAGATATTAAGCAGCGAACAGGATATGGCCGTGTCTGCCGAAGCTCAAAACGGACAAGAGGTTCTGGATATTGTTCGGCGGGAACGCGTGGACGTCGTGGTCCTCGACATCTCTATGCCGGGCCGAAACGGGCTGGAAACACTTAAGGAACTAAAGCGGCACCATCCCGGCATCGCGGTCATCGTTTTGAGCATGCATCCGAAAGATCAATATGCGGTTCGCGTCATAAAGGCAGGAGCCTCGGGATACATTACAAAAGAAAGCGCGCCGTCCGAGCTCGTTGTCGCGATCCGAAAGGCATGCCGGGGCGAGAAGTATATCGATCCGGAGATCGCCGAGGTGTTGGCAAACTACATCGAACACGGCGGAACAGAAGACCCTCACACTCGACTATCCGATCGTGAGTATGAGGTCCTCTGTCACATTGCATCAGGCAAGGGGCTGACAGATCTTTCGCAGGAAATGAACCTTAGCGTAAAAACGATCAGCACTTATCGAAGCCGTATTATCGAAAAGACAGGACTTTCGTCAAACGCCGAGATCACACGTTACGCGATCAGCCGCGGCCTGACCTGAAAACGGTGTAGGAATTTTCCTACAAAGTATAGCACATCATTCTTACTTTCTTTTAGGATAGTTTGGTCTTGTGCCGACACCCCAAAATCAACGAAACTCAAAGCATCCAGAAAGCCGGAGTCCGCAACATCGACAATGTCCTTTTGGATTCGCTAATTCCAGAAAAACTCACGCTCACTAGCTGATCGAGGCCTATCAGGCGGCTGCAACCGTCGGATCGGCCTCGGTTTTTGCTTTCTGTCCAAAAGACGTAAAATCTAACTAATTTAGGAGAAACGAATTTGGAAAACCAACAATTTTCTGGCCGAGTGGGACTTGTCACAGGTGGAACACGCGGCATAGGCAGGGCCGTCGTGCTTGAGCTTGCACGACGCGGATGCAGCGTCGCGTTCAACTATTCAAAGAGCGCCGACGAAGCCGAAAAGCTAAAGGCAGAGGTGGAAGCTCTTGGCGTAAAGGCGTTTGCCGCTCAATGTGATGTGGCCAGCACCGAGGCATCTGCTGAATTTGTAAAGGCCGCCGCGTCCGAACTTGGCGGCCTCGATTATCTCGTCAATAACGCCGGCATCACCCGCGACCAGCTTATCCTTCGAATGAAGGAAGAGGATTGGGATGCCGTTATCGACACCAATCTAAAAGGCGCGTGGAATTTTTCAAAAGCCGTGCTTCGGCCGATGATGAAAAATGAGAATGGCGGTTCGATACTTAATATGGCGTCTATTTCCGGCGTTGTCGGGATGCTCGGCCAGTCCAACTATTCGGCATCAAAAGCGGGCATGATCGGCCTTACTAAATCGCTCGCGAAAGAAGTTGCAAGCCGTAATATCACCGTGAACGCGCTCGCACCCGGAATGATCGAAACCGAAATGACGGCCGAGATGAACGCCGATTTTCGTGAAAAGATCCTTGCTTCGATCCCGCTTGCCCGATTCGGTTCGGTACAAGAGATCGCCGATGCCGCATTTTTTCTGCTGACGGCCCGGTACATTACCGGACAGGTGCTCCAAGCCGACGGCGGCCTCGCGATGTGATCTGCGATCAAACCGCAAGTAAAAAGATCAAAGGCAAAAGGCAAAAATGGACGATACGGATCAAGACGCTAAAGACTCAAAGTCAAAGATCTGGGATATTCGAGAGAGGGCGTTTGCGTTCTTGGTAAGAATAATAAAAGTGAGCCAATATCTCGAAAGACGATCAGATGTTGGCAGGTCTTTAAGTCTCCAGCTGCTTAGGTCGGGCACATCTGTGGGTGCCAACTTGGAAGAATAACAGGCGGGACAAAGTAAGCACGATTTCATTAGCAAGAATTCGATCGCGTTAAAAGAGGCCCGTGAAGCTAATTATTGGATTCGACTACTGCGTACTTCATATGATCTTGATCCACAGATCAGAAACGGTCCAGAAGAGTTAAGAGATGGATCCCAAGAGAACGCTCTGATCATTGGCGCAATAATTGTTTCAGCTCGAGATCGTGGCTGAGTTTTGCCTTTTTACTTTTACCTTTTGCCGTCTTAATTGTGTACGAATTTCAACCAAAAGAAGAAGAACCGCAGCCTCCTCAGCAAACGCCTGAGGAGTATCTCGCCGCGCAGAAACGCTCGATCAGGAAGAAATCCTGGTGGGCAGTCGGCATCGGCGGATTTGTTGTTGCGGTACATATTGGCTGGCTTTTGGTGTTCGCGATTCTCGGGGCAAAGCCCGATCTCTCGGTCCTTTTTCGCAGCATCTTTTTCATTATCGGGTTTTTCGCTTTGGTAGCCGGTTCCTATGGCCTCTACTACGCCAAGAGTCTCTCGATGAAAGACATCACGCCAACCGTCGAAGCGATAGAATTCGCGCGTCGATCAGAGGCGACTACGCCCTATTTCACGATGATCCTAATCGGTTCGATCATCGCAGTATTCGTAGCACAGATGACTGTCGGCCTCGGAGAATCGATCCTGCTCGCAGGCTTCGTAAAACCCGAATTCACCCAGAACGGGCAGTACTGGCGCGTTCTTACGGGAGGCGCTCTGCACGGCGGCCTTTTGCATATTTATTTTAATTCCCAGGCGTTATACGGGTTTGGCAGTCTCATGGAATATCTGTCAAACCGGGCGCATGTTGCGATCGTGTTCCTTCTTGCGGTTATCGGCGGCGGCCTGCTCAGCCTTGTGTTCATACCGGACGGAACCTCGGTCGGGGCATCAGGCGGCATCATGGGCCTTATCGGTTACATGGCGGTCTATGCTTATAGAAGGAAACAGCAGCTGCCGCCTGATTTCCTCAAAAGCATGCTGATAAACGTCGGCTTTATTGCCGCGTTCGGCATAATTGCCTATCAGCTCGTCGATAATTTTGCACACATCGGCGGATTTCTTGTCGGCGCGGTATACGCTTTCATTCAAGTTCCGCGTGACCTCAACGTCGATCCGCGAAGGACCAACAGCGTCATCCACACGCTGGGCATCGTCGCGATCGCCATCTACATTGCCGAAGCCGTGTTCGCCATTTTCCGTATAACCGAATCCGCATAAAATGCCCAGAGTCCGCGTCCATCAACACGTAAACCCGCTTTCGCCGTATTATCGACAGGAGCCGAGGCCCGTCGACATCGAGACCGTGTTTGCCGACCCCGAGCGTCCGCTCCTGCTCGATGTTGGCTGTGCGCGCGGTCGTTTTCTGATGCGAATGGCAGAAGCAGAGCCTAAGTGGAACTATCTCGGCGTTGAGATCCGCGAACCGCTCGTCAATGAAGCAAACAGGCTTGCGGCCGAGGCGGGCCTGACAAACGTGCATTACGCCTTTTGCAACGCGATGCTATGGCTGGACAGATTGCTGGAGGGAATACCGCACGGTATCCTTCAGAATGTAACGATCCAATTTCCCGATCCCTGGTTCAAAAAGAAACACGCCAAACGCCGTATGGTCAACGAAGAAATGGTCGAGACCATCGCTCGCCACCTTTCGATCGGCGGCCAAGTGTTCGTTCAGACCGACATCGAATTCCTCGCCGATGAGATGTTCACACTATTTCGCAACGACGACAGGTTTATGGAAGCCCAAACCGACGCAAACCCATTTCCCGTCAAAACCGAACGCGAAAAGGCCGTCTTAGACAAGGAATTGCCGGTCTTCAGAACAACTTTTGATCTCACATTGGAATGAATGAATAGGTTCTCTGGCAAATTGCCTGCGTCCAATTCTTCTCTTTCTTGAAACTGTTTGCCAACATATCTCGCCTGAGTTTTTGCAGGTGGCCCATAAAAAGTTTACCGTCGAAATGATCGGTTTCGTGCATGGATGCACGAGCGGCATAGCGCTCGGCATCTTGTCCGAACGACTCGGCTTTTTCACTTTGGGCGCGCAACCGGGCTTTCAACGGTCGGGAAATAACGGGCGTGTCCATGCCGTCGAGATCGGAGACTCAACACCAGCCTTTTCCGTCGTCCCGGAACAGATTTCGTTGCAGGCGATCAAGGACAAGAGCACTCGCGTCAAAGAAGCGGCTGAGACGAAAAACCGTCGAACGATGATCGATCACTCGATCTTCCGACGGCTGGTTTACGTGTGGGCTTCGTTAACCTCAATCTATTAGATCGTCAACATATCACAAATTGAAACGAAGGCCTTCGATGTATTGTGGCAAGGGCGACAGCCCTGTTGGCACGGTGGCTTCGACCGCCAACCTATTGCACGAGCAAGCTGGGTCAAACTGGATCGATCCAGCCATTGCAAGATCGTTTCCTCCATAGATCTCAGTCAGGTTCCATCCATCGCAATCGAAGCTCGTATCCAGAATGCCGTTTGTGTCATATCGGGCAGTGATCACATCACCACGATCGCCGGGAAGGCTGCCGCGACCGGTGACGACGAGCTTGCCATCTGATCGGCTCGGTCGATCTCCGGCAAGACCACTTCGAAGAACCAAGATCTATTTCCAGTTCTTTTCTTTCTTGAATCGCTTGACGACCATATCGCGGCGCAATTTGGGCAGGTGGTCGATAAATAGTTTGCCGTTGCAGTGGTCGGTCTCGTGGAGAAACGCGCGGGCGGCGTAGCCTTCGGCATCGCGCTCGAACCATTCGCCTTTGACGTCCTGCGCCCTCAGCCTGGCCTTCATCGGCCGCGTAACGACGGCCGGAACTTTGCCGACGGAAAGACAGCCTTCCTGGCCCGATTGCTCGCCTTCTGTATGAACGATCTCGGGGTTAGCGGCGATGAGCTTTATCCCGTCGCAATCCATTACGAACAGACGAAGGTTGAGCCCGATCTGCGGAGCGGCAAGCCCCACGCCATGTGCCTCGTACATCGTCTCGTACATATCGTCGCACAGCGCGGCAAGAGCCTCGTCAAACTCGGTCACGGGCTGGCCGACCTTAGCGAGGACCTCTTCGGGATATTCTGTGATCTTGCGAACTGCCATCAGCGAGGAATTACGCCCGTTCGCGCTCCGCGGCGAAAACCGCGGTGAGCAAAAAATCCCTTCTCTTCGCGAGCAAGGCATTGCCAGCAGACATTGTGCCGCTCGTTTGTCGGCGACACGAACGTGTTATAGTGTCCAACCTCGCGGTCGCATCGTTCACAGCGAACCGCGGGCTTTTCGATCGTTTTCGGATCGAGTGTTTCGATCATGAGGAGATCCTCCGTGAGTGGCGTATTGCTATCTCTATTCTATGTGCGGACCGCGTAATCTTCAATCGCGCCATATCAGGCAAACCCGCCGTCTCATCTGCTATCCTATGCGTTCGGTTTTTGTCGCATGTTGTTTCGTTCGATCGTATTTGCCATTTGGATAGCGATTGCTGCCCTCAGTATTTGCGCGCAGCCGCGCGAGATACGCATATACGTCACTGATACCGCCGGTGCTGCGATCACGAACGCGAACGTGAAGATCGATCCCAAGAATTCAGCAGCCACAGTTTGCTCATACCGGGACGATGCCTATTATTGTCCCGTTCCAGACAACGGCGGCTTTGTTCTCGCTGCCGAAGCCCGAGGCTTTCAGCCTTGGCGGATCGAGGTTCCGGCAAACTCATCACTTGTTTCGGAACATGTGGCCGTGCTGCGTGTCGGTTCCGTAGCGGAAACGGTCGTTACGATAGGGCGAACCGAAGGGAGAATTTCCGATTCGCCCGAGAGCATTTCTGTCCTGCCAAAACAACAGATCGGGGCGACGGCAGGACCGACGCTGGATGATGCTCTGCGGCAGGTCCCCGGTTTTTCGATCTTTCGGCGTTCAAGCAGCCGAAACTCCAATCCTACGACGCAGGGCGTGTCGCTTCGCGGCGTCGGGGCGAGCGGTGCAAGCCGTTCGGTCGTAATGTACGACGGCATTCCGCTGAACGATCCGTTCGGCGGCTGGGTGCAATGGAATCGCATTTCGCCGATCGCAGTCGGATCTGTCGAGGTTCTTCGCGGCGGTGCGTCGAACCTTTACGGTGACGCAGGTTTGAGCGGAGCCGTCGATATCAGGCCGCGAAACGCGATGGAAAAATTTGCGTTCGCCGGTGAGGTGTTCGGCGGTTCTCAAAGGACCATTTCCGGTTCGATGTTCGCCGGCGGCGGTTACAAAGGCTGGTTCGGCGACATTTCGTCGGGGCATTTTAAAACACGAGGGTTTGTTCCGGTTAGTGAAAACGAACGAGGACTGGTCGATTCATTTGCCGGAGTGCGAAGCGTGAATCTTACCGCTCGCATCGGCCGCCGGCTAGGCGAGATCGGATCGGTCTTTTTTCGCCCCGTTTATTTCGGCGAATCGCGAACGAACGGAACGCCTGCCCAAATAAACCGGACGCACTCGCGGCAATTCGCTGCGGGCGGCGATCTCAAGAACAGATCGGCTTCGTTTGATTGGCATGTGTTCGGCGGCACGCAGGTTTACGATCAAACGTTTTCCGCCGTCTCGGCAGACCGCAGCACCGAAAGCCTATCGCGGCTGCAGCGTTCGCCGTCTCAGCATTTTGGCTATTCAGGCGTGATCTCGGCCGCGTTTCTACAAAACAACCTGATCGCCGGTATCGAAGGCAGGGAAGTCCGCGGTACAAGCGAAGAGGTCGGGTTTGCTAGCGGCCGGGCGACTTCGCTGCTTGGCGCGGGCGGCCGCGAACGCGACTTAGGACTGTTTGCAAAAGACGTGATCAAGATCGGAAAGCGGTTGGTGGTAAGCGGCGGTCTGCGGTTGGATAAGTGGTCGAACTATCGCGCGTTGTCTTCGACGACGGTCCTTTCGTCGGGCTTAACTACGACATCGGTTTTCCCCGATCGCGACGAAAGCGCATTGAGCCCAAACGCAGCCGTTTTGATCAACGCGACCGATGAGTTCTCGATCCATTTTTCGGCGTCACGAAGCTTTCGGGCCCCGACGCTGAACGAACTCTATCGCGGCTTTCGCGTCGGAAACGTCGTTACGAACGCGAACGCATCTCTGCAAGCCGAAAAGGCGGTCAATGTGGAAGGCGGAGCTAGTTTCAGACGCAATAGCTTTTCTTTGCGAGGGACGGCATTCATGATCGACATCGACGGGGCGGTTTCGAACGTGACTATCTCATCAACCCCGTCGCTGATCACGCGGCAGCGGCAAAATGCCGGCAAAACGAGAACCGCCGGCCTCGAGATCGACACCGAAGCTCGAATCGGCGATCTCGAATTGAACGCCGGTTATCTTTTGTCGAATTCTGTTGTGAAGGAATTTCCGTCGAGTTCTGCTTTGGTCGGTAATCGTATCCCGCAGGTTCCGCTTCACCAGTTCACGTTTCAAACGAGATATCCTTTTCGCGGTTGGATCGTCGCGTTTCAGGGCCGCGCGTCCAGCGCTCAGTTTGACGACGACCTCAACCAGTTTCGCCTCGAGCCCTATTTCCAGCTCGATGCTTTCGTTTCAAAACGCTTTAGAAAAAAGATCGAGTTGTTTGCATCTGCCGAGAATCTCTTAAATTCAAGATATTCGGTTGGCAAGACGCCAGTAAGAACCGTTAGTTCTCCTTTCAACGTGCGGGCCGGAATTCGTTGGAACTGATCAGAGATCGGCTGTCGGTCACACTATCCCATTTCGACGACCTTGTCCCGCAGCCGCTCGGCCAATTCTTCTTCAGAGAGTGCTCGTTCTCCGAGCGAAAGAAAAGTCAGATACTTCTCCGTTGGTGATGCATCAAGTTGATAACCGTTAAGTATCAAGAAAGTCCTGCATGCAATCAGCGAAGTTCGATTGTTTCCATCGCCAAACTGATGATCCTTCGCAATACCGAACGCGTATGCCGCGGCTAGGCGCGCGATGTCTGCGTCCCGTTCATATGCTGCGATATTCTGGGGGTCGGCTAGGGCAGACTTAAGCAGGCCGAGATCGCGCACTTCATCTCCGCCGCCGTGTTCGGCGATCTGGCGCTTGTGCATCGCGAGGACCGCATCTGTACGAAGCCACTTCATCTATTCGCTATTCGGCCAGTTTTCTTAACACGTCGCGGTCTTCTCGCATTACTTGTTCCGCAATTGCTATTTACTCGGCAAACTCTTCGTCAAACGCCCGCAGTTCGATACCGGTCGGGTGTCTCAGAGGCAAAAAGGCTGTCGCCCTTCTTTACCCGAAGGAGTGCAAGGATCTCTTTTGGCGGCACGATCCCGACCGAATTTCCGACCGTCGTTATTTTAAGCTTTGCAGTCAAAGGCCATACATATAACGTAGGTCATAATATTGATTTAAGAAAAATCGGCAGCTCTTGCAGATCCTGAATTTCCAAAAAGAAAAAGGCTGCCAATGTCGACAGCCTTTCACATAAAAACCTACACAGATCTTATTCCGGTTGTCCCTTACATCCGGCGCCGTAGAGTGCAGGCTGTTTTGTACTGATGATCGGGTAATTTTCCGCGTCTTTGTTGATATCGAGCCACGGCAGGTATTCTTCAGGTATCGACATGTCCGAGAAGATCGCCTCGACCGGGCATTCGGGCAAACAGGCGTCGCAATCGATGCAGGTATCGGGGTTGATCAAGAGCTTGTCGGGCAGCTCGTGAAAAGCTTCGACGGGGCAGACTGCGGCGCAGTCGGTGTACTTACAATCAACACATGGTTCGGCAACGATATAGGTCATCTCAGGCGGAAATCTCCTCTTTCAATGCGTGAAAATCAAATTAAAACCGTAATATTCCCTGCATTACTTGTCAAACGGTCGCAGACAAGTGTTAGAATGCCTTCATAATCAATAGTTAACAGTACGATAATTTAAAAGGATATCTCAAACAAATATGAAAGCGGAGCACGAATTGTCGCTCGATTTTCTGCGAGTTACCGAGGCCGCGGCTATCGAATCGGCCAAAACAATGGGCCAGGGCGACAGAAAACACTCGGATCACGTCGCCGTCGAGGCAATGCGCGAAGTGATGGAAACCGTCCCTATGCGCGGCCGGATCGTCATTGGCGAAGGTGAACGCGACGAGGCGCCGATGCTTTATATCGGAGAAGAACTCGGCGGAGGCATATACTCTGCCGAGACCCGAGCCGAATTTCCCGAGGTCGATATAGCGGTCGATCCGCTCGAAGGAACAAATCTCTGTGCGCTCGGCGCCAATAATGCTATCGCTGTTCTTGCGGCAGCCGAACGCGGCGGCCTTTTGAACGCACCGGACATCTACATGGATAAGATCGTCGTAGGGCCTTCTTGCCGAGGCGCAGTCGATATCGACGCACCGGTCCATGAGAATCTGAAGAACATCGCTCGACGTCTCGGCCGCGATATCGACGACCTCACGGTGATCTGTCTTGATCGTCCCCGCCATAAACAGCTGATAGCGGATGTACGAGGTACGGGTGCCCGAATTCGCCTTATTTCGGATGGCGACCTGTCGGCCGGCATTTCGGCTGCGGTCGCGGGAACCAATATCCATGCGTTAATGGGAATAGGCGGTGCACCCGAAGGGGTTATAACAGCGGCGGCGATGAAATGCCTAAACGGCGAGATACAAGCGAAGCTCGTCTGGGACCCGGAAAAGCTGGGTGTTGACGCTTCGAAAGTACCGCCCGCGGAAGAGGTTATGGACCGCCTCAAAGATATGGGCATATCGGACGCGAACAAGATCTACGACACCAACGACCTTGCACCGGGCAAAAAGATCATCTTCGCCGCTACCGGTGTGACCGATGGTGCATTGCTCCGCGGAGTGCGTTTCTTCGGCGCGGGCAAGAGAACCCATTCAGTGGTGATGACCACCGACAGCAAGAGCATTCGCTTCGTCGATACGGTACACGTTGAGGGTGGGCCGGACGCAGTCATTCGATTCTGACGTCGAGCCTGTTTGCACCCTCTGTCAAAGGTTTATTAATTTTAGGCCCGCAACATTCTGGGGGTCTATTTATATTCCGGTCTGATCGAGGAGATGTAAATGGCAGTAAACGCAGATGTTTTGAGCGATGGGTTTGCCGTGTCCGAACCAGTGGAAGCGGTAAAGGCAGAAGACGGCGGAAAGCTGATAGTGCTGACCGCCCCGCTGACGGAATCTATTGACCACGCCGGTTACTTTATCCAGATGGCAATGGCGTCATTGCCGATCTGGCTCGAAGGCATTCTAAATCGCAAGTATCCGAAATGGCGTGACGTCGAACGTTACGAGGACGGCTCCGCCAAGTATATGCCCGCAGGTGTTCGCCTTGTCGAAAAATCACTGGAACGCGCATATTCGAAAGACGACATCGTAGCCTGTTTCCCGGAAGACCTCGACAAGTTCATAGGCCCCAACACGCGGGTCGTAGCCATTTCAACACATAATCCGCTCGGCGTTACGTTTGCCGCGGGCGTTTACACCTCGATCTTCGGTTCGTCGAAGATGCCCATCAATTCGCACTACGCCCGTCAGCTTTTCGCCCAGATCAAGGGCAGTAAATATCGCGATAATTTTAAGGTGATCGTCGGCGGTTCAGGTGGGTGGCAGATCATCCAGACGGATCTGTATGACGAACTTGGTGTGGACTGCGTCGTCGAAGGCCGCAGCGAATCGAATGACACGCTCGACCTGTTTGCGAAAGCGATAGCCGGCGAGGAGATCCCAAAGCAGATCGACGTCAAGCATCCGCAGGAGCGTGACGCAATACTGTTTCCGGATACACGCACTACCTTTGGCGTTGTTGAAATGACGACCGGCTGCGGCCGGCGATGCAAGTTCTGCGTCCCCGATCTCAATCCGCAGATCGACCTGCCAAAGGACAAGATAATGGACGCCGTCCACGCAAACGTTCGCGAAGGCAACAAGCAGATCAGCTTAGCGACCGAAGATATGTTCATCTGGGGACAGGTGCATACGGATACGCCGTTCTATTTCCCAAATCGGGAAGCGCTTGTCGATCTTTACAAAAGCGTGGTCGAGACACCCGGCATCGAACAGCATGTCCTGAGTCATTCGACCATTGCTCCGGCCGTGGTCGATCCGATATTGATCAAGCAGCTTTCCGATCTGCTTTTGCCGAAGAGCCCGATCCATTTTCCGTATTTGAGTTCCCATCCTGAAAAGAAAGCGCTTGCACCGCTGATCGGTCTCGAAACGGGATCGGTCCGAATGGCGAAAAAGGTGATGGCGAGCAAAGGTGTTCCGTTTCCGATCGAGCATTGGCCGAGCGTGGTCCTCGAAGGCCTGCGGGTTCTCAACGAAAACAATTGGTTTCCGGCGATGACGCTGATCGTCGGCAATCCGGACGAGACAGACGAAGACAATATGGCGACGCTCGATCTCATTTACGAGATGGAACGCCGCGGACTTTTCGCATTTCTCATTCCGTCCATTTTCACGCCGCTCCACGATACCCGAATGGAGATGGAAAAAGGCGTGACACAGACGCGGCAGCTCACGCCGCTTCAATGGCAGCTGATGATGAAATGCTGGAAGATGAACCTTCGTCCGGGCCAGTACAGCTGGTGGGGACCGACCGCCTGGCGCATCGGATCGATCGGAATGTGGCTTTACAAACTGCGAAAGCTCAACGGCCCTAATTTCACTTATCCGCTGCTGATGTTCTCAGGTGCGTTATCAGAGAAGCGGCTGGAAAAAATGGGCAAGATCTATATGGGCAAACCGCTCGAGACGCTCAGCCGTGCCGAACTTCTTGCGACGATCAAGCCTAATCAATGGAAATATCTTCGCAAGGATTGCGGCGACGTTCCGCAGCACGCGGCGGCCGTGAACGCAAACTGATATCATCTCCGTAATGGGAGAACCCGCGGAAAACTACGTTTCGATCGCATTGCATGATCGCCTGCGCGGAAATGCCTACAAGGTGTGGGCCGTCGCGTCGGCGGTAGCGTTTGTCTGGCTGGCCTTGATCGTACTTCCACCTGTTCTTGCAGGGAATGGTGCCGGGAATGCGGCATCGCCGCTCTATTCTTTCTTCTCCCATATCTGCCATCAGCTTCCGGAACGCTCGTTTTTTATCTTCGGACATAAGCTCGCGGTTTGTTCGCGATGCTTCGGTGTCTATTTCGGGCTGCTGGCAGGTCTGCTTACTTACCCGTTATGGCGAAGCATCGATAACATCGATCCGCTCCCGCGGTTGTGGCTTTTCGCTTCGATGGTGCCGATCGCCATCGACTGGTCGTTGACCATCTTTGGTATCTGGGAAAACACCTTCGTGTCGAGATCTATTACAGGTTTGATCCTTGGCTTTGCGTGCGGCGTCTATATACTTCCCGCATTGGTCGAGATCTTCAGGCACCTGTTCTATTCAGGGAACCGGGCGAGCGCCTAAACGTCAGGTTCAAATTGAACTATCAATGAGGGGACGAGCGAGAACCCGGCGGTTATGATTTTCTTTCGGGTTTCGCGTTGAATTTTAGCGAACACGCTGTCGGATATTTCCAGGTCGGCCTTTCCTTCAAAGCCAAACTCGCCTAGTTCAGTGCCGATGTAAAGCAAGTAATACTCACCTCCGTCTAGGGCGAAATTTCCCCAGTAATGATTCAGCCCAACCTTTCTCGCTGCTTCTATTAGCGGATGCCGATTCAGATTCAACAGGTCAATTTCTACTGGATCAGAGACTTGAAACCTTATCCCGTAAAAAAGAGTTACGCGGTCTGCACCCATGGTTAGAGCATAATAGCTAGTCACGGCAATTTGGCCAAGCGCGACCGAACATTCGTTGACTAATATTCGTAGAAGTATCAGAATTGGAGGTTAGCGATATGGGATTTGATCGGGACAGTGCAACTTCGGCTGCGAAGCGTGATATTGCCCGCAGGCTTGGGGTCAGCGAGGCGGAGGTGTCCGTTTCATCCGTGTCGGAGAAGGATTTCCCCGATATGTCGCTCGGGGCACCGGAAAACGGTGAAATGTCCGCACAGATGATCTCGACCGGGTGGGAAATCAAGGTCGGGGCCGCCGGGAAGACCTACGAATATCGCGCTGACAAATACCAGCTTCGGCTTAAGGGATTTGAAGGCAGGAATCATCTCGTCAAAGCGTAGTTCTGATTCAGGAGTATTTATATGAATCGCAGCAATATTTGGATCCACGTGGGTATCGCGGTAGTGGTTGTCGCGCTTGCGGCCGTTCTCGGCCAGATCGAGCGTTGGAAATCAGGTTTGAAGACGCACGACACAACTCCCATAAAGATCGCGCCAAAAGCGCCGACTATCGCCCGCACCTCTTCGGACAACGAACCTGAGGTAATGGTCCGTTTCAGATCAGGCGTTTCACTTACGGACATCAAGAAACTTGCCGCGAAGAACAATGACCGCGTTGAGGACGAAATAGAGGCGGTCAACGGTCTGATCTCGATCGACGACCTCGATAATGCCAATGCTGCCGACGTGGCTAAACAATACGAGGCAATGTCCGAACTTGTCGCCTATGCGGAACCTGTTCAGGAGATCCGCCTTGACGATCCGCCGGTCACCTCGCGAACGAAGTATTACGATAACGGCGATATCAAGAGTTCGCCGAACGACCCGCAGTTTGCCGAGCAATGGGCATTGAACAACACCGGCCAAAACGGCGGCAAGGCAAACGCTCACATCGATGCTCTCAAAGCCTGGGCTAAGACCCAGGGCAGTTCTGAGGTCGTTGTAGCTGTGCTCGATACAGGCGTTGATTACACTCACACCGATCTTGCCGAGAATATGTGGATCAGGCCCGAGAGCCTTCCGGAATACACCGACGACGAACTCGGCACGATCAATGATCTGCATGGCTTTGACGCCAACGTAAACGCCTCCGACCCGATGGACGAAAACGGCCACGGAACGCACTGCTCGGGCATCATCGGTGCCGAGGGAGATAATGGCGAGGGCATCGCCGGCATCAATTGGCACGTCAAGATAATGCCGCTGAAATTCCTCGGCCGCGGCGGGTTTGGTTCCACTAAAGACGCGATCGAGGCGATCAATTACGCGATCGACCGCAAGAAGAATGGCGTCAATATTCGCGTGATCAACGCCAGCTGGGGTTCGACGCAAAAGTCGAAGGCTCTTGAAGACGCGATCCGTGCTGCCGGCGATGCGGGTATTCTGTTCGTTGCCGCGGCCGGCAACAGCAGTACCGATAACGATAAACGTGGTCATTTTCCGTCGAACTACGACCTTCCGAATGTGATCAGCGTAGCCGCGCTCGACCGAAACGATGTGCTGGCATCATTCTCAAACTTTGGAGCAAAGACAGTACACGTCGCGGCACCGGGTCGTGAGATATTGTCCACCTGGCTGAACGATGAATATCGCGAAGCCTCAGGCACGTCGATGGCTGCACCGCAGGTGGCGGGCATCGCAGCGTTGATCGTCGCCAGCGAACCAAAGATCTCGATGGCGAAACTGCGCGAACGAATTCTGAAGTCGGTCGATCCGATCGACGGACTTTCAGGGAAGGTGGTCGTCGGCGGACGCCTCAATGCTGCAAAAGCTCTCGGGGAGTAAGCTAGACGAACTGCTCCAAACCGTTTACCAAATGGAATAGACGGTTTCGTGCGCTGAACAAAAGCGGATCTGCACGATACACTATCAGTTCTCGCAAAGCCCTGTAAATACAGGGCTTTTTCTATTTTCAAGTGCCCTCGAAACCTATGGCACGCCCTTTGCACTATGCCGGTTCAAGCAATGCTCGGACATTGCCGTGAGAAACCAAAAGGGGGAATTAGTTAAGATGAACAGGATAACCAAATTTATTGCGATCAGCGCATTTTCGTTAGCAGTATTGGCATTGCCGAGCGTGGCTTCAGCACAGTACGGCGGCTACGGCGGATACGGAAACGGCGGTTACGGCAATGGCCGTTACAACCGAGACATCCGCGGCACGCTTCAGAGCCTAAAGCAGAAGGCCAGCAACTTCGAACGCATGACCAACCGCGTCAATGACCGTGACGACGATCGTTGGGGCAACCGCAACGGCGGTTGGGGAAACAACGGCGGATATGGCGGTTACGGCAACGGCGGCTACGGCAATCGTGGCGGAGACATCGGCCGCATCGAAGACCTGGCAGACAACTTCAAGCGTGCGACGGACAAACTCCTTGACGAGTACGGCCGCGGACGCGACCTGCGAGGCAGTGAAAATGAAGCACGTCGAGTTCTTGATCTGGCGAGCCAGATCGATAACGAGATGTATCGCACACGCAACCGCAATCTGCAGAACCAGTGGAACCAGATGCGTATGGAACTCAACGTCGTAGCCAACACTTATGGCAACTACGGCGGTTACAACGATCGCAATCGCAACGGCGATTGGAGAAACCGCATACCGTTCCCGCTTCCTTTCTAACCGTCGACCACGACACCGTCGAGAAAGCCCGAGCCATTTCGGTTCGGGCTTTTTCTTTTTGCTTCACGGTTTATATCGTTTTAGGGCAAACTAAGGTTTGAATTTAGAACCTTATGCCCGGAACACTTTATATCGTCGCGACGCCGATCGGTAATCTTCAGGACATGACGGCGCGCGCTATCGAGATGTTGCGGTCGGTCGATGTCATTGCGTGCGAGGACACCCGGCACACACGCAAGCTGCTCAATGCCTATGATATTTCCAACAAACTCGTCAGCTATCACGAACACAACGAACAGGAACGCAGCGACGAACTTGGGCGGTTATTGATCGAAGGCAAGTCGGCCGCGATCGTCTCCGATGCCGGAACACCGGGAATAAATGATCCGGGTTTTCGGTTAGTGACCAAAGCTCACGAGATCGGCGCAAGAGTAGTACCGATCCCCGGAGCGGTCGCGTTCGTTAATGCAGTGATAGCTTCCGGACTGCCAACCGATTCCATCTTCTTCGGGGGCTTCCTTCCGGCAAAAACCGGCGAACGGAAGAAACGGCTCTTAGAGGTCAAGAACATTCCGGCGACGCTTGTCTTCTACGAAACGCCGCACCGCATCGAGGCGTCCATCGAAGATTGCCTCAACGTGCTCGGCGACCGAAAAGCATCGATCGCACGGGAACTCACCAAGCTCCACGAACAGATCATTACAGGCAAACTTTCGTTTCTTCGTTCATCGCTTTCGTCTGCAAGGCCGCGCGGCGAGTACGTTCTTGTAATAGCAGGAGACGGCGGAACTGGCGAAGCCGAACCGAAACAGGGAAATATCGCCGATCGTATCAGCGAACTCGAGGCCGAAGGAATGGACCGCAAGTCTGCGTTAAAACTGGCCGCAAAAGAATTCGGCTTGAGCAGATCCGAAGCGTATCGTGATTTCCAAAACCAGCGAACTGACAATTGACCGGCACGGTTCGCGGAACTTATCCCGATCAAAGGCGTCTAAGAACCAAAGCCTTCTGCTGGCGATGCAACCAATTTCAGAGTCAGTGACTCTGATAGGTTGCGGCAGCCGACATTGAAGTTTTTTGGAGGACCCAAGCATGTTCAGATCGCTTTTGTGCGCAGCGATTCTATGCGCCGTTGTTCTGTCAGGCCTGATCTTTTCGCCGAATGCCCAAGCCTGCCCCGTCAAGATCCCCGAGACGCTGCTTGCTCTTTACCGCAACAGCAAAGAAATTCACGTCGCAAGATTCGATAAGAAATTAGTGGAGTCGGTAACTTCCAATGAAAAGGAATATTCGATCCTGAACGTAAAATACTTTTTCGATATCTCATCGACGCTGAAAGGCGAATCTCGAAAGATGTTCTCTTACGGCGACACCGAATACCGATACCTGTCAAATGAGAATGAGCCGGTCGACGAGTTTCGAACCGAGAGCATCGACAGCAGCAGTATGAAGGCTGGTGATCTTGTTCTCCTCTTTTTGAAGGAAGAAGAACCTGATGAACGCGAAGCCCATCCCGCCGATCGCGACAAAAAGCCAGAACTTGTTTTGACCGACTACCGTGACGGATTGAAGCAGGTAAAGGAATCCGAGCTTTCTGTTTATGAGACCCGCATCAACGAACTCAACAAGATCTTCGCCTCAGAAAAGGAAGACAACGCGGCGGTCCTTCAATGGCTGATCCGATGTATCGAAGATCCGCTCACTCGATGGGATGGAGCGTTTGACCTCAACAGCAGCTTTCTGATGAAGGAGCATGAAGACGAAGCTGCCAGGGCTGGTGAAGAAGCCTCCGAAAACCGGTTTTATTTCTTCGGCGAGGGAACACGAAATTCTCAGTATGCTCGTCTGATGACGGACGCGCAAAAACAGGCGGTGACCAATATCCTGATCTCCGCGCCGACCAAAGTGCGATCGCAGGAAGAAAAGGAAAACGGCCTTTCACGCGGCGACTACGCCTTGATCCAACTGGTAACGCGTTGGGCCGATTCGAAAGTGGCCGGGTATCTGCTCGAGCGATTGCGGACGGGACGCGACGATCGTTGGGACGTCTCGTCGATAATGAACTCGATCTCCGACATTCTCGATGACAAGGATGTCGAGGCCGCGTCTGATGCCTATGCCGAGGCTTTAGGCGGGGACGACAATGAGATCGTCTCAGGATCCGAAGTGGCGGATGGGGATGAAAAAGACGTAGCGGACGGGCCGGCAGATCCAGAAAGTAAGTCCGAGTCGCCTGATAGGTCAGATGATACTCCTGAATCCTCTGCGATCGCCGACGCGGGCGTGCAAAAGATAACCTATCTCGAGCTCAGAGCGGCTCTATTAGCAAAGTTCATTTCCGCCGCGGATATGGCGATAGCCAACCCAAAGGCTGAAGAACCGTCGGCAGAGAACTGATCTGTGAAAAGAAAAAGGGAGTCGAACCCGACTCCCTTTCGTTTTTGCTAACGCTGCGACAGTTCCGGCGGAAGCTGTTTGTCCACTTTCGGCCGTTCCTTCAGATCGGTCAATTCCCACATCGTCAGGAAAATAGTCCGGGTGACCTTCTCCATCTTTGCGTAATCGATCTTGTCGGGCGTATCACTTGCCTGGTGATAGTCCTCGTGAACGCCGTCAAACCAAAAGGTGATCGGAATGCCATTAACCGCGTAGTTGAAATGATCCGAACGGAAGAAGAAACGGTTGGTGTCCTTCGGGTCGTCATATCTGGTGTTGTACTCGAGATTCAGATAACCCTTGTTCGTTCCGTCAACGATCGAACCCAAGGTCGAGCTCATCATGTCCTTTCCGATCACGTAGATCTCGTTCGCCTTTGAGAGTTCCTCGTTACAGCGTCGGACCGTCGGCGTACATTTGATGACCTTTGCCGGGTCGAGGCTGCGTCCGATCATGTCGATGTTGAGCTGTGCGATCACGTTCTTGATATCCACGGTCGGGAACTTGTTGAAGTAATCGCTGCCCCAGAGGCCTTTTTCTTCACCGCAATGCCAAACGAATAGTATCGAACGCTTCGGCCGCGTCTTTGCCTTTGCCAGCGCTTCGGCGATCGAAAGCACCGCGACCGTACCCGAGCCGTCGTCGTCTGCGCCGTTCCAGATCTTGTCGTCGCCGGGTGCGTTCGGGTTCGTCCCTACGTGGTCATAGTGTGCGCCGATCGCGACCATTTCACTTTTCAGTTTCGGATCGCTTCCTTCCCAGAGAGCAACGACGTTTTGCGTGTAAGCCATATCGGCCTTGGTCGCCACGCTGAAGCTGAAATCCTTCGAAACATCGAACGATTCAGTTGCGCCTGCGAGCGGATTTCCTTTCTCGCCTGCAAAGATCGCGTTTGAGAGTTTTTCGGAGGCGATGAAAACCGTCGGTGCCGGTTCGCCCTGCGGGTTTACCGCCGGTGCGAGCTTATCGACAACGAGCCGCGTCCTGCCGAAATTTTGCGTTATGGCGTCCCAGTTTGACGCGAGGAACTTCGACGCAAGGACCATAACACCGACAGCGCCGTTTGTGCGTGCGTATGTCACCGCATCGGCCCAATCCGTCCCGCGCGTTCCGGTCAGGTCAGCCTGAGTAACACCGGCGGGAAGCGGCACGAGATTTCGCCCGCCGATCACGCCTTCACCGAATACGGCGATGATCTTGCCCTTTACGTCGAGTCCCTGATACGGGTTCAGGTTCTTTGATTTGATCATCCAGCCGTTTCCTGCATAAACGATCTTCGGGTTGAATGTGCCCGTGGAATTGCCGGAGACGCGAACCAGGTCCTCGCCATATTCAAATTTTTGGCCGCCCACGGTCACAGAAGTGCCTTTCGGGTCAACTGCGTCGCGGCGGAGTGCGATCTTCTGAAAATAAGTGCCGTTGTCGCCGGCCGGCTTGAATCCCCAACGCTGAAGGTTCATCTTCAGGAACTCGGCCGTGACGTCGAGTCCGGCCGACGGAGTATCGCGGCCGCCCATCGCGTCAGAAGCCACAAAATAAAGGTAATTGCTGATCTGCGCTGCAGTGATCGCCTCAGCCGCCTTTTTCTCGGCAGGAGTGATCTTTACGGCCTGAGCTAATGCAGCGGTCGGCATCAGCAGGCCGAAACTCAAAAAGAGCGTAAGTAAGGTCTTTTTCATTGTTTCTCCGAAAGTGATTTTGTCCATGAAAGCAAGAGATTACTACGAGGGAGCGGGGAGAATGTTTCGTTTTCAGCTGCCGACGATCGCGATCTTGTTCTTATCGGCGAGGCCGATGGTCTTCTCGCGATCGAAAACGAGTGTCTTTCCGGCCGTGACCGAAATGCAGGTCGCCCCCGCAGCGATCATCGTCTCGATAGTCGGCACGCCGATCACCGGCACGTCAAACCGCATATCCTGTTCGGGTTTTGCCACCTTTACAACCGTCAATTTCCCGTTAGCGAGCTCGCCGGCTCGTTTTATCGTCGCGTCGGTGCCTTCCATCGCTTCGATCGCGACACAAGCTTTCGCTCGGACGACGATCGTCTGACCGAGATCGAGCCGCGCGATCTCTGACGCGATGTGCAGGCCGTAGTCGATATTCTCCTGCTCGATATCGCTGGGCTTTCGCTTGGTTAGAGCACCGGTCGGAGCAAGATGGTCCTGTACAAAATAGGTTGAATCGATGAGTTCGATGCCTTCTTTTGCCATTTCGTCCGCAACTCCGCCGATAAGCGAATCGGTGTTGCGTTTCGGCAGGTTCCAGAGCATTTTCATCATCCGCATATCGGGGATCGCTCCGGAAAATATCTGCACATGTTTTACCTGGCCGGCCATGATCGCCTTTTCAACGCCATGAGATTTAAAAAAATCGATCATCTTGCCAAGCTGGCCGATATTTACCCATTGAACGGTTTCGGCGGTCTCATCGATCCTTGGGTCGGTCTCTTCTTTTATGGCTACAACCGATAGGGAAGCACCGGCGCGTTTTGCACCTTCGACTACTAAAAATGGAAATTGGCCGTTTCCGGCAATTAGGCCGTAGTTCATGCTGACTCGATAATTATTGGGTGTGGCCGTTAAAATTGCAAAATCGTAACGATATGTGTAACCGTTTCCGGACTTCAGCCGTATAATCCCATCAAAGTCCGTTCAGATACCAAGCAGACAAGATCAAAATTATGAAACTCCGTTCCGTTACGAAGTCGCTGGTCATTGCCGCATCATTCGCATATACCGCATTTGCCCAAAATGCCATTCCGTATTTCACCGAGCCTTCGCTTTCGCCTGACCGAAAGGAGATCGCCTTTGTTTCGGGCGGCGACATCTGGACCGTTCCATCCGGAGGCGGGACGGCGAGCCTGTTGGTCTCGCATCCGGCAACGGAGTTCAAGCCGCTTTACTCGCCGGATGGGAAATGGCTCGCGTTCGCCTCGTCGCGAACCGGAAACGGTGACATCTATCTTCTTGAGTTAGCCAGCGGCAACTTGAAACGGCTGACTTTCGACGACAGCGGCGACCAGCTAGATGCATGGTCGCGCGATGGAGCATGGATCTATTTCACATCGAGCGCACGCGACATCGCCGGAATGAACGACATTTATCGTGTTTCGGTCAATGGCGGAACGCCGATGCAGGTCAGTTCGGACCGCTACACAAGCGAGTTCAATGCCGCCCCGCTGGCCGACGGCTCATTCATCTTTGCCGCACGCGGCATCAGCAGCGGACAATGGTGGCGTCGCGGGCACAGCCACATCGACGAAACCGAGATCTGGTCAAAGAACGGCGACGCATATTCAGAGCTAATGCCACGCGGAGCCAAGCAGCAATGGCCGATGGCGTCGGCTGACGGATCGAAGATCTTCTTCGTGTCCGATCGAAGCGGCGATCAGAACATCTGGACGAAACCGCGAACCGGTGCTGCAAAACAACTCACGAACTTCACCGGCGGCCGAGTGTTGTTTCCCAGCCTCTCGTACGACGCAAAAGAGATCGTCTTCGAGCGAAATTTCAAGATCTGGAAGATGGACGCTGACGGCGGCAAGGCCGCGGAGGTCGCGATCACGCTTCGTGGGGCGGCGATGTCGCCAATGGTCGAGAGGGCAAGTCTATCGACGCAGATCCGTTCGTTCGCGCTTTCGCCCGACGGAAAAAAGGTCGCGCTCATCGCACGCGGCGAGGTATTCGCGGCATCTGCAAAGGATGGCGGAGATGCCGTGAGGATAACGAACACGCCTGCACCCGAATCTTACGTCACCTGGTCGTCCGACAGCAAACGTGTCGTCTATTCATCCGAACGCGGCGGCACAATGCGGCTTTTCCAATATGACTTCACTACCGAAACCGAGACTCAGCTAACAAGTGCGGGAAATGATGCCATAGCCGCCTTTTCGCCGGACGGAAAGCTGATTGCCTTCGTAAGAAATGCGCGGTCGCTAATGATCTATGACTTTGCCGCAAAACAGGAACGCGAAGCGGCAAAGCTGTACACCGATCCGGCCCCGCTTCTAGGTCCGGATACATTCAAATGGTCTCCTGACGGCAAATGGATCGCTTTTCTTACCTATGCACCCGAGACGCGTTCGTACACAAACGTAAACGCGGTCCCGGTCGAAGGCGGGCCCGCACGGCCGATCAGCTTTCTTGCTAATTCTAACAGTAACGCGATCGCCTGGAGCCCGGACGGTTCGTACATCCTTTTCGACACGAACCAGCGCACCGAGGAAACAAGCATCGCGAGGATCGATCTGAAATTACGAACTCCGAAGTATCGCGAAGATCAATTCCGCGATCTTTTCAAACAAGAGAACCCGCGGGACACGCGCCAGCCGCCCGCTCCGACGGCTTCGCCGGCCGCCTCTCCCGCACCGGCCGCCTCACCCGAAAAGAAAGACGACGACAAGAAAACGGAGATCGTATTTGACGATATCCGCCGCCGTCTAAGTCTGATAAATACGGGTGTTGACGGCGGAAATCCGGTCATCAGCCCTGACGGAAAGACGCTCATCACGCTCGCCTCTGCCGAAGGGCAATTCAATATCTATTCGCGCACATTGGACGAACTCTCGACCGATTCGTCGTCGCGGCAGATAACCTCGACAAGCGGGTTCAAATCGCAGCCGCAATTCACATCCGACAGCAAGGAGATCTATTACCTCGAGGGCGGCCGAATAAACATCGTCTCGCTCGACCGCCGCGAGGTTCGTCCGCTGAATATGGCCATCGACATTCCCGTTAATTTCGCCGAGGACAAGATGGAGACGTTTGGCCAGGCCTGGCGATACCTTCGCGATAATTTTTACGACGACAAATATCACGGCGTCGATTGGAACTCGGTGAGGACGACCTACGAACCGCTGATCGCCGGCGCCCGCACGCCCGATGAGGTGCGACGCCTGCTCAATCTGATGGTCGGCGAATTGAACGCATCCCACCTCGGCGTTTCCGGCGGGACGACTCCGCCGCCGGCAAGTCCCGTTGGTAAACTCGGTGTCCGCTTTGACCGCGCCGAATTTGAGAATAACGGCCGATTGAAGATAACCGAGATCATCGTGTTGGGTCCGGTCGCGGTCGCAAAGAACGTAAGGATCGGCGAATTCATTTTGGGCATTGACGGAGTGAATGTCGGCAAGAACACCAACATCGACGAGCTGCTCGAGAACAAAACGAACCGCCGTGTTGTGCTTCAGGTGTCGGCAACGCCGGATGGTTCGAACCGGCGGGAGGTGATCGTGCGTCCCGTCTCGACCGGGGCCGAAAAGAACCTGCTTTACCGTCAATGGGTCGAGGACAATCGCGCCTATGTCGATCGCATAAGCGGCGGGAAACTCGGTTACGTTCATCTGCCCGATATGGGACAAGGTTCGCTGAACCAGCTCTACATCGACCTCGACGCGCAAAACCAATCGAAGGAAGGCGTTGTTGTCGATATCCGAAACAATAACGGCGGATTCATCAATGTCTATGTGATCGACGTACTCGCACGCCGCGGATATCTCACAATGAAAGAGCGCGGACTTTGGAATGTTCCGGCACGTTCCGCACTCGGGCAGCGCGCTCTCGAACGGCCGACCGTGCTTGTCACAAATCAACATTCGCTTTCCGACGCGGAAGACATGACCGAAGGCTATCGAACGCTAAAACTCGGCAAGGTGGTGGGCGAGCCGACCGCCGGCTGGATCATTTATACATGGAATGCGGGTTTGTTTGACGGAACGACCGTGCGGCTGCCGCGTCAGCTTATATTGGGCAGCGACGGAAAGAACATGGAGTTGAATCCGCGTCCGGTCGATGTGCTGGTCACCCGCCCGATCGGCGAATCTCTTACTGGAAAAGATTCCCAGCTTGACCGGGCGGTTCGCGAACTGCTCGGGAATTAGTCAGGGAAGATAGGTCTTAAACAGGAGATCATTGCTTCGCATCTTTGCGTGACACTCGACGCAGCTTGCGGTCGAGCGTCCGCGCGTCACCTTTTGTGTCGCGGTTTCGACTAGGGCAAATTCCCAGTCGTTGGTGATAGGGCTAAAACCGCGTTCGCGTTTTATCATCACGGACAACATCTGCGCGCTTTCGTCCGACGCCTTATTGAGCCTTTCGCGAACGATCATCGAGCCGACGGGGAACCGCAGCGGCTCGCGTTTCATATACGGATCGGCAATATGATCTACAAATACTCGAGCGTAACTGGTCAGGAATCCGTCATGGTTCGGCCCCGAATCATTTGTGCGATAGGTTCGGAATCGGTCAAACTCGCCTGAATAAGCAATTCCGGTCATGACATCCTCAGTTTGTTCCGATGGCATTACCAGACGAACACCCGGAGTTGTGATCAGATCTCGGATCGTACGCGCTCTAATATCGACCGTTTCACGTTCGGGCCGGAATTGAACATCACGCTCGAAAGACGCCAAACTGACGCCGTCAACTACGAACGCTCAACCGCCGCCCAGCGGCAACGATGTCTCGATCTTGAACGACGTTGCGGAGACGTCAAAGTCGAAGCGGTTGACCTGTTTCCAGGATTTGTAGCCGACAAGACGCGCAATGAAATTCGCGTCGGACTCGCGTTTCACGCCCGCGACAGCGGTCGAAAGCATCGTTAATACGATCGCGGCAAGTGAGAAAATGAGAGATCCCCGCTTCAACATCAGTTTGCCTAAGAAATAGAAAGCTGCATGATAGCTGTTGATGCGGGGACCTTCGGTCCGGTTGCTTTTTGCGGTAGAAAGCTATTCGCTGAATGGAGTTATCTCGCCCGGTTTTCGCAGCATCTTGTTCACTTCGTCAAGATGCATTTCCTCGAGCAGGATCATCTCGCGCGCATATTCTTCCAGGGCGACCGATTTTCCTTCCACCTGTTCCAGCAGATCGTAATATGCCTTTAGCGTCGTACTTTCCTGCTCCAGGCTTTCGCGCAAAATGTCGCCGATGTCGTGCTGATGAGTTTCGAGAAGCGGGCCGATCTTCAGGCTCGGGTGCCCGCCTAGCATCGTGACGAATTCGCCCGCTTTGCCCGCGTGAGCCATCGATTCGTCGGCGTTGCCCTTTAGCCACGAAACGATCGGAATTCGGTTATAGCCGAACACCATTAGCGAATAATGCGTGTATCGGACCACGCCCGCCAGTTCGAGTTCCATTATCCGGTTCAGTGTTTCGATCGCCGCTTGTTTTTCGTTGTCGTTCATCATATCGGCAGATTATAGCGCATGAGTTCCCGGACGATAACGGCGATCACGCTACGCTGCGAAACAGCCTGAGCGTCTCGCCTTCGGGTGTGTCGATGGTCTTGTCGAATGCGAATCCGATCTTTTCGAGAAGTCTTCCGGACGCATCGTTATCAAGCGTCGTGATCGCAAGAACCTCGGTGAATCCAAGCGTTTCTCGCCCGTAATTCATCATCGCGTCGGCGGATTCAAAGCCGAATCCTTTGCCCTCGAATTCCGGTAAAAACGCAAAACCGATGTCCGGCCCCGGCAGCGTATCACGCCGGACAAATCCACAGATGCCGACCCGCGTTCCCGCATTGCCATCCTTCAGCTCAACGCAGTAAAGTCCGTATCCGTGATCGTCGTAGCTCTTGCGATATCGGTCGCGAATGAAATCGTGAGCATCGCCGGCCGAGCGGACGTTTCGGTCGCCGATGAATTTGATGAATTTTTCCGAATTAAGTAACCGACAGACAAAATCCGCGTCCGTTTCAGCGTCGAGTTCGCGGATCAATAGCCTTTCTGTTTCTATGATCTTCACGTTTCGCTGCCTGATTCGGTCTGCTGCCGAGCGTGATAGGACGAGCGCGTGAGCGGGGAAGATTCGAAGTGTTTGAAGCCCATATCGAGGCCGATCCGTTTCCACTCTGCAAATTCCTCAGGCGTTACGTAGCGTTCGACCGGAAGTCGCTTTTCGTAAGGCTGGAGATATTGACCGATGGTCATGATGTCGCACGAGACCTTTCGCAGATCGCGCATCAGATCGACCACTTCTTCAAACTCTTCGCCGAGGCCGGCCATGATCCCGCTTTTGGTCAGCATCGCAGGGAATTGCGTGTCGCGATAACGCGCCGCGCGTTCGAGCAGTTCGAGCGTCTGATCGTATTTCGCGTCCGGGCGAACGCGGCGATACAAGCGAGCAATAGTTTCGGTGTTGTGATTAAGAACGTCGGGCCGCGCATCCAGTACGTTGTTCAATGCCGCTTCGTCGCCGTTAAAATCCGGAATGAGAACTTCGACCTTGCATTCGGGATTTAGTTCCCGCACTCGCGTGATCGTCTCGGCCCAGTGCATCGAACCGCCATCTGCCAGGTCGTCGCGATTAACTGACGTGATGACCGCGTGTTTCAGGTCGAGATGTTTTACGGCTTCGGCAACGTGTGTCGGCTCCATCGGGTCGAGGTCCATCGGCTTTCCCTTGTTCACGGCGCAAAATCCGCAATGCCGCGTACAGGTATCGCCGCCGAGCATGAACGTTGCCGTCTTATCGGTCCAGCATTCGAAAATGTTCGGGCATTTTGCCTCCTGGCAGACGGTGTGAAGATTCAAACCGTCGATCAGATCCAGGACCTGATTCTGGTTCGAAGGGTCGCCTAATTTTATCTTCAGCCAGTCCGGCTTTTTCAGCCTTTCACGCTGTTTTCGGTTCAAAAATGACTGAACCAACACCTTTTCTTCTATCATGATCCCAATCGCCTCGAAACGACTATTCTATCATTTCAAATCGCCGATTGTCGTCCGCATCAAAATATCCGGATCTTAGCCGGCCATGAAGTTTTGGCTTGACAACATTCGTACCGTTCCGCTAATCTGCCAAAAGTTCTTTTAACGCTTCCGTTGGCGAAGCATCTGAAAGTGGCGATTTAAGGTAACTTGCTCCACTAAAAAAACTGCTAAATACCGGAAGAGAAGTTTTAAAGAAGCTCTCGTGCCGTTTTTGGCACGGGAGCTTTTTTGCATTTGTTCAGAGTGCGATTCATCGCGTGAAGGTGATACGGATGACAGGTTCTTCATTATCAACACGGTTTGTTCACGCAGGCGAACGGCGAGGCGCGCCGGCCGGCGTTCCCGCATCGACGCCGATCTACGCGTCTTCGTCGTTCATTTACGAGCGTGTCGAGGACATCGACCGCATCGTCGAAGGCGAGGTAAGCGATTTCGTTTACAGCCGTTACGGCAACCCGACAGTTGCGGCTTTTGAAGATGCGATGGCGGCGATCGAAAACGGAAAATTCGCGATCGCATACGGGTCGGGAATGGCGGCACTCCACGCGGCACTGCTCGCCAGCGAACTCTCAACCGGTTCGATCGTGCTCGCGTCAAAGGATCTCTATGGATCGACATTCGAACTTTTGTTGACCGTTTTCGGCGCATTCGGCGTAAAGACGGTCACCGAAGATTTCACCGATGTCGCCGCCCTTCGTGCCAAGGCGTTCGAATTGCAGCCTCGTGTCTTGCTCTGCGAGACGATTTCGAACCCGCTGCTCAAGGTCTGCGATATCGGTGAATGTTCGCAGATCGCCAAAGAGGTCGGTGCAAAACTGATCGTCGATAATACGTTCGCGACGCCGTACCTGTGCCGTCCGCTCGATCTTGGCGCCGATCTCGTCGTCCACAGCGCCACAAAATACCTGGGCGGCCATGCCGACGCGACCGGCGGCGTCGTGATCGCAAAAGAAGACTTCGATAAGCCGGCCTTGCTTGGAGCGTTAACGCTCGCAGGAGGCGTGCTCAGCCCTTGGGAAGCTCATTCCATCCTGCGCGGAATAAAGACGCTTGGCTTGCGAATGGAAAAGCAGTGCTCGAACGCCGAACGTCTGGCAAATGAATTGAGACGATCACCGCAGATCAGCGAAGTGATCTATCCGAAATTCTTTGAGGGCGAACAAGCCGCCTCGCTCGACAATACCTTTCACGGGTCCGAGTTCGGAGCGATCGTCACGATACGCCTCGCCGACGATACAAGAGAAGCCTCCTATCGATTTCTTAATGCGTTGAACCTCTGCACGCGTGCCGCAAGCGTCGGCGACCTGTTCACCGGAATAGTTCATCCGGCTACGGCAACGCATCGCGAGCTTTCGCCAAAGCAGCGCGAGAAGATCGGCGTCACCGAGGGGCTGATCCGGATATCGGTCGGCATAGAAGACGTAAATGACATCATCGCCGACATCGAACAGGCGCTCGCCGTCAGTACCGCCTGCGGTAGCGAGCGGCAAAAGTCGGCCGGGACCGTGGAGCATACGTCGGCGGCCGCAACATGGAAAGAAATATGATCGAAATAAATGATCAGATCAACGGGGCGATCACGGCCCACGCCGAGCGCGATTATCCGCACGAGTGCGGCGGAATGTTGATAGGGAAGTTTGAGGACGGAAAGAAGGCCGTTTTCGAGACATTTCCGCTCGAGAACGCACGCGAAGAAGCGGATCGCCGCGACCGTATTTTGATCTTGCCGAAAGACGTTTTGCGTGCAGAGCAGTATGCGAGAGAAAAGAAACTGGACGTGGTCGGCTATTACCATTCGCATCCTGATGATACGTCTATACCCTCGCAGTACGACCTCGATCACGCCCTGCCGGTATGGTCGTACGTGATCGCATCGGTCATAAGCGGCAAAGTCAGAGACTTAAGGTCATGGGAAATGGAAAACGACCGAACGAGATTTAACTCGGAATTGATCGTGCGTGCCTTTGGACAACAAGCTAACAGCTATCATTTTACTTTTTCTGGAGATCGAATTTTATGTCCGTAACAATTGTCATTCCTACACCGCTTCGTCAATTTGCCGGTGGCAGTTCTGAGATAAAAGTTAATGCATCTACCGCCGGGGATGCGTTGCTGGAGCTTACGGCCGAACATGCCGAGCTTCGCAAGCACCTGTACAACGAACAGAACAAGCTTCGCAATTTCATTAATGTGTACGTCGGCGATGAAGACATTCGCCACCTTGACGGCCCGGCGACGCCTTTAACAGACGGCGAGACGATCATGATCGTTCCGTCGATCGCGGGCGGAAGTGCTGCGGCAGAGGCAAGGGCGTCGGATCCGCTGCCTGAGCTTTCCAACCAGGAGATCGCCCGTTATTCGCGTCACCTGATACTACCCGAGGTCGGGCTTGAAGGACAGCGAAAGCTCAAGAACGCGCGCGTGCTCACGATCGGAACCGGCGGGCTTGGATCACCGCTGGGTTTGTATCTCGCCGCGGCCGGCGTAGGCACGATCGGAATAGTCGATTTCGATGTCGTCGACGAATCAAATCTTCAGCGGCAGATCATTCACGGCACGAAAGATGTCGGCCGGCCAAAGATCGCTTCCGCCGCCGACCGCCTTCGGGACATAAATCCGCATACAAAGATCGAGGCATTCGAAACTCGTCTGACGAGCGAGAATGCACTTGAGCTGTTCAAGGATTTCGACGTGATCGTTGACGGTACCGACAATTTTCCGACACGTTATTTGGTGAACGATGCAAGCGTTCTCGCGGGAAAGCCGAACGTTTACGGTTCGATATTCCGTTTCGAAGGCCAGGCAAGCGTCTTCTGGGCAGAGAAAGGCGCGTGTTACCGCTGCCTCTATCCCGAACCGCCTCCTCCCGGACTCGTTCCGTCTTGCGCCGAAGGCGGCGTGCTCGGCGTTTTGCCGGGCATCGTCGGCACAATTCAGGCGAACGAAGTGATCAAGGTCATTCTTGGCGCTGAAGGGATACTTCTAAACCGACTTCTGTTGTTTGATGCCTGGACGATGAATTTCCGCCAGCTCAAGCTGCGCAAGGATCCTGATTGTCCGCTCTGCAGCGGAAACCCGTCGATCAAAGAACTGGTCGATTACGAGGAATTTTGCGGCTTAAAGGCCCGGGCCGAACCAACGCCCGAGATCGAAGAAATAACCGCGACCGAACTCAACAACTGGTTTCAAGGACAAGTCGATTTTCAGCTTATCGACGTTCGCGAACCTCACGAGTTTGAGATCGCGCGCATTCCAACGGCGCAGCTGATACCGCTCGGCGAAGTCGTTAACCGCATTTGCGAGATTCCAAAAGGCAAGGTCACCGTCGTTCAATGCAAAGGCGGCGTCAGAAGCGCAAAAGCGATCGCCTATCTAAGGGACGCCGGCTTCGAAGGACGTTTGATAAACCTGAAAGGCGGCATCCGCGCTTGGTCGGACCAGGTAGATTCGAGCGTTCCGAAGTATTAGGTCACTTCAATCGGGAAACAACTTTCCCGACAAGATGCTTGCGGTTGATCACGCCGAAGACACGGCTGTCGGAACTCTCGTCCGGGTTATCGCCGGTCAGGAACATTCGGCCATCGGATTCGATAGACAAAAGGCGTTTGATTATCTGAAGGGATTTGAACGGATGGTTGGCAAGAATGATGTCGCCCTCATGGATCGACGCTCTTGGATCGACAAGTACGCGCTCGCCTGATTCGAGTGTTGGAAGCATCGAATCGCCTTCGACCCGCAGTCCGAACCGCCGGCCCAACAGCATATTGAGCCACTCGCGAAGTCCGGCAACCGGGATCTCGTCGCGCATAGGAACAAACGGGCACAGATGAACGACTCTATGCCCGTAACAACACTGAGTATTAAGCGGCTGCGCTGCCCACAGCAGACAGTCTCCCGTTTACTACATCCCAATCAATGTTCGAGAAGAACGCCTCGATATACTTCGGGCGATCGGCAGGTGCATAGTCCTTAATAAATGCGTGCTCCCACACGTCCATTATGAGTATCGGCGAGTATCCTGCTACGTTTCCCGTTTCGTGCAGATTTATCCAGTGGTTGGAGATCGCACCGTTTGACGGATCCTGATAGGTCGCGGCCCAGCCAACTCCTCGCATTTTGCCGGTATTAACGAAATCTGCCTTCCAGATCTCGTAACTTCCAAAACTATCGGCAGCGGCTTTGGCAAACGCCGAATCAATATTGGCATCACCCGTGCCCTGTTTCTTCATATTTTCGAAATAGTACTCATGGAGGACCATTCCGTTGTATTCAAAACCGAAACGTCGTTTCATCTCGCTGTAGGCGGCCGTCTTGGTCGCGTCCAGTTCGCCGGTGCGGATCAGTTCGGCAATACGTTCGTTCAAAACGTTTGTGTTAGTGACGTACCCTTCATATAGCTTGAAGTGCATCGCGAGCGTTTCATTGGATATTCCGTTCAAGTCGCTTAGGTCAAACGACTTTGCTTTGTAAACCGTGTTCAAACCCATTGTTGTTTCATCTCCTTGACCCTCAGGCCTCTGCAAATTAAAACGCGACACTATTCTTCCGGCCGTGTTCCGGGTTCGACGCCCGTGACACTGGCCTGATTTATTACTTTTACATGAACATCGCCGCTCAATCGGATCTGGCATGACAAACGGGTGTTCGGCGCGATGTCCGGCTTTGTGGCGAGTATCGCCTCTTCGGCCTCGGTGCGCGAACCCGTCTCGCCGCTTAGTACCTCAACGCGGCATGTTGTGCATCGGGCGTTTCCGCCGCATCGGTGCATGATATCGACACCGTTATCTTCCAAACATAGAACGAGCTTTCTGCCTTCCGAGCATTCGATCTCGACCGTTCCGGCGGCAGTTTCAGCAGTGATCTTGGGCATTTATCAGTTTATTCCTTATCGTGGTCCGAATTTTCCGAATGTTTTGAATTTGTCACAACGAGCCGAGATTGGCAAGTTAATACCTCTTAACGGATCGTTACAATGCCTTTTCGGCCGTCCGGCGGTTTGTCACCTTTGTAGAGTACTTTCTCGAGGAATAGTCCTGACGGCGGAGCCGTAAACTTAGCCGGCACGTCCGACTTGAACTTGAGCAAGCGGTCAAAACCCGCATAGTCCAGATTTCCGCGGCCGACCTCGGCGAGCATTCCGACGATACGCCTGACCATTTTCCATAGGAAATGCGACGCGCCGATCCGGAAAAGGATAAGGTCACCGTCGGTGAAAACTTCAGCTTGTTCGACCTTTACGATCGTCGATTGTTTCTTGCCATCCTCGAGTTCGCAAAATGAATAGAAGTCGTGCTTGCCGACCAGTATCTTCGCCGCTTCGGCCATCGCTTTTTCATCGAGCCGGTCCTTTACCCACCAAACCAGATTCTTTCCAAACGCGGTTCGCCGCGTCGATATTTGATAGAGGTAGTAACGCGCGATCGCATCTTTGCGGGCGTGAAAGTCATCGGGCGCATTTGAGACTTTCAGGACGTTGATATCGTGCGGCAATAGGTCGTTGAAGCCATGCTGTATCTGCCGCGGGGTCACATTTGCGGTCAGCTCATCAACCCTCAAATGCGCGATCTGCCGAAGTGCATGTACACCCGCATCTGTCCGCCCCGCGCCGAAAAGCTCGAACTTCGAAGCAAACAACTGCCGCGTCACGTCCTGCATTTCGCCCTGTATCGTTTTGGCGTTGTGCTGTATCTGCCAGCCGCGATAGCGAGTGCCTTCGTATTCGATCTCCAGTTTCCAGGTAGGCATCAGTTGGTCCCGATCTTCACCTTTTCACGGTATTGATTGATCGCCACGTACACGACCTCTGCTTCGGTGACCTTCACCTTTTGTCCCTGGCTGCCGAACCGCTCTGCCTCGACGACCACGTGTATCGTGATCGACGTCGAACCGACCTTGATCGTTTCCGCGTAAAAGCTAACGAGGTCGCCCATGAAAACCGGTTCGTGAAAGATGACCTCTTTCATCGCGACGGTCACAAACCGGTCGTGCTTCGTGTGCCGTACGGCTTCGACGCCGCCGGCGACGTCGATATAACTCAAAATAATGCCGCCGAAGACAGTGCCGTGCGCGTTTGTGTCCCGCGGCATCATCGTCAGGCGTATCGCCGCATCTCTTATCTCTTCGTTTTCCATAATTGACTCAAACAGGATGCACAGGATGAACAGGATCTGCCGGTTTCCCGTGTAACCTATAATACTCGACTTTCGCCGTGCCAAAGTTTGCAAGCAAGCCGATCTTGATCCCGGTATCGTTAAGGCATTTGATCACCTGTGCCTTATGTTCCGGTAGTACCCTGGTAACAGCTTTTTGTTCGATCAGAACTTGGTCTTCGACAATAAGGTCGGCATAAAAATCGCCCACTATCACACTACGAAACTTTACCTTCAGCGGCACCTGCAGGAGATCTTAAGTCCCTTTTGAGTCAACGCAACGACCAGGGCCTTTTCCTACACGGACTCCGGGAACCCCGCTCCGAGTTCATTGCCGACCTCAAAGAACGCTTGAATTACCGTTCCCGTTAGTTCGTCATTCACCATCCTGTCTATCCTGTTCATCCTGCTTGAATCTCCTCCGATACCCAATCGCGAATCGTCTCACGCAGTTCATTCAGATGTTGATCGAAAAAGTGTCCGCATCGTTCAAATATCACGACTTCGGCGTGCGGTATGCGGTCGGTCAGCGTGCGCAGGGCCTCTACAGAGCAAAACTCATCCTCGTCGCCGTGCACGAACAGGATCGGCTTTTCGACCGCGGCCAGAAAATCGTAATCGAGGTATTTCTCGACCGGCGTCCCGATAGACACGAGCCGGACGACGCGTTCGTCCTCCATCCCGACCTCCATTCCCGTCCGTGACCCGAACGAAAAACCCGTGAGCGTTATCGGCTGTCCCGGATATTCCTCCGCGAGATATCGAAGCGCGTCCCGCACATCCTCTATCCCGCCCGCAACGTCGTTATGCTCGCCGGTCGAATCTCCTACGCCGCTGAAATTGAACCTCAGCGTCACGAGCCCCGCGTCTATCAGCCCTGCCGCCGCACGAAACACGACCTTGTTGTGCATCGTCCCGCCGCCTAGCGGATGCGGATGACACACCAGCGCGACGCCTTTTGCCTCGCCCGCGGGCTCCTTCAAGATCGCCTCCAGCCGCCCATGCCGCGCCGGTATAAAAAGATTGCCTTTCGGATACATAACGAATCTTAGATTCTAGGTTTTGAACATTCCCATCGCAAACGCATCAATTAGATATTTCACCGCTAGTCGTGTTACTTTTTTCAGATAATTACGCTTTCTTCCGGCGGCTCTCGCCGAAGTCAATAATGGATCAGAACACAGATCAAATAGCGGCACCGGCCGTCCCGAAAACTTCCTGGAAACAATACCTCGAGACCGAAGCAGCGACGCGTTTCGTCTATCTCGTCTTTGGTTTTATCGCCATCGCCATGGTGCTCGGCTTCCTGCAATCACGCACGTCGGCCATCTGCTGCGGCGATTGGGACGGCTATTACCACATCCGCTGGTCTTCGCTGCTCTGGGAAAATTTCTCGCAAGGGAAGTGGCTGCCATCGTTTGATTGGCTGCCTCTGACGGTCCTTAATCCTCAGCATTACAACGACCACCATTTCCTCTTCCATTTGCTTCAAATACCGTTTTTATGGTTCTTTGAGCCGGTAATGGCGGCAAAGGTCGCGGCCGTCGTCTTTGCCACGCTCGCCGTATTTTCGGTCTATTGGCTGATCTATCATTACAAGATCGACTATCTGTTGATCTGGCTCGCGGCGATCCTCACCTGCGCCAATATGTTCTATTACCGGATGAACATGGCAAAGGCCCCGGCGTTGACCATTATCATCACGATCGCCGGTATTTACCTGCTCTTCGAGCGAAAATACGTGTGGCTGTTTCCGCTTATGTTCGCCTTTGTCTGGACATACAGCCTGTTCCCGCTGCTGTGGTTCGCCGCGATGATCTGGACCATCATCATCGCTTGGAACGAACGCCGTTTCGAGTGGCGGCCGATAGTTTACACGACCGCGGGAATGATCGCCGGAAACGTCATAAACCCCTATTTTCCCAGCAATCTCTACCTTTTCTGGGAGCATTTCATAACGAAGTTCAAGGTCGGCAGCGACTTTGCCGTGGCCGTCGGCGGCGAGTGGTATCCGTACACCGGAATGGAATTGCTAACGCATTTTCCGGTCGCGATGCTGGCAATGCTGCTCGGCTACATCTTCTTCATGCCGAAAAACGGCAAGCTCCCCGAAAAAGCGACGTTCTTTTTGATGTTCGTGTCGATACTCTTCGCGGCACAGTTCAGGTCAAAGCGTTTCGCCGAGTATTTTCCGCCGTTTGCCGTGCTTTTCCTCGCGTTCAGCCTGCAGGCGTTTCGGCAAAAGAGCGTCGTCGAACTCCCCGAGGATTTCAAACGAGAGATCGAACCGTATCTCGACGTCGATAAAAAGACCGAAAAACAGGCCATTTGGCTCACGCTTCGCGAGGCCGCCGTTTGGGTGCTGGGTGTGTTCCTAGCGATCTATTTCCTTGTAAATATCACCGGATTTCATCGTTTCGGCATCGATCAGGAAGGCCTCGCCGAGACCATCGGAGGCAACGAATCGAACGACCGTTATCAGCGTGCTATGGAATGGGCGACCGGCGTCGATGCTAACGGCAAAGAGAATATTCCGAAAGGCGAACGCATCTTCAATGCCAACTGGGACGACTTTCCAAAGCTGTTTTTCTTTGATACGAAACACAGCTATGTTTACGGGCTCGACCCGAACTATCTTTATTCCCAGAATCCCGATCTTTACAAGCTTTTGCTCGATATTACCAGCGGAAAGATCGATGATCCGGCACCTCTGATACGCGAGAGATTTGGTGCAAATTACGTCTTTGTTGATGCAAAAGAAAACGAAGATATGGTCGCGAAGCTTCTTGATAGCGGCTGGGCGGAAATGGCTTATGAAGACGAGGAAGCCCGCCTCATAAAGATCAGGGCCGAAAAAGGCGAGTCTCCCAAAGATGAAGACGACCAGCCAGAGACTCCCGAGGAGAAAAAGCTTCTGGATGAAATGGAAAAGTCGGACAATTCAAACGTCAATTCAGCTCCGGCAATAAACGACGACGAGGTCAGCCCTAACAACGATTAGTCAGATGATCTTTCGGCAAAAATGTTGGATCGTTCTATTTGCTCTTGCGGCACTGTTCCTGGCTGCCTGCACGCCGAACCAGCGCATCGTCGAAGACTCGGCTGAGCGTTCGCTGAAGCCGGTCTCAAACGGTACGGCGGCCAACGCCGAGAAAACGTTCGAGCAGGACGTCGAATCAATGCGGACCGCGGATTTCGTTTTTATTTATGTACTCCGGCGAAGGGACGGCGGCCCGCTTGATCCCGATGACAAACGATACGCATCCCAAGTCATACCGCAGGAGATGAACCGCCGCGAGATCTCCGATTCGGGCAAGGCGATCATTGTCGGATCGAATTTTCGTATGCCCGAACAAAATCGCAAGGTGCTGTCAGAACGATTTGCTTTTGAGGACCTGTCGAACGCTAAAATGACTACGCCAGTACGATAGAAGAAAGATATGCCAAGACTGAAAACAGAGGAGATCGAAAACGATCAGGAGCCAGGCGACGGGCAGGAATTGTCCCAGGCGCAACCTGTTCGCGTCATTCTGGACCCTTCGTCGCCGTCCATACGCTCGATCGTCCGCGTTGTCATCGTCGCGATGATCTTCGTCTTTGTCCTTAGCCGCGTTGAAACGGTGGTTGGCTCGCTTACTTATCTCTTCTTTCTCGTCGTACTTTCCGTCTTTTTCGCGTATTTGATCGATCCGTTAGTGAAACTCATCAGAAAACCCTTTAAGGCGCGTTCAATTGAAAAGGCAATGCCGCGGTCATTTGCGATCGTGATCGCGTATCTTTTGGTTTTCACGGTACTGGGTTTCACCATTGCGGGCGTTGCGCCCAGCGTATCGCAGCAGGCGAGGGAATTTGGTGCGAATATCCCGGCTTACGGCTCGGCGATACAGCGCTCGTTCAACGATCTGAACCGACGCTTTGACCGGCTAAGAATACCTGACGAGGTCCAGACAAAAATAAACGAACAGGCCGTCGCTCTCGGCGAGCGCATCACCACCGGCGTCGGCGGATTTGTGCTTTCGTTCGTCACGTTCATTCCGTGGCTGATCATTATCCCGATCCTTTCCTTCTTCTTTTTGAAGGATGTGAATTCGTTCAGGCTTGCGGTGTTGAAGTTATTTCCCGCCGGGCGTTGGCGAATGCGTGCGGACAGCGTGCTGGGCGATGCGAACGCCACTCTCGCGGCATACGTGCGGGCGATGTTGATCTCATGTGTACTGATCGGCGTTGTTTGCACGATCGGGTTCTACATCATCGGCCTTAAATACGCCTTGCTTCTTGGCATCCTTGCCGGCGTTTTTGAATTTGTTCCGCTTCTAGGGCCGGCGGCCATCGGCATCATCGTTATAATCACGGCGGCGGTGAGCGACAATCCGTGGAACGCCATTCCGGCTGCTATTTTCCTCATCGTCCTACGCATCGTTCACGATTACGTTACATATCCGCGTATCGTCCGCGGCGGCATCCACCTGCATCCGGTCGCAATTATTCTTTCGGTCCTTGCCGGGGAGCAGATCGCAGGAATTCCGGGCGTTTTCCTGGCCATTCCCGTCGTCGCGTTGCTCACCGTAGCTTATAAACATTTTCTCGAACATCAGGGAAGCCGAACGCTTTTCGAGGGCCTTGTGCACAAGGAAGAACTTGAACCCGAGGAGCAAGCCTGATGTCCTCGCTCGCCTGGCTGATCGTCTTCTTCTTCGTTCTGCTTTTTCTGTGCGTCCTGGTTTATGTTCTGGTCGTGCGTGCGTTCTATTGGGGTGACCGGAAGGAACCGCCTAAGAAGAAACAACAAGATCTCGAAAAGAAGGAAGATCGTTGATAGTGGTTTCCGCGACCGCAACATAACACGGAATTGAGAACTTCTGGTCCTGCAGTTTTACGGCGTCTTTTGCCGTTGTAACCAACGCTTCTGCACCGCTTTGTTGGGCACGACTCTCGATCCTCTCGATATCTGCTCGTGCGTAAAGGTGATGATCGGGAAACAAGCAACTGCCGGTAACAACGATTCCTGAGTTCTTTAGGGACGTGATAAAACTGTCCGGATTTCCTACTCCCGCAAATGCATACATATTTTCAGGTCTTCCGCTTTGCGTGATCTGCGTCTCTCCAAGAAACGCCTCGATCGGGACGAGGTCTCTAATGCGCGTCGATGCCTCAAAGACAGTCACAGATCCGTTTCTCATTAAGAGCCGCTGCCTGATATCGGTGACTTTGTCTGACTGATCAGCTCGTGTGATCACGATCGCATCCGCCCGCTTTAGGCCGTTGAATGATTCGCGGAGCGTGCCTGCCGGCAATATTCTCCCGTTACCGCAGGGATTTGTGGCGTCAACGCAAACGATGTCGAGATCGCGTTTGACGCGGCGGTGTTGAAAGCCGTCGTCTAGAATAAATGCCGTTATTCCGAACGTCTTTTTTGCCCAAAGCCCGGCAGAAACCCTTTCAGGATCTGCGACGATCACTACCCTGCCGTCCAGTTTATGGGCAAGCTCGACAGGTTCGTCGCCGCCTGTTCGGGCATCGGCAAGAATGTCGTTTCCATCAGAAACAAGAACCCGTTTACGTGGATCATCCCGGCCGTAGCCGCGCGTAAGGATACAAACCTTTTCGCCGCGCTCGATAAGTATTTCAGCGATCATTGCGACCAGCGGCGTCTTTCCGGTCCCGCCGGTAGTAAGGTTACCAACGCTTATCGTCCGAACGCCAAGCGAATAGCTTTTCACGACATCGCGGTCGTACAGCAGGTTCCGCAGATCCATGAACTTTCCATAAAGGAAGCCAAATGGTGGAAGGAAAATCATCGGATAGCGAGGAAATTTCTGAGCATCGTCATGCCGTGCTCGGTCAGGATCGATTCCGGGTGAAACTGGACGCCTTCTACGGGCAGTTCCCGATGCCGCAGGCCCATCACCAAGCCATCGGGCGATTCGGCAGAGATCTCGAGGCAATCAGGCATCGAATCGCGTTCGACGATAAGCGAGTGATATCGGCCGGCTTTGAACTTATTTGGAATTCCCTCAAATATCGTTTTGCTGTCGTGCGATACCTCGACCGGTTTGCCATGAACCGGCTCAGGCGCGCGTGAAACCTTTCCGCCAAAATGCTGCCCGATCGCCTGATGTCCGAGACAAACACCCAGGATCGGGAACTTTCCGGCAAATCGCTCGATAGTCTCAAGTGTTATTCCGGCCGAGTCTGGCGTTCCCGGCCCGGGCGAGATGAGTATTCTCTCTGGTTTCAGATCATTCTCGATCTGATCCACCGTTATCTCGTCGTTGCGAAAGATCTTCAGATCCGCACCAAGCTCACCCAAATATTGAACGAGGTTATACGTAAACGAATCGTAGTTGTCTATTACCAGCAGCATTCGATAACAATTTCTCACCTGTGAGGTGTTTTTTCAACATAGTCCGTGAAACTTCAGTTTGACGATCGTTTTGGTCCGATCCAACAAACGAGAGTTTGATGGACATTTACTATTCGCTGCAATGTCTCTATCATTTACACGTTCATCACCCGGAGGCCGAAATTTGATGTTCCGAAGAATTTTCTCGCTCGCCTTGATCGCCGCGTTGACGTCGCCATTATTTTCGCAAGCTACAGATAAGAAAGATCCGGCCGAGGACGCTGAAAAACTCCGTTTAGAAGCCGTCGCGTTTCTTCGCGAAACGATGGGCGATGTGAACAGCATGCGCACGCTGGAAAACCGCGTCAGCTTTTCGGCCGAAATGGCCGGGCTAATGTGGTTTCACGACGAACGCGAGGCCAGGTCAATGTTCAATACGGCGATCGCCGATTTTCGCGAACTTCTTTTGAAATTGGACCAACAGGCGGCAATGCTGCCCGATGAAGAAGGACCACGGTCATATGGAATGTTCGGGGACGCCAGCGGCCGGGCGAAGATCGAGATGAAGTACCGCGTGGCGATGGCTGTTCGTCAGCAGATTACCTCAAGCATTGCCGAACACGAACCCGATCTTGCACTAAGTTTTTACTACGACACCGCTGGCGGAATAAGTAAAGATTCTTTCAGGAACCGTGTTGCGGGCATGGACAGCTATTTCGAGTTAAATCTGCTCGGCCAGATCGCCCAAAAGAATGCGGCTAAAGCTGCTCAGTTCGGGATCAAGTCGCTGGATAAGGGCCTTCAATACCAGCATATCGATCTCCTCAGAAAGATCTACGAAAAGGATGTCGATAAGGGGATCGAATTCGGCTCGGCTTTGCTAAGCAAGGCCAAGAGCGGTAAACCGAAATCAGAGGAATACTATGTGATCGGTTCACTGCTTACGTTTGGGGCTGAAAACCTCGAAGCCTCTCAACGCTCAGGCGGAAAGAAGGCCGTTTATTCCCAAAACGACCTTCGCGACCTTTCCGAGGCGCTCGCAAACGCGATCCTGGCCGGAAACGAGGTCGAATCTGGAATGCAATATGTTGCCCTGATCGAAAAATATCAGCCGGGCCGCGCCGCGCAGATCCGTGCAAGATCGGGATCAGGAAATCGCCGGGAAACAAACAGATTTACCGTTCGCGGAACCCCGGCCGCCAACGCTATGACAGCTCCGCCGCCTGATTTTGTGGGTCCCGTAAATTCGGTTGGGACGGCAAGCAATTCAAACTCGAATCGCTGGCAGCAGGAGCAGGATGCAAAACGTCAGGCGGAAGAAAAGCTTATGGGCGATGTCGCCAAGATCGGCAACGGAGAGCTTCCGAAGGAAGAACGTGAAAAGGTGATCGCACAGGCCCGCAAGATCCTGATCCAGACGCAAGGAAAAGACAAGCAGATCATGGGACTGAGCATGCTCGCGGCATCGGTTGCCCGCGTGGATAAAGAACTTGCCGCCGAGATAATGCGCGACGCGGAAGGACTCGTAAACCCGTATCCGAAAAACTATCAGGATTTCATGTACACATGGATGCTCGCCGCCGGTTATGCGGAATCTGACCCGGAAAAGGCGTTTCCCATACTGGAAGAAGCCATCGGGCGAGCGAATAACCTGATCTCTGCTTTTGTTACCATCGGCGAATTCATCGACGTCACGGAAGAAATGATCTCCGAGGGCGAGGTGCAGGTCGGTGCATTTGGCGGCGGCATGATCCGCGGGCTATCAAAGGAACTCGGCGTCGCGGAATCAACGCTGGCGACGCTCACCAAAGCCGACTTTGAAAAGACAAAAGCCTTGACCAACCGCTTTGACCGTGTGGAGGTTCGTGTTCTCGCGAAAATGCTTGTACTCCGTTCTATACTGGGAAAGAATGCCGCCCAGCCGACAGCAAATGAGCAAATGAAAAAGGTCCTAAAAGAAAATTGATCTGTGGCCTGTCCGTCTTTCTGCCTGGTTTGCGTTTGTCATAAGCGTCGAGGTGAAGAGATGTACAAGATACTGCAGATCAATTATCGGCTTACGTCATCCATTGACGATTTTCTCCGGGAGGCGGAACCGGTCGCAAACGTCATCGCGGGCATAGAGGGCCTTCGCTGGAAGATCTGGCTCAGGAATGAGAACCAAAACGAAGGCGGCGGCCTCTACTTGTTCGAAAACGAAAATGCGCTGAATGCGTTTGTGAACAGCCCCGTGATCACAAGATTAAAGGATCATCCGGCATTGGAAGAACTCACGGCAAAAGTGTTCGATGTACCGGCAGGACTTTCAGCAATAACAAAAGCTCCGATTTAAGATCAGCCGAGACTCGTCCCCAAAAGCCATTGACCGCCGTCAACCACGAGCGTTACGCCGTTTATATAGCTTGCCGCGTCGGAGGTCAGGAATAAGGCCGCGTTCTCGATGTCCGCAATGCGTCCAAAACGCCCGACCGGTATCTTCTTGGTGATCTTTTCTTTTAGAGCTTCGGGAAGAAGGCGTTTCATTCCTTCCGTATCTTCTATCGGCCCCGGAGCGATCCCGTTCACACGGATTCCGTGGCGTCCCCATTCGACAGACAGGTTTCGCGTTATCGCGTCAACGCCGGCCTTTGCGGCCGAAACGTGGATCTGCATCGGCGTCGCGAGGTAATGCAGCGTTGCCGAGATATTCAGGATCTGGCCTTTTGACTTCTTTAACTCTTCGAACGCCGCGCGGCATACATTGAACGTTCCTTTCGTGTCGATATCGACGACCGTTCCGAATCCGTTTGCCGAAAGCTGATCGGCGGCGCAAAGGAAATTTCCGGCCGCCCCGTTCACCACAATATCTATCTGGCCGTAGCGCGAAACGGTTTCGGTAATTGCATTCTCGACCGCCGCATAATCGCGAACATCCGCCGCGATGGCGAAACACTCGCCGCCATTGTCCTCGATCATCTTCTTCATCGACGCGAGGTTTTCTTCTTTTCGGCTCGTGATGGCAAGGCGCGCGCCGTGCTCGGCAAAGGCGCGGGCCACCCCGCCCGTGATGCCGGTCCCGCCGCCTGTAACGAACGCAACTTTACCCTCTAAGATGTTATCTGCGAAAATGTTATTCATATTGACTTCGGATTCTAGCACGGAATATCAACCGAAAATGAACGCAGATCAACACAGATATTTTCTTGGGGCGAATCCTCTCCGGCTGCTGTTTTTGTCCGTTGTCGTCTGCGGGAATCTGTGGCTGATCTCTTCTTGCTCATCAAAGCCAACGGACGTCCGTTCTCTGATACCGTCAGATTCGCTCGTTTATCTCGAGACGAATGATCTGGGGAAAGCCGTTCGGGCCGTTACTGAAAACGAAGCATTCCGAAATGCAGCGAAAAAACAGCCTGATTTTTCGGCATTGAACGGCATCCACATAGGCGTTGCCGTGACCGGGTTCGAAACTAAGGAACAGCCTGTGACAGACGAGAATTCAGTATTGAATTTTCAACCGCGATTTGTCGCGGTCGCCGAAACAAACGCGTGGAATTATCAGGCAAATGCTTTTGCCGAAAACAAACTCGGCGAGTTCATCAACGAGGTCTACGGCGGCGAGGTCGAACTTGAGACCTCACCGAAATATGACGGCAAGTATTACGTTTGGTCGGCTCAGGACGGCCGCAAGGCATACGGCCTCGTGATCGGCAGCCTGATCTTTTTCGGAAACGACGAATCGGCGATCGAGAAATGTATTGCGGTCCGCAAAGGCGAAGCGGAACCAATATCGAAAAACACAAAACTCCCATCCGGCGAATTTCTTTCGTCCGGCTATGTCTCGCCCGACGGCGTCGCTCAGCTTGCGAATATCGTCGGTATTCAATTCGCTCTTGGTGCGGGCGAGGAAGAAGAGGTACGTGGTTTCGTGGCTCGTGTGCTGCCGGAGATACTTCGAAACTCCGTGAAAGAGGTCACATGGACGGCCGCGAGATCCGACAAGGGAATCGAAGATAAATACATCATCGAACCCGACCCGGAATCTGCCAATGTCTTTGATGAAACCCTGATCCCGGCCGAAACGAACGTCAACGGCCTTTTGTCATTTGTCCCGCAGGATGCTGTTTCGGTCACGCGATACGATCTGAAAAATGCTCAAGTGGCGTGGCGAAGCGTCCTGCTGACCGCGCAGAAAAAGACAGACGCTGCTTCGGGAAGCGTCATCGGAGCGTTTTCGTCCAGCCTGTTCGAGGCGTATGGAGTTGACGACCCGGAGACGTTTCTTAGCTCGATAAACGGCGGCATTCTGACCGTTCGGGCCGACGCCGACGGCGAGAACGTGGTCGTAATATCGACCGCAAAAGACATCGCGAAACTGAAGACCTCGATTGCCAAGGAGATCGCATTTTCGAAACCCGCGGAGACGGTCGAAGGAGCAAGACTCTGGAGATCGGAAGATGGCGATGTTGCCTTCGCAGTGATCGGTGACAAATTTCTGGTCGGCGATGCCGAGTGCGTCGTAAACGCTCTAAAGGCAAACACGTCGGGTCAGGGTTTCTTCACAAACGGCAGGGTTGATTTGCTGAACGCGTCCAGTGCAATTTCGGTGACCGTTTCCGAAAGCAAGGACCCGGCCGCAAAACTCGTTCAGGTCTTGTCCGAACGCGCCGATAAGGACCCGCCATTAAACGAAAGCACCGTGATCGAGACACGATTTGCTGGAGGCAAACTCCAAAGGACCGAGACCTCTAACTTCGGCCTGATCGGCTCGATCATCGAGCAGTTTGGAAAGGAATAAAGACTCTCCTGATCTCGCGTGATGGAGAAGTTGAAAAACGTGTCTCGCACGAGCAAAAGGCAGAAACACGAGCGGTAGCGAGTGTGATTCGTTAAAAGTCCGAAGTCCAAGTTGCAGAGTAAAAAAAAGAACCAACTTCATAGTTGGCCCCGATTCCCGCATATCAAAGTTCTGGCTACGATGAGAACACGCGCGAATTATCGAATCAATTTCACCTTCACCTTAGTTTACTGGCTGCGAAAATAGGCTGATAGAGAGTCGCCTATTCCGAGAATACCGCCAATCAAACATAGTAGTCCAAAAATAACGATGCTTACCCTCGGGAAATATAGTGCATCCAGTACGGTTCCGGTTGAGAAATTATCTTCGAAAAAACGGCCTATTCGTTTGCTGTAAAGAATAAAACAGCTTCCCACGATCACGACCACCATACTGACGAAAAGCTTCATATTGCTAAATGAGTAAATTTTTTAATACCTCTAAAGGTATGGAATCAAATCGTTAATTGGACTTACCGACCTTGCCAAGCTCGTTGCCGAACACGGTCGAATGAACGTAGTAGATGGTTCCACCGGCCCCCGTCTCCGCGTTCGGGCTGTTCGGGTCATCTGGTTCGTGCTCTTTGCCATCCTTCCATCGGTGTCATCGACATAACGTCTTCGCTTATCGGACAATTATCCGTGTGAACTCATAACTCCGAGAATCGGGCATGTAGTCTATGTACTCTTCAATTGAATTGAGGCCAACTTGACGCTCATATGTCGCCCTGCGTCCGGCCAACTTATCGGGGTAGCCCATCTCTTTATAACGGCGCTTTCGAAATTCCAACCCCGCAGGTGAATTATCGGCCTCGATCGGGCCCGAGGAAAACTCGGCCTGCTTAAATTTCACAATAGCGTCAAGAGTGGGCCGGTCAGAATAAACCTGAACCGTTAGGTAATGAGCCGGGAAGTTTCGTCTGATCTGAGCGAACACCATCCTAAGATTACAAAGGTCGTAATATTTGTCCTCCATGTAGATTATAATCAATCGCATTGAGACCCGTTCGTAAATGTGGTCCAAGGCGATCTGATACGGCACCTCCAGAGGTATCGGTCCCGTTTCTGCTGCTTGAGGTTTTTCCTTAACTTGAGCCCCTCGATTTAATGTTCCGTCCTTCTGCGCCGTTATAAACGAAACGGTGAAAACTACAACAATAAGGAGCCTTGCAATCGAACAACAAGTTAGATTTCTCATGGGCTTCGTGACAGAAAAATGGAGTCATAGAAAATGGGTCAGACTTGCAATATTGCAATTCTAGTTAAGCCTTGTGTACTGAACCTCGCCTGATCACGTTTGCCGCGGCTTCGGATATATGATGGTCGTCGGCCACCCTGCGTTTGGCCCTATCGTATCTGCGGCTTGCTGTCGATGCGTTGATGCCGATGATGTCTGACATTTCTGCCAGCAGCGATGCTGTCGAGTCTGGCACACCACCTGATTATATTGCAATATTGCAAGTCTGATCCCTAGATTCCCACTTAAAAGTACTCGGGTAAATTCTTTTCTGGAAATAACCAAAAGCCAGCCCTAGCAAAATTGTCAGAGTAACAACAATAATCCAAAGCAAAGGGTTGAAAGACTCGTAACAACAAGACTCCGTGAACTGCTCTGTCAAGATAGCTTCACGGATCAGGACCGAAAGATACAAGATCGGTACGCATGCAACACCGACCGCTGGCGGAGCAATTTTGTGTCGGCATGGATGGTGTTTCCGTTCTTGGGTTTAAGGTTGTTCTTTTATTGCCTGACTAAGCTGGACTAGCTTATTTCCAAACAAATCGTTAACCGGAGAGTATCGGAAATATTCGTCATTTTTGTTTCGTACATAAATGGCCCACAAATGCCTATTATTCGTCTGATCTTCCAAGTTCGACGTTCCGCCCAAATCTCTTTCTTCTGGTGTAGGAGCTTGTTCTAGGCTCGTATACACATCGACAAAAAGTAAATTGGGCTGTGGAAAGCGTTTTGAAACTAACGTAAAAAGCAGCTTGAGATTTTGTTCTGAAAAAGAGCGCTGATCGAGAAGTAACTCTATATGTCTGCTCGCTATTTTAGGATCATCAGGATCATCAATGGAGTTCTCTGTGATCACATATCGAAACGGTATTGTTGGCTTAGTGATATTCCGATTTGATTGCGCAAATAAAGCCGTCATGGGACCAAGCACAAGTACCAAAAGGATGTTTAGACCATGGTTTAATTTCGCGGGATTCACTTAGTTTTGCTCCGTCCTACTACGACTTTTTTTGGAAAAACAACTACGGATGTTACGTATTTTTCTCGACCTGACAAAAACTCTCGCACAGTAAAGCTAATGCCTTTTTCTTGATTTTCATAAATTCTCGAATCTACCAAATCTCCATCCGGTAGAATCTTATATCCACTAAGATCATTTTCAAGATCACTTAGACTGATCCACTTCTTAAACACAATAATAACTCTTGCCACCATGGGGTTTCTTGATCTCTTCCCGCCGGTGAACGTGATGTTCAGGCCGTAGTGTGCTGAGTCGTAGTCGGTTACAGGACGGTCGCAATTCGTCAAACCGAAAAGCTTCTTTACATCGCTGCAGCGTGAAACCATCGGCTGAATCTGTCTCCACTCCTGAGCTCTTGCCCCAACGAGAAAAAAAGCAGCGACGATAAAAACGACAAGAAATAATCTATTCATGATGAAATCGACTCCTACAACCTCACCTTCCCACACGCCAGCACAAGCGCGTCTTGAAAGTAGTAGGCTGAGCTGCCTGTAATTTGAATAGGGGATTTAACAATTCCTGAATCAACCAATGATTTTTGAGCTGCAATTGCCATTGCATTATGGTCAACTGAGAGCACTCCTTTCTGGCCCACAGGTGGCAGATAATGCATATGTAAGAGTTCATGAATTAGGGTTAAGGTATTCGATTGTTGTCCACTGAGTTCCACCAAAGTTAGATGAAACCCGCCTGGCCACGGATGCAAACCGCCTCGATTATACTTCGTTTCGTTAAAGGTAATGCCCCTCAGATTCGTCACGGCAGAATAGGCTTCATTCACCGTGGAACCAATCCAGAAACCATACTGTTTCCGTGTACGATCGAAATTCTCAATTAGGCCGCCATCAAATTTCTTAGAAACTAACTCCCTTCCTTGAATTTGAACTGTGTTGGAGTCCGGCAAATTTGAATTTAGTTTTTCGATGAATTTAGAGCAATCGGGATCGTCTATTAATCTTTCTAAGTTGGCCTTGAGACGATTCAGTTCGTCCTGCGGTAACTTGCGTTCCGATGTAATGAGGTAAATCGGCGAGCCCGCTTTTACGGTAACGGACGAGTCTTGCGTTCCGCCCATATTTCTACTGACCAGTATCGATTCACTTTCGCCTAGATAACGGAGCTCGTCGATCATCTGATCGATGGCTCCCTCTTCCCATCTTCCCGACTGGTCCGAAAAAACAGGCAAGGGGCCGAAGATCCTAATTTCACCAACAGAACCGCTGGCGTCAACCTGAGGAAATGTACCGCGTCGTGAGGACGCTCTGGCCCAAGGGTTCGTACTCCTCAAATGCTCCCTTGCCCGTCATCGCGTTCCTTGCCTGATCCGTCTTCTGTATGCTCCTCGTCACCGGGTCCGCGTGCGTGTAGATCACCTTTTCGCTCGAACCGACCTTCTGGGGTTCTGCGATGATCGCTCCACCCGCAAAGATGCTTGTGTCTCTCGAAACCAAATTGTCATTCGCGTTGCCGTTGTCGATAAACAATGAATGGCGTCCAGAGATCTGTTGTCTCATTAAGCATATTTCTTACGCGGCAAGAGTTGGATCTTGTAAAGGTTCTCCACTCGTCTTACGTAGTCGATAACATCTGTACCGTATTTGGAGTCTGTTCCTACCTGATATCGGATGAGTTTATATGAGTTCCCTCGTCGAATTTCAACTACAACACTTTTGCCGTCCGGGTCACCCCAACCTTCGTCTGCTGGGTAGTCTTGCTTGAGAAACGTGTCGATATTTAAAAGTTCCTTTAGGTTGTCAGACGACAGCTCACTTAAAGGTTCCAATCCATTTTGAACGATAGGTCGGCCATTGACGTCCAAGGCCCCAGAAACAAAGGTTGTCTCCGATCGATTGCCCGCACGCAAGACAAAAAGACACCGAGGAAAGGTATTGTCGAAACCTACCCAGATCCGGACTCCAAAATCGTCTGGAGAAAACACCTGCCGTTGAAGTGGCTCGATGTCGTACAGCTTCGCATTCTCGGCCACTCGTTTGGAGTAGATCGAATCAACACCTTCACGCGGCGGAGTAGAGCTGGGGGTCGGTACGGCGCCTTCGGTTATTTCGTTCTTGGCAACTGGTCGAATCGGAATTGCAGCGTATGCAAACAGGAAACTTGCCAAAACTAATACTCCCAGTCGTACGGTCCGTTGTAACCAATCATCACTCATAGAAAATGGGGTCAGACTTGCAATATTGCAATTCTAGTTAAGCTCTGTGCACTGTATACTGCCTCATCACGTTTGCCGCGGCTTCGGACATATGATGGTCGTCGGCCACCCTGCGTTTGGCCTTATCGTTTCTGCGGCTTGCTGTCGATGCGCTGATGCCGAGAACATCGAGAAAAAACAGCGTCGATACTGCACTTCTGCAGTCCTCGCACAATATTGTTCATTTAGCGTCATCGGGGTCGGGCATGTCATATTGATGATCTCTGATATTGCTCGATCACCGTGTTTTCCCAGCGTCCGTTGCCAAGCCTCATTGCCGTAACCGCTCCTGCGGCATTGTACAGGAAGTTCGATGCATAGGGACGAAGAATGTCAGGTCTCTGTTCGTTCCTGTCATAGTTTGATCGTGCCTCCATATCGCTCATTCTTGCCGCCCGCCGCATTCGATTTTGCCGCTGCGATCCTGATACTCGCACACTTTCACCCAAGACAGTTATACCGATCTGTTTGATATGGGAGATCCTTTTGATATTGCATAACTTAATAAAAACGCGAAGATCTCTAGATTTGTGAGGCGTAGAACGGACGCAGAAATGTATTAACGGAGCCTCCGGCCCCGAATCTAAGGCGGCTGAATAACACCCGCGTTACATCACTCGGGCGGTTCTCATACGCCCTGCCAAAACGCATCGGCGAGGGTATCGGCATCGGCATCTTCACCGGCTCGAGAGCACCGTTCCTACCGGTCAGGTTTCCGCCTTATTCCTTTCTCCTTTCTCTTGCGCCACCTGCGCCACCTGCGCCGGCGCAAACTGCGGCGCAAGGCCCTGTCCCGAAGGTCTTAACCTACTTTTTCTTCGCGTCACGCTTGAGCTTTCGGACGTTGCGTTCGATCCAGGATTCGGCTTCCTCGTAATATCGAAATTTTCGTTCGTTGCGGCGAAAGGCGGCGGTGTGGTGGTAACGCCGGCCGTTGATGACCTTTGCCGGGTGATGGACGTGCAGCATTTCATGAAACACGATGTACTCGACCACAAACTTTGGTACCGTCACGGAATCAAGCGAACGGCTTACGACGATGGTCTTGTGGGTTGCGTCATGATGCCCGAGAATGCGGTAGGTCTTTCGTGCCGACCAGGTCAGCGTGGGTTTTTCGATCGAACCGCCGAAGTACGCGGTGTTCAGAGAATCGAATATCCTCTCCAAGTCGTAAACCTCGCCTTTCGACGAAGTAACGACCTTTCTCCCATGCTTCCGTTTATTTGCAACTGCGCGAACGCGGTATTCTTCGGTCGAGACCGCTGCGGAGTAAATGTCGCGTGCGGCGGCCGGAGCACGGCGGCGGTAAAGTTTTGCCACCAGGATCAGTGCCAAGGCCCGTTGTGCCGAAGCGGGAAGATCTCGGCAGATCTCGGCGATCCGGACGAACACACGGCCGTCCCTTACGCGGATCGTGTGATTAATTCCGACATAAGGGTAGAAACTCACCTCGATATTCGGCGGTTTTCGAGCCTTGTCATAGGTCTCGAACGCCTGTTCGTAATAGGTTGCAATGGTTTCCGGCAAAATGCCCATATTCGGTGTTGATCAGAGTTTAACTAATAATCGTTGACACTAAAGGGTCAAAAATGTTACTTCTCTAATTGGGATTATACCGTCCCTTCGGCGGTTTCACCCGCTCGTCCCAAACAAAATGCCGGTCCGCGACTCTTACCTTAGAATCGAGAAATCTCCAAATTTCCCCGATTCACGCGGGCAGATGATCCTTTCGGCGATAATCAACGAACATTTTGTAACAGGCGAGCCTGTCGGTTCCAAAGCAATTGCGGAAAAATTTGCAAATGCGTCGGGTCTGAGTTCTGCAACGATCCGCAGCGTAATGGGCGAGCTGGAAGAGCTCGGCTTCGTTGAGCAGCCGCATACATCAGCCGGCCGCGTGCCGACAGACAAAGGCTACAGGTTTTACGTTGACAACCTGCTTGGCGTGTTAAGCCTCTCGAATGACGATCTCCGGCTGATAGGCGGTGAATTCGGCATTAACAGTGAGTTGGTGGAAACGCCCGACCGGTTGATGGAACGTACTTCCCAACTCCTTTCCGCTCTTTCAAATAATGTAGGCATTGTGGTTTCGCCTTCGCTGGCGCAGGACCGCATGCAGCATATCGAGTTCGTTAATTTGTCGGACAACCGTGTCCTCGTCGTTCTCGTGTCGGCACCGAACATAGTCCATAACAGGATAATTCGGCTGAACGTGAAGTTTACTAAAGAGGAACTGGAACAGGCCGCAAATTACCTGAACGCGGAATTTGCCGGAAAAAGTCTTTCCGAGATCAGATCCGAGATAATGAATCTGATGCACCAGGAAAAGGCCCTTTTCGATAAACTGCTGCAAAACGCCGTGATCCTTTGTTCTCAGAGTATCGAGGAAGAGGGCAACAGTCTCGGCGAGGTCTTTGTTGAAGGAACTACGAACATCCTGACCAAGAAAGATTTCTCCGATCTTGAAAGGCTTCGCGGCCTTCTCTCTACGATCGGCGAAAGGTCACGGCTGCTGCAGATATTGAACGAATGCGTCGCCCGCGATGAAAAACAGGCAGGTGCTGTTCAGGTCATCATCGGCAGCGAAAATCCGACGCCTACCCTCCAGAATTGTTCGCTCATATCCGCGCCGTACCGGATAGGCGACAGTTCCGCGATCGGAACATTGAGCGTTCTAGGCCCTACACGGATAGAATACGCTCGCATGATCTCGATCGTTTCCTACGTTGCCCGCGTACTCGAAAAAACAATTTCGCGTGACGCAAATGGCAACTGATCTATCTCCCGGCCACCAACAAATAGCCCGGTCAATAATGGATCCAAACAAAGACATAGAAGAACTGCAGGCAGCTTCGTATGCTTCGGAATCGGACGATTCGGCATCGGTCGATGATTTCATCAAGCAGCTCGAAGCCAAGGAAAAGGACCTGCACATCACCGCCGACACCTCGATCATTGAGATCGCTGAGAGTTTTGAGGACGGCGATCTGCCGGCCGAACTGCGCGATGCGCTTGAGGCAGCGGCAAAGGCATCGCCCGAACCGTTATCTCCGCTCCCGGTTCAGACCGACGGGAACTTTAAGAAGCTCGAATCAGAGATCTCGGGACTCAAAGCGACGATCGCTAAAATGGAAGCCGACCGGGAAGAGATGTTTCAAAACTCTCAGCGGCGTGCAAAGGACTTTGAGAACTTCAAGTCGCGAGCGGAGCGTGAACGCAAGGACACCTACCAAAACCAGATCGCTAATGTTGCGATGTTGATGCTTCCCGCGCTGGACAATCTTCACCGCGCACTTGATTCCGCCGAGCATCTGCCCGGAGAGAAAAATGAGCCTTTCAAACAGTTTTTTGAAGGGATCGGTTTAGTTAACGAGCAGATCACAGACATCCTCAACAAGATGGGGATCAAGCCGATCCGCACGATCGGGGAAGAATTTGACCCGCATTATCATGAGGCGGTCTCGACGGAAGAAACAGACGAATTTCCGCACAATACGGTCTGCGGCGAGGTGCTACGCGGATATATAGCCGGCGACCGCGTGATCAGGCATTCATTGGTGAAGGTTGCAAAGGCGACCGGGAACCAGCAACCGCGACCTGAATGCCCGACTGACGGTGAGGCAAGGATCGAACTAGATGGCGATCACGACGGATCGCTGCCCCTTGCCGAATAGATCTCTCCACTCCCATTTTTCCCGCCTAGACCCACTCAAGGAACTCGATATATGAGCAAAGTAATCGGAATAGACCTCGGAACTACAAACTGCTGCGTATCCGTCTTAGAAGGCGGGACGGTTCAGATCATCTCGAACAAAGAAGGCGGACGAACGACGCCTTCCGTTGTCGCGTTCACCGACAAGGATGAACGGCTTGTCGGGCAGATCGCTAAGCGTCAGGCTGTCACAAATCCTGCGAATACGCTGTATGCCGTCAAGCGCCTTATCGGTCGAAAATATAATGCGCCTGAGGTCGAAAAGATGCGTGAAACAGTTCCGTTCGAGATCGTAGAAGCTCCGAACGGAGACGCTCATATCAAGGTCCTGGATCGCGTTTACAGTCCGCCTGAAATCTCGGCGATCCTTCTCCAACGGATAAAGCAGGCGGCGGAAGAATTTCTTGGCGATCGCATTTCCGAGGCTATCATCACTGTTCCTGCTTACTTCGACGATATGCAGCGACAGGCGACGCGCGACGCAGGAAAGATCGCTGGACTCGAGGTCGAACGAATAATCAATGAGCCGACGGCCGCTGCACTGGCTTATGGCTTTGGAAAGAGCAAGAACGAAAAGGTCGCGGTCTATGACCTAGGCGGCGGTACCTTCGATATCTCGATACTCGAGATCAATGATGGTGTTTTCGAAGTGCTTTCCACTTCGGGAAACACTTTCCTTGGAGGTGAAGATTTTGACCAGCGGATCATTGACTGGCTTGTCGAGGGATTCAAGGCTGCAAATAATATTGACCTGAAACAGGACCGACTCGCCCTGCAGCGACTTAAGGAAGCTGCTGAGCGAGCGAAGTGTGAGCTATCGAGCGTTGAGGAAACCAGTATAAGTCTGCCGTTCATTGCAGCAGACCCGACCGGCCCTAAACACATCAATGCAAACTTGACTCGAGCGAAGTTCGAAGAGTTGGTCAAGGACCTGGTCGAATCTTCGGTCGAGCCATGCCAGAAAGCGCTTTGGGATGCAAAGCTGCAGCCGTCAGATGTCGACAAGGTCATTCTCGTTGGCGGACAGACCCGTTCACCTATAATCTCGAGGACGGTCGCCGAAGTTTTTGGAAAAGAACCTTCGTCGGAGATCAACCCGGACGAGGTCGTTGCCATGGGTGCGGCTATCCAAGGCGGCGTTCTCACCGGCGACGTAAAGGACATTGTCCTGCTCGACGTACTACCGCTTAGCCTCGGACTCGAGACGCGCGGTGGATTGTTTGTTAAGTTGATCAACCGAAATTCAACTATCCCACTGAAGAACACAATGACGTTCACGACCGTTGTCGACAATCAACAGTCCGTAGAGATACATATCCTACAGGGCGAGCGGGAAATATCATCGGCGAACCGCAGCCTCGCCAAGTTCGAACTCGTGGGTATTCCGCCCGCACCTCGCGGTGTTCCCCAGATCGACGTATCCTTCGAGGTTGATTCGAACGGCATCGTTAGTGTTGCCGCGACAGACAAGATGACCGGCCTCGAACAAGCGGTCCAGATCACACCGTCTTCGGGCCTTTCGCCTGACGAGATCGAAAGGCTCATCCATGAAGCCGAGAGCTCGGTCGAACGCGATCGCGAGGAAAGGGAACTTATCACACTTAAGAACCGTCTTGATAACCTGATCAAGAACGCTCGAAAGGCGATGATGGAATACGGCAGGGCATTTCCGACCGAGGAGCAGATGGAGATCAACAACATCCTGAACAATGCAGAGGAATCGATGTTCACAGATGACAAAAAGGAGATCGAACTAATCCTCGTGAAAGTCGAAGAAACTGCCAGCCGCATTACGGCATCAATGCTTACTGCGGTTTAAAGTGCGGGCTTTGGCCAGTTCAATGGTGAGGGATCGCGTATTCTGATCTCCTGCTTGAGCATTGCTTGACAGATTAGTTACAATACCCTTTGGCGTCAGTTCATTTTGTTTGGGCTGACGCTTTGTTTATCTGAATATGTCGAAAAGGGATTACTACGAGATCTTAGGGGTCGCAAAGACGGCAACCGATGCCGAAATAAAGAAAGCGTACCGCGCAATGGCGGTTCAATATCACCCGGACAAGAACCCGGGCGACGCAGTCGCTGAAGAAAAGTTCAAAGAGTGTGCCGAGGCATACGCCGTGCTTTCTGATTCTCAAAAACGGGCGCAATATGACCGTTTCGGTCATGCCGGAATGGGCGGAGGCGGATTCGATCCGGGTTTTTCGAATATCGAGGACATCTTCGACCTTTTTGGTTTCGGCGATATGTTTGGCGGACGGCAGCGTACACGTTCCCGTGTTCAGCGTGGCTCGGATCTTCGCTATGATCTTGAGATATCACTCGAAGAAGCGGCGAACGGTAAAGAGGAAAAGCTTCGCATTCCGCGGCTTGAAACATGCCACGAATGTACGGGTTCAGGGGCCGAAAAGGGAAGCAGTGCCGAGAACTGTATCTCTTGCGGCGGCAGCGGCCAGACGCGTTATCAGCAGGGTTTCTTCAGTGTAATGCGTACGTGTCCGAACTGTCAGGGCAAAGGTACGATCATTCGTAATCCGTGCAAAAAATGCCGCGGACAGGGCCGCGTAGAAAAAGAGAAATCACTTGAGGTAAAGATACCGGCCGGCGTCGAAACGGGTTCACGTCTCCGGGTTTCCGGAGAGGGCGAATCGGGTGTTAACGGCGGCCCCGCAGGCGACCTGTTTGTAGTCATTCACGTCAAGGAACACGAGACATTTGAACGGCAAGGTGCGAATCTCTATTCGGCAGTTCCCGTCACATTCGCCCAGGCCGCTCTCGGTGCCGAGATCAAGGTCAAGACCCTCGACGGCGAAGAGGATCTGAAGATCCCGGCAGGAACGCAAACCGGTACAGTGTTCCGAATTAAATCGCACGGAATGCCGGTTCTTGGCGGCCGAGGTAAGGGCGATCTGTTTGTCGCGGCTACTCTGATAACTCCGAAATCGCTCACCAAAGAGCAACGCAAAGCGCTCGAAAAACTCGCCGAGGTCGAAGACACCGACTTCAACGACGAGTCATTCATGGACAAGGTGCGAAATATTTTCGGATAGAGATCTTGAAAGATTGGTGAACATCTGTGGAAAGTAAGCTGGAGCTTGCTTTCCATTTTTTGATGTCAGCCCAGTTTTGCTTTTACCGACTCACTTACCAGCCTGCCGTCTGCTGTTTTACCCTGCAGCTTGGCCATTGCTGCTTTCATTACGACGCCCATCTCCTTCATCGTAGATGCTCCCGTTTCGACAACAGCTTCGGCAACGGCCTGTTCTATTTCCTCCGGTGACGCGGCCTGCGGCAGATAGACTTCGATATGGGATATTTCAGCCGCCTCTTTGGCGGCAAGCTCCGAGCGGCCTGCCTTTTCATATTGCTCGATCGAATCGCGCCGCTGTTTGACGAGCGACTGAAGTGCTTTTGATACTTCATCGTCGGTCAATTCGCCGCCTTTTTCTATCTGGCGATTCATCAGATTCGCCTTTACCATTCTCAATGTCGAAACGCGGTCTGCATCCTTGGCTTTCATCGCCTCGGTAAGGTCCGAGATAATTCGTTCTTTCAGGTTCATGTTTGTAAGTCTATTTTTCGCGGGCGGCGAGTTCAAGCTGGGAGCGTTGGTGATGGCCGGACGATCGTCAAACTAGTTACAGTGCTTTTTGTCCACGTAGATCTTTTCATTCGATCTGCTTAGATAATAGCAACCGCCTTTGGGGCCTAGAATGTAGGCTATGTTTGGTACATTTGTTGTTGGTGGAGCTTTTCGGTCGCCCAACCATTCGGTTACGCCGCCGCGCTGAGTACACGCTGCTGAGTTCGAGCTTGCAAAGCTGAACGTCCCGTCTGCACATTTCGCTGTCGGTTTTCGCCCTGCCGGACGTTCGACCACATAGGCACCAACCTTCGCTTCTTTGTTCGATTCGACGGCTGGCGTGCTGCCGGATAAGGCTTTATCGCTATTAAGCTGAGTGCCGGTAACAGAAGAAGGGCTTTGACCGATATTCCCGTTGTTTGTTTCTGGCGTCAGCCTCGTCGGCAAATTAAGAGAATGAACAGGTTTCTCGTGTTTCGTTTCGTCAAGGGCTGTATTTTCAGGGATTAGCGGTTCGTCTGCAGCCGAACCGCTCGATGAGCGGCTGACGAACGCATCGGTTGACACAAGATCGGTAACACCGGTATTTGCATCGGCGGGTCGACTAGTACTGGTCTGCTGAACGGCAATTGGTGTGAAGAGATAAACTGCAAGTCCTCCACCAAACGCCGCAACGCCCAACAGAGATGCCATTTGGAGCCAACTCAGAATCGGGTTGCCTTTTTCGACGGGCCGCTCGATCACAATGGTCTGAGTGAGCGGCGGACGCTCGATATGTGTCTGAAAAGAAGGGACTGTTTCCGTGATCGCCGGAGCAGTTGTGTTCTCAGGAACCTCGGCAGGTATTGCGATCGCATTTGGGAGATCTTTTGCCCTGGCATTTTCGAGGTCTTTCATCGAATCCAGTTCTTCGAACGCCTCGCTGAATTCGTCCAATTCGTCGGCGGCAAAAAAACGCATCTCGCCTGCATCGTTCTGCCCTACAAGTTTAAGATCCGGAAATCTTGCGACAGTTGCCTCTTCGATCTGATCGTCCGGCTGTCCGCATGGGCACACAGGAACCTCTAAGGGGATCTGGTTATGACAACTTGGACAAACTCGCGAAACGATCTGCTGAGGGTTCATTTTCTTTGACGAAAAAAATGGAATGTCTATTGCGGCTTCTGGCAAAGACTCTTGTCTTTGACATAAACCTTTGATCCCGAACTGTTCAAGTAGTAGCAGCCACCTCTTGGTCCAAGTGTGTACACACGGCCTTCGACCGCGGTCGGTTTCTGATCGCCCTGAGCGGCAGGTTGAGTGTTTGTTACCAAAGGAACCACAGCTGACTTTTTATCAGTTGCCCCGGGCGACGGTTCGGTTTCGTCTCTATACTCCCAAGGCGGGATCGGGATAGGGTCGGACCAAAGTCCGGATCTGTTTTCGCGAGCCTTCAGCTCCGCTTTTGCGTACCTAGCCCGCACATCGGACGACTGCTCTCCGCTCGCTCGCTTGTAGTGCCACGCACTGCCGTTTTCAAGCAGCCGAAGCCCGACATCTTGACCGTTCAGAAAAACGGTTCCGACATATCGACCTTCCGAATCTACTCGCTGAACGACGACCTTGACCTCCTTTTCGAGAATCTGATCCTCTAGTCTTTTGCGGGATTTAACACCGTAGTCCTGGTCCTGCTCAGGTGCGTCAATACCGTGAATGCGGATCGGAAATACCTTTCCGTCAGAAGTCCTTACCCTGAACTGGTCCCCATCAGTGACAAATGTGACCTTGCCCTCGATCAATTCAACGTCATCCGCCGACTTGACCGATGGCTTCGCCTCGCCGGGAGCGGCGGGTTTTGTATCGGTCGTTTGTGCGGAAATGTACGTTAAGGCCGCTAGCAAAATGAGAAAAACGGCGGTCCATCTTCCGAACATAAGCACTTCCTCCATCCCTTAGACACAAGATGTAGTATAGCAGAACATGTCAACTACCCGGCCGGATTTCATCCATAAACCCCGTTTCGCGGGGGAGCTTAGGAGATTTTTACACCCGTCATTGATATGTTTCTGTCTTCTTATCCGCGTTCGTCATTGGAGAAAATACCATGGCAATTAACGCGAATATTCTCAAGCGGCCTTCAGATAAGGCGTTATTCACTGCATCGGCGATCATCTTTCCGCTCGTAGTGCTGATCGGATATTTCAAGACCTATTACTTTCGCGCATTTTTTGATGTACCGGCTTTTGGTTCCTGGCTGGTCCACCTGCATGCGGTCGTAATGACTACGTGGGTACTCTACTTTGTTGCCCAGGTTGCACTGGTCCGCACAAAAAGCCTAAAGCTTCATATGTCCATGGGTATGGCCGGAATTGGACTGGCGGCCGTTGTGGTAGTAGTGGGCATGGCGACGGCGTGGAACTCGCACATCGTTCGGCATACGGCGCCGGCAGGGATCGATCCACACGCATTCTTCCTAATTCCCGTACTGGATATGCTTTTTTTCGTAGCGTTTTTGGGCGGCGCAATATATTGGCGAAAGAAGCCCGCATATCACAAGACGCTGATGCTAATGACGGCCATCAATTTCAGCCCGGCGGCGATCGCGCGCATTCCGATATTGCCGCCGGAAATGATGATCCTTCAATGGATCGCTCTGCCTATCGTTCTCGGCATAGCCTGTTTTGCTTATTACACTTGGAAACATCGAAAGTTTAACTGGGTCTTCGCCGTCGCACTGTTTTTGTTTAGCGTTTCGGGTCCGCTCCGCCTTTGGTTTGCGTTCACTCCCGCGTGGCTGGATTTTGTTGGCTGGATGGCTGGATCAGGAAGATAAGGACGGAATTATGGCTGTAAGAGAAAGTCTGATAAGTGGCCCGGTTGTCATTAGCGAGAAAGCGGCGGCCCGGGCGCGCGAAAAGAAATTCTATCTATTTTCGGGAATCCTGTTCGTAGTTTTAGTGGTGATCGGCTTTTCGAAGAACTATTACTTGCGACCATTATTTCCGGACATGGGCCCTCTTTACTCTAACATGGTCCGTTTTCACGGCCTGGTGATGACGGCATGGATCTTGTTATTCGCGGCACAAACGTGGTTAGTGTCGACAAAGAGGGTTAAGCTACATATGAAGCTCGGTTGGGTCGGAGTTGGCCTTGCGATCCTTGTGCTCGCGACGGGTTACACAGTGTCGATCGGCTCGTTATAGCATCAGACCGCGGCTGACCGGGGAGGGATCCCGCCGCTCGCATTTTTGGTAGTGCCGCTTGCGGACCTCGTCCTTTTCGTGCTGTTTTTCGGGCTTGCGACCTACTGGCGAAAACGGCCTGCCGAACACAAGCGGCTGATGCTGCTCACCGCGACCAATTTTCTTCCGCCGGCAGCCGCTCGGGTGCCGATCCCGTTCCTTCTGGCAATGGGTCCTTGGTGGCTCTTCGGTTTGCCGACTGTGTTGACGCTCGCCGCGCTTGTTTTCGACACGTGGCGAAACGGCAGGGTCAACCGAGTGTTCCTCGCCGGTTCGATCGTACTGATCGCGTCGTTCCCGATTCGCATAATGATCGCCGGCACCGAAACATGGATGCAATTTGCACAATGGTTGACCTCGTAAAATGAGACGAATCCGCTATCGTTCGCTAAGCTGACAGTTCTTCTAGTTAAAACGCTGTATGAGAGATCCGACCCTATTGTGGATTCACGAAGGCAAGCTCTAGATACCTAATTACAATATTTCCTAGCCACATAGACTTTTGTTCCAGAACCATTGAGGTAATAGCATCCACCCTTTGGCCCAAGAATAAAGGCCCTGATTTCTGCGTCGTTTGGGCGATTCGGAATTCGCTCATTGGTCCATTCAGACACACCGCCACGTTGTGAACAAACGTCGGAGCGAACAGCACTGTAGCTGAAGGTTCCATCGTTACATTTCGCAATAGGTCGCCTCTTGTTTGAGCCCACTGCGCCAGCATTGAGAGGTGGAGCACCTTCTTCTTTTTCCTTTGGTGGAGAGGCATTGGTGTCCTCACTTTCGTGAACAACGATTGTCCGATTAACAAGAACCCCACTTGACTCCTTTTGCGCATCAGGATTCATTCTCCTGGCAGTGGAGCTTTGTTCGTCAGAAGACTCAGCCGCAATGATCGGGGGTTGCAGGGTCCTGCTTCCGTCTGAGCTGACCGGTGCATCTTTTGAGACAGCATCAGAGACGCTTGGGTCGCGAACCTTGTCCGAGGGCCGCTGACTTGACGATTCAATGGAAGGGTTCGACTTTGCGGTGACGGCCTGGGACGCATCTGAATTCATTGACGGTGTGTCGGGGGGCGGTGAGTATCTGGAAACCGCAATACCAGCAATGAAGGCACATGTGACAGCAATACATGCAGCCACACCAAAGCCAATACGATAAATCCGAGCCTTCGATGCATTGCCAAATGTCGGCAGATCGGGCGACATTGATTCTGTATTCGTGTCTATAATTCCAAGCGTTGGCCAAAGCTCCTTTTCAGAAACCCCATCCTCCCGTGGATGGTCCGCCGTCGGTTGCTCAATAGTTTTGAATTGTTTTTCTGCAATCGTTCTGCCGTTCTGGTTAGGCAACACCAGTGATAGTGGCGGCATTTTGCTGGGTATGACGGCCCGATCCATAACGAAAGAATGTCCACACGAGCATGCCTTTGCATCAAACTGATTTAGGGACTTACATGTTGGGCACGGTATTCCGAATAGTTTCGAGTTGGGTCTCATAATTGATCTGTACTCATTGGCACGCGCTTTGACGGAAATTCAAAATAACTGACTCTCAAAACACTCCGCCATGGTAGCCCGTTTGTCTTGGAGACATTGACGTCGCTAGCGGTAAACCACCGGCAGGTTTACTGTTTTCTCAGTCGCCAGATAGAAGACGAAGCAAGCAAATCTATTGCTCCGGCTTGCAATAGAGCGAGAAGCAGAGTCCTTCTCATTTCCAGCGCTGCTGATTTAAGCCTATTGGCGACACTATATCAAAACCGAATTCGGAATGGAACATCTATTTTGCCGGTTTGCTTGTACCAACATCCCCGCCTCCATACGTTATTGACCGCAACCCTAGGTGCCACTGCGAGCATCGTTTTGAATGGACTTGGGGGTATTCTGGTACACGCTTCTTAGTAAAGCCTGGCCAGTGGTAGTGCTCAAAAGTCGATACGTCTTGTTCGCACCACGACGAATCCGCCGTCGTATGCTAATCTGACAATTCTTTTGTTATGAAGCTACGATGGCGGTTCGGTGTTATTGCCGGAATATTTCTAGCGATCTTCTGCCTTTATCCGCAGTTCAAGATGCTGTACTTGCGAGGCAGCGAATGGAACGGGCACTACGCATATAACGACATAGATGAGGTAGCCTACGCTTCCTATGTGCGTGCGTTGATGGACGGACGTCCGCGGAAAAATGACCCCTACACGGGCCGCGATCAAACGCCTGAAACGCCGCAGCCTGAATCGCTCTTCTCGATACAGTTCGCCGCGCCATATACCATCGCAATTCCCGCTCGTATTCTCGGCATAGGGACGCCTTGGGCGATGACGGTCGCAGGGGCGTTTGCAGGACTCCTGGCTGCTCTTGCAGCTTTTTGGTTCCTAGGCAAATTTACCGGCGATTCTTGGTTCGCCATGTCGGGATCACTGGCGGTCTTTACCTTAGGGGCATTGGCCGCCGGAGAAGGGGCGCTTCCCGAGATTCTATTTGATGGCTTTTCTTATCCGTATTTTCCGGGATTTCGGCGTTATATACCTGCACTCGCGATGCCTGCGTTTTTTGGCATGGTCGGATTCGTTTGGATGTATCTGAACGGTGCCGCGGATGAGAGGTCGGTCGCCAAAGATCAAACATCTGCCGTCCTTAAAAAACGCGTTCTGTACGGAATTCTTGCTACGTTTTGCTTCGCTTATTGCGTATTTTCCTATTTCTACATTTGGACAACGGCTCTAGCATTTTTCAGTTGTATTGTCCTGGTTTGGCTAATTGAACGGCCGGCCTCGCTCAGACGCGACCTTAACGCACTTGCGTTTCTTGGGACAGCGTGGGTGGCTGTCCTGGTGCCCTACGCTTATCTGCTTTCCAAACGTTCGGACACGATGGACAATGTCCAGCTCCTCGTCCACACGCGCATGCCGGATCTGAACCGGATGCCGGAATGGATCGCTCTGGCAACGCTTTTTCTGCTGGTGTTTGGAATGGTCAGAAAGATCTTTTCGATCAAGGATCCTGCTGTTCTCTTTGCACTGGCGATCACAATTGTCCCATTCGCGGTATTCAATCAGCAGGTTGTCACGGGACGTTCACTTCAGCCGATCCATTATCAAGTCTTCATCGGTAACTATGTTTCGATGATGGCGTTGGTCGTGGTCCTGGGTCTTTTATGGAAGAGAAAACTGGGGCAAGGAAGGACCGGGCCAAAGATCGTTTGTGCGATCGCGATGTTGGGCGTCATCGTATGGGGATTTGTTGAGTGTCATTACACGGTGCGTGTTTTGGATGACGCGAATGTCGAGCGGGATAAGGCCCTGCCTTTGGCGAGGCGTCTCGAACAACTTGCAAAGGATGAATCTGATCCCCATCGGATGACCACACTTTCGTATGATTGGCTGATCGCGGACGATCTCCCGACCGTTGCTCCGCAAAACGTTCTCTGGGCGCGGCATCAGCATGTCTTTGCCGGGTTGACGTGGGAGGAAAGCAAAGAGCGATACTACCAACAGCTTTACTATCAGAATGTAGATGAAAAAGGGCTAGACTATCTTCTCAAGAATGATTTCGTCACAATGATCGCGTTGTTCGGATGGGGACGACACACAGATAGATTAAGTGTAGATGCGAAGCCATTGACGCCAGGCGAGATAGCGAAAGAAGTGAAGCAATACGGTGAGTATGCAAAGAACTTTGACAGAGGACGAGCAATGACCCCCCTCATTAGTTTTGTGGTCGTCCCTAACTCTGACCGCACCGATCTTTCAGTCCTTGAGAAATGGTACGAACTCGACGATGGCGAGTTGATCGGCAGCCATACGCTTTACAGAGCCCGACTCAGGTAAAACAAAAAGCCGCCAGATATGGCGGCTAATAGTATTGCTAAAATAAAACTTCTAAAAAATCTTGCTTAAGCGGCCAGAAGGTCGTTCGACGTCTCCGCAAATACACGTCGACCATTTATAGCATCATCTATGATCTCGCGAACCGCCGAAGCGTCCGGATTCACGTCCATGCGAACACATGCCCGCAGATGTCTGATTATCCCTTCAGTAGCGATCTCCATTGTGTCCCCCGTTAGTTTTGAATAACGACGGGCTTGGATATGATCGATTTGCAAGATCCGCTCCTGCAAAGTCATTGGTTTAGCTGCTGCCACTCTTTTCTCTCCTTTTCCGTTAACTTTCCCCTTGTCCAAAAAACACCAGATAAGCAATCGTAACAATATCTTGTGGTTCTGTAAACACTTTTCCACTACATCTTTTGGATGTCGCGATTCACCTGGATGTTGCTGTGAATTTGATATTGCCCGAAACGCCTGCCTTGTCTGTAATGAAATCGTAACAAAAAAGATCGTGGTTGTCACCAACTTTTTTGACTGAAAACCCTTCTTTTTGCGGTCAAAAAAGCGAAAAGCTGCCGAACCATCACGTTCGGCAGCCTTCACTGATCCAATTCGTTGAGTCTTATTTTCCGCCGATGGCGTCTTTCATTGCCTTTCCGAGACGGAATTTAACGGTCGTCTTAGCAGGGATCTTGATCACAGCACCGGTCGCCGGGTTGCGGCCTTCGCGTGCTTTTCGGGTTGCTTTGACAAGCTTCCCGAAACCGGGAAGCGTAAATTCGCCGTTCTTTTTGACTTCCTTTACCGCAAGAGCTGCGATCGCGTCAAAAAGACTTTTGACTTCCGTCTTTTTCAATCCGCTTCCATCTGCCAATGTGTTGACGATCTCCGTTTGTGTCATACGAGCCATAGTTTGGTTAACCTCCAAAAATTAAAGAAAAGTAAAAACTGCTTCGGACTGACTGAGCTGCCTGAAAGAAAAGTAGCGCCGCGGTGGGCAGGAAATTTTTCTTTTGCCGGTCTGATGGTCGGGGCGGCAAGATTCGAACTTGCGGCCTCACGGTCCCAAACCGTGCGCACTACCAGGCTGTGCTACGCCCCGATTTCCACTATGGAATTTACAGGCGAAAAATTGATTGGTCAAGTCAAACGCCCATAAAATCTAGCATTTTTCTGATTATTTCGCTGCTTGCCCGTGCACGATGGCTTATCTCACGTTTTTCTTCGCTTCTAAGTTCGGCAAAAGTTTGTTCAAAACCGTTCGGAATGAATATCGGATCATAGCCAAAACCGTTTATCCCGCGAGGACTTTCGGCGATGACGCCTCTGCATTCCCCTTGTGCCTCCATGACTATTACACCGTCCGGACTCGCAACTGCGATGGTACAAACGAATCTCGCTTTACGATCATCAGATTCTTGCCGGGCAATTAGGTCGAGGAGCAATTCGTTCTTTGTCCTATAGTCGGATCCATACCCTCCGAATCGGGCCGAATGTATTCCCGGAGCGCCGTTTAGAGCGTTCACTTCCAATCCGGAATCGTCTGCCATCGTCCATTCACCGGTGAGTACTGCGTATCGAGCGGCCTTGAGCGCCGCGTTCTCAGAAAAACTTGAGCCGGTCTCGTCGGGTTCCGGCAACGGCGGCAAATTAGCGAGTCCGATGATAGGGATCGGGATACCCGATAACAGATCTGAATACTCACGAAACTTTCCTGTGTTACTCGTTGCGATCAGAATTCGCTCCGGCTTATTGTCCATAACCTGTTCAGCGTGTGATGACCCATAAATCAAGGTCCTAGTTTAACTTAAGTTGACGGTCATATTTTCGCACGCACACTTTTCTATTGCCATGAACGGGCAAAAAACGGTATAAATCTATAGGCGGAGTTTTCGCCCCCACCACGATCTTCACTTCATCCCGAGAGGTCCTCAAAGTTGCCATCACCAGAAACGGAAATCCTGGATTACGAAAGTGCCGTAGTGTACACCGCAGAAGAGGTCAAGCCGGAGTTCAATACCGTGCTGGCCGTATTTGACCCGCAGGAGCTTGCCTTTGAACTCGGAGTTTGGCTTATGGGTATTCGCGGATTTGCCCATGCGTGCCGAGACGCTTTTGCCACCGAACCGAATTCGTCGATCGGAAACCACGACCGCTCACGCGAATTTCGGATATTTAATTCGGCATTGCTGATCACAGCAAAATTGAATTCCCGCCTTCGAAAGTCCTTCTTCGATCACGATAGCAGCTCCACCGGGATCTTGGATGATCAGTTCGATGTCGCCGATCTCGATGACCTGGCGGCTGACCTTCGCGAGATGATCGTACTAAATGAATCGATAATGTCATCCGTTTCCCAGTCCGATGCGGAATGGCGGTCTTGGTCATCAACCGTCGAACAAAGACTTGCCTCATCGGGACCGGCAAAAAAGCTGGCGGCTTTCGTTTGCGAAAGCGGTGAACTGGAATTGCCCTCAAAGCTGAACGAGGTATTTCGGAGACCGTCGATCGAATTGACGGCACAAATGGATTTCCAGGATATCGTGCCGCGAGTTGGCGTTATACTTCGATGCTTAGACATGGTCGGGTCAATGCTAAGAAACGATAAGCCTCTAAAGCCCGCACTGGTCATCTTCGCTGCGATCTATCAACAGACCAGGAAGCTGATCGAGGACATTAACAACAGGCTCGCCAGATTTCCCGACGAAGGATCGCCCGTCTTTAGCTCGTTGGACAACGCCTCGTACGGGGCCTCGCTCGAACTCAAAAAGGTATTCAGACAAGAGCTGCGCGGCATCGTCAGGCTGCTGCCGCCGCCGTCTGTGCACGCACGCATTGAAACCGCCTACTCATTGCTTCTCGACAGTTTTCAGCAGATGCTGATCGAACTCGCCCGTGCAGTGGATGAAAACGTGTCGCCATTTGATTTCTTTCCCCGATATCAACTTAAACTCGAGCAATCGATCATGCTGCGTGAGCATCTTTGGCGAGTATTTAAGACTGTGCAGGCGGCCGAACAGGATCCCGAAGGAGAGGTAGTGGCTGAGTTGTGTCAGGAGCTTTCGAGTTTTCTTGGCAGCACGCTTTCGTTCCTGCATTACAAAGATGGCGAGACACTTGAGCGGTTCAGCGAAGAGGTGCATGCTGCTCGCGATAAGAGAGACCTGGTGCCTATCCTTCATCGGTTTGGAGCTTATCTTGAAACTCTTTTCGGCCAGATCTGCATGCGGGCCGTCTTGGCTGGGCACCCGTTCGAGGAATCGAATCCGGCGTTATTGTGAACGCAGTGTTTGCAGCGGTTTTCGGAACAAGACGTCGAAACTTGCCGCAGCCCCAACGGACATTACCACCAACGTGGTCACAACCGTGCCAGCGATCGTGAGGGTCGGGTCAAATTCCCAGTCGATATTCATAATGTAACGGCTGACGGCCCAGGAAAGCAGTACCGCAAACCCGGCACCGATCAGACCGGAGAGCAGACCAAGTATCCCGTATTCGGCCAACAATATCGATGCCAGGGTTTTCCGCCCAGCGCCTAGAGTCTTCAGTATCGCATTCTCATAGATCCGTTGTGATTTGGTCAGCGCGATCGAACCTATCAGGATCAGTATCCCGCTCAGCACGACAAAACTGCCTACGAACGATATAGCAAGTACAAAGTTGTTCACCAATCGCTGAACGGTAGATACGATATCCGCGACATCAAATATCTGCACGTTAGGATAAGCGGCCAGCACATCTCGCTGCAGCCGTTGTCGTTCGGTCGCTGATATTCGGCTCAGGACGGTCGCCGCATAACTCTGCGGGGCGGACTCGAGCACTCCGGGCCTGAAAACAAAGATGAATGCGGTACGTGTGTTTCGCAGATCGAGCTTTCGGATATTTGCAACCTGAGCAGTGATCTTACGTCCCGAAATGTCGAAAGTGATCGAGTCGCCAACCGCGATCTTCAGGCGTTCCGCCATGTCCTCTTCGACGGAGACCTCTGGACTAGTGCTCGTGTCATCACTCCACCATTTCCCGTCGATCACAGTCTCGTTCTCGTCAAGCCCCGAACGATATGTGACGGCGAACTCGCGTCCGATCTGTCCTTGCTGCTGCCTGACCTCTCGCTGCTGATAGTCCGGTGCCTGCCCATTTACAAATGCGATCCTCGCTCTAACGGTCGGCGTTGCCTCGGCCTTCTCACCGACGCGGCTTTCGATCAGTTCTATCACTTCGCCGATCTGGCTTCGTTGAATATCGACGAAGAAAAGGCTCGGAAGTCTCTGGTTACGCGTGAAGTCGAACTCGCGGACCAGATTTGACTGAAGCGCCTGCACAGTGAGTACCACAAAGGCGCCGAGTCCCACCGCCAGCAAAATTATCCGTGTTTGGTTTCCTGGCCGATAGAGTGAATTGATCGCTTGCGAGATAGAGAAAGTTCCGAGTGAACGAAGCTTTCGCAAGACGATCGTCAAAAGTGTCGCTGCCAAATAGAGAACAGCCGACGTGGCCGACAAGCCTCCAAGAAAGAACGCTCCAACTTGAAGCGATCCGGCTTGCCAGACGGAAAGCCCCAGCAAGCCAAAAAGGGAAAGCGATCCGATAAGCCATTTGGTGAAGTCTAACCGCAGGCTAACGTTGCTCTCGTCGCGCAGCAGGAGTCGTGGTTTTATGTTCCTTATCTGCAGCAAGGGAAGGGCCGAAAACAGCAGAGAGATCAGGACACCCAATACGATCCCTTGGGTGGCGGTCGAAAACCCGACCGTATAAGACATATTTTCCGGCAGATCGGCCGCGAAACGTGAACGGACGAAGATCAAGCCGAGCTGCGCGAGAATCACTCCAAATGCACTTCCTATCAGTCCGAGCACCAATATCTGAAGGAGGTAAACGGTTATGATCCGCGTTCCACTCGCACCGAGACATTTTAGGACCGCAACTGTTTTTCTCTTCTGTTCGACAAAGGCCCTCGCCACGTTCCAGACACCGACGCCGCCTAGTACAAGGATCAGCAATCCGGTCAGCGCAAGATAATTCTCAGTGCGCGTGAACTGCTCACCAAGATTCTCCTGTGTTTCACGATACGACTGAACCTGGATCGTAGTGCCTTTCAGTGCCTCGCGAAGTTGTCGAACGAGATCGGTCGGATTGTCTGAAGTGCGATAAAGTATTCGTCTCCTTACACGGCTGGCATTTCGCGTAATACCGGCATCGTCAAAGGCGCGTCTTTCAACAAAGACTCGGGCACCAAGTCGAAATCCGCTCGAACCTCCGGGCTCCTGATCAAACGTCGCCCTGATCTGAAACTCACCTTCGCCGATCTTGATTTTGTCGCCTATCTTTACCTTTAGATCCTCAAGAAGGATCCGTGCGACCACCGCACCGTTATTTTGCAGCAGATGGTGGTCAAACGCCTCGCCGCCATCGAGAGTAAATGAACCGACAAGCGGGAACGGGGGTTCGACACCCTTAAGTTCCACAAAGCGTACGTTAGGGTTGTTCGAGTCCACGGGACGTGCCATCGCCGCGGTAGTGATCGCTTCGTTTCTCGCTTCCACGATCGATGATGTGGAGATGACGGATTCGATCTTCGAAATATCCGTCGGAGAGAAGTCGTTTGTGGAACCCAATTCGATATCTGCTGTCATCAGCGACCGAGCGTCGGTGCCGACCGCACGCGTGAGATTTTGGATCAGTGAACGCAATGCGACAACAGACCCGACACCGAGCGCGATGCAGAGAAAGAAAAACAAGAGCCGTCGCCAAGAAGAACGTATCTCTCGAATTGTGAGGCTAACTATGAATCTCATCCGTTCAGTTGGTCATCGATCACGACGCCATCACGAAGCACCACTTGCCTTTGAGCTTTTCCCGCAAGTGCTGCATCGTGCGTAACGAGGACCAGAGTTACATTGCGGCGCTCGTGAAGATCCTCCATCAGTTCGAAAATGTGCTGGCCATTCTTCGAATCAAGATTTCCGGTGGGTTCATCCGCAAGCAGGATCGAAGGCTCGTTCGCAAATGCACGGGCGATAGCCACACGCTGCTGTTCACCCCCGGAAAGTTCGTTCGGGTAATGGTGCCCACGCTCGGTTAGCCCTACATCACTAAGGAGTAGGTTTGCACGAGATCTTGCATCGCCGTGGCCGGCGATCTCCATGGGGATCAAAACATTCTCAAATGCGGTTAAACTCGGGATAAGGTGAAACGATTGAAAAATGAAGCCGATCTTTTTGCTTCGTATCTTGGCCAATCCGTCCTCGTTCATCGACGTGATCTCCTCATCATCGATGAGTATGGATCCGGACGATGCCGAATCAAGTCCTGCTATAAGGCCAAGCAGGGTCGATTTCCCGCTGCCTGACGCACCAGTCAGTGCAACGAACTGGCCATCGGGGATCTCGATAGAAACGTTCGACAGAATGGTAAGGTCCTCATCGCCGGACCGAACCGTCTTTGTGATATTACTAAGCTGTATCATAGAGATAACGGGTAGCCTGCCTGTGCACAATCGTACCTTGCCAAAAAAATCGTAACAAGTTCCAATAGTCCCTGTGTCAATTAACGCAGAACGGAACCTGTCCGTTCACGGAAGATGATGTCATATATCCGTATTCGAGATAGTTTCTGGTTGGGTTTCATTATCACGATGTCGATAGTGGCTGCTGGCTGCGGAGGAAATGAAAGCACTATCGGCAGTGACCCAAAAACTCCGGCGTCAAAACCGCCTCCGATATCAGACAAGCCAAAGATCATCGCATACGGCGATAGCTTGACCTCAGGTTTCGGGCTCGATTCTTGGGAAAAAAGCTATCCGGCGTTGTTGCAAAAGCGTCTTGACGCGGCGGGCTTCGATTTTCAAGTCTTGAACTATGGGTTTCCTGGCGATACTTCAGAGCGCGGACTTGCTCGGCTTTATTTGGCGACCGGGATCGTGAACGACAAGATCTTTGTCATCGAACTCGGTGCGAACGATATTATGAAAGGCGTGCCCGCTGATGAGATCAGGCGAAACCTTTCGGAGATGATCAAAAGGCTTAAGGACAAAGGGATCGAGGTCATTTTATGCGGATTCAAAGCGCCTGAAACGGCGGGGACGGACTACCAAGTACAGATCGATTCAATGTACCGTGACCTGGCATCGACATTCGAATTGACGTTCATTCCTGATTTTATGGAGGGAGTTTCAGGCAACGCTGATCTGATGCAGCCAGACGGAATTCATCCAAACGAATCAGGGGTTCGCATCATCGAAGAAAGAGTATCTGCGGCATTGGTCCCATTATTGGAGAAGTATGTACCTAAGAAGAATTAGTTTCTGCTGCCTTTTGCTCATTTTCGTTCTGGCGTACTCGATGGCTGGATGTTCTGCCTATCGGCCGGCTACGGGAAGCGCGAATCCAAAGCCCATGGTCACGCCGAATATTACTTCGACGAGCCCAAAGATCGTAGCACTCGGAGATAGCCTCACGGCCGGCTTTGGCTTGGCAGAACCAGAATCTTACCCGTATCTGCTGCAGCAGCGACTGAAGTCTGACGGTTACGATTACGAAGTTGTGAATGCGGGTGTCTCTGGGGACACTAGTCTTGGTGGATTGGAACGCGCTGATTGGGTGCTTGGTCAAGACAATGTCGAAGTGTTGATACTCGAGCTTGGTGCGAACGATCTTCTTCGCGGTATGCCTGTGTCCAGGATGAAGGAGAACCTTGCGAAGATCATCCAAAAGGCAAAGGCAAAAAAAGTGAAAGTGCTCTTATGCGGCATGCTTGCCCCTCCGACAATGGGAAGCGATTATCAGCGTGATTACACGAACGCCTTTCCCGATCTGGCGGACGAGTACAAAGTCGAGTTTCTGCCGTTCCTTTTGGACGGAATCGCGATGAAGAAAGAATTGAATCAAGCAGACGGCATTCATCCCAACGCCGACGGGACGAAGATAATGACCGAGAACATATTCAATGCACTCAAGCCGTTATTGAAAAAGTGAAGACCTGAACAATGAACCTAACTAAAACGATTTTTATTAATGTAATATTTGCGATTCTTCTGTTGTACCCGACGGTCTTTGCCCAAGAACCGGCTGCGGTGTTGAACGAACGACGTTCCGATGCTGCGACCGGATACAAAGATCCGGGGATGAGGTCGGAGATCAGATTTGATGATTCGTCCGAAAATGCAGGTCAACAATCGTCGACAGCCGCCTATACCCGCCCAAGTTCCAAAATACGTTTTAAGAGATACGTGAACAGCATGGTTGGACCCTTTACGTTGGCTCGTCAGGTTGCAGCGGCCGGTATCTCCACATGGAGAAATTCGCCCGAAGAATGGGGTACGCAATGGAAGGGCTTTGGCAAGCGTTTCGCATCTGATCTTGGGAAGAATTTCATAAAGCAGACGATCACTTACGGTCTGGACGAGTCGCTTAAACTTGACAGTCATTACTACCGGAGCAATAAGAAGGACGCCGGTTCAAAGATCAAGAACGCTTTGCTATCGCCACTTACAGCGCGTAACACATCTGGCAAAAGGGTAGTCGGCGTTCCTCGCCTGGTTGGTACTTATAGCGCCAGTATCATTGCGGCAGAGACGTGGTATCCTGACCGGTTCAATTGGAAAGACGGAGTGAAGAACGGTTCTATCTCACTGGGCATAAATGCGATGTTCAATCTCGTTAAGGAATTTGTTTGGAAAAAGTAAGAGTAGCTCTTGATCTATGAATGTTACTCATCTTGAATGCGCTCTGTGCGGACTTCATCACGAAGCCCGGAAACTGCACAATCTCTGTGTCGAATGCGGAAAGCCGCTCCTTGTCCGATATGATCTTCGGGCAGCCGGCAGGACGCTTACACCTACGAGCCTTAAGGAAAGAGAATCGAGCCTTTGGCGTTACCGGGAATTGCTGCCGGTCGATAATTGGAACAATGTCGTTTCTTTTGGGGAAGGATGGACTCCGCTGTTAAATGCAAGCAAAACTTCGGAATCATTACCACTTCCGTTAGATCTCTTTATTAAGGACGAGGGCCAGAATCCAACGCAGTCTTTCAAGGCTCGCGGGATGGCGGCTGCGATCTCCATGGCAAAGGAATTCGGCGTCAAAAAGGTCGCAGTTCCCTCTGCCGGGAACGCTGCCGGAGCGATGGCCGCCTACGCAGCACGCGCGGGAATGGAAGCAAATATCTTCATGCCGTCCGATACTCCAAGGGCGAACATCGTTGAATGCGAACAAACCGGAGCAAAAGTTACGCTCGTTGATGGCTTGATAACTGATTGCGGAAAGATCATCGCCGAACGGAAAGAGGCAGAGGGCTGGTTCGATGTTTCGACGCTGAAGGAGCCTTATCGCGTTGAAGGGAAGAAGACCATGGGCTATGAACTCGCCGAACAGCTCAACTGGGAACTGCCCGACGTGATCCTTTATCCGACAGGCGGCGGTACGGGTCTGATCGGAATGTGGAAGGCTTTTGATGAGATGGAACAGTTGGGCTGGATCGCGTCGAAGCGGCCGAAGATGGTGTCTGTACAATCTTCGACCTGCGCTCCTATCGTCCGTGCTTTCGAGAAAGGAGAACGATTCGCTGATGAATTCGAAAATGCGGCAACGGTTGCTTCCGGGCTTCGCGTTCCTAAAGCGATCGGCGATTTCCTGATCCTCGATGCTATCCGGGCCTCGGGCGGAACCGCAGTCGCCGTTACTGATTCCGAACTTGTCGCTGCCGTTAAGGAGATCGGAGCCGCCGAAGGCATCTTTACCGCCCCTGAAGGTGCTGCTTGCCTTCCTGCGCTACGAAAACTGATCGCCAACGGTTTCATCATCGGCGGCGAAAAGGTAGTGATCTTCAACACCGGTTCGGGTGTCAAATACCTTGAAGCATTTGACTAGGATGCCATTGCTTTCAGTTTCTGTTTCAAAAGGTGATTCTCAGCTTCTAATCGGGCGATGCTTTCGTAGATCGATGCCGACATTTCGTTGATCTCATCGAGCGTGAATCTTGGCGTGATGTGCTGCGGGCAATTCCAATCGAAAGCCTTTACATGTAATATCATCGCGCGTTCCATCTTAGCTTTGTATCCGGGCATTCTAAGTGTTTCGATCATGTCCGGTGCAGAGTCAGCATCGATCACTTCAACCGTTGCAAATATCTTCAGCCTTCGTTGATTGGCATAGTCCATAAGAAAAAGCGAGGCTCGATCGTTTCCCGACAAATTGCCGACGGAAACATACTGAAGATTGCCGCGAAAATCGGCATAGCCCAATGTCATATCATCAATGACCTTTAGAAACCCGTTGGGGCCGCCCCGAAACTGAATGTATGGCTGCCCTTCTTCGTTTACCGTAGCCAAATAAAAGCCGTCGCGGCCAGTTATAAAATCCTTTTCGAAGTCAGTAAGACCATGAAATTCTGATTCGCCGACTTCGAAACGAGCATAGTGTTTTCGCGTTCCGTAATGATCCTGCATTGCTTTAACTTTCGCGGTGAAAGCAAGATCATAAAACTTGTGAGCCATTCCTTCCTCCTTTCGAACCGGTCCGGGGAACGTAAGACCCGAACCGGCGATTTGCCTACAAATCAGATCGCGGCCGATCTGCTCAAGGGAACCGAAACGACAGGGAAGTCGATCTCGGTTTCTGCTAAATTGTTGAAGTAGTTGGTAAGCACGTTAAGTGCTACATGACTGACGATCTCTGTGATCTCACCATCCGTGTAACCCGCACTACGGATCTCCGCAAGTTCATCGTCGCTGACACTTCCACGTTTTTCCAAAATCGCTTTGGCGAATGTAAGTGCCGCTGTCTTCTTATTGTCGCTTCCAACTCCGCGTCTTGCCGCGATCGTCTCGTCGTCGCTCATTCCCGCCGCCTTGCCGAGTGCTGTATGTGCCGATGCGCAATAGCCGCATCCATTTTGCTCGGCGGTGATCAGGGCTATCTCTTCACGCAATTTTGCGTTCAGTGTTTTGCCCAAAGTAGCGTTAAAGCCAAGATAGGCTTCCAGTGCAGCCGGGGAGTTGGCAAAGGTCTTCATTAGATTAGGGGCAAAACCGAGCTTTGCCTTTACGCCGTCGAGCAGGTCCTTAGTCTTTCCGGTGGCTGTTTCGTGTTCTACTGCAGATATTCTTGTCATTATGGTCTCCTTTGTTAGGTTGGTCATTTCTTTGGCGTCGATCTTGAAAGAAAACGGTCGATCAGAATTCCGATCTCAGCCCCATATTCTTCGAGCGCGAAGTGGCCGCCGTCGAAATAATTGACCTCGATGTTCTTTAGGTCCTTTTTGTATCCATCTTCCACGCCTTCTACGCGGAAGAACGGATCGTTTCTACCCCATACGACCAGCGTTGGAGGCTGATATTTCCGAAAATACTCATGCCACTGCGGATATGCCTTAACGTTTGACGAATAATCTGCAAAAAGCGCGATCTGTATCTCGGCGTTTCCTTTTCGATCGAGCAATGCCTGGTCGTGCGTCCAAGTGTCCGGCGAGATCCTGCTGGGGTCCTTTGCCCCGTGAAGATACTGAAACTTCGTAGTTTCGACGTTCAGAAATCCCTTCAACTGTTCTGTAAGTTTCGGGTCCCGCGTCTCGCCGTAGGTTTTGAGAAAAGCTGCGGCATCGGACAGACCGGTTTCGTATGCGTTTCCGTTTTGAATGATGATCGACTCGATGCGTTCGGGGTGCTTTACAGCAAGCCTAAACCCGATCGGCGATCCGTAATCCTGAACATAAATGCTGTATTTGGAAATGCCAACCGACTGAGTGAACTTGTCGATCACGTTTGTTAGGTTCTCAAATGTGTACTCGAATTCATCCGCCCTAGGCATTGAACTCTGTCCAAATCCCGGATAGTCAGGCGCGATAACATGAAAGTTTGCGGAAAGCCGCGGGATCAGGTCGCGAAACATGAACGACGATGTCGGGAACCCGTGAAGAAGCAGCACGGTCGGCCGCCTCGGATCGCCGGCTTCGCGATAAAAGATGTCGAGGCCATCTATCCTTGCGGTTCTGTAGGACGCTGCATTTGAAGCTAAGACACCGGACTTTGCTCCAGTCTGGTTGCCTTGGCCAAAAATGCCAGTGGCAAATAAGGCGATGAGCCCTGCCGCGGCAAGCGATAAACTCTTTATTTTGATTCTGTAAATTTCTCCCATAAGTATTACTCCCTGTATAAGTCTAACCGTTGAAACGGTGAGTTGCAGGTTATCAATATCATTATAACTTGTCAAGGCATGCATTGACGGTTATAATCTTTTCTGTCGGTTGAGAGTTTCAATATGACGGAAGCAACAAAGTTCTATTTTGTCGGCAACAAGCTCGGAATTGATTTTGCAAACACCAAGATCGCGGTCAACGGCAAGCAGATAGAACTGCTTGAACAGTTTTCGGACCTTGCTGCATGGGCATTGTCGGCCGGGCTCATTTCGGCTGAAGAAGCGGATGAGTCACTTGGGAATTGGAAAGAAAGTGGCCAGTCAATTCTCGGTCACGCTCTAAATTTTCGGGCGGTTATCCATGAGATGATCGTCGGCCTCGCTTCAGGAGCGTCGGTGGATGACGAAGCACTCGATTCCATAAACGATCAGCTAAAACTCAATAATGGGAATACGGAGATCGTCAGATCGGAAACTGGATTCGAGAAGGTACATCGGGCGGATTATCGAGATCCGGAGCAAATATTGACGGCTGTAGCTGAATCTGTGGCCGATCTCCTCGCTTATGGAGACCTAAGCTTGATCAGAAAGTGCGAAAATCCTGAATGTGTCCTCTATTTCTACGACACGACAAAGAACCACAAGAGGCGCTGGTGTTCGATGGCCGCCTGCGGTAACCGGGCGAAGGCGAGAGCATTTTATCAGCGATCAAAACAAACTAAAGACGTCGCCGGTCAAGTTTGAGATCAACTGTACCTCTCGAGATCCGGTACTTAAGTTATTGGTCTATTGCGCTTGGATTTGATAAAATCGCGTTCGAATCAGTATGTGTCCACGCAGCCGAAAACAATATGTTCAGTGATAATTTCAGACGCGGGGAAGGGAACGGAAAAGGAAAGAAAGGCTCAAAAGCGATATCAAAGCTCGCTGACATTGGCTGGAAAGCATTCCAGGCGGTGAATACGGCCTTGCCCGAAGGTCAGGCAATTCAACCAAGTTGGGCCGCCGAGCCTCTGCTCAAGTCTTACGAGCGTACCGCTCCCCCGCTTGGATTTCCGCGTGAGACGGATTCGCTTTGTCCCGCCTGCGTTAAGCAGGTTCGCAACGGCGTTATCTCGGGGGACATTCCGCTGGACATCCTGATGAACTCACATCCGGGCGAGATCAAGGCACAGATAGTCGAGGAAAACGGACAGGTGTTGATGCGAAAGACGTGCCCGACGCACGGCGAGTTCGAGGACGTTCTGGCGACCGACGCGCGCTTTCTCCAGCGCATCGAATCGCTCTTCTTCGGCCGCGACTTCAAGGCGGCCGAGGATTCCCACGTCCATCACCACGGCACGAGCGACATCAAATTCGGCCGCGGGGCCGTGCTCACGGTCGACCTGACGAATCGCTGCAACATGATGTGCAACCCGTGCTTCATGGACGCCAACCAGGTCGGCTACGTGCATGAGCCGACTTTCGAGGACACGAAAGCGATCCTCGACCGCGCCGTTTCGTTCAAGCCGCGGCGGCAGATCATCATCCTGTTTTCCGGCGGCGAGCCGACGCTCTCGCCCTATTTCCTGGACGCGGTCGCCTACGCGAAAAAGATCGGTTTCTATCGCATCCTGGCCGCCACCAACGGCATCCGCTACGCCGAGGACATCGAGTTCTGCAAGGCCGCCAAGGCCGCCGGCCAGCACGGCGTTTACCTTCAGTTCGACGGAACAAACGAAGAAGACAACAAGCATCGGGGCGTTGGGAATTTGTTTGACGTGAAGCTAAAGGCTATCGAAAATCTAGCCGAGGTAGGGATAAAGGTCACCCTCGTGACGACGATCGTGAATTCGTGGAATAACGAAGGGATCGGTTCGATCGTGAAGTTTGCGGCCGAGAACATCGACAAGGTTCAGACGATCGCGTTTCAGCCGGTATCGTTTACCGGACGAGATGAAGACGTTTCAGACAAGGACCGGATCCAGCAGCGATACACTCTTGCGGGAATGACGCACGATCTTAAAGATCAGCTCGGCGGTGTGCTTGAGCCGATGCGCGATTGGTTTCCGCTGTCGTCGTATTCAGCCTTTACGTCAGTGATGGATATGCTGCAAGGGGCGGACGCACCGTGGGGATGGTCGTCGTGTAATTGCCATCCGAACTGCGGCATTTTTACTTTAATGGTCGTCAACAAAAAGACGAACCAAATAAGGTCGCTGTTCGAGTTCTTCAATTACGAGCAGTTTATGAAGGACGTCGCGAAGATCACAGACTCGGCACGCGGCAAGAAACTGACTATGGCTCAACTTGCGATGGCGATCATGCGAAATTACGACGCGTCGCGTGCACCCGAAGGATTCCCGATTTCGCAGATCGTCAACCTGTTCAAGCCGTCGTCGACGACCTCGAACAGCGACCGCAACGATCGGATGAAGGCCGAAAAAACGGAAGAGGACGTCTGGCGCGTCCTCTGCGTCGAGGGGATGTGGTTCCAGGACCTTTTCACCTACGATTTCCGCCGTACCGAGATGTGCGTGATCCCGTACGGGACGCAGGAAGGCGAGATCAGCTTCTGTGCCTACAACACCGGCGTCGGCTGGCGGCAGATCATCGAGGAGATGCACAAGACCGCCTCGCTCTCCGAGTGGTATCAGGAACACGGCCGCCACGCCGTTTACGCCAAGGGCAAAGAAGTCCCGAACATCAGCAAAACGCGCTCGCTGAGCCTGCCGGTGATCGCCAAAGTGCTCGAAGAGGACCTCGAAAAACCGACCGCGACGCCGTTCCTGGTCGAGGCCGACGAACACGAAACTGTCGGCGTCTAAGAACTGTTTCTGCCACGGAGTTACACAGAAAAAGCCCGCGATTGCCGCGGGCTTTTTAGATTGTGTGATCAGATGATTCGGAAGATTTACTTCTGAACCGCGGGAAGCAACAGACCGATCAGGACTGCGATTATTGCGATCACGACAAGGCTCTCGGTGAGGGTAAAGCCAGCTTGATTTATTAAGTTCTTCATATTGTTGCTCCTTCGTTTTTCTATGGATCGTGTCCATGTTTCGTTGACGAAGGGGTCAACATTTTTTGCTTTCTTCATGTTGATTTGTGCGCGTTTGGTGGTTCCGGTTTGAGAGTTAAACCACGAAATACACGAAAATACGCGAGATCATACCGAACAGATCCGAACCGGACATTACCTTTTCGATCAAAAAACTATCCGATCTAAATCGTTTTCTTTATGGCGGTCAGGCCTTCTTCTACGGTCACGCCGTTGCCGAGGTGAACTCTTAACGCTCGGCGGCCGCGATCCAGCAGTACTTGAAAATCGCCGCGGGCCTGAGCGGCTTTGACCACGCCGAAAGTGTACTTTTGTCCAGGCACCGGAAGGTCTGCAGCGTCGTCCGCGGTGATCTGCAGAAACACGCCGTTGTTTGCGCCGCCCTTATAGGCTTGGCCGGTCGAGTGTAGAAAACGCGGCCCGAAACCGAGGCAGGTCGCCGAAAGTTCCTTTTCAAGGACCGTTTCCCTGATCGCTTGAAGTGCCGCTTCATGCTCGGCGCTCATCTCGAAGTAAGCGAGCAAGGCGAAATAATCACCGGAGCCGAGTCGTGAAAGATGCGCTTTCAGATACGACGAAAGCGATCTGTTTTCACCGACGATCGAGTTCAACGCATCGACGTTCACGTCGTCGCTGAAAAGGGCGATCCCGTCTGATCCAAAGAACGGAGTTTCGTCGGGCAGCGAACCGGTTCGTTCGTATTCTTCGGTGATCTTTCGAGCCTCGATCTTTGCAGATTCGACGTCAGGTTGGTTGAAAGGATTGATCCCCATCACGGCTCCCGCAACCGCGGTGGCAAATTCCCATCGGAAGAACTCCTGAGATATGTGATAGAGACTTTCCAGTTCAATGCGGATCAAAGGATGCCCGGCGCGTTCGATGTCCTCGAGCCGTTGGTAAACATCCTCATCTGTTGCACCGCCCTTCAACGCCAGGTGAACGAACACGCGGTCATTGTAATAATTCTCGGCGTCGATGATCGGTTCGCGATCGACCGGAATGATCGCAACGCCGTTCTTGCCGGTAGATTCGGCGATCAATTGTTCAAGCCACGCACCGAGATCGTACAGTTCGGGTGACGTGAAGATCGTCAATTTGTCTCGCCGTTGAGCGTGACAAACACCAAGGACGAGTCCGAGCAATGCACCGGGATTTTCTGCCGGGTCCCCACGTTTGCAGAGTTCTGCCATAGCATTCGCACGTGCAAGGAGAATATCAACATCCAATCCCATCGCGGCGGCCGCGACCAAGCCGAACGCTGACAACGCAGAAAAGCGTCCGCCGATCTCAGGTTTTCCGTAGAAAATATGTCGAAAGCCATCGGCCTTCGCGATCTGCTCCATTTTGGATCCCGGATCGGTGATCGCTACAAACTGTTTACCCGGACGATCGGTTATCTGTGACACGCGGTCGAAGAAATACTGTTTGAAGCAATTCGGTTCGAGTGTAGAGCCCGATTTACTCGCGACGATGAAAAGAGTTTTACCAAGGTCTAGTTTCTCCTCTACTGCCTTTACCTGTGCAGGGTCCGTAGAATCAAGAATGTGAAAGTTCTTCTTGCCAAATGTGATTGACAAGACCTCAGGGCAGAGCGATGAGCCGCCCATTCCCATCAGCAGCACATCGTCAAATCCGCTCATCTCGATATCCTTTTGCAGCGCGTAGTAGCCACCTGTGCTTCCGATCTCTTCGGAAACTATCGTCAGCCAGCCGAGCCATTTAGCTTCATCTTCGTCTGACCAGACGGAAGCATCCTTTTCCCATATCCGATGGATCGTATTCTTCGAGTTCCAAAGGTCGATCTGCTCCTTTATTGCGTCCTCGATCTTTGGCGGGAGCGAGTAAGAAACTGAATTGATAGACATTATTTCCGTGTTCCTTTTCGTTATATTCGTGTTTCGATATTTTCAATCATCTGCTGCGATAAAACAAAGAACAAGATGAAGCCAAGTCGCCGGACGATGATTTCGTCTGATAATATGTTCGCCATGAAGACATTCGCCGTGCTCATTCTCCTTTCAGTTGCGGCCGTTTCAGCGACAGCCCAACCGTGCGTCGATTCCGCGAAGCAGGTAATTCCGTCATTTTCAGAATCGACTGCGAAAACCTACGAGGCTGATCTCGCCATTGCACGTGAGGCTCATACCAGGAATCCCGACAACGCGGATGAGTTGATCTGGTACGGACGGCGAACGGCTTATACGGGCAAATACAAAGAGGCGATCAAGATCTTCACGGAAGGGATAAAGAAATTTCCGAATGATGCTCGAATGTTTCGCCACCGGGGCCATCGCTACATCACGCTTCGATGTTTCGATGATGCGATCAATGACTTCGAACACGCCGCTAAGATGATCAAGGGTAAAGCCGATGAGATCGAACGGGACGGCATCCCGAACGCACGAAATATACCGACCAGCACGCTGCAGTCGAACATCTGGTATCATCTCGGCCTTGCATATTACCTCACGGGTAATTTCAAGAAAGCTGAACGTGCTTATGCCGAGTGCCAAAAGGTCTCTAAGAACAACGACATGCTCGTCGCGACCGTTTGCTGGCGTTATATGACCCTTCGCCGGATGGGCAAAGCGAAAGATGCGAAGCGACTGCTCGATTCGATGCCGAAAGAGATCGAAGTGATAGAAAATGACGATTACCTGAAACTCATCAGTTTGAACCGCGACGAGGTCAGACCAGAAGATCTTCTATCAACGATCCGCGGCGATGCGAACACGCTCGGGTCTGCTTCGCTCGGGTACGGCATTGGGAATTATTTCCTTTACAACGGCGATAAGGATAAGGCATACACGATATTTCGAAAAATAGTCGAGGGCGACCAATGGTCAAGTTTCGGCTATATAGCATCGGAAACCGAGATCAAGCGGGTCGTCCGTTGAGTATTGCGCCACCCTTGCGCCGGCGCAGGTGGCGCAGGTGGCGCAAGCTTGGCCAGTTCAGGCCTTGAATTTTCGTGCAGCAATTTTGGCCCCGAATCGCTAATACAATTGGGAGGCAAGTGGTGCGGGAGGCGATCAGCAGCCGATCGTTAACTTAACCAGTCGAGCAGCATCGCTTCCTGCTTATGAAACGCCTGCTCTGGTTTCCCTGACTTGGTCATCGGAAGTTTGAAAAAGACCGAAAGTTGGTCCTGTATCCCGCCCTCACCTCGTTGTTTAGCGAGATCGAGACAGCGGGCGATCTCGATCGCGAGAGGCGCTGCAAGGATCGAATCCTTACAGAGAAAATTTACTTTTATCTGCATTGGCCGTCCGAGGAAGCCGCTTATGTCGATGTTGTCCCACGCCTCTTTGTTATCGCCGCGAGGACGGTAATAGCGAATATCGACAATGTGGTCATCGACATCGTAACCGAGAATTTCGTCCAGGACGCTGCTCTTAGTCTTTACCTTAGAGGCAAGCGAGTCTTCGTTCGAAAGTGCGAGGCCGTCGCGATTTCCCAGAATATTTGTCGAATACCAGCCATCCACATGCAATGCTCGTGCCTTTAATGCCGGGGCAAGTACGGTCTTGATAAATGTTTGTCCGGTTTTACCGTCCTTTCCGGCGATCGGAACGTTGTTCTTTTCGGATAGTAGTATGAGAGCGGGAATATCGGCCGCGAGCGAGGGAGTAAAGTTTCCGTACGGCACACCTTCGGCAATTGCGGCATAAGCATAGAGCATTGCCGGCGATATATCCGACGAATCGTCGTCCAAAGCTCGTTCGAAGCTCTCGATCGAATTTAGGATCTCGTTACCTTCGTCGGCGAGCTTTTCTGTCGATGCAAGATTGATAACGACCGCCGAGCCGCATCGGCGTTTGAATTCGGCGAGGTCGGTTCGGAGTTTTTCGATGGTCGCGCGATGGCCTTTCGTGACCAATTTATTTTCACCATCGATCAACGAAAGAAAACGCTCGTCGCCCACCGCAGCCCAAGGCTTCAATTGTTTCAAAGCGTCTTCGACGGCGACGAACTGTTTGTGAGTGAGAACGTCGTGTTCTTCGGCGGCTTTCGCCAGATGGTCGGAAAACAGGTCCCAACCCGCAAATACGATATCGGTGTACTCTGCCAGGCCATCAACTTTCAATTCTGCAAGCGGGAGACCGTCGGTGCCTATAAGGCCCTTTTTCAACAGCTCTATACCGGCCGCCATCGTCGTTCCGACCGCTCCGCCAATGCCCACTACCGCAATTCCCAAAACCCGCTTTGCCATAAGGAAGCGTAAGTTTACACCTTTGAAAGTCAGGTCTCAAATCAAGTTAGAATCTCAGCTAATAGCGATAGACCTAAAGCTATAAGCTATGGTTCTGTTCTGAACATTTTCACCAATTCTCTCTTTAGAAGCTTACCCGTCGGCCCCTTTGGAATATCCGAAATGAAACGTACCGTCTTTGGGCATTTGTAATCGGCAAGATGGAGTTTGCAGAAATCGATTATGTCCGACGCTGCAACAACACTCGATGACGCCCTCCCTGCAGGTCGTGTTTCCGCCTGTGTGTATCCGTCCTTTAGCACGATGAAGGCGGCAACCACCTCACCGTAAAGTTCGTCCGGCACGCCGATCACGGCTGCGTGTGCTACGGCGGGATGGGTGTATAGAACATCATCGATCTCGCGCGGATATATGTTCTCACCTGCCCGAATGATCATGTCCGATTTGCGGTCGGCGATGTAAAAGAAGCCATCTGCGTCGCGATAGCCGATATCGCCCGTATGAAACCAGCCGTTTGCAAACGCCTTTTCCGTCGCCTCCGGGTTTTTGAAGTATCCCTTGAAGATGTTCGGGCCGCGAAGTACGATCTCGCCCAGCTCACCGTTCGGGACCTCATTATCGTCTTCATCAACGACCTTCATCTCATTGCCGATAGGAAGGCCGCACGAGCCCGGGCGTCTGTTTTGGTTCGGAGGATTGAATGTCGAGCGACAGGTCGATTCGCTCAGGCCGTAGCCTTCGATCACCAGTACGCCAAACGTATCTTCAAATCTTTTAAGTGTTTCCGCAGGAACGGGCGCGGAACCGCACATCGCAAAGCGGAGGCTTCGCGATCTTGGATCTTGGAGCCTGGATCTTGGATCGTCACGTTGACCACTGACCATCGGCGACTTGCCGCTCAGGAGCATTGAGAGCATCGTCGCAACGGAGCCGAAAGAGGTGATCTTGTATCGCTCGACGATGTCCCAGAATCGCGAAGCAGAGAATTTAGGAGAGACGACCGTCGAACCGCCGCAATACAATGCGGTCATCGTTGTTACAGTTACGGCGTTCATGTGAAATAGCGGCATTACCGATAGCAGACGGTCCTCCGGGCCGAATGACATCCATTCGGTGATCTGACGCGCATTCGCTATGAGATTTCCGTGGGTAAGCAGACAGCCCTTTGGCTTGCCGGTCGTACCGGAGGTGTAGATGATTATCGCCTCGTCATCTTGCGCGAGCTCGACCGGTTCAAATTCGTTTGAATATCCGCCAGCGGCGAGTCCGACATTGTCAAAGTTGAGAACAGGAGGTTTTACGACGTTTTCGATAACCGATCCGAACGCGGAATTGACGATCAGGAGCTTTGATTCGGAATTGCCTACTACCCATTCGATCTCTTCCGATTTTAATAAGGAATTTACCGGGCCCGCCAGAGCGCCGATCTTCCAACATGCGAAATAAGCAATGATATATTCGGGCGAGTTCGGCAGCAGAAGACTAACGACATCACCTTTTCGAATTCCGGCGGAATTGAGAAGATCTGACGTTTGGTTGACCGCAGCGTTGAATTCCGAATAAGACCAGATCCGAGAGTCCGCCTCCGAGAACAGAAAGGGTTTTTCGCCGTGCTCATAGGTTCTTGCCTCGAGTAGTTCGCGTATGTCCGACATCGGTTCTAAATATTAGGCTAAAAAGGTAAAACCAGATAATCTGCAACACCAAATACCTACCCAAACGGGTGTGGCGGGGATGCGGTGCATCGCTTATTCTTAAGACCATCAGCCTCGCGCCATTGCAACGATTTTGGATCGCATTTTAGGAGAATAAGTGAAAAACATAACAACATTTTTGATATTTGCCGTGGTCATCGTTATCGCGGCATTCAATTCAGGGTGCAATCAAGGGGGAATTACCAATTCCAATGCCGCAAACGCAAACGGCAACAAGACAGCTTTGAATACGAATGCAGCTGCGACGACGCCTGAGCCCACGGCTGAAAAGCCGGACACGCACACGATCGGATCACTTGCGACCCCAACGGACGCATATAAGACGGCGTACGAGCTTCGCAAAAACAAGAACACCGAAGGACTCAAGAAGATAATGTCCAAGGACATCATTGAGTTCCTGACGATGATGGGCGAAGAAGACAAGCCGAAAAAAACGCTTGACCAAATGATCGCCGAAATGTTTGAAACGCCGCAGGCCGATAAGGCCGAGGCACGAAATGAAAAGATCAACGGCGATCGTGCGACCGTAGAATACCTGACAAAAGAAGGCGATTGGAAAACGATGGACTTCGAAAAGGTCGACGGCAAGTGGCTGCTTTCATTTCCGAAAGCCGAAAAAGGAAGCAGCAAAGATATCGAACGATAAGCTGAACGTTTCCCTCACCTAAATATGTGCTCGCGGACAATTGCCTTCTCAGGTTTGGCAGGGTTTCGCGGGCATTGTCCGTATTCGCCCTATATTGCGTTTTTGGCGTTTATCTCATATATTCGAGCACGCTGAATCCGCAATAAATATGGCTGTTTATAAGAGTTACATGGGCGGAAATTGGATCGACTCTGCGTCCGGAAAGACGGCCTCGAATATCAATCCCGCAAACACCAATGACGTGATCGGTACTATCCAGCTTGCAAGCCGCGAAGAAGCTCGACAAGCAGTAGAATCGGCCTATTTTGCGTTCCGCGATTGGAAGCGAACACCGGCCCCCGCGCGCGGGCGCATCATCGCGAAGGCCGCACGGTTGATGGAAGACCGAAAAGAGGAACTTTCCGCCGCGATAACGCGCGAAGAGGGAAAAACCCTCGCCGAGGCTCGAGGAGAACTGACGCGTGCGATCAACGTTGTCGAGTTCTGCGCCGGCGAATCGCGTCGGATGGTCGGTGAAACGATCCCGTCGGAATTGCCGGCAAATTTTGCTTACACCGTCAAGGAACCCCACGGTGTGGTTGCGGCGATCACCCCATGGAATTTTCCTGTCGCGATCCCGGCTTGGAAGATCGCTCCGGCTCTCGTGGCGGGCAACACCGTTGTTTTTAAGCCCGCGACATTGACGCCCGCAACTGCCGTGATACTCACGGAGATCTTCAACGAAGCGGGATTGCCTCCCGGTGTCCTCAATCTCGTTTTGGGCTCCGGCAGTGAAGCGGGAGACGAGATCGTTTGCCATCCGGCAGTAAAAGCCATCTCATTCACGGGTTCTACCGAAACAGGATTGCGTTTGTATGCTCAAGTCGCCCCTCGCGGAGTAAAGGTACAGGCAGAAATGGGCGGCAAGAATCCGGTAGTTGTAATGGAAGATTGCGATATGTCGCTCGCTGTGGAATCGACCGCGCAAGGCGCGTTCGGTTCGACGGGTCAGCGGTGCACCGCGACCTCGCGGGCGATCGTTATTGACAGGATCGCGGATGAGTTTGTCGAGAGGATCGTCGAACGGGCCAAAAGCTTCAAACTCGGTGACGGAAGCGTGGCGGGAACCGACATCGGCCCTTCCGTGGATGAAGGCCAGTTCAATACTGTACTAAAGTATATCGACATCGGTCGAGAGGATGGGGCCGAGCTGAAATGCGGCGGTAATCGCGCCACAGGCGATGGTCTCGACGACGGCTATTTTGTCGAGCCGACGGTCTTCGATCATGTGACGCCGGACATGCGGATCGCGCGCGAAGAGATATTCGGGCCGGTGCTGTCAGTGCTGCGCGTAAAGGACTTTGATGAAGCGATGATGATCGCGAACGACAGCGACTACGGATTGTCATCATCGGTCTTTACAAATGATACGAACCTCGTGTATCGATTTGTGGACGAGATCGAGACCGGCATGACGCACATCAATTCACCCACGACCGGCGGCGAAGCACACATTCCGTTCGGCGGCGTGAAGCATACCGGCCTCGGGGCTCGCGAACAGGGTTCGACGTCGCTCGACTTCTATACTGAATTGAAGGTCGTATATGTCGATTACACCGGCCGCAAGCGCGAAGGGAACCTGTACTGAAGCGGGGCGTGTCCGATCGCATTTGAATTAGCACCATCATCGGCAATTTTGCATACGCAGTTTTACTGCGGCCGGTCGCCTCGTCGATCCTAAAATATGAATACACTCGCAAAGCTAACCTTTTTCGGCGCTATTTGCACCGCCGGCGTATTTCCACAGCATGTCCAACATAATGCGCCGACCCTCCAACCGGGATCCAAGCCGATCGAGCTTGTATCGACTGATGCGATCGCTAACAGAAAGGTCGCGACCTCGAACAAACAGGCTCAGGCTTTTTTCGACCAAGGATTGACGCTTTATTACGCCTTTAATGACGGCGATGCGGTCAGGTCGTTTCGCCGGGCGGCGGAACTCGATCCGCAGCTTGCAATGGCCTATTGGGGCATCGCAGTTGCGGCATATCCGCGAAGCACCGGAGGTGGAAATCCAGGTGATCAGAAACGGCTAAAAGAGGCACGCGATGCAATTAAGACCGCGATGTCGATGTCGGCTCCGCCCTCTGATCGAAGGTATATCGAAGCGCTGTCTAAGCTCCTGCCCGACGAAGACAATTACAACCGAAAAGCTTCAGAGGACGCCTATCGCGAGGCAATGAAACCGATCTACGAATCGTCGCCTCGAGACGCGGATGCCGCTGCTCTTTACGCCCTCAGCATCTTTTATTCGGCCGGTTATTCTAATTGGACACGAGATGGCGAACCCGTCGGCAGATGGCCGGAAATGCTGGCCGTTCTCGAGGCAGGCCTTAAGCTGCATCCCAAACACGTCGGCCTGACGCATACGTATATTCACGGCGTCGAGGAGTCAATGCAGCCCGAACGTGCCCTCGCTGCTGCCGACGCGCTGCGCGGGCAGAAGATCTTTATCCCGTCTTTTGGCCACCTTGTCCATATGCCTGCACACATCTATGTGCGGACCGGAAACTTTCAGAAATCGATCGAATCGAATGAGGAAACGGCCACAATGCCAACAGACTCCCTGTCCGAAGAATTCAGGCTGTGGCATTACAATCACGTTCTGAATTTCCTCCTGTTCTCGTACGCCATGCAGGGCAACTTTGCCAAAGTTTCTGATTCACTTGACCGCAAATTCATTTTCAAAACACCGCGGTCGAGCGATCAACGCCCGCGATATTTGGTGCGATTCAAGCGATGGGACGACATACTCAATGCGCCCGCTCCGCCGGCCGATAGCCGCCCGGAGACGCTGCAGGGCTGGAGGTGGGCACGGGCAATGGCGCTTATTGCCAAGGGCGACGCAGCCAAGGCTCAGGCGGAATGGACCAAGGATACGACCGACGCTTCTCCGCTTCGCAAGATCGATGACGCCCGCATTGACGCGGCGATCGCACGTCAAAAGGGCGATAAAGCGAAGGAGATCGACTTTCTACGAGATGCCGTAGATGCCGAGGACACGCTCGGGTATTCCGAACCGCCGCTGTCCATTTCGCCTGTAAGGGAAAATCTCGGCGGTGCACTGCTCCGTGACGGGCAGTTTATCGAGGCAGAAAAGACGTTTCGCGAGGACCTGCGGCGTAATCCGGGCAGCGGACGGTCACTGTTCGGACTAATGACCTCTCTGAAGGCGCAGGGCAAAAAGGATGAAGCACTGACGGTAGAAAAGCGATATCTAGAGGCGTGGAAGTACGCCGATATCAAACTAACCGTCGAGGAATTATGAGAAGATCGCGGAGATATGGAACCTCGAGTTCGATCGAAATTGGAGTACAATTATGTGCTCCATTTACGTATTTTCCGCGTTTAGTGTGTTCTTATGACCCAACCAGAAACAAAGACGTCGCTGAAGAGTGCAATTGAGAAGCACAAGGAATTTCTTTTTCCGGCCGTGGCAACTTATTACCAAGAGCCTCTTGCGCTCGTCAGAGGCGAGGGCGAATACGTTTGGGACGATCAGGGCCGCGAATATCTCGATTGTTTCGGCGGAGTTCTTACCGTCAGCATCGGGCACGCGAATCCGCGCGTTAACGCAGCGTGGAAAGAGCAGGTTGATAAGATCGCACATACTTCGACACTGTATGCAAACGGACCTCAGGGCGATCTTGCGGAAAAGCTGGCCGAGATCTCGCCGGGCAGGCTAAAGAAATCATTCTTTACCAACAGCGGCACCGAAGCCGACGATACGGCGATCCTTGCCGCCAAGCTTGCGACGGGGAACAACGAGGTCATCGCACTGCGCCATTCGTACGCCGGTCGTTCGGCGACGGCGCTTTCGACGATCGGGCATTCGACGTGGAAGCCGATCGCTTCGCAGGTCGCCGGCATTGTGCACGCGGTCGCTCCATATTGCTATCGCTGCCCGTTCAAGCTCGAATATCCTTCGTGCGGTGTCGCCTGTGCAGACGATGTCGAGGAATTGATCAAAACGACCACGACGGGCAAGGTCGCGGGGATGATCGCCGAGACGATACTCGGCGTGGGCGGTTTTATCATCCCGCCGAAGGAGTATTTTCCGCGTGTTGCCGAGATCGTTCGGCGTCACGGCGGGCTGTTCATCTCGGACGAAGTTCAGGCTGCCTGGGGCCGCACGGGCGACAAATGGTTCGGCATCGAGCACTGGGGCGTCGAGCCGGACATCATGACATCCGCCAAGGGCATGGGCAACGGTGTGCCGATCGGCTGGACGATCGCGACCGAGGAGGTGGCGAATGCGTTCCCGGGCCTGACCTTCTCGACATTCGGCGACAACCCGGTCTCTTCGGCGGTCGGCCTCGCAGTTATCAAAGTGATCGAGGAAGACGGCTTGCGTACCAACGCCCGCGTCGTCGGTGATTATTTCAAACAGCGGCTTCTCGAACTACAGGAGAAACATGCCATGATCGGCGACGTCCGCGGGATGGGGTTGATGCTCGGGATCGAACTCGTCAAAGACCGCAATACAAAGGAACCGAATCCTGAAGCCGTCCTGAAAGTGTTTGAAGAGACAAAACGCCGAGGCGTTCTCATCGGCAAAGGCGGCCTTTACGGCAACGTCATCCGTACCGGATTGATGTTGAATACGACAACTGAGTCGGTCGATCGGCTCGTCGAGGCTCTAGATGCGGGATTCGCGCTTTGTTAGCCGCCTTAAATTGGCGGTAGGAAAAGGCCGGGACGATCAACTGCGAGATCAGCGGTCCTTTTGCGATCGTTCCTGTTGGGCGCAAACTTCTGCCGTATTTTGGCAGGGAACAGCTCTCTCGATAAAAAGATCGACAAAAAACGCAGCCGACAGATAGGCCAGATAGCCTATGAGAAAACAGGCGATGCAGACCGCAATGGCGAGTGCAGAGTTTCCTTTCATTGTTAGCGTTCTCCCGTAAGTAAGCAGTTATCGTATGATCGCTTTTGATTATGAGTTGGAAAACGCCGATCCAGCGGATTTATGCCGAAACGATATCACAGCTATCAGAGAAATTCAAAATTTTGAATTTTATTCGCCGATTTGAACGATCTAACCGTGGGTTGATCGACAAATATCCCTTGAAAACAGAACCGGAGTATCCGAATTTAGCCCGACACTATCGAGTATGAAGACACGTTTCTTGTTTTGCATGGCGGCCTCGTTGTTTGCCGCTTCATACGCAGTTCTCGCCCAGGTGCCTGACAGATCAAGGGTCGTCGCCGGAGCCGAACGTGCATTCGAAAAAGCGTCTAAGACGAACGCGATGCCCGCACCGGGTTGCGCTATTGGTGTTTCGGTCAACGGCGAGAGCGTTTTTGAAAAAGCGTTCGGACTCGCGGAGATGGAGCACAATATTCCTAACACGCCCCAGACAATATTTGAGTCAGGCTCGGTTGCAAAGCAGTTCACTGCTGCGGCGCTCGTGCTGCTTCAGCAAGAAGGGAAACTCTCGATCGATGATCCCGTGAGGAAGTACATTCCTGAATTGCCGGATTACGGTTCGCCGCTGACGATCAGGCATTTGCTCAATCACACTGCCGGACTTCGTGATTGGGGAGCGGTCATGTCTCTCACCGGAGCAGGCCGAGGCGACCGCGTGATCTCACAGGCTTTGGCAGTCGATGTCATCCTTCGTCAAAAGTATGTCGATTTCAAACCGGGCTCTGAGTATTCCTACACCAACAGCGGTTATCAGCTTGCAGCCGAGATCGTTGAACGCGTCTCCAAGCAAAAATTCCCGGCCTTTGTAGGGGAGCGGATCTTCAAGCCGCTCGGCATGACGAACAGTTCGACAAGGGATAACTATCAGCGGATCGTTCCCGGCCGTGCCCAGGCATATTCCCGCCAGGGTGCGAATGGGTCGTGGGAGCTCAACATGCCGTTCATGAATGTTTATGGCAATGGCGGAATGCTCACGACTGTCGGCGACTGGCTCAAATGGAACGCGATGCTTGACGACCGTACATGGAATCCGTCACTTGTCGATGCTCTTGAAACACAAGGAGTGCTGAACGACGGTTACAAGATCCAATATGCGTTAGGGTTGACTGTCGGTAAATACAAAGGCCTGCGGGACGTATCCCATGGCGGCTCGACCGCCGGATATCAGACATTTTTGGCGCGCTATCCGGACCAAAAATTATCGGTCGCTGTATTGTGCAACGGTACCAGCCCGAATGCCGGCGGCATAGCCGCTAGTGTGACGGATGAGATACTCGGACCTTTTCCGGAAGGACCAAAACCTCCTGCCGCTATTTCCGTCCCGGAGGAACAGCTTAAAAAATTCGTCGGAATATGGCGAAACGATAAGACCCATTTACCCGCCCGGATCACATTTGAAAATGGAGCGTTGCGTTTTGCAGGGCAGCCTATGAGGCCGATCGCCGTAGGCACCTTTTTGATAGGCGGAGACGAGGTCAAGTTCACCTATGACAAAGACGGCAGGCCTATCGCAGGTGAAGGCCGAGGACCGTCGGGCGGAATCATGAGATTTGTCGCCGAACGCGAATGGACACCGACCGCGGCCGAACTGAAAGAGTTCGCCGGCGAGTGGTACAGCGACGAGGCGCAGGCGAAATTCACCTTTACAGTCGACGGAACAAAAGCATCGATCGTACAGCGGCCTGTGTTGGATCTTTCCCTGCAGCCACTCTACAAGGATCACTTCATTGGACAGGGCTATGTGATTTGGGTAACCCGCGACCGCAACGGAAAGATCGAAAGGCTTCATGTCGGCGCCGGCCGAATGCGCGATATGTTCTTTGAGCGAGCGAAGAAGTAATACTTGCCTCAGAGTACACCGAGTACCCCTCAGTGATATGTTTGCCTCTGTGCTGAATCAAATATGAGAACACTAATCAAAAACGGACGGGTCGTCATGGCGGTTGACGACTATCGGGCGGATCTTATTAGAAGGCGACGGAGAGCATAACAATCGAATGGAGGTGAGGGTGAAGGGCGGTCAGTTGCAAAATCTCGTGTAGCTGTGGGTCCGAACCTTACGCCGATGTAAAGGTATCTTGCTTTAAGCATTTTTCTGAAGGAGATCGATAATAAAAATGAATAGAATCATCCTAACGCTCGTTATTTTGATCGCGGCAGTTTCTGTGTCACTGGGTCAGGCTAAAGGAAACAAGGTTGCGGGTGACAGTGTTCGTAATCAGATCGAAGCCGTTTCCCAAGCCTTTGCCAAGACACTCAGCAAGGGCGACGCGGCGAAGATCGCTGGCATGTATGCCGACGACGCTCGCGTAATGCCCCCGAATGGCTCGATGGTTCAGGAGCGGGCAAAGATACAGCAATTCTGGCAGGGCTTTATTGATTCGGGTGCTAAGCTGTCATTAAACACGACCGGTGTCGAGGCTCAGGGAAATGCGGCAATCGAGGTAGGGACATTCGAACTGGTCTCTCCGGACGGGAAACGCGAATCAGGTAAATTCATCGTAGTCTGGAGGCGGTATAAAAAGGATTGGAAGATCGCTTACGACATTTGGAACAGTAACTAACAGAAATGAAAACACTGATCAGAAACGGACGGATCACGGCGGTTGATGATTTCAGGCGGATGTTTTCATTAACTGCGACTACGCCTACGACAGCGACAGACCACTCTAGCGAGCCAAGAGCTTTGTCCGTAAATCTGAAAAGAAGTCCGGATTGACGAGAAAGAAGAAGCCGTAACATGAAGGCTCCTTGTCGGGGTCGCTTGCAGAATCATATTAACAACGCCAGCGATCCCGGCGATCTCGCCACGTGGCCTCAGCATCGAATCTGAGAACACTTTCAAGAATAAGGAGTCATCCACCGTGAAATTTCGCATACTTCGAGCAGTAGCCGCCGGAATATTGCTTATCTCTGTTATCGGGGCGGTCTTTGGTCAACGTCGAAGGATGGGCGAATTCTTCCCAATACTTTCGAAAGGTAAATGGGGATTTGTTGATAACCGTGGAACCATCATCATTGAACCTCGATTTGAAGGGGCGTGGTATTCACTCGAAGGGTTAGCGAGGGTTCAAGTAGGTGATAAATATGGGTATATCGACAATTCAGGAAAATTGGTCATCCCAGCAGAGTTTGAAAGCACTGGCGATTTTTCAGAGGGGATGGCGGTCGCCGGACGAAAGCTTGCCAAAGTTGGCTACATCGACAAGACTGGAACTTTCATGATCCCAGAGCGATTCGATTTTGCCTTCGAGTTCTCTCAAGGCTTGGCAGGTGTTGAGATAAACAATAAATGGGGATTCATCGACAAAACAGGGGCATTCGTTATCAAACCTCAGTTTGACTGGGTACACAGTTTTTCCGATGACGTTGCTCTGGTGATTACAAGTGCAAAGAACCTAGACTCGAGCGAATTTCCAATCAAGGGAAAATACGGCTTCGTGGGGCGAAATGGAAAATTACTTATTACACCTAGCTACCAGTGGGCGGGCGATTTTTCAGATGGATTGGCGCCTGTAAAAGTAAAGAATAAGTTCGGATTCATTAACAAGGCGGGCAAACTAGTAATTCCGCCTAACTTTGATTCCGCAGATTCTTTTTCCGACGGTCTGGCCGTCGTGCGGGTTGGAAAAAAATACGGGTATATAGACAAGAAGGGAAGATTCGCAATAAAGCCTCAGTTTGATGCGGCTTCCTACTTTAATGAGGGGCTGGCCGCAGTCGCTTTTGGCGAACGATTCGAAGAAAAGTGGGGCTACATCGATACAAAAGGTGTGATCGTTATTGAACCGCAGTTCGACAATGCACTCTATTTCACTGGCGGCGTCGCAAATGCCAGTCCCGCGAGTCATGGTGAGATTGATGGCATTTGGGGCTATATCGACCAATCCGGAAAATTTGTTTGGCTTCGTAAAGACTGACCTCAATAGATATGAGTCTCCGTATTGACAGCGACATTCCACTAACGCTAAAAGAAAGGTATTAAGACAATGAAAACACTGATCAAAAACGGGCGGGTTGTTACTGCGGTGGACGACTATCGGGCGGATATTTTTATTGACGGTGAGACAGTGACGACGATCGGCAAGACGCTGAATATGGAGGCGGATGTTGTCATTGATGCCGCCGGCAAGCTCGTCATACCGGGCGGGATCGATCCGCATACGCATATGGAGCTGCCGTTTGGCGGGACGCATTCGTCGGACGATTTCTTTACCGGGACGCGGGCGGCGGCGTTTGGCGGGACGACAACGATCATTGATTTTGCGGTGCAGACGAAGGGCGAATCGATGACCGCGGGTGTCGACGCGTGGCACAAAAAGGCCGAAGGCAAGACGTGTATCGACTACGGTTTTCATCTCATCACGACCGATTTTGAGGACGGCAGCGAGAAAGAGATGTATTCGCTGATGGATGAGGGCATTACATCGTTCAAGCTGTTTATGGCGTATCCCGGCGTCTTTCTGGCGGATGACGCGACGATCTTTCGCGCGATGTCGGCGGCCGGAAAACGAGGCGGCCTGATCTGTATGCACGCCGAGAACGGCATCGTGATCAATGAGATCATCAAACGCTTTCTCGCCGACGGAAGAACCGCTCCGAAGTATCACGCACTCACTCGTCCGACTATCGCCGAGGCTGAGGGAGTTCATCGCGCCATCGCCATTGCCGAAATGGCCGAGTCGCCTGTTTACATTGTTCACCTAAGCTGCACAGATGCGCTTAATCAAGTGCGGCAGGCCCGTGATCGCGGCATCGCGGCGTTTGCCGAGACTTGCCCGCAGTATCTGTTCCATTCGATCGACGATTACGGCGACGGTTGGGACGGGGCGAAATACGTGATGACGCCGCCGCTGCGTGAAAAGCACAACTGCGGCGAGCTCTGGAAAGGCCTCAAGATGGACGACCTGCAGGTCATATCGACCGACCATTGCCCGTTTTGTATGAAAGAGCAAAAGGAACTGGGCATCGGCGATTTTACCAAGATCCCGAACGGTGCACCCGGCGTCGAAAATCGCTTGCCGCTGATCTACAACGGCGGCGTTGTCGAAAACCGCATTTCGCTCAACCGCTTTGTCGAATTGACCTCGACAGCAGCGGCAAAGATGTTTGGCATGTTCCCGAAAAAAGGCACGATCGCCGTCGGCTCCGATGCTGACATCGTCATTTTTGACCCGAACAGGGAGACGAAATTCGGCGTCGAGCACGAGCACATGAATGTCGATTACTCCTCATACGAAGGCTGGACCATTAAAGGCAAGGTCGAGACCGTTCTGTCACGCGGCCGCGTCGTGATCGAAAATGGCGAGCATAAGGGCAAAGCGGGAGATGGGCAATTTCTGAAACGCGGTGAGTGTGTAAGACTCTGAGAATGATAAAGCGTCTCGCAGTTCGAAATCTGGAAACCAGGTTCGGAACCTTCGAAGAAGTCCTTTACTACGATGGCCAACGCGAATCGATCGCCCTCGTGATGGGCGAGGTCGCGGGCGAAGAAAATGTGCTTTGTCGCATTCATTCGGCGTGCATCGGCGGGCACGTCTTTAACAGCGTTGAGTGCGAGTGCGCGGCTGAAATGGCCGCGGCTCAAAAGGCGATCCAGGAAAACGGAAGCGGCGTGATCATTTACCTCGAACAAGAAGGTAAGGGAAACGGCCATCTTGCCCTGATCGAGAGCATGAGATACAAGCAGGAATTTGGTCAGGCCGAGGCATATGTACGCGCGGGGTTTAGCGCGGATGCCAGAGACTATCGGCCCGCGGCGGAAATTCTCATTGAGTTGGGGGTTCGTTCGGTTGTGCTGCTTACGTCGAACCCGGAAAAGTCTTCCGAACTTGAGAGGCGTTCAATGATCGTTTCCGAAACGAGGAATATCTTTGAGTAACGATACGGTCCATATGAAGTGGGCCTTATCGTTAATAACGGTCGAGTCGCAACTACAATCTGCCCGGCTAACTCCACAGGCCGATACATCACCGCAAGAATGCACGCAGAGCGAATTCCTAGGGGGGCGAAGCGAGAGAATGGAAAGAAAATGATCTCGCCTCAATTTGTGTTATAAATATCCGACGATAATCCAAATTGGAGCATAAAACATGGCAGACACGCCTGAATCGAAGCCTTCCTTTTGGTCATCCCTGCCGGGTATCTTTACAGGACTTGGCGGCCTCATCGCCGCTTTGGCCGCGCTCATTACCGCGCTTTACTCCACGGGAGTGATAGGCACAAAGTCCGTTTCCAATGAGTGCCGCCGGTGAATTCATCGGTAACGATGGCAACTTCGCCATCTCCTTCACCAACGCCTGACAATGATCGCTACAAGGCATTGATAGGTAAATGGAGGGTCACCGAAGAGCCGCCCTTGGATCCTTATTTTGCAGAAGTGGATCGAGTGACTTGGGATTATGACGCAGAGGTCACAGGCAACGAATTAACGCTTACGGGGAGGATATTGTTCATTTCAAATGTCGACGATAAACCGAATAAGGATGAACAGCGTATCCGTGCGACCCTTAGGACGACGCTTACAGGTTTGAGCGGCGAAGGGAGTTACGAGTTTACGCGGATAAAAGGCGATCCGGTAGACAATGGTGCGATGATCAGATTGAAAGACAACCTCAGGGAGTTCGATGTAGAAGTCAAGAACGAGGCCGACGCGATGTCCCAAAGATTAAAGGGCAGGAAACTATGAACTCTGCCGGTCTCGAAAGTCGAACTCTCGGCCGGCGACGGCAGGTTCGCTAACCCCTGAACGTAAGCAAAAAGCTAGCCGTGCGATGAGTCGGCGCTTTTTGCATCGGATTCTGACTCACTAGGTTTTTTTGTAAATCCCGAAATATTCCAGCGGCTTTCGATATTTTTGAAGAGTCGAAGATTGTTAAAGAATGCGTTCGAGCCTCCGCTACCGCCGAGTTTTGAACCTTCCTGTCCGGCGAGTTTCGAACCTTCCTGTCCGGCGAGTTTCGAACCTTCCTGTCCGGCGAGTTTCGAGCCTTCCTGTCCGGCGAGTTTCGAGCCTTCCTGTCCGGCGAGTTTTGAGCCTTCTTGTCCGGCTAGCTTCGAGCCCTCCTGACCAGCGAGTTTTGAGCCTTCCTGTCCGGCTAGCTTCGAGCCCTCCTGACCAGCGAGTTTTGAGCCTTCTTGTCCGGCTAGCTTCGAGCCCTCCTGACCAGCGAGTTTTGAGCCTTCCTGTCCGGCGAGTTTAGCTTCCGAGGCCACTGCATTTCCGCCAAACGAACCCTCGTCAAACCTCACTCCAGAGTAGTATCGATATCTTGAACCTGCCGATCCATTGACCTCGGGCGGTTCAAACTTTCGGAGAGCCACTTCGTAGAGATATTTCTTGAGAAAACCCGTCCAGGTAAATTGTTTTGAACGGCCGCTGTCTTTTGCAAAAAAGAGGCCCTCGTAGTTTTTTCGTGAAACATCGTAGCCCGCGCGCGACCACGGGAAGAAGACCGAGATGCCGTTCGAATATTGATATTCTCCGCCGCTGAAACCGCTCAGAATTACGGCTTTATCAAGCTCGGTAAGCACGTTTCGGCAGGCGGCTTGAAGTTCTACCAGTATCTCTGTATCGCCGCCGCCGCCAAGCTCGTCGATCAGCGTGGTGCATTCCTTACCGAGCAGCTCACAGAAGTCTCCGAGGTCAATATTTTGGTCGTACATGTATGATTGGCACTTCCAATGCACTTGCAAAACGACGCGTTCCATCTGACGGTAAATGCGGCTGTTCGGGTCGTCAAAACACGCAAGAAGAGTGATCGCCAGGCCGTCGAATGCGATCGTAAGATCCTGCAGCTTACTTAGGTCCCATGCCGCCATATCGACCGATGACCCGCCGATGGTGAATGCGTCCTGCGACCTGATAAACTCCCGGACAAAACGTTCGGCGAAAGCATTAGGATCGCACTTTCCGCGATTTTCGTTAGCAAGAGTTCCGAGTATCTTTGCGTAGGTCCAGCCGGCGCTCGGTACGCTGCCCTCCGAGGCGATCATTGTTCTGGCGACAGAACTGAATTGGTAACCGACCTCGAGCATTCCCATCACGCAAGCGTCAAATCCGAGCAGATCCAGAGGTTGCCCAAGAAGCTCAGTCGTTTCGCGCGCGAGTTCGTCGGCATCGAGATCAAGCCCTTTTACATATCCCTTCAGCTCGTCCTCGGTTCGAACGAGCCGATCGAGCATGATGAATAGGTCATTCATCTTCATTGTCTTGCCCGAGGTCTCATCTTTGAAAAGCCCGATGTCCTGAAAGCCGAGCGAGTGTCCCGAAAAGATCAGCGCATATTTATTCGCTCGGCGGCCGTAGGTGATCTCCCCGTTTTCGTTTACTACCTCGACATTATTGACACACCAATCGACGAAATTAATGACCGACCGTTTGTCAGCAGCATTTTCATTCTGCTTGGCGGGCGTCGGGTAAAGTTTGTCGGGCACCTTGAACGACCGAACGTACTTCGCCCTCTTAGGATCCGAGAAATCGCAATACAACGTTGGTATCGATGGCGAGTTGCCGTCGTAATAGACAAACAAATTCGGGCTATCCGGTCCCTCGCCTGCCACGCCCTTTATCTGCTCAAGAGCATAAGCCATATCGACGGCAAGATTGTTGTCGCCTGCCATATAGATCATTATCGTCCATTCTTTCCGGTCCATTGTATGAGGTCTCCTACAGCGGGCTGCATCCACCAGAACTTCGTTTCCGGTTCGCACAAGCTGTGATCAAATCTAAGGGAGTGAACGGTATGAACCAAATATATGTCAATTAAGCTATTGAGCAAAGCGATCTTTTGTTAACGGACTTAAAAATCGCCCGTTGATACTACTGCTTCACAAGCTAATTCTGCCTGTATTTGTGTTGTTCCGGACGCCATTTCCTGCTAACCTCTGTTAAGTTTTCCCGACATTCAACTGCATTTCTTGCTTTTTGTAGAACTGATTCTTAATGACGGACGAGGTCGAAAAAGCCGGCAAGACATTGGAAGGCCAGGATCCAGCCGACAGTATTGAGACTAGAGTGCTCGAAACTGATGGCGACCAGGCTCAAGTGTCAGAAAGAGCGTCTTCAGGCCTGGGCGAAGGGGTTGTCATAAATGGCCGTTATCGCGTTGTCGGACTGCTCGGAAAGGGTGGGATGGGAGAGGTGTACCTCGCCGACGACACTAAGATAAATCGAAAGGTCGCGCTTAAGGTACTTCATTCCGACCGTGTTTCAAATGATGAAAGCATAAAGCGATTTTCCCAGGAGGCACAGGCTGTTTCGGCCCTCAATCACCCTCACATAATGACGGTCTATGAGATCGAGTCGACCGAAGACGGAACTCTCTTTTTCGTGGCCGAGTTTGTGGATGGGCAGACATTGAATCATCTGATCGCCCGCGGTATCGCGATCGAGACGGCGTTGGATATAGCCATTCAGACGCTGTCGGCATTGTCTGCCGCTCATGATGCGGGCTTGGTCCACCGCGATATAAAGCCCGAGAACATAATGATCCGCCGCGATGGTTATGTTAAGGTCCTCGATTTCGGACTTGCTAAACTCGGCCAGCAGGAGACCGATCATCTTAGCCCGGGCTCCGAAGATCCTACGCAGGCTTTGCTTCGCACACGGCCCGGTACGGTCATGGGGACCGCCGCGTATATGTCGCCCGAGCAGGCCCGCGGGCTGCAGATCGACGGGCGTTCCGACCTGTGGAGCGTCGGCGTGGTGCTTTACGAAATGATCTCCGGCAAACGGCCGTTCGCAGGGGACACTGCCGCGGATCTAATTGTCTCGATACTCTCCGGCGAACCGCCGGAACTCACGTCCGCAATGCGCGGCCTGCCAGGCGAGGTCGAGCAGATCGTCGCAAAAGCCCTTTCAAAAAAAGTAGAAGATCGATATCAGACGGCCGCCGAATTTCGTTCCGATCTGGAGAATGCCAGACGACTCCTGCAACAGAATATCAACAACCAGCGGACGGCCGAACACTCGGGGCTCGATGCACGCCAGCACGAGACGGACGGCAAGGACCGCAAGATCGGTGATGGCTTGGCGACGGCCGTAGCTCTTGGCGCAATGCCGACGCACGGCGGCCCTGCAAATACGTCCGGAGGCACTAAAGAGGGAATAAATGGCGAGGTCGTCGCCTCAACAGTTGAGCCTCGCCACCGAATGCTTCGCTGGGCGCTGATCACGGTCGTGCTGATCGCGGCTGTTTCGCTGATCGGGTATTTTGTATTTCTTCCGGCCCGAACCGGTCCGTCGATCGAATCGATAGCCGTTCTCCCGCTCGAAAATCTGACCGGTGATCAGAACTTCGAATATGTTTCTGACGGCATTAGCGAAAGGCTCATTGACCGTCTCGCTCAACTGCCTCAAATAAAGGTGATCTCTCGAAGTTCGAGCTTTAAGCTTCGGGGCGAGAGTGCCGACCCGATAGCGGCCGCTTCAAAGCTTGGGGTCACAACTATCGTTACCGGCAGTTTGAGAAAGCTGGGAGACAGCCTGGAGGTTTCGATCGAGATCATCGATGCCGGTGAGGACCGTCGATTAGCAGGCGGTACATATCGCCGAAGTGCATCAGATGTATTGGGTATCCAAAAGGAAATATCACAGACGACCGCCGAACAGCTTCGCCTAAAACTAACGAACGAACAGTCGAAGCGCTTTCTCGACAGCGGCACCTCCAATGCCGAAGCGTATCGTTATTATCTGAACGGCCTTGTCGAACTCAACGGGCCGATGGACGTGCGCGGAAATGCGCTTGAATATTTCGAACGCGCAGCCTCTATAGATCCGGACTTTGCCGATGCCTATGCCCAGATCGCATGGATCTACTGGTCACGTGCAAACGGAAGCGACGATCCCAGCGAACTGGTGCCGAAGGCAAAGGCAGCGGCGGAGCGAGCCGTGGCATTGGGGCCCGATCTATCTAAAGGACATGTCATTCAGGCGATGATCGGAGAGTATGAATTCGATTGGAAGACGGCCGAGCGCGAATATACAAAGGCTATCGAATTGAGTCCGAACGACGATTTTGCCCGCAACAATTATGCGTTCTTTCTCTCCGTAATGGGCCGTCAGGACGAGGCTCTTGCCCAACTTGAGGAACAGCGGCTTCGTGACCCGATAAACCGGCGAATGTGGCTGCTTCAGCGCGGCATAATCCTTACACAGTCCCGAAGATTTGACGATGCACTCGCGGCATACACCGAGGCCCAGGCGATCGAGCCTACGCGTGAGATCCCAAATTTTTCGCTCGGTTATGTTTACGCCGGCAAGGGAATGTACTCGGAAGCCGCCGTCTATTATAAACGAGCGGTCGATGCCTTAGGCGGTGAGAATAAATACAGCCAACCGCTGGTTTATCTTGCGGCAGCGTACGCCAAAATACCCGCGCGGCAGCCTGAATCACGTCAGATACTTTCGCGGATCGCGTCAACGGGCCAATATACTTCTCCGGCGATAGTGGCCGTAGGCTATGCCGCCCTTGGTGATGATCCGAAAGCGATCGAACTGCTTGAAAAGGCATATATCGACCACGACCCACTGTTGCGTTTCATAGCAACCGGATATGAATACGATTCGCTTCGCGGCGATTCTCGCTTCACTCAACTCGTGAAACGGATCGGCCTTGAATAGAGCATCTATACATAGATCAACGAATGATTTACTCAGACCTATCATTGTCTCAGAAGCTCGAACGAACCGAAGCACGCGCCAACGCTGATTTTGTTAAAACGCGGGCAAGACTCGACCCTGTAAGCGGTGCCGCCTGGACCGAGGTCGGGGGCGCATACGCGATGTTTGACGGCGTCGAATCGCCCCTCACGCAGACTTTCGGCCTAGGTGTTTTTGAAGACGCCTCGGCTGAACAACTCGATGTACTCGAATCGTTCTTCAAGGAACGCAATGCGCCTATCTTTCACGAAGTGAGCCCAATGGCAGATCAGGCAATTCTCGCATTGCTTGTCGGCCGCGGTTATCGCCCCATTGAACTCACGAGCGTGATGTATCGTGACCTGACGATCCACCGGCCTGAGTCGGTAAGACTGAATCCCGCTATCAATACACGTATCGTCGTAGATCATGAGGTCGATCTCTGGGCCCGTACGTCAGCCGCCGCCTGGACAGCCGAAAATCCGGCCCTCGGCGAGTTCATGCTCAAATTTGGTACCGTAAGCGCGCAATGTAGCGGAGCCTTCCCGTACATTGCCGAGCTCGACGGCGAAGCTATCGCGACAGGAATGCTCTTTATTTACGACGAAGTTTGCATTCTGGCCGGTGCGAGCACGATACCAGACGCTCGAAACCGAGGCGCCCAAAATGCACTGCTCAGCGACCGGCTGCGTTGTGCGACGGAACAAGGATGCAAAATGGCGATCATGGGTGCAGCACCCGGCAGTCAATCACAGAAAAACGCTCAAAAAAACGGCTTTCAGATCGCCTACACCCGCATCAAGTGGCAGATGTTTTCGTGAGTCTTGCGGTGCGGCGTCTCCCAAATTGCAGGTCGATCATAACTCAGATCGACGATACGTCCGGCCGTTGCTCAAGACGGTTCACAATTAAGACTATGAAAAACATACTTCTGTCAGCGATCCTCGCTCTCGTTTGCTTTCAATTCGTGACTGCACAGGAAAAGGCCGAGGCCTTTGATAAATACGCCGAGGCGGCCCGAAAGACGTGGAATGTTCCGGGGATGTCCGTCGTTATCGTTCAGGACGGCAAGGTCGTTCTTTCGAAGGGCTACGGTGTGAGGGAACTCGGAAAGAATGAACCTGTGAATGCCCAGACGCTTTTCGGATGTATGTCAACCACCAAGGCGATGACGGCCGCCGCTCTAGCGATGCTCGTTGACGAAGGCAAGGTCTCGCTCGATGACAAGGTCACTAAATACCTTCCGGGTTTTCGAGTGGACGACCGATACGTGACCGGTGACATTCGCGTGCGCGATCTCTTAACACATAACACTGGAATTGGAAATGCTGATTTCCTCTGGGCGTGGACGCCCGAACTGACCTCCTCGGAAGTCGTAAGCCGTATGCAATATGCACGGCAGGCATACCCGCTCCGCGGTGGATTCATTTACCAGAACATAATGTATCTCGTCGCGGGGCAGGTGATCGAAAAGGCCAGCGGAATGTCATGGGAGCGATTCATAACAGACCGATTATTTGAACCTCTCGGAATGACTGATACATATCCAAACCTTTTGATGTCCCTGAAATATGCTAATCGTTCGAGCGCGCATCATGAGATCAAGGGAAAGATACAGCCGATCCCTGAAGACGTTGCCGATCCGATCGGCCCGGCGGGTTCGGTTTGGTCAACGGCTGACGATATGGGCAAATGGGTCAGCTTTATGCTCGGCAACACGACTGTCAACGGCAAACAGCTTCTGAAGCCTGAAACTTACCGGGAACTCCTTAGGCCGCAGGTCGTCATACCGCCAAATGGCGGCTTTTACCCCACGACCGCGTTAACAAAACCACATTGGACAACTTACGCTCTCGGCTGGTTTCAACACGATTATCGCGGCGAGATGGTGAATTTCCATACGGGCAGCCTTGACGGCAGAACAGCGATGATCGGGCTGATCCCGGACAAAAAGCTCGGTATTTACATTTTCGGCAATCTTGATCATGCCGAGGTCCGACACGCGCTGATGTACAAAGCCTTCGACCTTTTTGGATTCGGCGACGATTCGCGCGATTGGAGCACCGAAGCTAAAAGTTTGTATGACGGGCTGAAAGAAAAAACTAAAAAACAGATCGACGCAGTCAAAGCAAAACGTGTTGAGAACACAAAAACAAGCCTTGCCCTTGCTGATCACGCGGGCAAATATTTCGATCCGTTCTACGGAACCGTTGAAGTTATATACACGGACGGGAAACTTCGTTTGATCCTTTCAAAGGACGTCACTGCCGACCTCACGCACTGGCATTTCGAATCTTTTATGGCTACGTGGAGCAAGGCTTGGTGGGACGAGAACTTGATCTCATTCCAACTCGATCCGGCAACGGGAGAGGCTGCATCGATAGATCTGGATGGGGCGGTCTTTACGAAGATCAAGAAAACGAACTGATCTTTACTCCACGGAGAATTTATATGAAGAGACTACTGCTGTCGGCCTTTCTGCTTTGTTGGGGTGCAACTATCGCGGCCGCGCAGACCCGATATGACGTGATCATTCGCGGCGGAATGGTGTATGACGGGTCGGGCAAGGCGCCGATCAAGGCAGACATCGGGATCATAGGCGACAAGATAGCGTCAGTAGGCGATCTGCGAAAGTCCACAGCGGCTCAGATCGTCGATGCATCTGGTCTGGCCGTCGCACCGGGCTTCATCAACATGCTCTCGTGGTCAACCGAGTCAATGATCGTCGATCCTCGTTCTCTTGGCGAACTCAAACAGGGCGTCACGACACAGATCATGGGTGAAGGCTGGTCGATGGGCCCGCTCAATGCTCGGATGAAAAAACAGATGAAGGACGACCAGGGCGATCTCAAATACGAGATCGAATGGACGTCCTTGTCGGACTATCTGAACTATCTCGAAAAACGAGGTACCTCTCAAAATGTCGCTTCCTACATCGGCGCCACGACGATTCGAATGTACGTGCTTGGCGAGGCCGATGTTCAGCCTACTGCCGCACAGTTGCAGCAGATGCGCGACCTCGTTCGTTCAGAAATGAAAGCGGGAGCACTCGGTATTGGGTCGTCATTGATCTACCCGCCGGCATTTTTCGCGAAAACCGAAGAGCTGATCGAGATGTGCAAGGTCGCGGCCGAATATAAGGGCAAATACATCTCACATATGCGCAGCGAGGGAAACAAACTTGACGAGGCTGTGGACGAACTCATCCGTATTGCCCGCGAAGCAAAAATACCAGCCGAGATCTATCACCTCAAAGCTGCCGGAAAGGACAACTGGGGCAAGATGGATGGCGTGTTGAAAAAGGTCGAGGCCGCTCGAAAAAGCGGGCTAAAGATCACGGCCGATATGTACACATACCCGGCGGGGGCGACCGGCCTCGATGCGTCGATGCCGCCATGGGCACTCGATGGTGGTTATACCGAACTTTTTAAACGCATCAAGGACCACGATACGCGCAAACGGATCCTCGAAGATATGCGCACGCCTAGCGATAAATGGGAGAATCTTCGGCTCGCTGCCGGGTCTGCCGATAACGTGATCCTTGTCGGCTTTAAAAATGAAAAGCTGAAGCCGCTGACGGGCAAGACGCTCGGCGAAGTGGCGAAAATGCGCGGGACCGACCCAGAGAACACCGTCCTCGATCTGGTTCTTGAAGATGGTTCGCGTGTTGGGACGGTTTACTTCCTTATGGACGAAGCTAATATCAAGAAGCAGATAAAGGTGCCATGGGTCTCTTTCGGTTCCGATGCCGAATCGATCGCTCCTGAGGGAGTGTTTCTGAGATCGAATCCCCATCCTCGTGCTTACGGCAATTTCGCTCGACTGCTTGGCAAATACGTCCGCGACGAAAAGATCATTCCGTTGCAGGAAGCCATCCGAAGATTAACGAGTCTGCCCGCCGGCAATCTCGAGCTTGACCGCCGCGGATCACTTAAAAAAGGTTACTTCGCCGACGTGGTTATCTTCGATCCGAAAACGATAGCCGATAAGGCGACCTTTGAAAAACCACATCAGTTCGCTGTCGGCGTACGCGACGTTTTTGTCAATGGAGTCGCCGTCCTGAAAGACGGTGAACACACCGGGAAATTCTCGGGCCGCGCACTGTGGGGCCCCGGAAAGGTCAAATAAATGAAACGCTGTCCAGAATGCAGGCGAGACTATTTCGATGACACGCTGCTGTACTGTCTCGACGACGGAAATGCGTTGCTCGAGGGCCCGGCGTCCGGGTCAGAACCGCCTGGGTCAGCGGGCGGTCAGTACGACGAACCTCAGACGGCGATCCTGCACAATATCTCATCTCCGGCCGACGCGGCGACACGGCCGCGGATAGACGCGACAGCCGGAGAAAAGTCGGCTAAAAACTCGATCGCGGTTTTGCCTTTCGTTAACATGAGCGCCGACAGCGAGAACGAATATTTCTGCGACGGCCTGGCAGAAGAGATATTGAATGCTCTCGCCCGAGTCGATAGGTTAAAGGTCGCGGCCCGCACATCGGCATTCTCTTTCAAAGGCCGAAACGCAAAAGTGAGTGAGATCGCCGCCGCATTGAACGTAAATTCAGTGCTTGAGGGCAGCGTCAGAAAGTCTAATGACCGCCTGCGGATCACCGCCCAACTCGTTAACGCCGAGGATGGCTACCATCTCTGGTCAGAACGCTACGATCGCGAGATGAAAGACATCTTTGACATACAGGACGAGATAGCGATGGCTGTGGTCGAAGCACTGAAGATAAAACTTCTCGGCGAGGAAAGAGCCGCAGTGCTCAAGCGGCAAACGCAAAGCTCCGAAGCCTACGAATTCTATCTTCGAGGCTTATCGCATTTCAATAAATGGACGCCGACGGATTTTGAAAAGGCCATTGAGAACTTTCAGCGGGCCATCGCCATCGATCCGAATTACGCGTCAGCGTTCGCTGCTCTGGCTGACTCATTCACGGAGTTGTCTTTCTTTTCTTTTTCGGTGGCGGACCCGGGCCCCAAAGCCAGAGTTGCCGCCGAAAGGGCATTGAAACTGGACGATGGCCTCGCCGAAGCTCACAATTCGCTCGCCCTCATAAAGATGTACTTCGACTGGGACTATGCGGGAGCCGAATCTGAATTCAAACGGGCGGCCTCGATCAATCCGGGCAATGCGTCCGTCCATATGTGGTACGGATGGTTCCTCGGCTTGATGGGGCGTTTCGACGAGAGCCTCGGGGAACTGAACCGTGCACGGGAGTTAGATCCACTTTCCGCTCCAAATATCAACGCGATCGGCGTCGTCCTCTATTGGTCCGGTCAGACGGAAAAGGCGATCACGCAGTTCAAGGATGTCCTGGAGTTACACCCGAACTACCCGGTGGCCATAGCCTTTCTGGCTGAAGCTTATACTCAGAAAGGCGACCTTTCGTCGGCCGCCTCGACGATCGGAAAGCTCGCATCTGACGCAATGGATCCTCAGGCATTATCGGTGATGGGATATGTTTACGCGAGATCGGGCGATCGGGACAAGGCACTTTTTATCGTGGATGAATTTGTCAAGCGTTCCGGTGCAGATTACCTGCCGGCGATCAACTTCGCGCATATATATGCCGGGCTCGGCGATCACGAAGAGGCCCTAAAATGGCTGGCCAAAGCCTGCGATGATCGAGTGACCTGGGTGCCATTCATGAGAATCGATCCAAAATTGGCTGTGCTTCGCTCGGACCCGCGCTTCAAAGAGTTGCTGAAGCGAGCCGGCTTTACTGTATAGACTTTTATGAAACGCTGCCCTGAATGTAGAAAAGACTATCTCGACGACAGCCTTTTATACTGTCTCGACGATGGCACCGCGCTTGTGCAGGGCACGGTCTCGGACGAGCCGGCGACGGCGATATTGTCGGGCGATCGTGTTTCGGATGAAAGTCTGACGAAGCAGCTTAGAACCGACGAAACGGGGTCGGGGTCGAGGTCGGTTACGTTCAGCCTCCCGGCATTTCTTTCGGGGCAAAAGCTGCCGTGGATCTTCGCTGCTTTGCTGGCGTTCGTCGCGACCCTGTTTGCGTACGCATACTTCAAAGGATCTGCGAATGGCGACTCAAAGGCGGTCATGGCGGCGTTCGAGCCGCCGTCGGAACTGGCTTTCAACGACACTCAACCGGACGCGGCGGTCATTTCGCCTGACGGTGAGAAGATCGCTTTTACCGCGACCTCGGCGGACGGAAAGAGCATGCTCTACGTTCGCAGCCTCAATTCGATGGAAGTGAAGCTTCTGCCGGGTTCCGACAATGCGCTGGAGCCATTCTGGTCGCCGGACAGCCGTTCTATCGCCTACGGCTCCAACGGAAAGCTCAAGCGCTCCGATTTGACGGGCACAAGCGCGCAGGTGTTGTGCGATTCCGCTCGCCTGGTCGGCGGAACCTGGAGCAAAGACGGCGTTATCATCTTCGGGCACGATTACGATAAAGATCTCTTACAGGTTTCGACGAAGGGCGGCGAGCCGACGCCTTTGAACACCGCAGAGCCCGTGCGCAGTCGTCACCCGTACTTTCTGCCCGACGGTCGCCATTTTGTTTTTCCGAAACAACGGGCAGGCCTGTGGGTGGGCTCGCTGGATTCGCCGGAGCTCAAACAGATGGTCTCGGAACAACGTGGACCGACCGCGTACGCCACACCGGGCTGGCTGATCTTTTTTCAAAACGATGTGCTGATGGCGCAGGCTTTTGATGCGGAAAAACTCACCGTGACAGCCGAGCCGATACCGCTTTTGACAGGCGTGACAAACGCTGCTAATGCCCGGCGGTTTTCTGTTTCGGAGAACGGTGTCTTTGTTGCGACGGGAGTGTGGCAGCCGAGTTATCAGCTCGTCTGGTACGACCGCGAAGGAAAGCAAACGGGAGCGATCGATGCTCCGATGAAGGTCACGGTCGGTCAAAGCCCCATGCTTTCACCCGATGGGAAACGTCTGGTAGTGAGAAGAGTGCAAGGCCTGCTTGAAGGCGCTGCCGGCGGGGCGAACTCAAATATTTGGGTAGTCGATCTCGAAAAAGGGGGAACGGGACTTCGACTAACTAATACATTCAGTCAGATGCCCGTCTGGTCGCCAGACGGAACCCGCATTTTGCATAACGCCGGGAATAGCATCGTTGTGAGATCTGCCACCGGCTCTGGTGATGCGGAGACTCTGGTGCCGCGGACCGCTTTTCCCACGGCATGGTCGCCGGACGGTCGTTTCATCCTTTACACGGAACGCGGGGTCAAGACGCGCATGGACATCTGGGCGCTGCCGCTGTTCGGTGACAAAAAAGAATATCAGTTGTTGAATTCGGCGTTCGACGAGCAAAACCCGCAGCTTTCGCCCGACGGTCGTTGGCTGGCTTACACATCAGACGAAACGGGCACTCCCGAAGTCTACGTCAAATCATTTTCGGCGGACGGCAAATTGGGTCCTGACAAAAAGCTCATCTCATCCAAAGGCGGCAGACTTCCGATCTGGCGGCGCGACGGCAGCGAACTCTTTTTCATCGCATCGGACTCCTCGATGATGGCTGCCTCGGTGCAAAGTGGCGGAACCGAATTTCAATTCGACGCGCCGAAGCCGCTTTTCAAAACTCGAACCTTGTCGCTTGAGGGCGCCATTTTTCACGAATACGACGTCTCGGCCGACGGTCAAAAATTCCTCATCGGCACGATCATGGGAGACTCAAAGGCACCGTCGCCAACGTTGATCTTGAATTGGACGGCCCTGTTGAAAAAATAGTTTAAGAAACGCTGTCGCCCGCTAAGCGGCCCATTGCGATCGAGGAAAAGATGAAGAACTTATCAAGACGAGAAATGCTGGGAGGGATTGCAGGTGCGGCTGCAATGGCCGGGGCCGCACCGTTGCTGGATGCACGGCCGTCGTTAGCTCAAACGAGCGAGTACGGCTTTACACCCGGGTTGATCTATCTTAATACCGGTTCGCTCGGGCCGACGCCTCGTTCTATTTTTGAACAGGTGTTAAAGGCGTGGACAGATCTGGAGTTGAATCCGGTCAATAAGGCCTATGGCGGCACGACCCATGTGCTTGCCGACAAGACACGCGAATTGGTCGGTTCTCTGATCGGCTGTTCGGCGGATGAGGTGCTTCTGACCCGAAGCACGACCAATGCAATGAATATCGCCGGGCTTGGGATGGACCTTGGTTCGGGCGATCGCGTTCTGACGACGGATGTTGAACACGAAGGCGGCAGCGCCGTTTGGAAACACCTTGAGAAGCGCCGAGGTGTCATAATTGACCGCATTGCGATCGCATCGGACGATCACGACGTCAAGGGCATTGTCGGGCGATTTGAGCGTGCGATCGGGAAAGAGACAAAGGTCATCAGCGTAAGCCACGTGATCACCTCGACCGGCCTGCGGATGCCCATTCAAGAGATCGTCGCGTTAGCGAAAGGCCGAAACATTCTGACCGTGGTGGACGGAGCACAGGCCGCCGGAAACACTGTGGTGGATGTCAAGAAGATCGGCTGTGACGCATACGCCGCTCCGGGACATAAGTGGCTCTCGGCGCCGAAGGGCACGGGCTTTCTGTACATCAGTAAAGACGCCCAGTCGAAGATCCAGCCGGTCGAATGGACGGACGGCAAAGCATTTGTACTTGGGTCGGCCGGCATGGGATCGCTGCCCTTGATGGTCGGTCTCGGAGCGGCTATTCAGGCTGCCCAAAAGCGCGGAATAGCGGCCGCCGAAGAGCGGAACCTTCGCCTCAGAAACCGCGCCTACGAGGGCCTGAAAAAGATCGCCAAAGTGCAAGTCGTAAGTGCTCCGCCGGGACCTCTCGCGACGGCTCTGGTCGCTTTTCGCCTTCCCGACGCAGTCGATAGCTCCGCATTCCGCAGCACGATGCGGGAGAAGTACGACATCATGCTGAAGCAGACCGAGAAACGCTGGGGCAACGGCATGCGTATCTCGTCGCATTACTTCAACACCGAAGCCGATATCGACGCTGCTCTCAAGGCGATCGCGACTGAGTTGTCCTGACCACACCGGCTGTAAAACGCTGCTCTTAATGCATGCGAGATCATTACGATGAGAGCTTTTTATTATCGGGGTTGGAAAGTTGCAAGAGAATTGGAGTGTCCAGAATGGAAAGCTCGAAAGCGAGTTCAATTACTTAGGAAGAAACAAATGATCAGAAAAATGGTTGTAAGTGTAGCGATAATGGTTACCCTTGCGGCGGTCGCGAACGCACAGAAGGATATGTCGAAAAGCGGCATTATCGGCAAGGACCATTTTGTTACCAGTAACGGGCTGAAGGTCTACTTGTGGGAGAAATACCACAAGGATCTCGCAAAGACGTTTGCGAAAACAAACAAGATCGTGCTGCTTGTCCACGGGGCGACATGGACGGGCCGGCCGGATTTTGATCTGCAGATACGCGATTATTCGCTGATGGACTTTCTCGCCAGGAACGGCTATGACGTTTGGGCGATCGATATTCACGGCTATGGACGATCGGAAAAGACCGACAAGGATTGGTCGGACACTGCATCTGCGGCCGGCGATATCGGGGCGGCGGTCGATTACATTACAAAACTGAGAGGCGTCGAGAAAATGTCCATTCTAGGCTGGTCGTGGGGAACGCAGACGACCGGGCTATACACAATGCGGCATCCTGAAAAGGTCCAGAAGCTGATCCTGTTCGCCATGGCGTGGAAGCCGCCGCCGGGAACACAGCTTCCGCCGCCGCCAAAAGAACAGTATCGCGTAACCACCGAGGCCGGAGCCCGATCCGATTTTATTCCGGGCCAGTATGAGGCGGATGTTGTCGATCTGTACGTAAAGGAAGCCCTGCCTGAAGTGCCGAAAGCTCCAAACGGTGTTAGGGTCGATTTCGCTACCAAGCTGCCGATCCTCGATCCCGCGGCGATCCGCGTGCCGACTCTGATCATTCGTCCCGAAAAGGATTTTCTTAGCTCAGAAGCTCAAACGCTGGAGTTCTTCCAAAAGCTCGGGACCAATTACAAAAGCTATGTGTTCCTCCCCGACGGCCGCCATGCCATCTTGCTGGAAAAGAACTATCGAAAATTTCAGGATGTCGTTCTCGGCTTTTTGAACCAACATTAGTTTTGCCCGTGCGAAACAAAACGCTATGAAACGATGCCCTGAATGCAGGCGGGATTATTACGACGATACCTTGTTGTATTGTCTCGACGACGGGAATTCGCTCCTTGAAGGCCCCGCTTCCGGATCGGAGCCGTCAGCCAGCGTGTTCTTGCCTCACGACGACGAGCCGCAGACGGCCATATTGCACGGGACCGCTCCGCCGGGCGAGGCCGCGACGCGGGCGCAGATACACACGACCGAACAAACGGCCGTTCTGCCGAGCGGCATTGCTGAGGTGCCGAAGGAAAAGAGTTTCGATAAACGCCTGCTGCTCGTGCCGCTGGCTCTTGCGGTCATCGTCCTCGGCGGGTTTTTTGGTTATCGGTACTTCAACGCTGCCGGTTCCGGAAAAATCAACTCCATTGCGGTTCTGCCATTCGAGAACCGCAGTGGAAGTGCTGACACCGACTATCTTTCTGACGGCTTGGCCGATTCGCTGATCTATCGGCTGTCGCAACTGCCGAATTTAAAGGTCAGCCCGACGAGTTCGGTGATGCGGTACAAGGGAAGTTCCAGCGACATAGAGCAGATCGCACGGGAGTTGGACGTAGACGCTGTAATGTCGGGCCGCTTGACGCAGTTGGGCGACAATTTGACCGTTAGCATCCAGATGATTGACGCCCGCACGAAGAAGCTCATCTGGGCCGAGCAGTATGATCGCAAAATGACCGATCTGCTGGCAACGCAGCGTGAGATCGCCACGGCGATCACGCAAAAGCTACAGCTCAATTTGTCGGGCGACGAGACCAAGGGTATAACCAAGAGATACACCGACAACAACGAAGCGTATCAGGCGTACTTGAAGGGACGAACTTACTGGAATCGGCGGACTGCGGAGAACCTTAAGAAGGCTATCGCCGAGTTCAAATCGGCAACCGAACTAGACCCGAATTTCGCTCTTGCTTACGCCGGTCTCGCCGACTGTTACGCCATAACGCCCGAATACGCGGGAACTCCGTCGAGCGAATCTCTGCCGCAAGCAAAGGCTTTTGCCGAGCGAGCCATTGCCATCGACGATCAATTAGGCGAACCGCACGCAACGCTGGGAATTGTTTATGTCCAATTGTGGCAATGGGCAGAAGCGGAGCGGGAATACAAACAAGCCCTCGAGATTAGTCCAAATTACGCGACGGCCTATCACTGGTATTCGATCCTATTAAAGAACCTCGGACGATATGACGATGCGGCAAAGATCATTACACGCGGTGCTGAGCTCGACCCGCTGTCACCTTCCATCCAAGCCAATATCTCGATGATGTACCAGCTGCAAAATAAACACGACGAGAGCATCAAGAACTCTCTAAAGATCGTCGAACTCAACCCAAACTACGGAAGAGGAAATGAATATCTCGGGCTCTCATATTTGAAGGTGGGTCGCAAAGAAGAGGCCATCAGCACCATGGAAAAGGCGGTTGAATTGACCAATCGACAAAACATTGTGCTCAGCGAGCTCGGCTATGTTTACGCTCAGGTCGGCAAGCGAACCGAAGCAATGGCCGTTGCCAAAGAACTCGAAGATAAGTTCGCACGACACGCGGCGACCGGCCACGACGTAGCCGCCGTCTATTCCGGACTAGGCGAAAAAGATAAGGCATTCGAATGGCTGGAAAAAAGCTTCCAGACCCGGGATAGCCAACTGAACACCTTCCGATGGGAAATGCAGTTCGAATCGCTGGCCGACGACCCGCGTTTCAAGGATTTGCTGCGACGTATGAATCTGCCGGAATAGAATTATGAAAAAATGCCCGCAATGCGGTAGAGACTATAACGACGACTCGATGAGCTTTTGTCTCGATGACGGCTCGGAGTTGCTGTTCGGGCCTGCGAAGCCGCAGGAGCTCGACGAGCCGAAGACGGCCATCTTGCACGAGACGGAACCGCCGAGCGAGGCCGCGACCCGTGCGCAGATACACACGACCGAGCGGACGGCGGTGTTGCCTTCGCAGGTAGCGGAGCCGCCCAAAGCGAAGGGCTTTGATAAACGCCGGCTGCTCGTGCCGCTGGCTCTTGCGGTCATCGTCCTCGGCGGGTTTTTTGGCTATCGATACTTTTCGGCGGCAAATTCAAAGCAGATCAACTCGATCGCGGTAATGCCGTTTGAGAACAAGAGCGGCGATCCCGAGGTCGAGTATCTCTCGGATGGCATGGCGGAAACGCTTATCAGCAGCCTGACGACTTTGCCTGATCTCGATGTAAAGCCGCGCTCGACCGTCTTTCGATACAAAGGCAAGGACATGGATCCGCGTTCGGTCGGCAAGGAACTCAATGTGCAGGCCGTCCTGAGCGGAACCGTGATCAAACGCGGGCAGGACCTCTCTCTTTTTGTGGAGCTGATAGATATCTCGCAGGACAAGGCCATCTGGAGCGAGACTTACAACCGTAAACAAGCGGACCTGGTCGCTCTCCAGGCCGACATCGCCCGCGATGTGTCTGGCAAGATCAAGACTAAGCTTTCGGGGCAGGATGTTGCGAAGGTCACCAAGACCTACACCGCCGACCCCGAAGCCTATCAGCTTTATCTAAAGGGCAACTTCTACATGGCCAGGTATAACGAGGAGGGTTACAAAAAAGCGCTCGAATATTACCAGCAGGCGATCGACAAAGACCCAAAATATCCGCTGCCGTATCATGGGATCGCCGTCGCGTATGATTTCGCGAACGGTTGGTACGTGCCGCCCCGCGAAGCCGAGCCCAAGGCGAAAGCCGCGGCCACGAAGGCGCTGGAACTGGACGGTTCGCTCGCCGAGACCCACAACCTATTGGGCAAGATCATCTTTTGGTACGACTGGGACTGGGAAGCGGCACAAAAAGAGTGGAAGCGGGCCAACGAACTCGATCCGTCATTCCCGTCGCCCTACCCGATATACTCCGCGGCGATGGGGCGATACGAGGAAGCGGCAAAGCAGCAGCAGGCGATGCTGCAGCACTTCCCACTCGACCTCCTGCTGAATATGGACGCCGCCGGGATCTTTCTCTCTGCCGGGAGACTCGACGAGTCGATCGCGCAGAGCCGAAAGGCATTAGAGATCGATCCGGACTCTTGGTGGTCCCATCAGACCCTCGGGTTGGCGTACGAAAGGAAAAAGCAATATACAGAGGCAATAGCCGAACTCCAAAAGGCACGTCTGTCGGATACAAATCCCTCCAGTCTGGGTTATCTCGGATACGTTTACGGTGCGGCGGGTAAGAGGCCGGAAGCCGAAAAGGTCCTAGGCGAATTAAAGGAGCTATCGAACCGAAGATACGTTTCCCCATTTTATACCGCGTGCATCTACGCCGGTCTCAACGATAAGGAAAATGCCTTTGCCTGGCTCGAACGCGCGTACCAGGAAAAGTCGCCATGGATGCCGCTGCTGAAGATGCAGACCGTCCTCGACAATCTCCGCGACGACCCGCGATTTAAGGACCTGCTGAAACGGATGAATCTGCCGGAGTGATGTTTAACTGGTCATCTGACTGGTCATCTGATAATATTAAGCAGTTATGAATAGTAAGATAAAAACAATTAGTGCAACGGAATTTAAGGCAAAGTGCCTCAAGATCTTGGACCAGTTGGGGGCCGACGGGATCATTGTCGAGAAGCGTGGCAAAGCGATAGCTAAAGTGACGCCGATCAGAGGCGACGACTTTGAGATCATCGGCTGCATGAAGGGGTTGTTAAAGATACATGGGGAAATAATGTCAACCGGGATCAAATGGGATGCTGAATCTTGATACGCATATTTTGCTCGCTACTTTATTTGGAGATCTTACCGACCGCGAAAAGGGCTTGATCCACAGGCAAAGCTTGGCTATTTCCGACATTGTTCTCTGGGAAATGGCCAAACTTGCGCAAATGGGACGAATCGACATTGATTTTGGTGGTTCGATGTTTCGCCGGGCTCTGAGACAGCTAACCGTTTATCCGATCTCAGCCGACATCGCCCGACAGAGTACAAAACTCGATTTCAAATCCGATCCCGCCTGCGAGATCATCGCGGCAACCAGCATCATCGAACGCATACCCTTGTTGACCCGCGACAAAAAAATTCTAAAGTCGAAAATCGTCCCCTTTGCAAAATGAACTTATGAAACGATGTCCGCAGTGCGGCCGAGAGTATGACCTGACAATGAGCTTCTGCCTCGACGACGGCAGCGAGCTGCTATACGGCCCGGCGAGCAGCTCCAGGTCAGAATCGCCAGCCAGCGGGGTGCCCACCGGTGCATCTCCGAGCGGGTTACCATCAGCGGGTGGGCAGCTCGATGAACCGCCGACGGCGATAATTGCCACTGCGGGCTCTAAGCCGCGGACCGAGACCTTCTTATCCTCTGACAGGCCTGTTGAATCAACCTTCAACTCGGTGGCCGTCCTTCCGTTCGCGCACCTCAGCAGCGACCCCGACGACGAGTATTTCTGCGACGGCCTGGCCGAAGAGCTCACCAACGCGCTCGGCAAGCTGGACGACGTAAAGGTCGTCGGCCGGACCTCCGCGTTCGCGTTTCGCGGTAAAGATCTCGGTGTCTCCCAGATCGCGAGGATCCTCGGCGTCGATCACGTTGTGGAAGGAAGTGTCCGCAAATACGGCGAGCGAATGCGGATCACCGTGCAGCTCGTCAACGCCGCGGACCGATTTCAAGTGTGGTCGGAGAAGTACGACGCCGAGATGCGCGACCTGTTCGACGTGCAGGACAAGATAACGCTCTCTGTGGTGTCGGCGCTGAAAAACAAATTCCAGCAAAGCAGCGCGTCGCTCGGCGAAAAAGCGGCCGAGCTTATCGAGGAGTTCCGCCACCACGCCAGCAGCGTCGAGGCCTACCAGATCTACCTCCGCGGCCGCTTTTACTTCAACAAGCTGACTCCTGAAGGCTTTTACCTTGCCCTCGATTGCTTCCGCAAAGCCCTCGAGATCGACCCCGGTTTCGCCGCCGCCCACGCGGGCATCGCCGATGCCCACGTTTTTTCCGCCGAGCTCGGCCCCGTCCCGCCGCGCGAGGCGATGCCAAAGGCAAAGCAGGCCGCCCTCGACGCCCTTGCGATCGACCCTTCGAACGCCGAAGCACATGCGACTCTGGCGTTCATCCTGCAGGAGTTCGATTTCGATTTCGCGGGCTCCGAGGTCGAGTATCGCAAGGCGATCGAGCTGAACCCGAACAGCCCCGTGGCTCATCAGTATTACGGTGCGTTGCTTTCCCAGCTTAGCCGCCCCGCGGAAGCGGAGCGTGAGTTCCGCCGGGCCAACGAGCTCGACCCGCTGTCGCCATCCTCTAATTGGGTATACCCGCTCGGCCTCTTTTTCGCCGGCCGCTACGACGAGAGCCTCAAGCGTACTCGCCGCCTGCTGGAGCTTGACCCGAATTTCCCGGCCGCCCACCTCGTCGCGTCGTTTTCTTATCAGATGAAGGAAGATCACGACAGCTTTGTGGATTCCTACACGCGCTTCCTCGACCTCTGCGGGGTGGGCGAGCTTGCATCGATCGGCCGCCGCTCGTTCGAAAGCGGCGGCTGGATCGCTTTCCTTCGGGCGATGACGTCGCCTGAGGCGCGGCCGCTGATCACCTCCTACATCACCGCAGTTTTCTACGAAGCCCTCGGCGAGCACGAACCGGCCCTCGCCATGCTCGAGGATTCGCTCGAAAAACGCGAAGGCCACATGGTAATGCTTGACGTCGATCCGCGGTTTGCCGCCCTTCGCGACGATGGGCGTTTCCGCGATATACTCCGCAGGGTGGGATTCCCCGATAAGCAAGACCATAAATGAAACGCTGTCCGCAATGCGCAAGAGACTATAACGACGATTCGATGAGCTTTTGCCTCGACGATGGGTCCGAGCTGCTGTTTGGGCCGGTGACGGCTCGCGGTGCGAGTGACGAGCCACAGACGGCGATCCTGTCAGAACCGGGAGCGATAGCGGCCGGGTTCCGAGGCGGTGAAGAGCAGACGCGTGCGTTTGTTAATACGACTGACCAGACCGCGATCCTGCGAACCGGAGCGGAGGCAGAGCCTGCGGGAAGTTTGGACGACGCGACGGAAAGGCAGAGCCTTTCCGCACATCGAGCGGCAAAGCCGCTGATAGCTGCGGTGATAGCGGTCGTTGTTCTGGTCGGTGCGTTCCTTGGTTATCGATATCTCGGCAGTGGCGGTTCCGGGGCGATCAATTCTATTGCGGTGATGCCCTTTGTCAACGACAGCGGGAATGCGGACATTGAATACTTGAGCGACGGGATGACCGAGACGTTGATCGGCAGCCTCACGCAAGTGCCCAACTTGAACGTCAAGGCACGCTCCTCTGTGTTCCGCTATAAAGGAAAGGATACCGATGCCAGGACGATCGGAAAGGAATTGGGGGTTCAGGCAATCCTGACCGGCCGCGTCGCCCAGCGCGGTGATCAGTTGACGCTCAGCCTCGAGCTTGTCGACACTCAGACTGAGAACGCGATCTGGAGCCAGCAATATTCGCGAAAGCAGAACGATCTTGTCACTCTTCAAAGCGAGTTGGCCCGCGATGTGTCTACGAGATTGAAATCAAAACTTTCGGGCGCGGACGCGGCGAAGGTGGAGAAGAAATACACCGAAGATCCCGAAGCCTATCAGCTTTACCTTAAAGGGCGTTACTACTGGAACAAACGCACGGAAGAAAATCTCAACAAAGCTATTGAGCAATTCAAAGCGGCGGCGGATACCGATCCGAATTTTGCCCTCGCTTACGCTGGTCTTGCCGATTGCTATGGCGTCTTACCGGATTACAGTAACGCCCCGTCAACTGAGTTTGCGACGCAAGCCAAAGCTTACGCTGAGCGTGCTATCTCGCTGGACGATTCGCTCGGTGAATCACACATTTCTCTGGCGCTTGCGCATACTATGCTCTGGGATTGGAACGCAGCCGGGAAAGAGTTCGAGCGGGGATTAGAACTGAGCCCCAACTATGCGACAGGTTACAAGTGGTATGGCGGCTACTTGTTGACAGTGGGACGTTATGACCGATCTTTGACCGTGCTGAAAAAGGCTCAGGAACTGGAGCCCTTGTCGTTTGTTATCTACATAAATCTGGCAGACAGCTATCTGGCCAAAGGCGACGCGGAATCAGCGATCGAACAATGTAAACGAGCGATAGAACTCGACGCCACTTGGTATTACGCTTACCTGGATCTGGCCCTGGCTTATCTGAAAAAAGGAAGTCAGGAAGACGCATTAGCTGCCGCCGAAAAGGGAGTTGAGTTATCGAATCGCGCACGGAGCCCGCTAAGCGTTCTCGGCTATGTTCTCGCGCGAACAGGCAAGCGTGGCGAGGCACTGCAGATCGCTGACGAGCTAAAGGCCCGATTTGCAAAAAGGCAGGCAAGAGGTTTTGAGATAGCAACGATATATCTGGGGTTGGATGACCGGGATGAGGCTTTCAGATGGCTGGAGAAAGACTTTGAAAACCGTGAGGCAATAGCACCGTCTTACTTATCCGGATATCCGCTCAACAACTTGAGCGACGATCCGCGTTACAAGGATCTGCTGAAACGAATGAATCTTCCGGAATAAATATAATGACCGAAACTATCCAACACGACGACGGACGGGTAGAGCTGACGGAGGCGGCTCACGACGAGATCAAGTCGTCGGCGCTGTTCAACGAGGACCTCGCTCCCGTGCCGGTCGCAAAACGTGATTGGACAACCTACAACTACGCGGCCCTGTGGATCTCGATGGCGCACTGCATACCGACGTATATGATGGCGTCGGGGCTGATCTCGGCCGGTATGAACTGGTGGCAGGCGCTGATAACGATCCTGCTCGGCAACACCATTGTTCTCGCACCGATATTGCTGAACTCACACCCCGGCACGAAATACGGCATTCCGTTTCCGGTCTTTGCTAGAGCAGCGTATGGAACCGTTGGTTCGAATGTGCCCGCGTTGATGCGTGCGATCGTTGCTTGCGGTTGGTTCGGAATACAAGCTTGGATCGGCGGCGAGGCACTAGACACCTTCTTCAAAGCATTCGTGCCAAATTGGGAAAACCTGCTCGGCGGCCCGATCGCGGGGCATACGCCAACTACTTGGATATCGTTCTTGCTTTTTTGGGCAATGAACATCGCGATCATCTACAAGGGAATGGACCTGCTGCGGATCGTCGAAAATTGGGCCGCTCCATATGTACTCGTGATGACCGGGCTGCTTCTCGCGTGGATCTTGTATCAGGCCGGCGGGATCGGATTTCTGCTAAACGAACCGGGCAAGTTTCGCACGTTTGGCGAATTCTGGCCGATCTTTATACCTTCGCTGACCGCGATGATCGGATTCTGGGCGACGCTATCACTCAATATGCCGGATTTCACCCGATTCGGCCGGAGCCAGCGGGAACAGGCCGTCGGCCAGGTCATCGCGCTGCCGACGACGATGACCGTGTTTGCGGCAATGGGAATATTGATCACATCAGCGGCGCTGATCGTTTTTCCGCATATGAATCCCGGTGATGCGTGGGATCCGGTCAAACTCGTCGGACAGTTTTCTCAACCGGTGGTCGTCGCGATATCAATGTTTACCGTGGTCGTTGCGACTTTGTCTGTAAATATCGCTGCAAACGTTGTTTCACCTGCAAACGATTTTGCTAACGCATTTCCGAAACTTATATCGTTCCGCACCGGCGGATTGATCACCGGCATCATCGGCATTCTGATGATGCCATGGAAGCTTTTGGCTGATCCTTCAGGCTACATATTCGGCTGGCTAGTCGGCTATTCCGGCGGTCTCGGTTCCATCGCCGGAGTGTTGATCGCCGATTACTGGCTGATCAGAAAGAAGAACTTAAACCTTGGCGACCTGTACCGTGCGAACGGTGAATATGGAGGCTGGAATTGGTCGGCGGTTATTGCAACGCTATTGGGTTGCATTTTTGCCTGGATAGGGCTGATAATTCCAAGTCTCAGAGTGCTTTACGACTACGCCTGGTTTGTCGGTTTCGGAGTTGCGTTTGTTTTTCATTGGGCCCTGAACCGTTCGAACCGACAAACGCAAACAATAAATGAAACATAAGATCAAACTGGTAATTATTTTCGCAGCCTTTGTTTTCGGCGGGCTCGCTGTTTCCTTTTCAAGTCAGCGTGCTCAGACTCGCACAACGCAGGTCGAGACCGCCGGCCAGCGCTTCAAGAATATCAAGGTCCTTAACGACATGCCGGCCGACCAACTCGGCAAAGTGATGAATATCTTTTCAGCATCGCTTGGCGTCAACTGCGATTTCTGCCATTACGGCGAAGATTTTGAAAAAGACGGCAAGAAGGAAAAAGAGACGGCAAGGGACATGATCAAGATGACCATGTCGCTGAACAAAGATCATTTCCGCGGCCGTCCAGAAGTGAGCTGCAATACTTGTCATCATGGACTCGACCATCCGCAAGCCCAGGTCAACCTATCACCCGAACCTATTGCCGAACGTCCAAAACAGCCGGAAACAAAGCCTACCGTTGACCAGATAATAGACAAATACATTGCTGCCCTTGGCGGCGCTCAGAAATTGGCGAAGATAACATCTCGCGAGATAAAGTCTGTTCGCGTCGAACCCGACGGCAGGACAACTGAGCCCGAGAATAAATGGTTCAAGGAAGGTAAGTATTTTTCGGAAACGATGTACGGCACTACGGCAGTGACCGAGGGTTTTGACGGAACGAAAGGCTGGAAGGCAGGAAATAAAGCAGCGATCTACATGAAGCCGGACGAGGCCGAGCAGGTTCGCCGCGAAGGCGAACTTTCGGCACCCGAAAAGATCAAGCAGATATACCCGAAAATGGAATATCGTGCCCTCGACCGTATCGACGGACATGAGGTTTACGTTGTCTTTGCAACGGCAGCAAGCGGTACCCGCGAGCGTCTGTTCTTTGACGTCGCCACCGGCTTTCTTGTTCGACGCTCGACCGCCACGCCGACCATGTTCGGAAATTACACTTATCAGGTGGACTATCTCGATTACAAATTATTCGGCGGTGTGAAACTCCCGGCGACGGTGAAATACTCGATGCCGAACATCCGTTGGACGTCGAAAGTAGTTTCCCTGAAAAACAATCCGCAGATCGACGACAAGCGTTTCGAATCGATCGCTGCCGGACACTGAGTAGAGAGAAAACCGATATGCCGAGAACGATCAAATGCGGATTGATACAAGCGCACAACGTCGCACCTGCGGACGCCCCGATCGAAGAGATAAAAAAGGCGAATATCGATAATCAGATGAAGTTCGTCGAAGATGCTGCCAAACAGGGCGTGCAGATGCTCTGTTTCCAGGAGATCTTCACGACGCCGTACTTCTGTGCCGAGCAGACGACGCGCTGGTACGAGGCCGTCGAAAAAGTGCCGGACGGGCCGGCCGTAAAACTGATGCAAGACGTCGCGAAACAGTTCGGTATGGTAATCATTGTACCGATCTATGAAGAAGAGATCTCTGGCATCTACTACAACACCGCCGCCGTGATCGACGCCGACGGCAAGTATCTCGGCAAATATCGCAAAACGCACATCCCGCATGTTGCCCCCGGTTTTTGGGAGAAATTCTATTTCCGTCCGGGTAATCTTGGGTACCCATGTTTCGATACTGCGTTTGCCCGCATCGGTGTCTATATTTGCTACGATCGTCATTTTCCCGAAGGAGCAAGATGTCTCGGCCTTAACGGAGCCGAGATCATCTTCAATCCTTCGGCGACGGTTGCCGGTTTGAGCGAATATCTATGGAAGCTCGAACAGCCGGCGCATGCCGTAGCAAACGGATACTTCGTCGGTGCTATCAACCGTGTCGGCACCGAGGCGCCGTGGAATATCGGCGAATTTTACGGCCAAAGCTACTTCTGCGATCCGCGCGGGCAGATGCTTGCGGTCGGTACACGCGATCAGGATGAGTTGATCGTAGCCGATCTTGATATGGACAAGATCCGCGAAGTTCGAAACACATGGCAGTTCTTCCGCGATCGCCGTCCCGACCTTTACGGTCCGATCGTGGCTGACTGATCAGAAAGACCCTCTGATAATGCGAATAGTTCTTACCATTCTTTTCATGTTTGTTCCCGTGCTCGTTGCTGCTGGGCAATCTCCCATCGAAGTCGAGCGGGGACTCTTGAGGCATCTCAAAGACGTTTCGAAATACGGAACCTACGCGGGGTCCTATGATGATAAAAAGTCAGCGGCGGCAAACAGGCAGGTGCGAAACGAGTTGATCCGCAATGGCAATCGCCCCGCGATCCTAAAGTACGCGTTTCCCAAACTGAAAGAGGAGATGTTCATCACTACATCGAATGATGGAAAACTCCGCATATATTCCTGGGACATGGAAACCGGCGGAACGATGCACGATTATGCCAGCGTTTTTCAGTATCAGGGAAAAAGCGGAAAGGTATATACATGGTCCGAAACCGGTGACGAAGAATCCGCTGGCCCATTCTATACACAGATCTTTCAAGTGCCGACCAAAACCAACACGATCTATCTGATCAACTCCACATTCATTGCTTCATCGTCGCTTTCGGGCCAGTCGCTCGATGCCGTTCGAATTCTCGGTGAAAAACTTGACCGTAAGGCGAGACTAATTCGAACATCAAGCGGCCTGACTCACACGGTCGGATTTGCATACGACTTCTTCTCCGTGGTCGACCGTCCCGAACGCCCGATCAAGTTGTTTTTCTTTGATGAAGCGAAGCGGGAATTTCGTTTTCCGGTCGTCATCGAAGACGACGACGTGCCGCAGGGCCGAGTGACAGACAAGTATATTCATTACCGTTTCAACGGCACGCATTTCGTAAAAGTAAAATAGATGCAGCATCGCGAAAGATACAATTCGGGGGCAAAATGGGAATCGATCGTGGGTTACTCCCGTGCGGTCCGCGTCGGCGACCGGATCTACATAACGGGTACGACCGCTACCGACGAAGACAGCAACATAGTCGGTGTAGGCGATGCATACGCCCAAACCGTTCAGTGTATTCTTAATATCGAACGGGCTTTGAAACACTTCGACGCATCGCTTGAAAACGTCGTCCGCACGCGGATGTTCGTGACCGATATTTGCCGTTGGGAAGAGTTTGGCCGTGCTCACGGTGAATTTTTTCGTGACATCATGCCCGCGACGACAATGGTAGAGGTCTCTAAATTGATCGACCATGAAATGCTGATCGAGATAGAAGCCGACGCAGAGTTTTAACTAGTAATGCCTGAGATCTCAGTCGAACAGATAGAACAGAACTTTGCAGAGATCAATCCTGCAATGACCATGGCCGAGGCGCTTGCCGAGGCTAATCGTTGCCTCTATTGTTACGACGCCCCCTGTACCCGGGCCTGCCCGACTCATATCGACGTCCCCGCGTTCATAAAGAAGATCGCGAGCGGAAACCTGACCGGTTCGGCACGCGTAATTTTCGATGCCAACCCCATCGGAGCGACCTGTTCGCGAGTTTGCCCCGTCGAGGTGCTTTGCGAAGGAGCATGTGTCGAAAAAACGCTCGTGAACAAACCGATCGAGATCGGCCGCCTGCAGCGTTACGCAACCGATCATGTTCTCCATTCTGACCAAGCACTCTTCCAAAAACCGGAACCGAACGGCCATTCCATAGGTATCATCGGCTCTGGCCCGGCCGGTCTGTCCTGTGCTTCGTATCTATCGCGTTTGGGCTACGAGGTTTCTGTTTACGAGCGAAAGCCGCTTGCCGGCGGACTCGATACCTACGGCATGGCTGAATACAAGATGCGGCAATCGGTTTCACATTCAGAAGTGGATCACATCGCGCGGTTCGGTGTGAAGTTCATTTTGAATACGGAGATCGTCGGCAAAAACTCGGTTGAAACCGAGGAACTTGGAAACGTCAATCGTGTGAGCATTGGATCGCTTCGGGAATGGCACTCCGCTATTTTTCTGGCGACGGGACTTGGAACGACCAATCGGCTGAGTATCCCGGGCGAAAATCTTGTGGGTGTCGTTGACGCACTTTCGTTCATCGAACACGTCAAGACCCGCGATTGGGAAGGAATTCCGCTGGGAAGGAACATTGCGGTCATCGGTGCCGGCAATACGGCGATCGATGCAGTAACACAGGCAAAACGGCTCGGCGCCGAACGCGTGATGCTCATCTATCGGCGAAACGAGTCCGAGGCACCCGCTTACGAATACGAAAAGGAACTGGCCAAGAAGGACGGTATAGAGTTTCTATGGCAGACCGTGCCGGTCGAGATCATCGGCGATGGTAATGTCTCTGGCATTCGATGTAAGGTCGCTGATGGGTCAATGCGAGAGATAGCTTGTGATCAGGTAATTAAAGCGATCGGCCAATCAAAGATGCATTCGTTCTTTGCCGAGGTGACCGGCGTTGACGTCGATGAAAAAGGCCACGTGATCGTCAATGATCAGATGCAGACCTCTGATCCGCAGATCTTCGCAGGCGGTGATTGTGTGAACGGCGGCGGTGAGGCCGTCGAAGCCGCCCAAATGGGTAAGCTCGCGGCGATGGGGATTCACGAGACGTTGGCAGGAGAAACGATCGAGTTTGCCGGAGCGCTTCTCAGAGACCCGCCAAAAGCACCGGTCGACACGATACCACATTGAGATCGATGATCAACGCTTCCGAAACCACCTGGCCGAAAGAACTCGACGCCATGATCGCCGCGCCTGAACACCACACTCTTTTGATGGAAAATGACCGAGTCCGTGTTCTTGATTCAATAGTAAGGCCGGGCGAATCAACGCCCGTTCATACTCACGAATGGTCAGGCGTATTATACATATTGGGTATCAGTGATTTCGTCCGATACGATAGCAAAGGTGAGATCCTGTTCGATTCGCGTGAGTCGGCTGAGAAAACGACGCCGGGACAGGCCATTTGGTCCGGACCGCTCGAGCCGCATTACGTTACAAACGTCGGTGAAGGTGAAATTCGGGTTATCAGCATCGAGCTGAAAGGCTGATCGTTAATACATTATGGCCGATCTAAGCATTACCTTCGCAGGGATCAAGTCTCCAAATCCGTTTTGGCTCGCGAGTGCTCCGCCGACGAATATGGGTTCGATGGTCGAGCGTGCGTTTGACGCGGGATGGGGCGGAGCGGTCTGGAAGACGCTTGGCGAACCCATCACAAATGTCTCGTCGAGGCTTGCTTCGATCGACTATGGCGCGATGCGGATGATCGGACTCAACAACATCGAGTTGATAACCGATCGCTCACTCGAGGTCAATCTAAAAGAGGTCGCCGAGTGTAAGAAAAAATATCCGAATAACGCGGTGATCGTTTCGCTGATGGTCGAGTCTAAAAAAGAAGCTTGGCAAGAGATCGTTAAACGAGCGCAAGATACAGGCTGCGATGGATTTGAGCTGAATTTCGGCTGCCCGCATGGTATGAGCGAACGCGGAATGGGCGCGGCGATGGGCCAAGTGCCCGAGTACACGTGCATGGTGACAGAATGGGTCAAGGAAGTGAGCCGCATACCGGTGATCGTAAAACTCACGCCGAATGTCACCAATATCGTGCCGCCCGCGAGAGCCGCAATGAATGGCGGGGCGGATGCCGTTTCGCTTATTAACACGATCAATTCGGTGATGGGCGTCGATATCGACACGCTTGTTCCGTATCCGAATGTCAACGGAATGGCTGCTCACGGCGGCTACTGCGGCCCGGCGGTGAAACCTATCGCGCTAAACATGGTCAGCGAACTCGCCCGCGACGCAGAGTTCAATATTCCGATCAGCGGCATTGGCGGCATTTCGACGTGGCGCGACGCTGTGGAGTTCATGCTGCTCGGCGCCGGTTCCGTCCAGGTTTGTACTGCCGTGATGCATTACGGCTACCGAATAGTCGAGGACATGATCGACGGGCTTAACACATACCTCGACTCAAAAGGTTACGCGTCGGTCAATGACGTCGTCGGCAAATCGGTGAACCGCGTGACCGACTGGGGAAATCTCGATCTGAATTACATCGTCAAAGCCCACGTCAACGAAGAACACTGTGTCCGCTGCAACCTCTGCTACGTCGCCTGCGAAGACGGCGCTCACCAGTCGTTCGAATTCGTTGAGTCAAACGGCCATCGTTATCCGCGTGTGATCGAGGAAGAGTGCGTGGGCTGTAACCTCTGTGCTCTGGTGTGTCCGTCGCCCGGTGCGATCACCATGGAACGCCGCGACGACGGCTCAAATCCGCAGACCTGGCGCGAACGAACGGCAGGGAATTGATCTGCAATGATCGGTTCATGCCGCTAAGCGGCAAAAAAAGAAAATAGCCAGAGGTTTCACCACTGGCTATTTTCTTTTTGCGGCTTTGCCGCCCGGATACCCACTCGAATTGACGAATCATGGAGCAAGGCCGAGCTTCTTAAGAGCGTCTTTGGCTCCCTGATGATTTGGGTTCATCTTCAGTGCCGTACGGTAGTCGGTTATCGCCTTGTCTTTGTTGCCCTGGCGTTCAAACGTCATACCGCGGAAGTAATAGTCGTCGGGATTCGTGGAATTACGGTTTATGGCGTGGTTAAAATTATTGAGCGCCGTATAGAGCTTAGACCCCTGCATCCGCGGGTTTTGTTCGTAGATCAAGAACGCGGAAATGCCCCGCATTCGGTACGCCTCGATGTATTCGGGATCATAGTCGAGCACCTGATTAAAGGTCCTGATCGCTTCCTCGTATTTTTTCTCGCTCATTAAGATCTGTCCGCGGTCGATCAGTTGTTTGATCAGCGCCGGGCTTGGTTTTGCCGCGGGCGAGAGAGAGCCTTGACTGCTATTGGTCGAGATCTTGGACATGCCGTTGTCGACGGCGTTGTCGAAAACCTGGACGAAATAGCCCCGCGTCATCGGCTGGTCAGGATAGACTGCTTTAAGCGTCGAAGGCCCGAAGATACACTTCAGCGAATTGATCACTTCGCCCGACGTCATGACGTCGCCGACCGCCTTTGGGTCGGGGCAGTTGGTAGGGAAGATCTCATCAAACCGTTTGCTCAGCATTCCGGTCCCGGATGCGATCTGACGCAATTGCACGATCGCGCTCTGCCTGATCGTGCGATAGGCCGCAGGCGTCAGGTTTTGGTTCGGCATCAGTTTCTTGCCCTCGGTCAATCCGCCGACGCCGTATTTCTCGATCAATACCTGCAGATCCTTGTACCAAAAATCGGTCGGCTTTACATCCGTCACCTGCGACACCGATGTCAGGGTTTCAGCGGTAGCCCATGTGTAAACGGGCGGCTTCATTGCGGGCGTGCCGCTCGGAGATGGTGCAGCCTTTGGCTGATAAACCGGCTTCGTGGTGCTTGGCCGATACACCGGCGTCGGCGTAGGCGAAGGACGCGTCGTCGGCTGCATACCGAAACCGTCAGTGGAAAACGCTGCGGTGAATAGTACGCTCGTCAATACAGTGGCGACGAAGATCGCACGGCAGTTGGTCTTATGCATAAACAAGAAATTGAACGAGATGGATTGCCGGCGAATCGCGGCACAGTAGGTTCATTTTATCGTCGATCAAGCAATTCGTCCACCCGTACAGGCTCGTAATCTCTTGTCTTAAGCCAATTTATGAGCTCATCGATGCGGTTGTGGAATTTATCGGTCCGTTTCGGACCCGAGCCTATATGCGTTAACAGGATGAAGCCGTTGAGGCCGTTCGGGTCTTTGGCTTCGTACTCCCTTATTCGCGACATTATCGCTTCGCTTGAGATGTAATTTTTGTCGTCGTCGGTTGTATAGTCTGCGTTCGAGCGCGTGCCGGGCGTGAAGTTGACGATGCGATAACCCATCGCTTCCGTCCAATCTGCGATCTCGCGGTTGTACCATTCGTATGGAGGCATGTAGAAGGTAACTTCTTTTCGGTCGATCCCGAAGGGACGCATCGCGGCGAAGTTGTCATTCAGGTCGCTGTTGAACTGTCCGCGTGTGACCAGCGTTTTGCTTCGGTCATTCCAATCTGCGTAAAGCAAGTGATCGTTGGAGTGCGGACCAAGATAATGGCCGTCCTTTCTTAAACGCTCGATGATCTGGCGATTCGCACGTGTGCGGTAAAAGCGTCCCGTGAGGAAGAATGATGCCTTGACGCCGTGTTTTGCGAGAGCGTCAGCGATAACGGTGCCGCCCTCGGCAAATTCGTCACCTGTGAAGACGAGGGCCATACGCTTCGACGTTTTGTCGCCCCGGATGATGCCCCCCTGGTCGTAAGAAGATCGTTGATCTTTTTCTGCCGAACTCGCCGCCCGCTCACGCAGGCGGTTCTGACTTGGCGAGCTGAACATTGCCATCACAAGTATCGCGTCTGCCGTGCCGTCCATCGTCGGTTCGTTGGTCGAGTAGTCACCGACGTCGTCGTGGTAAACGACATCGCGCGGCTGAAATTCTGCAAATTCGTCCGGCTTGGTCAGCGTCAAGCCGATCAGGCCTTTGTATGTCGAGGCAGCGATCGGCCCGTCGACCAACCCGCCGCGGACCGGAGTTTTCAGGATCTGAACCGTCGGCAGATGAGTGTCCTCGGGAAACTCGCCGCCGGCGGGCAGCCCTTCGAACATCGACGTTCCCCACGGGTTGCGTCCCAAGAGCCAATCCCGATGAGCAAGCATCGACGCATGAAATCTCTTGTCGCCGGTCATCAGTTCGTATAGGTGGACCTGCGTGATAAACGCGACGACCAGGTTGTTCGAACACCAAAGAAACGGCACACCGATGCCGTAGCTGTTCGTTCTTCCGCGTTCGACGATGCGCTCGATGCCGCTTCGGTAGTAACCCGCGAGCTCGGCCTTGGTTTTCTTATCAACGAGCGGATACAGAGCAAAGTGCCCGACATTGGTGAACGGATACATCTCGTAATGTCGCGACATCTGTTCGCCCATCGACGAGTCCGCGTAATCCATCCATGAGGTAGTGCCGGCGAGTTTTGCGTACCGCTTTGCGTCCCTGAGATACGCGGGCTTTCGCGTTGCTTTGAATAGCTCGGCGGCGGCGTACTCCATATCGTCTGCCCAAGTGATCTCGTTGTAACGGTACGGGGCTCCGAACGAGTTGCCTTGCTGAAAGCCTTCCTGACGCTTGCCCATCAGGTAAAGTTCCTCGGCAGCCGTTAGACATTTTGCGGCGAAGTTTGTGTCCCTGAGATCTTTCTTCCAGATCCTCGACGCCATAGCCATCGCCGCGGCCGAGCGTCCGGCGATGTTTGCGACGCCGGTCGATCTGCTCTGGAATTGGCTCAGGCCCTGAGGTTTGCCGTCGGCGAAATAAACCGGCCGATAGCTGTTCGGCCCCCAGCCGTAGTCGGCGTTGTCCTGATCGGGAAGTTTGAAGCCGCGATGATCGCGGTCGTCGGCGACCTGATGAAAAAGTTGGTCAGCCTTCGGATGCAGCTTGTGTATCCAATCGAGACCCCATTTCACTTCGTCCAGTATGTCGGGAATGCCGTTCGCACCCGCGCGTCCCAGAGCGTCAACCCTGTCGGCGAACTTCGTCTTCTCGAGTTCGTAAGCGAGCATCATCCGGGCTGTCGCGTTGCTGGCCGTGATCAGATACTTGAGCTGATCGCCTGCGTCGTGCCACCCGCCCGTCGCATCGACAAAGGTCTCGTCCGGCATCGGGCCATAGAAGGAACGCCCGTCACGCTGATGGCAGACCATGTCAAGGAACGGGTTATAGCCGCAACGTTGCTGCCGCATGAAAAAGAGCAGGTCTTCGTGAAATGCCGGATATGGGTCGATGGAAAATTGCGGCGAAACGGCTCCGGCTTTTACTAACTGGATAGTATGCGTCCCGGAACGTTCCGACGACATGGCCGAGAAATCCAGCTCGTAATAGTTAGAGAACGACGATCCCCATGATTGCGTCGGGATGTTCTTTACACGGCCCGACCAGACAATATTGCCTTTGCCGTCTCTGACGAGGAAGGCTTCATCCGCGATCGGTGATTTTGAAAATGCGATCGCGACCTTTTTGTCGGCAGGCAGATACCCGGCTTGGTTGATACGGATAAATGCAGACTGTGAGAGTGAATCCTGAGTCCCGCAAAGGATAGTGATGATCAATAGGGCAAGATTCTTCATCATGGCTCAATACTCAATGGTTTATTGTCTTGCTCTCAGCCGCTTCGCCGCCAAAGCCAATTTGAAGCGGGTTCACACAGATCCGCGTCCGATCGCGTTTGCTGCGATGCGTCCCAGGGCCGCGACGAATCGGCCGAACGACGCAAAGCGCTCATCCTTTGTAAATCCTCTTACGTACCTTGCGTAGATCTGCTGTGCGATGACCGCGACCTTGAATGTGCCGAATACGTAGTAGAAGAGAATATTGGATACATCACGGCCGGACGCCTCGCCATACATCGCAACGAGGTCGCCTCGCGAAATATTTTCCATTAACACGCGCGGGTTGAACGGCATATCCATCATCTCGTCGCCGGCATCTTTAGACATCCAATAGCCTAGCGTCGTACCGAGGTCCATAAGGGGGTCGCCGACCGTGACCATCTCCCAATCGAGTACAGCGGTGATCTTGGTCAAGTCGTTCGGGTCGAGCATCACGTTATCAAACTTATAATCATTGTGAATGAGCGATGCGCTGGATTCACCGGGAATGTCAGCGTTCAACCATTCGATGGCTCGTTCCAGTTCTTTGTGTTCGTCGGTCCTTGCCGCAAAGTACCGCTTTGTCCAGCCCTCGACCTGGCGTCGGCAATAGCCTTCGGGTTTGCCTAGCTCGCCGAGTCCTGCCGCAATGTGATCCAGCGAATGGAGATGAGCGAGGTTCTCGATAAATGAGCGGCAAACTGAGTACTTTAGTTCCGTTGATCCTTCAAGATCTTCAGGCAAACGTCCGCGAATGATAAGCCCGCGGCGGCGTTCTATGAGATAAAACTCTGATCCGATCACCGCCTCGTCGGTGCAAAAAAGCAGCGGCTTCGGCGCAAGCGAATAAACTGCTGAGAGCTTCGAGAGCACGTCAAACTCACGCCGCATATCGTGCGCTGTCTTCACCGTGTTGCCAAATGGAGGCCGCCGAAGCACAAATTCATCCGGCCCGACAGTGACAAGGTAAGTTAAATTCGAACTTCCTGCAGGGAATTGAGTTATTTCCAGGTTACCTACAGAGATGTCTAAAGACGTCCGGAGAAATGCACTGAGCCTTTCTGCGTCGATCTCTTCACCAGCTCGAATTGCAGTCGTTTCGCTCATTTAGAAATGTGCTCCGCCTTTTTCAGCAAGGATAAAGTTCAACGGACAATTATGATAATCTGTGGCAAATTTCAGGAAACATTATGGACTTCGATTATTCTGCAAAAACCGTCGAACTGCAAAAACGCCTGTCCGCATTCATGGACGAGCACATCTATCCGAATGAGAAACGGTTTAATGAGGAAATAGATACCCGTGATCGTTGGCAGCCCAGCGAACTGATCGAACGATCAAAGTCTATAGCTAAAGCGCAAGGCCTGTGGAATCTCTTTCTGCCGGACGTTTCAGGCCTGTCAAACGTCGAATACGCGCCTCTCGCCGAGATCATGGGCCGCGTCGTTTGGGCCTCAGAGGTATTCAATTGTTCTGCACCGGACACCGGCAATATGGAAGTGCTGCACCTTTACGGCAGCGAAACACAAAAGGAACAATGGCTGCGTCCGCTGCTTGATGGCGAGATCCGTTCTTGTTTTGCGATGACCGAGCCCGATGTGGCGTCGTCCGACGCGACGAATATCGAAGCTTCCATTGTCGCAAACGGCGAAGACTATATTCTCAATGGCCGCAAATGGTGGTCGACCGGCGGCGGCGACCCGCGTTGCAAACTCGCGATCTTTATGGGCAAGACCGATCCAAAAGCTGCGAAACATCTTCAACAGTCGATGATCCTCGTACCGATGGATTCACCGGGCGTAAAGGTCGAGCGAATGCTTAACGTGTTCGGCTACGACGATGCACCGAACGGACACGCGGAAATAATGTTTGAGAATGTTCGCGTACCGAAGTCGAACCTGCTCTTAGGTGAAGGCCGCGGGTTTGAGATCGCTCAGGGCCGCCTTGGCCCCGGCCGCGTTCACCACTGTATGCGTCTGATCGGTATCGCTGAGCGTTCACTCGAGTTGATGAAACAGCGGACAAAAGATCGCGTGGCTTTTGGCAAGCCGATCGCCGAGCAAGGCGTCGTGCGCCAGTGGATCGCCGAATCGCGTCTTGCGATCGACCAGGCTCGGCTGCTCGTCCTGAAGTGCGCTTGGAAAATGGACACCGCAGGGAACAAAGCCGCCCGCAATGAGATCGCAATGATCAAAGCAGTCGTACCTCAGATGGCCCTTAAGGTCATCGACCGAGCTATTCAATCCTTTGGCGGGGCCGGCGTTTGCCAGGATCATCCTCTCGCACAATTCTGGATCTATGCCAGAACACTCCGCATCGCCGACGGTCCGGACGAAGTTCATCTCGAATCAATAGCCAAGATGGAGTTAAGGTCGTGAATGAATACGATTAAGCGGGAAAGTGTTAAACATTTTCCAAAATCTTTTCCCGCAACTTGCCTTCTTTCCCGGGCCTCAAGCAGCATTTTTCGTAACAGTTCTCTCAAAATAACCGTATTTACTGGGTTTCGTCTAATCGGTCAAATTGAATGATTATGACTCACCGTTCGTTCAACACTGTAAAAAAATGTTGACAAACATTGTCCCGACGTGTAAATTCATTCCTTGACAGCGTGTCCCGCGTTTGTCTCCTATCGCCACCCGATGCGAACAAGTTTTCTAAAAGACAATTAGGTCAAAGCCTTAATGAGGCTTTTGAACGTCCGAACGGAACGGGTAATTGGCTCCGCCTTCAGTTGGCCTGTCCTACGAAACCTCTCGACGATCGCAGCTCTTCGGTGGCAAAGAAAACACTACAAAGACCAATAACCCGTATCCCTATTTCAATTTAGAAAACAAAACGAAATTTACTGAAGCCCCGGCCGACTGGCCGGAAAGGAGTGAGAAAAATAATGCTGTTCGGTAAAAAGAAAAGCGTAGCCGGTTTAGACATCGGTTCCAGTTCGGTGAAGATGGTTGAGCTTGACGGTAAGGTCGGCAGCCTCAATCTCGTAAGCCTCGGCTTTGAAAATCTTCCCGACGATACGATCATCGACGGCCAGATCATGGAGCTGAACGTTGTTTCAGACGTCATACGCAACGTTTGCACAAATAACAAAGTAAGTGCGGACAGCGTCGTCACCGGCGTCAGCGGCCACTCGGTCATTATCAAGAACATCATTCTTCCGCCGATGAGCGAGGACGAACTTGAGGAATCGATCGACTGGCATGCCGAAGAGCACATTCCTTATGACCTCTCCGACGTCAGTCTCGATTATCAGATCACGGGCAATAACAGCGACTCAACACATGTCCTGATCGCGGCCTGCAAACGCGACCGGATCGATAATGTCTGCCAGGCCATCCAGCTCGCAGGAAAGCAGCCGGCCGTGATCGACGTAGACACCTTCGCACTTCAGAACTGCTACGAAGTGAACTACCAGCCTGATGAATCGCAGGTGGTCACGCTGCTGAATATTGGTGCCTCGACGATGAACGTAAACATCGTCAAGGGCACACGTTCGCTCTTTACCCGCGACATCACCGTCGGCGGCAGCCAGTTTACCGATGTGCTTCAGCGAAGCCTCGGACTCAGCTTCCAGCAGGCCGAAGCCGTGAAACGCGGTGTCAATCATGCAGTTGACGGCATCGAGGAAAAATCGATCGAGCCGCTGATGAACAACGTAACGGAGATCGTGGCGATGGAGATCCAAAAGACCTTTGACTTCTATCGTGCGACCACCGAAGACAATCAGACCGTTGTTCAAAAGATCCTTATTTCGGGCGGCGGTTCAAAATTGAACGGACTCGCTCAGGACCTTTCGGCTCGTCTCGAACTGCCGGTCGAGGTTCTCGATCCGTTTCGCAGCATCAAGGTGGACACGCGGAAATTCGACCCGGATTACCTTAGTGAGATCATGCCCGAAATGGCCGTAGCCGTTGGTTTGGCAATGAGGGGAGTGAGTTAAGACAATGATCAAGATCAACCTACTGAACTCGGTAACGGAACGACAGGGTGGAGCCGTTGTAGCGGTCGACCGCAAGGTCGCAAGCGCTGGAATGCGTTTCCTTATGATGACGCTCGCGGTCGGCTTCCTTCTGACAGCGGTCATCGGCTGGGATGTGATCAGCACTCAAATGGCTAAGGCAGAGGCCGAACGTCAGCTTGAAGAGCAGAAGCAGATCGCAGCAGAGCTCGAGGCAGTGATGAAGGAACAGAAAGACCTCGAAGCTCGCATTAAGAGTATCGACGACCGGATCTCAGCGATCAAAAAGCTTCGCGAAGAACAGCGTGGCCCGAGTGCGGTACTCGAAGCACTCCGCGAGCGCATCGCGATGGTTCCCGGGCTCTATCTCCAGAGCGTGGAACAGGCCGGCGATCAGGTAACGATCAAAGGCAACTCGCCTGACGAAGCGGCGGTAACACAATTCGGCCGCAGCCTTGAATTCTCGAATGGTTTGTTCGCGAACCTCAACATTGAGACTCAGCGACAGGAAGTCGTGAATCAAATGGCGAAAGCTCCGGCAAACGGCGAAGCACCTAAGGTCAACGTAGTTAACTTTACGATCAAGGCCGGCTACAACTCGGCCAAAGGCAACCCAGGCAATAATCTCGCCGCCGCAAACAACGGAGCACCTGCAGCCGCACAGCCGGCCGCCGCTTCCGTCCAGGTCGCAAAGAACTAGCCCAATCTCGAAATCTCTGTCGGCTTGGCCGATAGATCGAAAAGAAGGACAAGAACATGTTTGAGAAAATCAAAAATCTGAAATGGCACTTCCAACTCTTGCTTCTGCTCTTTGTCGCAGGGCTGCTGTACGGAACGGTTTACTACTTCGTCACCGGACCGACGCGTGAAGAGATCGCGGTTCTCACGGACCAGGTATCTCAGCTCCAGGCAAAGAACGAGGCAGCCCGGCTTGCTACCCAGCGGATCAACGAATTTCGTGCGTTGTACGCAAGCAAGGCAGCAGAATATGAGGAGCTGAAGGTCCTTCTTCCCGAACAGCGTGAGATCACGAACGTTCTTCAAGGCCTGCAGGACAATGCAAAGGACGCGCGTCTTGTCGTGATGAGATTCACACCGCGCGACGATACTTCGCAGAATGCCATCTCGGCCAAGCCGGTCGAGGTCGAGGTTGACGCTAACTTCAACAACCTCCGCGCGTTCTATGAAAAGATGGCACAGCTGCCGCGTATCGTTTCGATCACGGACTTCAAGATCAATCAGCTTGATAAGCAGAAAGCCGACAAGACCCTGCACGCGCAGTTTCTGCTCACGGCTTACTACGCGGATCCTGACGCTCTTAACAAACCTGCTCAGCCCGCGAAACCCGGAACACCCGGAGCCCCTGCCGGTGCACCGGGACAACCCGCACCAGCCGCCCCGGCAGCCCAGCCGCCCGCAGCGAAATAACCTACCGAATTAGCAATCCAATTGCATCCAGAGAGATAAAGCCATGATCAACACATCGAAAAAAGCACGCTTCCTGAGTTTTGCGTTCCTCGCTGCTGCGGCCGTGATCGTCGTCAGCGGTGTATCGGAAGCCAACGCACAACGAGATCCGTTCGAAAAGCCCGCTTGGGCTCGATCAAAAGACGCCAACTCCGGAATGCCCGCAACGGGTAAGCCAGGCTCCGGGCCGGCCATGAATCTGGATGTTCCCGCGGTCGAACAGCGGATCGATTACTACAAGCGTCTTCGCGAAGATGCGGTAGCGAACGGTCTCCCGATGCCAAAGGTCACGAGCGTTCTTACGCTTAACGAACTTGCCGTGACAGGCATATTCAAGACACCGCGCGGCTATGCCGCAATGGTCGAAGCGACGCCGATCAGACTTTCTTACACGATCTATCCGGGCGACAAGTTCTTTGATGGACAGCTGGTAGCAGTCGAGGAGAACAGGCTCGTATTCCGAAAGGTGACCAAGATGAGCAACGGAAAGTTCGTCGCATCGGTCGAGAATAAGTCCCTTCGCAAGTATACCGATCGTGACATGATCCAGGGTACGGCCCCGGCAGGATCGGAGACTGCTGAGCAAAAGCCTGCGCAGCCTCTGCTGCCGCAGGGTGACACGAAGGTCGCTCTTGCTCCGGTCGTGTCGCCGCTTTCGGAAATGGAGAAAGCGTCCTCGAAGGAAGCATCCGGCGATTCTGCCAAGAAGACATCTGCGAAGAAGCCGGTCAAGGTTGCCAGAAAGGGTAAATGACCGACTGTGAATAAGTTCTTTGCCGGCGGCAAAAAACCCCGGCCAAGTGAAAACGCGGTTAATGCTATCCGGCGAATATCGCACACGATCACCGGAAGCAATCTGTAACGGAGGAAACATGAATTCTCAAAAACCACTGAGCGTAGTCGCTAGAAAGGTGATCTTCGCTTTCCTGATCATCGGTATAATGTCGGTCCTCGTGTCGGCTCAGAAGGTCGACCAGGGACGGATGTATGGCGATCCCGGATTCCGGGGCGAACCTATCAACCTGAACGTCGTCAATGCTGACATTCGCGACATTCTTAATTACGTGACCGAGCAGTATGGCGTTAACTTCGTCATAGACAAATCGGTGAAACAAGTACCGGTGACGGTCAATGTCAGCGACGTTCCATGGAATATCGCCCTTGATTCGATCCTTCGTGCCCAGGAGCTTGGCATCCAGGTCAACGGCCCGATCCTTCGAGTCGCTGATTCAAAGACGCTTGCGACCGAAGGCGAAATAATTCGCCAGGCGAACGAGACCAGGCTTGACGGCTCGCCGCTTTACACAGAATTTATTCGATTGAACTACGCCCGCGCCGCCGGCACACTTAGCCGAGGTGCATCGAGCAGCGGTACGCCGTCAGGCTCCAGCAGCTCGGCAGGCGGGTCGACCGGCAGCAGCGGCGGCGGCGAAGGCCTCCTTCCGATCATCAAGCGTCGCCTTTCGCGTCGCGGTTCGGTCGAAGTAGATAGCCGCAGCAACTCGATCATCATTACAGATGTTCGCGAGAACATTGACGCGATCCGCCAGCTCGTCTCCATTTTGGATCAGCCCGAGCCGCAGGTCGAGATCGAAGCACGCATTGTAGTCGCAACACGCAACTTCAGCCGTGACGTTGGTGTCCAGCTTTCAGGTCTTGTAATAGGAGCACGCGGCAGCGGAGCACAGGGCGGAACATTGCCGAATAATACGTCAAGCCTGCCCGTTCCCGTTGGCCTTCCCAACGCCGGTCCGAACAATGACCTTCGATCATCCATTCCGAACACGGTCATTGGATTGACCACGGGTATCTTCGGAACCGCCCAGATCAATATGCTGATCTCGGCCGGAGAGCAAAAAGGCCAGGCAAAAGTGATCGCAACTCCGCGTGTTACGGCCCTCAACAATCGCGAAGCGATCATTGAGAGCAAAACACAGATCCCGATCATAACCGTTCAGCCCGGACAGGCTGCCGGCGGTGCGGCGATAGCGACAACGACCTACGTTGATGTTCCGTTGAAACTTCAGATCACCCCGCAGATCACCGACCAGGGCACGATCGTACTCGAGGTCCTTGCAGAAAACGCTTCGACCCCGCCGATCGTGGGAGGAACAGCCCCATCGATCAACTCGCAGAAGATGCAGACACAGGTTACCGTTCCGGATGGCGGTACGACCGTCGTGGGCGGTGTCCTATTTGACGATGAACGCGAGAACCAGAATCGTACGCCCGGACTTTCTAAGGTCCCGCTTATCGGAAACTTGTTCAAACGTAAGGGTGTTTCGCGTAATACGAACGAGATCCTCTTCTTTATCACTCCGAGGATATATCGTCCGGATTATGCTCCGACATCAGGTTCGTCAGGCGTAAAGCCGTCGGCGACGATCCTTCAGCCGGTTCCGCTGGGTAACCCGACCTCGAACTCTGATGTGGCAGTTCCGGCTACCACACCGACCCCGGGTCCGGTCCTGCTTCCTGCAGTTCCTGTTCAGCAGCCAGGAGCATCTTCGGCAGAAGTGAAAAAGCCGTAACCCTTAGATAGAGAAAGCGGCCTCAGAACACCGAAGCCGCCTTCCATTTCAAATGTTTCTTCCTTTCAGGCCCGTATCCGGTCAACGCCGGTGCGGGCCATTTTATCGTAAAAGGGAATTTTATTGCGGAGCGATGTACCCCGCGGGGATCGGTAGATCGGTCGCGATGCCGAACTGAGTGGCAAAAAGCGATAGATCCGAGCTTCGCTGTATCCACCAGGTTCCGTTCGAGGGACGAAATACGCCGATGTCCGTCTTCCCGTCGCCGTCGTAATCGGCGGGAACTGCTTTGTCCTCGCCGGCTCCGAATTGTGTCGCACTCACACCCGCGGTCGAGCCGTTGACCCACCATTGTCCGGAGGACGGTCGATAAATGGCGATGTCGTATCGGCCGTCACCGTCAAAATCGCCTTGCACAGGCCGGTCGCCAGGCAGGCCGAATTGATAGATCGCAAGTCCATCGCTGCTTCTCAGGATGTACCAAAGCCCGCTCGAAGGCCTGAATACGGCAATGTCGGTCTTTGCGTCCCCGTCATAATCGCCCTGCACCGGCAGATCGGTCGATATGCCCCATTGAGTCAGTGAATATCCACCCGTACTCTTTAGTACCCACCAGGTTCCGTCAGATGGACGAAAGACTGCCGGGTCGGTAATGAGATCGCCATCGTAATCACCCGCGACCGGAATGTCGCCAGCCAACCCGAACTGAAAAAAGGAGACGCCGGAAGTGCTTCGCAGTAAATACCAGACCCCGGTCGAAGGCCGATAAAGACCGCGGTCGGTCGTTCCGTCTCCGTCATAATCGCCGGGCGCCGGAATATCTCCGGCCGTTCCCCATTGTAGGATCTGTACGTTATTGTCTGCCGAGTTCGCGCTGTACCAGGTACCTTGAGAAGGACGAAATACCGCGATCTCGCTCTTATCATCACCGTCGAAACTCGAAATGGCCGAACCAGCCAGCGTCGCGCCTGAGGTCGTATAGATCCTGTCGCCGGCGGTTCCGCCATCGCTGTCCGCTGCGTTTCCGGCAGCATAAAAGCCTATCTTCCCAACTCGGCGAGGTGGTGCGGTCCAGGTGAAACTCCAGGACTTTGTACCGAACTGAGTCGGCGTAACGCCATTGACCGTATGCTCAATGTACTGGCGTTCCGTGATGCCCACATTTCCGATCTCGACCTGAAGCGTCGGCGGAACATCACCCGGCAATGTATAAGCGCCGGCCTTTTCTCCCGTTGAGTCGATAGCCGTCATTTGAAATCCGTAGATCACTGCATCGGATTGATTTACCGTAACCGTGATCGGGATCTGCTGGCCCGGGCGATAATTCTTGGGAAGACCTGAGATCTGCACGTTTCCGGTCCCGCTGTTCACTTCATACTGTGCGTGGCAGGCTGTACAGTTTGCTTCGCCGGGACCGCCGGTATGAGCCGGGGCTGGGCCGGACGCAGAAGCGCCTGTCCTGGTCCCTGTAAAATCAGGACTAAGATATCCCGCGATCGCCAGTATGACGGCCGCGCAAAGTGATGCGAATTTAAGGTGAGGTTTTCGTATAGCCGTAATTCTCATTTAAAACACTCCGGAGGATCAACTTCGTAACTTATTATTTGACGGGACAGGGGAACTTTAAGTTGAGATTTTCTACCTAAATGATGTTTGTTATGCGAGATAAAGTCAATTATTGATCTTGCCGAGATATGACAAAAAAAACTAAGGCGGCGGAAAAGGTTCCACCGCCTTAGATCATGAAACGGGAGCGTTTCGTTTTTCAAAACGCCCCAGATCGCCCTTATTGCGGCAGGTAGCTTGCCGGTATCGGCTGATCGCCGGCGAGTCCCCATTGCTGTACCTGGACCGTGCTGTTCGAAGACCGCAGTATCCACCACTCTCCGTTACGGAAGATAGCGATGTCATACTTGCCGTCGCCGTCGTAATCGCCCGGTACCGGAATGTCTGTTGACGTTCCGAACTGAACGATCTGCACCTGCTGATCGCTGCTTCGGTAGATGTACCAGAAACCCGTACTCGGACGGTAGACCGCTATATCGTCTTTGCCGTCGCCGTCGTAATCCGCCGGAACCGGCTTGTCAGCCGAAATACCGAACTGCAACGCCGTGAATTGAGTGGCCGGATTGCCCGAAGCCGCCGCGATATACCATACGCCGGTTGACGGACGATAGACCGCGATCTCAGCCTTGCTGTCGCCCGAGAAGTCGCCAACGAACGGCTTGTCACCCGCCGATCCGAATTGGAAGATACGAACCGGATTCGCATCGTTCGGAGCCAGGATGTAGAAGTTCGTATCGGACTCGCGCCAGACAGCAAAATCATCTACACCGTCACCCGTGAAGTCGCGGATCGCCGGTTTGTCGCCCGGGACGCCCCACGCATAGCCGATAAAGGCATACGACGGGGAGTTCAGTATCCAGAAGTCAGCCGGATCTATCGGCGTGGTCGGGCGATTTATAATATGGTCGGTCTTTCGATCGCCATTCGTGTCGCCGCCCATGGCATAGTCACCATTTGCTCCCCACTGAATTCCTGCCGGACCATCCGTTGTACGGTTAACCCAGAAGGTACCCGTCGAGGGCCTCCAGATCGAAACGTCGGTCTTGCCATCGCCGTCATAATCGGCCCTGACGGATCTTGCAGGAGCGCAAGGCCCGTTACAGGCAACTCCGGATACGACCTGAACGTCGTCGATCCGAGCACCGGTCGCGGTTACGGAGCTGTCAGTGGCGACCAGCCATCGCAACTGGACATTTTGTCCCTGAGCGGCTGCAGGCAGATTTGCAGTCGAGGTGATATAACCTCCCGAATTCCCCGACCAAGCCTGACGTCCGCCGATCGGGCTGCCGAACGATGTAGAGATCGTATCTGTGTATCCGCCGGCGGTGAACGATCCGCCCGCAGTTACAATATCAGTCCATGCTCCCGCACCGATCTTTATTTCGAGGACCATGCCATCGAACGTATCTTCAAGATTGAAGTTGTTCTTGAACGTTACTTGCGCATTAGGGACCGCAACCGCAAATGACGGGCTTTCAAGTGCTGCTGCATTCACGGTTGTTGGTTCATTCGCAAAGGCCGCATTCGGAGATGAACTTGGAGTGGTCGTCGTTGTCACCCAGGTTAGGAGAGTTCCCGACGTCTGGTTTTGAACCCACCCAGCCGGAAGGGCAGGGGCGGTCACGCCGTCAAAATTCTGGTTCAAGCTAACGACCGGTGTTCCAGTTCCGAACACCTTCACTACTGTTCCCAGGTTGGTAGCGCCGTCCTGTAGATTCCATGTCAGCGTAATGTTACTGCCGCATGTCGTGCCAGGAGCCGCTGTGAACGAGAAGTTCTTCGTGTCTGTTCCGCCAGAGGCTGCGAGGGCTCCATAGCTTTGTGCCGGGGCGGGATTTGTAACGCCGCCGGTCGCCTGAAGCGTCGCCGTCAGGTTGGTCGTAGCTGCCCCGCCGTTGTTGACAAGCGGAAGCGAAACCGACAGTGTCTCGCCCGGATCCGGCACGCCGTTCGGCAGGCCGCAGCTTTCCGTCACGATCGCTGACGTGCCGGCGGAGATCACCGGTACGCCGGTCAAACATATGTTCGCCGTAGCGTTGCCGCCGTTTGGTACATTGACGGCCTGGCTCGAACCTACAAAGCCAGGCGCTTTGTCTGCGTTCACAGTGTACGGGCCCGGAGCAACGACCATTGAATAGGTTCCATTTGCGATCGAAAGTCGCTGGAAGCCGCCCGTTGCGGTAACATTTGCGCCCTGGATCGGCAGTCCTGTGGAGCAAGACGTGATCGTGCCGCTGATCGTACCTGTCGGTGCCGCGGTACAACCCGGATATTTGAATTTACCGACTCGGGTTGACCAGCTAACGCTCGACGATGCTGAGTAGTATTCCTGTGTATACCAGAACGTGCAATCGTCAGAAGGATCGACGCTCATCATGCTGTAGTCGCCCCATCTGCTGCTGCCCGTCTGAGAACCCGTCGCGTCAAAGAACATGGCTTCGCCCTCGTTCAACGCTCCAGTCGGGGCACCGGTTCGCCCGGCGATCTTGATATCAGCGTTTTGAGTCGTACTAGACTGGCTGAAACCTAAGGCCAGATTGCCTTGTGAATCGGTCGTTATACTTCCCATCCAGTTGTTCAGTCCTGCAGCCGGATCGACCGCTCCTGATGTAAGAGTTCCCTGGTCAAACACCGAGAAGGTGTCGCCGGTTCGCCGCAGTTCGAACCATCGAATACCCGCTTGGTACGTTGCCGCTGACGACGGGGTGACGCCACCCACATTCACCGAGAAGTTTCCGACGATCGAGTTTATCGGTGCGGCCGGAGTGCCAAGGTTTCGATATGTAAGTCGATGCATGACGCGATCGGCGATCGAATCGAGCGACGTCCCGCCGGACTGCTCTATGTCAGTTCGTCCGCTCGGTTGACGGGCGTCAAAGGCTGCGAGCGTTACGTCTGGTAAGACGGCGAAAACAGAACTGGCAGGGTCGGCAAAGTTTGGCACCCATTTGTAGTTTCTGATGCCATCGACAGGATCGCCGAATTCGTCGGCGCGAAATTCGCTGAATACCGCCGCCATACCTGCAGGAGCCGGAACAAATCCTTCGATGTCGGGAGGCAGAATACCGCCTGCGTCCGGATCTACCGGCGCAATGTTCTTGTACACGGCACTGGCTGTCGGGTCACCGGCTAGCGCCTTTGCACGGTCCTGGCTGAAGAAACCGGCACCCAGGAATGTCGTTCCGGCATTGTTGAACTGGTTGAAGGTCATGTGGTACGCATCTGCCCACACACCGACCTTTGGATAGTCGTTAAAGATCTGCCCGGGATAGGTGTAGCTCCAAAGGTAATATGAGCCTGTCGGGTCAGGGGTCGTAGAAACGGCGACACACTGGAAGTTCGATCCGGCAGAACCGGTGGCACCTGCCGGAACAGAAAACTGGCTGATGTGCCATCGGTCGGCAAACTGATCGTAGATAACGATCGGGTCACCGTCATTCCTGGTTCGACACGGGTCGCCTGAGGGCAACCCTGCCCACAGGTCACTTGTCTTCTTCGGCGTTCCGATGACAGTTCCTGACTTATCAAATATCTTCAGAGTAAGGTTGACCGAACTGACATAATGATTCGGGCCGACGTCGCCATTCGTATCCGGTGGCGAAAGACCACCCACGCCCACCGCTGCGTTATCTGCAGATGTCGCACCGTTGAATGTCAGCGAAGGGGTCGGCATTGCCTGTGGAGCGTTTAGATCGATCCGCCCTTTTTCTACGAGAGGATCGACAAATTTACCGTCTCCGGCGTCGGCTCCCAAGCCAGGCTTGGTCCTTTTGACGAGCTTTGAGTTCTGTTCATTGATCTCAAATTCGGCAAGGGCTTTTTCGTCCATCGGCGGAAGTCCCTTTTGTGCGCGGCCTTCGTTTACCTCGTTGATCCGCTTTTGCTTTGCAGCGACTTTCCAACTCGGAGTTGCGAGTTCTTTCGCAATAGTTTCAGGATCGCGGTCGGGGAGATCCCCAAGCGGCGTAGAAACTCCGAAATTCTCAGGTTGAATAGAGTAAACCCCGTTGGGGTACGCCATTACCTTTCCATTGGTTCCCGGCACGGCGACGCCGTCGATGGGAGATTGAGCGATTACTTTTCCGGAAACTTCCGGTCTCGGAGCTGATTCGAGCGCTACCAGAGCAAAGGCTCCGACCGCAGCGACCACGAGGATCAGCGTCATAAGGTACTTCCAGTTCATTTTGTCCTCCTCTGAAGTAAAGAAAACCAGTTACACGAAATGTTCGGTTTTTGGCCGAACGACTTAACAATTAGGTCTTTTGAAAAAGGGCGACGGACAATGTGTCCGAGAAGTATAACGAGCTATGATAGTAATTAGCAAAGGAATCTTATACGAAATTTCGTATTCCGGCAAATTGTTTGAAGGAGGTTTTTTTCCGGGGCGAGATCATTTATCTTATTTATTTAAAAATGAGTGTCGACAAGCTTAAAAATGCAGGATCATCGTTACTAACGGTCGTGCTTGCCGTAGCCGTTTTTGCGTGCGGTTCGTCGTACAGTAAACCAGAAAGTAACGGTACCATTAACTCGCCAACTCCTGTCTCGGTGAGATCAGATATGAATGTTCAAACGGGGAAAGCAATGCCTGAGGGCGTTTGGAGCGGAGAGAACATACAGTTTTCGATTTCGACGCAAGGAGTCGAGATCATATTTCCGTGTGCCGACGGCAAGATCGATCGAATTCCGTTGTTAAATTCCAAAGGCGAATTCAAAGAGCCGGGGACTTACGAGCGTATGACGCCCGGGCCGCAGCGTGAAGATCGCGACGGCCCCGCATCAGCGTTCTATTCCGGAACCATTACGGGCGAAACGATGGAACTCAAGATCACGCTCAAGAACGGCGACACGATCGGCGATTTCACGCTCACAAAAGGTGCCGGACGCCGCATCCGTCGATGTCAATAAAAAAAGCCGCAGCCCTCACGACCGCGGCTGAACTTCCTCTCGTCGTAAGTTCTACGGAAGGTAGCCTCTTGGAGTAGGGATATCGCCTGCGAGTCCGAAATTACTGACAGCATACCCACCCGTTGACTTAAGTATCCACCAATCTCCCGAGCGATACACTGCGATGTCGTCCTTTCCGTCACCATCGTAATCGCCCGGAACCGGAATATCGCCCGCAAGTCCCCATTGCAAGACCGAACCGGCTCCGTTCGAACTCTGAAGTATCCACCAGGTACCGCTGTCAGGACGAAAGACGGCTATATCGTCTTTTCCGTCGCCATCATAGTCAGCCGGCACGAGTTTATCCGTATCAACGCCCCATTGGATAAATGTCGCTCCGCCCGTCGTCTTTTGGGTTATCCACGTGGTGTTGCGAAAGACGGTCAGATCAGCCTTTCCGTCACCGTCAAAGTCACCCGCCACCGGAATGTCGCCGGGCAAGCCGTACTGGGAAATGTAAACGCCGCCAGTACTCTGCTGAACGTAGTAAGTATTGTTTGATGGCCGGTAGAGCGCGAGATCCGGCATGCCGTCGCCGTCATAGTCTCGAACGACCGGTATGTCTTCACCTATTCCCCAGGAGGATGCAGAAACGGTAAATCCGTTGCTCTTCAGCAGATAGAACACGCTGTTCGCGCCTGGTCGATAAACGGCGATATCGGTCTTGCCGTCCTCGTCGTAATCTGCCGGGACAGGAATGTCGCCGTTCACTCCCCATTGATAACCGGTAAATCCGGAGGTAGAACCGGCGATGTACCATATTCCGTTCGACGGTCTGAATACAGAAACATCCGTCTTGCCGTCACCGTCAAAATCCGAACGCGCCTTTGCTCCCGCGGAATAGCTGCATGTGTAGTTTCCGACCACGCTGACGTTGTCGATATACCAACCGGGGTTCGGCCCCGTTCCGACTGTGTTGTCGTCGGCACCAAACCGCCAGCGCAGCTGAACGGTTTGTCCGTTGGCCGACGCAGGCAGCAACGCGGTCGTTGTTAGATACCCATTTGAGTTGCCCGTCCAGCCGTTTCGTCCCGCAAGCGGGTTGTTCACTCCGCCAGCGCCCATTACGCCGTTGTATCCGTTTTCGACAAAACTGCCACCCGCGGTAACGATGTCTGTGAACGATCCGCCGCCAATGCTGATCTCGAGAGCACCGCCGTCCCAGCCCGCTTCGGTGTCGTATTTGTTTCTAAAGGTTACGGAAGCCGCTGAAGTGCTGATCGGCAGCGATGGCGAGGTAAGGTCTGTACCGCCGCCGACGGTCGCCGGATCCAGCGCATAGGCTGAATTAGGAGCCGAGTCCGAACCGGTCGCAAACGTCACAAAGTTGACGCCGCCGTTAACTGGAGCCGCTGTCCAGCCTGATGGGATCGCGGGAGCAGTCACGCCGTCGAAATTCTCGGTAAAGGTCGTGTTCGGCACACCAAGACGCAGAACGCGAGTAAAACTCTTTGGCCCGAGGCTGCTGTTAACATTTATTGTGAGAGTAATTACGCTGCCGCACGAGGCCGACGGAACGGTATAGCTGATCACGTTGCTTGCAGTCCCGTTATGTGCTATCGAGCCATAATTGGCCGAACCTCCGCCGACGATCTGAGCGGTCACATCGGTCGCTAGATAACCAGTGGTGTTGGTCAATGGAACCGTTATGCTGAGCGGCTCACCGGGTTCGGCAGATCCGTTATTGTTGCCGCCCGCATCTGAAACCGTTATATCAGGTTGCTGAACAAGATTTGGCAGATCAAAGGCCTCGGTAACGCGTGCTGTCCCGCCGCCTGTTCCCGGGTTCAGGACGGCCGCCGAAGCGCCCATTCCTCTTATTGCAAAACCTGCCCAAATATCGCGTACATCGGCATCCGTGCCGCTCGCAAGTGCCGCCGCGATGATCGCGTCCCGCTCTTGAAGGAATGTTGGCGCGGGCGGCGCGAGTTTCATGCCGTCAGTCACGTGCTGCAACACTCTACGATTGCCTATGGTCCAACCAAGCCTCTGAATATACTTTGCCCGAACCTCCCACAGAGCGCTGCTCCAAACCTCGCCTGCGTTGTGTACCTGGTCCGCAGTCCCGACAAATGCCGGTGCATATGCGCCGTCATTCAGGTTGATCTGGGTCGCATCAATGTCGGCGAACGTAAGCGGATTGTGCGGGCGGTTGTTCGGCCCGCCGGTGAACGACATGACCGCTTTTGGAAAGCGGCGAATACCGTAATAGTAGTTGTTAAAGCCGACTCCGCTCAGTCGATATGTGTCATAAGCGCCGGTCGTGTAGATTGCATTGATCGGGTCGCTTTCCTGACTCAAAAGCGAATGGCCATAGAAATCAGACCAGCCTTCGCCCATTCCACGCGACATATTCGTCGAAAGCCCGCCCGCGTTGCCATGAAGCCGATTCGAAAGCCCGTGTGTGAGCTCGTGAATGATCACGTCGGCGTCGAGATCGCCGTCGAAATCCGGTGTTGGTGCGGTCCAGATGTACATCTGCATGCGGCCGCGGGCCCCGTCCGCAGGCGTACCAAAATTCGCATTGTTCGTTCCAGAGCAGTCCTGTGCTTCGGCAGACACGCGGTCGCCCGCCGCTCCTCCTCGGCCGAAATTATCGTGCTGAAAATTCCTGGCCGCCTCGGTAAAGCCCAACAGATACATTTCGTCGTGGTAGCGGTTAGTTATGTAAAAAAGATTCGCGACTGCCGCCCGCTGAAAGTCGATCATCGCCGGGCTTGTTCCGGCGGCAAAGCACGGGGTCGGGTTGACGCCGGCCTGCAGCGGAGCATCACCCGTATTCAACGCCGGATTTGTCGGGACGCCCGGATTGATCGGGAAATCGAAAACGCGAAACGAGCTGCCGTTAGGTTTCCCGTTTGCATCGACCCCATTTGACGGAGCAGTGCCGCTGCCGTCGCGGTCAAGTCCGGCTTCCGCAGCGTTGCCGTCTGTCGTATCGACTCCGTCGTTTATCCAACCATTGTTATTGAATGTATATGGCGCCTCATTTCCGACTAACGTTACCGGCGTTCTTGGCAATGCAGTCCCTTGCGATCCGTCAGGGGATGTCGGGCCCGGTGTCATCGGGAATGGATTGTCCGCGACGTTGATCATCGCGTTCGGATTGATCCAAACATTATAAGTGGCCGGTTGGGTCTGGTCTTCGGTGATGTTCTTTCGCCAGAGAATTGTTCCCGTAGAAGCGTCAACGATCATATAGAATGCGTTGACCGGCTGCCAGATCAGAACTCGCCAGGCCGGAACCGCTACACCCGGCTCGGTCGGGAAGTACATCTTCTCTGCCGTTGTCGCCCAGTCGCCCTTTCCAAATGCTGCTTTCAAACCGTCCCGTGAGAATGAACTCGGAGATCTTTCTTCCGCGTGAAGCTGGTGGCCGATATTCGCCGCCGCTGCAGCAACGGCGTCCGCCGGATCGCCGAAATCAGACGGCACATTGGAAGCGTCAATTCCCGGTGCGAGCCCGTTGATCACGCGAACCAGTTCACCGTTCCGGCCAAATCCGGCCTTGACCTCACCCATGAAGACCTGAACGCCGTTGATCTCCTGCTGAAGCTCGACGAACGAAAGCCCGCCGTCCGGATTGGTGTAATCTGCAATGTTCTTAAGCGACGACACCTGATCATCACGCATCCCGAACAGGTCGCTGTTTTCGCGGAGAAATCCTTTTAGCGCGTCTTCCCGCCGGGCTCCGGAAGCATTTGCAAGAAACGATCTCCCTCGTATGACCTCCGGTGCGATCACTTCGGGGATCCTTAAAGCAGTGTTGTATTCGACCTTCAAACCGGGAACGCGTCCCTTCAGAGCGTCTTCGCCGCGAACAAAGCCATCGCGAAGATCGGCGGCCAGTGACGCATCTTTTCCCTGCGAGCTCCTCAATCCTGCAAGAGATCTGTATGCCTTTTTGTCCGTGCGAATATCGTAATTCTCCAGTCCGTCTTCGTGGCTCTTTGTTCTCTCGACCAGGCCGTCACCTTTTTTCTGTCCGGCTTCTGAAATGAAGAATGAAGGGATCGTAATGAGTGCGGTGAACAACGCAAGTGCCGAGACAACGGCTGTCGTTTTTAACCTTGAATCGGAAAGAGAATTTAAACGCATCAAGTGAATACTCCTAAGTCGAATGGAACACGAGGCGCATAACGCCTGCAACCATTTGAAAAACGCCTAATAATCGACAAACTTCGCAGTTTTTTTGATTTTATTCGGAACCGGTGATCGTTTTAGGCCGCACGGGCGTTTCAGTAAACGCAGAATGACCAACAGATAAAGCGTTCGGCAGACCCAATTTGCAAGCCGCAATAAATGCAGACAGAATACAATCATCACAGAGCGTTATTAACCTGTCAATAAGATTTGGAATCAGCAGCCACAAAGAACCGCACTATTGCCGACGTTTTCGGGCCCGAAGGCCTGATCGCTCGTCATTTGACCAATTACGAGCATCGAGAGGGCCAGATCCAAATGGCCGAAAAGGTGCTCGAGGCGTTCGAGAACAAGAAGCATCTCATCGTCGAAGCCGGAACCGGTACTGGCAAAACTCTCGCCTATCTTGTTCCGGCGATCGCCGCGACAGTGGGTCAAAAGAAACGGATCGTTATCTCGACCGGAACCAAGAATTTGCAGGAACAGTTAATGGAAAAGGATATTCCGTTTCTGCAAAAGATAATGCCCGGGAAATTCTCCGCTGCCTATATGAAAGGCCGCGGGAATTACGCTTGCCTTTACCGCGTTCACAAGGCGGAGAATCAGCCGATCCTGGACGGGCTTGATCAGATAGGACAGTTTGAAACGGTTCGCAATTGGGTCTATGAAACTCAGACCGGCGACCGCCGCGAACTTGTCGATCTTCCCGAAGACCTTTCGTTCTGGAACCGCATCAACGCCCGCGGCGACATTTGCATCGGCCAGAAATGCCCGGAGTACGAGCCTTGTTTCATTACCCGCATGCGGGCTCGGGCTGACGCGGCGGACATCGTGATCGTCAACCATCATCTGTTCTTTGCCGATCTGAACGTTCGCGGAAACCAATTTGGAAAGGTGATCCCGGATTACGACGCGGTGATCTTTGACGAGGCCCACCTGATCGAGGACATTGCCTCGGACTATTTCGGATTTCAGGTCTCCAGTTTTCAGATAGACGAACTGATCCGCGATACCGACGCTCTTCCGATCCCCGACGCGATGGTAACGCGCGACCTAACGAAGCTCGCTGCAAAGATCATCGGGCTCGCCGACCAACTTTGGCTTAAATTTACGATGGCGAGGTTTGACGGGCGTTATCCGCTTACTCAAGACTTGTTCGCATATCGCGAAAGTTCGGGAGAAGATCGCCCGACACCGCTTGGCGAGGTTTACCTTGCGCTCGACGGTGCAATAGGTTCTTTGGTCTCGACACTCGATCCGCTTGCCGAGACGAGTCCGGAGATCGACAGCCTGGTCCGCCGTGCCCGACAGGCTAGATTCGATCTCGATTTCATCGCAAATCAATCCGAACGAAACTACGTCTATTGGCTCGAAAAGCGAGGGAAGGGAATGTTCCTTCGCGCATCGCCGGTCGATGTTTCCGAACTGCTTCGCGAGAAGCTTTTCGACAAGGTAGAAAGCTGCATTCTCACGTCAGCGACGATGTCGAGCAGCGGTTCGTTTAATTTCGTGAGAGAGCGATTGGGCCTGGACACGGCAAAAACGTCGAGCTTTACCGCGCCGACTTCGTTTGACTATGAGAGCCAGGCGATACTCTACCTGCCAAAGGCAATGCCCGACCCGCGTTCCGCCGAGTTTACACAGCTTGCGGCCGGCGAGATCATAAAGATAATTGACGTCACAAAAGGCCACGCGTTCGTTCTCTGCACGAGCAATCAATCAATGACCGCTCTCTACGAACTCGTTTCTTCTCGTGTTAATTATCCTTGTTTTGTGCAGGGATCGATGTCAAAGGCCGGCTTGCTCGAACGATTTCGGGAAACGGCAAACGCAGTCCTTTTCGCGACAGCAAGTTTTTGGCAGGGCGTCGACGTCCAGGGCGATCAGCTTTCATGTGTGATCATCGACAAGTTGCCGTTCGCCGTGCCGTCAGATCCGGTCGTCGCCGCGCGTTCGCGGTTCATCGATGAGAACGGCGGGCGTTCGTTTTTTGATTACAGCGTGCCGCAGGCCGTGATCTCGCTAAAGCAGGGCATCGGACGTCTTATACGCAGCCGAACCGACCGCGGCGTGATCGCCATCCTTGACCCTCGCCTCAAGACAAAAGGCTACGGCCGCGACTTTCTCCAAAGCCTTCCGCGTATGCGTATCACCCACGACATCTCCGATCTCGACTCTATAATGAGCCCTTTTCAGAAGTGACCGGACTTACTTTGTTGATGGTTCTTGAAGTCGGGCCGCTCAGTATCAACTTGACCAGGGAGCTCTGCCGGTTGGTTTCGGTCTTGCTAAAAATGCGTTTCAGGTGAGTCCGGGCCGTATTCGGTTTTATCTCCAGCATCTCGCCTGCTTCGAGCAGAGGGTGGCCCTCCGCAAGCAATTTTGCAAGCCGAGCTTCCGCTTTAGTTAGCCGGTACCTGTCACGAAGGCATTCCTCGGTCGAGGTGAACGCTTTTTCTGGATCAGAGATCAGAAGCAATGCATATTTTTCCGACTCTCTTGCATACCGGTCATGTTCCCTGAAAGGCGAGATCGTGATGTTCAGAGGTTGAACACCGTTTGGCCGGTTCACGGCAAATGTACCGCCAAAGTCGACATTGTCTTCCGAATCTTCGAAAACGCTGCCGATCATCGAACGCAGTTTCGACGTCTCCCTCGCCGAACCGCAAACCAACGCCCCATTTCGGTTAATGTAGACCGAGTTCTTCTTGTTTATGATCTCGTCCGCGGCGCGATTTTGAAACGCAACGACGCCCTTGCTCGAAACCAGGACGACTCCTTCGTCAATACGATCCCACGCCTCGGTCATTATTCGATCGCTGTAATTAGCCTCGAGCAATCTAAGGTGTAGCCGCGCGGCGCGCTGTATATGCGGCAGCAGATCCGCAATAAATCTTTCCTCGGCACGTGTGAATCTCCCTTTTGATCGCGGCCGTGTAAACGTAATGCCGGCCGAAAATCTTTCGTCATCAAACAAGCAATAGTGAAGGATCTCGAAAATGCCGAGCTTTTCGAAATGGTCCTGATAGAGTTCGGAGTTTACAAATTCGGCGTCAGGGCAATCCTTTGACCGCAAAAATCGGCTGCCTGTCCGCAATTTCAAAAATTGTTCCCGATAGGGGAGCAGATGCCAATAAAGGGAATTGAACCGGTCAACGAATCCCGGTTCGTTCGAATCCGCTATCGGATCAAAGTAATCGTCCTTCTTATGACGAAAATGGATGGTTCCCGGCCCTGATGAGACTGCCCGCGATAGCCGTTCGTAAGTATGTTGCCATCCGGAAACGTTTGTTTCTGCCGCACTTTCATAAAAGCGGGCGGTCAGATCATGGAGTTCTTTCTCGGAAATAGCGATCATCTCATCCACAATTGCCAAAATGGAGCGAAATCTTTCAAGCTTTTTTCAAGAAAATGGAAAAATTTAGAAAAAAAACATAGAAGCACTGGATCGGAGATCAGACCCGGCCCTGCGCAGTCCCAAAATGCGGATAAACTCAATAGGAAGATACGATGAGATCAGTAATTTTGACAACCTCAGTGTTCGTTTTGTTTTGCATGTTTCCGGATGTTTCCCAAGCGCAGGGTTCCGACAGGAAACTTCGCGACGAATTGCTCGTTCGTCGAGAACGCGATCAGGCGGCCCGTCTCGAATGCGCGAAGGGAACTGGCGAAGAACAGATAAAGTGTCTGATCAAGGCACTCGAAGAGATCGATAAGCCGAACACCAAATGGCTAAATGCGGTCTTCGAAGAACACGGCTTTCCGGCTGTCGAAATGATAGGGGCCGACGGGGTAAAGGCGTTTTTCCTCCTGCTTCAGCATTCCGGCGATCTTGCCCTGAAAGAAAAGTGTCGAGCAGGGATCGAAAGGGCGTTTCAGGAAAAAGTGTTGTCGCCGAGCGAGTACGCGAGCTTTATTGACCGACTATTGACCGACCAGAAGAAACCACAGATCTTCGGTTCAAATTTTGAATCTAAAGACGGGAAACTTGTAATGAGCCCCGCCGAAGACATCAAGAACCTGGATGTCCGCCGCAAGCAGATCGGGCTTCCGCCCATCGCCGACTACGTGAAAATGTTAAAGGAATTTTATAAACTCGAAGTCGTATTGGAACAATAAGGACCTGCTGAAAATGCCATCGTTTTTCGAAGTAATGATAGAACGCAATTTCTCATCCGCGCACCAGCTTCGCGGGTATAAGGGAAAATGCGAGAACCTGCACGGACACAATTACAAGATCGAGATCTTCGCTCGCGGCGAGGAGTTGAACAACATCGGCCTGCTTATCGATTTCGGCGACCTGAAAGCAGCGGCTGACGAGATGGTTAAGTATCTCGATCACCGCAATCTCAACGAACTTCCGCCATTTGACGAAGAACTGAATCCCTCTGCAGAGAACATCGCCCGATACTTTGTCGAATACCTTAATGGACGAGTAGGCGACGAACGCGTGAAAGTTTACAAGGTCCGCTGCTACGAAACCCCAACCAGTGTTGCAACCTATCAGATCGATGTCTGACGCCAAACGTGAACGAGAGGTGTCGATACGTCGGGCAGGCAAGAGAGATATTCGTCTGCTATCGACTCTCGCTACCGTCAGTTTTTACGAAGCGTATTTTGAGCAGGACGACCCTCACGACCTTTCCGATTACCTTCGTGAGAATTTTGCTCCGGAAATGCTTGCCGGCGAGATCGCATCGGCGGACAACAGGTTCTTTATCATGTTTCGCCGCGGACGCGCCGTCGGATATGCAAAGCTAAGAGACGGCGAACCGCATGAGTCGGTCGAGAACAAAAACGCCGTCGAATTACAGCGTATCTATCTGGTCGAACGCGTTTGGGGCAAAGGCCTTGGAGAGATCCTGCTGAACCGTTGTATCGAAGAAGTTAAAGCGATGGGCAGGGCGGTCCTCTGGCTGGGTGTGTGGGAAGAGAATGAACGCGGACTTTCCTTTTATGCCAAGCACGGTTTTGAACGTGTCGGTACACTCACTTTTCCTTACGGCTCTTCGGTAGGTATCAATGCGGTGTTGCAGATCGATCTTTAGATCCAAATGGATAATCCCTACAAACAGAGGTTCTATTACGGGTGGGTGATCGTGGCCGTTGCTACTCTTGCACTCGTCGTGAGCAACGGTCTATCGATCGGCGGCATTCCGGTCTTTTATAAGTCGATTCGCGAAGACTTTGTCGCCAGCGGTGCTGTCGATGCAGGTAACGCCGAAAGCTTTATCGCGTTTGGGGCGACATTGACGTTCTTTTTTGCGGGGATACTTTCTTCGGCCGCGGGATGGCTGATACAGCGTTATCGGCTTCGCACGCTAATGCTTTTCGGCAGTTTTATGCTTGGCATCGGGTTGGTCGTCCACGCGCAAACGACCAGCGTGTTTGTCGTTTATGCGGCCCGGACCATCATGGGCATTTCGCTTTGCTTTGTCGGGGTTTTGCCTTGCATTGTTCTCGTTTCCAAGTGGTTCGTCCGGCGACGAGGTCTCGCGTTGGGAATCCTTTTAACGGGAACAAGCATCGGCGGTGTCGTAATACCACAGATCGCAACCCCGCTCGTCTCGATACTCGGCTGGCGGATGGCGATGATGATAGTCAGCCTGCTCATTTGGCTCGTATTGATCCCGGCGATCTTCATTTTTATCAAAGAAACCCCTGAGAGCATTGGGATCCTGCCAGATGGAGACCGCCTTGTTGATGAGGCTGATCCCGCACCTGCCACCGGCCTTACGTTTTCGCAGGCTCTGAGAACGCCTCTATTCTGGACGCTCGCACTTTGTGCCGCGGCGGTTTTTTACCCGATCTTCGTCTCGACGCAGCAGTTCATACTTCAGGCAGCAAAGATCGGACTCACGCCGCATCAGGCAAGCCTTGGGCTTTCGACGCTTTTTTTTGTCAGCGTCAGCGGAAAATTCCTCTTCGGATATCTAAGCGACCGGTTTTCACCCACACGCGTAATGCTCGTGTGCTGCGCCGTGATGTTCGCTTCAACCCTTGTCCTCTTAGAGCTGGCGGCGGCGACTGCTTTCGCGTTTCTGATTCCGTTCGGATTTGGTTACGGCGGCACCTTCGTGCTTCTGCAGCGCATTGCCGCAGATTATTTCGGCAATCGTGATTATCCGAAGATCCTCGGTTTTCTGATCGTGATCGAAACCGTCGGAGCGTCGATCGGCGGGCTCGTTACGGGGCGGATGGCGGATGCGGCCGGCGGCGATTACACACACGCTTTCCACATTGTCATCGCCGTTGCAGGTCTGGCTTTGCTTCTGGTGATCACCCTCGACCTGCTGTCACGACGCTCAAAAGGACGGCCAACATCCATCGCCTGATCGGCCCTTACCAGAAGGCCGGTTTGACCGTTAGCTTTGGAATCGTTCACAAGACGTGCGGCACCCTTACTGCGAACACGTGCCCCGGATGATGGCTCGAAGCCAGCGATGAGCCGGATCAGCCTCCATGCGCGGATGCCATAGAAGCGAAATTGAGAGTTCCGGAGAAGGGAACGGAAGCGGAAAGTTCCGCATTCCCGAACGCAAGTTTGCCGTGTGTCGCTCGGGGACTGTCGCGACCAGGTCGGTCATGCGTGCAAGGGCGATCGCGGTCGCAAATCCGCTTACCGCGACGGCGATCTCTCGCTTTTCACCAAGCGACGCCAAAGGATCATCAACGGGTCCCTGCAAGATCCCGCGACGGGAAACGCTGATGTGCCTGCATTTCAAATATCTCGTGAGGGTCACTTTACCTTTACTCAGTGGGTGGCCCGAGCGCACCACCCCGACAAAACGGTCTCTGAACATCGTCTTTGTCCGAACCTCAGGCCCGATGTCATCTCCGACGACACCCGTTTCCAGATCGATCGTTCCGTCCCGAAGCCCTGAGGAGTCCCGGTCCTGTTTTTGAACGAATCGAAGCTTTACCTTTGGCGCCTCTGACCTTGCGCGCTCTATAAGCAACGGACCGAAATTCTCAACGAATCCATCGCTCGTTCGTATCGTAAACGTCCTATCGAGCCGTATCGGATCGAACGAATCCGCCGGACCAAGAGCCGCTTCGGCCTCCTGCACTATCTCACTAACACGGTCACGCAGTTGGATAGCGCGCGGTGTAGGTACAAGACCGCGTCCCGCGCGGACCAGCAGCGGATCGCCCGTCGTCTTTCGCAGACGTGCCAGCGCCCGGCTCATCGCCGAAGGGCTAAGGCCAAGCCTTCGGGCCGCGCGCGTTACGTTCCCTTCCGCAAGCACCGCCTCAAGTGTCACCAGAAGATTTAAGTCGAGCTTTGCCACGAGACCGATGATAACTCACATATGGCGTCGAACGCAATTATTGAGTGCAATCTATGCGTCTTCCGCCACATAAGATAAACAGCAATAATCAAAGACATTATGACGGGCACCGAACCAAACAAAATAACATCATCCTCGATCCGTTGGGCTCTCTTGGGCCTTTCACTGACTATGCTAATGCCGTCGCTGGATACAAGCATCGCAAATTCCGGGCTGCCTGTATTGGTCAAGGCGTTCGACGCGTCATTCCAGCAGGCGCAATGGATCATCCTTTCTTATTTGCTTGCCATCACGACATTGATCGTCAGCGTGGGCCGCCTCGGCGATATTGTGGGCCGCCGCAGGCTTCTTCTGATCGGGCTCGCGATATTCAACATCGCATCGCTCATGTGCGGAATCGCCGAATCGCTGCCGTTCCTCATCTTTTCGAGGGCGGCGCAGGGAATTGGAGCGGCGATCATGATGTCGTTGACCGTAGCAATGGTGGGCGAAACAGTGCCTAAAGAAAGGACCGGAAGTGCGATGGGACTTCTCGGCACGATGTCAGCGATCGGCACGACGCTCGGTCCCTCGCTCGGCGGACTTCTGATGTCGTCGTTCGGATGGAGGATGATCTTTCTCGTCAACTTGCCGCTCGGCATCGTCAATTTTGCGCTCGCGTTCATGTATCTGCCGGCGGACCGTCGGAATGAGAACTTACAGGCGCGGCCTGCGTTTGACTGGGCAGGAACGCTCGTGCTTGGCCTGACGCTTGCGGCCTATTCACTTTCAATGACGCTCGGCCACGGTTCTTTAGGGTTCCTAAACACTGCGTTGCTGATGGCCGCCGCTGTCGGAACCGCGCTGTTCGTCCTTGTTGAATCGAAAGCGTCTTCTCCTCTGATCGACCTTTCAATGTTTCGTGACATGGAACTGAGCGGTAGTCTCGCGATGAGTTTACTCGTTACCACGGTTTTGATGGCGACGCTGGTCGTCGGGCCGTTTTACCTTTCTCGCGGGCTCGGGCTCGACACGGCGTTTGTCGGTGTCGCGCTTTCGGTCGGGCCTTTGGTCGCAGCATTGAGCGGCGTCCCCGCCGGCCGAATCGTCGATCGCTTCGGTTCGCGGCGGATGATATTGTCCGGGCTTATGGGAATAGCGTCGGGCACGCTCCTTCTCAGTCTTCTGCCGACAGGGTTTGGTCTCGTAGGATATCTCCTGCCTATAGCGATCGTGACCTCAAGCTATGCACTGTTTCAGGCAGCAAACAATACGGCGATCATGAACGGGGTTTCGCAGGAACGCCGTGGCGTGACATCCGCACTCGTAAGTCTTTCCCGAAACCTCGGTTTGATAACGGGTGCGTCAATGATGGGAGCCGTCTTTTCCGCAGCTTCGGCTGGGACGGAGATCACAACTGCCGATCCAGCTTTGATCTCTTATGGAATGCGGGTGACATTCGGCGTGGCTGCTGCATTTATGATCGTTGCGTTAGGTATCGCCGTGATGGGCCGGATCCGTTCACGAAACACTATTTTTCAGGAAGCCTGAACCTGACTCACGTTAATTCAAAACAAGAACGGCTATCCAGTTTGGATAGCCGTTCGTTTGTAAAAATGGTCGGGGCGAGAGGATTTGAACCTCCGACCTCACGGTCCCGAACCGTGCGCTCTACCAGGCTGAGCCACGCCCCGATAAGTCAATCAACAAGTCTAGGTTACGGCCGTACATTAGTCAAACCGTCTAGCTCTCCACCACATCGGCAGCTTCGGGCTTCTTTCCGTATCTATGTTTTAAGAACTCGATGATTGGCGGAAGCAGCGAAAGAAATACGACCACGATGACGACCTTTTCAATATGATCTTCGAGCTTGATACCAAGAGCGGTCTCGATCACGCCGCCGAGGAAATAGCCCGCGAGGACCATGCTGCAGATCCAGAGTAATCCGCCAATTACGCTGAAAGTGAAGAACGTACGGTAGGGCATTTCCGCGGCTCCGATCACGATCGGTGCAAACGTGCGCACGATGGGCACGAAACGGGCGAGAATGACGGTTTTTACGCCGTATTTCTCGAAGAATGCATGGGCCTTTTCCACGCGGCTCGGTTTAAAGATGAACGAATCCTCGCGATTGAAAAGGCGTTTGCCCATCACGCGCCCGGTCCAGTAACCTGTGCTGTCGCCGATCACCGAACCAAGGAAGAACGAGATAAGGACAAGGTAAATATTCAGTTTGTGGGCTGCGGCAAACAAGCCGGAAACCACAAGCAGGGAATCGCCCGGCAAAAAGAAACCGACCGCCAATCCGGTCTCGGCAAATATGATGAACCAGAGAGCGACGTACACCCAATTTCCGAAAATGCCGAGCAGCGTGTCGATCAAGATCTTCGGGTTAAGGTACTGCAGGTATTCAGATATCCATTCCATGCGTCAAAAGTAAAGGGTTAGATCAAGAAGTTTACTAAGTATTAACGATCACTTGGCAGCTTCCCAACCGTGCTGACCGATAAGCGGTACGAACGCACACGGGCCGCAGTCTTCGGTGGCAAAGCCTTTTTCGGTTCGCGTGACGCGGACGAGCGTTTGCGTCTTTCGGTCCTTACCGATCGGTATCACCATCCGTCCCCCGATCTCGAGCTGCTTTACCAAAGGCTCAGGTACTATCGGGCCGCCGGCCGCTACCAAGATCGCATCGAACGGTGCATATACTTCCCAGCCGTTGGTGCCGTCAGCCGTGCGATATGAAATATTGCGATACCCAAGGCCCATAAGACGAGCCTTTGCTGTCGAGGCGATGTCGGCAATTCGTTCGATGGCAAATACCTTTCGTGCTAGCCTCGCCAGAACCGCCGTCTGATAGCCCGAACCTGAACCGATCTCGAGCACGCGTTCTTTGCCCTTAAGTTCAAGCAGTTCGGACATTCTCGCTACGATATACGGTTGTGAAACGGTCTGACCGGCAGAAAGCGGAACGGCATTGTCCTTATATGCCTGCGATCGCAAAGCTTCGGGTACGAACAGGTGCCGCGGCACGGTGTTCATTGCGTTCAAAACGCGCTCGTCCGCGATCTTATAGTTTGCCCGCAGATGATCGGTCATGCGGCCTCGAGGGATCTCGTATCCGTCGTGGATGGTTTTGGTCGAAGCAGTTCCGTTCACAAAAGCGTCGCGCGTTATGACTCCCAGTTCCTAAGGCTTTCGAGCACCGCGAAATCCGTCAGATCGGCACGCATCGGCGTCACAGAAACGAAGCCTTCCTCGATCGCTTCGAAGTCCGTTCCGCCCTCTGCGCGAAATCCGTCGCGAACCTCGCCGATCCAGTAATATGGCTTTCCGCGCGGGTCAATATGTTCGCTGATCACGGGCTTTGCGGACTTGAAACCCTGTTTTGTGACCTTGATGCCTTTTGGAACGCCCTTCGGCACGTTCACGTTAAGAAGCGTTCCGTCCGGAATACCGTCCGCAAGAGCCTTAAGGACGACCTCTCTCGCGACTCTGGCCGATTCGGTGAAATCGTGGTCTCGAGTGGCGACGAGGCTAAACGCAATTCCCGGCAGGCCTAGTATCGTAGCTTCCATCGCTCCCGCAACGGTTCCGGAATAGGTCGCGTCGTCACCGAGATTTGCACCATGGTTGATCCCCGAAACACAGATATCAGGTCTCAGCTCGGGCGCCAAAATGCGGTTCAGCGCGAGGGTTATACAGTCTGTCGGAGTGCCATCCACCGCCCAATGACGCTCTTCTATTTGCCGTATTCTTAGCGGACGGGCTAGCGTCAGGCTGTGCGAAGCACCGCTCTGTTCAGCCGCAGGCGCGACCGTAAAGATGTCGCCGATCTCGCTCATCGCGGCTTTCAGCGCTTCGATGCCCTCGCTGTGATAGCCGTCATCGTTTGTGATCAATATCCTTGGCATTTGTCTTTCAGAGCCGGGTGAATGCTTGTTGTCAGAACCGGGAGCGGTTGCGACAGGGCGCATGCTGCAAAACTAGAATTATAAGCCAGGGGAACGCGCAAGACCATTTTCAAAAACAAAAATGCGCGAAGCCTTTCTGCCTCACGCATTATTGATCGATTCTTGATGAAAATTAGCCGTTCATCGGTCGCGGCGAAGTGTTCATCGGACGCTGCTGGCGAAAACGTCGGCGGTTGCGTTTGCGTGCATTTGCCGATTTCAGCTTGGCCTTTTGGCCCGGCGGAATGAAGTGAGCGTGTTTCTTCAGGTCTTTGATGATCTCTTCCGAGATGACCTTGCGCTTGAACCGGCGCAACGCGCTTTCGATCGATTCATTTGCGTTTACATTGATATATGCCATTTATTTTCTCACCTCCTCTCGGCTAAATTTTCCCACTCCCCTACTTACGAAGGAGGGGTGGCATCCGTTTAGGATGACGGGGTGGTTCTCCACAGTCAACTTGCCTCTAAAGGCAAACTACAATTAAACCACCTCAGCCAAGTTTGCGCAAGGCTTGTGAGGTCCTATCTAAACGAACGGCCAATGGCGGAAAGGCCCATCGCCCGCCGCCAAACGGACACTTGCCCGACGTGAAACCTCGCGTGCCTGGCCAGTACCTGTGTCAGCGAATGCCGGACCGTCGGAAAGACTTCCAGAAAAGAAGGTTCGGAAAACGCGTAGTCGAGGCTCGCATCGTCGAGTTTCTTGATCGCCGCGGTCATTCGATCCTCTGCGTCGTCAAGGATCTTCAGTTCCGGAATGGAATGGTGCGGAATGTTCGTCAACTATTGTTTTCGCCGCGCCGCCGAAGAATACGGCGTGAATCTTCCATGGGGAAATACGACGTTCTGGACGGGATCGTCAGTGACCGATTGGGCATACAGGAATACAGACGTACTTGTCGGCGAATATCCGATATATCCCGGCGATATTTACGTGATGAACAAGGGCCACATCGGAATGGTTCGCACGACAACCGCTGAGGGCAGCGACGTTCTGTACACTATAGACGGGAACCAATCGACATTCAAAGAAGGCGCAAAAAGCCTGGTAAGGCGAACGCGTCAACTGGGTGACATGCGAATAATAATAAGGATCTGACGATACGCCTGGAGCCTTAGATCAGTGACGGTCGCGTCGGTGTTATGCGCGAATCGAAGGCCGTAGATGCTGTCGGCCAATTTGAGTTTGCCTGTTGCCACAACCTCTGAGCGGGCAAAGGTGCGACCTGCTTTTTGTCGATCGAGCAACAGACCGAATCGTCGTTTACCGTGATCGCGATCTCTTACGTCACGGGCCGGCCGACGCCTACGGCTCTATTTACCGCAGGGTCCGCGTCAGAAGCGCGGCCGAACGTGTCCGCTGTTCGGTTGAACCCAAAGATTCCCAAAACGTGTAGGTCACCTGCACAACTAAGTTATTGCCAAGCGGACGGGACGATCGCCGATAACCGCTGAATCTATCTCGATCACCAGAGTATCCGGGTTCGGCTGAGTGCGCTTAAACTTAAGCGACGTTTGTACTTTTGCAGCGGTAGATCTTCCTCGAAAGCCATCAAAGAACAACTTGATCTTCTGCGACGGCAAACGGTCACCTTCGAGCATCGGCACGAGATAAACGATCCTTTGTGTTTCCAGTTTCAGATCCAGAACGGGCGATCGCGGTGCTGGCGTCGCAGCATTCCACGAAATCACCGGCTCGCCGAAAGTCGCCGTCGAATCGTAAAGCGACGCCGCTTCGGATTCAGTTAGATCGCGGTCATAAAGTTCGATATCGTCCATCCAACCGCGAAAATTTGTTTGTTCACCGCTCATCGTGCCGACAAGTATCGGCGAATTTGCCACGATTCTTGCCGGCGACGAGCCGCTCACGTTTGTATCGAGAACCTTTTTTCCATTTAGATAGCACCATACGCGGCGGTCGATGTCGTTATAAACATATATAAAGTGATTCCATGACGTTTGGTTCGCGAGACGAAAATAAGGGTTATTCAAAAAAGCTCCGGGTGTTGAGCCGCTTATATGACCGCCGATCTCGCCGTTCGCGAGATAGAGCCCGTAGCCAAAAGTCATTTTTTCAAAAAGCACGCCTGTTGAGTTTGGTCGTTCCTGTTTGAACCACGCCGCAAGCGTGAATGTTTTTGTGCGTGTGGCTGCATTGCCGGGCGCAAACATAAAACTTCCGCCATCGGTCAAGCGTGGCGAATCCGGTGCGGACGGGAGCCGCGGCGTGCCCTTGAAATAGAAGCAACTCCCCGAATTTCGGCATGCCCCGCCCTTGTCAATTCTTACGCCGTACGTTCTGGCATCAAGTTTGGAATTCCGTCCCGCCGGAACGATCGAATCAAAGAGGGCGACCGTCGAAACACCGTTGCTGAAATGCGTGAGATCGTAACGCGCGGTGCGTTCGGCCGGCATTCCTTCGCTGCCGCCGCTACGGATCTCTTTAACGGCAGCCAGCGTTTCGCGCAAGGCTGTGCGAAACCAACCGCCGGTATTCGAGGTCCAGACCTCGTCGTCGCCGTCTGTCTGTATCGTCAGAAACGAGCCGGAGGCCACGGCAGCATTGAGCATTGGCAGATAGTCTTCGGGGCGGTCTTGCGCTCGCGGCGGCGGAACCCATCCCAGACGCCCACCGATGCCAAATCTTTCATGCCAACCCTGTAACGTCTCGTATCCCAGATTAAACGTCCAATCCTTTGGCGAGCGCGAATTGAGAATTTGCCAACGGTCCGTCCAATCCACGCTGCGTAAAAAAAGCGCCATTGACGAACCCGACGCGCTGGAACGCAGACGCAAATTCGGAGCACGTTTGTCGAATTCCGCTACATATGTAGAAGCCAAAAGGGGATGCACCTGATAAAACCAATCCGTGCCATCCGCGTACATACCCACCGCACCAACACTTAAAGCGCCGTCCACCTGGCTTTTGACAACACGATCAAAGATCTGTTTTTGATCACCATCCCAAAGATAATTAGTGCCGTAAGGATTGATCTGCGTTTTGCCTGAACGATCGACTCTCGCCGAATTGTTCGGACAACGAAAATTACGAACATCAATGCCGGCCGCGGGAGGATTCGGATGGCAAAGCCGATTGTACGCCGTTACTTCGGGAGCGAGGGAATGAAGCATCACCGAAACGCCGTTTGACCTGAACGTTGTCACGGCTTTGCGCAGGTCCGGACTTGCGTCAAATTCGCCGTTTGTTTTCTGCCAGATCGAACCTTCTAACATTGCTTCATCAAAGCCATTTTCTTTGGCGATCTTGGCGGCGGCCTGAACGCGTTCATCACACAGGGGCTCGCTGCAATTCCCCCGCGGCAGATCGTTATAGAATATCGTCGAGGCTGAAGTCGACGGTGTTCCAAATCTATTTCTGAACACCGCAAAGTCACGCAGGAAGCGCAAGGTTTGATAATGCGCGGGCGTTGAGAATATCGCGAACGAGCTTCCCGCGAGATCTCTTAGCGGCGAGCGTAGAATTTCTGCCCCGAGTCTTCCGCGCAGCGAGACATCTTCAAACTGCGTGGTGTTTTCGCAATTACCATCAAGACAAAATGCCGCCACCGTCCCGCGCTTGACCGACGAGCAAGAGTGGCCTGTCGCTAAATATGTTGGATTTCCGATCTGACAATCAAAATCGTCCGGCATCGCAAAACGCAGCGAAACGCCCGAGATCTGCGAGCCGGATACTTTTGAGATGGTAAAGATCGCGCTTTGCGCTCTTTCCGATACCTCGACAGTTGCCGAATTGCCCGGCAGCAGTGATGAAGTCAGCAAAAGCACGGTCTTTTGCCCCGAGGCCGAGACCTTCGATATTTTGTCAACCCTGTAACTTTGCCGCTTGCCGTTGGTTTCGACCAAAAATCTAAAGGGCATGTCGTCGCTCAATGCGATATTTTGGCCGCTTTCCCCGATCAAAAACTTAACCGTTCCGTTCGCATCAAACGAGATCCCGCCTGTTTGCGCGACACCGGCATCTTGAAAGACGGGAATAAGAAACAACACGGCGAGAATGCTTTTGAACATATTCTTGAGGAATAAAACCATCACTATCCGAAATTGTATTTCGGATCTCATTTAGATGTTTGAATTTAGTATGGGGGTTGAATAAATAAGAATCGACGTAAGTATCACGACGGTTTATGATGTTGGCTCCACTATATGATCCCGGCGTCAATTCATGCAATTCGAAAGAGTTCAGAAAGCCGGCGCACCGAACATCTACTTACGTTCCAAACGGAACCGTTGTTTCTTCCGTCCTGGGACGATTTCGCTTGTGCTATGCCGTTTTCTTCTTTCTGAACCCGATCAGGGTGAATACGGCACCAAGTAAGATCCCGATAAAACCGACAAAACCAATGCCGCCAAATATCATCCCGTAAAACAAGTGTGATTCCTTGGCCCGGCCGCAGCTGTCGTTAGATGCCTGGGCGGCCTTTATCGTCCGCTCGGCCTCGCTCTTTGCCGCTAGTTCGCCCGGCGTTCCCTTTGCTTTTTCATAGCTTTTTGCGGAATCGTCTGCCTTTTTGAGATCGTCTTCCGCATACTTGCAGACCAGCTCGTTCGGCGGAAACACAAAATTCATAACCGCTCCGCCGGTGCCGACAAAAAACAACAGCAGTCCTCCCAGAAGGACCAATATCCCAAAGACCTTCAGCATCTGCATATCTCGCTACGCGTCAAACCAAGATCAATAGAGCGTCTAAACGTAACACAAAGCCCCGTGGTGATAAACAAATAGCCCAAGCGCGCCTGTTTCAGCAATAATACAGTTGACTAAGACTGCAACATTCGGCATACTGTTTACAACGTATGGACGAAGATAGATATAAAAGCGCGGAAGGTTGGGGGCCAAAAGATCCGCACAAGAAGCTGCGTGAGAGGATTCGCAAGCAGCAGGAAAAAGAAGATCGGCGCGTCGTGCCGATCCTGCGTAGTCCGGTGAACGAACCCGCCGAGGTCGCCGAACGGTTATTTAATGACGTTTGGCGGACGGGCGAGGTCGCTTTGCTTTTTGGCGAGCCGGGAGTCGGCAAGAGCATCTTGGCTGTCAATCTCGCCGAAGCGATTGCTGGGAACGCGGACACCGTACTCCGCATGTGCGAAGAGACAACGCCGGCCGCTCGCCGCGTTGTTTACATCGACCTGCAGCGGACCGACGATCAATGGAAACGGCGATTCTCCGGAACGTTCACACAAACGGCATTTGAGCGGCTTCATTTAGACTGGGAGGATATTGACCCGAGTGCCGACGACGGTATTCGCTCTTCCCGTATTCTCGCGTCCATTATAGACGTCATACTAGGCGGGGCCGAGGTCGTCATCCTCGACGACATCACGATGGGCGGCATCAATCTCGGCCGTCCGAACGGCCCGCTTCGCACGCTGCGCACACTAAAGATGTTCGCTGCCGAGAGCGGTGCGTCGATCCTCGTCATCGCCGGTGCCCGACCGCATAAACGCCCGTTGTCCGCATCGCTTTCCGATGTCGCCTTTCGCCACATCGCCGAACAGGCCGATTCCGTTTTCTGCCTCGCAGCCAGCACCTACGGCCCCGCATTCCGCTACATCCGCCACCTCCGCTCATGCGTTGCCGCAGTCGAATTCGATGCCTCCAACGTTCTCACGTTTCACTTTAAATCGAACGAGATACTTTTTCTCGGCACTACCGAAGAATCCGTCCACCTCCGCGACTACGCCGCCGAAGCCGGGCGCGCCAAGGAACGCGAGCAAAAGGCCCTCCGCAAGCCAAAGGGAGTGGTCAATATGCTGATGTCGAAGGAATATTGGAAGTACCTAAAAGGCGAATAGATCTATGAATACAAATACCATATGGCTCATCGAATGGAGTCCGACATTGCAGCAATTCCACATAGAAACGCTCGAAGGAGCTCTCACCAAAAACCGCAGATTGTTCTACAACCGCATCGATCTCGACTGGCAGCCGATCGCCATCGTCTCTGACCTGGACGACGCCCAACCGATGATCGAACACCTCGACCGCAAACGCCGCGAACATCTTCGCTCTAACGCCGATCAAACAAAAGGGCGGCAAGATCGTCTACGCCTGGGCCGTCGATGCCGACATCGACGCCGACGCGATCAACAGTAACACCTTTGAATGAAATGGTATGGCCGCCCCGCAGCGGCAAAACCGCCGCCTTCCCCGAGATCGACGGCGCCGCCTGGTTCGACCCCGCCACCGCCCTACAGAAGATCAACCCCGCCCAGGCTTCTCTAATTGACGAGCTAATGACGCGGATCTGAGGTTAACTCGCCATAACATGGGCTGCGCCAGTCTGTTTGCGGAAAAGCCAAGTTTTTCAGATAATTGCCCAATCACCACTCGCGGCTTATGCCGCGGTTCATCCCATGACAAAAAACAGATACAGCGACCTTACCAGAGAGCAGCTCTTAGAGAAGATTAGGCAGCTTGAGAAAAAGCGATACGGCTTGGTGTGGGAAGACAAGCAGGAAGAAGTTGCTGAACGATGTGAGCGGGAATTGCCGGTTCTGGTGCATCAGCCGGATAAGGAAATTGCCGAGGACCCAGACGGCCCGACCAACCTTTTGATCGAGGGCGATAACTATCACGCCCTGTTTGCTCTAAACTTTACGCACCGCCGAAAGATAGACGTTATCTACATCGACCCGCCGTACAACACGGGTGCGAAAAACTGGACTTATAACAATGCGTTTGTTGATGCGAATGACCGCTATCGACATAGCAAGTGGTTATCGATGATGAATAAACGGTTGCGCTTAGCGAAGCCGTTATTGTCAGAAAATGGAATCATCTGTGTTGCAATTGACGATTATGAAGTGCCAAGGCTTACAATTTTACTTGAAGAGATTTTCGGCGAAATAAATTATTTAGGAACAGTTCCCATTCGCAATAATCCGTCAGGACGTTCAACAGTGCGAGGGTTTTCGGTTGCGCACGAGTATGCTCTTTTCTTTGCCAAATCTGAGAGGGCAAGAATAAGCCGGCTTGAGAGAACTGAGCAACAGATTGCTCGTTACGACCTCGAAGATTCTGTTAGTAAGTACGAATAGGTAAATTTCCGCAAGCATGGCGGAGCCAATGCGATGCGAACAGCGAGGAGGCGCTTATACTATCCGATTTTTGCAAAGGCTAATGGGACGTTACGTATTCCGGAAATGAATTGGATTGATTCTGCTTCAGAATGGGAATTGAGCGAGCAGCCAAAATCGGACGAGGAAATTGTCTACCCGGTCAATGGAGCTGGTGAAGAAAAAACCTGGAAACGAAGTCATTTACGGGTGATCAAAGAACCCGATGAGTTCACCGTTCGCAAGGATCAAAAGGGAAGACTAGGAATTTACGTCAAATCCCGAGTCGATTCTTCGGGAATGCTTCCGCTTACCTGGTTTGATAAAGCTGAGTATTCCTCAACAGATTATGGGACAAATCTATTAGCAAAAATTTTCGGAGCAACACAGGTCTTTTCGTATCCCAAATCATTGTTTGCCGTGATTGATTGTCTTAAGGTGGCAACATCGAAAAAAGACGCATTGATTTTAGATTTCTTCGCGGGTTCGGCGACCACCGGACAGGCCGTTTTGGAAATGAATAAAGCCGATGGAGGCAAACGTCGGTTTATCCTCTGTACAAACAATGAAAATAGGATCGCAGAGGAAGTTTCCTATCAGCGAATCAAGCACGTCATAAACGGTAAGGCAGGATTCGATACTTCAAAGCAGGTGCTGTTTGAAACAAAACTCAATCTTAAAGCCTTAAAAAACATCGAAAACACTTTCGATGAAATAGAAGAGCTTATGGAAGAACAAAGAGAAAAGTTCAAGAAGATCGACGTAAAAGTTGAGGATGAGTTTCTTCGCGTATTCGGAGTCAATGAGAATCCTGACTCAAAACGGCCGGCGAATCTGAAATACTTTACTACTGATTTTGTTCCGAATGTTCTGACCGATAACGACAAGCGTGTTTTGGTTGCGCGGAGCACCGAACTGCTATGTATTGCTGAAGATACATTCGAGAGAGTTGCCGATTCGAATCGGAAAAACGAATACGCGATATTCAAAAATTCTAAGCACTCAACGGCGATTATCTATGACGAAGACGCTATCGCCGACTGCGTTACAAAACTTAACGAACTAAAACCTAAGGGCACAACAGCGATCTATGTATTCAGCTACGATCAGGACTACGACGAAGCAGATTTCGAAGACCTCGACAAAAGCATCAAGGTAAAAGTAAAACCGATCCCCGGAGCGATCATGAACGTTTATCGCCGAAATGCAAAATTGCTCAAGAAATGAAGGAAGTTCCGTTTCAACAAAAGTATATTGCCAAGATCGTCGATGCCGCTGTTGAATTGCTTAATGACAGGTATCAGGACGCGAGTACCATCGTGTTTCAGGCTCCTACCGGTTCCGGAAAGACCTACATGATCTCGCAAGCATTGACCGAGATCGTCAAGCAGCTTAACGAACCGCTGGCGTTCATCTGGATATCTGTAAACTCGCTGCACGAACAAAGCCTCGCCAACCTCTCGCGTTACTTGGAAGATGAGCGGCTTCTTGAATGCATTACTTTCGAAGAAATCCTCGACAACGAGATAGAGCAGAACCAGATCGTTTTCTTCAATTGGGAAAGTCTCATTAAGAAAAACAACGTGTTCCGGCTAGATAATGAGCATGATTGGAATCTAAAAACGGTCGCGGAGAATACGCGAGAAGAGAACCGCCGGATTGTCTTGATCATTGATGAAAGCCATCGAACGGCAAAAGCAGACAAAGCAAGGGAGGTCATTGAGGAAATAGGTCCGGCCCTAACGATCGAAATGACGGCGACCCCTCTGCAAATTGCGGGCACCCTGATTAAAGTCCCTCTACACGAGGTTATCGATGCGGGAATGATAAAACGCGAGGTTATTATCAATCCTTTCACGCGCGGTTCTGCAATGGGAACCGACGCCGAAATTCTCGATGCGGCCTTGAAACGGCGCAAACAGCTGAAGGCTGGGTATGAAAGACTGGCTGTTAATATAAATCCCCTCCTTTTGGTACAGGTGGCTAATGCGAAGCCTGGCCGAGCGTCAAACCCGGAAGATTACGTCCTCGGACTTTTAGCGGATCGAGGATATTCCGTTAAGAATGGCAACCTCGCGGTCTGGCTTTCGGAAAAGAAAGAGAATAAGGAACACCTCGAGCTTGCCGACAGTCCTGTGGATGTTTTGATTTTCAAAGAGGCCATTGCGGTCGGATGGGACTGTCCGCGAGCTGCGATCCTTTATCTTGATCGCGAATGGAGCCACGAACGCTTTTCGTTTAATATTCAAACGCTTGGACGAATAATGCGAATGCCCGAGCAGAAGCACTACGACGAGTCTCCTGATCTGAATGTCGGTTATGTATATTCCGCATCAAACAACTTCGAGATCGTACAAGAACTTGCAGGCGATTATGTAAGTAGTCTTCAGTTGCTGCGTGACGAAGACCTTTACGAGAAACCGCTTAAGCTACGGTCGGAATTTATCCGCAGAAGAGTCGAACGTAGTAGCCTTTCCGGAGACTTCAAGCAAGTGCTTCTTGAGGCGGCTGAAGAGCTTAAGCTGAAAGGAAATATCAACGAGAACGTCAAGGAGATCCAGCGACGAATCCACACGGATGGTCGGGTGGAGAATATTGACGTTGAACAATCAGTGGTGTTTGAAGGTGAGTATGCATTTCGGTTGAGTGCAAAGCAGATAAATGACGAGTATTCGGATTTTATTGCCATGCAAACTCGGCCGTACATGCCCAAACGATCTGCCAAATTTATTAAGTCTTCGATCAGGTCATGGTTCAAGGAAGCTTATGAGGACGGTGACGAGGACAGAGTGGCGAGGGTGGTAATTCAAGGAAACAATCGCCCGAAATTCTTAAAGTTGATCGAACTCGCAAAAGAAAAATACGGGGAGCTACCCACTCGTGATGATGAGATCGTCGCGAATGACGAATGGGCGATACCCGATGCGACGACAATATATAGAAGTAATTACGTCGAACTTATTCCTTCGGAAAAATCAATCTTGAAGGAAAGCGTGTCGGGAAGGTTTTTTGCACAGCGAAATGCCGCAGGCAGACCCGATCTTTCCGGCCCTGAATCGACCTTCATTGAGCTACTTGAAAAGACCGATGACGAGACTCAGTGGTGGTTCAGGAACGGAACACGAGACAGTAAATACTTCAGCATCGCGTATAAAAAGCCAAACGGGCATTTGTATGGTTTCTACCCGGATTTTATTCTCAAGACCAAAAAGGAAGTACTGATCGTTGAAATAAAGGATAACACCGGCTTTACTACAGATAATTTTCTAAAACTTCGCGCGGGGAAAGACTACCTAAGGAGAGATACCCACACCGAGAAAATACGCTTCCATTTTTTGTCACCGGATGATTTCGATAATTTCTTTAGGCACGTTAAGGATCAAGAACTCGAGAACTTCTCTTCTCTTTATGAGGAGCGGCTAATTCGCTGGGCGAAGAGTAGCCAGGTTGTCCTTGAACACAAAGCCGAAAGGACCGATGAGGACGTTGAACTCCTAAAATACTATGAGGAAGAATTCGCGAAAGTCGCGGCTGACCTCGAAGACACCAAAACGAAAAAAGAACTGCTTGAAATTGATCTCCAGCAGGCGCTTGAAAATCTAGAGGCTTTGGGAACCGTTTTGACGCAAGACGAGGCTCCTCAGACGGCGATAGTCGTTCCGAAACCTTTTAATATTTGTGTCCTCGGGGACGTTTCTAATTCCGATGCCATTATGCGAGAGTTGCAGGCTTATTTTGCAAAGCGTTCGGTGAAAACAAATGATTGGAGTATCGATTTTTTTAATAACACAAAACTCAAGAGCTCAAATGTTCTCAAATCGTTGGTAAAAGGGCAAAGCAAATACAGTTTGATAGTTACGGGACAAATTCATCATCACGCAGGCAAAGGAAACACGAAATCGAACCTTATCTCAGAACTCGCGAAAGAAAAATACATTCCGCATATTGTCGGAGTCGATCCGAAATCTCTGCTAACACCTACCCACGTTCTAGGGGCCCTTGAGTTGTTCTTTCAACAGTAAAGGGGAACGACTTCGTTGGCAGGTATCGCATCATGGTGCCTTTGATTTCTTGAACTCAGTAACAATTGCGTCGGTGTTGTGGCCGAAGCGGAGGCCGTAGTGGCCGTCGGTTGATTTGAGTTTGCCGGGTGCGACGAGCTCTGAGCGGGGGTGCGTGGCGACGACCGTGTTGTTGATGGAGCAGGAGATCGAGTCGCCTTTTACGGTGACGGCGATGATCTGCGTGACGGGTTGGCCTACGCCGGCAGCTTTATTGATCGCGTCGTTTTTGATCGGAGCACGCCCGCCGAGTTGGAACGGTGCGGGACCGAATCCGCGAAAGATGAACGTGCCGTTTCCGTAAGCGGCACAGTAAAGGTAGCTCGCGTTTGCGGTGCCGAGATCGTTGCCGCCGACCATGATGCCGTATGGATGCGGATGGTCGTTGATGCTCATATATTTTGATTCGGTAAAGGTCGCGCTGACGGTGTAATCGCCCTTGGCCGTGTTCGACGGGTTCCAATAGGTGACCGCCGGGCCGGTCGTGACCCGCATCCCTTTGCCCTCTGTGGCGAGTTTTGCGCTGTTGAGCGTCATGCCCGCGGCCTTCTCTTTCGCGTCGATCTCGCCCGTCCAACCTTTGATCAGCACGCCGCCGTCCTTTACGCCGACCGACTCACCCTCCTGAGCCGCAGCGTTCGCAGCGAAAACAACCGACAACAAAAACAGTACGGATAGCAGGATGTGGTTTTTCATAATTCCGCCACAATAACAGCAAACCGCCGTCAATTCAATCACCGCTGCCCTCACCGCGAGACGACGCGAAATAACACAAACAAACTTGAAACAAAAAAAGCCCGCGATCTCTCGCGGGCCTTTTGGTTTACAAACTGGCCGCCCGCTAACGCAGGCGGTTCTGACTATTCAGCGACTGCCATTTCTTTCGGCTTTTCTTTTTTCTCGCGTTTGATCCCGCCGATCTGGATGAGGGATTCGCCCTTGATCTGGTTCTTTTCGAGGACCATCTGGTTGTAGAGCTTACGCATCATCTGCATTTCCTCGGCAGCGGTCTTGGGGCCTTCCATTTCCGGTTTGTTCGGACGAGTAAGGTCGACCGCATTGAGGTTGAGGTTGTGCGATTTGTCGCCTAGCTCAACTTCCTTGCCGCGGGCGAAGACCTCGTGGCGGCCGTGGTCTTTGTACCATTGGGCGACGGTGGCGTTCTGGTGCATGTGCTCGATGATGTTACGCCAGCCTATGCCGGTGTTGTAGGCACAGAACGAGATCTCGCCTTCCTGGGTGCCGTACGGGATGATGCACATTTCCGTGCGGCGGAAGTCATAGTTGAAGAGGTCCTGGAACCACATACCGGCGATGAAGAGGAAGTTCCACGGATCCTGACGTCGTTTCTCGATATCTTCGGCCGTGCGGTCGGGACCGACCTTTCCGTAATCCTTGCCCGAAAGTCCGAACGATTTGTCGAACTTCTTCAGAATGCCGCCAAGCGTCAGAGAATTCGGCGCACCGTACGGGTTGTAGTTCTTCAAGAGGGCGAGGCCCATCATGATATTCGAGAACCACTTGCCTCGGTTTGTGTCGGTGATGTGCTGCATGTCCGTTACCAATCCCTGGATGTTCAGGAATTGCGGGACCGGAGCCATCTCCTTCGTTTCTTTATTGACCATCACGGCCGTTCCGACGCCGCAGTTCGGGTGGCAGCCGCAGCTAACCTGTCCCCATTCTGCTTCCGGCCCGTGTACGACGTCAGCAAAATCGGCGAACGCTCCCATCAGCGAGAGCGGGAACCAGTCACGCGTCGGTTCCGTGATGCCGACCTGTCCCTTCACATCGTGTGCAAGGTGAGCGAGCGTATAACGCTGCTGCAGGCGACGCTGTTCGGTAATGTGTTCGTCGCGGCCCGTGAACGACACCGGCTGGAATGCGATGAACGAGATCTTCTTCGGATTTTCCAAAGCGAAGCGGATTATCGAACCGACCTGATCGTTATTGATATGATTGACAAGCGTCGTGACGAGAATGATATCGACGCCGGCTTCGTGGAGGTTGTTGATCGCACGAAGCTTTACATCAAACAGGTTGCCGATCTGGCGGTGCGAGTTGGCATCGTTTCCGATACCGTCAAACTGAAGGTAAACGAAACGAAGACCGGCCTCGGCCGCTTCCTTACAGAATTCTTTCGATTTTGCGAATTCGATACCGTTGGTCGCCGCCTGAACTGAGTTGTAACCGACCTTGCGTGCGTAACGTACCGCTTCGATAAAGTGTGGGCTCAAGGTCGGCTCGCCGCCCGAATACTGTACCGACATCTGTCGACGCGGCTTGATCGAGATCGCGTTGTCGAGGATCTCTTTGACGTCTTCCATCGACAGCTCGTGAACGAAACCGACCTGGTTCGCGTCCATGAAGCACGGGTCGCACATCATGTTGCAGCGGTTCGTAAGATCGACGGTCAATACCGCGCCGCGGCCGTATTTGATTGTGCTGCTTCCGTGATTGTGAAGCTTTTCGTCGTTGTGTGCCTGCTGGTCGCGGCCGGGGAAGAGCGATTCGATATGCTGAAGGAATTTGGAGTCCATCGCCATCAAGTCTTCAAAGTGCCCGTGCTGCGGACAATCTTTGATCATCCATACCTGGCCGTCACGCTCGATGATCTGCGCCTTGATCTCGCCGACCTTTTCATTGATAAGCGTCGAAACATCGCGATCGCCATTGATGATCGCTTCGCGCGCCTCAATAACGCAGTTCGGGCAAAGCGAATCGGTCTGCCGCGGGAAGCCAAGCGTCGGCTTCGACTTCTGCCACGATTTCAGGATCGGCTTGTCTGACCATTTCGGAATGAACGATTCATTCGGCTTGAACTGGTTGATCGAACGTATCGCGTTGAACGCTCCGCTCGCAATGTAGGTTAGTCCCTTTTCAAAGTGCTTGATCGGTCTCGTCATAAAATAATATCTCCACAGGCTGGATCCAGCCGTTTGCGTCTTAAAAAGCTTAAATTGAATGAATGCTCAAAGATAGACGCGGTTTTACCCTTTATCGTTAAAGCAAGGTGCGTGCCATAGGGGATGTCATTTGACGGTCAGTTAACTACTGTGATTTCAGCAGTTTAAGGTGTGCTCGGAATGGGCTCTTTGTTTTGGGAGTGTGCCATAATGGCACATTCGAGCCACGGTATTAAGGTGTGAGACAATTTGGCACACACAGATTCAAGAATGGATCGGTAGAATCGGTCAGAATGACCGTGTCAAAAATTGATATCAGGTCTTCTTAAAGAACCGCTTAAGTAATCCAATTCAGTTGAAAGTCGACTATGAAGGACTAATTGATTCCAATACAGTAAATATATGCCCATTAGATCATCGAATCGATTTGTTCAATCTTGTAACAGATTAAGCGCTATAGTCAGGTTGAACATTAGCGACATTCGTCTAAATGTGGAAATAATGGATGTTAGTACATGCTCATTTTGTGCTTTACAATCATAAGCACTTGTGTTATCGTTTTCCAACCTCAAGGGTAATTGGGTAAGCAGTTCCAAAGTTCACAGAAAAGCAGTCGGTTTTGAAAGGCAATTTAGGCTTGGCGATGTTTCTTTGACGAGCTAAGTTCGATTTCTGAAATGAAGATCAAATTTGGCACGTCCGGCTGGCGAGCGATCATTGCCGAAGATTTTACGTTCGCAAACGTCGAACGGGTCGCGAAAGCGGTTTGCGGATATTTGAAAGATCATCCTGAACATGGGAAAACGCTGATCGTCGGAAACGACACTCGTTTCATGGGCGAAAAATTCGGCAGTGTTGCGGCCGAGATCGCGCGAGCAAAAGGTTTTCGCGTCCTGCACTGCGATCATCCGGTGCCGACGCCGACTATCTCGCATGCGATACGCAATGTGAAAGCCGCGGGAGCGTTGAATTTCACAGCGTCGCACAATCCGCCGGAGTATCAGGGTATTAAATTCTCGACGCACGACGGAGCACCGGCTCTACCCGACGTTACACGGCTGATCGAGGCGGCTATTGAAAATAACGAAGAGCCCGCGGACACCGAAGGCGGTTCGATCGAAGCATTCGACCCGAGGGAAGCCTACCTCGACGACCTCAAGTCGAAGGTAAATTTCGAAGCGATCGCTGCGAGCAAAGGCAAATTTGCTTACGACTGCCTGTACGGAACGGGCCGCGGCTATCTTGACAAGATATTGCGTGATCACGGACTCGAGGTCGAGACGATCCATGATTGGCGGGACGTTACGTTTGGCGGGCGTTCGCCGGAACCGGGCGAAGATCACCTCGACGAATTGCGAAACGCGGTCACGACAAAAGGCCTGATGCTTGGCCTTGCGACCGATGGAGACGGCGACAGGTTTGGGATCATTGACAGCGACGGAATATTCATCGAACCGAACAAGCTCGTCGCATTGCTAGCCGATTATCTGGCGGAAAGCCGCGGATGGACACTCGGGCTTGCTCGTTCGGTAGCGACGTCAAACCTGATCGATCGCGTCGCGAGAGACCGCGGACTGCAGCTTTTTGAAACGCCGGTCGGTTTCAAGTTCATCGGCGAATTGATAAATAGAGACGAGATCATCCTGGGCGGCGAAGAATCCGCGGGCCTTTCGATTCGCGGGCATTACCCAGAGAAAGACGGTTTGATAGCGTGCCTTCTTGCTGTCGAATCGGTGGCCGTAAGAGGAAAGAGCATCGGCGAACAGCTCGAAGATCTTTACAAACGGGTCGGCAAGCTCGAATCGAAACGCATCGGCGTGAAGCTGACCGACGACGTCGCGGCAAGATTGAAAGAAAAGCTCGCGCAAGAGCCGGCTGAGATCGGCGGGCGACAGATTGAAAACATTAACAGGCTAGACGGCGTGAAATTCGTTTTCGCCGACGGCAGCTGGATGCTGATGCGGCCCTCGGGTACCGAGCCGATGGTGCGAATCTATGCCGAGAGCGAAAGTGTTGCTGACGTGGACGTTTTGCTCGAAGCCGGAAGAAATTATTTGCTGGGTTAGACTGGCAAGTCGAGGAAGTCTAGGAAGTCAGGGAAGTAGATAAGTGAGAAACGAAATGACACGAAGAAATATGCGGGGCCGCCGGATACGGCGAAATGACCTCGCTCGCGTGTCAAGGCCGAAGCGGCGGTTGATGCCGCGGTGGGTCCCGGTAGCGGCGTCATTGACGCTGGTCCTGACGATAACGGCAACGATAAACCTGCGTGCGTTCAGGGAATTGCAGACCGAACAGCAGCAGCACGAGGAACTGAACCAGCGAGTTCAGCAAATGACGGATGAGAATCTAGGGCTTCAGGAAGAGATCTATTACCTGAAGAACGATCCCGATACGATCGAGCGAGAGGCGAAACGCTACGGCCTGGTTCGCCCCCAGAAAAAGTTGCAGCGAGTTTCCCGAGCCGGGGAATTGGATAAAGCGGAGGAGTCCACCAGCCGGCAAACACCAACCAATAAATAAACCGCCTTTTGCCTACAACTCCGCGTTGCCTACAGCAAAACCTTCCGAATTTATAAGCGGCCCTGGTTTCCCGAACCAGGGCCGCAACTCCGTTTGGGGTCGTGCGCCACCCTTTGCGCCGGCGCAGGTGGCGCAGGTGGCGCAAGAAAACAGTGGTCAGTGATGGGAAATGAGAGAATGGAATTGATCTTTGGCTTTTGGCTACTTGATTTTAACTTCGTGCGATTTCGTAGTTCCGGATCTCTTTAGCCACGAAACAGCACGAAAGGAAACGAAAACGCCGCACCGCGAATTCACTCGCCTATTCGCTCTTTCCCATTCATTGGTCCTTATTCTTCTTTCCTTTTCCCTTTTCCTGTTTCGTGGTCGAAAAGAAAGAAGATCGAACCACGAAGTAAGAAAACAAGAAAAAGGAAAGTAAGAAATTCTCAATTCTCAATTTGTGTCTGGTCGCAGTACGCCCTCGCCCTCAACCGCATGGTCATACGCATCCTCGACCGACTCACCATTACGAGGTTTCACCAAATAAATGTCGTAGCTCATATTCTGTTCCGCTGTTAACCAATGTCTGTTAGCCGCCGTCCGCCGGTTACTATCCATTTTCTAATGTCAATTAACCATTGCCGACGCTATTCCCTGTTCGCTGTTCACCTTTGTTTCATCATCGTCCAATTCGACTGTCCATTATTCGGTCGAATTATTGCAATTTAGCAGACATGACACCGGTTTACTGTGTGACATTGCTTTACTCATTTTGCCGCGGCCGCCATTCATCATCTACCACCAACAGTTCAATTGTTTCCGTCGTCCAATTCGCCAAGGGTAACCGACTTAACCAACGGCCGAATTGCGGTCTCAATCGGTTTCATCAACGGCAAATCATCTTTGGTAAATGTGCCGCCGATCTCCTTGATCTTTTCAAGCTGCGGAATAATTCGAGATTCCATAGATCCAACGGCGCTGTTGTAGCTATTAACCGCGCTATTAAGCCCCGTTCCGATCTTGGTGAAGTGCCCGAGCATCGTATTAGCGCGTTTGAAAAGTTCGATACCCGCATCGCGCATTTCATAAATGCTTTCGGCCATTCGTTCCTGTTGCCACATAAAGCCTACGGTGCGGAGCATTGTAATCAGAGTCGACGGGGTGGCTATAACGATCTGTGCCTTGATGCCATCTTCGATCAATTGAGGATCAGCCATCAACGCAGCACCAAATGACGACTCGATTTGCAGATACATAATGACGAAATCCGGTGCCGCTTCGAATTGATCCCAATAAGATTTTTGGCTTAGGTCTTTAAGATGTTTACGGACGGCGCTTGCATGGTCTTTCATTGACTCGATCCGTTCGGCTTCAACTTCGGTTTCATAGGCACGCATATAAGCGGCTAATGGTACCTTTGAATCAAGTATCAATTGCCTATGCCCCGGCAAATTAATGGTCATGTCCGGGCGAAGTCTGCCACTCTCGGTGTTAACTGAGACCTGTTCATCGAAATCGCAATAAGGCGATAGCCCTGCGACCTCTACAACGCGTCGAAGTGAAATCTCGCCGTATTTTCCTCGAACATGTGATGTCTTGAGCGCGGATACCAATTGACTAGTACCGGTATTCAAGTTGTCGGTCGTGCTTTTCATTGCGTCAAGCAATGTCTTCATTTCCGAATATGCACCTTCGCGTTTCAATTCTATCTCGCCAAGTTTTTGATCAAACTTACTCAAACTTTCGCCTAGCGGCGTAACAAGTGTGTCGATAGCCTGTCTTCGCTTTTCAAGTTCAGTCGCTGAATCCTTCACCTTTTCGTCTAGCTTTTCTTTGGCCAACTCTATAAACGATGAGTTGTTCTTACGCAGGGCCTCAGATGATAAAGATTCAAATGCTTCGCGAAGCTTTTCGTTAGCGTCTGCCAGGAACAGCTTCTGATCTTCGATTGCCTTGAGCGACGCTGCGTGGCTTGCCGCGAGGGTTGCGTTTGATTCTTTCAACTCGGTGTTAGCGTTTGTCAACGACGTGATTTCAGCTTTGCACGAAACTATTTCCTCATTGAGCCTTTGGATGCTCTCGTTAGCTTCACCCAGTTCCGTTTGAGCCCTTACCTTGGCCGATTCTGCCTCGAGAAGCTGAGTTTGTTTACTTTCATCCTCCTTGATTAGTCGTGCAATCTCGATGTCTTTCTTACCAAGCTGCTTTTCGAGTTCGCCAGATCTTGCCTCTGCCGCGGCCTTTTCGGCCTCGATGCCGGAGTCTTTCTTACCGCCAAGCAGATAGCCAATCGTCGCTCCGATGACTATTCCGACAACGACAACGACTGCGATGATTAGGAGAGTGTTGTTGTCCATAGAATTTTTCCGCGAAACTGAACTAAAACAAAACCGATGAGCTTGACTGTGCGACGCAGTAGAGCCTATTGCACCATTTTCATGCACTGAATCACATAAGAAAGCCAGGATTCCCGACCATTAACGGCATTGTTACCAACTTGAGGGATTCCACGCCCTCTCTGAGGAATCAACGGAGCCATTCATCGCAATTGAAAACCTACCTTTTTTGCGATTTCCTCCAAGACTCTTGGACCGTTTGGTTCGACTCCAACAAAAAAGGAAACTTCATCTCCCCATTGTGGACGTTTGACACTCTTCAGTGCAGGTCTTCCATCTTCTTGCCAAGCTTCGACAAACTTCCATTTTGAATCTTTAGTTGGATTTACAATGGGAGGAAGGGCCGAGATCACTGCTTCGATACGTTCGAAATTCATGGTTGGGCAAAACCGGTAAGAATAGAGATTTTTTTCAAGCTCGTGGCGAATGCGCTGCTTGTCAAATTCCCAGTCACCCGTGTTATTCATCCAACGTCCCCAAGTGAACCAATCCGCTGACTCACGGAACGGGAGCCGGGCATTCACACAACCCCATGGATTAAGTTCCCATTCTTTCTCGAATCCAAAGCAATAGAACTGCGGTTTGAAGCTTGCTTGTTTCGATTCATAACAATAGGCGAACGCGAAGATCGAATCCCATGGAACCTTCTTCCCGTCTACGTGGAGGAATCGCTTTCTCCATCCTTTCATGTGTTCGATGAGACAAAACAATGACTCAATCTCGCCAGGGTCAACACTGACACGATATATAGCTTTCTTGTCCTCGCCAAATTGTTGAAACGTTGAAATTTTGCGGGCCTCATTTAATGCAAACTCGAAGGACTGAGAGGTTGAATATGGAAATTCAATTGTGATGCCTTTAGGGGGCACCGGTGAGGCCTCCTCCAAATGCGGCACTGTTCTTTGGGCGGTAACTGGTCTACTTTGCGCATTTTCAGTCCAATGAACTGCGTTCTCCACTAGCGGATGCGCACATTCTTGACAGAATTTTGAGTTTCCTTCGTTTAAGTACTTACAATTCGGGCATGTCAAATGATCAGACTGCCGAGTTCCGCAATTTGAACAGAATTTTGCGTCTTCGCTCAATTCCGTTGGGCAATTAATGCATAACTTCATACTGCTATCTTGATCAATTCTAAGGTTCAATCCCTCTAACGATTCCAGCGGGACAAATCTTTCGAATCTCAATTAAATCCGAAAACCAAAAAAAGCTTCGCCCATTGCAGGGCGAAGCCTTCGGAGATTCAGGCGAGCCGGTGGGAGCTCGTGAGAGAAAATCTGAAATGAACAACGCCCTCGGCGGGCAGCGTTAAATTTCTTTCGAATGCACTCGGGTGATGCGTTCTGGTAGGTAAGATAGATCGAATGGCCGGACCTGTCAATAGGGGGAAGTCGTCGGTGGTCAGTGGCCGGTGGATAGTGATGAGTGACGACAGGGATCAGAACTGGCCGCCCGCTTACGCAGGCGGTTCCGACAGGTAGCGGCGGACGGTCGTGGTTCCGATGCCGAGGCGTTCGCCGATCTCGCGAAACGTGAGGCCTTTGTCGCGGAGTTCGCGGGTGTTGGCGATGAGGTTTTTCCGAAAACGTTCCGCTTCCATAAGTTCGGCCTCGGCGGCAGAGACTGGGCGGGAAACGCTCCGGACCTCGGCCGCACCATCGCTATGCGGCAGGCTTAGACGGAAATGCGAACGGATCAGATGCTCGGCTTCGCTGGCGAACCCGGTGAACGTGAATTTCAGGAAGTTCGAAGGTTTTTCGATGCGGGCGACGGCGACGTTCGAAGCGTCGTAGATCGGTTTTGTGCTGCGCGGTTTGATCTGTTTGAGGTAGCGAATATTCGAACCCTGAACGCTGTCGCCGATGGCGAAGATACTGTCGGCGAAATTTGCAAGCATCTTGCTGCCGGCGAGGTCGTTGACGGTAAGCGGCCGGGCAAACGGGCGTTTCGGCGTATGTGCAAGCACGAGGATCGAGAGGTTTTCCTTCGATTTCAGCGCCTTAAGTTCGCTCATCAGGTCGCGGGCCGCCGAGGCGTTAATGTTTGCCGTGCGAAGCCACGAGATGTTGTCGATGATCAGAATGGCTGCTTCGGTACGCCGGAGTTCACAGCGGATCGAATGAATGACGAGGTCTCCGAATGTCTTGAACGCGGGCGGGACCTCGTCGTACGGTCTCATTTCGGCCCGGACGGAGTTTTTGTGAAAGCGGCGGCGCGTAAATTTGGCTCCGTCTTTGGTCGCGACCCCGCTGTAGCGGCGACCGAACTGTTCGCGCGAAAGTTCGAAATCGATATAGAGCACCGGCGTGGTTTGCCACTCAGTCGGGTCGGCCGTCGGGGCCGCTTTCCATTCCATCTCGAAAGGTTTGATCGGACGGCCGCGAGCCAGGGATTCGGTGATCTGGACGGCGAGAATGCTCTTGCCAAGGCCCGTGTCCGCAAAGAGGATCGCAAGCTCGCCCTCGAGCCAAAAATCGCCGAAAAGCCGCCGCGTTTCAGGCTGCGGCTCGTCCACTCGTTTCATCCAATCGTTGGCGGGCCGAGCGTCAAACAGGTTGTGCTCGGGAAGCGGGGCATGTCCGGCGTCGATCTTCCGCCGGACAATATCCCACTTATCTTTCGATGTCTTTTCAGCCTTCGTCAGGCCAAGCTTTCGAAAGTACGCGTCTTCGTCAAACTTTTTGACGTCGTCGTCACGGTCAGAGATGTGTTTAGTCATACAACATACGTTGTGCTGAATATAACACAAGCGTTGACGCGATGGCAAGATGTTGCAGAGATAGGACGAATGATCAGAGTCGGGTGTAGGCGTCCGCCTTCCATTGGCAAAGGGTGTCGACAGAGAAATTTCCGCCGCAGATGATGATAACGACGTGGCTGTCGGGCGTGAACTTCTCGCGGAGGCGTTCGGCTGCCGCGAGGTTGCACGACGACGCCGGTTCACAGAATACTTTCAAGCGTTCGGCAATGTAGATGATCTCATTGACGGCTTCGGCGTCGGTCACGACCGTGACGCTTTCGAGATAGTCCTGAACGAGCCGGAGAGTGCGCTCTGTGACCGCTGGTGCGCCGAGCGTTTTGGCGATCGACGTGATCGCGGGAAGATCGACCACTCGGCCGGCCGCGAGAGCCTGTGCCATCGCGTCGGCACCGACGGTCTCCGTGCCAAAGACGCGCACGTTTTCTGCTGTGGACTGAGGCGTCCGCGTTCCATTTTTGACGGCTATCGCGACCCCGGCAGCGAGGCCGCCGCCGCCGATGCTGGCAAAAACGTCGGTGACCTGCGGACAATCTTCGAGGATCTCGAGGCCGACGGTTCCTTGCCCGGCGATAACGAGTTCGTCATCGAACGGGTGCACGTAGGTTTTGCCCTCGGCGACGTATCGCTCGACCTCGGCAAAGGCCTCGGCGATATTGGGCAGGAGTTCGATCTTGGCACCGTATCCGCGTGCGGCGTCGAGGTAATTCTGCGGAGTGTTCGCAGGCATCAGGATCAGAGATTCGACGCCGAGCGTCGTTGCCGCATACGCAACTCCCTGCGCATGATTTCCGCCGCTTACCGCGACAACGCCTTTTGACCGCTGATCATCCGTCAAAGAGATCATTTTATTAAATGCCCCGCGCGGTTTGAACGAACCGGTCTTCTGAAACAACTCATACTTTATGTAAACGTTCGTTCCGAGACGGCGGCTTAGCGTTTCGCTGCGTTCGAGCGGTGTGCGTTTTACGTATGGCTCGATGTTCTTTCGGGCTTGCTGGATGTCGGCGTGTGTGATCATGGAAGTTGAGTTTAATGATCAGAGTTATTCAACGCAAAGTCGCTCTACACCAAAGACGCTAAGGAAATTAAAAACCGGCCGTTGCGTTTGAAGGAGCGATTGGACGATAGCCTTTATGGCGACTGTGGGCAGCCTCATTTTCATTGCTTTTTAAGGAAGATAGGATAAGCTAATCGGCAGGCACCGATTCGAATTATTTGTCGTGTTAGTTACCGGTCTCTTTGCTATTGTTGTCGAGATCGATGTACACAGCGAAGCCGCCTGAGATCGCGGCCCGTGTTGATATTTAATGAAAAGATTTACCTTTGCCCTCGCTTTTTCGTCTTCTTTGCTAATGGTGCTTACTTTCTGGCTTTTCGGGCCGAAAGTGAAGGCGAAAGAAGACCCGGTGCTCACGCTTTTGAATCTGCCCGCACCGCCGCCGCCTAATCCGCTGGTTGGCGTTCCGACAGGCACCCGTCCAAATTCATTCTACGACAAAGAGGCTCCCCCGCCGGACAATGCGCCGATCGAAGACCTTTTGGAATATTGGTCCCGGCAAAGCGTTGGATATCAGGATCTCGGCTACAACCCAAAGCCCTCTGACACGGTGATGAACCGATTGCTCGGCGAGATCGAAAAAGACCCGAAACGAATCAGCGATCTTCTCAACGTGATGCAGGACGATAAGCGTGGAGCCGATCTTGCACGCGATATCTATAGAACGCTTTCGAATGCCGCGAGCGATGAAGACCGCGAATTGAAAAGGACGCTGAGGCAGTGGCTGACGCGAAACACCGACGAATTCAGTGACGACCTTGCCAAGGTCGCCAACACGGTTCGTGACACGGGCGAATACGTAAACAACCAAGATGAACTGCTCGCATTGACAAAGGTCGATTGGGAAAAGGCTGGCCCGATCGTGAACCGGCTGTACAACGACGGTTCGCAAAAGGTCTCAAAGGTGCTGGCTACCTGGGCGTTGTACCGGCGTGCATTAGAGACCGGATCGGTCGGCGATACCGACAGATATCGAGACGAATTAAAGGCCGTCGTTGAGAATAAAGAAGCGACCGATGCTATGCGTGACCTCGCACTCGATGCTCTCGTTAAGGAAAAGGATTGGAGCGGCCGCGACGAATGGTATTACTCGCTGCTTGGCGACGAGACGCTGCATGAACTAACGGTCGATGGCCGTGTTTATACGGGCCTTACGACGATCATGTACTATTCGCCGGACGACCGGTACGTGGACCGGATGCTGCAATACGCAGGAAGCGGCGATATCTGGGTTCGAACGGCGGCGGTAAAGAACCTGATGCTGAGGCTCGCACGGCTAGGGGATTATGAACGCAACAAGAAGCTGAAAGCCGACATTGTTCAGGCCGTTTTGCCATGGCTTTCAGACCCAAAATGGATCAAGTCCGACCCGAGCGGGAGGCTGGAGATCGTTCGAGCCCTCCAGACCGTGAAATTGCCCGACGCGGTTCCGGCCTTGATCGCGGCACTCGACGAAAAAGAAACTACGAACACAAGGACCTATGCGGCTTACACTGCTGCAAATTCTGCGGCGTTCGCAAATCTTGTCGCGAATGCGGCAAACTCGGCTGCTAATCGGCCTGCCGCTAACTTGAGTGCAGACAACCGGTTTGGCAACATTCAAGCGCAGGTCTATTATCCGCTCCGCACCACTGCGATCTCCGCGCTCGACACACAGGCCGACGGTCGAGCTAATCCAGCGCTGCGTCGGATATTGACCCAGGTCGCGGATTACGAAAGAACGACCGTGGTAAAAGCACTTCTTTCATCCGGCGGATTCACTACTGAAGAACAAGCTGAGGCGTTGGAATTTGTAGCGAAAAACGCCGGTGACCCTGATCTGGAAGTGCCTGGCGAAGACCAGCACTCGATCCAGGCAAAATCGCGCCAGGCGTTAAGGTCTTCACTGATGTCTCGGCGGACGGTCATCGATACAGAAGTACCTGAAACAGAAGATGCCGATGCCGAGTTCGAGACGTTTGGCAACGGCGGTAATAACGAGGCCGAAGAAGCATACACCATCACCAATTCGTCGACTTATGAAGGCCCCGAAACGACGCCGTTGACGGCAAACGAGGTGAAGTTCCTTGTCGGATCACAACTCGTCTCGACCGAGAATGTCAGTGACGAACTAGTTCGGATGGTTGCGGACCGGATCACGCAAAACGAAAAACGCGATCCCATGATCGCGGAATCATTGCGGCAGATCATGATCGGTTGGAACGGCAGGGCTGTGAATACCTTGCTTCTGCGAGACCTTAAGTCCGGACGGGTGGAACCGGACGCCGTGCTTAAACTGCTCGGCATTAGAAAGCAGCTTCGCGCAGAGCAGTCGAACGATATTACCGACCTGCGAACCGGGAGTGCGGCCGCTCTCGGTCTGATCCCGTGTCTATCGGAAGACGCTTCCTCATTCGAGAGCATTTTGGACAGCGGAGCCGAGTATTCAAAGATCGTAATGCTCTCGTGTGCGCGTTTGATAAGGGCTCCGTTGGATGTTCCGAAGGTCTCGATGCTGTTGAAAAGTCCTAATAAAATGCTTGCGCTTGCCGCCGAGCGTTATCTCGAGAGTGAAGATTCGCCGGAGGCGCGTAACGCCGTTCTCGCCATGTACCCGGGGAAAGCAAAGATCCTCGGGGCGACGACCACTTTCGAGGTAAACGGGACCAAAGTCACCGCAGGTAAGTACCTTTCGGAACTTTTCGCTTCGGTCGATCCGTATTTCGCGTCATCGGAATATGTGTATTACACGTTCGGCTACGAGGCTGACTTCTCCGATATGGAGAAACGCCTGCAGAGAGAGGTCACAACAAAACCTGAACTGCTTGGCGTTTATGCATACAAAGACAACTATGTACATATGTACGCTGACCGCGCGGTTTTCAGTTGGTCAAACGACCCGGCGAGATTTCGCGAACGGGTCTTAGAGGAAAACGAGTTTGAGAATCTTAAGAACTACCTGGCGCATTTTAATGTTGACCAGCTTGCCCCATTCCTGACGTGTAACTCGGAATGCGAATCAGGCGAACTCCTGATGATCGGCCGCAACGGCGGCAGGCGGGTGTTTCTAAAGACGGGAGACCGCAAACCGGAGTTCTTCGCCGGTCTCGACGAGATATTTGAAGCCATGCGGCAGCGCCCGGGAAAGCTGAAATACTGGGCAGGGGAAAATTTGCCGGGGCTCGAAGTCATCTTTGCGGACGAGAAAAAATCTGCACAGACCGTTTGGAAAAACGGATCGGACCTGCGGGTTTTGATCACAGACGACGAACAGGAAAAGGCAGTGCAGCGAGAACTCGACAAGCTTTCTCAGGAAACGCAGGAGACTGAAACTGAGGATTCGGACGCACAGTATGCACGCATATTCAAGATGCGCGAGTCGAGAAAATACGACAGCTACGGCTGGTTCACGTTGAACGTCGATGGTCTCGGCGGGGCGACACAGCAACCTCCCGACGCGGAATTTCTGCCTGTAAAGGACGGTTTCAATCCATCCGCAGAATTCGGGCAATGGAAGGCAAAGGCGGGTTCTTTTGAAATAAGGGCTGACAGCTCGGGGCTATATCGCATCATTGGCGGGCGATCGGTAAAAATAAGGAACGGAGAATACAGTGATGCGGTCGTGACCTCGAACGGAAAATGGGTCGTTGCGTCTCACTATGACGACGAAACGGGAATGTCACTGGTCCGCATCAATTTGCTTACAGGTAAATTATTCAAAATAAATTCCGACGAGGTCGGTTGGGCGAAAGCGATATGTTATGTTCCATCGATCAACCGGATGCTCGTAACCAATTTTGGCGAAGATGATCATCACGAGGGCGAAGACGAATCCTACAATGCGGCTGCGGAAGACAACGGACGGGGATATTATTTTCTAGATCCTGAAACGGGACTTGTGACGCCGACGCCTGGCGAGGTAAGGCCGCTTGCGCAGCAGTCGTTTCGCAGTTTGCAGCCGACCGGAACCCCGGGCGAGTTTTGGGCGGCGTTACCGAGGGGAAAAGCCGGTACCATCTTCGGGATCTACAGTTCGAGGACTTTTATATTGAAGCCTTTGTTGAAACTGCCCAAAATAGTATTCGACAGCACGCGAATGTGGGTCGACGCGGCGGAAAGCAAGGTCTATTTTGTGTATCAGGGCCACGTGTTGTCGGCACCGTTTTCGATGCAGGCATCGCCGGCTCGCCCGCGTTGAACGTTGACCCAAGAAATGAGCAAGGGAAGCTACCGACTTTATTACTCGCCGTATTACTACGCCGATATCGGCGAAGGCCACGTTTTTCCGATCAGAAAATTCGAACTGGTACGCGATAGGCTGCTCGCCGAAGGCACATTATTCCCAAATGAGATCAACGAGCCGGAGAGGGCGTCGGTCGATGACCTCACAATTGTTCATACCGACGATTACATTTCAAGATTGCAAAACGGGGAGCTGACCGCAAAAGAAATACGGAAACTTGGGCTGCCTTGGTCTGAATCGCTCGTGAGGCGTTCGTTTCATGCTATATCGGGAACGATCAATGCCGCGCGCGATTGCATTTCCTCGGGGATCGCATCGAACCTTGCGGGAGGAACGCATCATGCCTATCCTGACCGCGGAGAGGGATTTTGTGTTCTAAACGACGTTGCAGTCGCGATCCGCGTTCTTCAGCGGGACGGCTTGGCAAAGCGGTTTCTGATAATCGATCTTGATGTTCATCAAGGCGATGGCACGGCTTTTATCTTTCGCGACGATCCGGAAGTTTTCACGTTCTCGATGCACGGTGCGAAGAATTATCCGCTTTTCAAGCAATCGTCATCTCTCGACATCGAACTTCGTGACGACACAGGTGACGATGAATATCTCGAAACGCTGGATCACGCCTTTCCGCGTCTGATGATCCACGATCCGGACGTTGTCTTTTATCTGGCCGGAGCCGATCCTTACAAACATGACAAACTCGGACGTCTTGGGCTCACGATCGAAGGACTGCATCAACGAGACCAAATGGTGCTTGAATTTGCACGTGATGCCGGTATCCCAATTGTCACCACGATGAGCGGCGGCTATGCAGCGGACATCGACGACACGGTCGAGATCCACGCTAACACGATAAGGGCCGTAAAAGAATCCTATTTCCCTCTAACCGAAGCGGCCTGAATAAGAAGGCCCTTGGTATTAACCTGGCGTAAGCTTGCCAAAGATCGATCCTTACTCGTAGCGTAGGGACTCGATCGGGTTTAGGCGGCTTGCGCGTAGGGCCGGCATAACGCCGGCGATGAAGGCGATACCGCACACGAGCAGCATTATCCCAGCGATGGAGAAAGGCTTGAACGCAAAGAGGCTGAACCCTTCGAACGACTCGGCATAGACCTTGACCAGGACCTTGTTTGTTATCAACCCAGCCGCGATCCCGCCTAATGCACCGAGCAACGCTCCCCAGAAACCGATCAGGACCGATTCAAGTGAAAAGATCGCGAAGATCTTACCGCGGCCCATACCGAGGGCCTTTTGCAGGCCGATCTCTTTAGTGCGTTCCAGAACAGCAATGACGAGCGTATTGATGATACCGAACGAGGCAGCGAGCAACGCGACCATTGCAAAGAGGTTCATACCGGTCTTGAAGATGCCGATAGCGTCATATGTCCGCTTCTCATTGTCGGCGATGGTGTCCGCCTCGAATCCCTTTTCAGACAGTGCTTTCTTAACCGCGTTGATCTTTGCCGCGTCGTTTGTTTCCATCTGCACCGTGAATGCGATGAATTGATCGGGAACAGACGCATTCTTCTGATCGTCGTGCAGTTTTCTGGCTGTGGCGGTATCGACAAAGGAACTGTAATTCGTCATGAATCCCTTTGTGGCAACACCGACGACCTTGAGATCAAGAGTCTTTATCGATCCGTCAGGAAGTTTGTAGCCAACGGTCGCAGTTTTCCCGATTAGGCCGGCAATGTTCTGATCGAGTGTTTTTGCGAGACCCGACGGGATGACGATCTGACCATCACCATTTAAGCCGGTTCCGGCATCGGTCTTCGCGGTGATCCCCTCGGAAAGCGAGGCAAGGTCGGCCTTGTATTTCTTGCCGCCGTTAACCGATATGTATTCTGCTTTGAAGTTGTAACGAGGCGTAATTGACTTTATGCCTTCGAGCCCGCGAACTGCCGCATCGATCTGCGGTTGAGTCATCAGGATCGTGTTCGGGTCGAATTCAAGCTCTTCCTCGCCGTTCGATTCTTTGTATTCCTGAGGCGTTCCGGCACGTGCACCGCCCTGCGGCCTATCGACCTTTTTGCGGACAATGATCGCACGGTCGCCCTCTATGTTCTTTACCTGGCTTTCGACATAATCGCGCATACCGTCGCCGACGCCGTTCGTCATGGTCAATGTAAAGGCTCCGACGAAGATCGCGAGCACGGTAAGAAAGGTACGAAGCTTGTTTCGAAAGAGATTTCTGTTTGCGGTCTTTACGAGGTCCCAGGTTTTCATCCAGCGGTCGCCTCCATTCTATGTTCGGCGACGATACGGCCGTCCTTCATTTCAATTACACGGTTACAGCGACGAGCAAGTTCATCGTCGTGGGTTACCACGACAAGCGTAATGCCTTTTTCGCGATTAAGGTCAAACAAGAGGTTCTCTACCGCCGCACCAGTGTTCGAATCGAGATTGCCGGTCGGTTCGTCGGCAAAAATTATCTGTGGGCCGCCGACCAAAGCGCGGGCTATGCAAACACGCTGTTTCTCGCCGCCCGAAAGGTCTTTTGCTTTTTTGTTGATCTTGTCTTCGAGCCCGACAGCGCTGAGGGCTGCCGTTGTTTCCGCATTTATCTGCGAACTTGAAGCCCCACGGATGCGCATCGGAAGCACGACATTGTCAAACACGGTATCGCGGCCATTGAGAAAAAACTGCTGGAAAACAAAGCCGAATTTCTCGTTTCGAAGTGTATTCTTGGACCGTTCCGAAAGTGATGACGTATCGTTTCCATCGATGAACACCCTACCTTTTGTTGGTGCGTCGAGACACGCAAGCAAGTGCATGAGCGTCGATTTGCCGCTTCCGGATTTTCCGACAATTGCGAGGCAGTCGCCCTGGCCGATAGAAAGATCGACGGCTTTGAGAGCTTCGTAATCGACGCCGTCACTTGTATATGTTTTCGAGAGGTCTCGTGCTTCGAGCATACTTTTCAGAGGCAACGCAGAGGCTGCGGCCGAGAAACACTTACGCGAACCGACCGGAAAATGTTCTCGGAAATTGATCACGGGAATTGGACCGCTTATTCCCGCTATGTTGACTTAATCCATTACAAGCGAAATAATCCTAACCTTGTTCTTTTGATGTGAATTGCTTTTGATTGCGAGGGAAAGCGGGTGAGATTCCCGCACGATCGCGTCACCGTGTACCGAATGCGGAATGCGGATCGTGGAATGCGGATCAGTTAGAACCGGAGGCAAAGCCGGTATTACGATCCAAGATCCAAGATCCAAGTTCCACGATCGAGTGAGTCGGGCCGCCTCGCCGGAGCTTTTTGCCATTTTGATGTTTCGCGTAAAGACATCGGCGGCAGACACGGTAAATCTATTAATAGACGCCTTGTTTTCTGGTTCGATGATCGAACTGCGGAAACAAGGCGTTTTATTAATGCGGAGTGTGGAGTGCGGAATACTTTGATCAAAAGGGGCACGATCCAGTTATTAAGCTTTTTGCTAGTCACGTTTGGTATCGCCGGATGCCAATTTGAACCTACGCAGGTGCCGTCAGAATCGGAAGCCCGGGCAAACCTGATTCGAGACGACCTAGGTCGTGAGGTCGTGTTGAGACGTCCCGTCGAGCGAGCGGTTTCGCTGGCGCCAAGTCTGACCGAGGCGATCTTTGCGGTTGGAGGAGGTGACAGGTTGGTCGGCGTGACCACTTACTGTAACTATCCGGAGGAGGCGAAGTCCATCGAAAAGGTCGGCGACACGCAGACTCCGAATATCGAACGTATCGTCGCGTTGAAGCCGGACGTGGTGTTTGTATCGACTGCATCGCAGTTAGAGGCGTTCATGCAGACGTTAGAACGGCAGCATATATCGGTTTTTGTGATCGATGCTAAAGGCATAGACGGGATCGGCCGCAGCTTGAAGACGCTCGGAGGGTTATTCGGCACGGAGTCTGCTGCTGAAAATAAGGCAGCCGAACTTGATCGAAGGACAGAAGCGGTCGACGCATCGGTGAAAGATCGACCGCAAACGAAAGTGTTCGTTCAGATCTCAAGAGATCCTTTGTTTACTATCGGGAAGGATTCGTTCTTAACTGAGGTCGTAAGGCGGGCCGGAGGCATTTCGGTTACGTCTGAGGTGGCGACCGCCTACCCGAAGCTCAGCAAAGAGACGGCTCTTGCGTTGGATCCTGACGTGATCATCCTGTCCGACAGCGAGGATAATAGGGAGCCGAACGCGGTGTTCAAGAATTCAAAGGCGGTGAAGAATGGGCGGGTTTATCGCATCAACGCGGATATTATTTCGCGTCCCGGACCAAGGTTGGTAGATGCCTTGGAAGAGATCGCCAAAGAATTACATCAATAGCCTGGATCTGAAGAGAACGGATTGAACCGACGGATCACAATTTGGATATTACTGATCGCCGCCCTTGCTTTGGTGCTGGGATCGGCTGTGTCGATCGGAAGCGAAAGACTCTCTCTATTCGAGCTGACGGAGCCGCAGAGGGCGATACTCTACGACATACGAGCCCCGAGAGTTTTATTGGCGGCGTGCGTCGGGGCGTGTCTGGCGGTTGCCGGGGCGTCGTTGCAAGCATTATTGAGAAATCCGCTGGCGGAGCCTTATCTGCTTGGTGTGTCTAACGGAGCGGCGTTGGGGACGATGCTCGCATTCGTGTTCCTCGAGAGATTTGGTTTCGCCCGGCCGTTGATGGCATTTGCGGGTGCGGGCATCGCGACAATTGTCGTTTATCAGATGGCACGTTCGCGGGCCGGTATGAACGTCGAGCGGTTGGTGCTGTCGGGTGTGATCGTGACGACGTTCCTGTCGTCGATCATCGTGCTGCTGACGAGCGTGCTTGATGCGGCGAGGTTGAGGGGATTTACATTCTGGCTGCTCGGCGATCTTTCGCAGGCAACGTACGACGGATTTTACCTGACATTAGCCGCCGCAACGGTGGGAACGATCGTGCTTTCATCGCAGGCGCGTGCTTTGAATCTGATGATGATCGGCGAGCGCGATGCCCTCGATTTCGGCGTGGAGATAGGTCGAGTACGGCTGATCGTGTTTGGTTTTGCAAGCGTGCTTGTTGGGACGGCGGTTGCCGCGAGCGGATCGGTCGGCTATGTAGGGCTGATCGTGCCTCATCTCGTGAGGCTGGCGGTCGGGAGTGATAACCGGCTTGTCGTGCCAATGTCGGCTGTCTCGGGCGCGATATTTGTAGTTCTTGCAGACATGATCGCACGAACGGCGATAGCACCGCGTGAGCTGCCGGTCGGGGCGATCACGGCGTTGGTCGGCGCCCCTGTGTTCATTTATTTGTTGAGAAGAAATTAGTATGCGAGGGCACGCTGCCTGCCGTTCGTATTTCCGCCTTTTATCGCAAAAGGGAATGCTCAAAGTCCATAACATCTCAGTAAAATACGGGACTCGGAATGTCGTGTCCGATGTGTCGTTTGAATTGGGAACGCCCACGATCGTCGCTTTGATCGGGCCAAATGGTGCAGGCAAGACAACGCTGATCAGATCGCTGAACGGAACCGTTCCGATATCGCAAGGTGGGATCGAACTCGACGGCAAGAAGCTGAACGAGCTCTCACGCCGCGAGATCGCACGGAATATCGCGGTGGTCGCTCAAGAGAATGAGACAAAGTTTCCCGTGACGGTTTTGGAATACGTGCTGTCGGGACGGTTCGCGAACGGCTCGGCATTTGGCTGGGAAACAGAAACAGATATTGCGATCGCACGAAAGGCCCTGGACGAATGTGACCTCGGGGAGTTTTACAATCGTTTGATGAATGAGCTTTCGGGCGGCGAGAGACAGCGTGTCGTGCTTGCAAGGGCGATCGCTACGGATGCACGGATCCTGCTACTCGATGAACCAACTGCCAACCTCGACCTAGCTCATCAGGCACAGATGTTCCGGCTTGTGCGGGAGCGCTGCCGCGGCTGCGATGCGTCGGCCATAGTGATAACGCACGATCTCAATCTCGCAGCAGAATTTGCCGATGAAGTTTTGCTGTTGAAGGGCGGAGAAGTGTTTGCCTACGGAAAGCCTAAAGATGTGCTGACCGAAACGAATTTGAACGAGGTATATAACGTGCAAGTGCTGTTGGATGAAAATCCGACAAGCGGGAGGGTAAGAGTGACAATGAAATATTAGGTTCAGAGCGCGCGATCCATCGCGTCAGATCCTTCAAACAAGGTACGCGATAGATCCGCACTCTGAACAAACTGATGATCGAAACAAAGGAACTCCGGTGAAAATCCGGGGCTGCCCACGCAACCGTAATAGTCGGGAACTTTGTTTGATCGTCTCGGATCAGAGCCATTCTGCGTGTGGGCAGAAGAGGAACCTATGAAATTCATATTTTTTGCATTACTGGCGCTTTTAAGCGTTGGGACGGCATCAGTGCAGGGGAAAGCGACAGCGTCCCCGACGCCGACCCCAACTCCTTCACCTCAGACCATCCGGGAAAACGTGACAGTTTCCGCCGACCAGCTGCAACCGATCGACGAAGTTTCTAAAACGGTAAGTGTTATCTCGGGACAGGAGATGCGCGAGCGTGCAGATTTTTCCCTGGCGGAAAGTTTGCGGTCGATACCGGGCTTTCGCATTCAGCAGCTTGGCGGATTTGGCCGAACTGCGACTATCAAGACGCGCGGTTTGAGAAACCAGGACACAGCCGTTTTGATCGACGGTATTCGGCTGCGGGATGCTTCGGCGATCACTGGTGATGCATCGCCTTTCTTAAGCGACCTTACGCTGACAAGCGTATCCCGAATTGAAGTGCTGCGGGGTTCAGGTTCATCGCTGTATGGAACGAATGCGATCGGAGGGACGGTGGATCTGCAAACACCGAAACCAGTGTCAGGAATGCACGGCCAGATCTCTTATGCCGCCGGAGGCCTCGGGCTTCAGCGCTTTCGGGGCAATATCTCTGATGGGACGCGCGACGGAAAATTCGGATTCAATTTTGCCGTTGCCAGGACCGTTTATGCAAAAGGGATCGACGGTCAGGACGACGCGCACAATACGAATATTCAGTCGCGTTTCGAATATAACCCGTTTTCGGGAACTAATATTTCAGCCAGGTTTTTCGTTTCAGACGCGTATGTCCGTTTGAATGCAAACCCCGACACTCTCGGTGAACTGTCCATTTCAAATTTTGGCGTGATCTTCGCCCGTCCCGGTACAAATTTCATTTGGGATGAGAACGATGCTGATGCGAACCAAAAGTCGAAATTCTTAAACGGCCAGATCGTTCTCACTCATATCTTTGATCCGAAGACCTCGTTGCGGGCGTTTTACTCAGGACTTAAGACCTCGCGAAAGAACGACAACGGCATTCTCGGTCCAGGGTTTCAGAGTGCTTCGACGAGTTTCTTCGACGGGACGATACAGACCGCGAACGCGACGATAAACTGGTCGCCAAACTCCGTTCATGACGTAAAGGCCGGCTACGAGTTCGAGCATGAGAAATTTGGAAATCGGGGGTTCACGCCGAGCGGCTTCGACGATTTCTCTACCAAGGCATTTCAATCAAGCAATACGATCTTTGTTCAGGACGTTGTGAGTTTGCTGAACGGATCATTGCAGATCGCCGGTGGTTTTCGGGCACAGTTTTTCAGTTTAAAAGAGCCGAGATTCAGCCTGGCGAATGCGCCTTATTCGAATCTTTCGTTGAACGACCCGCCGACTGCCTATACGTTCGACGGTGCAGCTTCTTACTACATAAAAAGATCAGGGACCAAGCTGAGGGCACACGTTGGAAATGGATATCGGGTACCGTCGCTTTACGAGAGATTCGGTACTTTCTTTAGCTCGTTCGGCACGCCATCCTTTGTGGCTTTGGGCGACCCCGATCTTAAGCCGGAAAAGACCATCGCATTTGATGGAGGCGTGGAGCAATATATCTCGAAACAGAAGGTGAAGCTAACGGCGGTCTATTTCTATACCCGACTCATCGACACTATCGGCTACGGAAATTTTGTTCCGAACATCGGATCGACCACACGGCCATTTGGCGGTTACCTAAACCAGAAAGGCGGGATCGCCCGCGGCGGGGAATTCAGCGGAACTTTGAAGCCGACGAAGTCAACCGACATATTTGCGTCGTATACGTATACCAATAGCGTTCAGCGGGAGCCGCAGGTCTTCGGCAGCGGGGTCATCCGGACCCTTGGAATTCCAAAACATCAATTTACGATCGTTGCAACGCAGCGAATAAAACGATTTTGGATAAATGCAGATGTATTGGCAGCGAGCGAATATCTCGCTCCGATCTTTAGCAATTCAACCTACGACACCTACGTATATCGCTTTGACGGAAATCGCCGCGTCGATCTTACCGCCGGATATACGTTCCCGATCAAAAAAGACAAGTTCAGCCTTCGGGTGTTTGGAACCGCAGAGAATCTCTTCGGTCACCATTATTTTGAAAATGGATTTCGAACGGTTCCAAGAAATGCAAGGGCCGGTGTGAGTTTTGGTTTCTAGCCGGTTGGTATGCCGTCGGCCCATTTGGAACTCTTCGATCTTAATGTGCGGAACGTAATATTTTGAGGCACCTCTATGATCGGTTAGAAGCAGAGAACTGCGCCCCCGAGGCCTCAAAAATGATGACTTTCGGCCGCGTGTCTTGGTAAGATATCAGAATAGCGAGGTAAAAGAGTATGAAGCAAAGAGTGTTGTTCTTTCTTTGTGTGATGACCGCGTTGGCTGGTTTTGCGATAGCTCAAGGCAAGGTAGTGACCAATACCGATCTTGAGAAATTCAAGCAGAAACGTGTTCAAGCGGAAAAGGACCTGAAAGAGTATTACGCAAAAATGGGGCTATCGGAGGGGGATATCGCGAAACAGGAAGCAGCTGACGCAAAGGCTCGCGAGGAACTGTCCGCTCGCTTGCGGGCGAACCGGCTTGAGCAGGAAAGGCTTGACCGAGAAACTCGCGAACGAGAGACGACCGTATTGCAGTTAAACACTTCAGTCCCGTCTTATGACTATGGTTATTCGGGCTATTACCTGTATGGAAACCGCTTATACCGCAATCCGAGGGTTTGGAACCGCCCGTTCAACAACGACGTAACTTGGAGAGCGACCCCGATGGGGATCATATACGAGCCCGGAAGCCTGCCGGCGTCGATCTGGCTGCCTCCGCAACAGCAGCCGACAATGCCGGCGTGGCGAAATTCGAGGCCGCAGAGGCCGTAGCCAGCAAGAAAACTTTGAAATAACGGGAACGCGGATTATCATTGGATGATTCGCGTTTTTGAATTTTTACTATGAAACAAGGCTGGGAAGCGGTGATCGGCATGGAGATCCATGCCCAGTTAGCAACGGCAACGAAGATATTTTGTTCGTGTGCGGTGGAAACAGGCGGCGAGCCCAATTCGAACACATGTCCGGTTTGTCTGGGCTTGCCGGGTGCTTTGCCGGTACTGAACGAACATGTTGTTGAACTTGGAGCAAAGGCTGCGTTAGCGCTTGGATTGCAGATACAGGAGACGTCGATCTTCGCCCGTAAGAACTACTTCTATCCCGACCTGCCAAAGGGTTACCAGATCTCCCAGTACGACAAACCTTTTTCCGCGAATGGCAAGCTGAGAATAATGACGGCCGAGCGGGACGACCATGGACATGCGACCGAGTGGAAACCGATGGAGATCCACATTCAACGGATGCACCTCGAAGAGGACGCTGGCAAGAACGTGCATGAGGGATTGCCGGACGTGGACAAATTTTCCTACGTCGATCTTAATCGTGCGGGCACGCCGCTTGGCGAGATCGTGACATCGCCGGATTTTCGAACTTCCTGGCAGGCATATGATTATGTAAATCACGTGCGCCGTGCGCTTCAATGGGTTGGAGCAAGCGATGCCGATATGGAAAAAGGGAATTTGCGTTGTGAAGCGAATGTCTCTGTTAGGAGGGTTGGCGAGACAACATTCAATAACAAGGTTGAGCTTAAGAATCTGAATTCGGTCCGGTTCATGCAGAAAGCGATCGAGTTTGAGATCGAGCGCCAGATCGCCGCGCACGAGGCGGGTGAACCTGTAAATCAGGAAACGCGGCTCTGGGACGAAAAGAATAACCAAACACGTGTGATGCGTTCAAAGGAGGACGCTCACGATTATCGCTATTTCCCCGAACCCGATCTGCAGCCCCTGAGGGTAACCACAGAATTCGTCGAAAAGATAAAGGCGCGTATGCCGGAAATGCCGGACGCGATGCGAAGCCGGTTCATTGAAACCTATCAGCTAGGTTATGCCGACGCGTCGCAGCTGGTTGGCGACAAGAGTCTTGCAGAGTATTTCGAGACTGTCGCACGAATCACGGCAAATCCGAAGCTTGCGGCAAATTGGATTCTTGGCGAGTTTACCCGCGAGCTAAACAGTTCCGGCAAGCCAGTTTCCCAAAGCCTCACGAGTGCCGAAGACCTAGCCGAACTGATCGTTCAGGTCGAATCCGGGAAGATCAATAACAATCAAGCGAAAGAGGTCTTTGCCGAGATGTTTGCGACAGGCAAACCGGCCGCGAAGGTGATCGAAGAGAAAGGCTTCGAGCAGATCTCTGATTCGTCCGCCATCGAGAAGATCGTTGATGAAGTGATCGCCGCCAACGATGCGAATCTCGCTGCGTACCGCGGCGGAAATGAAAAGCTATTCGGCTTTTTTGTAGGACAGGTTATGAAGGCTTCGCAGGGAAAAGCGAATCCGAAGGTGGTTAATGATATACTAAGAGCGAAACTCCGGTAGTTATACACAAGAAAATTCGGTCAGGTCGGTAAGGAAGTATGCGATACCTCATTCTTTTCGCGATCCTTTGTATTTCCTGTTTGGCGGCATTGGGACAGACGCCGCAGTCCACGCCGCGTCCTCAATCTACACCTGCGCCAACGCCACAGCCGCAGATAACACCCCAGCCGATCAGGATGGGACAGCAGGCCGTCGATACCCGACGACTTCAGTCGTTTTCGCTGAATCCCTTGTCGGAATCTGATCGTCTGGCCTCAAAGATCGTACAATTGCAGCGTCTTGTTGCCCCGCTATATCGCAAGCCGACGAGCAAGGAGCTCTTAGAAGTTGCCCCAAGCGGGGAAATGCTCGCGAAATATGCCGATCTTCTGCGGCAGCCGAACACAGGGATATTCAAGCTTGTGCCGGACACGGGCTGTGCGCCGAATATGAGGGTCGTGAGCGCCCGCGAGGATTGCCTTCGTTATTCGATGCCGGGGGCAGCTAATTCGTATTCATTCAGAACCGAAAATTATCGCATCAAGCATCTTGCGGACATTACCTTTGACGGTGATGAGCTGACGGTAACCGGGCTGTTCATGCACGGTTTGGTCACAAAGCTGGGCGACCTGCCTATTGAATCGGTCGGTCTTTCGACAAACGGTCTGAAGTTTATCGTCGATTTCAAACCGTCGAACAGCGCCGACGATGTTCGGTTGATCGACGATAGTTTTGCCAAAGGCATCGAGGTGAAGGGATTTCGATATGCCAAAGCTTCGCCGGCGGAAGAGAACATGACCTATGCGTATCGCGGGGTAGCGTATCGCGGAAAACTGGTTCGGTCTGCCGACGGCGTTATGTATAACGAACTCGATTACGATAAACGAGAAGATGTGATAGTTGCGTTCAGGATCGTCGAGAAAGCGATGGATGGCAGCATCACGATCGTATGGAAACAGCTTGCCGAATATGAATCTCCGCGGATAAAGATGCCAAATCCGAAGGAAGACAAGAACGAGGCGGATGCAGGAAACTAATGGACCTAACGGGTAAAGCGGCCCTGGTCACGGGCGGTACAAAAGGGATCGGATTCATGATCGCCGAACAGCTTGTTAAGGCTGGCGCGGCGGTATTCATTTGCGGTAGAAACAAGACCGAGCTCCGCGATGCCGTTGCCAGTTTGTCCGCCCACGGGCCGGCCGGCGGTGAGATCTGCGATGTAAGAAATGAAGATCAGGTCCGGATGATGATCGCAGAGTGTGAGCGGCTCTTCGGAGGTGTCGATATTCTGGTCAATAATGCGGGCGTGGGGTTCTTTGGGAAAACCGTAGAAGAAACCTCTGGCGAAATGTTTCGGCAAACTATCGAAACCAATCTAAACGGGGTCTTCTATTGCTGCCGCTACGCGATTCCCGTGATGAAGAAACGTGGCGGCGGATACATCGTCAACATTTCGTCACTTGCGGGGCAGAACGCGCATCCAAAGATGGCCGCATACAACGCCTCCAAGTTCGGGCTCAACGGGTTTTCCGAAGCGCTGATGCAGGAAGTACGGCAGGATAATATTAAAGTCACTTACATTTGTCCGGGAAGCGTGAATACGGCTTTTGGCGGAGACAGTCCGAGCGATTCGAACTCATGGCAGCTGCAGCCCACGGACATCGCGCAGGTAGTTGTCGATCTGCTTGAAATGTCAGACCGTGCCTTGCCGAGCAAGATAGAACTTCGGCCCAGCAAGCCGCCGATCAAGTGATATTCCCCAGTACCTTGATAGTGTTGACCAGTTCCCGGTCGTCATACGGCTTTGTAAGGTACTGTGAAACCCCGCTTTCATAAGCCTTTTCGCGGTGTTTGTCGGCTGCACGCGAAGTGATCATCACAACTGGTATATTGTTGAAATTTTCGGAACGCTGGATCGAAGCGGCAAATTCATATCCGTCCATCCTGGGCATCTCTATATCAGATAGAATCACTTTGGGAAGCGTTGAGGCCGCCTTCAATTGCTCGAGCGCATCAAGTCCGTCTTTCGCCGTGATCACATTCCAACCGGCATTTACGATCACTTTTGAGGTCAGATGGCGCACGCTTGGGCTGTCATCAACGATCATCACAAAGATCTCTTCCGTCTCTGAACGCGGCGGCAATGCCGACGCCTTTCGTTCGATCTCTTTTCTTTTTTTCAATATTACTGATACGTCGAGAATCGGTACTAGCTGCCCGTTTCCGAGAATTGCCGCGCCAACGATGCCTTTGATCTCGTTCAGCGGGCGCCCGAGCGATTTGATCACGATCTCCTCGGTACCTGCGACCCCGTCGACCGAGAGTGCGATGGTTTTGTCCATTGCCTGGATCAACAGGACATTTGAGCCGATGAGGTCATCTTTGCTTGTAGTGCCGTCGCCCAGATAACTTCCGAGTCTTGCTATCGGAAAAGCGGCACCGCCTAGTTCGAAGATGAATTCATCACCGCTCGTTTTGACATTATTCTCGGTGAGTTCAGCTATATGGCGGATCTGTTTTAAAGGAAGAGCATAACGCTGCCGCCCGGCAACAACTAGCAGAGCTTTTGTTATTGCAAGAGTGAGAGGCATTCGTACCGTAAAGGTCGTGCCTTTTTGCGGCGTGGAGGAAATGGAAACTGATCCTTTTTGAGCTTCGATGCTTTCCTTGACGATGCTCATTCCAACGCCTCGGCCGGCACTCAGATTCAACTTCTCGGCCGTGGAAAGCCCCGGAAGAAAGATCAGCTCCAGTGCCTCTTCGTCAGATAGTGCTCCGGCGGTTTCTGGGGCTAACAATCCCAAGGAAACTGCCTTTTCGCGAATTGCGGCCGGGTCGATACCGCGGCCGTCGTCCGATACTGTCAGGACGATGTGGGTCTCTTCATTTGTGACCACGACCTTGATAGAACCTGTCTCAGGCTTGCCCATGAGATGGCGTACATCCGGCGATTCGATCCCGTGGACCACAGAATTCTTCAATAGATGCATTAACGGCTCGATCAGAGAATCGAGGATCTGAGTATCGACCTCAAGATGCTGGTTAACGATCGTCAGCTCGGCTTTTTTCTTCTCCTCTTCACACGTCACACGTACGGCACGCTGGAGCCGCGATGCGAGCGAGTCGAACTCGACCATGCGGATCCGCATCAGCTTTTCCTGGAGGTCGTCGACGAGGCGGTGCTGTTCCGAAAAGAGAACCTCGAAGTTGCCCTTAAGCACGTCGAGAGCCGTATTGATCGCAAAAGTATCGCTTGAAGCTTCGGCCAATTCGCGGGTGGTCTGGTGAAATTCGGTGTATTGGTCGAATTCAAGTTCGTCAAAACCGGCTGGGAGATCGCTGGGCCGATTGGGGCGGCCGAACGGTGCGTTCAGGACCGTGCTTCGATCTGTACTCAGCATGGACGCTTCGAAATCAACTTCAAGTTTTGAACTAGTTGATTGCAGCCGACGGGTTGTGTTGTGAAGGTCTTCGATCTGGCGTTCGAGGTCGCGAATCCGCTGCTCGAATGCCGAACGCGAAATGATCATATCGCGAACAATGTTCACAAGTTCGTCAAGACGGTCGAGAGAAACACGAACAACGGAACGTGAAGGGTTCGTTTTCGATTGTGTCCCTTCGTCCTGCAGCATTGCAAAGACCTTTTCCGCGAGTTTGTTCTTTGAAATGAATGCTTCAGGTATCGGGATCGGGGTCGAGGTGACCGGTGTTTCTTCAGGGACAATCTCGACTGCCGCTTCGATCGTCTCTTCATTTATGTCAGACAACGCCGCTGCATCCGGTTCGTTCAAATGAGCAAGGACGCCATCGAAGTCGTAATACAGCTGCGAGATCTGGTGGAACAGTTCCTGCGAGTTTTCGCCTTTCGTTAGAGCTTTAAGGCAATTGGTCGAGACGTGCAGCAGTTCGATGATCCTCTGGTTAGAACCGCTGTTCGATTCAGCCAAACGGTCGAGGAGATCTTCCACACGATGAGCTAATTCCGATAGCTGCTTCAGTCCCACGATCCCCGCCGAACCCTTAAAGGTATGAGCATTCCTTCTTATCTCCCAAAGAGAGTCTTTGTCGTTCGGTTCGTTTGCCAGCGTCTCAAGGCTTCGTTCCATATTGGTAAGAAGTCCTTCCGCCTCTTCTGCGAAGATCTCCAGAAGTTCGTCATCTACTTCGAAACCTTCCAGCTCGGCCGTTTCTGAAGACTCGCCCGCCGGCTGCGTAGAAGTTGAAATATCAACAAAGGCAGGATCGGGGAGATTCAGCTCAAATTCGTCTGAGAAATCGACAAAGTCCTCAATATCGAGCGAAAAATATTCTTCGTCCAGGCTCGCCTTTAGAAGCGTAGTCTCTAGCTTGCCGATGAGTTCAAGCGACGTCTTAAATCGTTCGGGGTCGGTATTTCTCTGTGCCGCGGCTTGAATTTCCGTGTCTATCAGCGAGGTCAATTCGGCGATCTCCGACAACTCCAGGATCTGTGCTGAGCCCAAAATAGACTGAAGGTGTTCCGAGATCACGGCAAGGGCATCCGGTGAAAGCGATGCCTTAGTGTCGCTTGTTAGCCGAGAGCGTATTTCCGGCAGACGCTTCATCGCCTGGTCTATAAAAGCTGGGTAAAGAGAGGGGGCCATAGCGTCTTAATTAAGGAACCGGTTAGCGTCTGTACCGTTCAGTGATTGATGGAGATCAACGGGAAGTTTGAATGGGGCAACAGAACTTCGAAGTTCCCTGGAGAGTTCGACGAGCGTACGCACCGAATCAGTCGCACGCTTTGAGCCGTTCTGAACCAAAGCAGTGACCTCAGAGATACTGGCCATAGCGTTGGAAATGTCTTCAGAGCTTTTTGCCTGAAACTTGGCTGATTCTGATATCGAGCGGAGAAGGTCGGCAAGCTTGCTTGAGATCTCTTCGATCTCTACCAGAGACCTGCCCGCTTTATCTGCCATAGCAGAACCAACGATCACTTCGCGGATCGTTTCTTCCATCGAGGCCACGACCTCATTGGTCTCGATATTGATGGTCTGTGTCAATCCGGCTATCTGCTGAGTAAGCTGATTTGAGCGGTCCGCTAGTCGTTCGACCTCTTCGGCGACCAAAGCGAATCCGTCGCCCGCAGTGTTGCCAGAACCCGCACGAAGCGAGGCGTTCAGGGCAAGAAGGCCGGTTCGATCGGAAAGGTCGTCTATCAGCCCGGTTATCTGGCCGATCTCTTGAGCGCGTTCGCCAAGCTTTTTGATGCGCTTTGCCGTCTCCTGGACCTGAGATCGGATCGAGCTCATTGCGTTGATATTATCTCGAGCGGCCCGTGTTCCTAATCTCGCACTATTGAGCGAATTGGCCGCAACCTCTGCGGAGAGCGAAGCGTTTCGCGACACCTCTTGTATTTCCTGGGCCATCGCATTGATCGCTGCAGTGGTCCGCGAAACCTGGGAAGCCTGAGTAAGACTGCCGCTTGCAAGCTGTTCAGTCGTATCACTTATGGCAGTTGCCGACGATGCCACTTGAAGCGTCACGTCCTTTACCTGCTTGATCAACGAACGCAGGTTACGGGTCATCTGATTGAACGCCTCTGCGATCTCTCCCGTGATCTCCGGCCCTATCTCGGCCTGAACAGTGAGATCGCCTTCTGAGATCCCGGACACATCGTCGAGAAGTTTTACGACGGACTTCTGCAGCCGGTCGCGTGTCTCTTGGGTGCCGATCATGAATCGAAGTCTTTCGATAAGGTGCTGGAAGGAGTCACCGAAATGATCTGAGTCTGAACGGATCAATACATCCTGGGCAAAGTCACCCTCAGCAAGTTTCCTGGCGAACATTGCCTTTTCGTTCATATACGCCGAAACGTCCTTTAGCGATTCAATAAGCTGTGAATCCGCGGCGTCGTCGATCCGCTCGCCTTGGGCTAGCCGGTGCGCCATGTCCGTTGCCGAAATAATGTTCTTTCTATACTGAGAATTTGAAATATTGATGGTTAACAGGGCAAAGATCGAAATTCCAACGGCAAAAACCAATGAGGCAGTGCCCGCCACATGATTATCCGTATAGCCCAGGTTCGACGAAATGACCAGAGCGGCAGAAAGGAGCAGCAGCACCGCCGCCAATATCGACGACGCCTTTGCTATCAGATTCCAGAGGGGATTTTCCATGTTCTCTTAGTTATCTCCCAGAAATTCCGAAGGATCGTTGATCGATGTTCGTTCAAAGGGAAATGCGGAGCTCGATGTTCTTTCAGGAACGGACATGTCGGCTGTCTTTATTTCGGAAGCAGTAGTAAGACTCCCCTCTCTTAGATCTTCGACAAGCGTTGCAATGCGCTGGATCTGCTGTTCAGACTCCCGGATGAGTTCCGCATTTTTTAGATCAAGCGTCGCTTCCGACACAAGTGAAGCGATCTTTTCGGCATCGTTTGTCTGATCAATGCAGCAGCTAGTGAGGGTGGTCCCGATGTCCTTGAGGCGGGCAATAGTCTTTTGTATATCCAGAAGGACCTCGGAATTTCGGGCAAAATGGCGAGCCAGGTCGCCAGCCCCGCCGCTGATATCTCCAAAGAGCCCTGCTATGCTGTTGACCTCACTTTCCAATGATTCCCCGGCCGCATTTATTTCCCGACTTAGCGCTTCCGTTCGTTCAGACAGTGAGGCGATCTCGCCTACCAACAGGGACGAATTATGAAAATTACCTTCGTCTTCGACCTGTATCGAAACGTTAAGCGCGATTATGTTCGAGCGTCTTGCAATCTCATGGGCCGATCGGCTGATATGAGGGATAGAATGCAGTTTTGACCTAAGCTTTTGGATCTTCTTTACCGCGTCCGACGCTGATGCGGCCAACACGTCGGCCTTTTCAACCTCTTGTAGGCTCGTTTCATCCGCTTCACCGTTTGCGCATAGAACAGCATCTGCCGAACGAAGTGCCGAATCGAGGTCTGTGGCGACATCGTTGATCTTTGTAGGCAACTCCTTTACTTTGGTTAATCCAACGGCCAACCGAGATGAACTTTCGTCATAGGATTCGGCCAAGGAGCGCAGATTTCGACGGGCCTCCGCGATCGCGCTTGTGGCCCCGATCGAGCTCATCTGCACGTCTTTTGACAGTTTACCAAGCCTGCCTGTGAGAAACCTGAAGGCATCCGCGATCTCTTTTGTCAGGAAATGGTCGCTTCTGATGTCGACGTCAAGTTCACCTTGGCGCAGTTTTCCCAGGTCGCCGTTTATGCGAAGGATCGAGTTCTGCAGTGCATCCAATTCACGTTTCGCGGTTATGGAATCAGTTACCCGAGAGACAAGTTTTTGAAATGATGCGCTGAGACGGTCGGCGTTCTCGAGAGGAGCTGTAGCCACCTCTGTTTTTCCAGCGGCTACATCGTCCATCATCGAAATGAGGTTTTGGAGCTGCTGGCTGTTTCTATGTATCGATCGCAGTAATTCGTCCGTCTCAGACGAACCGGACGTTCTGGGAAGAGTTGCAGTCGGGCTTCGCTCAAGGCTTTTGGAAAGAAGCGTGACCGTTTCGATCGGCCTCATCACTTCGTTGGCTAGCCACCAGCCAAAGATCATTGTGGTAAAAGCAAGAAGAAAGAACGTCACGAGGATGCTTACCACTGGCTCGGCAACAAGGAATGAGACAGCAAGATAGGCGCCCAAGCCGCAACAACAGTTCAAGATCGCAAGCGAGCTGACTGCCAGCCATATTCGCCCTTTTAGCGAATTCAATAACGAATCGGTTGAAGAAGGCATGATTTACGCTGGGACGACAACGGTCAGGATATAGAAAGGGAGAGTTTGGAATGGTCGATCACAAGAAACGCGCCGCCGTTTGCGACGGCCTCGCCAAAAAGGAATTCTTCGGAACGGTCATTGACGTTTCGTAATTCGTCTACTGGAAGGGAAACGATCTCTCCCAACTTATCGACATCAAATGCGATCGGCGTAACGTCTGTTCCCTGAGAACGCAGCACGAGTGTTTTCGTTCGAGGAGCAAGACAGTTTGTCCGCTCGGCAACGAGATGTTTTATGTCGAGCATGGCTACGATCTCTCCGCGAAGCGGGGCGATCCCACGAAGATTTTCCGAAGAGTTCGGCAGAGGCGTTACTTCAAGCGGCGGCAGCACCTCGGCAACGGCAGGTGCATAGATGGCAAAATTGGTTTCACCCAGATAGAAGGAAACGAATTTAAGTTGGTTATCTTTTGCTTTTGCCGAGCTATGCAACTGATCGGGATCATTGATGAGGTCCGGGGCCGGAGGCGTTAAAACTTCCATAATTATTTTGCCGGAAGGCTAGGATCACAGAACTTCGCCGCGCATATATGTTTCGACGGCTTTCATCAGAGTTTCCGGGCCAAACGGCTTTGTAATGTATCCGGTGGTTCCCGCCATCCGGCCCCGTACCTTGTCAAAAAAGCCGTCTTTGCCGGATATCATCACAACCGGAACGTCCTTCGTACTATCCTTACTGCGAATGACTTTGCAAACCTGATAGCCGTCCATTCTCGGCATCGTTATATCTAAAAGGATCAGGTCGGGCACCATAGAATTTAGTTGTTCGATCGCCTCAACACCGTCTGCCGCACAAAAGACCTCGTGTCCCCTCTTTTCGAGTTTGCCTGCGATCAGCTTTCTGACGGTCGCGCTGTCATCTACGACGAGGATCGACTTACCCTTTGGTAATTGATCTTGTTCCTCCGCCTTCTGTTTTATCTCTTCGAGTCGTATGTGGAGCAAATTCACCTGACTCGAAAGAACCACGTTGTTTGGATTGAGTGCAGAGGCTTTCTGCAGGTAGCCGTACCCTTCGTCGAAATTGCGAAGATTGAGATGGCCGATGCCGAGCAGGGTAAGCTCGCTCTCGGAGTGTTCTCGAGAGTTCAGTTCGCTTTCCATCCGCTCAACCGCTGCGCGAACTACCTCCTTATCAGCATGGGTATTAGCGAGGAGCATTTCCAGGTCAGAAAGCGTGAGCGTAGATAGACAGTTTCCGCAGGTAAAGACCTGTCCCTGATTTTCTTCGCCGCAAAAACCACATACCGTTGGATTTACAGATCGGCCAGACGGAGTTTCATCCCGAACGACCGTGGTCTCGTATCCGGTCGGCGACGAAGAAGGCATGTCAAAGTCTGCAGGCGGAGGCATCGGGATAGACGACTCAAAGAACTCCACAGGTTCGACGACCATTTCCGGCTCAACATGATACGTTTCAGCCTCTGGTTCCGCGACGACGGCCTGAAGTTTATACTCTTCGAGCACCGGTTCGAATCGATGTTCAGAGGAAGGCTGAAAATCGTTTTCTTGTGTTGCAACTTCTCCGGCGACCTCGACATCAGCGGTGTCATTAGAAAAAGTGACCGTGGACTCAGGATCGAATTTCGCGGCTTCTATTAATTGATCGTCTTCCTGATCACCGTTTGAAGCGTTTGGATCTACTGCAAACTCAAAAGACTCCGTGGCAAAGCTTTCTGGTTCCGGGGACGGATCCGAAGATGGGGTCTCGCCTCCGGGGAAAGCAAAGGTGAATGCAACGGTGTTCATCGACCAGTCCACGCCCTCAGATACGGGAGCGGCAGCGGGCATTTCGACGCCAGAAGCCTGATCCATTTCGGATCGTTCAGCCATTTCACTAGCTGCTTCGGGAAAAACAAGTTCCTGCGTCGGACTCTTATCAGGTACCGCCGCAGTATCATGAGTACGTTCTTGTTCGATCGCGTAAGCCGTGTTTTCCATCACCTCGGCTTCGTCTGATCTCAGAACTTCAGGTTCGGAAAGGCTCTCTGATACGGCGTTAGGTTCGACCATCTCGATGATGGATCGCAGCGATTCGAGGCCCGACTTTGCGGTCAGGTTATCCGGATTGATCGAAAGCACGCGTTCAAAGGCAGCGATCTTCTCGGCGAAACCGTCGGCAAGATGTGCCCTTAGTATCCAACCGTCTTCTGCCTCGGGGTTTTCCGCAATGAAGGCATCGAGAAGTTCATGGGCATCCGATTTTCGCCCAGCAACGGCTGCCGAACGAGCTTCTGCCAAAACGGAACGGTTTATCTCGTTCTTTGCTTTTTGATGGGCTTCACGAGCAGTTATGTTCTCAGGGTCGAGCTCGAGCACCTTCTCCAGATACGAGATCTTTCCTTCGTTTGACGCCGAGAGGTCTGCCAGCCAAAACCATGCGGCCGTGTTCGTTTGGTCATGCTCGAGCGCCTGATCAAAACATTGCACGGCGAATTCATTGTTCCCGCTATCGGCGGCGTCCATGCCGCGCTGCACAAATGTCTTGGAAAGCAGAGCCTTGGTTGCCTTCATCCACTCTATCGCGCGGGCATTCAGCGGATTCAGATCGAGTACGTTGTTGAGAAACACCAAAAGCTCCTCGGGGTACTCGCTGATCGACGCCAGCCAAAGCCAGGCAGATTCTGAGGTCGGGTCAAGTTCTGTCGAGCGGAGTAAGGCTTCGCGGGCCTTTTCCCGATCGCCGTTCTGTGCGGCTTTGATCCCCTCGCGAAGGCGATCATTGGCCTCAAGGCTGAAATTCTCTGCTGCGGCATTAGCAACGACATTGTGATCGACGGTTGCTGAGTTTGTTTCGGCTTCAAGTCTCATAATTCTGTTGGTGGCAGACTGTTGGTCAGTAAAATGGATTGGACAGGCAAGGGGTAAACAGGACGCACGGCGCCCACGTTCAACTGGTTTGAGATAGCAATACGAGTGCCATTCGCGAGTATCGCCGTTAAGTTTTGTATTTACATCGAATTACCAATAAGATAGCGGTCAGTTCTTGATCGTTATTCTTCGCTGACGAAAGATATTCGATAAGTTTGTGACAAAAAACGGCACTCATGGCTGACAAAAGTCGGGATTCCGAGGCGAACTGTATCCGCTTGAAACTGTGAGAGATAAGGCAAAATTCGACGTTATAATCGTAGGCGGAGGGCCGGCAGGAATGTCCGCATCCTTATGGTGTGCCGAGTTAGGTCTGAGTTCTCTAGCGATAGAAAGGGAAGATCGTTTCGGCGGCCAACTCTCTCACATATTTAATCCGGTCGACAACTACCTCGGATTGTCTGCGTCAAACGGCGATTCGATCCGTGAAGAGTTCGAACGCTCGCTCATTGGCAGGAAATTCACCCGAATGACCGGCGTCGAGGTCACAGATCTTGATCCGGAAAGGATGGCGGTCACGGTTGCCGACGGAAACGAATATTCCGCATGTGCTCTGATCCTTTCGACCGGTGTCAGGCGAAGGCGGCTGAATGTGCCAGGTGAGACAGAATTTGAAGGAAAGGGAATCCTTAGTTCGGGTTCAAGAGATCCGGCAAGTGTTGCTGGGCAACGGGTTGTGGTCGTTGGCGGAGGCGACGCGGCGGCCGAGAACGCATTGATACTTGCCCAGTATGCCAGGCGAGTAACTTTAGTTCACCGGCGGGGAAAACTGACCGCTCGAAGTGAGTTTTTGAAGCGGCTGGATTTGGTTCAGAATATCGACCTCAGCTTCGACTCCGTGGTCGAAAATATAAGAGGGACCGACCGGCTGGCAGCTGTCGAAATACGAAACGTCGCCACGGGGGAAATTCGAACCATGGAGACAGATTTCCTTGTCGTCCGCATCGGCGTCCAGCCAAACAGTGAACTGGTCAAAGGTAAGATCGAGCTCGACGGCCGCGGATATGCGTTGGTGGACAGCCAATGCCGAACAAAAGTTCCCGGCATCTACGCTATCGGTGACGTCGCTAACCCAGCCTCGCCCACGATCGCAACCGCGGCAGGCATGGGAGCGACGGCAGCAAAATCGGCTTATGCCTTGCTAAGTACTTCGAAATGGCTATAATAACGCCAGTTTCCGATTCCCAAATTTTTGAATTTTTATACAAAAAATACGCTAGAGCCGTTTATTCCGATCGGAAGCCATGGGTGTAAGTGCCCATAAGTACAGTATTTCGTTCCGAATTCAGAGTTTGGAACGAAAACTGCGTCAAACTGATACGCCCGATTCTTTTATTGCCATACTAAAACTAGGAGGAGCTATGAGATTTAGCGATCTAAAGGCATTGGTTCACAAGACTACTGCCATTATGTTTGTTCTCGGCGCTCTCGTCGTCGCCGGGTTTGCGCAAGCCGGCACGTCGGGTGTGAGCGGAACGGTTCGCGATAAAAATGGTGCCGCGGTTCCGGGAGCTTCAGTAAAGCTTTCGAATTCGGCGACAGGCTTTGAACGAACAACCACAACAAATGCAGAAGGCGGTTTCAGCTTTTTGGCTGTTCCCCCGGCTACCTATCAGGTGGAGATCACCGCCTCGGGCTTTAAAAAGCTCGTCAACTCTTCACTGCAGCTTCCGACCGACACCACCGTCCGATTCGATGGTTCGCTTGAGGCAGGTGACGTTTCGGCTGTCGTAAATGTGACCTCGGGTGGTATCGAGTCGATCGTAAACACCCAAGACGCTTCGATCGGCAATACCATCGGGACCGAGCAGATCATCCAACTACCGACGGACCTTCGCCGCGTAAACGACCTGCTTGCTTTGCAGCCGGGTGTAACACGCGACGGTTATGTCGCAGGCGGACGCAGCGACCAGGCGAACATCACGCTTGACGGTGTTGACATCAACGACCAGCAAACAGGCGGACGTTCGTTCACGGGCGACGTTTCACAGGAATCTGCACTTCGTGCGACGACCGAATCGGTCGAAGAGTTTAGGATCACGACACTTGGCGCAAACGCGAATCAGGGCCGTTCATCCGGCGCCCAGGTCTCGCTCGTGACCAAGAGCGGAACCAATAACCTTCGCGGTGCTGTGTTCTATTTCAAACGCCCGACGATGGGTTCGGCAAACAACTTTTTTAACAATCTTGCCGGCGTTGCACGCCCGAGCATCGCACGCGATGTTTACGGCGGAGCCATCGGCGGTCCGATCAAGAAGGACAGGCTGTTTTTCTTCTATTCGTACGAAGGCCAGTATCAGAAGCTGGACGCGTCTGTTAACCGTGTAGTGCCTCTCGCCCATCTTGGTCAAGGAAGCATCAAATTCCGAGGCACCGGGCCAAGCTGTGTTGCGGGAGTATGCACGGTTGGACAAGCTGAATTGAACAACACCATCTACTCAGCAGTCGGGATCAATCAGTTGGCAGTAAATGCACTGCGTGCAGCCGCTACCAGCTATGCTTCGAATAACACTACTGTTGGCGACGGGCTAAACACCGGTGGTTTCCTTTTTAATTCTCCTTCTACGGATAAAGAAAACACCCACATCGTAAGACTAGACTGGAATCCGGCTGGCAATCAGCAGATCTTTTTCCGCGGAAATTACCAGTGGGACAACGCGTCGGGCACGTCAGCATTTCCTGACACACCAACAACTTCACTCTGGAGTCATCCGTATGGGTTTGTCGTTGGTCATAACTGGACGATCTCGAACAACAAGATCAACAACTTCCGATATGGGCTGACGCGTCAGGCGTTCAGTTCACAAGGCGATTCGGCAGCTAACAGCATATCGTTCCGCTTTGTATTCTCGCCGTTGCTTTTTTCCAGAACACTTAATCGTGTGACGCCGGTTCAGAATATTACCGACGACTTTACATGGATAAAAGGTAATCACACGTTCCAGTTCGGCGGCAACGTTCGCATTATTCGAAACGAACGACAGAGCTTCGGAAATGCTTACGATTCGGCGATCACGAATCCATCGTTCTATGCGTCGTCAGGTGCTGTTTTGCAGCAGCGGTTTACGGCAAACGGATACACGATCAACGGTGGAGATATTTCGTCGGTCCAAGCAGCTGCCGCAGCCTTGATAGGCCGATACTCGCAATACAGCGGCAACTTTACTTTCGACATCGACGGAAGCGTGCTGCCGGCGGGAACGGCAGCGTCCCGCACGTTCGCGACCGAGGAATACGATTCGTACATTCAGGACGTTTGGAAGTTCAATTCGCAGCTTACGCTGACGATGGGTCTTCGCTATGCAGTCAGCCGTCCGGTGTATGAAAAGAACGGATTTCAGGTCATCCCGACGGAACGTCTCGGCGACTATTTTGAACGGCGTGTCGCCTCGTCAAATGGAGGACGCCCGCTGAACGATCTGATCCAATTCCAGCTAGGCGGACCAAAGAATAATGCTCCGGGCTTTTACAGCATGGATTGGAATAATTTCCAACCGAGGATCGCGGCAGCATGGTCACCGGATTTCAAGAATAAGTTTTTGCAGAAACTGATCGGTAAGTCCGGAGAGGCAGTTTTCCGCGGCGGATTTGGTATCTCAAATGACTATTTCGGCGGCCAACTGGCGGTTAGCTTTGACGGCCTTTCGACCATCGGGTTTACGTCAGCTGCAACTATTGCGGCGAATACCTACAATGTTACGACCAATCCGGCACCGTTGTTCACCGGTTACGGTCAGAATATCCGGGCTTTACCGGGAATTCCGGCACCGCAGCAGCGGTTCATCACTCCGGCTGACGAAGCACAGCGTATCGAGACATCGCTCGATGCTACTATCACCTCGCCGACGCACTATACATGGAACTTCTCTTATGGCAGAGACTTGCCAAAGGGAATGTACTTTGAAGCGTCGTACATTGGACGTGCAGCACGCAACCTGTTTGGCACCCGTGATGTTATGGCTCTCAATAACCTGAGAGACCCCATCAGCGGAATGGATTGGTACACGGCTGCAGGCATCCTTCACGACCGACGTGCGGCAAACACGCCTTACCAAAACGTTACCCCGATCGCCTATTTCGAGAATTTATTCCCGGGTCTAGGAGCTAATTTCTGGGGTGACCCGTCCTTGTCGGCTACTCAGTCGGTGTTCTTGTTGGTTGCCCGCGACCAATACGACATTCTCGACTGGACGTATGTTCAGGCATTGATCGATGATTATGGCCTGTATCCGAATATGTTCTTCCATCCGCAATATGCGGCGTTTTCGGCATACGGTACGTTCGCTAAATCCGACTATCACGGTGCAACATTCACCCTGAGACAGCGTCTCGGCCAGATCTTGAGATACGACATCAACTATACGTTCTCAAAATCGACCGATGATGTGTCTGGCCTTCAGACCGACGGTTCATATGGCGGACAGTTTCTACTGAACCCGCTTCGCCAGCAGGATAACCATGCGTTGTCGGATTTTGACGCCACGCACGTTGTCAATGCGAACTTCTTGTTCGACCTGCCGGTCGGCCGCGGCCGTAAATGGTTTAGCGACATGAATAAGTGGGCGGATGCATTTGTGGGCGGATGGTCGCTTAACGGCATTTATCGCTGGAACACCGGCCAACCGATCTCGCCTCCGTTCGATCAGGCACAGTGGGCGACCAACTGGAACGTTCAGTCGAACGGATTCCGAATCAGACCGCTGAGCAGCGGCGTATTCCGCGATACGCGGAATTTCTTTGCGGACAGGCAAGCGGCGTTCAATTCGTTCCGCAATGCCCGTCCGGGCGAAACGGGTGAGCGAAATACGTTCCGGGCGCCGGGCTATCAAACCCTTGACCTCGGACTTTCGAAGTCGGTGACGATGCCTTGGAACGAGAACCACAAGTTCCAGTTCCGCTGGGAAGTATTTAACGTAACAAACGTTCAGTACTTTGCGGTTACCAACCAAACGCGTACGACTTGGGGCTTGCCGCAGGATCCTGAAACGGGTACTGCAGCCTCATCGTTTGGTCAGATATTTACCGATATCCAAGGAACGCCGCGTCGTATGCAGTTCGGTCTCCGTTATTCGTTCTAAGAGGCGATCCGAATAGGATCATTGAAACAAGGGCTGTTCGGAAGCGATTCCGGACGGCCTTTTCTCTTGGTGGACATTGAAGAAGAGGAAAGTGACGAGTGATGAGCCGGGCGGAGACGCGACCTTCAGGGAGCTCGGCGACGATCGTGTCCACCGCTTCGCGCCCTCCGAGCGATAGTAAGGGATCATCTTAGGGGATAATTAATAATGGACAGCGGATCGTTTCAGTCCAAAGCACCGAGCCAAATACCAGAAGCCCAAAAACCAAATATAAAGCAAAAAAAAAGGGCCGCCAGTTCTGACGGCCGGTTTCCATTACTGTTTTGGCGGATTGTCTTTTATGTATTGCTCCAGCTTTTTGCGGTCCGGATGGTCTTTGACCTTTTCGAGAAATTTCTTGTACTCGGCCGAAGCCATGTCTTTATACCCGGCGGCATTGTAGAGAGCTGCGATGCGAAGGTGAAGTTCGGCTTTTCCGACCGGATCGAGCTCGATAGCCTTGTTCAAATAGCCAACGGCCATTGATCCTTTGCGGCCTTGCAGTAGTGCCTCGCCGAGAAGATGGTTGGCATCGGCGGAATTCGGTTCTACCTCGAGGGCCTTTGTAAGCGGAATGAGCGCTTTTTCAATTGCCTTTTCGCTTAGCTCCAGACGCCCGAGATTGAGATTCGCAAGAAAATAATCCGGCTTCACTTCGATCGCCTTTGCATATGCTTTTCTGGCGTCCTCGTTTTTCTTTTCCCCGTAATAGACGGTGCCGAGCGTCATCCACGCAACGTGATCTTTGGGGTCGATCTGGAGAAGGTCGGTAAGGTCCTTGATGGCCTCTTCCGTCTTTTTCGCTCTTACGGCCGACATCGCCTTTTCAAATAGCTTTTCGTGGTCCGCAGATCGGTCGTATTTGTCACGGGCGTTTACCGTGCCCGTTTTGCTTGCAGATGCTCCGCGTAACGCGGTCCAGTCAAACTCTACATCCTGCCGGAAACGGTTGCTTATGCCGCCCGCGATGATAGAACGCCCGACCTCGTTCCCGTCGATCTCGTAGGTGATCGCGTGGCCGTCGATCGGGCTTTTCAAGAAATACCAGTAACCGCGATCGTTTGCCTGATACTTGTCGAGCTGAGCACCGCCGTTGCGAAGATAGACGTAAATGATCGGACGTTTCTCGCCGCGCGGTATGTTGCGGATGATAACCTGGCCGTATATCACAGGCGAGCCGATGGGAATCGGCAGACCGACCACCTCGCTGATCTCATCCACCTGTGCGTAGGCGTTCGGGGAGACAAGAAAGGAGACAAAAAGGAAACAGGCAACTAAAAAGACGTGTCGCATCTACGACCTCCGAAATACATATTGAGGGTTGTTCACTTTATTGGAGTGCGAGACGATTTTTATTTAATTGCGATTCAATGTCAAGAAATGCTTTGGCTCAGCGGGCCCCGAACGAGTCATTTCCTGTGATGTCGATCAGATGGCGTGTATCGTTTAGAGCGAGCACACGCACGTTGTTTCGGCCGCGCACTTCAAAGCGATTAACGCCGCAGTTAGATGTGATCAGCCACGGGGTTTGCTTGGTATCTCGGCGGATCGCACCCATGAGATGCAGCGTCATGAAACATATCGCACCCGTATGTGAGTAGACCGCGATGCGCTCGCCCTGATTCTTGCGAAGGATCTCCCACAGTTCGTTCATAACCCGCTTGACGAGCTGTCGATAGCTTTCGCCGCGAGTAATAACATGATGGTAATTGCGGTTAACAAGCGCGTAGTAGTCCTTTGGGTGGTTGTGTTTCGATTCGTCGAAAGTGAGGCCTTCGAGAACGCCTACATTGCGCTCGCGAAAGGCGTGTTTGGTCAAGATAGGGACGCCCGTGATACGTGAAAGCGGTTCGGCGGTCTGTACGGCTCTGAATAGGTCGCTCGAATAGATGGCCGAGATGTTCTCCTTAGCAAGCGCTTCGGCGGTGATGCGTGCCTGTCTTTCGCCGAGTTCCGACAAAGGCGTAGGGCCGTGGCCGCCGAAACGTCCTTCGGCGTTTCCGGCAGATTGTCCGTGTCGTATCAAGAATAAACGGGTTACGGGCATCGGGTAAGTTAAAAGTAAAAAGGTAAACAAATCAAGTTCACCTTTTTTCTACTTCTTTTCTGCGTTTAGGCGGCGACCGCTTCCGCCTTTAATTTTTCGGTCTGGTAATGAGTCCGCAGGGCTTCGACAAATTCATCGATCTGACCCTCCATTACGAGATCGAGCTGATGCACCGTCAATCCGATACGATGATCGGTAACGCGGTTCTCTTTAAAGTTATAGGTCCTGATCTTTTCGGACCGATCGCCGCTGCCGACCATGGACTTGCGTTCCGCCGAAAGCGCGTCATGCTGTTTTTGTTCTTCGATCTCCTGAAGTCGCGCACGCAGGATCCGCATCGCCTTTTCCTTGTTCTTGATCTGCGACTTTTCGTCCTGCATCGAAACTACGACATTTGTCGGTAAATGTGTAAGCCGGACGGCCGAATAGGTCGTGTTGACAGACTGGCCGCCAGGGCCGGAGGAACAGAAATAGTCAACGCGAAGATCTTTAGGATCGATCTTCACATCGACCTCTTCGGCTTCCGGCAATACGGCCACCGTGATCGCGGAAGTATGAATACGGCCTTGCGTTTCGGTCTGAGGAACGCGCTGTACGCGGTGTACGCCCGATTCGTACCTCATTTTGGAATAGACATTGTCGCCTTCGATCATCGCAAAGGCTTCCTTGATGCCGCCGACACCGGTGTCCGCGGCGTCCATGATCTCCATTTTCCAGCCTTGTCGCTCGGCATAGCGGGCATACATCCTCAGAATCTCGGCCGCGAAGAGCGTCGCTTCGTCGCCGCCGGTTCCGGCACGTATCTCGAGGATGACGTTCTTTTCATCATTCGGGTCTTTTGGCAAGAGAAGGAATTTAAGTGCTTCTTCAGCATCGGGAAGTTTAGCCTCGATCTCGGCAACCTCGGCGAGAGCCATTTCCTTCATCTCGTCGTCATCCGCCATTTCCGCAAGTTCTTTGGCTCCGGCAAGACCTTCCTGCAGCTTTTTGACCTCGCGGTATTTTTCGACGATCTCGCCCAAGCTGCGATGCTGTTTCATCAACTTTGCATACGCCGACATGTCCGACATGAACTCAGGTTGAGAGATCTGTTCAGTCAGTTCCTCGTAGCTTTTTTCGATCTGTGCAAGTTTTTCAAACATAATTCAAGCCGTCTGCGGCTCCAGTTTTAGCGATTCGTCCAATGCACGTATCGCGACCTCAAGTTGTTCTGCGTCGGGCTCCTGTGTCGTAATGTTCTGCAGCCAGAGGCCGGGAAGCGTCATCAATCTGAATATCGCCCCCGATTCCTTCTTAGCCGCATAGCGAATTACTTCATAGGAAAGGCCAGCGACAAGCGGCATCAGTGCAATGCGTACGACGAGGTTGAGCCACATCGCGTCGAATTTTACGACCGAGAAAATTACGATCGCGATGAGCATTACGACCATGAGAAACGATGTTCCACATCGCGGATGCTGACGTTTCTGCGGTTTTGCGTTCTCTACGCTAAGGTCCAAACCTTTTTCCCAGGTGAAGACTGTTTTGTGCTCCGCACCGTGGTACTCAAAGACCCGCCGAATGTCTTTCAAATAGGACATCGACACGATCATTACGATGAAGAAGAACATCCGGACGACACCGTCGATCAGATTAAAGGCTACCCAGGAATGGGGCTTGATCTCCCAAACGTATGCCTTCACCATTTCCCACCATGCGGCATTTTGGGCCACGAATGGGGGATCAGCCCAGCCAAGGGCAATAAAAGCGACATTTGTCAGCAATAACGGCGCGACGATGAACAAAATGATGTTGAACCCAAGCGCCAAAACAATGGAAAGTGCCGGTCCGAGCGAACTCTGTTTCTTCACCTTCGTCTTTTCGGGCATTACGACTTTTGCGGGAGCCTTTGTGAAGTTCTCGTCAGTTGTACCTTCTACCAAGGCCGGTTCTGAAGCGATAACCTCTTCCTTCGCAAGTTCCTTTTGAGCTTCTAAGTCGTCTTCGTAGATCTTCGCCGAGAAATTCAGAGCCTTAATTCCAAGAGCCATCGACTGGACGAGCGTTGCTCCGCCGCGAAGCACAGGCCACGAAAGCCACTTGTACTTATCGCTCCATCTGGGAAGGCGTTCGGATGTAGTGACGATCTCGCCGTCGGATCTTCGACACGCGATCGCATAGGCCGACGGTGTCCGCATCATCACACCCTCGACGACGGCCTGGCCGCCGACTATAAGGTCTCGTTCGATTGCGAACGCCGCAGAAAGGAACTTGAGTGTTTTCGACAAAGTTGCACGTTTCATATCGCTACTTTGATTTCCCGGCTCAACAGCCGGATGCCCGTATTAACTGTAGATACACTTAACGCCGACCTTTTTCTACCTTTCGATGGTGTGTCGGCCACATCGCTATCGATCGGCGCTAAAAGCGTCGGCGTCAGAATTTGTACAGCTAATATCGGTCGTTATTCGGTTTCACGAACATTCGGCAACGGACATGACGGTCCGCTTTCCATTATTTAGCGGCTTGTGCCCCGCGTGCATAGCGTTTGTTAAACCTGTCTACGCGGCCGGCGGTATCGACCAGCTTTTGCTTGCCGGTAAAGAACGGGTGGCACTCGGAACAGATCTCGATGTGCAACTCTTCGCCCAGCGTTGAGCGGGTCTTGAACGAATGGCCGCAAGCGCATGCCACGGTTATCTCTTCGTATTTCGGATGGATTTCAGCTTTCATGGTTTTATACTTGTCTCACTGTTATAAAGACAATCCCCAATAATACGCCAATGTCTACGAATTAGTCAAGATTTGGCCAGGTATGACCGCATCGCCGCTTCGCAACGATCGATCCGCTGCTGGGGCGACATTGAGAAGCGAGGCGGTTGTTCCGAAGAGAACTGATCGGATCTGTTTGTCGGACGTTACTGATAATGACCGCGTATTAGTCTTCCCTTTGTTTTAACAAGTCCGCCAGATGCTGGTGTTCGATCCCAAATGTATTACGGATCTCGTCGATCCGGGTTTCAATCTGATCCGCACCCTTTGCTGCGGATCTCGTGGCCACGATCATATTGTTCTTTGGCGTGTGTTCGGTAGAAATGAATTCAAACAGCTTCGTTTTGTAGCCGTTGGCTTCGAGCAACATTGAACGAATGCCGTCGGTCAGGGTTTCGGCGGTGCGTTCCAGCATCACAGGGTGTTTCAGAATGCCCGAGAGGATCTCCGGCGATCTCATCTGTTTCTTGACCTCCTTATGACAACATGGTGCCGCGACGATGATAGACGCATGGGAGGTGATGCCCTTGTAAAGAGCGTCGTCGGTCGCGGTATCGCAGGCGTGAAGTGCTATCAATATATCGACCTCGCCCGGTTTGAAATCGGCGATCGACCCTTGAACGAACTTCAAGCCATCAAAACCGCCTGCCCGGGCGATCTGGTTAGAGAGATCAACGAGGTCGCCGCGGGTTTCGATACCGGTCACGGAAACTGCGGGAGGGGACGTTCGCGTTCCAAAATAGTCGTAAGCGGCAAAGGTCAGATAGCCTTTGCCCGAACCCATATCGACGATATTGAGCGTCGGTTTGTTCTTTAGGTCCGAGTTTTCATATAGGCTATCGAGTATCTCAACGAATTTATTTATCTGTTTCCATTTATCGCGTTGATCGGATCGGATCTCGCCGGTATCGGTCGTAATGCCGAGAGCTTTTAGGTAGAACGTATTTGGGTCAATTCGGTATTTCTTCTCGCGATCGTGCGGCTTGGTTTCCGCGGTCCTAAATGTCGGCTTTCCGACATCGAGTTTCATTGAACGGTTACCGATCGTCAGTTGAAAGTCTTGTTTCGTGGTGAAAAGATGGCCGCTGCGAAAACCTGCACTTAGCATCTCCTTGACCCGGCTCGGTGCTTCCGAAAGCTCGAAATTCTGAACCTTATCGTTTGTAGATCGACGAAATTGGAACATAAGACTCGGGCCCTTTTTCGTCTCTATTTGCCGGACAAATATCTTTTGCAGATGCTCTTCGCTGCCTTTATAATTACTTAAAGTCAACTTTACGAATGTCGAATCCGCCAGCGATATCCGCAGTTCGTTGATAAATCTTTCGATTTGCTGCTCCACAGCAAAAGAGGTTAACACAAATGGAATCAGCACAAAGTAAGGGTGAAACAATGGGTATCGATCGGAAGGATTTTATCGAATCGGTTGCATATCTCTTGAGAGAGACGTTCGAAGGCTCGCCGGAAGGACAGCCAAGCGTGTTTCTGGATCGCGGCATAGGGATCTTCAACACACTTTCAAGCATTAACGCCGAGGCGGCGTCGAAAGACTCTTACGGGACGACAATTGCAGCTCACACTGAACATGCCAAGTTTTATCTTGACCGAATATGCGAATTCATAAACGGCCGTACGGAAAAAGTAAACTGGGAAGATTCGTGGCTGATCGAGTCCGTAAACGATGCCGAATGGGACGCCCTCCGCGACAGCGTTCGCCGGGCATATGAAAATACGCTCAAGTGTATCGCTGAGGATCGGGACTGGACAGAGATGCAGGTGGGGATGGCGATGGGAATGATCGCCCATACTGCATATCACCTGGGAGCGATCAGGCAGATGACTAAGGCAAATTAGCAGCGAATTTCACGAATTCGACAGATCTGTTCGCGATCGTTCAAGGCCGCCTAGTGTATGAATGCAATTAGGCTAAAATTCTGAATCTCTGTGATCAGTAGCAAGAAATGTTATGTCAAACTTGTTCCACCTGGCGTTTCCGGTCGATGACCTTGCTGCCGCACGCGAATTTTACGGCGGCGTGCTCGGATGCGAAGAGGGCAGGAGTTCCGAAAGATGGATCGATTTCAATCTGTACGGCCATCAGATCGTTGCTCATCTGGCGGAAATCGGTTCGGGTGTAAAGGCCGAGAATTTCGTCGATGCCGACCATGTTCCAGTTCCGCACTTTGGGATGATCTTGCCGATGGAAGAATGGAAGGAGCTTTCGGAACGATTACGGGCCGCGGGCGTGAAATTCGTCATCGAGCCGAAAATACGTTTTGCAGGCGAGGTCGGCGAACAGGCGACGATGTTCTTTCTCGACCCGAGCGGCAACGCGCTCGAATTCAAAGCGTTCAATGATCTTTCGCAGGTATTTGCGAAATGAAATTAACCACGAATTTCACGAAGCTGAAAATGTCCGCTTTAGGTGCGATCATCACGATGGGGTTGTTCTTCTGCCCAACGGCGGTGTTTTCGCAACTTAAGAGGACCATAGCAGTGACGATCGACGATCTGCCGGTGGTCACGACTCGAGCCGACCTGAAAAGCCGGCAGGAGATCACAAAGAAGTTGCTCGGGCATATCACGAAAGCCAAGGTCCCGGCTATCGGTTTCGTAAACGAGAACAAACTTTATACAGACGAAAAGAGAGACGAAAAGAAGGTCGATCTGCTGCGGATGTGGCTTGCGGCCGGGTTGGAACTTGGCAATCACACGTTTTCACATCGGAGTGCGGACGCGATCTCGGTAAAGGAATATACGGACGACATACTTCGCGGCGAGGTGATCACCAAAGAACTGCTGGCCGAGAACGGCAGGAAGATGCGCTATTTTCGGCATCCATTCCTGCAAACCGGTGCCGACGTGCAGGTGAAGACCGCGATCTACAAATTCCTCGAAGACCACGGTTATACGGTCGCCCCAATAACATTCGACAACGCGGACTATATTTTTTCGCGGGCATACGACATCGCTTTTGATCGCGGCGACAAAAAGCTGATGAAGAGGGTCGGCGATGCATACGTGCCATACATGGAGACGAAGCTCGAATATTGGGAGCGGCAGTCGCAGAGAACACTGGGACGGGAAATGAGCCAAACCTTGCTCATACATGCTAATTTCATCAACTCGGATCATTTTGACGATCTTGCGGCAATGTTGAAGCGTCGGGGTTATAAGTTCATCACGTTGGATGAAGCGTTGAAAGACGAAGCTTACAGGCTGCCTGATAATTTCACGCGGCGCGCCGGTATCTCATGGCTTCATCGCTGGACGCTGGACAAGGGAAAAGAGTTGGTTCTGCCTAACGAACCGATGGTGCCGGAGTTTGTGCTCAAGCTTTCCGGCTTTGAATCTGAATAAGCGGTATTTCCCGCAAAGACGCAAAGGCAGCAAAGACGGATCAGGCTTTCATAAATTCGCCGTCGATCATTCTAGAAATTCCAAGCGGATTCCCATCTTTTAGTTCGTCAGGCAATGCCTGATCGGGAAAATTCTGATAACAAACGAGGCGTGCGAAGCGCGTGATAGCGCGTGTTCCGACCGCGGTCGAGCGACCGTCGGACGTCGCGGGATACGGCCCGCCGTGGACCATTGACGGACAAACCTCGACGCCGGTCGAGAAGCCATTGAAGATCAAACGGCCAACCTTCGTTTCAAGTATCGCGATAAGATCAGCGTACTCCTTCATATCTTCTTCGGTTCCGTGAATTGAAGCGGTCAATTGTCCCTCGAGCGAGCGGGCGATGCTGAGAAGCTCTTCGTGTTCGTTCGAGCGGATGAGCAACGTCGTCGGTCCGAAGATCTCATCGTTCAGATCGGGAGTGTTCAGAAACTCGACAGCAGAGGTTTCAAAGGCCGACGGATTTACAGAGAAACCCGGAAGATCTGCCTCCTCATTCGCGACGACCTTTCCAACCTCAGCGGCACGTTTTTGGCTACCCGCGACATAAGACGAACGAATGCCGCCAGTAAGAAGAGGCGAAGGGGCTGTTTTTTCTATGGACCTGTTGAAACTCGACACGAATTCGTCCGCATCTTTCGGCAAAAAAACGAGGCCGGGCTTAGTACAAAACTGCCCGACTCCGCCTGTGACCGAGGCGTGCAAACCGGCCGCGATAGCATCACCGCGTTCCTTTATCGCCGAAGGTAGAATAAATGTCGGATTTACCGAACTCATTTCCGTGTAAACCGGTATCGGTTCCGGCCGGGCAGCGGCTATGTCCATCAATGCCCGCCCGCCGCGTCGTGATCCAGTAAAACCGACCGCTTTGATCGCCGGATGTTTGACCAAGGCCTGACCGATATCGTACCCGCTGGAAAACAAAAGGCTGAACACGCCCTCAGGCATATCGCATTCTCTTGCGGCGTCCATGATAGCGGTGCCGACCAGTTCTGCTGTGCCCGGATGTGCTATGTGAGCATTGACGATAACCGGACAGCCCGCTGCTAATGCGGACGCGGTGTCGCCGCCAGCGACCGAATATGCAAGCGGGAAATTACTTGCGCAAAAAACAGCTACCGGTCCAACCGGACGCAACATCGACCGAACATCCGGTTTCGGCAGTGGCTCGCGGTCAGGGATCGCGTGATCGATGCGTGCATCGACCCAAGAGCCTTCGTCGAGCAGGTCGGCGAACATCCGAAGCTGGCCGCAAGTGCGCCCGCGTTCACCTACAAAACGTGCGTTCGGTAAAGACGTTTCGAGAGTTGCCCGCTGTATCAATGTGTCGCCAAGTGCTTCGATGTTGTCAGCGATCTTTCTAAGAAATACGGCGCGCTCATGGCCGGAAATGTTTCCAAAAGGTATTCGGGCGGCATCGGCGAGAGTTGCGGCACGTTCAAGCTCGCCGAGTGCTGCCGAATAAAATGCGGGTTCCACTTCGTTGCCGCTGGCCGGGTCGAACGCTCGAAAAGTGTTCGCTGTGGCGTCGCCCCGTGAGCGGCCGATAATAGATGTGCCCTTTAATTCGACATTCATACTATTAGCTGCCAGTTGCCTGGACTCGGCCGTCGGCTTGGGGCCGGGTCGCCAATGCGTGTTCGATGATCGCGAGCGTTTCTTCTAGTTCTCTTCCCGTTAGCTTTAAACGCGGCGGACGTACGCGGGTGCTGCCCCAACCGACCTTTTCCTGGACAAGCTTGATAAGCTGAACAAATTTCGGCACCGTATCGAGTCTCAAGAGCGGGAGAAACCATTTGTATAACTCGAACGCCTTTTCAGTCTCGCCATTCATAGCGTAGTTAAAAAGATCGACGGATTCTTTTGGAAACGCGCTCACAAGCCCGGCGATCCAACCCGTTGCGCCCGCGTCGATCCCTTCGACGATCGCATCATCTACGCCGACGAATATCGCAAGACGACCACCGCAAAGCGCTCTGATCGCGGTAACGCGGCGTACGTCGGTCGACGATTCCTTCACGGCGTGAAGATTCGGCAATTGTTCAGCTAGTTCGGCGATCTGCTCAGGAAGAAAATCGGTCCCGTAGGCGACCGGATTGTTGTACAGCATGCACGAGAGCGGCGTCGCTTTTACGATCTCCGACACGTGATATTTCATCTCTTGCCAATCGCCGCGATAGACGTAAGGCGGCAATACCATCAAGCCGCTGCAGCCCGCCGATGCCGCTTCGGCGGCTTGTGCGCAGGCTTCGGCCGTGGTCATAGATGCGATGGCTGCGACAATAGGAACGCGATCGCCGACCGCACCTGCCACGGTTTTCCAAAGAGCGATCTTCTCGTCCATTGAGAGCGTGCCGCCCTCGCCCAGGCTTCCGTTCGTGACGATGCCTGTGCAGCCGTTTTCGACAAGCCAGTTCACATGTCGGCCCGTGAATTCATGGTCGATGTTGAGATGCTCGTCAAAACACGTTGTGATGGCGGGCATCACTCCTTTCCATTCCATTGTCATAATTCCTCCATTCTAACCGGAAAGATCGGCGGGCGCACGGTGCCCGGCTTCCAACCGAAAAGAAACTCGTTCGCAGCACCGCAAACGCGGCCCTGGCAAGATCCCATTCCGCAGCGGGTCTGGAGTTTTGCTTCGCGCGAATTGTCGAATTCTGAAAGTCGGCCGTAGGTAACGTCTTCGCAGCGGCAGACGATAGTGTCCGGCTGCGCAAGTGTCTTCAATTCGTTTCTTAATGCGAAAGCGTCATTCAACGCATTGCCAAATCCTCGGGCCCTATCGCGTTCGGCAAAAAGTGATCGAGCGGTTTCGGACTGTCCGGTGGCCGCGAGGCCGGCGATCTTACCTTCGGCCAACGACGATTCAACACCGGCCATCCCGGTTGGTTCGCCGGCGCAATAGATGCCGTTCGCGGAGGTTCTTTGAAATTCATCGACCGCGACATAACCATTGTCGATCCGGCAGCCAAGGATCGATGCCAGTTCGGTGTTCGGGACGAGATGAAAACCACAAGCCAAAAAATCGCATTCTACGTCCCACGACCGGCCGCCGCTGACAAGTGTTACAGCCGTCAGTTTTTCGTCGCCGATCGCTTTCGTTACCCAACAGCCCGTCAAGTAAGGAATGTTCAAGAGGCGCGACCGGATCGTTATCGCCTGTGCGAGCTTTGACGGCCGTGCCAGGAGGTGGAGACCGAAACGGCGTATGTTGAATGAAGTGGCTTGTTCGGCGATCGCAGCGACGATCGCGCCTTTGTTTTTCAAATAGTCGGCGACTGCGAAAAGAAGCGGTCCGGTACCGGATACGACGATCCGTTTTCCGGCAACACTGAGACCGCCCTTGACCAAAGCCTGAAGTCCGCCTGCGCCAAACACGCCGGGAAGTGTCCAGCCGGGAAAGGGAAGGAAACGTTCGCGGGCCCCTGTGGCAATGATGAGCTTTTCGTATTCGAGTTCGATACGGCCTTCCGGCGTTTCCGCCAATAGGCAGTTGGTGCCGGACGCGGCAAAGATCTGGGCGTTGTTCATGACTTGAACCTTGCCTGAGCCGATGCTTTTTATTAGTTCCAGTGCCTGCGGCGATTTGGTTTTCCCTAGCTCGGCACGCCAGATCTGGCCTCCAAGGTTAGGATTATCATCGGCGATCAAAACTCGCGCGGTTTTAGATGCTGCGGCCGCTGCAGAAAGCCCTGCCGCACCTCCGCCGACTATCAAAACTTCGCACGATGTTTTATTCATCGGTGACGATCTCCATTCCTTCCCGAACGATTACGGTGCAGCTACGTTGATGAGCGACTCCGTTGATGGTGACGCGGCATTCAAAGCAAATTCCCATTCCGCATAGTGGTCCGCGGACTTCCCCGGCAACCGATCGGCGAAACCTATCGAAGCCATGTGACAACAGAATGGCAGCGACTGTGGTCCCTTCGCCAGCTTTCACTGCATTACCATTGACTCTTAGGTTGATCAATGTGTATCGGTCCTCCTTCCCGGAAGGTAGGGATCGATCGGTATCGCCGTTTCGCGGCCGAGAATTGTGTCAGTGATGAGTTCGGCGGTGCCGATCGAGGTTGTGATTCCCAATCCCTCGTGGCCGGCTGCGACATATACGTTTTCACTGTCGGGAAGCTTTCCGATGTATGGCAGATTGTCCGGAGTCGCGGGGCGAAACCCTGTCCAGACCCGAGTGACCGAGAGACTGCGAAGGCCAGCCATAAACTCAAAGGCCCGCGATGTCATACGCCGGACGATATTGTGATCGATCTCATCTGTTTCTGCCCCGAACTGTCGCGATGAACCGAGCAGTAATTGTCCGGTACCTCGAGGCTGGACATTGAAGGCGACCGATTCACTGCTTGTACCATGTGCCGATCTTAGATATCCAAGCTCGACAAGCTGGTGACGAACAAAATTCGGATAACGCTCGGTTATGATCAGATGGCCTTTTCGTTTAGCGATAACCAATCCGGGCGAAAGATCGGCCGCGGCAAAACCCGCAGCATTTACGATCAACTTCGACAAAATACGTTCTCCGTTGTCGAGCTTCACGCCGTCGTCCGTTATTTCCAGCACGCGTCGTCCGGTTCGCAGTACAGAGCCATTTTGCTTTGCAGTTTCGATCAAATATCGAGTTGCAAAAAGCTGATAGACGACGCTGTCGCCACGGACAAGGAGTCCGCCTGCGAGTCCTTCACGGAGATTTGGTTCTGCATTGCGAAGCGATCTTTCATCAAGTATCTCGGAGTTCAAACCGCGACTTGAGTAAAGATCATGCTTGCGGCGAACCTCGTTCATTTCTTCGTCATCGGCGGCGACCCAGATCGTACCGCAGTTCTCAAATTCTGCAAGCGTCGGTAATTCAGGGACCAGTTCATTCCATAGCGTCTGGGAGTATTGCGTTAGAGCAAATTGAGCATCGCTATCATCCATCACAACGATGTGTCCCATGCCCGCGGCGGTCGCTCCAGAGGCGACGTTCTTCGATTCGACGATGACGACATGCAATCCTTCGCGCGCGAGTGACGCGGCGCAAGCCGCACCGACTATGCCGGCTCCGATCACTGCAACGTCAAAGGTCTTGGTCGAAGTGGTCATCTGCAGTAAGTCAAAAATGAATTCACGCGATCCCGAAGCGGTAAGGATCGTCGTCATCGAAGAGCATCTCGACCTCGGCGGTCACGTGCGCAGTGCCGCGAATGATCGGAATGATCCGGCCGCCGTCTATTCGCACTTTTCCTTCGAACCAACTTCCGATGAGACTTTCCTGTTTCCATGTCTCACCCTCTTTCAGTTTGCCGTCAGCGACAAGGCAGGCGAGTTTCGCACTAGTACCCGTGCCGCACGGCGAACGGTCATACTCAAAGCCCGGGCAAAGCACGAAATTACGGCTGTCAGCATTCGGCGTTGGAGAAAACAATTCTACGTGATCGATCTCTGCACCATCTTTGCCGGTGATCTTGTTCGCGATCAACGCGTTTCGTACCGCGACAGTGAAATCGGTCAGCGCTTCGAGATTTGCAAGCTCGATGGTCAAACTATGCTCACCGATCAGAAAGAACCAGTTCCCGCCATAGGCAATGTCACCGGTAACCAAGCCGTAAGCGGGAACGTCGACGGTGACATCCTTAGCATGTCGATAGCTTGGTACGTTGTTTATCGTGACTGAACCGTCCGCGTTCAGTTCAACATCGACCTTTCCGACCGGAGTTTCGATCGTGTGAGTGCCATTCGAGATCCGACCCATGTATTCGAGCGTTTTTACAAGCCCAATACTGCCGTGGCCGCACATGCCAAGGTAGCCGACGTTATTAAAATAGATAACACCGGCTGCCGAGGTGCTTTCGACCGGATCGCAAAGCAGCGCACCTACAATGGCGTCGTGTCCGCGCGGTTCGCAAACGACAGCCGTTCGGAGATGGTCATGATCGCGGCGAAAAACTTCGAGTCGTTCGGCCATAGAACCGCCGCCTAGATCCGGGAACCCGTCAATGATCACCCGCGTCGGCTCGCCGCCGGTGTGTGAGTCGATCGCTTTGATGCGTTCGGCCATAATGTTTGTTGATCGATCGGGAAAAGCTTTAACCTACTCCGGATAGTTTATAGTTATTATTTATTAGTATGAAATCGAGATGAATACAGCGATCATTTACCACGACCTTTACGAGAGACACGATACCGGCCCGGGACACCCCGAGACGCCCGAACGTTATCGGGCAGTGATGAGAGCATTGCAAACTGACGAATTGTTTTGGAACGGTCTGAAGCAGATCACCCCCGAGTCACCGTCGCGAGGGTTGATACAGGCCGCACACACAAAAGAGCATTTCAAACTTGTCGAAGAGGCGTTCGCAAAAGGACTCGAAAGCCTTGACGGCGATACCATGATCTCGATGAAGTCTTTTGACGCGGCAATGCTGGCCGCCGGTGGAGCCATAGCGGCGGTAGATGCGGTCATGCAGGGCGATGTAAAGAACGCGTTCGTGGCGGCCCGTCCGCCTGGACATCATGCAACGGCCGAACGTGCGATGGGATTCTGCATATTCAACAACGTTGCCGTCGCCGCCCGTTACGCACAGAACAAATATCCCGGGATAGACAAGGTCGCGATCATAGATTGGGACGTTCATCATGGAAACGGAACTCAGGGAATTTTCTATTCGGACCCGTCCGTTTTCTTTTTCTCGATGCATCAATATCCTTGGTATCCGGGAACCGGTTCTCGAGGTGAGACAGGTCAGGGGAAGGGATCGGGGGCGACACTTAATGTGCCTGTGCGAGCATTTACGACCGCAAATGATCAGGTATCCCAATTCGAGGCCGCGATCGGTGAGATATCGTCGAAAATGAAGCCGGACATTATCTTTATTTCTGCCGGATTCGACGCACATGAAAGCGACCCGCTCGGACAGCTGCAGCTGGAAGATGAAGACTATCGATCGATGACACGGACCGTAATGCAATGGGCCGACGATGCTTGTGAAGGCAGGATCGTTTCCTGTCTCGAGGGCGGATACAATCTGAATACCTTAGGCAACACGGTTAGATCTCATGTTTCGGCACTCCGCGGCGAATAAGGTTTCATTGGGCTTGCTATCGTGTGATAGAATCTCTGCACACGCAAAATGCGAGAAGGGAGAGACTGCAATGCCGGATATTGAGACAACGTGCGTTCAGTGCAAAGAGATGTTTCTTTTCACGGAAAAGGAACAGGATATGTTTTATCAGCGTAATATGGCTCCGCCACAACGCTGCGCGAAATGCCGTGCGAAAAAAGCGGCAGTAGGCGAAGACGCGCCGAAGAAATTTGAGATCATCTGCGATAATTGCGGCAGGCACGATCAAGTGCCTTTTCAGCCAAAGGTCGGCCGCACCGTGCTGTGCAAAGAGTGCCATCAGGCTACACGTTCGAGGGCTCGGTTTGCCTGATCGGTGACCTATCTAGATGTTTGCTGCCTGGCATTAGACGCCGCCAACGAAGGCGGCTTTCCATTTTATGAGTTTTGAAACTGTCAATTACGAAGTAAACGGCCGGGTCGCGACCATCCAAATGAACAGGCCGGATGCGTTGAACGCTTTATCGCTGCAGCTTGGTACCGATCTAAGAGCTGCGGTGGAAAAAGCGATCAGTGACGAGGTGCGCGCCGTGATACTTACGGGTTCGGGCCGGGCGTTTTGTTCCGGCGGCGACCTTCGCGAAATGAAGGCGATGGGAGAAAAGGAAGGGAATATCGAAGCGTTCCTCGACTCTCCGCTCAAGGCACTGCATGACGTTGTAGTGATGATCCGCGAGACCCCGATACCATTTATCGCAGCTGTAAACGGTGTTTGTGCCGGTGCAGGGACGAATTTCGCCTTAGCGTGCGATATTGTGATCGCTGCCGACGATGCCAGCTTTAACGAGGCATTTGTGCGTATCGGTCTTTCGCCGGATTGCGGCGGCACTTTCTTCCTGACACGTGCGGTTGGTGAAAAGATCGCGGCAGAACTCTTCATGACCGGAAGCACTGTAGACGCAAAGCGCGCAGCGGAGATCGGGATGATCAATCGTGTGGTGCCCGCGGCCGATCTGCTTGAGGAAGCGGGGAAGCTTGCAGATAAATTGGCCAGTGGGGCGACCGGTTCATATGGCCGTATCAAACGAATGTTGAACGCCTCGTTTTCGAACGATCTGAGAGCCCAATTAGATCTCGAGGCCGAGTGCCAACTCGAGTCCGGGCGTTCGAGCGATTTCAAGGAAGGCGTCGCGGCATTCTTCGAAAAACGCAATCCTAATTTCACTGGTAAGTGATCAAAACAACAATAAGAACTTTCTGAACGCGGTTGACATCGACCGCGTTTTTCGTTTGAATATGTCATTACTGCAAATGAAAGTCATTTTCAATAATAGATCAAAACTACAACTGTTTGAGGGATCCGATCGAAATGAGACATAGCAACCGGAAGAGTTCTAAAGCCCGTGTATTGACGTTCGCGTTAATCATATTGTCACTTGCCGGGATGGCATTTGGCCAGGGGAAGCACCCCTCGTCGGCACTGAAGGGAGTCGTGACCGATGAAGTGAGATCTATCATTCCAGGGGCGACGATCGTTCTCTTCCGGTCTGGAGAAAAGCTGGGTGAGGTAGTTTCAGATGAGATCGGTAGTTTCTCTTTCGGCGAATTGCCGTTCGGGAGCTACGTCTTGATCGTAAGGAAGGAAGGATTTACCGAACGGAAATTGAAGATCGAACTGAATGGAAGTCCGCTCGGAACAGAGCTTGTTCTCTCAGCGGGCGGCGTTTCGGAGTCGGTCACGGTGGTCCTTGACACCGCCGAAGCAGCGGTTGAATCGACGCTGAGATCTCCGGTTTCGATTCACGAAACTCCTCGAAGCATCGCCGTCATCAGTTCCGAGCGAATTCGCGAACAGAATCTTCGTCAGGTGTCAGACGTCCTGAATTACGTACCGGGCACCACGCAAAACAGTTACAGGAACGGCAGCTACCATTTCTATGCGCGCGGTTATCGAATGGGTCCGGACGATACACGCGTTGACGGATTTGCGGGTGTCAACGTCGGGAGCGGTGGATTCGGCGCGAGTTTGTTCGGTATTGAGGAGGTCGTCGTACTTCGCGGACCTGCCGGTTTGATCTACGGACAGTCGGCTTCGCCCGGCGGCTTGATCAACCTAATTTCGAAACGCCCAAAGGAACAATATTTTACTAAGGTCGACGTTCGTGCGTCAGGTTATCAGGGAAACGGAGTGTCGCTTGCCGAGCGGCCGGGATTCGCCGTGGACGTCGATTCGACAGGGCCGCTGTTTCGCAATGAACGGATACTCTACCGCGGATTGGCGACAGTAGAACAGGTCAATTACTTCACAAAAGACACACTCGATCGAAATCAGTACGTGAATGGTTCGATCCTCTTCAAACTCGACCGAGAGGGAAGATACGTGTTGACGCCCAGTTTCCAATTCACAAGATATTTTCGTCCCTACGGCGGCGGCATGGTCGCATCGCCCTCGTCGTCGCTTTCGGCTTCTCTTTCACCGGCAGATGATCCTGTTGGAGTAGTTATTTCAGGCGACGATCTATCGCCGCTGGACGTGAATCTCTTTGCCGGACGACGGATAGAAAGAACAACTTGGGCCGGTGTAGATCTTCGCGGAGTGCCGACAAACAAAATAAGGGTAAATGGTGCTTACCGATTCATCTCGTTCGATACGGATATCAATTCGTTCACGCCTCAAGCATCGAGTACGGCCCAGATCAATTTGCTCCGGACACAAGGAGTTGTATCTCGTGTTCAGGCGAAGAGTCTTACCGAACGGAAATACCATAACCTTAACGGAGACGTGTCCTACACGTGGCTAGACAATGGTTGGGTCCGAAACACGACTCAGGTCGGGTTTTATGGCCGCATATTAAACTCACGAACGACAGCCCCATTGGGCTTGGTGCCGCCGGCCCAATCACCGATCAACGTTTACACCGGGGTTGGGTCGTCACAACTCATCGATAATTTCCCTGCACTTATATTCGGGACATGGGGTCGTGACGTGATCTGGAATACGTTCGTTCAGAACAACACAGCCATCGACAACGGACGGTGGAACATAAATGTGGGAATCAATTACGGTCAGAATAAACCGGCGTTGGGCGCGGTTCGCAAGAGCGGGATCATTCCAAACGCGTCGATCGTATTCAATGCGACGACGAAACTCGCGATCTACGGAAGTTATTCAACAAGTTACAATCCGGTCGATCCGACGCTGCAGGATATAAACGGAAACGTAGGAAGCTTTAATCCGACTCTCGGAAAGAATTACGAAGCAGGTGTGAAATACGATCTCATAAACAGGCGGCTTAACCTGGCACTTGCAGCGTTTCAGAACCAGATCGACAACGCCGTTGTGCAGTCAGATCTTGGCGTTTTGAATTCAAACGGACAGCGATATTACATTCCGGCGGGCACGCGTCGGGCACGCGGGTTTGAGATGACCGGCGAATATCAGGTTCGTCAGGACATTCGTGTTTCGGGCGGGGCATCGTACACAGCGGCCATTTATAAGGGATTCCCGAGCGGGGCCGCTCTCGGGTCTTCACCTATCCCTAATTCCTGGGCCGAGAAAACGCCTCGTTGGTCGTACAGCTTTTACACGCGATACGACCGGAGCGAGGGATACCTCAAAGGATTCGGGGCGGGCTTAGGACTCTCGTGGCAAGGCAAGCGTGTGGGCAGCAACGGGGCCCGCACCTTCGCCGCGCCCGATCCATTGATATTGCCTGCATTTACACGCGTCGATACGGCCCTATTCTACCGGCTAAACAAACACATGAAAGTCGCTTTGAACGTCGACAACGTCTTTGACGAGTTGATATTCGTGAATGCGACGGTAGGTTCGGCCATCGAAGTCGCAGCTCCAAGGACGTTTACCCTACGTACAAGTTTCAATTTCTGATCTCATGAATACATTTCGAAAATCGATCTTCTGGATGCATCTCGTAGCCGGAATTGCTGGCGGGGTCGTGATCTTCATCATGTGCGTTACCGGCGCGCTGCTGGCTTTTGAACGGAACATCATCGAGCTGTCTGAAAGCGAAATGAGATACGTTGCGGTCGACGCATCGCGACAAAAGCTGGGGCCCGGCGAGATCCTTGAAAAGGTGACTCGGACGCAGATCGATGCAGTTCCAACCTCAATATCGATAAACAGAGAGGATGGAGCTGCCTGGCAGGTCACGCTCGGCCGTGACGGAATTATCTTCATCGATCCATATACTGGAGAGATCAAGGGCCAAAGCAACAAGACGGTTCGAAGCCTGATGAGTGCTGTTCGTGAATGGCATCGCTGGCTCGCTTTTTCCGCAGAGCGACGGCAGGCCGGCAAGGCGATAACCGGTGTCAGCAATTTGTTCCTTCTTTTTCTTGCCATTTCCGGAATCTACATTTGGTTTCCAAGGAAACTGTTCTGGAAAGCAATGAGGCCGGTGATCTGGTTTCGCGGCGGACTGAGCGGCAAGGCGCGTGATTTCAATTGGCACAACACGATCGGATTCTGGTGTTCGTTGTTTCTGATAGTGTTCACGCTAACGGCCACGGTGATCTCGTATCAGTGGGCATCGAATTTGCTTTATTCGCTGACAGGGAACGAAGTTCCGAGCGCGTCTCGGGGCCAACAGCAGCAGGCGGATCAGGAATCCGAGTTTGTTATTCCAAGGAATATTGACGCGGCCTGGCAGCGTGCATCAACACAAGCGCCTGAATGGAAGTCGATCTCTCTAAAACTGCCGGCGGTAAATGAAGCGGCCGTGTTTACCATCGATGAAGGTATCTACTGGAACAGGTTCGGACGTTCGACCCTTACGGTCGATACAGCTACCGTTACTGATATTAAATGGGAACCGTACGGCGAACGGAATGCCGCCCAGCAGCTTCGCTCGTGGTTTAGATTCTCACACACCGGAGAAACCGGCGGTATCGTGGGACAGACGATCGGATTCGTCGCGTGTGTGGGCGGAGCATTCCTTGTCTGGACCGGTTTCTCTCTCGCATTCAGGCGTTTGGCCAATTGGATAAAGCGCCGGCGAAGAACAGACCTGGCTTGAGGCGTCCGCTTAGATACGGAAATCGCGTTTATATCTATGGCGGCGGGGCGTTTTTCACGTTTCCCGCCGTTTCGCTTATTCTGTGAAGGCAAATGCACTCGCTTACCTACGCACAACTGATCCGAGGAAACCGGAATTTCCGAAATTTGCTCAGTGGGCAGTTCATTTCGGAACTCGGGAACTGGTTTAACTTCATTGCCGGTGCGGGCCTTGTGCGTTTGGTTTCCGAGGCATCGCCGACTGCTGCGGGCTTGTTCTTTTTGTGCCGCGTCTTGCCATTTGCCGTTATGTCGCCGATCGCGGGTACGTTTGTTGATCGTTTTTCTCGGCGGCAGGTAATGATCTGGACAGATCTTGCTCGTGTTGCTGTGGCATTGATGTTCCTTTTCGTAAATGACGCCGGTGATCTTTGGATCGCCTATGTTGGAACGACTCTCCTTTCAACCTTTGGCGCGTTTTTCGACGGTGCAAAGAACGCGACTACGCCGAACCTTACCGGCAAAGAAGGCTTACTCGCAGGAACGGCATTGATGTTCTCGACGCGTTTTCTTTTGATGGCTATAGGCTCGGCCCTGGGCGGATGGGCGGCGGCTATCTTTGGCTACAAGGTCGCTTTTGTTATCAATGCAATATCGTTCCTGGCGTCTGCTTACACGGTCTGGCTCATCCCTGAAGAAGCGACTCGTGATCAGGATACGGCAGACCGCATGGCAGATAGATCTGCGCGGCCATCTTTTATGACCGAGCTGCGCGAAGGGCTACATTATACCGTTACGAACCATTTTGCATTGACGATCCTGCTAATGAATGTGATCTGGGCGGTTGGCGGCGGTGCCATAAATATCATTTTCGAACGTGTGGGCGGTGTGCATTTTGCAGGGATCGAGGGTTGGAATCCGGATATCGCGGTGGCGATCCTTTGGACAGCGGGAGGCCTCGGGCTCGGCGGCGGCATGCTCATAGCTCATCGTACGTCCATATTCCTAGACCGAAAGGGCCGGCACACGTGGTTCATAGGTTGGGCTTTGATCATCCACGGCTTGCTATTTTCCGTAGCCGGATTGATGCCTACGCTTTTACTTTTTGCGGTGTTTGCCTTTGTGTCTCGGCTGATCATCGGTGTTGAATATGCGGTTCAGGAAACGTTGTTCCAGCGTTCTTTGCCGGATTACATTCGGGGCCGGATCTCGACTCTTGATCGCGGTGCAGAGCTGACAGTGTTCGGATCGTTCAGTTATATCTCGGGTGAGCTGATGTATTTCATCTCGCCGATGACGCTGACGATCATTTCGGGGGTCTTGTCGGGTAGTGCCGGGGTACTTTGGTTTATCCGTCAAGGGACGACGAACGAGAGAATTTCCGAATCCGAAAGTTGATTGGCGAGCGAAAATGGCAGAAACTTCGCGGTATGGCGTTCGGCCGGTTTGGAAAACTTGGACGTGGAGTTCGGATCGCGGTCTCATTCGGCGTAGTTCTGCTAGTCACCGCAGCACTTCTTCCCTACAGAGAGTTTCTCAATTCCGCAGAAGTGGCTTTGATCTTGCTGCTTGTTGTCCTGTTTGCATCTACCCTGTTTGGAAGCACGGCGGGGCTGCTTGCCTCAGTTGTCGGTATCCTCTGCTTCAATTTCTTCTTCTTGCCTCCGTTCCACACCCTAAATATTTCAGGCGCTGAGAACTGGCTGGCATTCGGGACGTTTGTGATCACGGCCCTGATCGCGGGTCAGCTTTCCGGCTACGCTCGGAGACGGGCGGAGGAGTCTGAAGCGAGGCAGCGAGAGATAGAAACACTTTACGAAGAACTCAAGGGTGCATTTGAACAGGCTAGCGAGGCCGAGGCCTTGCGAAGAAGCGAAAAGCTGAAATCTGCTTTGCTTGATGCTGTAACGCACGACCTGAGAACGCCGCTTACATCGATCAAAGCATCGGTCACGACATTGATCGAAGATGTTGACTCTCATATGCTCGATCCAGATTCAAAGCGTGAATTTCTCCAGATCATTGACGAAGAGACTGACAGGTTGGATGAATTCATCGAGGGAATGGTCGGCATCGCAAAGGTCGAAGCGAGTGCGCTACATCTCAAAAAGCGTCCCTCAGCTTTGGATGAGATAGTCGGAAATGCGGTTGACAGGGCGGCGAGATCGCTTGGCAGCCGCGGCATTGAGATCAGTTTACCCGCTGACCTGCCCAATATCGTTGCGGACGGCTCGTCACTCTCAGAAGTATTGTTCACGTTGATCGACAACGCTGCGAAATACTCAGCGGACGGTACGACCATTAGCATCTCGGCGAAGCAAACGGCTGAGAACGAGATAGAGATCGCGGTTCAAGACCAGGGCAGAGGCATCCGGCCCGAGTTGCGGGAGAAGGTCTTCGACAAGTTCTTTAGGCAGAGCGAGCAGGATATTCACAAGACCGGCGGCGGCCTGGGCCTTGGACTTGCGATCGCACGCGGAATAGTCGAATCACAAGGCGGCAAGATCGCCATTGTCGATCCGGACAGTGGTTTTGCGACCAAGTTCCTGATCAAGCTTCCGATAGGAGGCGAGGCCGATTCGATGGAGACCGTATCATTGTGAAGAGTTCAGCTATGACACCGAAGCGTATACTGGTAATTGACGACGAATATCAGATAACTCGCGTACTGAAACGCAGCCTCGGCGCGCACCGTTACGACGTCCGTACCGCGGCTGACGGAGAATCGGGCCTCGACCTGTTTCGCGACTTTCATCCTGATCTTGTTATTACGGACCTTTCGATGCCGGAAATGAATGGGATCGAAGTTTGCAGAGCAATAAGGAAGTCGTCTGAAATTCCGATCATAGTGCTTTCAGTTCGTGGAGAGGAACGTGTCAAGGTCGAGGCTCTCGATGCAGGAGCTGACGACTACATCACAAAGCCGTTCGGGATGAATGAGCTGCTTGCGCGGGTCAGGGCGTCGCTTCGGAGAAGCCCGGAAGAATCTACCGCATCCGAAGTCCTGGAGGTCGGAGATTTTGTCCTAGACAATACGCGTCGGATGGTCATTGTCGGAGGAACGGAAGTACACCTCACGCCGAAGGAATTCGAACTGCTCGCCTACTTACTTGAACATCATGACCGCGTGATCACTCACAGAACTTTGCTCTCCAAGGTTTGGGGCGGCGAATACACGGAACAGACCGAGTACCTTCGAGTCTTCATAGGAAATCTAAGAAAAAAGATCGAGCCCACCCCCTCGAAACCCCGCTACATTTTGACCGAACCCTGGGTCGGTTATCGCTTTGTCCCCGAGGCGTAGTCTTTACGAATTTTTTACATCACTTTTATCCGGGCTTTATTATCCGCTTCGTATCCTGATGGTGGAGAGGCCGTCCACGAGCCGGCTCGGATAATAAAATGCAGACCAATCAACATTTCTCTACAGCCTCACGAATGGTCATTTCGCCAAGGCCGCTGATCAGGGAAAAGGCGGAGAACCGGCGAGACTTCTGGTTCGGCATAATGGCGGTTTCATTTGTTGCTGGGTTGATGTTCGGGATCAGCGGACTCGTATTTTCATTGCTGACCGCCTGTGAGATCGTTGCCAACAACCGTTCGCTCAGCTTGACTGTTACTTCGTTGATCGTTGCTTCGCTTGGACTGCTTCTTTTCGGTGCACATGCAATGGATCGAATGGATGAGGAATCAAGGAAAAGTCCCAGGAACTCCGACTCAAATGAGTTGTGATTGTACGCTAGAGGTTGGAATTAGTATGAAAAAGTTCTGGTACCTGATCATATTCGCGTTCGTGTTTGCGCTGCTTTTGGGCATTGACTCAAAGGCGCAGCAGACGATATTTAATGTTCCGTCAACAGATGTACTTGATCAGGGAAGAGTTTATGCGGAGCTCGACGTGAGCTTTAAGGTAAATAATCAAGACGCCCTTCGCAGGTTTTCAAGTTTCGTACCGCGTTTATATCGGTGCGGCGGCAGGCGTCGGAAAGACCTATCGCATGCTGCAGGATGCTCATCAGCTTCGTGATCAAGGCATCGACGTAGTGATAAGTGTCGTGGAAGCCCATGGCCGGTTTGAAACGGAAGAGCAGATCAAGGACCTCGAATGTGTTCTCCCGCGGAAATTGGAATACAGAGGAACGGTTTTCACTGAAATGGATGTCGGTGCCGTGATAGAACGCAGGCCGGCGGTGGCCATTGTCGATGAACTTGCCCATACAAATATCGAAGGTTCAAAGAATACGAAGCGATATGAGGACGTATTGGAATTATTGGACGCCGGCATATCGGTAATTACGGCCATCAACATTCAGCATATCGAATCACTCAATGACGTGATCGCCTCAACGACCGGGGTTCGTGTACGGGAAACGGTACCGGACTCGTTTTTCAAACGCGCGGACGAGATAATCGATGTAGATGTCTCGATCGATACACTCCGTACGCGACTGAGGCAGGGTAAGGTCTATTCGATCGAAAAGATCGAACAAGCCCTTAATAATTTCTTCCGGAAGGGAAATCTCGCTGTGCTGCGCGAACTCGCCCTTCGTCAAGTGGCCCAGCACCAGGCCGAGCAAGATCATGAGTACCGGGAGCGCGAGGGGCTCGAGCAATTTGTCGTGCCGGAGAAAGTCATGGTGTGCATGGCGAGCCGCGGAAGTGCGACCAAACTGCTTAGGACCGGCGCTCGGATCGTCGGCCGGCTGGCCGTCAAGGATTGGTTCGCTGTTTACGTCGAAACGCCGGAGGAAGAACCGGGCCGAATTGACCCGAAAGCATATGCAGTTCTCCAACAGAACATCTCACTTGCCGACTCATTGGGTGCTCAAGTCGTGAAACTTAAGGGAAAAAATGTCGCTGACGAGTTGTTGAAATTCGCACGCAGCAATGAAATAACTCACGTCATTTTCGGACAGTCCGCAAGATCGCGATGGGAGATCCTATTTAAGGGTTCCGTCATCAATCGCTTTCTCAAAGAAGTAAAGCGAGCCTCGGTTCATGTGATCCCGCTCGATGAGTCCGAGAAATAGGAGGTAACGGACTTGCGATCGCTTGTCACACGTGCTCTTTATAAAATCTTTATAAATCTGATCATAGACTAGAACGGGTGGTAAGTTCTGCCAATATTGAAGGCGCGGTCATTTGGCCGTGCCTTTGGTTCGTGGCTTGAAAATTTCCACTTTACCAAGTGTATGCCAGCAGCAGCGACGGTTAGCGTTTCGAAAAGGGGAATAGCAAGACGCGGTTTCAGGGATTGGTTCATGCAGGGCGTTAAGCCCGCGGACGCGGCTGGTGCTAAAGCCGAGAAACACCACAGTCATAAATGGTGGCAGGTAATGTGCCTTACGGGCGTGGATTATTTCTCGACGTTGGGTTACCAGCCGGGCATTGCTTTCATTGCGGCTGGGGTGTTGTCGCCTATTGCGACTATCATCCTGGTTCTCCTGACATTGTTTGGAGCCCTTCCGATCTACAGACGGGTGGCGGCAGAAAGTCCGCATGGGCAGGGTTCGATCTCGATGCTTGAGCGCCTGCTTTCCCGATGGAAGGGAAAGTTGTTTGTGCTAACTCTGCTGGGCTTCGTCGCGACGGACTTTGTTATAACTATCACTCTCTCTGCTGCGGATGCGACCGAGCACATTATTCACAACCCGTACATCGAGGGACATTTCCCTCAGCTTGATCACCCGATCGCCGTCACGTTTTTGTTGGTCGGCGTTCTTGCGGCCGTATTTCTCAAGGGATTCAAAGAGGCGATCGGACTTGCGGTAGTCCTTGTCATAGTTTATCTCTCAATGAACTTTCTCGTGGTGCTGACGGGCTTCTATCACATCTATCTAGATCCATCTGTGGTCTCCAACTGGTCGTCAGCTTTGTTTACATCGACCACGATCGCCGGAGCAACCGAGCCGCGGAGCCTTCTGATGATCATCGGTTTGTCGTTGCTGGTATTTCCGAAACTTGCACTCGGACTTTCCGGCTTCGAAACAGGGGTTGCAGTAATGCCGCTGGTCGAGAACCCGAACCGCATCGAGAAAACACGCAAATTGCTCATGACCGCAGCTATGATCATGAGCTTTTACCTGATCTCGAGCAGTTTCGTGACGACGCTGCTAATTCCAGCGGCTGAGTTTCAGGAGGGCGGAAAGGCTTCAGGACGTGCCTTGGCGTTCCTTGCACACAACTATTTGGGCGAGCTTTTCGGGACCGTTTATGACATATCAACGATCTCCATTTTGTGGTTCGCCGGCGCCTCGGCTATGGCAGGATTGCTTAATATCGTTCCACGCTACCTTCCTAGGTATGGAATGGCACCGACATGGGCAAGGGCAACGCGACCGCTTGTCGTGGTTTTTGCCGTTATATGTTTTACGATCACGTGGATATTCAATGCAGATGTTGAGGCGCAAGGCGGGGCTTACGCAACCGGAGTCTTAGTGCTGATGACATCGGCTGGCATTGCCGTCACTATTTCCGCGTGGTATCGAAACGAGGCGTTGAAATGGGTTTTTGCACTTATTTCGCTTGTGTTCGCATATACAACGGTCACCAACATTGTCGAACGGCCGGACGGAATAAAGATCGCGGCTTTCTTCATTTTTGGGATCGTCGTAGCATCATTCGTCTCGCGTGCGATGCGTACAACGGAGGTGAGAATAGAGAAGATCGAGCTGGATGATGTGGCAAAGCAGTTCCTGAACGAGGTAGCCGCCGAAGGCGATATCCGGATCGTAACGAACCGCCGCGAATCCGGAGATGCCAGCGAGTATCGTTTCAAGGAACACGAAAAACGTGTCGATAACCACATACCTTCAGGCGATCCGATATTGTTTTATGAGATCGAGATCGGCGACGCATCGGAATTTACAGGAAAGCTCAGAATAACCGGGGCGGACGTCGGCGGCTATCGTATTCTTAGGACAAAATCGCCCGCGGTACCCAACGCTATCGCCGCTCTGCTTCTTCACGTACGCGATGCGACGAACAAGATACCGCACGTTTACTTTGGATGGAGCGAGGGAAATCCGGTGAAGTATCTGATCAGATATATATTATTCGGCGAGGGCGATACCGCACCGGTAACCAGAGAGATCCTCAGGCAAGCCGAGCCGGACCCGGAATTGCGGCCAAGCGTCCATGTTGGGGGTTAAAGATAGTTTCAGGCAGTGATGATCACCGCTTTCTTGCCGCTCAATTCGGAGAAATCCTTTGTGTAGATCGCCTCGACTTTCCGATGTTTTCCAATTGTCTCGGCAATTTCCTGCGCAAGAAGAAACACGGTTTCGACATGGCCGAATGCCCAATGTTTTATGTGGCCGGCTCTGCTCAGGAACTGATCGACAGTCTTGAGGTATTGAGACTTGGTCTCGGATGGGGTGCCGAGTCTGCCAGAAAGCCCCGATTCAAACTCGGTCCAAAACTCACTTCCTCCTCGAAGCCACTCTTCCCGCCACAATTTTCGGTCCTTGAAATGTGACCTCGCCTCAGGATGAGGAAGGCGAAGAAACATAAGGTCAACGGTGCTTTCGGCTATGAAGTCATCCGGGGCCTTTTGATGACACGCGTTGTCCTGATGATTATTTATCGGTTTTGGAAGCGTGGAACAGAGACGCCGAAATACACCGGAGAGCGGCTGACGAAATTCCCTTGTTTCCTCTGTGAACGAATGAACATAGTTGCCGACCATGACCGCGAGCGAAACGGCCGCCGCCCTCTTGAATGGAGACTCGAGCCGTGCGATGTTTCCGCGTAGGTTGTCGAACCACCACGAGTCCGTCTCGGAGAACCAGTTAAGCAATACGGACGCCTTCAATTTGTTCGCGGGAACATAAACGTCCAATAGGAGGTCGTCGATGTCTTGTTCCGACAAGGATTCCGTATTGTTCTGGATCGAGTATAGAGAACGATTCCAGTCGGTCTGCAAAATGTCGTTAGAGGTGACGCGAACGCGGCGTCGTTTCAAGTAATGCCCGATCGCCGGATCACCCATCAACGGGAAGGCGACCGACGAAAAATCGATCCGGTTAAGTATGCTCAATTCAAAGGCAAGCCAACTTGCCGGAGTTGAAGTCGCAATGCGATGCATAAATTTTGTCAGCCATCACGCCGGAGCGGCTGAATTCCAACATTGAAGAACCGGTGAACCACCTTTGGGTCAAATTCGATGCCGGCGAGTTCGATCATTGCCTGGCGAGCTTCGGTATCAGTTCTGGCTATCCGACGCGGGCGGTTGTCGGTCATCGCGGCATATGAATCTGCAACTCGGAGTATCCGTGCGGCAAGGGGGATCTCTTCGCCGGCCAGCCGGTCCGGGTAGCCTTCGCCGTTCCACCATTCGTGATGCCAGCGAACCAGGAGTTGGACTCCGCGAGTGAAACCTCGTTTTGCAGCCTGCTGTTCTCCGATCACCGGGTGACGGTGCATATCTAAGATCTCGACATCCGTGAGCGGCCTTACCTCGCGAATATAATCACGGTCCATTGCCATTTCGCCGATGTCGTGGACAAGAGCCGCTTGCTGAAGTATGAACCGGTCGTGAGATGCCATTCCATAGGTGCCCGCAATGAGATCGGCAATTTCGGCGATCCTGAGTCCATGGGCATGGGAATATCCTTCGAACTCGTCGATCTTGTTTGAAAGTTCGAGCAGCTTCTCTTCGAACACAGCTCTCGCATGACCCGGATCCTGCATTTGCATAGTTTCGGGGAAAAGCGGGTAACGGTCAAGAAGGGACAGATATTGGAAGACTTATCCCCTGACCTTTGCAAGCAATGAGGAGGCTTCTTTATTGTTTGGAACAAGCTCCAGAAAACGCTTGAGTTCGCCCTCGGCGCGTTTCATCATTTTTTGATCGATCAGAAAATCGACAAGGATCATTCTTATCTTTGCATTCTTCGGGTCGAGCTTTACGGCTGTTTGCATAGCCGACTCAGCCTTATGGCGATTCTTCTCGTCCGACTTATAAAGTGCGACACCAAAATACGCCTGGAAAAGTGCGTTCTGAGGGCTGTAATGGACCGCTCTGCCCAGGTAAGCAACCGCAGCGTCATACTCTTCGTCGTTCAGCATATTGAGGCCTTCTTCGAAACTTTCAAGGCCTTGTTCCGCCTTCCTATCAACCGGACTTGCCGAGTCAGTTTGGCCGGCGGCCCGGCGCTTCTCGCGGGCGTCGATCTCTTTCTTCATTTTCGCATCGTACACTTCCCGTGACTCAGCAGATTTTAGGGTCTCATGTGCCGAGGCGAGCAGGGTAAAAGCCGACTGGATACGTCGAAGAACGTTATCGGATTCGCGATGATAGCGATCAGGGTGAAACTGCTTTGCTAACGAGAAGTAGGCGTGCTTAATACGAGTGGGATCCGAGTCGGTCGGAATGCCAAGTGCATCGTAATGCGTCTCCGCCGATTCGATCTGTGTGAGGTACTCCTCCAGGGAGAGAGTGGTTTCGGGAAGCTTGACCGGTTCGGGCTCGGGTGCGGCATCTTCCTCTTGAACAGTCGGTCCGTCAGATCTAGTTGCGATCGGTGCGTCAACATCAGCAGCGCCTTTAACGCGGGCAATTCGCGCCGTAAGTATTTCACCGATCTTGGTAGGCGAGAATGCTACATTCCAATCGCGACGGTTCAACAGCCCGCCGAGCCAGAGCACATAGAGAGCCTGAAGCATTCCTGATTCAGGCATTGTGGTCAATTTACGGAGTTCCTCGATCGTCATCGAACCTTTGTCGAACTTACACAGTATGTCTGCTTCGTGCGGCTGCAGAAGGATGTTGTGGTCACGTTCCGCGACCCGCGAAAAACTCTCCTGAACACTTTTGAAACGATCGAGTACGTGTTGTGAACTTGCGCATCGGGCATAATCGATAAGGATCCGGTGAAGGTCTATCGGAAACGACATCTCGTCACGCACACGCACGAGCGGACTGAAGACCCATTCTCCGGCGGGCCATGTCAAAATATCGATCACGATCTCTTCGATCTGGCTTTTTTGGACCTCTTCGACCTGTTCTCGCGACAAAACTCCATTGGCGATCAAAGCGGCCGAGAACTCAAGATCATTGGCGAAATTAGAATGACCTGCGATCACCTTTGTGTCGATCAGCTTTTTTCGAAGCAGTAGATTGAAGAGACGCAGGGCTTTAGAGTTCGAGACCGCGTAGATGACTTCGCCGCCGCGAAAGTAAACGATCGCCCTGTCGTTCGAGTTAGAAATTCTCAGCGAGCCGCTGAATTTTGCGTGCACTATCTCGACGAGCAATTCCGCGAACGGGTGCTTAGACAAATTGCCGGAATGTTCGAGGCTATTCTTCGTGGTCATCGGGAATGCGGAGAAAAATGGACGGAGCGGGAGCTCGGACCTAGAAATGATAACAGAAAGATAATGGAAAAGTTAAGACTTTTCTCAAAAGCGGTAGGTGATCAGGAGCAAGAAATGCGGTTCGTAAGATCGACATCCGCCTAAGAAAAGCATCGAATTACCGGTGTAAGCAGCGGATTTGACACATTTTGCTCAAATTGCGAAAGTTTCAGCAGGCCAGAACTGATATCCTAGCCGTAACAGTGGAAACAGAGATACAAATACGCGAATGCGTCACATTAGACGAACTGGCGGAGTGTGTTGAGCTTCAACGCGAAGTTTTCGAACTCCCCGAAGTCGAACTTTCACCTGTCCGTCATTTTGTCGTAACACGCAATGCCGGCGGATTCACGCTTGGCGCATATGAAAACGGTAAACTAGCCGGTTATACGCTTAGTGTTCCTGCTTTCCTGCGCGGAGAGAGGGCGTTTTATTCGCACATGACCGGCGTTAGAAAGGAGTATCAAAGCCTGGGGCTGGGAGCCCGTTTGAAATGGGCACAGCGTGACAGGGCACTCGCGGAGGGCGTGAGGTACATCAAGTGGACATTTGAACCCGTAAAGGCTAGAAACGCCTATTTCAATCTCGAAAAACTCGGCGCGGAGATCAGGGAATATCAGCGAAATTTCTACGGGACCGACTACGCCGTTTCGGCGGAGAGCGGGAAACGGATCGGGCTGCAAAGTGACCGTTTATTTGCTGAATGGCACCTCGAAAGTCCTAAAGTGTCCGCATTGGCGGCAGGCGAGAAATATGTCGAACCTCGTAAACCGTCCACCGAAATCGAGATCATCAATGATTGGTCTTCACTCGTTGCCAGTGATCCCGCGGCGGGTTTGGAACTGCAGCTTCGAGTACGAACCGAATTCGAAGCCGCGATCGCACAAGGGTTGACCGCACGGGGTTTTCGCCGCGACGACGAACATCCCGCGTACTTACTATATCAAGATTAGAATGCCGCTTTTCGAGGTCGATCCAGATATCCGTAAGGCGAAAACACTCGCCTCTGATTTTTACATCGATCCAGAGTATTTCGAGATCTCCAAAGATAGGATCTTTTCGCGTTTTTGGCATTTTCTTGGGAGAAAGGATGAATTTGAAACTCTGAAACCCGTTAACCTGTTGCCGGGATCTCTCGACGAACCTTTCTTGCTTTCTAGAAGCGGTGAAACCGTTAATTGCGTCTCGAATGTCTGCACACACCGTGGAAAGATATTGGTGGGAGAACCTTGCAGGGCGAACCTGATCCGCTGCGGTTATCACGGCCGGCGGTTCTCGCTTGACGGCAAATTCCTTTCGATGCCCGAGTTTGACGGAGTAAAGGGTTTTCCGGATGAGTCCGATGATCTGAAACAGATCCCGCTTGAGACGTGGGATGGATTTCTATTCGCTTCACTTGATCCTATCTCAGCATTTGCCGATCTGATATCTGATGCCCTCGAATGCCTGACTGTCTTGCATACCAGCGAAGTTCGGTTTTTAGCGAAACGTGAATATGAAGTGAATGCCCATTGGGCACTGTACTGTGAAAATTACCTTGAGGGATTTCACATACCTTATGTTCACAAGGCATTGAACGAGGTGGTGGAATACGGCACCTACTCAACCAAGACGTTTCGTTATTCGAGCCTTCAAACCGGGTATGAAGACGGCGGTAAAATTGCTGCAGAATACTTATTCGTGTTTCCTAACCTGATGTTCAATTTCTATCCTTGGGGCATCTCGGTAAATATAGTTCGTCCAATAACTCCATCGAGGACCATAGTTGAATTTCTAACGTATGTTTCCGACGAGAGACTCATGAACAAAGGTGCGGGGGCTGACCTGCATGGGGTCGAAATGGAAGACGAGGCGGTGGTCGAGAGCGTCCAGAAAGGCATTCGTTCCAGGTTTTACAAACATGGCCGTTATTCGCCGACACGAGAGCAGGGGACGCATCATTTTCATAGGCTGATCTCGGAGTTTTTAGGATGAGTTCGAAAGTAGAAAAAGAGATCGAAGCGCTGCGGGCCGAGATCGAACACCACAACGAGCTTTATTACCAAAAGGCTGAACCGGAAATATCGGATTACGAATTCGACATGATGCTCGAACGCCTTCGGGCGCTCGAAGTCGAAAATCCGGAACTGATAACTCCCGACAGCCCGACGCAGCGCGTGGGCGGAAAAGCCGACAGCCTGCGGCCATTCACCCACACCGTGCCGCTTATGTCGCTAGATAACTCGTATGATCTCAATGAGTTAAAGGCTTATACCGAGCGTTGCGAGAGGCTCGCCGAGGGCCGAAAGTTAGAGTATGTGGCCGAGCTTAAGATCGACGGGCTCAGTGTTTCGCTCCATTACGAAAATGCGATCCTGACCGTCGGGGCAACAAGGGGTGACGGGCAAACGGGCGATGAGGTCACGCAAAACGTAAGAACGATAAAGTCGGTCCCGCTGCGCCTGAAAAAGGACAGGCCGGAACATGCCGAGGTGCGCGGCGAGGTATTTCTCTCACGTTCGCAATTTGACCGCATCAATGCCGAGCTAGAGATGCAGGGCGAAAAAACGTTTGCAAATCCGCGCAACTGCGCCTCCGGCACTCTTCGAATGCTGGATTCGCAGATCGTGGCGTCACGCCGGCTGGACATGTTTCCCTATGACCTCTTTTCGGGGAATCAGAAAATGTTCGAGACCCACTGGGAGAACTTCGAATGGCTAAAGCAGAATGGGTTCAATGTTAACCCGCATCGTGCGCTTTGTGTAAATTTCGATGAGCTTACCGCGTTCGTGAATGAGATGGAGTCGATCCGTGATTCGCTCGACTACGATATTGACGGTGTGGTCGTAAAGGTCAATTCTACCTCGCTGCAGCAAGAGTTTGGTGCAACGACGAAAGCTCCTCGCTGGGCGATCGCCTACAAATATCCGGCACGAAAGGCAACCACCAAATTGCTTGCGATCACCGTTCAAGTCGGCCGTACGGGAGCGTTAACGCCGGTCGCGAATCTAGAACCTGTTCTGCTCGCCGGTACGACCGTTGCGCGTGCTTCGCTGCACAACGAAGATGAGATAAAGAGGCTCGGGATCCGAATCGGCGATACGGTCGAGATCGAAAAGAGCGGCGAGATCATCCCGCAGGTGCTTGGTGTCGTCGAATCAAAGCGTGATGGCAGCGAAACGGAGTTCGAGTTTCCGTCAAAATGTCCGGTGTGCGATTGGGACGCCGTTCGTCCGGATGGTGAAGCGGTGCGTAGATGTACCAATCCTGGTTGTCCGGCAAAGAACAAGGCGAGAATACAGTACTTTGCCTCGCGTAAGGCAATGGATATCGAAGGCCTCGGTGAGGTGTTGGTAGATACGCTCGTCGATAGGGGGATGGTTCGCGATGTTGCCGATCTCTATTCGCTGACAGTAGATCAGATCGCCGGACTCGATCGAATGGCGGAAAAGTCCGGGACGAACCTGATCGATCAGATCGCGGCGAGCAAGGCCCGCGGTTTGCAGAGATTACTCTACGGCATCGACATCCGACACGTTGGCGAGCGATATGCAAAGATACTTGCAAAACACTTTCGGAGCATCGACCGTCTTGCCGCGGCCTCTGTCGAGGAACTGGACGACATCCCTGAAATAGGCCTCGCGGTCGCCGAGAGCGTGCACGATTGGTTTCGCGATGCGAAGAATATCGACCTAATAGATCGATTACGCATCGCGGGCGTTCAGATGGAAATGGATGCTGCCTCCAACGCCGCACTCGATGAGCGGTTTGTCGGAAAGACATTTGTGCTCACAGGCAAACTGGAAAACTACACCCGCGACGAGGCCGCAAAACTCATCGAGGATCGAGGAGGCCGAGTGTCGTCATCCGTCAGTAAAAAGACCGATTACGTAGTTGCAGGAGAAGAGGCCGGGTCGAAACTCACAAAAGCCGAAAGTTTGGGCGTCGCAATTCTGAATGAAGAAGAGTTTCGGGCTATGATTGGTTAGATGGAGATAATATGAGCGATTTTTTTACAGCTGGAATTTCTGATGCAGATCCATTGGTAAGCAACGCGATAGACGCTGAGGTCCGCAGGCAGACGAACGGACTCGAACTTATAGCGTCGGAGAACTTTGTTTCCGAAGCGGTGCTGCAGACCATGGGAACGGTCTTTACGAATAAGTACGCCGAAGGCTATCCGGCAAAGAGGTACTATGGCGGATGTGAATTTGCCGACGTTGTCGAAAACCTTGCGATAGACCGAGCCAAAGAGATATTCGACGCGGAACACGCGAACGTCCAACCGCACAGCGGAGCGCAGGCAAATATGGCGGTGTTGATGACCGCGCTCGACCACGGCGACACCATTCTCGGGATGAATCTATCGCATGGAGGCCACCTGACTCATGGACATCCGCTGAATTTCTCCGGGATCAACTATAAGGTCGCCGATTACGGTGTCAGAAAAGACACGGAACAGATCGACTACGACGAATTGCAGAATAAAGCGGAAGAGTCACGCCCGAAACTGCTGATATGCGGTGCCTCGGCATACCCGCGAACGATCGATTTCGAGCGGATCGGCGAGATCGCCCGCAGTGTCGGCGCAAAAGTGATGGCGGACATCGCTCATATTGCGGGCCTGGTTGCCGCAGGGCTGCATCCGTCGCCCGTGCCACATTGTGAATTTGTTACAACAACAACGCACAAGACGCTTCGCGGCCCGAGGGGCGGTTTGATCCTTTGTCGCGAAGAATTTGCGGCAGATGTCAATAGGAGCGTTTTTCCCGGAGTTCAGGGAGGACCTCTCATCCATATCATTGCCGCCAAGGCCGTAGCATTCGGAGAGGCTCTTAAGCCAGAATTCAAGACGTATCAGCAGCAGATCATCGATAATGCGAAAGTCCTTGCCAAGACCCTTGCCGATTCGGGGCTGCGAATAGTCTCCGGCGGCACCGATAATCACTTGATGCTGGTCGATGTTTTTATGGATGGCAAAGGTATTACCGGAAAGGCTGCGGAAAAGGCACTGGACGAGGTGCACATTACGGTCAACAAAAACACCATTCCGTTCGACACTCAGAAACCGTTCGTTGCGTCAGGGATCAGGATCGGGACTCCGGCGTTGACGACCCGCGGAATGAAGGAGCCTGAAATGGAAGCGATAGGCAGGATGATCGCCGCCATCGTGCATGAACCGGAATCGGAAGAGGTGAAGGCAAGGGTGCGGAATGAAGTGTTGGAGATCACCTCCCGGTTTCCAATGTATCCGGGTCGTTTGAAGCCTGAACAGAATGAAGCATTAACGGCAAACTAAAGGTTCGAACCAATAAAGAAGCACGAGAGAAGTTGGACGTCCCTCGTGCTCAAATTTTATGTGGATGATTCACTCTCCCCGAGGGTCGAATTCAGATTCGAACTGCTCGAGAACGTCGCGAGCTTCCTCCGAATCGAACTCAAAGGCTTTTTGTTCCAGAGCATTTGCCGCTATTTCCTGATATAGCGGATCGTCAAGAAGCGGTATCAACAGGTCCACCGGCAGCATCGCCAGGGTGTCGTAGGCGATAGCCCGGATCTGCGGCATATCGGTCTGACGAACGATCTCCGCGATCTCACCGGCCGAAAATCGTTCCGCCAATCGGTCTGCGAGTGCGTCGAGCTTGTTATAATCGTGCTTTTTGATCGCTCGTTCGGCCAGCTGGATAAACACTTCAGCGGAACCGCTTTGAGATTCGAGAACGCGAACGCACGTGTCCGCCAATGCCGATATTTCGACAAGTACTCCTTTCTCTTCGTCTAAAGCCGGATTTTTCGATTGCTCATCGAGCGCAGAGAGCAGGCGGCTGAGTTCCCAATCCGCGTGTGCATCGTAGGAGTATCTCTGCAGAGGCGTGGATGTCGGAACCGCCTTCGATTGAAGCGCTCCGACCAACATCTTTCTTGTCTCCGGCCGTAACCCTTCCCAAATGCTGGCTACTCGCGGGCCGAGATCTTTGATCATCATTTCAATAGGTTAAAGTTTGCAGTCAACACGCGCGGTTGTCAAGGAAATCGGAAACACACTACATGCCGATCGCTAATGAGATGTTTCAGGACGCTTGGTGTGTTCCATCATTTGTGTTTCAACGGCCCTCAAACGCGATTCGCGATCATCATCATCGACGTCGTCCGGGATGACTTCGACCATGGCGTAAGGCGACGCAGAAAGCTGACGGAGTTCCCACGCCTCTCGGTCAGGCCGAGAACGTCGCGAAAACCAAAGTGCGCACAATTTACTGATCCGTACATCGGCATCAGCCAGAATCTCGGCGACCTTTGGATCGGAGACAATGTCTTTAGAATCTACCAACACTCTCCGCAGTTTCCATCCATGGTCTGCATATTGCGCCACGATATCTCTAATTGAGTCCGCATCGACCATATAGTTTCCTATTTGTTCGCCGGTCTTGCGTTCGCGGCCGGAGGATTATTCAGGTTTGCGGGCATCTGACCGTTCTGGACACTCTTGTTTCCCGACATGGCATTGATCGCCTCCTGGTCAATTACGCTCTTTCCTTTGCCTGGCGACTTGTAGGTGCCGCTAAAAAGCTCGCCGATCGCCAGTTTCCAACCGTCGGACTCCCTTACGAATGGAAGATCTTCCCATCGATTCTCGCCGCTGTTCCATACCTCGATCGCGCCCATATCGTCTTTTATTCGCTCATCGCGTATTTCGGGGAGCTGATCTGAAAAGGTTGACGAGGTAAAACCATTTGAAAACACCTTTTCCAATGGAACGTTTTGTCGAGTTGCGACCGCTTTCGCAAATTCTTTTGTCTTGGCTGAAAACTCGTTCTTTATCGCCTCGACATCCTTCTTTTTTACAGCGGCGAAAAGGCGTTTGTAGGCCTCGGTCGGAGTGTCATTGGGATTGGTCAATTGTGTATTTTTTACTTTGCTTTGATCCTGACACGAAAAAAGGGCGGCGACGGTCAAGATCAGGAGAGCCAACGAAATAATTCTTATCATTTGGCTTGCAATTATAAAGTCGCGGATTTCAAATGTAAATTTCGGCCCTTTCGTAGGGCAAGTTTCAAGATATGAAAGCACTTCGAGTTGAGAGCGGGAAATTGCGCCTCGCCGAGTTATCCATTCCGGCAGCAGCCGACGAGGCCCTGATAAGGGTCACAAGGAGCGGGATATGCAATACAGACCTGGAGATCGTACGCGGATACGCCGGGTTTGAAGGAACGATCGGGCATGAATTTGTCGGGGTCGTCGAACGTGCGGACGGTTTTCCTGAGATGGTCGGCAAACGCGTTGTCGGTGAGATCAATGTCGGGTGCGGGGAATGTGAATTGTGCAGGAAAGATGACCCTCGACATTGCCCATCACGAACTGTTCTTGGTATCAAGGGCCGAGACGGAGCACATGCCGAGTTTCTGAATCTTCCGGCTCGAAATTTGATCGAAGTCCCGGATTTGATCTCGGATGAGCAAGCCGTTTTTACTGAGCCATTGGCCGCAGCATTCGGCATTACCGAGCAGGTCAAGATCGAAAACGCCACGAATATCGCTGTGATAGGGGACGGGAAACTTGGACTTTTGTGCGCAATGACATTACGTCTTCGGTCGAACAATGTTACGCTCTTTGGCCGCCACGCGTCTAAGCTCGCGATCGCGGAAAAACGTGGAATCGAGGGCGTAGTTGACGTTGGAGCCTCGGATATGAACCGCCGGTTCGACGTTGTGGTTGAAGCCAGCGGATCGGAGACGGGATTCGCGAGAGCCCTTGACCTGGTCAAGACGAGGGGAAAGATCGTCTTGAAATCTACCTTTCACGGGAAACCGCAATGGGAAGCATGGCGAGTAGTTGTGGACGAGATAACGATCGTCGGTTCTCGTTGCGGCCGTTTCAAGCCGGCCATCGACCTGCTTGCCGAGGGTAAGCTGGATGTTACAGATATGATCTCGGAAGAATTCAGGTTGGACGACGGGGTAAAAGCAATGGCAGCGGCGGCCGAGAAAGGAATTCTCAAAGTACTTCTTTCAATGGGCTGAATCGACGTTTCCCTCGAAAAATACTAGCTATCTATCCTGTATTTGATATACTTTTTGAATCGCTTACGGTCCAAAATTCTCGAGTTTTACATGGAGAAGTATCAATGGTTAACGACAGAACGACGGAGAAAATGAACAAGGCCCTTTTATCGATCATGATAGTGGCTCTCGCTGTCATTAATGGGGCCGCCCAGCCGCCAAATTCTGCTGCCCTGCTCTCGGATTCATTCGCCGAGGTTGCGAAAAAAGTGGAATCGGCGGTCGTTAGCATTGATACCAAAGGAAAGACACCGGAGGCCGCGGTTCGAAGCGGTGATATCCCCAATAACTCCGATGAACTGTTGGAGTTGTTTCGCCGTCAGTCGCGGCGTCCGACTTATGCCGTAGGCAGTGGATTCCTGGTCGACAGATCAGGCTACATTCTCACGAATGCGCATGTGGTTTCGGAGGCCGTAAAGATCACCGTGAAGCTCGATAACGGTGAAGAATATCCTGGGAAAGTAGTTGGTATCGACAACGAGACCGATATTGCGGTCCTTAAGATAGATGCAGGAAAAGATCTGCCGGTCGTTCAGCTCGGGGATTCGAATACCGCCCGTGTCGGCGAATGGGTTCTGGCGATAGGATCGCCATTTGGGTTGGCGAGGACCGTAACTGCCGGCATTGTTTCGCAGGTCGATCGGGATACGCCGTCGACGACACCGTTTCAGAAATTCATTCAGACCGACGCGGCGATCAATCGGGGAAATTCGGGCGGTCCGCTTGTAAATATGAAGGGCGAGGTGATCGGGGTCAATTCACAGATCGCAACCTCAACGGGCGACTATAACGGTGTCGGTTTCGCTTTGCCGTCAAACGAGGCCTACAGCGTTTTCAAACAAATAATTGCGAACGGACGGGTTCGCCGGGGATTTCTCGGTGTTGCCCTTGAATCGGTGAAGCCCGAGTTTGCAAAGATCTACGACCTCAAAGATGCGCGGGGCGCGATAGTTACAGAAGTACGCGATCCGGCAAGTGCTGCGGCCGTGGCCGGCCTGCAGAGCGGCGATGTCATTACTGAATTCAACGGTCAGCCCGTAAAGAGTGCGCAGGACCTTATCGCAAAGGTCTCTGCGGCAGGTCCCGATACAACTGTAAGCGTCATTTACCTTCGCGAAAAGGGAGAATTAATGGAACGGCGTACGACGGATGTTAAGCTCCAGGAACGCCGACTCGACCGACTGATCGCGGTGGACGACAATGAGCGAGCAAAGCCTCAGGCCACGGAAAAGAAAGAAGAATCAAAGCCGTTCGGATTGACACTTGGCGAATTGACGCCGACCTTAGCCGCGACTTATAAGCTTGAGGGGAAGAAAGGTGTTGTTGTAAAGGACATAAACCCGGACAGCTTTATAGCCGACGTAAAGTCATCCAATGGAGCTGCGAACGCGCTTGGGCCCGGCGATCTGATCCAAAGGATAAATCGAGTCAATGTTACCGATGCGAAGGCGTTCGAGGCGGCTGTAAAGAAGCTATCAAAAGGTGACGCGGTGGTTCTTCACGTGTTGACCTATAATCCGCTGACTGAATCGCCTATTTTGAAAGTCGTTCAGTTTACGGTTCAATAGAGATCAGTAATTAGACAAGAACCCGGTGTCCCAAGTCGTCTGAACGAGGGCGGACTTGGGACTTTCGGCATTTGTCCATAGACAAGAAATATATGGCACAGGCAAAACAAGCAAAAATAACTAAGAAAACCAAGACATCAACTAAGACCTATCACAATTTTATAGGCGGCGAATGGGTCAAATCTTCGACCGGCGAGTGGTTTGATAACGTTAATCCCGCCGATACCAGCGACATCGTCGGCCGGTTTCCGAACTCAACCGCTGACGACGTGAACGCTGCTGTTTCGGCTGCAAAAAATGCGGCCACAAAATGGCGTCGCACTCCAGCCCCTAAACGAGCTGAACTTCTGTTTAGGTTGGGTGAGATCCTTCGAGCAAATAAGGACCGATATACCCAGGAAATGACCCGTGAAATGGGTAAAGTGCTAAAGGAAGCCGGCGGCGACGTGCAAGAGGCAATTGATTGTACCTATTACACCGCGGGCGAGGGGCGACGTCTTCATGGTTTTACGACACCGGCGGAAATGCCGAACAAGTTCGCGATGTGCGTCCGTCAACCGGTCGGACTTTGCGGGCTGATCACGCCATTTAATTTTCCGATGGCGATCCCGTCGTGGAAGTTGATCCCGGCACTCGTTTGCGGCAATACGGTCGTTATCAAGTCGGGCGAGGATGTGCCCCTTTCAGCACTGAATCTGGTGAAGGCTTGCGAACAGGCCGGAATTCCGAAGGGTGTCGTAAACCTCGTAAACGGATTTGGCGATGCCGGGGCCGCGTTGGTGGATCATCAAGATGTAAGACTGATCTCGTTCACCGGATCAACGGACACGGGACGAAAGATCGCCGAAGCTTGTGCCCGAGATAATAAGATCGTGTCACTGGAAATGGGCGGCAAGAATGCGATCATCGTAATGGACGACGCGGATATCGATAATGCCGTCGAAGGTTCTCTCTGGGGCGCATTCGGCACGAGCGGCCAGCGATGTACGGCATCGTCGCGTCTGGTCGTTCATAAAAAGGTCTATAAGAAGTTTGTCCAAAAGCTTGTAGAACGAGTTAAGGCATTGCGCGTCGGCAACGGTCTCGATCCGAAAACGGATGTCGGCCCGGTCATAAACGAAGATGCGATGCAAAAGATCCATGGCTACATTCACATCGGTAAGAACATCGATCGGGCGACACTCGCATGCGGCGGGAACCTGTTAACAAAGGGCGACTACGCAAAAGGCTGGTTCATTGAACCAACCGTTTTCACGGATGTTAAGCCGGGAATGCGTATCGGACAAGAAGAGATCTTTGGGCCGGTAACGTCGGTTATCCCATTCTCGACGCTCGACGAGGCGATCGAGATCGTTAACGGTGTGAAGTATGGACTTTCTTCGGCGATCTACACGCAAGACGTGAACAAATCGTTCTACGCAATGCAGGAATTGTACACAGGTATCTGTTATGTCAATTCTGCAACGATCGGAGCTGAGGTTCACCTTCCGTTTGGCGGCACAAAAGGGACCGGTAACGGTCATCGCGAAGCGGGAACGCAGGTGCTGGACATATTCAGCGAATGGAAGGCCCTGTATGTCGATTATTCCGGTAAGCTTCAGAAAGCGCAGATCGATGCCGTAGAGATCTAGACCAACGGGCCGCTCGACACGTCGGGCGGCTTTTTTCAACTATGCGAAAACTAATTCTTCCGTTTCTGCTATTTGTCGCTGCGATCACCGCTCAAGCACAGATCTTACGCTCACCGAATGGCTTGGTTTCACTCGAGTTCAAGATGACAACGGAAGGAACGCCCACTTATTCTTTGAGGTTCAAGGACAAGGTCATTGTTCGTGATTCGCGTCTGGGTTTTGAGCTAAAAGACCAGCCGCAGCTCACAAGTAGATTTCGCATCCTAAGGTCCGAAACAAGTGAAACTAACGAGGTTTGGAAGCCCGTTTGGGGCGAGGTCGCAGCGATCCGCAACCAATATCGACAGTACGCTATCACGCTCCAGCAGAAGCTGGATGGATCTACTCCCGGCCGCCAGATCATTGTTCGGTTCAGGCTTTTCAATGATGGGATCGGATTTCGTTATGAATTCCCGGAGCAGGATCAGCTAAAAGAATTCTCGGTCACGGATGAAAAGACCGAGATCAATTTGACTGGCGATCACAAGGCATTTTGGATACCGGGCGATTACGACACCAACGAATACAGATATTCAACAACGAAACTAAGCGGTATAAACGCCCTCAATGCGAGCAAGGCGGACGAGATAGGTACAAGATCGCCGTTTGCAGACAATGCCGTTCAAACGCCGTTGATGCTCAAAACCGCAGATGGTGTATACATCAACATTCATGAGGCTGCTTTGCTGAATTACCCGGCAATGTACCTGGTCATTGACCCTAAGAATTTTTCGGCGGTCACCCATCTGGCGCCAAGCCGCGACGGGACAAAGGCAGTTTTGCATACGCCTTCAGTAACGCCATGGCGGACCATTATCGTAAGTGATGATGCACGGCAGATACTTGCATCAAAAACGATCCTTAATTTAAACGAGCCGTCAAAGATCGCCGATACGAGCTGGATCAAACCTCAGAAATTTGTCGGAGTGTGGTGGGAAATGCACATCGGCACCGGCACATGGAACTATGCCGACGTCGCCGATACCAGTTTGACCGGTACAGACTGGAGATCATTGAAACCGAACGGCAAGCACGCCGCGAACACCGCAAACGTCAAACGATACATCGATTTTGCCGCGAAGAATAATATCCAGGGCGTGCTGGTCGAGGGATGGAACATCGGATGGGAAGACTGGTACGGCAAAATGAAGGAACAGGTCTTTGACTTCGTTACGCCATATCCGGATTTCGACGTCCAAGAACTCAGAAAATACGCGGCATCAAAGGGCGTGAAATTGATAATGCATCACGAAACTTCCGCATCCGTCGAGAATTATGATCGACGGGTCGATGATGCGTTCAAATTTATGAAGGCCAACGGTTATGACGCGGTAAAGACCGGCTATGTCGGTAGAATTCTGCCGAAAGGTGAATTTCACGACGGTCAATGGATGGTGAATCATTACACGCGCATTGCGGGAAAGGCCGCTGCGATGCAGATAATGATCGACGCACACGAACCCGTTAGGCCGACAGGCTTACATCGAACATATCCGAACTGGATGGCGTCAGAAGCGGCCCGCGGAAATGAATTTAATGCCTGGAGCATCGGGAATCCGCCGGAACACGAAACCATACTTCCGTTTACGCGCCTGATGGGCGGACCGATGGATTATACGCCCGGAATATTTCAGATAAAGCTCGATAAATACGGAAGAAAGGAGCAAGTCCACACAACTTTGGCAAAGCAGCTTGCGCTTTACGTAACGATGTACAGCCCGCTTCAGATGGCAGCCGATCTTCCGGAAAACTATGAAAAATATTCGGATGCGTTTCAGTTCATCCGTGACGTTCCGACCGACTGGGACGACAGTGCGTACCTTGAGGCCGAGCCGGGAGATCATCTGACAATAGCCCGCCACGCGAAAGGAAAGGACGAATGGTATCTTGGTGCGATCACTGACGAAAACGGGCGGACTTCTGCGGCCCCGCTTGCGTTCTTATCCCGCGGCAAAAAATATGTTGCGACGATCTATGGTGACGCAATTGATGCACATTGGGAAAAGAACCCACAGGCCTACAAGATCGAATCATTTATCGTGGATGCTTCGACGGCCTTGCGGCTTTCGCTTGCTCCGGGCGGCGGAGCAGCAGTTTCCATCAAGCCGGCGTCGCCAAGTGACATGAAGAAATACAAAAACTACAAATAGCGGTTTTAACAAATCCGCTAAAAACACGTAGAATCTTCAACTATAGCCATTACTTATCGAAACATAATTTTCTGGAGAATATTCTAATGAAGATCGGACTACCGAAAGAAATAAAGGACAACGAATATCGGGTGGGACTAACCCCAGCTGGTGTGCATGCTCTGGTAAACGCCGGACACGAGCTTTTTGTGCAAAAGACCGCCGGCGAGGGCTCAGGCTTCACCGATGAACAGTACGCAAAAACGGGAGCAACACTTCTGGACACTGCGGACGAAGTTTGGGCAACGGGCGATATGATCGTCAAGGTCAAAGAACCGGTCGCACCCGAGTATCCGCGCATGCGCGAAAACCAGTTGCTCTTTACCTATCTTCATCTTGCGCCCGAACTCGAACTGACGAAGCAGATGATGGAGCGCAAGGTGACCGGTGTTGCGTACGAAACGATCACTGATGTCCATGGAAAACTACCGCTTCTGACGCCGATGTCAGAAGTTGCCGGGCGAATGTCGGTTCAGGTCGGTGCGACCTATCTCGAAAAGATGAACGGCGGCCGCGGGATATTGCTTGGCGGCGTTCCTGGAGTTCCGGCCGCAAATGTTGTGATCATCGGCGGAGGAATTGTCGGCACTGAAGCGGCCAAGATGGCGGTTGGCCTCGGGGCAAAGGTTACTATCATTGACCGCAATCTTGATCGTCTCCGCCAACTGGACGATATTTTCCTATCAAAGGTCCAGACTCTCGCTTCGTCGAAGTATGCGATCGAAGAAGCCATATCGCACGCCGATCTTGTGATCGGTGCGGTCCTGGTTGTCGGTGCTGCGGCTCCGAAATTGGTCACGCGCGATATGCTGCACTTGATCCCGAACGGTGCCGTGCTTGTCGACGTCGCTGTCGATCAGGGCGGTTGTTTTGAAACAACCCATGCCACTACGCACTCTAATCCCACTTACTACGAAGAGGGTGTTCTGCATTACTGTGTTGCCAATATGCCTGGTGCAGTTCCGCGGACTTCTACGTTTGCGTTGACTAACGCAACCTTGCCATATGCTCTTGATCTCGCGAACAAGGGATTTGAAAAGGCGATCGCTGACGATCCGGGGCTGCGTGAAGGCGTTAATACCTACGCCGGCAAGTGTACATACGAAGCGGTTGCGACTTCGCAGGCGATCGAGTACACTCCGCTCGACTCGCTGCTTGACCTTAAGGCGGCTTCAGCGGGCTAGACGACGCGTTCAAGCGTCGTCAGCACCTGTGATCTGAGGTCGGCATTCTTCGAAAGGAAGACATCGGCAAGTTCCGAAACGGGCTTATCGTTTTCAACGGTAAGCCCGCTTATCATTATCAGCGGGATATTCTTTTTTTCAGGATCGGTCTTGAGGATCTTGAAGAGATCGCTTCCGGTCAGGTTCGGCATCTCCTCATCTGCGATTATCGCATCGATTGAATTCTCGAAAGCTATTTTCAGAGCTTCGCGGCCGTCGGACGCAGTAAGGACCCTATAGCCGGCTGACTTGATGGTGTTTTCCAATAGACGACGGATAGACGGGCTGTCATCTGCGATCAGGATCGTTTTCATTACACATGCATTGAGGAGGCCTGCGTTCAAAGGGGAAGGAGATGCTTGCCAACCTTTCCAGGGAAAAACTACACTAAGAAGCTTATCACGCAATGTACGAATTTGCAGTCACACCAGCAATCACTCAACTTCGGCGTCCGGGCGTGACGATCACCGAGGTCGCGTCTGAAAGCCTGGCCGAGGAGTTGGACCTTGCTCCGAACGACCGGATCGTAAAGGTCAACGGCCGGAGCGTGCGTGACTATTTGGATTTTCGCTTCCAGACCGCCGGTGAAACCGAATTGACATTTCTAGTGAGAAAATCCACCGGGGAATCGCTTGAGATAGAATTTGACCGCGATGAAGGCGAAGATCTCGGTTTAACGTTCGAGCAGATAGTACCGCGGCAGTGTGCTAACGAATGTCTATTTTGTTTTTGCAAGGGGAATCCGGAGGACGCTCGACCGTCTCTTTTTGTGCGGGACGAGGACATTCGCCTTTCATTTCTCTACGGCAATTACACCACTCTTTCGTCGATAACCGACGACGAAATGAACCGCATCATCGAACAGCGGCTGACTCCCCAGTACGTCTCTGTTCACGCCACGGACCTGAAAACGAGAGCCTATCTTCTCGGCGTCGATGAGAAGCGGGCTGACATATTCGATAAATTCCAGCGTCTGCTAGATAACGGCATCGAGATACATGCACAAGTCGTGCTTTGCCCGGAGATCAACGACGGAAAACAGTTGGAGAAAACTCTCCGCGATCTCGCCGGGCATTATCCAAAGGTCGTCAGCACGGCCGTAGTTCCCGTGGCTTTGACCCGGTACAACACCGACGAACGGCTTACACGAGTTACACCTGAGTTTTGCAGACGAACCATTCAGCAGGTAGAAAAGCTGCAGAAAGAGTTTCGCCGAACGTTAGGGACGACGTTCGCGTTTCTCGGCGACGAGATCTATCTAAAGGGCGGAGTTGAGATACCGTCGCGGCGGCACTACGGAAATTATCCGCAGATCGAAGACGGAGTGGGAATGGTAAGGACATTTCTTCACGGATTTGAGAAGCTGTTGAATGGATTTCAGACGGAGGCAAAGCGCCTCGAAGCCGTCGGATTAGCCAGACAGTATTTTCGAAATTCCCGTACTCATCCCGACGCTCGCGTCCCGGTTACAGCGCGCGCGGAGACAACGCTGCCCATCGAACGATCTCGCGGGAAAAAGCTCTATGGAACTATCCTGACGGGGGAAATGTTTGCCCCGATACTTGCAGAACAGATCGCGAGATACAACGCCCTATCGGGCGCCAGACTTACCGTATTGGCTGTCCCCAACACCTATTTTGGCGGCGATGTATCGGTCGCAGGCCTGCTTTGCGGAAAGGATTATCTGAACGTAAAAGATAAGATCGCCGGAGATTTCGTGATCATACCGAAGCACACGATAAAGTCAGATGAACCGATACTTCTTGACGGAATGACTTTTGATGAACTCCGATCGAGGTTTAATGTGCCGGTCTATGCGGACGACATGCCCGCTTTCTTTGCCAGGCTTGGTTCCGGCAAATAGACATTATTCGCATTCGTTCTGAGTATCAACAAGATAGCCGTCACCGTTTAGCCGAATAACATGGTCGTCCGATCCGACGGAGAGGTCATATTGGCGATCTTCGCCATTCTGCGACCGCAGATAAAGCACTCCGTTCCTGACGGCCCAGCGTCCCAATTCCACGTCTTCGCTCGCCATAGAGAGCGTTCCCGCACCGCCGCCCGAAAAACCCGAGAATTGAGTCTGCATTGCGTAGTCGCCGGACGGACAGAAAAAGAAATTTACGTTGTCGCTGACCGCTCCGGAGTTGGACGCCCGACTAAGCTTTTTGTAAGCAAGGACACGGTTCCATTCCTGATCAGAACGGCCGCCTCCACAGGTACAAGCAAGTCCGATGAAGATGATAGAAATAACCGCAATGATCGCGATCGGATCATTTGCCGATCTTCCGCTTCTGTTTTTCATCGCCTCACCTCGACCCTGGGAGTAGAGTTTAATACAAGCGAGACGAACGTGTTTCGGAAATTTGCGTTTCTTAGGCAGAAAAAAGGCGGGGCGATCAGATCTCGCCCCGCGATCGAGTTGAACGAATCGTCCTATCAATTTCGTGTGAAGTTATAAACGATCACACCGGTCACTTTTACCGGAACACCGGAGAGCTTTGTTTGCGAGAATTTTGCCTTCCATGCAGCTTTTTCAGCCTCTGGCCTAAGTAACGGATTCCCGCTTACGGCTTTCGCCGAGATCACGTTTCCTTGTTCGTCGATCGTGATCTGAACGTTGACCGCGCCTTTAGCTCCAACAGCTATCGCTGCCGCCGAGTATATGGGTTTGGGTAGATGAGTCGCTTTGCCGCTGATTACGCCACTAGACATGGCGATCGGCTTGCGTTCGATCTTGGGAGAGGCCGGGGGCGGAGTATTTGCCGCATCATCTCCTTCATCGATTCGTTGCGGGCCGCTGCTTGAGTTTCCGATGGTTGATACTGTCGAGTTTACCTGAGACGAGGCGTCTTGTTCGGGGCCTGGTGTGATAATGAACTTACCGCTCGGAATTGACCGATACGGATTTACGTCGGTCGAGATCCCGTTTGGGATCTTACTGTAATCGCTGGTGCTTGCCATAGCGAATTGACGAGTTGCAATATCGCTGGATGAGTTTTGATCGCTGCGGGGCTGTTGGCGGGGCGGTTCCGGTTCGTCGATCGGTTCGGTTTGTGCGACAGGTGCAAGTAGTTCGGCGATATCAAAATTATCGGTCCCGAGGTTGAAGTCGGCCGCGTATATGCTGGCGACGACGGCGGTGACAAACAAGATACCGACGATCACCGACGACACCAGAAAGAACTTTCGACGCGGTTTGAACTCGGTTTCGGCCGTGTTCGATTCGACAAGCTGGTCAAACATATCAATTCCTCCGTAAAAGTTTTCCGGTGCCAACGGTTTCGGCGTCTGACCGCCGATGTACAGTTAGACACCGGTCCGCGCCAAATGTTCCCGCTTGACGGAAGGAGTTATAATGGAGAAAAACAAGGATCAGAGAACAAGGAGGTTGACGATGACCGCACAAACAGGTAAGGAGCACGATACGTCCTTTGATGATTTTATTGCCTTTCCGATCCATAAACTGGTGAGTGTTTTCGAATCGCCGCATGACGCCGATGCCGCGGTCGAGGAACTGACGTCAAACGGTTTTTCAGAGAATGATATCGAGGCCGTTTGCGGACTGGAAGGTGAAAGGAGGATGGATTTCGCGGGGACCAAGCACGGGTTTGCGGGCATGGTGCTTAGGAATTTTCAGCACATCGGGCCTGATCGGACCTATCTGGAACGCTACGAAAAGCATTTGCACGACGGGCATTGCATCGTGATCGTAAACGTTAAGAGTAAGTTGCGAAAAGAACGGGCTGCCCGAATTCTTCATCATCACACGGACGAACGTGTCACCTATTTTGGTGCTCTTTCAGCGACCGAGATAAGGTAGCGTCATTCTTCAGGGCAATTATTTCAGCCGCGATGCTGATCGCGATCTCTTCCGGAGTGCGGCTGTTTATGGGCACGCCGATAGGTGTGTGAATGCGGGAAAGTCTTTCTTCGTCAATACCCTCGGCCCTTAATTCTTTCATCAACGCCGCCATTTTCGCCTTGCTTCCGAGAACTCCAAAATACTTCAGGTCTTTACCGATGAACTGCCTAATGACGATACCGTCAGATACATAGCCAAGCGTCATAACCACGGCATAAATGTTATCGCCCTGCGGTATGTGTTCAGCTATATTCTCATAGCTGTCGATGACCGTGACCTCATCGGCAAAATGGTTCTTGTCTAACGTGTTCAATTCGGGACGATCGTCAAGAACGCTGATGCGGAAGTCCAGCTTTGACATCAGTTCACTCAACGCAAGAGCGCAATGCCCGCCCCCGACTATGTAAAGATGGTTTTTGAAGCCGAGGCTTTCTAAGTATGTGAATTCGTCGTCGTCGAGTTTTTGGAATCGGAAGTTTGGAGTGCCAGTTTCGTGTCGCCTTAGACCCAGTTCATTGGGCGTGATAAAAAGCATTTCCGGATGGCGATCTCCCTGTGCGAGAACGATCGAATCAACCAAGTCAGCGTCTTGCGGCCGCAGCAATTTGAAGATCACTGTCTGTTTTCCGGCACAGATCATACCCGATGAATTAGGTACGTCTTTTTGATGAACCTGTTCTATCAAGAATCCGGTCACTACCGTTCCCGGTTCGGACATGACGGCTTTCGCCTGCTCGACAAGCGAAACTTCCATCACGCCGCCGCCGATCGAACCGTAAAGTTCACTATCGGCCGTGACGGCCATTTTGTATCCGGCTCGCCCCGGACTGCTTCCGGAACTTTCGGCGACAACGAGCAGCACAACCCTTTCATCCCGCTTAAGTCGTTCGGCGACAAATTGCCAAAATTCGAGGTTTTTATTCACGAAGGGATTTTACCGCAAAAAGGAATGAGGCAAGATTTACAGGATAGAAAGGAATTTCTTTATGGCTTACCTCCTGTGCATCCTGTTTGAATTTAAGAAGAAGAGTAGAGATTCATCAGCACTTTCTCAGGGGTGAACGGAGCGTCGATCTCTGGCGAGCAATCTCGGAAGGCCTTGATCGCGTTTCGGATGGCGAAATAGGCACCGATGCCGTACATCAATGGCGGTTCTCCGACGGCTTTTGAGTTGAAGATCGCTAGGTTTTCACGGCTTGTTTCGAGCGGTAGTATAGTGATCTCTTTCGGCACGGAATAGATGTCAGGAACTTTGTATGTCGATAGCGCATTTGAGCGAAGCTTACCGTCGGCGTCGTAAAGGACCTCTTCCATCGTCATCCAGCCGAGGCCTTGGACGATGCCGCCTTCGATCTGGCCGTTATCGACCGCGGTGTTCATCGAAGTGCCGAAGTCGTGGCAGCATTTGACGTAATCGACCTCATAACGCCCGCGAAGACAATCGACCGTTACGCCGACGATCGCCGTGCCGTATACGTGATAGGCGAACGGATGCCCTTTTGCAGTGCTCCAATCGAAATTGATGCCCGGAGTCGCGTAATGTGCATGCTCGCTCAGGTTCACGCGTTCCAGATGAGCCGTCATCACGAGCGTATTCCAGTCGAGCGAGGTCCTCTCACCGTTGCGGTAGACAAATCCATCAGTAAGGGTGACGGCTTCAGCCGTTTCCGCTTCGACCAGCGGCACCGCGATTTCCAGAAGACGATCCCTGATCGACTCGCACGCTAACTGCGTCGCTTTGCCATTAAGATCAGCGGCGGCGGACGCGGCGGTCGGGGACGTGTTCGCGATTCTTAATGTATTTGTCGTGTGGACTTTCACCGCTTCGATCTGAAGGCCGAATACCTTCGCAGCCACCTGGGCGATCTTCGTGTTCACGCCTTGGCCCATCTCGACGGCTCCGGTCGACACGGCGATGCTTCCATCGGTGTAAACATGCACCAATGAACGAGCCTGGTTCATCGGGGTCTTGGTAAACGAAATGCCGAAGCAGACCGGCATCATCGCGACACCCTTTTTGAAGTATTTCGACGAGGCGTTGAAGTTATCCGCCTCACTTTGCAACGCGGCAAAATCGAACTTCGAATTACCTTGCTCCCAACTCGTGATCGCATCACTCTCGGCGATCTGGCCATAAGGAAATTCATCGCCGTTGTCTATGAGATTCTTCCGTTGAATCTCTGAAGATGGAACACCCAGTTTTTCCGAAGCATGGGCTATCGCAGATTCGATCACGAACATGCCTTGCGGCCCGCCGAATCCCCGGAAGGCGGTGTTCGGCGGAAGATTTGTGCGGCAGGAGTATGCCGTTGCGCTTACGTTCGGAATGTAATAACTGTTTGTGCAGTGGAACAGCGTGCGTTCCAGAACGGGCGGTGATAGATCGGCAGAGGCCCCGGCGTTCTGATAAAACGTGACTTCGTAAGCGACGATCTTCAGGTCTTTGTCGAGGCCGATCTTGTAGTCCGACGAATACGGATGCCGCTTGCCGGTCATCCGCATATCTTCCATCCGGTGCAGAGCGTATTTGACCGGACGTTTCGTCAACTGCACTCCGACCGCACAGATCGCCGCCCACGCATTCGCCTGATCCTCCTTGCCGCCGAAACCGCCGCCAAGCCGTTGAACGTCGACCTCGACCTGATGCATCGGCAAGCCTGTCACCCGACAAACGGCACGCTGGACGGCGGTGGGCCCTTGCGTTGACGAATATACGCGAAGCCCGCCGTTCTCGGTCGGAACGGCGTAGGCACCCTGCGTTTCGATGTAGAGATGCTCCTGGCCGTTCTGCTCCGTGCGTCCTTCGAAGACGTGTTCGCAATGCTCGAACGCTTCTGCTGTATCTCCGAGAATGAACTTCTTCGGCGGTACGATCAGGTCGCCGTTCGCCGCCGCGACTCGCGGATCGGTAACGATCGGAAGCGGTTCGATCTCAGCAGTGATCTTCCTCGCCGCCTTCCTTGCCAACTCTTCCGTTTCCGCCAGCACGACCGCGATCGGCATCCCGACAAAATGCACCTCGCCGTCCGCCAGCAGTGGCTCGTCCGGCACGATCCCGCCGATCTGATTCTCGCCGATGAGATCTTTCGCCGTGATGATCCTATGAACGCCTTCCGACCTTTCCGCCTCTCTCGTATCAACGCTGATCAATTTTCCATGAGCAACTGCCGAATCGTACACGCACGCAAACAGCGTCCCCTCGACGAGCGGAATATCGTCAAGGTAAACGCTCTCGCCGCGAACGTGTGAATGTGAGTCGATGTTCTTCATTTCATGTCCGGAAACATCTCGACAAAATGCGCTCGGAAAAGCTGTCGAAGAAGGAGCCGTTTGTAATCGTCCGATCCGCGAACGTCGGAGATCGGTGATATCTCGTCCTGTATGATCTCAATGGCTAGGTCGATAGTTTCCTCGGAGACCTCCTTGTCGATCAGAAACGCCGATGTCTTTCGCAAATAAAGCGGTATCGGAGCGACGCCGCCGGCGGAAACATGAGCGAGTTCGATTTTTGATCTTTGATCTGTGACCTTTGATCTTAGGATTTCAGGTACGGGTGGACCTTCCTCATACAGTTTCAGCGAGATCGCGGTATTCACGCTCGCGATGTCAAGATAGGTGCGTTTGCAGACCTTTTCGAAGTTGAAGCGGAAATCGCCGAACGGCTTTTTGAAGCGGACTGCGGTAATGATCTCGTCGTCGGATTTCGCGAGCTGCTTGTAGCCGAGATAGAAGTCGGCGAGCGGAATCTCTCTGGTAAGAGAACCACCCCGGCCTTCGGCCACCCCTCCTTCGTAAGGAGGGGAGCTCATAAGAATTGACGAATCCAGGGCCAAAAACCACACGGTCATATCGCCGATCGGCGAGGCGTTGACGAAGTTGCCCGCGAGCGTCGCCATGTTTCGGATCGGCGTGGACGAAACGAGTTTGAGGTGCTTGTATAGATCGGGAAAGATCGCGTTCATCACCGGCGTTTCGAGCAGATCGGTGACCGTTGTGGACGCACCGATCTCAATATAATCGCCGAGGTCGCGAATACCGCGAAGGTCGTCGTCGTAGAAGAGATGGTCGGATTCATTCTCGGTGAAAAAATCGGGCTTCTGAACGTATGTGTCGGTGCCACCCGCAACAAATGTCGGGACCGCCGGCGTCAATGGGCGGCCGGTTTCTTCGGGAATAGATTGCGTTGCTTTACGCAGCGACTTTATCCTGGACGAAATATTCGAGAAATATGTTGGAACGTACGGAGACTTTTCGTCGGCTTTCTGGTCGCCTGCTGACGCAGGCGGTTCTGACAGCCGCATCGCAGCCCGCTCGATCGATTTGTAGCCCGTACAGCGGCAGATGTTTCCGTCGATTGCGGAGATCGCAGTTTCAAGATCCGAACAGGAGCCCCTACTTACGTGCGTGCTACTAACACGGTCGCCGCTACTGAGACAATGACCGGTCAGCGACATAACAAATCCGATGGTGCAAAATCCGCATTGGGTGCCGCTTTCATCGACCATCGCTTGTTGGACCGGCGTCAGCGAGCCGTCTTCCGGGTTGATGCCCTCGATGGTGACGATGTGCTTTCCGGCCGCGTTAGCTAGCGGCATCAGGCACGAAGTCATCGAACGGTAACGGACTTTCTCATCGACCAATTCACCGACAAGTATCGTACACGCCCCACAATCGCCCTCGCGGCAGCCGATCTTTGTACCCTTCAAATTTTGGCGGTAACGGACAAAATCAAGCACCGTCATACCTGACGGCAGATCGGTTGTGATGTCATGGTTGTTGAGAATGAACTCGATCATCAGGCAAATGTAAACAAGATGGATAGGATAAACAGAATGGAATTTGTAGGAAATAAGGCTACCTATCCTGTATATCCGGTATCAATGATCCCCACTCTCAAAATCTTCTTATCAGCACGACACCGGCAGTGATAAACAAGATACCGCCAACACGAGCAAGGCTAATTTCTTTCACGGGAACCCCTAGCAACCCGAAATGGTCAATTATAAGTGTAACGAGCATTTGACCGGCGATTATCGAACTGAATGTCATCGCGACACCCAGTCGAGGAACGAGGATGACGGCAGCGGCAACGAAAAAAGCACCGAGAATTCCACCGATCCACGCGATCGGCGGGGCATTTTTAGCGTCTGCAAGCGTTGAAAGCGTCTCGCCGGATAACAAAGCGTAAACAAACAATGCGATAGTGCCCACGAGAAACGAGACAAAAGCGGCGAGTATCGGGCTTTGCAATACCGACGCCATTTTACCGTTCACGGTCGCCTGTGTCGGCATCATAGCGCCGGCAAGCAGTGCGAAGAGCAGGTAAAGATATGTGTTAGACATCGATCAGTATTCGATCTTATCGGGTTTTTCTATCCAGCTTTGAAAAACTGACAAGGCTTCTTCGCGCATCATCATTGAAATGGGTACCTTGCGGCCTGCAAAATCGACTCCGCAAAGTTCATCGTAAATGAAAGCATCATCAAACCCTGCCTCGGCGGCATCGTGGCGATTGCCGGCAATATAGATCCTTTCGGGACGAGCCCAATAGATCGCGCCCAGGCACATGGGGCACGGTTCACACGATGTATAGACAACACAACCGTCGAGCTGAAATGAGTTCAGGTTCTGACAGGCTTGCCTTATCGCTACGATCTCGGCATGTGCGGTCGGGTCGTTGGTGGAAGTGACCTGATTATTTCCTTCTCCAACCACGACTCCGTCTTTGGCGATCACGCAGCCAAATGGCCCGCCGAGGTTGCTGTCAACGCCGGCCTGAGCTAGCTCTATCGCTCGCGACATCAATTTACGATCGTCATCCGTCATTTGGGATTCACTTTGATCTCAAACAGGCGAGTCCACTGTTTTCCGGTCACAAACAGGCGATCGGCCGCGGCATCGTACGCAATACCGTTAAGCACGTCCGCACGCCTGTTTTTGCTTTGTTCGTCATCGACCATGGTGTTCAGATCGATGCGGCCGAGCAATTTGCCATCCTTTGGATCGATCCTGACGATCCAGCCGCTCTGCCAGATGTTCGCCCAGATCTCGCCCTTAACAAATTCCAGTTCGTTCAACTGCATGACCGGCTTACCGTTCTCATCCTTTACAACGATCGTGCGAACTGTCTTGAAGTCATCGGGATCAACAAAACGGATCACGTGAGTACCGTCGCTCATTATGAGATTCGTTCCGTCGTGGGTTAATCCCCAGCCTTCACCGGCGTATCGAAATTCACCGGTCTTCTTAAAGTTCAGATCGTAAACGAACGCGGTCATTTCCCGCCACGTAAGCTGGTATATCTTGTCGTTGAAGATCGTAATGCCCTCGCCAAAATACTCACGCGGTAGGTCATACTTTTGAAGGACCTTTCCGCTCGCAAAATCGACCTTTCTGAGGCTCGAGTAGAAATCGTCACCTTCTTTCCCGCCCGTACCTTCATACAAAACGCCGTCCCTGAATTCGAGACCTTGTGTAAATGCGGTCGGGTCGTGCGGATAGGTCTTGACGATCTCGTAGTTATATTGCGGAACAGCCGCCGGCTTTGGAGTTGCCACTTTATTGTTATTGTTTGGCGGCGGATTGCCGCAGGCGATCGTCATTGCAGCAAGTAGAAAAAGAAAATATAAGCGCATAAATTATCGTGTCAGCGCGCGGTTGATCGCACGTCGGAATGCATCAGGTGAAAGCCTGTGGACTTTCACGCCATTCACAAAGATCGTCGGCGTACTGGACACCGCATAAAGCTCGCCATCGGAAATGTCTTTACGGATCTCGACGGCTGACCTTTCGGCGTTCAAGTCTATCTCAAACTGTTTTACATTCAAACCGATCTGTCCCGCATAAGCTTTAAGCGATTCGCGATCAAGGGCGCCTTGATACCTATATAGCAATTCGATGTATTCAAAGAATTTGCCCTGTGCATTTGCGGCGTTTGCAGCCATTGCGGCAAGGAAAGCATTTTCGTGAATGTTCTGGAGCGGATAATCGCGGACGACGAGTCGGGCCTTGTCGCCAAATTCTGTAAGGACCGACTTCAGTATCGGATGAGTCCGAGCGCACGCGGGACACTGAAAGTCGCTGAACATGATCACTGTGACCGGTGCGGAAATTGGGCCGCGAGAAGGGTCGTCGTCGATCGAAACACTTTGCGTAATGATGGGCGGTTCTTTCATGAGTATCCGCACGTCATATTTGGCGAAGAGCTTGGTAAGCAATGCCTGCTCGAGTTCCTCGCGTTCACCGTCCGCAAACGTACGCATCTTGTCCGTGACTTCGGCGGCGATAATACTCGACGCAGTTGTATTTCTTGCTTTGGCTTCCTCATCGACAAGGGCGTCGAGGATCGAGATCTCAAGGTCGCCGCGAAAATCCTCATATTGATAATGCAGAAGGTCGTTGAGTTGGACTCGGAATTTGGCATCGAAATCGCGGGCCGTGAACGGCCGCGTTCCGAACGTAACGATGACATCGGCCGCCTTAAGGTCGAGAGCGTTAACAGACTTGCCCAGTGTGGTCTTATGCTTGGTCTGAAGGCTCTTGATATAAGCATCGAGAGCCTTTTGTTCGGGCTCGCGCCGAATTGCATCGATAATGTCTTTACGAACTTCGCTTAACTGCCTTCCTTCCAATACCGATCGATTTGCGTCATAAACGGCCTGGATCTGTGCCGCGGTCGGGTCGGGCACCTTTGCTTTTTCTGTCGCGATAAGTTTTTCCGGTGTCGAATTTACGGCCTTTGACTCGAGATCAAGAAGTTCATCGGTTATAAGCTCGTCAAAATATCTACCGCGAGCTGCGGCGATCTCATCACGCTGTCCCAAATAGGCCTTCTGTCCGTCTTCCGAAAGGTCGGCGGCCGTGTATGTCCTTACCTTGGATGTTGCGAGCACGTCGCTCAGTTTCTGTGCTGGGGCAAATTGGCAAAGGGTGATCAGAAGTACAAAAAGAAGAAAAGATCTCATAAATCGATGTGTTCAAGGACAACTGCGATTCTAGCAAATTTCCATGTTCAGTCTGCATTATTTGGATGCAGAAAATCGCAGTATGCGTGATCGCCGCATTACTCGATCTGCTAGAATTGCCGCAAATGAAGAGATTGCCGAGAGAGTTTTACCTGCGTGAAGACACGATCGCGGTCGCGAAAGACTTGCTCGGAAAGCTATTGGTCGTTCCCGATCAAGAGGGAAAACGCGTGTCAGGGATGATCGTGGAACTGGAGGCTTATCTGGGCGTCGAAGACAAAGCGGCACATAGTTTCGGCGGGCGTCGGACCGCGCGGAATGAGGTCACATTCGGCATCGGGGGCCACGCATACGTCTTCTTCATTTACGGAATGTATTATCAGCTGAATTTCGTTACGGGTCCGTCCGATCATCCACATGTTGTCCTGATCCGTGCCGTCGAACCGGTCGAAGGCATCGAAGTGATGCGAGAACGGCGGGGTTCGATGAAGGACAAGAACCTCACTTCCGGTCCCGGAAAACTTTGTATCGCTTTTGGCATTGGTCGCTCGCTGAACGGCGCTCACATGACGGGAAACACGATCTGGGTCGAAGAACATCGATCTTTCGTTGAAGACCAGGTTGCCTCCGGCAAACGCATCGGTATCGATTACGCAGGAGATGATGCTGAAAAGCCCTGGCGGTTCTGGGTCAGGGGAAATGAATTCGTGAGCCGGACCCCAAAGTCCTAACGCTTATTCCACCAATAATAAAAAGGGATCCCAAAGCCGAGCCCTCCGATCAAAGATAGGACGACGAACCAGTACCATTTCACGGCGCCGATCGGATTTCGGGCAAAATAGACCGCCATTATCGCGAGAACCAGGAACGCCTCGATGATAAAAGCGAGAGCGAGCCGGTCGTTGATAACATCGCCAACACCATGGAATTCTGTTAGCAGCCAATAAATAAATAGGCCGTTTGGGACCAATAGTCCAAACAGAGCGGCTATCAGTATGAACATCACGGATCCCTCCTATTTCGCGTGAACAGACATTCTCATTCCGAATTTCGGCCTAAGAGTGATCATTGGATTCAGGCCTATCTTTTGGCCTTGTTCAAGTCTTAGTTTCCATCTACGCGCTAACGTCGCGAGCAGCAAAATACCCTCGGTCCACGCAAAACTCTCGCCGATACACCGGCGGACTCCGGCACCGAACGGAAAGTAAATGAACCGTTGTCCTGCTTCCTTTACGCTTTGGGTTTCCCATCGTTCAGGAATGAAATCTTCTGGACGCTCCCAAAATCGGGGGTCATGATGGACCACAAATTGACTTGCAAGAACAAGTGAACCCTTAGGAATTCGAAATCCGCCAAGTTCATGATCTTCGACGGCAAGGCGCCCGACCGTCCATGCCGGCGGAAACAAACGCATCGACTCTGCCAATACAAATTCGGTGTATTTCAAATTCGGCATATCGTCCATTGTCGGCAACCTCTCACCGAGAACTGAATCCAATTCGGCATGTAGTTTCGATTCGCTTTCAGGGTTTCGAGAAAGCAGCAGCCAGGTCCAGGTCAACGCGTTTGCTGTCGTTTCATGCCCGGCGAGAAAAAGCGTTAGAGCCTCGTCTCGAACCTGCTCGTCTGTCATTAAGCTGGAGTCGTCTTCATCGCGTGCCGAAAGAAGCATCGAGAGCAGATCACCTTTATCTTCGCCGGAGCGTCTGCGTTCATCGATCATTCGAAAAATGATCGAATTGAACGTGTCGCGAGCTTTGTTGAATCGCAGCGTGTGCGGGATCGGCAGTTTCTGAAGCCATTCGGAAAAGGGGAGCAGCAGAAAATTGAATAACTCGGTCACGGTGGTCATCGCTCTGCCAATATCGTCTGCATCGTCGTCGACGCTCGCGGAAAATAAGGTTGACGCCACGATCCGCAGGGTGAGCTGCATCATCTCTTTGTCAATATCCAGTACCGCTCCATCGGTCCAGCGTCCTGACATGCTGTGAGCATGTTCGACCATTGAGCGTGAGTAATCTGCAATTCGATCCTTATGAAACGCAGGCTGGATCATCCGACGCTGGCGGAGGTGATGTCGGCCTTCGCTGGTGAGCAAACCTTCTCCAAGCAGGGCCTTGGCACGCTGCAGGGCCCTGCCCTTTACGAACTTCTGTGCATTTACCACCAATACGTCTCGAACAAGCTCGGGATGCGAGATCGAATAACCGTGCTGAGGTCCCATTCGAAAGTATGCAACATCGCCAAGGCCGGCCTGACGAATCAGAAAGCCGGTCGGGTCTTTTCGAAACGAACGGAAATGTCCTCCGATCAGATCGGGTTTCTGCGATGGCGGCAGATCTGCGTGAAATTCGGATCTCATTTGGTCGAGAGTTCCAGATCAAGGAAGCGGCCGGGACGCATTTCCTCGACTTGGGCACGTTTTTGGATTTTAGACGAAACTGATAAATTAAAAGTTTATGACCGAAGCAAAAGTAAAGAAAGTGAAGCCGGATATCCGTGCGATCACTCGACTTGTGCCGCCAAGCGGAAACCTCGTTCAAGGACAGTCGGAACTTCCGATCGATCCTCAATTAGCCGCCGAGGCCGCCGCTATTATAGCAGCAAGCCAAAACCATTACGGCGGCAGTGAAGGAGACGCGAACCTGAGAAAAGCGGTCGCCGAAAAGATCAAGCGTTTTAACAATATCGAAGTCGATCCTGACGCACGCCCGTTCGAGGTAATGGTCACCAATGGCGGAACCGGCGCATTGATCGGCATCGCGCAGGCCTACCTGAGAGGGAAGTCGGCCTTGGTCTTTGAGCCGTATTATCCTTACCACCGCCGGATACTTGAAGAATTTGGAGGCAAGACAGAATCTTTCGAACTTGACGAAGCGCTTGGTTTTGAAAAAGAAGCCCTGCTCGCTCGCTGTAAAGAACTGAAGGACCGCAGCGAGTTTCCATTAAAGGCGATCATAGTTTGCTCGCCGGCGAATCCGACGGGGAAGGTGCTTGCCCAGACTGAACTTGAAGCGATCTCTGATGTTGCAAAAGATCTTGACCTTTTGGTTATTTCCGATGAGGTTTACGAACACTACGTTACCGGGGAAAATCCGCATACGCCGATCGCGAGTTTGCCCGATATGCGTGAACGAACGATCACGGTCAACTCATTTTCCAAATCGTGGAACATCTCGGGTTGGCGGCTCGGATACGCCTACGGAAAGGGCGAACTGATCGCTCCGATCAATAACGCTGCGAATGTTATCTATGTTTGTCCTGCGACCCCGCTTCAGGCTGCACTTTCGCGGGTGTTGATGGCAAACGATAACTACTACACGGAGCTTCGCGATAAGTTTGACGGAAAGCGTCAGAGGTTTTCCGAAGGCATACGCGGCCTTGGTTTCGACATCTATGACTCGGGTTCTGCGTTCTATCTTTGGGCGAGGATCCCTGAGCAGTTCAGCGATGCTATCGTGTTTAACGAAATGTTGATGCGCGACGCCGGTGTGGGTATGACTCCGGGAAGTGCGTTCGCGGATTCGGATACCTGGGATGCGCACGTTCGAATTTGCATCGCACGTGAAGATCACATTCTGGAGGGAGCCTTGGAAAAACTCTCCGGTGTGTTGAAATAGGAAGGAATTATGAAACGAATCGCTGCCGCGTTATTGCTCTTTTGCTTTCTCCTAAACGTTCCCGCATTTCTTGCCGACGACGGCATGTGGACGTTTGACAATCTGCCGCTGAAACAGTGGAAGGAGCGTTACGGCTTTGAGCCGTCACAGGCTTGGATCGATAAGGTGCGATTGGCGTCACCAAAGGTGAACAACGCTTCCGCCGGATTCGTTTCGCCGAACGGACTGATCGCGACCAATCATCACGTCGCTTCGGGATACATAGAGCGGCTTTCGAGTAAGGAACGCGACCTGCTCAAGACCGGTTTCTACGCAAAGACCCGGGCCGAAGAACTAAAGATCCCGGATGCGAGTGCGTCGGTCCTCTTCTCATACGACAACGTGACCGATCGTGTGCTGAACGCGGCAAAAAGCGGTGCCAATGATGCCGAGATGGCAGCAAAACGGTCAACAGAGATCGCTGCGATCGAAAAGGATTGTCCGGCCGGACTCCGTTGTGAGGTCATTTCGTTTTACAGCGGCGGTGAATACTGGCTTTATCGTTTCAAACGCTATACCGATATTCGTTTGGTGATGGCTCCGGAAGAACAGGCAGCTTTCTTCGGAGGCGATTACGATAACTTTACGTTTCCGAGGCATGACCTGGATTTCACGTTCCTGCGTGCGTACGAGAACGACGAACCTGCCGAAACGCCAAATTATTTCAAATGGTCTGAAACCGGAGCCGCGGAAGGCGAGTTTATTGTCGTGTCCGGTTATCCTGGTTCCACGGCTCGTTTGTTGACCGTGGCTCAGCTTGCTTATCAGCGTGATATTGGAAATCCGCTGCAGGAAAAGGTTTGGACGACTCGGCGAAAAGCTCTTGAAAACTACGCAAAACTAGGTGCCGAGCAGCAGCGGCAGGCGAATCCCGGGATGCGTTCGTTCGCGAACTCGCTTAAGCGGCTTGCGGGCCAGCAGGAAGGCCTGTTGAACCCCCGAAACTTTGCCAAGAAAGAAGCTGAAGAAAAGGACCTTCGAAGCAAACTCGCTCAAAAGCCGGAACTTGATAGGCAATACGCTCCGGCTTGGGAGAATATAGCCTCCGCGTACAAGCAGATGCCTCCAATGGCCAACCGTTTGGCGTTTTCAAATATCGGCGCATCGCGGTTAGCGATAATAGCTCAGCAGATCGTTACCTATCATGTCGAGACGGCGAAACCCAACGACAAGCGCTACCCGGAATTTCGCGACACCAGACTCGAAGCTTTCAAGTCTTCGCTGCTATCGCCTGCACCGATCTACACCGAGATGGAGGAAGCGGCACTGACGGATTGGCTGACCGAGGGACGCAAGGTGCTCGGCCCGAGCGACCCGTTCATCAAGGCAGCAATTGGCGATGCAGAGCCGACAGAGGTTGTCCGTCGGGCGTTCCGTGAGACCAAGTTGACTGATCCGGCCGCACGTAAGGCCTTGATCGATGGCCCTGCATCGGCTGTCGCGTCATCGACCGATCCGATGATCACGCTGGCCCGGCGCGTTGAGCCGATCATTCGCGAACTTCGTGAATGGAACGAGAAGACGATTCTCAACGTCGAGGCAGCAAACGGAACAAAGATCGCTCAGGCACGTTTTGCCGTTTACGGCAAGACGATGCCGCCGGATGCCAATTCGCAACTTCGCATCGAATACGGGATCGTCAAAGGATATGACGAAGACACTACGCTTGTCCCGTACAAGACGACGTTCTTTGGCCTTTACGACCGTGCTTTTAGCTTTGGCGAAAAGGACCCGTTCCATTTACCACAAAGCATCAAAGACGCCCGTACCAGGGTCGATCTTTCGACCCCGCTTAATTTTGTCTATACGGCGGATACGATCGGAGGTAATTCAGGTTCGCCGGTAATAAATCGGAACGGCGAGATCGTCGGGCTTAATTTCGACAGCAATCTTCAGAAGCTTTCCAATCGGTATTGGTATATTGAGGAAGAGGAAGGTTCGCGTGCGGTCGGCGTTCATACGGCTGGAATTCTTGAGGCATTGAGAAAGATCTACAATGCCGAGGGACTTGCGAAGGAGTTGACCGGAAAGTAAAAGCAGCAAAACGAATGGCGGTACTCAGAGCAACCCCGTGTTTTTGCTTTGAGACCGCCATTTCGCTTCTCGGAGGACCCCCGGATCGTTTGATACTGCCCAAGCTCGTATTCCGGTTGTCTTCCGTTTTACCGAAGAGTTCCTGACCTAATATCGATCCCTGTTACCTTCTGCTCGATCGTCCTTGCTCTCCCTCGTGTGTCGTTTCATCGGAGTCTCGAACAGCCGGACATTTCCCTATATCAGATCTCGCAACTCTCCGGTCCAACGGAACTTATGTATTCTTCTTAGCCGGTGTTTTCTTCATCGGCGTCGTTTCCATTGCCGGCTTTCTGTGATGTCGGCGTTTTTTCTTGCCTTTGGTGGTCTTGGCGGAAGTTTTAGTCTTTGCCTTAGATACCGCAGAAACCTTCGCTTTCGAGATGCGTTTTGCCGGAACCTTGGCGGACGCAAACGCGCTTGCAGAAGCAAGTGCCATTACACAGGCGAGTAGTAATGAAAATATTCCCAACTTTCCAATGTATTTATTGACGAGTGTCATTTCTATAATTCTCCTTTTCCCTTTTCCGCTCGCGTTTGTCGCGAGTTCGATACCAGAATAAGAGATCGAAGATAAACAGAAGATTAACTCTCAAAAATAACTGAAAAAATATTTTCACCGTTTTCGGACCGGGAAAATGAAAGCGTTGCGCCGTGAACGTCAGTTATCCACTTTGCGATGGAAAGCCCGAGCCCGGCACCGCTTGTAAACGTCTCAACCGACCGCGAGTGAGCCTTATCGATCCGATAAAACCTTTCGAATATTTGTTCCCGCTGGCCTTCCGGTATTTCAGGGCCTGTATTGGCGACGGTGACACGACCGCGTTTTACGGTCACGTTTATCGAACCGTCCGCGATGTTGTATTTAACGGCATTGTCGAGAAGGTTTAAGAATAGACGGTACAGCAGGGCTTCATCGCCCTGGATCTTCATTTCTTCGCGTTCATATGCGACCTTGATCTTTCCTTTTTCGGCCAGCGTTCGGATCTTTATCATGCAGTCGTCGACAATATCGTCTATATAGACATCGCGAAAGCTCGCCTTTATGTTTCCCGAGTCCGCGCGGGCAAGAGTGAAAAGGTCTTCGACGATCTTCGACAGCCGCTTGCCCTCGTCGTTAACTATTCGGAGCGATTCGCGATATTCATCGCCGGTGCGCTTTTCACGCTGAAGCGCGACCTCCGATTCGCCGCGAATGATAGCTAGCGGTGTGCGAAGCTCATGTGACGCATCAGCCATGAACCTTCGCTGCTTTTCAAACTCCTGGTCGAGCCGATCAAGCAGCTGATTAAACAGTGTAGCTAGATCGCCGATCTCGTCATTTGGGTTTGCGACCGGCAGACGCTCATGCAGGTTGTTCGCACCGATCTGTTTTGCTCTCTCGCCCATGAGGGCGACCGGTTTCAAACTCTGGCGGGCCAGCAGATATCCGACGAGTCCCGCAAGCAGCAGAAGTAGAGGTGCGACTATCAGGAAGATATTGGTGATCCTCGATTCGATAGCGGTCTGATCTGCCAAAGAAAAAAGCACGAAAAGGTGCAGCTGTTTTCCATCGATCTTGAAGTTTTTCTCCATGATCGAGAGTGCCGCGTCACCGCTGCCGTAACGCAGGAACTTGCCGTCGCCGACCGCGGAAGGGATGGCTTGGGGGAGTTCCTGATCTCCGGTCTTACCGATCAGCTTGCCATCGTTAGTGAATACCGCGAAGTTAAAATCGCGAAAGCTGAATTCATCGAGAGCCTCCTTAACGATGGTTTCTGCCGCGATCCCTCTCGGCCGTTCATAATGGAGTTGGTTGACCGTCTTGACGAAATTATTCGCCATTTCGGTGATGTTTGTCTTTGTCTCGTCCTGCAGTACACGCAAGTAGAGCGTATAGGTCGCGAAAGCAAAGGCGGCGAACACGATAGCAAGAATGCCGATGTACCAAAGGGTGAGTTTTGCCCGGATGGAATTAAGCATCGTTAAGGATGTAGCCCGCACCGCGTCGGGTGTGTATGAGCTGCATCGGGCGGCCTTCGTCGATCTTTCGTCGAAGACGTTTGATATAAACTTCGATCAGGTTTGAGAAAGGGTCAAAATCCTCGTTCCAAACGTGTTCCGAGATCTCTTCGCGGCCGACCACGCGCCCTTTGTTCAGGGCCAGAAACTCGAGGAGCGCGTACTCTTTGGTGGTGAGTTCGATCGGGTCGCCCCCTCTCCGAACTGTTTGCGATACTGTGTCGATATCGAGGTCGGCTATCATGATCGTGTTCGAGCGTATCTCGTTGTTTCGCCTCAGCAAGGCCCTGATCCGAGCGACAAGCTCGCGAAACTCGAACGGTTTTACGAGATAATCGTCCGCACCGGTGTCGAGCCCGGCGACCCTGTCATCCACCGTATCGCGAGCCGTCAGCATCAGTATCGGCTTGGCGTTGCCGTTTCCACGAAGTTCCGAACATACAGCAAACCCGTCCTTTTGCGGAAGATTGACATCAAGGATAAAGAGGTCGTAGGGGTTGATCGAGGCCATGTAGGTTGCCTCGTCGCCGTCCTGGGCAGTGTCGACGGCGTAGGCGTTTTCCCGCAAGCCTTTCGAGATGAACGATGCGATCCTCCTGTCGTCTTCGACCAGCAACACCCTCATAATTCGATTCTACGACAATTTAGATGAACGAGAGATAAATTCGATATCCGGAATTTCTCCAGTTCCGCGTCAGTGAATTAAAATCGGCTATTGGCCATAAACATGGAAAAGCACTATCACCTCATCGGAATTTGCGGCACGGCTATGGCGAGCCTTGCCGGGATGCTGCAATCACGCGGACACAAGGTAACGGGTTCTGACCAGAACGTTTATCCGCCGATGTCGACACAGCTTGAAGCTCTGGGAATCGAGATACTTAACGGATATCGCGCAGAGAATGCGGATATCGGTGCTGAAGTGACCGTCGTCGGCAATGCCATCTCACGCGGCAATCCGGAGCTCGAGGAAGTGCTGAACCGCAAGCTGATGTACCGCTCGCAGGCCGAGATCGTCAAAGAACAGTTCATTCGCGGCCGCCGGTCGCTGGTCGTCGCTGGAACACACGGAAAGACGACGACAACGAGCATCGCGACGTGGATATGCGAGGTTGGCGGGCTCGACCCGAGTTTCCTGGTCGGCGGTATCGTTCAGAATTTCGACGCGAGTTTCCGGGTCACCGGCAGCGACTATTTCGTTATCGAAGGCGATGAATACGACACGGCATATTTCGATAAGAAGCCGAAATTCATGCATTACCTGCCCGAGATCGCCATCGTCAACAACATCGAATTTGACCACGCCGATATCTACCGCGACCTGCAGGAGATCAAGTATCAGTTCTCGCGGCTTATGAACCTCGTGCCCGGCAACGGCCGCCTGATATGCGGCGTGGATTCGCCTGTAGTTCGCGAAGTGCTCGACGAGATGCACGGGAAGCTGTTTACGACCGTAGAGACATTCGGTCTATCGGACGACGCCAAGTGGCAGGCTCGCTACATCGACTTTACCGGCGACGTAACTCGGTTCACTGTATTTAAGGACGGCCACAGCTGGGGTGAATTCGAAACGCATCTGATCGGAGAGTTCAACGTACGAAACTGCCTCGCGGTCATCATTGCCGCCGACGCGTGGGGAATTTCAAAGGAGAAGATCCAGGAAGCTCTCGACACGTTCAAGAGCGTGAAACGCCGTATGGAGGTCCGAGGCACAATTCGAGGCGTGACCGTGATCGATGACTTTGCACATCACCCGACCGCAGTCGAGGAAACGTTGAAAGCTCTACGGATGAAGTACGAAGGGCGCCGACTGATCGCCGTGTTCGAACCTCGTTCGTGGTCGTCGCGGTTAGCTGTGTTCCAAGAGCCTTACTCAAAGGCTTTCTCTTATGCCGACTACGTCATCATCGCCGGAGTCTATAACACCTCAAAAGCAAGCGAACTCGGCAAGGTACTCGACGTTGACGAACTCGTGAGGGACATCGAGCTCCAGGGTAAACCCGCTTTCTCTCACCCTGACGCCGATTCGATCGTCGAACATCTCGCACCGCACCTGGACAACGGTGATGTCGTCGCCATCATGTCCAATGGCGGCTTTGGCGGTATCCATGAAAAGATCCTCGACGTTCTTCGCGAAAAGTAGCCGGGAGCAGGTTGTTTTAGTTCAACTTGGTTCCCGAACCTTAGACCTTGCACCTCCAGATCGAAGCACTCGTTGGGTCGCGTTCCCCATTGTGGCGTTCGAACAGAACCAATGAGTTGCAATAACCATTCGCGATCGCATGTGTTTCTATTGGGCCTAGCGGATAGGCCGGTCGACGCTCAGGCCGGACGGTCAATTTGACTCTTGCGTAAATATTAGAAAACGGGCATACTTCCTCTTGTTTTTGCTCTCTTGCAGTGTCTCGATAGATGCGGATCGTCCGGTTACAGACAAGCGACGTTTTTCGGTGCGGTTTTTTGAGAGTACGGTATTTGGGTACGGAAGCATCAGATATTTTCGGTTAGGGCTCGTCGCTAAAGATCGGTAAGGGATCCTGAGGGACATTTCCATCTAAACCTACCTTGGCTTGCTTCTCATACGTTCGATAAATTCAAAGGAAAATGAGCACGAAACTTTACGTAGGAAACCTTTCTTTTCGCGTTACCAGCGAAGATCTCCAAGAACATTTTGCGACAGCCGGCGAGGTGAGTTCAGCAAACGTCGTGATCGATCGCGAAACGGGACGTTCGCGCGGATTCGGTTTTGTTGAAATGGCAAACGAAGACGCAGCCAATAGTGCGATCGCACAGTTTAACGGGCAAGAGTACGACGGCCGAAATATGGTCGTTAACGAAGCTCGCCCGCGTGAAGATCGCGGCGGCGGCGGCGGCGGACGCCGAGGCGGCGGAGGATATGGCGGCAACCGCGGCGGCGGTGGCGGCTATGGCGGCGGCGATCGCTGGTAGTCGCAGAAAGTAGATCTTAAAAAGTAAAAAGGCAAAATTGGCGAAATGCCGATCTTGCCTTTTTCCTTTTTGTATCCTTAGAGATCAATCGATCTTACCAGTGAAGTTTGCGAGGTGTAGTACCAATTCATCGAGAAGGGAAACACGAGCAGGGTTAGACGCTACGCCGTTCACGACCATCGAAAAGACAAGTTCTTCGCCGGCGGCTGTCTTGATGTAACCGGATAAAGCCGACACCTGATCAATCGTCCCTGTTTTGCCGCGAACGTTTGCTTGAGCACGCGTTCCGCGAAAGCGATTTCGAAGCGTTCCGTCAACGCCGCCGATAGTCAGCGAATCTCGCCAAACCTGTGAAAACCGGCTTTGTTTAGCCATGTAGGTATAAAGCTGAACGACCGCGGCAGGCGTGATCAGGTTGTGACGCGACAGTCCGCTGCCGTCGTACTGGACAATACCGTCTGGTGCGACACCGATCTCAATCAGGAATTTCTTTACTGCCGCTATACCAAGTTCTGAGCTGTCTGCCGTCGAGACCGGCGTTCCGTTTCCGGGAGTGACGTTTGAATTTCGAGCCTGTTCGCCTAGGGTCCACAGCAGCGTCTCGGTGTACATATTTTGGCTCGGCTTCATCGTGTTTGCCGTGATCGAGGCGAACGACGCTGATTCGAATTTTCCGATCTCCACTCCCGCGGGTAGCGAACCGTCGATACGCCTCTCGTAACGATAATTGCCGCCGACAGTTATGCCTTTCTCGATCAACTTTTGCCTCAGCAATGCCGCAAAAAGTTCCGCCGGACGGGAAACGCTTACGGTACCGCTAAAGCCGCCGTCTCCTAACGGCATCGTCCCGGTGACGGTGAGAATGTTCCGGTCGATCTCCTTGTGTACATTCAGGTTTCGCTTGATTCCGGCCGCGGACGTAACACAAAGGTTGTTCACGCGTATCACCGGATTGTATGGCGTCATCTTGACCGTGCAGGCGTAGCCTTCCGGACCGGGCTTTACGCTGATATCGATCACGCTGTCATTGAGCGGAAGGCCGGAAACCTCGGCGCCGTAGGACCACTGAAGGTCGTCCCATTCCCATCCCCCGGGGATCGGGAAGCCTCGGAAATAACTGTCGTCGCCGACGATGTCGCCAGTGATGCGTTTGATGCCGAGCGAGACTATCTTGTAAGCGAGAGCATCGAGGCTCTTGCTGCCGTCGCCATTAAACCGGTCGGACATTGAAACGTCGCCGCGACCGTAGATTCGCAGGTCGCCATTGATAGTACCCTCTGAGTCGGGTGAGGCTGGGGCGTAGATACTCGTGACGAATCTAAAATCCGGCGTTAGTTTCTCGATCGCCGTTGCAACGGTGAAGTTCTTCATGTTTGACGCTGGCATGAAGTACTTTTCGGCGTTTTCCTCAAAAACGACATTACCGGAAGTGAGCGATACGACTTTCACGCCAACCATTCCTCGCCGCAATTCGGACTTGGAAAGGCTCTGACGAAACTTCATTTGCAGGTCGCCGAGCGTCTGCATCGGCAATGGCGTTGCTGCCGGAGTCGGCGTTGCCAAAGGAGCCGGGGTCGGCGTAGGCGTTTGCGCCCGGGCGACCGCTGAAACAATGAAAAGTAGAGTAGAAAGAATTATGGGACGAAATGTGCTTAATTCCATAAGAATTGCCAGAGGTTAGATGCTTTGCCGCGAACATTGTAGCAAAGAAAAAGGCGGCCCGCAGACCGCCCGTCAAAATGCCTGATGCGTTCGATCTTACGGCAAAGCAACAAAATTCAGGTTCGACATCGCATTGTTGATCTGCATTTGCTGCGGCGTGAAGGTATAACGCTTCTTGGCGGCCGTGATCGTGTATGTAACGCCAGTCAATACATTTTCAAATCGATAATAGCCGAACGACGAGGTATACGTCGTCCTTGTCGTATTGCCGTCGCTTATGGTCACTTTGGCATTGCCGATGCCGCGGCTGGCCGAACTGGTTACACGCCCTGCGACGCTTACATTGGAAGCCGCCAGACTAGGTACCTGTACCGCAACATTCATCGGTGAACCGGTCTTATAGAATCCCAACGTTGCATCGCCAGCGGTCGGCGGACGATTGGAATCAAACCGGAAATTGTATAGCGTCCCCCAACGGATCGCGTTCGCGTTTTGGTTCTGCGCGAACGTTTCGCTGTTCCAGGTAATGGCGGAACCGGTCTGGGTTTGTGCCCATGCCGTGCTGCTGTAACCTGCGTTGTTCACGGTGCCGTCAAAGGTCCAACCCGGATGCTGCGGCGGGGCGTGAAAGCCGATATTGGAAAGCGTTACACCGGCGCCAATAGGAATGCTGAACGATTGGATGCCGCGGTCGATGTTCTGGTTATAAACGGCGTATTCATAGTGCCAGACACCGGGCGATGGATTGGTAACCTTGTACGCGATCGTACCGATACCGTCAACGCCGGGTGCGGGAATAAAGTCTGAAAAGGAAGCACCTGTCCAGGCCGTTATCGCAGATTTTGATCTGACGGTCGAACCTACCGGCGAGAAACTGAATGGACTGCCCGTACCGGTAACGCTATATCGACGGTGCGAGACGTTATTGTTCATGTTGCACTGTGTCGGGTTTGTCTGACACCACGCGTACTCGTGAGGGGTAATGTACTGTCCTTCGGCGTAATAGGTCGCCCCGGGGTTTTGCGTTGTGCTGAGGTCGGCTATCTCGGTCAAGATACGATGAGACGGTCCGGTATGAGTATGTCCGTTATGGTTGTTAGGCGGCGTCGCCGAATCGCCTCTCGGGTATGCGCCGGTAAACGGGTTGATCCATGCTCGCGATCCCAGGTTCGGGCCTGAATTCAGGCTTGCCGAATATGGATCGGAACATCCTGAGCCTAGTTGTGAACCTCCGATACCGTTACAGCCAAGGCCGCAAAGATTGTTAGTAAGTGCTGTAAATGCGTGCTTTACGCTTGATTGGCCGATCTGTTCGAAACGTTCGTCGTTAGTAGCTCCGCCGCTCATTCGGTATAAATTCTGAGGTATTACCGGATGATCGTTATCTGGAAGCGCCTTCCAGTTCAGGTTTATAGTGCCGTAATTACACGAGTCGGTCCCGACCGCTAGGCCAACCTGTGTGCCGCTGGCCTGGCCGAACTGCGCGAGTCCTGAAAGATCGCCCACAACGACGTCGGGGCCGGGAACTGTACCCGCGTTCGGATCCTTAATTGCGGGAAGAACATCGGACACGACCTCGCCGTCAACAACCGTAGTCACCTCGATCGGCCGCATCGCAGCTTGTATCGAGATCTGACCTACGAGCATTCCAACATCCGCCGGTCTGCCGATCTCAGCGGCGTATTGCTTTGCCAATAGAACGCGTCCGCCGCTTATGTTGAGTGTTCGGGAAAATGCATCGAATGAATACTCGGGACCTTCGATGTTAAAGAAGTGAAAGCCAGAACGGCTGTCGCGAACCGATAACTCAAACTGTCCGCCGAGCGGATCTGCTTCGATGACAAGTTGCTGAAACGAAGTGCTCAGCTGAGCCGCCAGTCCCGAGCCTTGTCTGATAGCCAGCGGGAGCCCACTGGGAAGGTGACCGCGAAATTCACCGTTGAACGACATCACAGTGAAAAATGCATTATTCTCGGCGTCAAGAGTGTACATTGACGGAGCGGAAGCCAGACGGCGTGTGTCATAGCCCTTCAGATCAAGGTCAAGTGAGACGGTGCCGCTCGCGACGATCAGTTTTTCAAGCGTTCCGTTTGTCGCAGCCGGACGATTAGATACGAGCCAGGGAAGCAACTGATCTGAGCCATTCCCAAAAAACACGAGTAACGGCAAAGTCGCGATAAGAGCAATTTTCAGCATAGGTCGAACGGTATCCGGTCCCGAAAACCGGCCAAGATAAGTAACTTGGTAGATTGGGTTTCGAAAACTATCCCTTTCCTTTTACACTCTTTTAGTTGGTTAAATCAAGTCTTTTGGGTCACGATCGGTCAGAAAGCCAATGTCACAGAGCGGGTGCGACAACAAGGAAGTTCGAAAAACAAAGTCGATCGAGCTGCCGGTGATCGGAAACGGAAGCATGCAGCGGACTGAGATCCGGACATCGCGCACTAGTCTCTGGCGCGCCTTCGCGTTGATCATGCTGCAGATCCTAATGGCCATTCATTTCATTCAATGGTGGATGATGGGAACGACCGTTTCGCCGATCGAACCTTCGGAGACGATGTACACGCTCCAAAACGGAGCGATCAACGCGGGGTTCATATTCTTTACACTGGCAATTTTGGCGACGTTGGTCTTTGGCCGATTTGTCTGCGGTTGGGGATGTCACATTGTTGCTTTGCAGGACTTCTGTGCCTGGCTGCTGAAAAAAGCCGGGCTTGTGCCAAAGCCGTTTCGATCTCGTGTTCTTGTATACATTCCGGTGGCAGCGGCATTGTATATGTTCGTTTGGCCTTCGGTTTTGAGGTACTTTACCAAACCGGCGAATGAACCGCTCATTCCGCAATTCACCAACCATTTGATCACGACGGAATTTTGGGCGACGTTTCCGCCGCTCGCGGTCGCGATCCCCTTCCTGTTTGTTTGCGGATTCGTGACGGTCTATTTTCTCGGTTCGAAAGGATTCTGCACCTACGCCTGTCCGTATGGCGGATTTTTCGGCCTTGCTGACAAACTAGCGCCCGGAAAGATCCGTGTCACAGATGCATGCAACCAATGCGGCCATTGCACCGCGACTTGTACATCGAATGTGATCGTCCATGCGGAGGTCAAGCGATTTGGCATGGTGGTCGATCCGGGCTGTATGAAGTGCATGGACTGTGTCAGCGTCTGCCCGAACGATGCTCTATATTTTGGATTCGGGAAGCCGTCGGCCGCCGTTTCAGGCAAGATCGAAAGGAACTACTCGCTCACGTGGCCAGAGGAGATGGCGGGTGTTGTTATTTTCATCGGCAGTTACCATGCCGTCTGGGATGTCTACCAACTTGTCCCGATGCTTATGGCACTGGGAATCGCCATCGTTACGACTTTTCTCGCGTTGCGTTGCTGGCGGCTGATCACCTCGACCGAGCTGTCGTTTTATCGATTCAATCTGAAGGCCGGAGGAACCTTGAAGGCCGCAGGCTGGGCATTTTTGTTGTTCTCGATCCTTTGGATCGGCGTGACTGCACACAGCGGATTCATTCGTTATCACGAGTCTGCGGGAAATCGCGTGTTCGAGACCGTGCGGATACCGGACGAGCTCGCACTGGCTCAATCTGATCCGGTTCAATGGCTAAGTCAGGCCGATAAGTCGAATATCGGCGAGGGAATATCCCATTTTGAAACGGCAGGCAAATTCGGATTCTTCGTAAACGTTCCGTCCCTGCCGAAATATGCGTGGCTTCAGTTTCTTTCTGGAAATGCGGATCGCTCAGCCAAGCTATTAGATCTGGCGGCTGTGGCTCAAGAGGGAGAGGGCAGAGCGTTGAGCCATTATTATCGAGGAGCGATACTGAACCGGCTTGGACGATATGACGAGGCAAGGACAAGCCTGAATGAAGCAATTCAGGAGCGAGATGACCTGATGGCTGCCCGTGAGGAGTTTGGCGTATCGCTGTGGCAGTTAGGGGAAAAGCGGGAGGCGTTCGATGTATGGAGAGGAGCAATCAACCGAAATCCTGCACTTCCGATCGCGAATAGTTTTCTGGCCGGAGCGGAATCTCAGCTTGGTGAAAATGACGGTTCAGCATACGAACAGCAAGCGGACCGATATACGCCAAACGATCCGTATTTCCACTGGATGCTGGCGTTGCGGCTAGAAGAACTTGGAATGAAAGAGCCCGCCGAAAAACATTTTCGACGGGCGATCGAACTTGATCCGCGTTTTCGGGTCCGCCGCGGACGTTAACAGATCACTTGCATTTGGAGTAGCCGCAATCACGGCAGAAATCGCAACCGGAAGCATGTTCGAGTTGCCCCTGACATTCAGGACATTCGCCGATCATCGTGGACATCTCTCCGTATGATCCTGCCGCAGCTTCTCGTTCCGCCATCAACATTTTTCCGATCTGCCGTTCTGATGACGGCAAATTCTTAAGCCGGCGGTCGATCACGAAAAGACATTCTGCTACCGCTTGCTCCGGTGATGTCAGAAGACGTTCGTTAAACCAGACGGCATGTGTGCCGGTAACCTTATTGAGGCTTCGGGCCACATCTTTTACGTCAAAACCTCCGCGGAGCATCTTTGATGCAAGCAGGCCCACGCCGGCGCTTATCGGTCCGGCAACGAAAACTTCGAGTATCCGTTGACCGTCATGATTTACCGTCACGTAAAGGTTTTGGTTCTCAAACGGAATTCGCCACGTTGAGCCTTGAAGCTCGCGAGGACGTTCGACCCGGTCGTTTCCAAGCCCCATTTCTAGACTCCTGGGTCTTTCGTTTCCGACCTGAGGACTTTCACTCGGGACCGGGACCTTCTCTTTCTTCATTGTGTTCAGCACCTGGCCCTCGCGGCTGCCATCCCGATAATAGCTAACTGCTTTGCAGCCTAGTTTGCGGGCCAAGTGATAAAGTTCATCGACCGATCCTACCGTATCATCCTTTGCACCGTTGCAGGTCTTTGAGATCGAATTATCGACATGTTTTTGAGCGGAAGCGAGAACCTTTACATGTTGGATCGAACTGATGCTCATCGCAGATATGAAATGGGGTGGAAGTTCGGATTCGTGTTCTACGACGTACTCAGCCGCCGTCTTTATCGATTCTTCGTCAGTTTGATCGACCTCAAGTCCCAGGGCTTCGGCCGCAAGCGTGTGAACGTATGTGCGTGTCCCAAGGGTGTCCTGACGAACATATGCCCACGAGAAATTCGGCTCTATTCCGGACGAAGTTTCTGCTACAAGTGAGATCGTTCCGGTCGGGGCTATCGTCGTTACTTCATAGTTTCTCGGCGTGAGTGGAATGTCGCGCGAAATGCCGACCTCGTCGTAAAGAAACGATGCGTACGAATCTTTGTTTTTCTCCAATTCGGGAAAGGTTCCTTTTTCAGCGCCGAGACGAAGCGATTCCATCCAAGCTTCGCGACGGATGAAACCCATTACCTGTTCCATCAATTCGTTCGAAGCATCGTCACCATATGAAATGCCAAACTTCAAACAGAGATCGGCAAACCCCATGATGCCGAGCCCGACGGGTCGTGTTCGTTTTACCACGTCATCGATCGCGGGCAGCGGGAAGTAGCCGGCATCAACGACATTATCGAGAAACCGAGTGCAGAGATGCGTGACGCGTGCAAGGTTGTCCCAATCGACCTCACCGTCAGTGTAAAACTTCGCGACATCTATAGAGCCGAGATTGCAGGAATTGTTGAAATGCAGCATCTGCTCGCCGCATGGATTGCAGGCGTAGATCGGGCCCATCGACGACATCATGTGATTGTGGCGGTTGACCTCGTCGATAAAGATGATGCCGGGCTCGGCATACTTATGTGCCGAGGCGATGATCCGATTCCAGATGTCCGGAGCGTAAACCATCCCCGGTAGTGGCGGTTCTTCGATCGAGCAGTCGGAAAGGTCTGCAGCTTCGAATGCAAGCTTATCCGCAAATGTCGCTGTTGTTCCATCAGGACGTCGATAGACGACATAGTCGGAGCCGGTCACAGGATCGTAGATCGGTTCGTTCCACGGATCTTCCTTAAACTCGGTCTGAAACCACACTCCGCTGTCAACGGCTTCCATAAAAAGATCGGACACGGTGACCGAGATATTGAAATTTGTCAGGCTCGTCTGATCGTTCTTTGCGTGTATGAACCGAAGTATGTCCGGATGCTTTACGGAGATGATTCCCATGTTCGCGCCACGCCGAACTCCGCCCTGCTTCACTACCTCGGTCGTCTGATTGACGATGTTCATGAAGCTGACCGGTCCGCTGGCCACGCCGCGTGTCGAATTGACCATCGATCCAGCCGGTCGCAGGAATTCGTAGGTCATGCCGGTTCCGCCGCCGGTCTGGTGAATGATCGCGACATTCTGCGCGTGTTCCATGATGCCTTCGATAGAGTCAGGCACATTCAAAACAAAACATGCGGCAAGTTGGCCTTTTGGTTTGCCAGCATTTACAAGACACGGCGTGTTCGGAATGAATTCGCGAGCAAACATAACGGCCGTCATGTCGTTATAGAACTGATTTTGCTTTTGCGGATCAGTCTCAGCTCGAGACACGTGGCCGACCACACGGCGGACGATATCATTCCAGGTTTCGAGCGGGTTACCTCTTTCGTCCTTGATCGAATAACGCTTTGCGATGACCTTTTGAGCGTTTAGGCCAAGCGGCTTATATTCACGACCGACGGCTGTCGCCGTTCCGTCACCACCGTTTTTTGGGGCAAGTCCACCCACAACTGTTTTTTCGAACACAGTGCTCATAGTCGCTCGAATCTCCTTTCGATTAGCTCAATTTTAACATCTGGAACCGGGTGTATGAAGTTGATTGAGGTTGTTTTGCTGTGGCTTTGGGTTGCAAGCTGAAGCTGCAAAAAAGACCTTCAATAAATGGAGAATAATTCCGTACGGCCGAGTTTGTCAACGAAAAAATACACAATATCTTGTGTTAAACCGTTAAATCACAACAATAGAAAGCGTAAGTTGAAGTGTTTGTTTAACTTGCAGTCTTGAGTGCCCTTCACCGCATCTAAATTTGACTTTTGTTGTTTCGATTCCCAACACTGTTATTTATGGACAAACTCGTACAGGGGATAGCGGCCGGCGGTTCCATCAGGGTTTTTTCGGCAATTACCACCAACACTGTGGCCGAAGCGATCCGGCGCCATCAAACCTCACCGACCGTTTCAGCGGCGTTGGGCCGGACGATGACCGGCGCGTTAATGATGGGCTCGTCACTAAAGGCGTTTGACCGGTTAACTGTAAAGATCGAATCTGATGGGCCCGTTGGAGGCATTACTGCAGAGGCGAGTCCGGGAGGAAAGGTCAGAGGCTACGTGAAGAATGCGGTTGCCGAATTGCCATCGAAAACTAACGGCAAGTTTGACGTGAGCGGGGTCGTAGGCCAAGGAACTTTCTACGTGATCCGTGAAGCCGGGTTTGATATCGGATTTAGGCCGGAACCATATGTCGGTTCTGTGCCGATCGTTTCAGGCGAGATCGCAGAGGACTTTGCATACTATCTCGCAAAGTCAGAACAGATCCCATCGGCAGTGATGTTGGGCGTGCTGCTTCAGAACTCGGAACCGTTCGTAACTGCCTCAGGCGGTGTGATGATCCAAATGCTTCCGGGCGCAAACGAACATCTGATCACCATGATCGAGGATACGATCGCCCATGCACCGCATCTGACCACGCTCATCGACGGTTCGACACATCCTGCGGATCTCCTCGAGATCGCCCTGGGAGAGATCGATTTTGAGATACTTGAAGAAAGCAACATTGCTTTCGAGTGTACTTGCTCGATGGAAAAGGCAAGGGCTATGGTGACTGCGTTAGGAAGGGAAGAGGTCGAGTCGATGCTAAGAGAGCAGAAAGGTGCAGCGATGAACTGCGGTTTTTGCAATGAAAACTATTCGCTCGGCGAGGCGGACCTTACTTCGATCCTTTCCGAACTTGGATGACAATTGGCTGCGTCCATGCAAGCTTTCCATTTGATTCGAAGACCTTGGCGCGTACATAGCCTTCGTTGCCTTTAATTTTATAGACTGCCGAACTTGAGGCGACCTCCTGCAGAAGCGTTCCGCCTTTGCCGATGAACCGGATGCGATATTTGCTCCAACGATCTTCTTTGACCTTTATCGTGACCGATCCGGTGTCGGCGGCAAATTCATCAAGTTCTACGCCAGTTGATGCATAAAAATCGCCGCGGTCGAGGGCTTCTAGTACAGCTTTTGGGGTTAGCTCAGATGCTCGAACCATGACCCAGCCATGGCCCGGCGTCGGTTCCTTTCTGTTTCCCAGTTTTCTCACCGTGTGTACATCATCGCTAGCGACCCCGTAAATAATTCGGCCGGTTGTTAGAACTCGATCCCAGATCTCCTCAGTTGACGGAGAATCGCCGCCGCCTAGGTTGTTTACTAGCGGGTGAGCGTTGTATAGCTCAAACAGCATGACATTTTTTGTTTTCGCAATGGTCTCCGCGGTCAACGCCCAACCGAAATTAGGGTGATTGATCTGTGGCACGCCGCCGAACGAGCGAATGGCATCGACGTTAGCCTGAATATTTTCCAGTGAAGCGTTTCCTCGTTTTGGCTGCGTGACTGAGGCAATACCGAGAGCGTTTACATGATGCGGCTTCCCTCCGGTGCGGTCAGTGACTTCCTGTCCGCTTATGACCAAAAAATCTCCCGCTTTGCCATATGCGAAATTCAGCGGCTCGACCGGCGTGATGAATTCATGATCGGTCATCACCAAAAAATTGTAGCCGTTGTCGCGATACCATTTCACGACCTCTTCAGGCGTAGAATCTCCATCGCTATTGACGGTGTGGGTATGCGTGTTTCCTTTATACCAGCGAAATGACGAGGGCTGTTGCCCGACAAGAATGGTCGAAAATAGGGCGGTAACGAGGAATGTACGGATCATAGTTTCAAACCGTCAATCGGCTAACGAACGGTAGTTGCCGTGATAATACACCAGTGGGTCACCGTCGCGGACGATCGCGTTTTGAACTTCGCCGAGAAAGATAGAATGATCGCCGCCGTCCAGAGGTTTTTTCAGTTTGCATTCAAGCGTCACGATCGAACCGGGCAAATAGGGAATGCCGTTCTCCCCGATCACGTGTTCGGTGTCAAGGAATTTGTCGTCATAGACAGTGGCGAAATGTTCCGAGACATTTGCCTGATCGGACGCAAGAACATTTACATTGAACGATCCCGATTCGCCAAATGCGTAGTGGCTTCCGGCCGAACGTTCAATACAGATCAGAACCAGCGGCGGGTCAAGGGAAACAGAACAGAACGCGGAAACGGTGATACCGTGAAGCTTCCCGTTACCGTCTTTGGTTGTTACGACCGTTACACCGCTTGCAAAGCGGGACAATGCGGTACGAAAATCCTCGGATGAGACAGACATTGGCTTAACGAAAATCTATCTTATCAACAAGTAAGAATCAAAATCGGCGCGAATTGATAATCGCCGGGCGATAATTGATAATCGGCTTTTTATGTTTGACCTCAGTGAGTTTTTTCGCGAGATAAGCGAACTTGTTACGGCTGAGCTTGACAGGTTGATACCGGTCAACGGCCCGGGCCCGGATAACCTTCGCGACGCCATGAGGTGGAGTCTGTTCGGCGGAGGCAAGCACTTTCGGCCGGCCTTGGTCTTTGCCGCGGGAAGGACGTTTGGAGCGGCGGACGAACAACTCTTGCGCACGGCGGCGGCCGTTGAAATGCTGCACACTTACTCCCTGATCCATGATGATCTGCCGTCTATGGACGACGACGATCTGCGCCGCGGACGGGCCACGTGTCACATCAAATTTGGCGAATCGACGGCGATATTGGCGGGAGACGCCCTGCAGGCGTTGGCGTTCCAGTCGATCGTTGATGACAAGAATCTAGAAAGTGAAGTGAGGATCGAACTGGCCGCCGGTATGGCCAAGGCTGCGGCAAAGATGGTACGCGGACAGCAGCTTGATCTCGAATCCGAAGGAAAGGAACTCGATCTGCTTTCTGTCGAGAACATCCATGCTAATAAGACTGGCGCCTTGATCGCATTCTCAGCGAATGCAGGGGCTCTGATAGCGGGCGCACGTGACAGTGAACGTGTTGCGATCGACGAATATGCGACGGGACTGGGATTGTTGTTTCAGATAACTGACGACCTGCTTGATGTTACGCAGCCTACCGAGGCGTTAGGCAAGACTGCAGGAAAGGACAAGCAAGTTGGAAAGGGAACTTACCCGAGCGTTCTTGGTATCGACCAAACGCGCGAGAAAATAAAAGAGGTCCACGACCAGACTATCGGTGTACTTGAAGGGCTTCCGCTGGACACGTCATCGTTAAGAGCTATCTCCGATTTTCTAGTCACGCGAGGCCATTAGCTTCGCTGTATGTTTGCCAGGAGTTCTTTTGTCCGTTCAAATGCACCGGCCATTGCCGGGTCGAGATTGCCTTCTAAACTGCTGGTTTCGAAGATCTGAAGGGCGGTCTGAAGTTCGGATCGAGCTTCCTGCAGGTCGCTGTTTTCGGCACCTTTTGCTCTCTTCATCAGCAGCTCGGCAAATTCCATTCTGATACTAGCGTTATACAGCCGCTGAAGAGTGTCAGCATGTGCCCGAATTCGGCCTGAATCCAGTTTCAGAGCTTTTCTAAAAAATCCTTCAGATTCCGGAAACGCATTTTTCTCTCTAAAGGCTATCGCGATCCCGGAGTATGAATCGCGAAGGTTGTCGGCGGCGAAGGCATTTTTTGGATCGTTCGCGATTATGTTCTCCTGGATAGAAATGGCTTCTTGAAATTCTGAGATCGCACGATCGAACTCCTTTAAGAGGTTCAGTGCCTCACCCAGTCCCCGATGGCTGAACGATATTCCAAGACGAGCCTCGACACTGTCAGGTGTTTCGGCGATGATCTCACGGTCGTATCGCAATGCCTTCTCATAACATTCTCGAGCCAACGCGCCGTTACCTGAATAGCGATAAACGCTGCCAAGATTCTTATAGGTCAGTGATGCGCTCCGGCGGAACCTCTTGTTTCCTGCTCCTTTGTTATAGAGCGTTTCATAGATCAAGGCGGCCTCGGTAAATCTGTCGATGGCGCCCTGTGTGTCCCCGTTCCTTCGAACGGCATGTGCTCTATCCCACAACCCTCGGGCATAGTCTGACTCAGCTTGTTCTTTGTCCGGGTTTATTTCTCGGAGCCGCTTGTAGATCTCAAACAGACGGACGGAGAATTTATCTCTATCAGCAATAGAAAGGTCTGCAATGATGGTCTGATTCGAAAGCAATTGTGCCAGTTGGCGTTGGTCCGCCACGTTCGAAGGATCGGCCGCAGCTAATTGTTCCTGTATGGCTAATCCCTTACGGATACTCTCGAAGGCGGCGTTCTGGTCGCCAAGATCGCCGATCCCATTCGTCATTCCTTGTATCTCAGCGAGTTTTAGATAAGCTTTCACCATTTCACGCTGAAAATCCGGGTCACCACCGCTGTCTTGTGAAACGGCATCAAGATATCTGATCGTTTCGTCGATAAGTTTGGCTTTCGCTTCGGTAGCGCCGGGCAAGTCTTTGATGCGTTCGTAATGGTCAAAGAGGATCGAGCTCGCATAGCGCCGGCCTTCGACAAATCTAGCCTCGGCCTTGGAGCGCTCCCAATTCGCCTGGCCATATTGATATCCTGCGAGGCTGGCGAGGCCTGCTAGAGCGGCAACAGCGACGGCCGCAGATGTGACGGCGACTCTGTGGCGTTTGATGAATTTTCCAAATCGATATGAAAACGAGTCTGCGGTTGCCTTTACCGGCAGGCCTTTCAAGTATCTTTCAACATCCTCAAGGAGTTCCTGCACGGACTGATATCTGCGTTCAGGTTCCCGGCGGATGGCCTTCATGATGATGTTATCGAGGTCGCCTCGAAGAGCTCGAGGATCGATGATAAACGCATCATTTGAAGCAACTGCAGCCGACTGATCGGTCTTTGGTTCCGAAGCAGTAACGGTCAAGCCGTCATGCTTCCGCGTAGATGGCCCAATTGTCGATGCGACGGCCACAGACGGCTTTCGCGGATCTAGTGTGCTGATCGCTTCGACTATCGCCAATGGGTGATTACCAACAGACCGAAACGGACGAACACCCGTAAGTAGTTCGTAGAGTATGACCCCGAGGCTGTAAACATCGGTGAGAGTGGAGGTGGCTTCGCCTAAGATCTGTTCCGGCGATGCATACTCCGGCGTCAACACGCGAAACTGGGTTGCCGTTGCGGCGTCGCTTTCCGCGTTCCAGTCAGGTTGAAGCACTTTCGCAATACCAAAATCGAGCAATTTAGGTTCGCCGTCTTCCGAAACAAGGATATTCGACGGCTTCAAGTCACGATGTACTACCAGATTCCGGTGGGCGTAACTGACTGCCGTACATGCTTTTACGAATATTCCGAGCCTCCGCCTAACATCCAACCCTTCAGCATCACAATAGGCTCTGATCGATCTGCCCTTGACGTACTCCATTACGAAGTAGGGAAGGCCGTCGGGTGTCGAGCCTCCGTCGAGCATTCGGGCGATGTTTGGGTGTTCAAGGTTGGCAAGTATCTGACGCTCCATCAAAAAGCGCTTGAGTACGGCCTCGGTGTCCATTCCGCGCTTGATCAGTTTCAATGCGACCCTATGTGAGAAACTTTCACCGCTCTGTTCGGCGAGGTAGACCGTTCCCATTCCACCCGATCCAATAACGTCGATCAATCGATAACCGTCGATCTCCGTTCTTTCGGAGATCTCAGAACCATTTCGGGCAAGGCCATGTTCCATGGCGAAGGGCGTTTCCATAAATGCCCCGGCAGTTTCGTCTGCGGCGATCAGCCTTTCAACCGAAACGCGCAGATCGGGGGAAAGCCCACGCAAGAACTTTGCACGATCCAGATCGCCTAGATCCTTTGCGTCGGCAAAGGCTTTTTTGATCCTTTGCCAACGATACGCTTCCCCTTCAATTGATCGATCCTGGTCTAACATTCATTCAACGCCCAATACTCGTACACTTTTCAAGATCGGCTGAAATGACCTCGGCTCTTGCAGCTTCCTCGCCGGTCGTCAGGCCCGCATCCCGAAACTCCTTAAAGACGTCAAATGCGGCTCGCAACATACTACAGCCGGTCGCTACTTCCTTTGATACAAATTTTCCTTTTGTGTCTTTCATCCCACTCATAAGGTGTGCCCGGCCCAGTTGTTCGCGCACAGCCGCCGCACTAAAGGCAAGAAGCTTATCGTTTGGATCGGAGGACATCAGTCTTTCAAACTCCTCTAGGGTAGGCGATAACAGTCGAATTGCCTCGTCAAATCTGCCCGACCTAACCAGAAGTTCGCCTTTGTTTTCTTCGGCCGCGCGAACAACCGCGGCGAAATCGGCGTTTTGCTTATCACTCGCGGCGATTTCCTTGGACATTGAGAGGGCCTTATCCGCATCGGCGATCGCCTCACTGCATCTGCCGACTTCGCATTGCGTTTTCGAAACGTATAGGTACGAAACGGCAACGTCACGTCGATAAGTGATGTTTGACGGCTCCAACGACCAAGCCTTTTTTCCAATTTCCAATGATTTCTGATAATAGGCCAGTGCCTCAGCTTTCTGGCCGAACGACGATAGGATCTCGGCATACATGTCGTTCACGGTCGAGAGCGAAATAAGGAGTTCCGGGTGGTCAGGTTTCTTTCCTACCTCAGATTCAAGGATCGCGATCGCCTTCCTGGAATTTTCCGCCCCAATATCCGCCTTACCCAAGGCAGCGTTCGCACGGCCAAACCTGGCATAAGCCGCAGCAAGATCAATGACGAAATCGGGGTCGCTTCCTAGTTCAGCTTCGAGCGGGACAACCAACTCCAAAGCTTTACCGCAGTTTTCCAGATAGCCGTCCAGATCGGCGTTCTGAAAACTTGTTTCGGCCATCTTGGTATAACCCTGAGAAAGTTTCCAGACTAATTTTGGCTCCGTGAATCCTCTATCAACGAGCGACCTGCGGATATCGAATGAGCGTTTGTAGCTCTGCTCCGATTTTTCACGTTGGCCAAGATTAGAGCGGGACATGCCGCCCTGAAGGTCGCCGATCCTCTGATAAGCATCCGCAAGTTCGGTCAGGAGATAGGGGTCGGTCGGGTTTTCGGCCGCGAGACGATCAAGGTATTCGAGGGCTTTAGAGACCAGCAGTTCTCGCGCCGGTGTTGAACCAGGCAGTTGTTCAATGGCGTCGTGTATCTCATATAGGACGCTCTTAGAGAGCGCTCGTGTCTCATTGAACTGCCGTTCTGCACGGGCGCGTTCAGCATTTGCCACCTGATATTGCCATCCGGTTACGGCCGTCGTTCCTATGAGCAAAGCCGCGACTGCCGCAGAAGCAGCTACTGCAGCCTTATGTCTTCTTACGAACTTTCCAAGACGGTAGCGAATCGAGTCCGCCGTTGCTTTGACGGGCAATCCCTTAAGATATCGGTCGACATCGTCGAGAAGTTCGGTCACCGATTGGTAACGGCGTTCCGGCTCGCGACGAATAGCCTTCATTACAATGTTATCGAGGTCCCCGCGAAGAGCTCTTGCATCCGGAGTCGCCGTACGAATGACCGATCTTAAGGGTACATCCCCGGTCGGGTGGGCTTCGTAAACAAGTGTTCGTTTGTCATCGTTTCGTGTGATGTCGTCGTGTTCGGATGCGGCAGCAGAGGGTTTCTTCGGATCCTTTGTGCTGATCGCGGCTGCGAGGGCAGAAAGGTCGCGACCATGTACTTGAAACGGACGTACTCCGGTGAGCAGCTCATAAAGCACAACGCCGAGGCTATAGACATCTGTCAAGGTAGATGTAGCCTCGCCGCGAAGCTGTTCCGGAGAGGCATATTCCGGCGTGAGAACTCGAAATTGTGTCGCCGTTGCAGCGTCATTATCCGCGTTCCAATCAGGCTGGAGGACTTTAGCAATGCCAAAATCGAGCAATTTCGGTTCACCGTCCTCGCCGACAAGAATGTTTGAAGGTTTCAGATCACGATGAACTACGAGATTCTGATGAGCGTATATTACTGCTGAACAGACTTTCGAGAATAAACGAAGCCGTGACGTGAGGTCAGAGTTCTTTGCCTCACAATAGGCTCGGATAGAATCTCCCTTAACATACTCCATGACAAAGTACGGTAGTCCGTCGGGAGTCGATCCGCCATCAAGCATTCTGGCGATATTCGGGTGCTCCAGGTTCGCGAGTATCTGCCGTTCGATCAGGAAACGCTTGAGGACAGATGACGTATCCATCCCGCGCTTTATAAGCTTAAGCGCAACGCGCTGTGAGAACCCCTCACCTTGCTGTTCAGCAAGGTAAACACTTCCCATTCCACCGACCCCGATCTGCTCGATAAGCCGGTACTCGTCGATCTGGTCGCCCGCGACAGCCGAACGGTCATCACGGTCCATGCTTCCTTGGTCGATCAAGAACGGATCTTCGATGAAACTTCCCGCGTCCGATTCAGCGTTCAGGAGAATTATGACATCCGGTCGTATATCGGCGGGAAGGGAACTTACAAAGCTCGACCTTTCCTCGGCAGTCATTTCGACGGCACGCGAGAAGGCAGATTTAATTTCTTTCCAACGACTAGGATCCATGGTTCAACGGAAACTACGCGGAAATCGGCCGGGAATCGGCTCAAGAGCCGTTGACGCGATCGAATAACCAGGCCCGGGCGATCGACCATTCTCGCTTGATCGTAGCAGGAGAGACTTTCATTACTTCGGCGGTTTCTTCTATGGTCAGGCCGCCGAAATATCGCAGCTCAACGATGCGGCACTGATCAGGGTCAAATTCTGCAAGCTCCTTTAGGGCAGCATCGAGGTCGAGCAGATGTTTGTCTACATCAACCGAAATCGACGGCACGTCGTCGATGTTGATCCGTTCGACACCACGCTTTAGCGAACGTCGGGAACGGGCCGCATCGATCAAGATGCGCCGCATCGCCTGTGCAGCGATCGCGAAAAACTGCCCCCGGTTCTGCCAATCGACCGACCGCTGGTTTGTGAGTTTGAAATAGGCTTCGTGAACGAGTTCCGTCGTTTGGATCGAAACGGCATGCTCGCGATTTAGGAAACTGCCGGCCAGGCGGCGCAATTCGTCATAGACGATCGGCAATAGCTCATCCAACGCCTCTCGGTTTCCCTTGTTTTTTCCCAGTTCGTTGAGTAAAAGCGTGACTTCGGTCGCCATAAAAAGAATGAGCCGATTCTAACATATTGTCCGCGTTGTATTTGACAATTCTACAACAGTCGCCTGTAAGTGAACGCATAATGGCAATTTAAGTGGTTTTTGTTGGCGACACCGTAGGCCTAAAAGCAGTAAACTGAAGCATTCCCCCCCCGGGCGATCTGCAAGAACCCGTGAGGTCCTGAATCTGGAAAGAGCAAATTTTCCTGCAAATTGACCCGATCGTGTCTGTATATTCGCGTAGTGGTATCAAAATGGGGTGAATCGCATAATAAGGAAGACCTTTATGAAAAATCTGATTGGAACAGCGTTGATCGCTTTTTTGCTTACGATTACATCAATCTCCGTAAGCGCCCAAACCTGGAATTCGAACGCCGGAGGTTACAACACCGGTTACGGAACCGTGTATGGCTCATTCGGCCTCGCGATGGCGACGCAGAACATGTACAACACGATGCAGATGAACATCCAGCGTGCCACTATGCGCCAGGCGATGATCAATAAATGGGGCAAGGCGGCCGTCGAAAGGGCGGAGGCTAACGCCCGTGCAGGGCGGACATCAAGTGCTGGAAGTTCGGCAGCGGCATCGGGTCCGGTAATTGCGACGCCTCCGCCGGTTCGAAAATATTACGGCGCATTTAAGCCCGATGCTTCTATCGTTCCGGGGAAGAACATTGCCGATGCATTAGGAGATACGCCGCAGGAAAAGGCACTGCTCAAACAGATCGTCCAGGGGACGATCACCGCTTTTGAGGCTGAGGCTTCAGCGAAGGGATTAAAGAACAATATTGCGGGAGCGTTGACCTTCTTCATCGTCTCAAATAGCACGATATTTAACGAGTCCGATGAACCAGGTGACGACTCTGTGGTCACACTGTTCGAAGCGATCGACCAAACTATCGATGAGATCCCCGAGTTCGGTAAAATGTCGAACGCCCAAAAGCAAGATCTGTATAACACCTTTATCGGAATGGCCGCGATCCCGCTCGCAACCTACACCGAAGGCAAGCAGACAGCCGATGCGTCAACCGTTCAAACGGCACGTCAATTGGCTGGAGAACTGATCAAGATGGTGTTGAAGGTGGACCCGCGGAAAGTGAGGTTTTCAAATGGAGCTTGGGAGTTTGGAAAATAACCAATTCGAGGCATCGGAATTCTGATATTATTTTCCAAATGTGCGTGGTTCCGATCCGTAACTCTGCTGTTTTCGTCGTAGTGCTATTAGTCACTGCGATAAATTCGTTCTCGCAGGTCCAGGGCGGCGGTTCGGTTTCGTCAGGCGGGATCGGAAAAGCATATGAAGCGGCCGGAAAGAGCGCCGCGGCCCGCGAACTTCAACGGCGCATAGACGGTGGGCTCCTAAAGAGCGCCGTGGCGAGATCAAAAGGCGGAAGACCGAAAACTGCTCAACTCAGGCCGAGTTCATCGTCGCCTCAGGTTCCGGGACGCCCGGCTGCAATTCCTTCAAATTCCAACACCCCAGCGTTCACTGAATTCACCCCCGCTCGAAACACTGGCTTCGAAACCACATTCGCTAATTCAATTGGCGGGACCGAGCAGGAAAAAGAGTTCATACGACAAGTCGTAGGTGCAACGAAAACGGCATTTGAACAGGAAGTGTCGGCAAAAGGCAGGCCGAATAACCTCGCGGCGGCGATGACTTTCTTTGTCGCAACGATGGCGACGGTTTATCACAATGATCCGGAACCGTCCGATGCGGCGATAGATAAACTCTGGGACGGGCTGAACGAGACGCTTAATGAACTTCCAGGTGTTGCGGGAATGACCGATGCGGAAAAGCAGATAATGTATGACACGCTGGTCGCTTACAGCGGCCTGGTGCTTACCGGTCACTTGGTGGCCCAGCAGACAGGAGATCCGGACACGCGAAAGATCTATAAGGCCCTTGCCGGAGTTTTGATCCAGACTGTTCTGAAGACCGATCCTGAAAAGCTCCGATTCACGTCGACCGGATTGGTCGTAGGCGGGTGAACGGTTGTTGCGGCTCCTTGACAGAATAACTCCATTTTCGTAAGTTTAAGGTTCGCCTTTTCGAAAGATCTGGCGGGTGATCTTTCAAATTTGGCACCGGACAGTTTCCGGGAAATGCCGCCAAACAGACAGTTTTTGGGCATGTACGTCAATTGGTAGACAGCCTCCCTTACAAGGAGGAAGTTAGGGGTTCGAGTCCCTTCGTGCCCACCAGTTGCGAAATTTCATCAGTGAAGTTTCAAATGCGGGGTCGTAGTTCAGTTGGTTAGAACGCCAGCCTGTCACGTTGGAGGTCGCGGGTTCGAGCCCCGTCGGCCCCGCCACCATTTACACAAAAAAGCCGGACGATCGTCCGGCTTTTTCTGTTTATATCGATCTTAGTCTTAACGCTTGCCAGTCGCCGCGGAATTCCCGGCAGTTAACATCACCGCGTCCGTCAATACTTTGAGCCGAACAGCGGCAAAGCGCGAGTTGTCGCGCGAAAATGAGAGGTCAACGATGTCGTCCGGCTCGGTCGTCATCAGGAGTTTAGGTTGTCCTTGTTCAGGATCGATCTGAAACACCTTATTTGCCAGTCCTTCGCCTTGTTGGGCTTCTTGGTAGAAAAGCGACTTGCCGTCAGGCATCCACTTGAAAAGCCAAGTCGGCCGAATATCAAGAATAGCCCTCGGTTTCTCGGAGTCGACGGGCTTGACGACCACCCTCATTGGATTGTTGACGTCACCTCCCATTGTATAGGCGACAAACTTTCCATCAGGAGACATTGCCCAGTAATAAGTAAACGCGCGGGGCAGGTAATCGAGACCCTTTACGGGGCCGCCTTCGACCGACACCTGACCCATCGGCGGCGAGCCTTCGTTATACCAACGAAATACGACCGTTTTGCCGTCGGCCGCGAACTGAGCGGTCTGGGTTATGCCCGGTGCATCAGCAAGAAGGACCTGATCACTCCCGTCGATGTTCATTCGCCAGATCTGATTGAAGCCGGTTCGCTTGGACGTGAAAACAATGTAGCGCCCGTCACCCGAGACGCGCGGATTTAGATTGTCCGAATCCTGCGGAGTAAGCTGAAGAGCATTTTTACCGTCAGCATCTGCGATCCAGACCGAAAGTCTATCGTTCTCAAGTACATCGAAAACAATGCGGCCGTCCGGTGTCCAGTCAACGTTAGTATTTGCCAACGGCTCACGCGTGAGCGGCGTCATTGTCTTGAAATCGGATGTATTTCCCGTCCAAACTCGCGACTCGTCAGTACGCAAAACGCTGACGATGTTGCGTCCTTCGCGGTCAACACTCACTCCGATGTAACTGTTCAGATCATTCGTGATCCGTGTGATAACGCCTGACGGCACCGCAACGTGAAACAATTGACGCCGGTTCGAATTACCGTCAACCGCATTCATTAACAGTCCGCCATTTCTATCAAGAGGGGCGAGGACCTCGATGCGTTCCTTTTTGCTAAGTATCTCTCGTTCACTGCCGGTCTGAACGTCCAGCATGACTATTGACCAGTACTCTATCTCCTTTAGTTCTCGTCTTATGTAAAAGATCGATCGACCATCTGACGAGAACCGAGCCTTTCGAATGATCGACTCACCCTCTAGAACTCTAACAACTTGCTCGTCGCTTCCGTTTTCCGAGTTTGCCGAGATCAAAGTCGAATTTGTGACATTGACCGAAGTGTCCGGAGCGGGATCTCCGTATCGAACAAACAGGACGCGTTTGCCGTCGGGAGATAGGTTTCCAAGGTGGTTGACCTTTTCAACCACTTTTCGGGCTTGGCCGCCAAGGGTCGGGACCCGATACAGAGTGCCGTGTACCCCAAATCGAGGTGCGGTTATGTAGTAGATGTACTCGTTGTCGTTGCTGAATGCGATGTCCCAGTAATGAACCTGCTGCGATGGAACGATCCTTATCGCATTTACATCGCTAACGCGTCGCAGCCAAAGCGAACGGCCGTCGTTGTCTTCGTAAGTTACGTAAGCGACTGACCGTCCGTCAGGCGAGATCACAGACAGAGCAACGTTGTTGGTCTGGGAAAGCTTGCGCATTGAGATCGTGTCAACGCTGAACGGTTGGGTCACTCCTTCACGCGAAAAGAAATACCAACCGCCTGCCGCAAGCAGGATGACCGCGATGGCACCGATAACAAGAACTAATTTGGACGGGGAAGTGGCCTCGAGATAAAATCGACGGGCAAAGCTATCCATCGAAACACCTGCGTCGCTTGCAGCCTTAGCGTCGCGTATGATCGAACGCACTTCCTTCATTGACTGAAATCGTTGGCCGGGCGATTTCTGCAAACATTTTGCCACCATCTTACCTAGTACCGAAGGTACTTCGGGCCTTAGCTTTGCGATCGGCTTCGGACTGTCGTGGATCACCGATCGAACGATGAGGCCTTGACTGGAGCCTCTGAACGGCCGTTGTCCGGTAAGTGCCTCATACATTACCGTACCAAAGCTGAAAATATCGCTCCGTTGGTCAACGTCCGCAGCCTCGGCCTGTTCGGGAGACATATAAGATGGTGTTCCGATGATCTGGCCTGGTGCGGTAATGTCGTTGGCCGGCGTGGCACCGGCGATGCTTTGCTCGATCTGCGCGAGGCCGAAATCGAGGATCTTCGGCACACCCTCCGATGTGATCATTATGTTGCCGGGCTTGATATCTCGATGGATAATGCCTTTTTCGTGGGCATGGGCGAGTGCATCGGCGATCGGATCGAACCACTCTAGGAATTGGTTTATTTCCAGACCTCCGTCAGGCGTCAAATGATCCAGCGTTTGCCCATCGACATACTCCATAGTTATGAACTGCAAGCCGTCAAAATCTTCCACGGAATAGATCGTAGCTACATTGGGATGATTTAAGTTTGCGGCGGCCTGAGCCTCATTACTGAATCGACGAAGAAAGTTTGGGTCGGAGGCGAAAGAGGGCGGCAGTGTCTTTAATGCGACGCAGCGTCCGAGTTTGGTATCGGTCGCGAGATAAACTTCGCCCATTCCGCCAAAACCGATCGCCCGTTCGATCACGTAATGGCCGAGTGTGTTTCCCGGCGACATTGTCTGGGCGTGCTCCGCGAAGTCGGGAATGAATTTTCCGGCGATCGGATCGGAAATAAAGTTGCCGGCCTCGCTGCCGGCCGCTAAGAGTGATTCAACCTCAGCTCGGAGTGTCTTATCGTCTCCGCACTCTCTGTCGAGAAATGCCGAACGCTTATCAGCAGGAAGTTCGGCTGCCGAGTGAAACAACTCGCTGACTTTTTCCCATTTTTCCGGAGTCATCTGGTTCAAGTGCGGCTCAGTTCGCGATAAAGCCATGCGCGGGCCAGGTTCCAGTCTCGACGTACGGTTCGGCTGGAGATATCGAGGGTTTCGGCGATCTGTTCTTCCGTCAATCCGCCAAAATAGCGGAGTTCGACGATCCGGCTCTGACGTTCGTTCATTTTCGCAAGCCGCTCCAACGCTTCATCCAACGCTACGACCTCTGCATCCCGTTCGTCCGATACATCCACATTATCGCCCAAGGTGACTTGGACCCGCTCTCCTCCGCGCTTAAGACTGGCCTTCTTTCTTGCAAAATCTACCAGGATCCTTCGCATAAGCTGAGCACAGATAGCGTAAAAGTGGTTGCGGTCCTGCCAGTTGACGCGATTGGAGTCTACCAGCCGAACAAATGCTTCATTCACTAACGCGGTTGTCTGAAGAGTGTGGCCGACCTTCTGGCGACGCATGTAGTTTCGTGCAAGGCGTCGAAGTTCCGTCTGGACAAGAGGTATCAATTCGTCAAGGGCCGATCTTTCGCCCTTTCGCCAAGCAAGCAAAAGTTGGGTTATTTCCGGTTGTTCCATTGATCGCCCTTAATCGCTCCGGGACAAAATATGCCGAATTTTAACACAGACGCCTATTCACCCAAATTAACGATGTTTACTTGTGTCCTGTTTCACAAACATAAATCGTCTTAGAGAGTCGAACGGTTGCGTACCGTAAAACACAAGCGAAAGTTCGGCGGTAATCAGAAATGATCAGTGAAGCAATAACTGAAGAGCAGATCGATGTTCCGTATGACGGCATAGAGCCAGTCTATTCGATCTACAGCCCACAGGCGGCGGCCGCTATCGGGGTGATAACGATCGCGTTCAGTACTGACCCGATCGCTCGTTGGGTGTATCCCGATCCGGACGAGTATCTACGGTGTTTTCCGGAATTCATTCGAGCCTTCGCCGGAAAATCGTTCGAGAAGGGAAGCGCCTATCTCGCTCCTGAAGCTGCCGGGGCAGCGCTCTGGCTGCCGCCAAACGTAGAATCAGACGAAGATAGACTGATCGGACTCTTCTGGTCAAGTACAACTGATGCTGTCCAGCAGGACCTGTTTCCGATGTTCGAGCAGATGGGAAATTTCCATCCGAAGACGCCGCATTGGTACCTTCCGATGATCGGCGTCGAGACGCAGCAGCAGGGAAAAGGGATCGGAGCGAGCCTTATGCAGCACTCACTGGCGAACTGCGATGCTGACGGATTGCCGGCCTATTTGGAATCGTCGAATCCGAGAAATATTCCGCTATATGAACGATTTGGGTTTGAAGTTATCGGAACAATACAAGTCGGCGCATCGCCACCGATGTATCCGATGTTAAGAAAGCCGCAGCGAGCCTGGGACCAGGATCTTTTTGTTACGAAATCATAATTAAGGAGCAATCATAATGTTAGGAGCAACAATTGTGGAGAATCAAGCAACGGCGATCCCGCCAGTTTACGATTATCGGGAGACGATGGTGACTTCGCAGAAGGTCAACTGGAAGATCGAAGACATAATCGGCGGAGATAAGAAGCTCGATTTCTCGAAGCGATTCATGCCGGAATCGTTGGCAAGGGTAGAAGAGCTATCGTTTCTGAATAATGACGAAAAACGTGTTCTCAATCAGGTGCGGGGAAACACATATCTCGGGATCTTCGGACTTGTCGAGGAATTCATACTGCCGTTCGTGCTCGATCACGTCAGGCCGAACCTTGGCGACGATGATTATCGAGTCAGGGCTTTTCTTCAATTCGCGGGAGAGGAAGCCAAGCATATCCAGCTTTTCAAGATCTTTGCCGAGGAGTTTCGAAAGGATTTTGGGACGGAGTGCAAACTGATCGGGCCGCCGGCCGATGTGGCGAGCGAGATCCTGTCGCATGACCCGCTTGGTGTTGCCCTTACGATCCTCCTGATCGAGTGGATGAGCCAGCGCCACTATATCGACAGCATTAAAGACGATAACCAGATCGACGATCAGTTCAAGAGCCTTCTTAAGAATCACTGGCTCGAGGAAGCTCAGCACGCAAAACTGGATACCCGAATGGTTGAAGACCTGGCCGTCGGGCTTTCGAATGAAGAGATCGAAAAGGGCGTCGACGAATTCCTCGCCATCGGCGGGTTTCTGGATGAAGGCCTCAAACAGCAGACTCTCTTTGATCTGGAGGCGTTCGAAGCCGCAACGGGCCGAGTGCTCAACGAGGCCGAACGGGAAGAGTTTCTTGCCAAACAGCTGCAGGCCAATCGCTGGACCTACATCGGTACAGGAATGACCCATCCCAAGTTCCTCGAGATGCTCGAAAAACTGGATCCCCGACAGCGAGAACGCATCGAGGAAGTCGCCCCGGCGTTTTGCTAGGCGGTGATAAGGTAATGGCAAAGAACTCCCCCAACAAACGACGGCGGATCGAAGCTCAGGGCTTTGTGTGTCTCGCAAATGACGAGATCGAAAGCCTTAACTACTGGCTTCGGTTCGCCCCGGCCATTTGCCTTATTTGGACAGCGATCGGCGTAGTACTTGGATCAGGTTCCATTCTTGCGGCCCTTGTACCATTCGCATTACTTGGCGGTATCCTGACGGGACACCCTTTTGACGTGATCTACAATCACGGGATACGGCACCTAACAAAGACACCGGAATTGCCATTATATGGCCGGCCCAGGCGTTTTGCCTGCTTGATGGCCTCGGTCATGATCTCTGGGGCCGCGGTCGCCTTTTATCTCGGATATTATGCAGTGGGTTATGCGCTCGGATCGTTTTTGATCGTTTTGGCAGGAGTAAATGTCGCGACGGGGTTTTGCGTTCCGTCGTTTATTTATGGGCTTGTGTTTGGGGTGGAGGAATGCGAGGCGGAAGAGCTTAAGAATTCAGAAAAAAAAATTGAATCCGTTTCTCCTTTGTGGCCGAAGTGACTTAGGACGGGCTGATCATCGGTTTACCGATAGGGCCGGCCCATCTAGGGTTCCTAACGTCATTTCGAACAAGGGGCAGTTAAAAAAGAAGGTCGCCGGTAATGCGGCGTCCTTTTTTCTGCTTTGTCTAGCTCTTTCTTAATTCGGTCAAGACCTGTTTTGCGACCGCCTTCAGAGTATCAAAGACACCGGTTCCGTTGGCGGCGACGGCCTCGAAGACCGGCTCGTCCTTGCGTTTGAGTTCGTGTGCGAGTTCATCCATCGGGATGACGTTCGGAAGGTCGCGTTTGTTCAGCTGCAAAACGTAGGGAAGTTTCATCAGGTCATAACCCTGTGTCTGGAGGTTTTCCTCGAGATTGTAGAGAGACTCGATATTTGCGTCCATACGTTCTTCCTGGCTGTCGGCAACGAAGACGACTCCGTCAACGCCCTTTAGGATCAGCTTTCGCGAGGCATCGTAATACACCTGACCGGGAACCGTGTAGAGATGGAACCTTGTCTTGAAGCCTCTGACCGTACCTAGTTCGAGCGGCATAAAGTCGAAGAACAGCGTGCGGTCCGTTTCGGTCGCAAGGCTGATCAATTTACCCTTTGCTTCCTGGGCGGTCGAATCGTAGATGTGCTGAAGATTGGTGGTCTTTCCGCACAATCCCGGACCGTAATATACGATCTTGCAGTTGATCTCTCTTGATGCGTAGTTAATGAACGTCATATCTGTTCGGGGGGGGGAAGTTTTTCTGCAATGAATGCCTAACTGAAAAGACTGTCGATATCTTCGTCGGTGATCTCAGAGAAGACTGAATTCTGGCTCATGGCAAAAGCGGACGATTCGCTGACGGCTTCTTCGAGAATTGCCGCGACCTCATGACTGGCCTTTTTTGCCCTGATCTTGACGAGGCCGAGCGTAGAATTCTCATCAAATACCACGACCAGCAAGCTCCGCCCGATCACGCTGATGAATATACTCTCGCGTTCGCCTTCGTGAACGACGGACGGGAATGTTTCTTCACCGATCAGCTTTGCCATGCTGCTGGTAGCGGCAACGTTTCCGGCGGCTAGCGATGAAAAACTCGTGGTATCCATATCGCCGATATCCCCATGAAACGCGATAGTCTGCCCGTCGCGATCGACAAGAAAGACGACACGGGCGGCACATTCCACGCAAAGCCTTGCGATCACGGACTTCATCCGCTGGAACTGCTGTTCTTGAATGATAAAGGGCATTTGAGCCATCTGGTGATCCCTTAGCTGAATGTGAATTTAGGGAAAAGTCGGTAAGCAAGAAAGTGAATTCGAGGCTGGCGGATCTGAGGCGTAGAACCGCTCAAACAAAAATAGCATATAAGAAACAATGACTACAAGAGTTTTTTCATGTTAAACGCAGATTGGTCGGGCAGAAAATGATCAATCACGGCTTGAGTTTGCGAGGGACAGGAAATTTCGATAGATTGCGAGATGACTAATGACGGACAAAGGCACAGAATCGAACAAACTTGGGTTAAATTGTGTGGCAATCGGTGGCGGCAATGGGTTATCGACTCTTCTTTCAGGGCTCAAAGGGTTCGTTGGTCTTGAGATCGGGCGGCTTTCGGCGATCGTTGCGGTTTCGGATGACGGCGGCAGTTCCGGTCGGCTTCGAGACGAATTGCATATGCCTCCACCCGGTGACATACGCAACTGCATGGTAGCGCTGAGCGAAGATTCACATCTATTGTCTAAGCTGTTTCGTTTTAGATTTGAGGGTGAAGGCGATCTTGGCGGGCATAGTTTCGGCAATCTTTTTCTTGCAGCGTTATCCGAAATTACCGGGGACTTTGCCGAAGCGGTGCGTTTATCTTCAGAGATCCTCGCCAGTAAAGGCCACATATACCCTGCAACGGTGTCCGATGTCCGGATCGCCGCAGAGTTGACGGATGGAACGGTCATTCGTGGTGAGACGGAAATCGGCAAAGTCGGCCCAAAGATCAAAAGACTATGCCTTGAACCCGAGAATTGTCATCCGTTGCCAGACGCGATGAAAGCGATCGAAAATGCTGATCTCATAACGGTAGGTCCGGGGTCTCTCTATACAAGTCTTCTGCCTCCGCTTCTTGTAAACGGTGTTGCCGATGCAATTGCGCATACTGCTGCGACAAAGGTCATGATCTGTAATCTAATGACCCAGCCCGGGGAAACAGACGGACTTTCGGCGAGCAAACACCTGGAGATCATTCGAGATCATATGCCCCAGGTAAGGTTCGACTATATCATTGTTAACGATCAAGTGATCAGTGAAAGGCAGGCGACACTATATCAGGTCGAGGGTGCCATTCAGATCGGGGTCGATGGTTCGATATCAGAGTCAGTTATAGAGGGAGCAAAGATCATTTATGGTAAACTCTTGGACGAAGGAGACATGGTTCGACACGATCCATTGAAGCTTGCCCGCTCGGTGCTCGATCGTGTCATGGCCTGAGACAGAGAGAATGCTTTGTGGCAAAATTGAGAAATGGTAGCGACCCCGACGGAGCCTAAACCGCTCGATATCTTGATACTTGCCGCGGGATTGGGAACGCGAATGCGTTCCAGTCTCGCAAAGGTCCTGCACGAAGTCGACGGACGTCCTTTGATAAGCCACGTTTGCCGAACTGCTGCAGCCCTCGGGCCGGCGAAGATCTACGTGGTTGTCGGTCACCAGGGAGGCGATGTCTCAAAGGCGGTCCTGCAGGAACTCGCTGAGGATCAGGCGGTTTTTGTAGAACAAAAGGAACAGCTTGGCACGGGTGACGCCGTAAATTCGGCTCGCGGTTTTCTGCATGACCGAGACTCAACCCTTCTAATTCTTTCCGGCGATGTTCCCTTGATTCGCCCCGAGACCCTCGCCGGCTTGATCCAGCAGCATCATTCGCACCGCGGACGAGGTGCATCATGCACTATGTTGACCGTGAAGCTTAAGGATCCGACCGGCTATGGCCGGATCGTTCGCGGCGACGACGGAGCTTTCGAACGAATAGTCGAACAAAAGGACGCAACAGACGAGGAACGTGACATTCGCGAGATCAATGCAGGGATATATTGCTTCGATACCAAGAAGCTTTTTGCTGCGTTGAATAGTGTCCAGAACAACAATTCACAAGGTGAATATTACTTGACTGACGTGCCGGCGTTGCTAAAAGCGGCCGGCGATGATGTCTCGATCTTTCAACATGCTGATACGCAGGAGATCGAAGGTGTCAATAATCGTGCACAGCTTGCAGATATCGAACGGATGGTTCGGCGACGGACGTTGAGTCGACTGATGTTGGATTATGGCGTGACGTTTATCGATCCAAAGACCGCTTACGTCAGCGAAGCCGCAAAGATAGGCCGCGATACAGTTATTTACCCGAATGTAACGATCGAGGGTAAGACAGAGATCGGGGACGGCTGTACAATTCGCAGCGGTTCACGGATCGCGAATTCGATCATCGGCCGAAACGTTGAGGTACGCGACAACTGTCTCATAGTTGATTCATCGGTTTCGGACGGGGTTGCGATCGGCCCCATGGCGCATCTTCGCGGGCATGCAGAGATCGGCCCGGAAGCGAGGATCGGAAACTTTGTCGAAGTTAAGAAGAGCAAGATCGGCCGCGGTACAAAGGCAAGCCATCTGACGTACCTGGGTGACGCGACGATCGGCGAAAACACGAACATCGGAGCCGGAACTGTGACCTGCAACTATGACGGTGTCCGGAAAAACGAGACGCATATCGGCAACAATGTGAAGATCGGTTCGGACACGATGCTCGTTGCTCCCGTTTCTGTTGGGGATGGGGCGACGACGGCGGCGGGTTCAGTAGTCATTGATGATGTGCCTTCCGATACGCTGGTCGCCGGAGTGCCAGCCAAGGTCAAAAAGAAACTAAATGTCAAAGACGCCGGATAAGTAGGCAGGAGTTCAGGCGAGATCGATCAAGGCAAAATTATCTCGTCGATTGACAGATTTATGTGTGGAATCGTTGGTTACGTCGGAAACAAACAGGTTGTGCCGTTGATCATAGACGGTTTACGGAAACTGGAATATCGAGGATATGACTCGGCCGGTATTGCGGTTGCTGACGAGCAGCATCATCTCGAGCTGAGGCGGGCCGAAGGAAAGCTTAGGAACCTGGAAGAGGTAATAAGGCTAAAGCCTCTCGACGGCACATATGGGATAGGCCACACGCGTTGGGCCACACATGGTCGTCCGACCGAAGAAAATGCTCATCCTCATCGCGATCAGTCGGGAAAGGTCGTTGTCGTTCATAACGGCATCATCGAGAATTACATGCCGTTAAAAGAACGACTTGCCGCTAATGGCAGTACGTTCAAGACCGAAACCGACACGGAGGTCATCGCTCACCTCATCGGCTATTACAAAGACACAGAGAATATCTCGCTTGAAGAGGCGGTGCAAAAAGCGGTAAAGGAACTGCGAGGGATATTTGCATTGTCGATCATTTCTGTAGAAGAACCGGACACTATCATCGCTGTACGCGAAGGCCCTCCGGTGGTCATTGGGCTTGGAGACGGCGAGTTTTTTGTCGCGTCGGACATTCCGCCGATCCTTGCTCATACCCGCGATGTGTTTTTTCTTGGCGACAAAGAGATCGCCGTCTTGACGAAAGAAAGTGTTCGGGTAACAGATTTTGAAGGGAACGTCGTCGAACCAAAACAGCAGCGGATCACATGGGACCCGATAATGGCGGAAAAAGGCGGGTTCAAGCACTTCATGCTGAAGGAGATCTACGAGCAGCCGCGTGCTGTTCGAGACACGGTCCAGGGTCGAGTGTCTCTTGATTCCGGCAAGGTTTATCTAGACGAGATGAATATCTCTGAAGAAGATCTCCGCACCGTGACATCGATCAAGATCGCTGCCTGTGGAACATCATGGCACGCCGGCCATGCCGGAAAATTCATGCTGGAAAAACTCGCGCGTGTGCCGGTCGAGGTCGATTATGCTTCGGAGTTTCGCTATCGTGACCCTGTATTGACCGAAAACGATCTGATGGTCGTGATATCGCAATCAGGCGAAACTGCAGACACGATCGCAGCGATGCGTGAAGCAAAACAGGCGGGCTGCAAGGTTCTGGCGATCTGCAACGTGCAGGGTTCGATGATCCATCGCGAGGCTGACGGGACCATTCTTACGCACGCCGGTCCAGAGATCGGCGTCGCGTCGACCAAGGCGTTCACGGCGCAGATGATCGCTTTATATCTTTTCGCGCTCTATCTCGGCGAACTTCGCGGCACTATCTCTACAGACGAAGGAAAGAAACTCGCACAGGACCTGGCGGAATTGCCGCTCAAGATAGAACAGCTTCTTAATGACGCCGATCTGGTTGAAGATCTTTCAAAGGAATATTTCCGCGTGCAGGACTTTCTCTACCTCGGCCGTGGCATCAATTTTCCGGTCGCACTTGAAGGTGCGCTCAAATTAAAAGAGATCAGCTACATTCACGCGGAAGGTTATCCTGCAGGCGAGATGAAACACGGGCCGAACGCCTTGATCGATGAAAAACTGCCTGTTGTGGTCGTGAATACGCGTGAGATCGGAAATACCTCGAGCGAGCTTCGATATGAAAAGACCCATTCTAATATCGTTGAGGTAAAGGCGCGCGACGGAATCGTAATAAGCGTCCTGACGGAGGGCGATTCGATGAGCTCTACGGTATCCGACCATGTGATCGAAGTACCGGAGACCTCCGACTTGCTTGGCCCCATTCTATCGGTTATTCCTCTGCAGCTCTTGTCGTATCACATAGCAGTACGGCGTGGGTGCGACGTGGATCAACCGCGTAACTTGGCTAAATCTGTAACTGTAGAATAACGTAATAGGAACGGGTACATGTCGGGCCGTTTCGATAACTGTCGATAATCCCGGGAAAAAACAAAACGATGAGAGCAATAGTAGTGCGCGAGTTCGGACAGCCCGAGGTAATGCAGATCGAGGATGTTGAATTACCTGAACCGGCCGGTACGCAGGTGCTTGTCCGTGTTCATGCCGCTGGCGTTAATCCCGTCGACACATATCTGCGGACCGGCATTCATGCGCACGCTCCAAAACTTCCGTACACGCCCGGCAAAGACGGAGCAGGAATCGTCGAAGCAGTCGGTCCCGACGTTACAAAGTTTGCGCCAGGTAACCGAGTCTACACTGCAGGTTCGATCTCCGGCACGTATGCGGAATACTCTCTATGCGACGAGTCGCAACTTGGCCTCCTGCCGGATAACGTTTCATTTGAACAGGGCGCAGGAGTATGGACTCCCTATGCGACGAGTTATAGGGCGCTCTTTCAGAAAGCAAATGCAATGCCTGGTGAAACCGTTTTGATCCACGGCGCGTCGGGTGGGGTTGGGATCGCTGCAGTTCAATGGGCAAAACACGCCGGTTTGACAGTGATCGGCACGGCGAGTTCAGACGAGGGTAGAGCACTAGTTCTTGAACAAGGCGCCGATGCCGTGTTCGACCATTCGGATGAGGATCATCTTTCGGCGATCCATGATCATACTGGCGGAAAAGGTGTTGAGATAATCATCGAGATGCTTGCGAACGTCAACCTTGAACGCGATTTCGAAGCGATCAACATGTTCGGCCGGATCGTGATCGTCGGAAACCGGGGAAGCCTGACATTCACCCCTCGGCAGGCAATGACGAAGGAAACAACGATATACGGAATGTCTCTTTTCAATTCGCCAAAGGACAAGCTTGCCGAGATCCACAAGAAGATCGGCGAAGGGCTCGCTTCAAGATTTCTGTCGCCAGTTCTTTCAACCTCGTTCCCGCTTATCGATGCCCCCGCGGCACACCACGCGATCTCTGGGTCTAAAGCAAACGGTAAGATCGTACTGATCCCCTAACAAAGAGAAAAAACGTGACCTTTTGGGACACCTTTCATATATTTCCTTCTTGTTCGATTTCAATTTGAGACGAAATCCACTCCGGTCAGATCATCGATCAGATTAACGACTACCGACGGCTGGTCAAACGTTGCCTGCTTTGCCAAAACACTTACGACGTAAGATTGTCCTGCCTCAAGCCCATCAAAACGATAATATCCAAATGTATTGGTGATACGGGTAATCGGTGCCGAAAGGTTCCCGCCGGACACGGTCACAAGTGCATTTTTGATCCCTGCACCGAAACGCGTGGAGACCCGGCCGGAGAATCCGGCTGGAGCGGCCGAAACAGCCAACAGTGTAAGTGAAGCGGCGGAAACGGTTCCGGTGTCGCCGGAAGCGCAGTCAAGGAATCTTAAGGTCCAGGTCCCGTTTACGCTCGCCGGAGGAACGGAAGCAAATGCCGCATTTATGCTCGTGAACGCAGGGCCCGGCGAATCTGTAGGGGCGGGGCCCGCCGCCTGAGTTCGATACGAACCGGCAGGAATGTTAAAACCGCTCCCGTTGTTCGAGGCTGCTACAGTCCAGATGTTTTGAGTTGCTATGTCGTTGAAAGTGTATGTTCCTGACAAATTAGCATTGTCGCCGACGTCGGTAGCCGTATTGGCTCCAACACGCGAAAAGAGCAGGTGTGTGGTGCTATTCGGCGCGATCAGGGAAACTTGAAGGTCGCCGATCCAGGAGTGTGCAGGACTCATTGTAAAACCGACCGATACCGCTCCAACACTGTTCGACAATCCGGAAACCGCGAAAGCAATATCGCGCGGCGCGCCGCAGGTCGGGGTCGGTATCCCGCCGTCAGGGATCGCTCCCGTGTTAGTGCCTGTAAAGGTGGCCGCAAAAACATTTGCAAGCGGTCCGAATACAACAAATGCGACAAAAATGGCTGAAAATAACTCTTTTATTTGGGGGGAATGGCTGAATATCTTTCGACTGTTGGCCACGTTATTAAATTTTTTCATTGTTGACTCACGAAAAAGCAGACAGCGACAAAATCCCGCAGGATTTTGAAAGGACTGTGGGGATCAGCCCGAAGGAGGAACGGCCTTACAAAAGAATAGGTCAATCTGACCGATTTAGTCAATAAACTTTACATCTCAGTTTATTTTGCACCCATAGCACGAGTCGACCTTAATATGCTAAGTCAACGCGTACTACTTCGTATTCAGAGAATCAAAGACCTGAAGTGCATACTTGACGTTTCCGAATGGCGCTGACACCTGAGCGCCCTGGATAAGGTCGCGAACCTCCAAGAGCGATTCTCTGGCGATCTGAATGCCTTCTTCCCGTGCCTCTTCTTTCCCTTTCTCCGATGCGATTCGCATGCGTTCAAGGATGTTAGTGGTGACATTAACACCCGGTACCTCGTTGTGCATGAACTCGGCATTACGATAGCTGACAAGCGGCCAAATGCCGGCAACGATCGGGATCTTAACGTGCTCTATCTTTTTGAGAAATACACGCAATTGTTCGGTATCGAATACAGGCTGTGTAATAGCGTACTCAGCACCCGCTTCGACCTTCCACTCAAAGCGCTTGATCTCCTCGTCAAGGTTAACCGCACCGGGATTTACACCGACCCCAATTGAGAACGCGGTTGGTTTGCCGATCGGGTTATTGCCAAGGTCAAGTCCATGGTTGAGCTTGTTCACCATGTTCGTTAGTCCGATCGAGTCGATGTCAAAAACCGCTGTAGCGTCAGGGTATGGCCCCATCTTTGGCGGGTCGCCCGTGATAATAAGCAGGTTATGAAGCCCGAGTGCGGCAGCCCCAAGCAGATCGGACATCATCCCCAGCAAATTACGGTCGCGGCAACAGTAGTGAAGAACCGCCTCGATGCCGATCTCTCGTTCGACAAGCACAGCCGTCGCTTGGGCCGACATTCTCGTTTGTGCTCGCGGACCATCTGGTATATTCACACCATCAACGCCGGCATTCTTCAAAAGCTTGATGGAATCGAGCGTTTTTTCGGCGTCGCAGCCTTTTGGCGGCAAGACTTCGACCGAGGTCACAAATTCACCGTGAGCGATCTTCCGTGACCATCGAGAGCGATCTTCCATCGGAACCACTTCAACATCCGGCGGTTTAAGATCAACGACCTTTGCATGGCCGTGCTTTGCAAATACTTGTGCCTGCCGCGGCGATATCGAACGAATCGCGTCGGCGATCAACTTGATGTGAGTCGGTGTTGTTCCACAACAACCGCCGACGAATTTTGCGCCTGCCTGTACGAAACGCTTTGCGAACGTCGCCATGTACTCCGGCGAACCCATATAAAACTGACGGCCTTGTACATCACGGGGAAGTCCTGCATTTGGCTGCGCCGAAAGAGGCTTCTCAGTTACATCGCGCATCTTTTCAAGAGCGCTTAAGACGTGGGTGGGACCCACACCACAATTCAGGCCAATGACATCAACGCCTAATTCATCGAGCCTTGCCGTAAATACCTCAGACGTCGTACCAAAAGTTGTATTCCCGTCCATCTGGATCGTCATTTGAGCGACGATCGGCAAGTCGGACAACTCCTTAACGGCTTTGATCGCCTGTTCGATCACCGGCAGCTCTGAAAATGTCTCGAGAATGAAAAGGTCAACGCCTCCTTCCAATAATCCCGCGACCTGTTCTCTATAGATCTCTTTTGCATCATCGAATGACGTTGGCCCAAATGGTTCTATGCGAAGTCCCAACGGGCCGATCGCGCCCGCAACCAGTGCCTTGCCTCCGGCGGCCTCACGAGCGATCCGTGCAGCGGCGGCGTTTATCTCATGGATCTTTCCTTCCAGTCCGTAGGACTGCAATTTGTGTCTCGTCGCGCCGAATGAATTGGTTTCAAGAATGTCTGCCCCGGCCCGAACGTATTCTTCATGGACCTCTCGAACGAGATCTGGCGCGGTCAAATTGAGTTCGTCATAACTACGATTGATGTAGATGCCTTTGTCGTAAAGACGCGTCCCCATCGCTCCGTCAAAGACGTAAATACCGTCGGTCTCAAGCAGTTTTCGAAAGGTCTTCATATTTGAGCCGCACAAATTAAGCGGACACTAAACTAAAAATCTCGCCAAACAGCGAGATTCATCAAAATGATCTGTTTTAGGCTGTTTAGCGGCTTATTTAACGTGGTCGCAAGTCGCAAATAACTCACCACGAAGCATGAATAGATAATCGTAGTTTGTATATCGGGTGTCAAGGCGTCCAGTTTAAGACCAAGGCTTATCGGCGCTGCTCAGTTTACCGTAAAAAGCATAGCTCGCCCTTGGGCCATCGATCTCCAAGCGCCAGTCCTTGAAGTTCTGTACCTCATCACAACCATTTCCACGACCTTGAAATACAAGGAAAAATGTCGTGCCTTTGACGATACCGGATCGGGTGAAACCCGTCGCAGAACCGACGCTGCCCTTGAAACGAAATTCCTTATAAAGCAAAGGCCCATTCGGACGACCGTCTTCGTCATGAGTATCGACTTTGAAACTTACCATTTGCGTTGGCATCGGAAGCATAAGTGAGCCGATCTTGCCTCCTGGCGACTTGAAAGTGAACCGCCAGGCCTTGTTATTGACAAATGCGGCCGCAAGATTGAAATCCTCGGTAATAGAGACTTCGGCAGCCTCATCCTCGGCTGTGATCGGATCGAGTCCGCGGATCATATCGAACCCGGCCTCGGTCATGTAGAGGTCAGCCTTCGGCGAGAAGGTTATCTCGTTCAGGAGGCCAAGATAGAACGAATCGGGCTTACTCGTTCGCAAATAATAAGTGCCTGGCTCAGCACAACAAGCACACGCAAAAATGCTCGGAGAAAACGTTGACATCAACATCAACGTAACCAGAAGGGCATTAAAGTATTTTCTAAACATTTTTATCCTCCGATATCTAATGCGTAGGTACCCGCCCAAAACTATCGTTGACATTTTGGGCAGTAGTAAGTCGAGCGCGACCCCTGAACGACACGCTTGATAGGGCTCGAACACGAAATGCATTCGTCGCCCTCGCGATCGTAAACTCGCCAACGTGTTTCCGAGCCGTTTCCGTAAATTCCTTCGCCGATCACGGTTGGGTGCGGGTCTATGGATTTGCCGGTTTCAATGGCTTCATTCAGCACGCGCCTTATGTTCTGAAACAAGTGACCGCATCTTTCCCGACCAATACTTTTACCGCGTTTCTTAGGGTTTATACCCGATAAGAACAACGCTTCTGACGCGTAAATATTTCCGACGCCGCAAACCTTGGTCTGATCAAGCAATATGTCCTTTATGACCCGTGAAGAACTTCGGATCACGCCCGCAAGATATTCCGCCGAGAACTCGTCTGAAAATGGTTCGGGTGCAAGTTTGGAAAGCTCCTTTGCTTCATATAACTTTGGGGTATCGACTACTTTCATCAATCCAAAATGTCGCTGGTCCTCAAATACCAGTCGGCTTTCATCATCAAAGTGAAGGACAGCATGAGTGAATTTCGGATCTAGATCGTCCGCTGTGAGATGCATGAAACGGCCGCTCATCCTCAGGTGGACAATAAGTGTCCGTTTATTGTCCAGGTCAATGAGGATATGCTTGCCGCGACGGTGCACAAAGGCGATCTTGGCTCCAGCGATCTTTTTATCGAAGATCCGAGGTGAAGTATCAGGAGCCAGCCGCCGTCGACGCAATTCCGCGTTGACGATCGAGCGGCCCGCGATCCTTTGTTGGAGTGCTCGTTTGACGTGTTCGACCTCGGGTAGTTCAGGCATTAATCCTTATGCTTTCGAATAATCGGGGAGCGTTGCCTTGTCGCCGATCACCGAACCTGCTCGCAGCGTAACGTTTCGGCCTATGTGGCTGCCTCTCCCGACGATAGAGTCCGTGACCTCTGAAAAGGTCGAGATTCGGGTGTAAGGCCATATCACGGATCCCGTAATAACAGCCTTTTCCTCGACGTGAACTCCGGTTCCCAAGACCGAATTCGTGATACGGGCATTAGGTTTTATGACACATCCTTCGCCGATAACGGAGGAGCTGTCAATAATTGCCGTGGTCGCTGTTTCGGATTCTCCGCTTTCGAAATCAGGAACCCCATCGACCTTTCCCGCAAGCAGATCGTGATGCGCTGCCAAATAACTTTCCGGTGTCCCGATGTCGCGCCAATACTCGGAGTCCATTAGATAGGCATAAAAGGGTTTCTTTGAATCCAGAAGTTTGGGGAAGACGTCGTATTCGAACGAAGCGTTCTCGCCTTCCGGGATCAGGTCTAGAACGGAAGGCTCGAGCACGTAAATGCCTGCGTTGATGTGGTTTAGCCCAAGAGCAGCAGCCTCTTCAGGTGATGGTTTCTCAATGAATCGCAGGACCTTACCCTCCTGATCCGTTTCAACAAGACCATAATTTGAAGGGTCGGGAACCGGAAAAAGTGCGATAGTGGCTTCAGCGTTTTTTGATCGATGAAAGTCTGTGATCCTCTTGATATCTGCGTTGGTCAGAATATCGCCGTTGAGCACTATCGTCGTCTCGCGATTCCCACGTGAGGCGAAACGATACGCTCCACCGGTCCCCATCGGGCTTGGTTCCGTCACAAAACTAAGGTGAACGCCGTGGTCTGTCCCGTCTCCAAGCAGATCTTCGATCTTATTAGGCTGATAACTTAGCGACAGAGTAACTTCCTTGATCCCTGCCTTTGCAAGAATGTCGAGTTGAAATAGTAAGAACGGCCGGTTGACCACAGGGACAATGGGTTTTGGCGTATAAACGGTCAGCGGGCGAAGACGCGTCCCTTTCCCGCCTGCTAGAATAAGTGCACGCATGTGCATAGTTTAGACGAAATTCCATCAGTTCTGAAACTTGTCGGATGGCTAAATTATCGAGTGTAAAATGTTGTAAACGGTTGAAACAGTATTAAATACGTTGACACTATTTCGGTCATTATGGTAGCTTAGCTATTGCAGGTTGAACGTAATTCCCGCCTGTAAGTGTCTACAAAAATATCCTCAAAAACCGTTCTTACGACCTGCCTCACTGCTTGGCACCTTACTAGATCGCGATGGTTTTCGACAAAACAAAGGCAATGAGAAATGCCGAGCGGTACCTCGCCCAAGGAAAGATCCGTTCGGCCATAACTGAGTACAGGTCAGTCGTCGACAATGATCCGAAGGATTTCGGTACGATGAACTTGCTCGGCGACCTGTATTCAAAGGCGGACGAGCCGAAGTCTGCTGTCGTATATTACACTGCGGTTGCGGAGCATTACAGTAAACAAGGATTTTCCCAGAAAGCGATCGCTGTTTACAACAAGATCTCAAAGATACAGCCTACCTCGGTGCAGGTCTCGGAAAGATTGGCTGAACTGTATAAGACAAAGGGTTCCGTCAAAGAGGCCAAGTCACACTATGTGCTTCTGGCAGAGAGCTATCAAGCAAAAGGGCGCATCAACGAAGCATTAGCGATGTGGAAACAGATCGCGTTACTTGACCCCAATAATACTGAGGTCTATATGTCGATCGGGGAGTTGTGCCTCAAAGAAGGAATGACGGCAGACGCCGCCGATGCGTTTTCTGAGGCTGGAGCAAGGTTTTTGAAATGCGGGCGCACGGGCGATGCTCTCAATGTCTGCACTCAAGCGATCGAGTTAGATAATTCGAACCGAAAAGCGTTTACGCATTATCTTGACGCGGCATTCGCAACCGGGGGCGGCGATAAGGCGATCGAAAAGTTCAAGACGCTTTACGAAGAGGACAAGGGGAACCGCGAAGTCCTGAGTGTCCTGGTCGATTGCTATCTCAGGGCCGGCAATGCAGCAGAGGCGGAAAAAGCCGTCGTTAAGCTTGTAGAACTGGAGCCATCGAACTATCCGAAATTGCTCGACCTTGCCCACTATTATCTTTCACTGGGTGATTTTGATTCAGCTTCGCGAATGCTCTCCGTGGCATCTGAGCACATGCTTGCAGGCGGACAAGCCGAACCGTTTGCCGAAGCCGTGCGTACGATCCTCAATAACGACCCCGACCATCTTGAAGCACTACGGCTGCTCGTTCGATTCAGTACGTGGCAGCGCGATGAGGATGGGCTAAAGGAATCGCTTCAGCGTCTTGCGAAAGTTGCTATGAGTGAGAATTCGGTCGAGGATGAGCGCTTCGCCCTTTCCCAACTCGTGCTCCTTATGCCTCAAGAGGCGGCATTTGGAGACCGATTACGTCAACTGAACGCCGAGCACGGATTTGAAGATGAACCTGTGAACGGAAAAGGACTATTTGACGATCGCTTCTTCAAAAGTAAAACGAATTCAGGCGGAGTTTTGGCAGGTGTGATCAACGTTGAGTCCGCCCCGGTTTTAGAGAATTCTGCAGGTGGAGATTTTGCTATTGTCGGAGCCGTCATTGAATCGGCAAACGGTAAGACGGAAACACTTGAATTCGTTCAGCCCGTTTTCGAGCAGACAGTAGGTGCAGAAGAAGTAGAGCATTCTGCAGCCGTCGAAGTGTTGGCGGAGGTATCTGTCGATTCGACCGATGCGAGACTTCGTCGCGAGGTTGACAGCATCAAATTCTACGTAGACAGCGGATACGTGGAACTCGCAGAAAAGGCGATCGGCGAGATGATCGCTGAGTTTGGCAATATCCCCGAGGTCGCCGAACTATCGAGATACTTGAACGGCCAAACTTCGGAGGCAGTTTCACAGGTCAGCGAAGCAGCATCAGTTTCATCTAGCTCGGGACTATTCGACATTGACGAACTGCGAAGTGAGTTAGGCTTAGAAGAACCCGAGGCCGTCGACGATTCGGACTTTGAGACGAAATACAATACTGCGATCGCATATCAGGAGATGGGTCTGCTTGAACAGGCGATCGCAGAATTTCAAGATGCAGCAGCCCTGGTCGATCCAAATGACGGCACACGGAGGTTTTTTCAATGTGCAAACCTACTGGGTCACTGTTTTATGCAAAACGGCATGCCAAAACTCGCTGCCAAGTGGTACGAAAGGACCCTTGAGATAAAGGACCTTACAAGCGACGAGAAACAAGCGTTATGGTATGAACTTGGGATCGTCCATGAGGCGGAAGGTGACGCTGGGACAGCCGAAAGATACTTTGAGCAGGTTTACGCTGAAAACGTCGATTTTCGCGACGTTCGTTCGCGGCTCAAGAATTTGCTCGTCGCACGATGACGGGTATTGTTTACCAAGTCAAACACGCTATATAATCGGACGGTATGGTTGAAAAACTGACCGTCATTTTTTTTATCACGCTTTGTCTCCTTTTAGGGTTCTATTTGATCTTGGCCCCATGGGACACTCTCTTTGGTAACTGGTCAGAAAATTATCTTTTAGCCGTTGTGTCTGACAAGTCAGGTCTGCCGGCGATCCAGCGCACTGTTTCGTCTAACTGGTTTCGAGGTGCGGTCACTGGGCTGGGGGTGCTAAATATCGTGATCGCATTTTGGGAAGCAGCGCACTTTGAAAAGAGCGTTAAGATGCTTCAGGGACAGCCGGAAGACCGCAAGTGACTCGCCTCCCGAAATTTCCCATTCGATATCTCATCACGAGCGGGGAATCTGACGACAAAAACTTTCGGGTAAAGAAACCCGAGATCCTGAACATCATTCGGAGATCGGCTGATGCCAACATAGAGTTGGTGCAAATTCGCGAAAAACGGCTCTCGGCTAGGTATCTGTTTGAACTTACCGCCTCAGCCGTTTCTGCGGCTAAGGGATCAAACACAAAGGTCCTGGTCAACGACCGTTTCGACATCGCACTCGCGACAGGTGCGGCCGGGGTTCATCTTACCGGGTCGTCGATGTCACCGTTGATCGTTAGATCAGAAGTGCCTGAAAAGTTCCTCATTGGCGTTTCCACTCATTCACTTGCAGAGATAATAGCAGCGTCTGAAAACGGTGCAGACTTTGCTCTGTTTGGCCCAGTGTTTGCGTCGCCAGGGAAGGGTGAGGCGGTAGGACTCGAGCGGTTTCGAGAGGCTTGCCTTTCAATTTCGCCGTTTCCGGTCATCGGTGTCGGCGGGATCGACGAATCGAATTTCGAATCGGTCTTGCATAATGGGGCCGCAGGGTTTGCCGCGATCAGGTATCTTAATGAATTTGTTAAGATTAGGAAATGACGAAGATCGCGTTAACGATCGCCGGACTTGACCCGTCCGGCGGTGCCGGAATAATTGCTGATATCAAAGCCTTTGCAGCGTTCGGCTGTTTCCCGACCGCGGCCATCTCATCGATCACATTTCAAAACACACAGGGTGTGTTCGGTTCGGAAAGCCAGTCTGCGGCGGCCATTCGTGGACAGGTCATCCCGATACTCGACGATTATTCGTTGGATTCGCTTAAGACCGGAATGCTTCCGACCCGAGAGATAATCGATGAAGTAGCGCAGATCATCTCTCAACGAGGTCTGAAAAATATTGTTGTCGATCCGGTCGTCAGGTCCACCTCTGGGTTTGACCTGATAGATAATTCAGCTTTATCGGCCTTGATAGAGCGACTCTTTCCTTTGGCCGATCTGATCACACCAAATATCCCCGAAGCAGAACGTATTTCAGGCGTGGCTATTGACTCCGAACAGGATATTCGTGACGCGGCCGATGTGATGCGCGAAATGGGGGCCAGAAATGTATTGATCAAAGGCGGACACTTTGACCGTTCAGAAAGCAACGAAAGAGAAAAGAAAGCAATCGACTACTTGTTTCTGGGCGATGATCTTCTCTCATTTACAGCCGATTATCATGAAACTACGGCCACACACGGAACTGGCTGTACGCTCTCGGCGGCGATCGCAGCAAATCTTGCGTTAGGAAAAGACCTCAAGGAATCGGTTTCGATAGCAAAGAGATTTGTAAACGAAGCGATCCGTACCGCGCCAATGATCGGCAGGGGAAACTCGCCAATTAACATTAAACCTATTTAGCCAGGGGCAGGAAAGTCGGGGATTGATAGGTTACGCCAAAGATCACGCCGGTCCGCGGGCTGTATTTGGTAAGTCCAAAAACTGCGGCTGTATCGAAACGAAGTCCGGAGGCCTTTATTTGCGTTCCTACGCGAAACTGGCCAATGCTCTCGGTACCGAGCGGCGCGGTGCCGCTGCGGGTATTTAACCGACCGTTCACCTCGCTTACTATGTTGATCCGGTCGTTGAGTCGGAATATGCCGGCAAGGCCATAAAGTAAAACGTCATTTTGGGTAAATTGAGCCAACGGGGCCGTCATAATGCCGAGGCCGAGGTTGCCATAGATGTTCGCAAGCGGTGTTTTGCCCTGACGCTTTCCGAATTTCTTTTGAAGTATGATCTTCGAAAAAATGTTGATCTGGTTGGTTCCAATGCCGCGTGCCTGATCAGTGTTCGGCATCTGGTAACCGAACTTCAATCCTACCGCCGGAAGATTCTTTGTTTCGCTCAGAAGTTTGACCTTGGCTGATACCGTAAAATCGTCAAAGTCGTTTGTTGAGTTACCGGTAATATTTAATGGAATGGCTGACGGACCTTGGGAATTGATCGCTAGAAAGTTTTGAAGAGTACCTTCTATCTGCAGTTCAACGTTTGAAGAAAACCCGGTACGAAGTCGAATATCGCCGACACGGGTCAGATCGCCCCTCAACCCGCTCAACGGGAATTTTGCGTTCTGCAGGAAATCCACACCGACGCCAAGCTCGATCGAACCTTGCGGCGTGATATCGATATCGTCGGTCAGCAATGGACGCTGCTGCGAGAACACAGTTGCGCCCGAAGCGACAATCGATAAAAGCAATACGATACGTCCGAACATCAAAGAGATTTTTGCACCTAATGTCGAAATTGTAAACGGCCGTCCACATTTTTGGACATTGGCATTGAAACTTGTCAAAATGACCATTGTCGCAGCAGAACTTCGATACGATAAGTCCCATTTAACACCGTAGGCAATAACCCGAATGGAGCTCGTGAACACCCAAAAAGAACCAAATGAACAGGCTGGCTTAAGGCTTGTACCCGACTTCGAAGACCTGCGTGAAGATTCTCAGATCGAGAAGCAGTTCGTGAACTTCATGTTCTTTCGGGTCAATCCTGAATGGCGAAAACTTGACAGAGAGACGAAGGCGATCTTCAAGAGCGAATTTCAAACCACATACGATAAGTACAGAGAACATTTTCTGCTCTTCTCTTATTCGCTTGTGGGCTTCGATTCAAAGGCCGACCTGATGTTTTGGCGGATCGGATCCTCACTTGATCTTGTACAGGAGATGACCGCAAAGCTATATAGAACAAGCTTGGGGAGTTTTCTTGAAACTGCCGACAATTATCTTTCTGTGACCAAGAAGAGGATGTTCGTTTCGAACGAGCCGGAGGATAAATTTCATGTCGCCGCGGGAGAGAAAAAGTATATTTTTGTGTACCCTTGCGCAAAGAACCGCGATTGGTATGAGAGATCAGGCGAGGAACGTGATGCGTTGATGGAGGAGAACTTTATGGTTGGAAAGCGATTTCAGAACATCAAGATCCACCTGACGCATGCCTTCGGTTTTGGCGAACATGAATACATCGTGACCTTTGAGACTGATGAACCGCGTGATTTCCTCGCACTGGCGGAGGAACTTCGCGAAACCCCGGCCAGTAAATTTACGCTTCGTGGAATGCCGGTTTATACTTGCCGGCAAAAACCTCTGATTGAATGTCTCGACGCACTGGGTTGATCGGAAAATGATCGCAAGAAAGTTTTATATACGCGGGCTCGTCCAAGGAGTCGGCTTCCGCCATTTTGTCCAGACGGCGGCTGCCAAACATCAGGTAAAAGGATATGTCCGGAATTTATCGGACGGCCGCGTAGAGGCATTTGCTCAGGGTGCCGAAATAGAGGTGATCGGTTTTCGCGACGATCTGGCCACCGGTCCGCGATACTCAAGAGTTGAGCATGTTGAGGAACTCGTTGAGGATCCGGTCGATGTTTTTAGAACATTTCGGATAGAGCGATAGAGTTTTGGATGTTGGTTAGCTAATATCTAGTATATGGATAATCTCAAGAAACTTATCAGGGAAGTGCCGGATTTTCCCAAGCCGGGCATCAACTTTTACGATATTACAACTTTACTTAAAGACGCGGCAGGTCTCGAAGAGAGCATTGATGCAATGACTGAAA
>JAEUQK010000033.1 GCA_016789265.1 Blastocatellia bacterium
CGGGTACCGACGCCGAACAGGCTCTTCCAAACCGGGGCATCGTCGAGTTTGAAATTGAGCTTCGATCCATTCGAATCGAATAGCGTTCCTCCGACGAGTGATTCACTGCCGCATGCCAGACACTTCATTCTTAAAGATGCTTATAGATATCGCTTCTGTGTCCGATCTTGATGACGACAACAATAAGGACGTCATCGCGAACCTCGTAGACAATTCGACAATCTGCCAACCGGACACGAAAGAGTTGATCGGAGGTCTTTAGCTTTTTAACGTTCAAAAGCTCGGAATATGGATGCTGAGAAAGCAGCGTCAACGCTTCCGTTACTTTGGTTCGAGGCTTGGCCGGGAGTCGGTCAAATTCCTTCTGAGCGCTCCGGACAAACTGAACAGCGTATTCCGGCATTATCGCTTTCGACCGCGTCCCGCGAGTACTTCCTCAAGCGATACAGTTTCCTCGTTCTTCCTGGCCTCGTAAGCTTCCAGATCGATCTCGTCCTCAAGTTGTTCAATTAACGCCTGCTCGATCATGTATCGAAGCTTGATCCCGCGTCGCTTGCAAAAGCTGACCAGAGCATCCTTCACGCGAGAATCGATGACCGTCGATAACGTAGCTGTTTCATTCATATCCACGAAATATAATGAAAATAAATGAAAAAACAAGATCATTCCATATTCCGCAACCGTAGCCGCAAGGCCTGAAGCTTGATGAAGCCTTCGGCGTCGTGCTGGTCGTAGGCACCGGCGTCGTCCTCGAAGGTTACGACTCGTTCGCGGTATAGCGAGTTCGGCGATTTGCGGCCGGTTACAGTGACATTTCCTTTATACAGTTTCAATCGGACGTCGCCGGAGACGGTTTCCTGTGTTTGGTCGATCATCGACCTGAGTATTTCGAATTCCGGCGCGAACCAGAAGCCGTAATAGACCGATTCAGCAAATTTCGTCCCGAGCGAATCTCGCAGGCGCATTACTTCACGGTCCATTGTGATCGATTCGAGGGCACGGTGCGCTGCCTGGAGGATCGTAACACCTGGCGTTTCATAGATTCCTCGCGATTTCATACCGACGAACCGGTTCTCGACCAGATCGACGCGGCCAATGCCATGTTCGCCCCCGAGGTGATTGAGTTTCGAAAGCATATCGACCGCGCCATACTTCTCGCCGTCGATCGCGACCGGTTCGCCTTTTTCAAATGAGATCGTTATTTCCTGGGCCTTGTCTGCGGCTTTTTCAGGTGACCTGGTCAGCAAAAAGATGTCTTCCGGAGGTGCGCTCCAAGGGTCTTCAAGAATGCCGCCCTCATACGAGATGTGCATCAGGTTGCGGTCCATCGAGTACGGCTTTTCCGCGGTTGCCGTCACAGGAATGCCGTGCTGCGCGCAATAGGCGATAAGGTCCGCTCGTCCCTTGAATTCCCAATGCCTCCAAGGAGCGATCACCTTGATATCCGGCTGCAGCGAGTAGTAGGTCAGCTCAAAACGCACCTGGTCGTTGCCCTTTCCCGTCGCCCCGTGAGCTACGGCATCAGCCCCTTCTTTTTGAGCTATCTCGATCTGCCGTTTTGCGATCACCGGACGCGCGAGTGAAGTACCAAGCAGATAAACGCCTTCGTATAAGGCGTTTGCCTTCACGGCGGTCCAGACAAAATCCTTTACAAATTCTTCCCGCAGATCCTCGACATACAGCTTCGATGCACCGGTTGCTTTCGCTTTTTCATCTAGTCCGGTGAGTTCCTCGCCCTGACCTACGTCCGCCGTATAGCATATTACCTCGCAATCATATTTTTCCTTTATCCACAAAAGCATTGCCGAGGTGTCCAATCCGCCGGAGTATGCCAGAACGACCTTATTGATTTTCTTTTCCATGTAATGTGACCGATGACGTTTCCGCCTTTTGTAAAATGAACCTACAATTATACTCATACGAGGTTAGTGATGACCAAAACGGGCCAATTATGGGGCGGCAGATTTACCGAAAAGCCGCATGAGACGTTTGCCGAGTTCAACGATTCGTTTCCCTTTGACCGCCGGCTCTTTGCCGCGGATATTCGCGGAAGCATTGCACATGCAGGCGGCCTGATGCGGGCCGGACTGATCACAGCTGACGAGGCTGATTCGATCATCGGAGGCTTGACGCAGTTACTTACCGATTCAGCGATCGACGCTGATTTCTTTGATTCCAATGCCGAGGATGTCCATTCATTTATCGAAGGAAGACTGGTCGACGCGATAGGCGATGCGGGACGCAAACTGCATACGGGCCGCAGCCGAAACGACCAAGTGGCTACTGCGTTTCGTATCTGGCTGCGTGATGAGATCGGCGAGATCGATATCCTGATCCACGATCTTCAGGCGGCGATCATCGATATTGCAGATGGCTTTCGCGACGCCGTAATGCCTGGATATACGCATCTGCAGCGTGCCCAGCCTGTGCTGTTCGCTCACTGGTGCCTTGCCTATTTTGAAATGCTCAAGCGCGACCGCGATCGCCTCGCTGACACGATGAGGCGCGTCAATGTAATGCCGCTCGGTTCCGGCGCTCTAGCTGGTACCGGATTTCCGATCGATCGAGAAGCAGTTGCGGCAGAGCTAGGTTTCACCGCCGTTTCCGCGAACAGCCTCGACGCTGTGTCTGACCGAGACTTTGCTGTCGAGTTCACCTCGGCGTGTTCGCTATTGATGGTCCATCTCTCGCGGCTTGCCGAGGATATGATCATCTACTGCTCGACCGAGTTTGGATTTATCAAACTGAGCGATGCTGTTTCGAGCGGATCGAGCCTTATGCCGCAAAAGAAGAATCCTGACGCGCTCGAACTGCTCCGTGGTAAATCTGGCCGTGTTTTCGGTCACAACGCCGCGTTGCTTTCAATGTTGAAAGGCCTTCCGCTCGCTTATAACAAAGATATGCAAGAAGACAAGGAAGCTGTGTTTGATACGGTCGATACGGTAAAGATCTCGCTGCGTGCCGCTGCGATCGTCGTCGAGAATGCAGTTGTCGATGAAGAGCGCACACGCGAAGCAGCGACTACCGGGTATCTTAACGCCACCGAACTGGCTGATTATCTTGTCAAAAAAGGAGTGCCGTTCCGAACAGCCCATGACGCTGTCGGCAGGATAGTTCTGCTTGGTATGGAACAGGGAAAAGAACTTAACGGACTCACGCTTGACGAGATGCGGGCTGTCTCGAATGAGATCGGATCTGATGTGTTTGACGCTCTCGAATTGGGATCAACTCTTGAGAGTAAATCGGCAATCGGCGGGACTGCCCGGTCAAATGTAAATGACGCCTTGACCCACGCGAGAACATATCTGAATGGATAAGTCCGAACTTATAAGACAAACCGGCGAGAATGAGTTGATGCAGTTCCTCGGCGTGAAGATCGTAGAGGCATCGGGCGATCGCGTAGTTCTGAAAATGGAGGTCACGCCTAAGGTGCATCAATATGTCGGAATAATGAACGGCGGCGTTTCGCTGTATCTTGCCGAAACAGCAGCTTCCATAGGCGTTGTCGCGGGTGCAGACCTTGAAAAGGTTACCCCGGTCGGAATTGAGATAAATGCAAATCACATTCGCGCCGTAAGCAAAGGGATATTGACCGTCGAAGCCAGGCCTCTGCACCCCGGAACGACCGTAAGCGTTTGGGCCATCGATATTCGCAATGAGAAGGGTAGGCTTGTATGCACATCGCGGCTCACGATGCTTATCCAAAAACGCCCGGCGATCCAAGCCTAGCGAAATAAAATATCCTCTACTCCGGGCTTTAGAAAACGCTGAGATCCGTGCAATTCGCCCAATTCGTAGCTAAACTCATACTGTGCACGGGTTTGTCCGAAATTTGATCACGGAATGGCGACGACTTGAACTGCCGTTCGAGGCCGAGACCATACTGGCTGCCGTTTCGGGTGGGGCTGATTCCGTCGCACTTCTACTTGCCATCGACGATCTTCGAAAGCGTAAGAAACTTGATCTCCGGATCGTCGTCGCTCATTTCGATCATAAGCTTCGTCACGACAGTTTTTCTGATCTTGAATATGTTCGCGAACTGACGGCGAAACATAAGTTCGAACTTGCACACGGGGAATGGCACCGGCCGCCCGGACACAATCTTGAGCAATCCGCGCGTAATGCCCGGTACGAGTTTCTTCTTAAGACCGCAGAAAAGGTCAGCGCCCGCTACGTTCTGACCGCGCATACGATGAGCGATCAGGCTGAGACCGTACTTATGAATCTGATCCGCGGCAGCGGCCCCGACGGCCTCGGAGGGATGCGCTCCACGCGTGAACTAAGGCTGGAGATCGACGGCGACGAGCTTGAACCCGGCGAAGATCCGTTCCTGCCCTTTCCGGCGCCGACGGTAAAACTTGTCAGGCCGCTGCTGACTTGGGCAAAGCGTCGCGACACAGAAAGTTTCTGCGTAGAGAACCACGCAGAATATTGCAGCGACCCAATGAACGAAGATCTCAATTTCAAGCGTGTCTGGGTCAGAAAGGTGTTGATACCGATGCTCGAAGAGGTCAATCCCAGGATCGTAGATTCGCTATGCCGCACGGCCGAACTTCTTCAACCCGGCTTCCGTGTGGGCGAAACTGATCTGACCACAGCCGCATCCGAGGCGGTTCCTAACACGAACATAGAACTTAAGGTTCTTAAGGGGCTCGATACCCATAAAAGATATGCGGCCCTGCGTAGCTGGGTTCGTAACAAACGAGGCGACTTGCGCGGATTGAGTATGAAACATATCGAGTCAATAGATCGTTTGATCCAAACCCGCAAGAGCGGCAGGTTAGTAGAACTTCCGGGCGGAACAGTCGTAAAGCGATCGGGCCGATTGGAATGGCAGGCTGGAAAGGCCGAAAAAGGTTGAAAAAAGGTTTTTCGGCACTTACAATCAAAAGTTAGCCCTCTGTAGAGTAAAGGGCGCATAGTGAACAACGCCGTTTTTGTAACTTTCATCTAACGGCATTGCTGCTTTCAATAGATGAAAGGTAGCTTGGAGGCTAAAAATTGAGTTCTAAGGCAAAACAGGTTTTATTGTGGCTGCTGATCATATCGACGGCGTTGGCGTTCGTGTGGTTTTTGCAGAGCAAGCAAACGAAGGCTCCTCAGGAGTTGGCCATTAACGAAGCGATGGCCCGCATCGATAACAAGGATTTTCGCGAAGCTGCGTTCAAAGCTACGTCGGTCGAGTTCACAGATGCGACCGGAAATAAGTTCGCGACAACGGTTGGTGAAGATACCAGAAAAGCTCTTGTTGATCGAGTTACAAAGTTTAACGACGACAATAAAGGCAGCGTTGCGATCAAGATCACTGATGAACCGCCTTCAAGCGGCATCGGCTGGCTTTTGCTGATCCAGGCTCTGCCGTTCCTGCTACTGATCGGTTTCCTTGCTTTCACGCTTCGCCAGATGCAGGCCGGCGGCAACAAGGCTCTCAGCTTCGGAAAATCAAAAGCAAAGCTTCTTAACAATCAGCAAAAGAGGGTCACGTTCAAGGACGTCGCAGGTGTTGACGAAGCAAAAGAAGAACTTCAGGAAATAATCGAATTTCTCAAGGATCCGCAAAAGTTTCAAAAACTGGGCGGAAAGATCCCGAAGGGCGTGTTGATGATGGGCCCTCCGGGAACAGGCAAGACCTTGCTCGCAAAGGCCGTCGCCGGTGAGGCGAACGTCCCGTTCTTCTCGATCTCAGGTTCCGATTTTGTCGAAATGTTCGTCGGCGTCGGCGCCAGCCGGGTTCGCGACCTTTTCGAACAAGGGAAGAAGAATGCACCGTGCATCATCTTTATCGATGAGATCGACGCGGTCGGACGTCATCGAGGCGCGGGCCTCGGCGGCGGACACGATGAGCGCGAACAGACGCTTAATCAACTTCTCGTCGAAATGGATGGATTTGAGTCGAACGACGGCGTCATCCTGATGGCTTCGACAAACAGGCCGGACGTTCTCGACCCGGCACTTCTCCGTCCGGGACGCTTTGACCGTCAGGTCGTTGTGGGTTATCCGGATGTCCGAGGCCGCGAAGGGATTCTCAAGGTTCACACTCGCAAGATCCCGCTCGACGAAGGCGTAGATGTCAACGTGATCGCTCGAGGTACACCAGGCTTTACCGGTGCCGATCTTGCGAATCTCGTCAATGAAGCTGCCTTGATCGCTGCACGGCAAAACAAAAAGGTCGTTACGCTTTATGACCTCGAATTTGCAAAAGACAAGGTCATGATGGGGCCCGAGCGCCGCAGCATGGTGATGAGCGACAAGGAACGACGCTTGACGGCAATTCACGAAGCAGGTCACGCGCTCGTCGGTATGAATATTCCGGAAAGCGATCCGGTCCATAAGGTGACTATCGTTCCTCGTGGACGCGCCCTCGGCGTCACTTTCTTCTTGCCGGAACAGGACGTCTTGGGAAGAACAAAAGAGGAGCTCGAAGCGATGATCGCCAATTCGATGGGCGGCCGGATCGCTGAGGAGATATTTATCGGCCAGATCACGACCGGTGCTTCAAATGACATCGAGAAAGCGACGGAGGTGGCCCGCGCAATGGTTTGCCAGTACGGCATGTCTGACCTCGGCCCACTCGCATTTGGTAAAAAGGAAGAGCAGATCTTCCTTGGCCGCGAGATCGCACAGCATCGCGACTTTTCCGAAGACACCGCGATCAAGATCGACCTTGCCGTCAAGAAGATCGTGTCCGAACAGTATGCCCGCGCTACGAAGATCCTAACGGATAATCGAGTGGCCATGGAGCGATTGGTCGAGGCTTTGCTTGAACACGAGTCGCTCGATCTGGCGCAGATGAAGCGAGTGATCGCCGGCTTGCCGGTCAACGCTGACGACAAGGTTTCTACTTCGTTCGACGACAGCGGTTCTGATTCGGAAGCAGAAAAGGCATCGACGCCTTTCAAGAAGCCGATACTTCCGCCTATCACGCCGAACAATCCGGCAACTGCGTAGTTGATCAAGTAGCTAGATCGCAAAGGGCAAAAGTAGAGTAAGCTTTACTTTTGCCCTTTTCCTTTTGCCTTATGTGGAAAACCTCACGCCGCGAGATATCGCTTGATGTGCCCCTTGTTATGGGCATTCTGAACGTCACGCCGGACAGCTTTTCGGACGGCGGCCGATATGCTGATATCAATGCTGCCTTAAAGCGTGCCGACGAAATGATCGCCGAAGGTGCGGACGTCATCGACATAGGCGGCGAATCTACACGGCCCGGGAGCAAGCGGGTTTCCGCTGACGATGAGATCTCTCGCGTTGTTCCCGTGATCGAAGCGATATCGAAACGCCTTGACGTGCCGGTCTCGATCGACACAAGTAAGTCCGCAGTTGCCAATGCGGCGGTCGATGCCGGAGCCGAGATCATCAATGATATTTCGGGACTACGGTTTGACGAAGCGATCGCCGAAGTTGCCGCACGGCACAAGACCGGTTTGGTCCTTATGCATTCCCGCGGCGAATTTGAGACGATGCATTCTCAGCCGCCTGTCGAAGACATCATCACCGAAGTTGAAAAAGATCTTCGACGTTCAATTTCAGCAGCAGCGGCTGCCGGTGTAGCCGGTGAGCAGATCGCATTGGATATAGGTCTCGGCTTCGGAAAAACGCTGGATCAAAACCTGAAACTCATTGCTCAACTCGATCGGTTGGTGAAGGAATTTCCAGGGTTTCCGATACTGGTCGGCGCTTCCCGGAAATCCTTTCTTGGAAAGCTGCTTGGAAAGGACGATCCAAAGGAGCGGCTCTCAGGAAGTCTTGCTTCTGCGGCGATCGCCGTTTGGAACGGTGCTAAGATACTGCGGGTTCACGACGTAGCCGCGACCGTCGACGCAGTCAAGATCGTCACTCAGACAAAGCTTCGTTCTTAGGCAATGGGAGGAGCGGAATGAAAGTTTACGTGATCATAACCGGGATCGTATTTGCGCTCCTCTTCGCTTCGCATATCCTACGCGCCGCGATCGAAGGGACGCACGTCCTTACCGAACCGATATTCATTTTCACCACGGTCGTTTCGCTCGCATTTACGACTTGGGCGGCCGTTATAACATTTCGCCTCCCCAAGCTCTGATATATTTAGAAATCGTCTTCGGTCAGTTCGAGATAAAAGGCTATCTCTTTCTTCTTTCTGGTGTTCAAACAGACCATGCCGCCCCCAATTCCTCCGCCGTACTTGGTTGTCCAATCGGTCCTCGGATCGCGCCAGTCTCCCGAGTTTCCATCCAGGCTTTCGATCTCAGAACCATAAACGTCGCTTACTATCCCGAAATGATGTGTAGCCTTACCGTTGACGTAGGGCATGTGATAGATATCTCCCGGCCGCGGATTTGAGGTCTTCACAAATGCCTCTGCCATGCGCGACGTCGATTTATTGCCGAGCGGCGCTTTGGCGATCTTTCCTCTAAGCCCTGCCTGCTCTACCGTCCAATGGACGAAGTGCGTACACCAGCTGACCGCGAGATAATTACTGCTCGGGTTCGTACACGAAAGATCTACGTACTCTTTTACGCGGGCAGCGTTTGTTTTCAGGCTCGTGCCGATCTCGCCATAGCCTATATATAAAACCAGATCTCTATATCCCATTGTGCCTCCAAAAACACAAGAACAAAGACGGTCTGTTCGTGAATATTTTGCGAATGTTTTGTCGGGCCGTGTTTCTCTGTTAAATTCGAATGATACTGAAGTAATGACGTATTTACGAATTTCCGCCATCATGATCCTGATGCTGTCTGCCGCCGGCTTCACCGAATGTTATAAGCCGGTGACAGGAACCGGCCTTCCGAAGAACATAAAAAACATAGCCGTGCCGGCCTTCAAGTTTGAAGCGGCCGGACTGCGTTACCGCGTGGAGTCTCGATTTACCGAAGCCGTCTCGCGCGAGATCATTCGCCGCGGCGGTGGGCTGAAAGTTCAGGGGACATTGCAGGGTGCTGATGCCGTCGTTGAGGGGAACATTCGCGATTTTACCTTCAGCGGCGTCCTGCTCGACCGCGAGGGCCGCGCACGCGTGTATGAGGTCGTGATCACCTCTGCAGTTACTATCCGCGACCTTAAGGCGAACAAGATCCTTTACGACAATCAGAATTTCGTCTTTCGCGATTCGTTCGAATTCAGCGAAGACCCGCGTTCATTCTTTAACGAAGAGGACCCCGCCGTCGAACGCATGGCCCGAGCCTTTGCCGAATCGGTCGTCTCGACCATCGTCAACGGCATGGGCGTAAAGGAAGAAAAGAAGTGATGCGAATGATTCAAACAGGATGGACAGGATAAACAGGATGCATTTCCAGGAGCAAGCAAGCTCTTATTCTGTCCATTCTGCCTATCATGTCTGAATTGAGCGCTTATGCCGCTGACCCGCGAACAACTCAGAGAACAACTTCGCCGCCGCGAGATAGCTCCGGTCTATGTCCTTTACGGTGCCGAGACCTATTTGCGCGATATCGCGGCAAAGACGATCGCCGAACTTTCATTCGGTAAGGACGATTTTCGCGATTTTAACGACGACGTTTTCAGCCTAAACACTCCTGACAACATAAAGAACGCTCTTGCCGCAGCCGACCAATTGCCGATGATGGCACAGCGCCGTGTGGTGAAGATCACCGAAGTGCGTGTCACGGCGTCGGCAAACAAAGACTCGCTTAAAGAAGATCAGTTCGATGCCATAGCGGCTTACCTCGCGAACCCATCGCCAAACTCGGTCGTGATCTTCGTCGCCGATGAGTTGAATCGTTCTCGAAAAGTCGGAAAATTGCTTTCGGAAAAGTCGGTCTCTGTTGACTTTACGCCGCTTGAAGACGCGGAATTGGTCAAATGGGCGAATTCAAAGCTCGATGAATTCGGTACTCAGATGGACGACCGGACACTCCGACACCTGATCGCAATGATCGGGCCTGATGTTCGCAGGCTGACGATCGAGATCGGAAAGCTCTCGACCGCTGCGTTACCCGACAAAGTCATCAATATAGATCTTGTCGATTCGCTTGTTGCAAACGTTCGCGAGATCCCTAATTTCGATCTCACGGACAACCTTGTAGCCGGCAACAAAGCAAAGGCGCTAAAGATACTCTCAAAGATCCTCAATGACGGTGCCGAACCGTTGATGCTGCTCGGCCTTTTGTCCTACAACTATCGCCGACTGCTAATGGTGAAGGACATGATGGAACGCGGAGTGGATCGAAGCGAAGTTTCACGGGTAATGAAACTGCGTTACAACGACCAGGAAGCATTTCTTGCGGCCGCCCGACGCGCGAGCCTGGATCAGTTGAAAAAAGCTGTCGTAGCCCTGGCTGAAACCGACCTTGCGATCAAATCCTCGATCGGCGGTCCAGGGCCAAAGGGCTCACGACTCCAACTCGAAATGCTCGTCTGCAAACTCGCGGCCTGATGCAGCGGCGGCGGGGCGGCGGCGGGTGGCGAAACGCGCCGGAAGAGGCGGCGGTGACGGGAAGCAAATTTTTCCAGATCAGATCCGGATCTGTGTCATTTTGACACATATCGGGAGACGCTGGCACATAACAAAGCCCGCGAGCCGATCCAATAATTCCGTCGCGGGCTTTTCGATCTTGATTGTAGGGGCAGCAACTGATGCTGCCCGCGGAAGTCTTGCCTGGGAAAGGAAGACTGACCGGGCGGGGCGTCGGCGGCCCCTACAATTCTGTTGGAAACCCGTACCGCATTTCCAATATCGATGATGTTGCGATCTAGATCGGCTCCAAGCCGAGACTGCTGTTCATGTAGTAGTAGAGATCGTTGAAATCCATGAGTGCCCGGTTGAGGATCAAAGGAAGCTGAGGTATGTCGCCAGTATTTACTACGAGATTTAAGTTCCTCAAAAATGCTTCGTGTGCATTCATTGTCGTGCCTTCGTCCTCCAAGGAAACCAGGAACATTCGCCGCCGTTCTGACGAGTACATTGCATTCGCCTTTTGCTGGAGGATCGCCGCTCCGCCGTATTCGGGAGCAAAATCAGGAGAAAAAATGACTATCTCCGTCTTTCCTTCACGAAGCCGTTCGTTGGCCTGTGCCGGCGTCTGCGCGACATAAACCCTGTATCCGGACTCCGTGAGCTGCTTTGCTATTTCGTCCTTTCTTTCCCCCAGACAGAGAAGCACGCGACGAGGCTTTTGTGAGGTGTCGTCGGCTGATTCGATCTTTTCGTTTCCCGTTTTCAGCGCATGCAGAAGCATCTTTAACGCGCTGTTTATTTCGAAGTCCGATTGTTTCTCGGCAAACTCCTTCGACCCGGCTTCCGCCGGCGCAGCCGGTTTATTGGCCTCCAGCTGTTGTACGGTTGGTGAACCGTTGCCTTTCAGGTCCTTGTTGGCGCGAAGCATATTCTGACAACGCGGACATCGAACGGTGAAATTACCGCTAGGTATTTTTGACTCGTCCAGCTGTAGTGAAACTGAGCAATTGTCGCAGCGAATGATCATGACTTTTATTCGGAGTTATTCGATCTCTGGGGAACTGGCGTCAGTCCATCATTTCAAGGACAGAGGTGGGCGGCGCGGCTTGAGGTACCACCGGCGGGACCGATAGGCGGTTCGCCGGGCCGTTGTTCTGGTAATCTTCTGTCGAAGAAAGTCCCTTAAGCTGAAGCAAAAGGTTATTCTGGTTTGTCGCGTATGACAATCCGTCTTCGAGAGTGATCGTACCGTCTTCGATCATCTTGCGGATCACGCTGTCGAAATCCTGCATTCCGTCGAGTTCGCCGTCACGGATCGCGTCGAGCAGCGTCTTTCCTTCGGTCTCGCCTTTTTCTATATACTCTCGCGTTCTCGGATTCGAGCGAAGTATCTCAACTGCCGCGATACGTCCCTTACCATCAGCTCGTGGTATAAGGCGTTGGGAAACGATGTAGCGAAACGTCTGCGCGAGACGTGTTCGAATCACCTTTTCTTCGTTCTTCGGGTAAAGTCCGATGATTCGGTCGATGGTCTTTGACGCATCGATAGTGTGAAGCGTGGAAAGGACGAGGTGTCCGGTTTCCGCGGCTTCAAGTGCGATCTCCGTGGTCTCGATGTCGCGCATCTCACCGACCAGGATGACCTTCGGAGCCTGTCGAAGAGCGGCGCGCAGAGCCGACGCAAAATCCTTTGTGTCCGCACCTACCTCGCGTTGATTGATAGTGCTCTTCTTATGATTGTGCAGAAATTCGATCGGGTCTTCGATCGTAACGATGTGATAACTCTTCTTTTCGTTGATCTGGTCGATGATCGCCGCAAGCGTCGAACTCTTACCCGAACCGGTCGGCCCGGTCAGCAGCACGATCCCGTTTCGAATGTCACAAACCTCTTTTAGCTGCGGCGGGATATTGAGCTGTTCGAACGTCGGTATCTCGGTCGGGATCACGCGCATCACGATCGAATACGAATTACGCTGTTGAAAAATATTGACGCGAAAACGGCATTTGCCGGGTAACGCATAGCTCAGATCTGCGGTGCGGCTCTGAGCAAGGTGTCGAGCTGCGTCCGGATGGCCCCGTAATAGGGACATTGCGATCATCTCTGTTTGGAACGCCGAAAGCCGCCCAAGCCCAAGCGGTGATGCTGAATAGAGCGTGCCGTTTATCTCGACCTGCGGTTTTTGGCCGCACGAAAAGTTCAGATCGCTGACGTTATCGGAAATAAGCAGCATCTGCTCAATTATCGGTGCAATATCAAGCAAACTCATTTTGGGAACTGGGCTCCTGAAAAGTATTCAAATAAGAAAGGGAAGGATTTTTCGGGGTTCAAACGAGAAACGGCAGAACTGCCGTACAGCTGATTATCGCCCAGCTTAGGGCTAATTGCAAGACATTTTTTATACTTATTTAACGTTGTTTGCGATCTCGGTCAGTGCGGCGAAATGTTCTGCGATTCGATCGCGATACTTGTATAATTCGCTGATCAACGCAACCGAATCGGCCCCGCTTTCGATCGTCAAACGAAGATTTTCCGCATTTATGCCGCCGATGGCGACCAAGTGTTTATCTCCCGCGATCTTTCTGACCTGAATCAGCGTGTCGAGGCCAACCACCGGATCTGGATCGTCTTTAGTTGCTGTAGGAAAGATCGGGCCATATGCGATGTAATCGACCGGAAGAGAAATTGCTTCTTTAAGCTGAGCTTCGTTATGGGTCGAAAGGCCGATTATGGCGTGTTCACCGAGCAGCCTTCGGGCTTCGATGGGCGGCAGATCATTTTGTCCCAGATGAACTCCGTCAGCCTTCGCAGCAAGGGCGATGTCCACACGGTCGTTTACGATGATCTTCGCGCCGGTCCGGCGGGCCACATCGATCGATTCCCGCACGTCCAAGAAAAAGCGTGCCGGCGAACCGGTCTTTTCTCTGAGTTGGATGAAGCTTGCTCCGCCGTCTATCAGGCGTGACACCTGTTCCACATGCGAGAGGCCCGCTAGTCGTGAATCGGTCAGCGGATATATCTTTGGAATTTGGAAAGACAATTGTACTTTTCCTCAGACCAGCGACTTGACCATCAGGTAGCAGTCTTCACCGTCAGCATAGTACTTTGTGATGCGTTTGACAGTTGAATACCCGAATCGTGTATACAGCGTCTGAGCCGTTACATTCTGCACTCGGACCTCCAGCACGATCGTGCTGATCCCTTTAACAATGAGTGCAGCTTCGACATGGCCAAGCATTGATCCTGCGACTCCTCGCCTTCGATGTTCGGGCGCGACGCCTATCGTCGTAAGGTGTGCAGTACCATCCTTATTAAGTATCACAAACACAAACCCGGCCATTTGACCGTCCTCGGCGATGGCTTGGTAACTTAGAATATTCGGTTCGGTGAAAAGGTAGTTGAAAGTGTGCTTGGTATAGTTCTCACCATTTCGAAAGCATCGGAGGTTGAGTTTCAGTACCTCTTTGGCGTGCTTTTCTGTAAGCGGTTTGACAGCATACGAGGTAAGAGGCGCAGGGACAATGGTCTCGTTCTCGATCGGTATCGCAGAGGAAAACAAACTTCTTATTGTGGATAAGACCGCCATTGACCGAAACGTCCTATACGATGAGCATACAATCACCGTAGCTATAAAAACGATAGCGTGCTTGAACGGCGTGTTTGTAAGCCTCCATTATAAGTTCGTGTCCGCCAAAAGTAGAAACCAGGACAAGAAGCGAACTCTTTGGTAGATGAAAATTGGTTAAAAGTCCGTCGATCGCTCGAAAATCATGACCAGGCAAGATAGTCAGATCGGCAAGAGCTTTCTCAGGTGCAAATCGCCCGTATCGAACGAAATTTGTTTCGAGCGCACGCGTCGTCGTCGTGCCAACCGCTATTATCCGCTCACCTCGTTCCTTCGCGGCATTGAGGGCCGCTGCCGCTTCTTCATTTATCTCGTAACGTTCCGGCAGGACTGAGTGTTTCGATAGATCGTCAACACGTACCGGTTCAAACGTCCCGTAACCGACGTGAAGTGTAAGTTCTACGATCCTGATGCCTTTTCGTTTGAGTTCACGCATGATCTCGGACGTAAAATGCAGCCCTGCGGTCGGTGCGGCGATCGCCCCGCGTTCCTTTGAGTAAACCGTCTGATAACGTTCGCGGTCGCGGTCGAGAGCATCCGGATCTCGGCGAATATAGGGCGGCAGCGGTGTCTTCCCGATCTCATCGACTATCGACGCGAGATCTCCGATCGCTTGAAAATCCAATACGACCGTGCCGTCCGGCTCTTTATAGGCAACGGTCGCCGTAAGCCGGTCAGAAAAAATGATCATTTTGCCGGTTTTCAGACGCCTTCCGGGCCTTGCAAGTACCCGCCAACGTGATCCACCGAGATCTTCGGCCAGAAATGCTTCTATCGCGGCACCTGTATCGGACTTTCCATAAAGCCTTGCCGGGAATACTCGCGTGTTGTTGATCACAAGAACATCCCTCGGCCCAAGCACCGAAACCAGATCCGAAAAATTCTTATCAGTGAATGTGGCTGCCTTCCGGTCTAAGACCAGCATTCGCGAAGCTGAGCGTTCTGACAAAGCCTCGCTCGCGATCAGTTCGGACGGCAGTTCATAGTCAAATATCGAAAGCTCCATTGGTGAAATTATATTGTTTATAAATATCGTTTCTAATATACTTAAAGGGAATTCAATCAAGAATTTGTGATTTGTGTTTCTTTTTCAACAAGAGGTGATTTGCGTCCTTGCAGGGTCGGAAACAGATCTGTCAGATCAGGTTGTCATGGCCTGCCGGGACATTTTAACAAGGAGGCTCTATGATCAAAAGATTTACCCCGTATGTTTTGGCTGTTGTTTGCCTTGCTATTGTTTCGCTCGCAATTCCGGGAGAAGCGAATGCTCAACTTAGAAATCAAACTCGTTACACCAGATCAACGGTTAACGGAATAATCAATCGTCTTGAGAACAGCAGTGATCGTTTTCGGCGCGATTTTGACCGGGCGATGGACAACAGCTCGCTTAACGGTACAAACGCTGAGGACAGGTACAACGGCTACGTCCGAGACTTCGAGAACCAGTTGGATCAGCTTCGAAGGAGTTTTGACCGTACGGATTCTTGGTGGACCGTTCGCAACGAAGTCGAAGCAGTGATACGGGATGCAAACCCCGTAAACAACATGATGAACTCGCTGCCTTTCCGCCGTACGCTTGAGAGCCAATGGAACCGGATGCGTTCCGACATCAACTCGCTTGCTGATACCTACGACCTTCCGGGCCTTAACGGCGGCGGTTGGAACGGTGGCGGTGGCGGTTGGGGTGGCGGCGGCAGCGGTCAGACCAGCACACCGCCCAGCTGGGCTCAGGGGACATTTTATTCCTCATATCCTGCTGTCACGATGACGATCAACCGAAACGGACAGGTAACCTCGGTCATCAATGGCCAAACTTTTTACGGCCGTTATTACAGGGGTTCAATCTATGCCGGTAATGAAGTTGCTACCGTGACGCGAATGGGAAACGGTATCCGTACCTACAATCAGACCACTGGTCAGACCATCGATTTTAACCGCAATTGGGGCGGCGGAGGTGGCGGCGGCGGCGGTAACTGGGAAGGCCCGACCTCTAATCCACCGTCATGGGCAGTTGGTACCTTTTCGTCAATGGATGGTTCGGTCAGGATGACCATCAACCGAAACGGACAGGTAACTTCGGTCGTCAATGGACAAACTTTCTATGGCCGGTATTACTATGGAAGCATCTATTCGGCTGACTCTACGGCTACCGTCTCTCAACGGGGAAATGGCATCCGTACATACAATCGAACGACCGGTCAGACCATCGACTTTAGAAGGCGTTAGCCTCAACTGACGTTAAAATAAAAACAGCGTAGCCGGTGCCGGTTACGCTGTTTTTTTTGGAACCCGAGTTCCGACTAGTTTGAAGATTCTCCAAAGTAATTATGCATAACACATCACCCCCAGTGCTTCAGAGTATCTCACAGGACCAACAAAAAAAGCCAGAGTTTGTTTCTGGCTTACTACAAACAACGATCATTTGGTGCCGGAGGTCGGACTCGAACCGACATGAAGTTGCCCTCGCCAGATTTTGAGTCTGGTGCGTATACCAATTTCGCCACTCCGGCGGCGAACTTAAGATGATAGAGTCTTGAGAACTGAACGTCAAGAAAGTACCACGTCGGGTTCTGTCCGTTATGGAAGTTCGAACAGGATCGTGATCGCTACCCGCCGTTTTGCTTCTTCCAAAAAACTATCCATATTTCGAGCGACCATCAATTCCGTGATCTCGGCATCAAGTTGGTTCCTTATTTCGTCCAGCGTAGGTACGATCGCCCCAGGGTTCCTCCGCTTATGATCTGGCACCCATTGTTCTCGATAATACTTAGCTTCGTCCTCCCCCGTGATCACTACAAATGATCTGAACCTGAAATCCAGATACTTTTCCACTGCGATCCGCTGCGCGATCAAAGCTTCGAAATTGTCATCTCTGATCGATTCAAAGCCGACTGATCTCAACCTTCGCTCGAAATCGGTCGCGGACGGAAAATACTTCAAAAGTTCCGCGATACGATCACTAACTTCTTTTTCACTGGGCGAGGTCCGGGGAAGCCGTTGGGCCTCAAGCAAAAAGATACGCTGATCTATTTGCAGCTGTAGCGCCCGTTTCAGATCGTCATTTGAGACCGGATCGAGCGGTACCCCGGGCTGAAGCGCCAATTGCCATAAAAGGTCAGATCGGGTTATCAACTCAGTCTTGACGCCGTCGCTCACAGTCGCGATCGTTCTATCAACAACGACCTGGGCGCTGCTGACAGCCGAAAGAGCAAAGAGTAGGCCGATGCCGGCGGATACCCTGACGATATGTTGACGGAGTCTCATCATTTACCGCACTAAACCTAATAATATAAACGATTTTCCCTCGAAACCACTGCTCAGCAGTGGGAATAGCTCAAACTACGGTAAACCGTTAAACATATTGACAAAAATAACAAAAAGTTTTTTAATCTTAGATGGAAGATCGGGAACTTCCATTAGTCATCCCCTTTTGCCTTTCTCGCCACCGATTTACCTTAGGCCACAATAATCAAGCGGTTAACGGTCCCCAAAATGCCATTTCCTTCCGCAATTAGACCACAGAACAGGACTATTCCTATTCAAAGCGGTTTGAAAGAGACACCGCCGGAACTTCGATTCATTTCGGAATTAGGGCGTAGCCTGCTTTTCATGGTCCATCCCAAAAAAGTTGCCTGCCGGGTTGCCGATGCGATCCAGGCAGGTGTCGGGGCGGAACTGTGCGCATTCGTCGCCGAACTCGAGAATATTGGGGTCGTCAGCTGTGCCTTTGACCAAAAAGGTGAGGTCGTTTCCGAGTTTCTCGACCGTGGGCGATTTGAAAAATGGTTAGATCTTTTGCCGCCCCAGGTCGGCCACACAGACGAAGAAAAGAAGAACTTCCTGCTTCTCGGAAATCTTCACGAGCTTGAGTATATTTCGCCGCTCCACATAAACGGAGAGATAAAAGGCGCGATAATTGTCGGTTTTTCGTCCGGTTCTGATTTCAGTGAGGGAAAGGGCAGTTTGATCGACGCAGCGACTCAGATGGCGGCGATGAGTGTCAATTTGTCTGCGCACTACGAAGCCGCGATCAACAACTCAGTGACACAAGCGCGCGAAGAACATCGCAGATTTACCGAAGCGGTGCTCGATGCACTTCCCGTATCGCTTTATGTCGTAGATCGAGATTATCGGATCGTCACTTGGAACCGTCATCGCGAAATTGGACTTCAGGGAATTCCGCGCGATTCCGCAATAGGCAGAAACGTTTTCGAGGTTCTCGCTCGATATCCCGAAGGGCGAGTCCGCCAAGAGTTTGAACGCGCCTTCAAGACCGGCCGAATCGAACGGATCGAACAACAAACTGTAGCAGAGGACGGATCGACAAAGCACTGGGTCGTAAGCAAGGTCCCGATGCGCAGCCCCGAAACCGGCGAGGTAACACACGTTATTACGGTCGGCGAGGACGTGACCATGCGCGTCGAGGCGATCCACGCAGTCTCACGGGCCGAAAAACTTGCGGCCGTCGGAAGACTTGCCGCGGGCGTTGTTCATGAGATCAACAATCCTCTCGCAACCATAGCTGCGTGCGCTGAGGCTCTCGAACAACGCACGAGTGAAGGTGCTTTTGAAGGCTGCGACGGTCTGGACGACCTTAATGAATACCTTGGCCTGATCAAGAGCGAAGCGTTTCGATGCAAATCGATCACAACGGGTCTCTTGGATTTTAGCCGCATCCGAACAGGCGACCGGCATCCATTAGATATCGGCGAGATCCTGCGTTCGTCTGCAAATCTGATCTCGCATCAGAAACGCGGCGAAAACATAAAGATCGAGCTCGACATTGCCGAAAACACTCCCCTCGTCAATGCTGATGGCGGCCAGGTACAGCAGGCAGTTATCGCACTTGCGACGAACGCTATCGATGCAATGCCGGACGGCGGATCGCTGCGGTTTCGCACCTATCCGCAGCACAACAGCGTGGCGATCGAGATCGAAGATACCGGCGTCGGCATTCCTACCGAGGACATGTCAAAGATATTCGAACCATTCTTTACCACCAAAGAGGTCGGCAAAGGGACCGGTCTCGGTCTTGCAGTTTGCTATGGAATTATTACCGACCACTCTGGCCGGCTAAGTGTCCGTTCTAATGTCGGAAAAGGAACGACATTCACAATACTTCTCCCCGTAAACGATTAGATATCTCCACATCAGTTGCCCCACACATTGGCCAAATCCTCAAATTGCTCCCTGCATACCTATGGCAAAACTTCTCGTAGTAGATGATGAAAAGAACCTCAGGCTCGTAGTTCAGAAAGAACTTTCGAGACAAGATCATAACGTCGATACAGCCGAAGACGGCGAAGACGCGTGGGTAAAGCTCGAATCCGAAGACTTCGACGTGGTTCTATGTGACATCAACATGCCCCGGTTAGACGGGATCGAACTCCTGCGGCGTTTGCGGGAAAAAGGACAGAATCCCCCTGAAGTCATAATGCTGACCGGCCAGGGTTCAGTCGAAACCGCGATCGAAGCGATGAAATTGGGTGCGTACGACTATCTCACAAAGCCCTATCGCATCGCGGAACTCTCGGCGTTGGTCACAGCTGCCGCTGAAAAATACCGTTTGAAGGTCGATAATCAGCGCCTGCGCGCCCAGATCGAACGTGTTAGCGGCGGACTTCCGGAGATCGTCGCGGAATCGGCACAAATGAAGGAGGTGCTTCGACTTGTTCGACGGGTGGCACCTTCAGATACTTCGGTGCTTATCACAGGCGAATCAGGAACCGGCAAGGAACTGATCGCCCAGGCGATCCACCGACTCAGCCCTCGAAAGGACAAGCCGTTCATCGACCTGAACTGTGCGGCATTGCAGGACACTCTCCTTGAATCTGAATTATTTGGACATGAGGCCGGCGCATTCTCAGGCGCGAGAACGCGTAAATTGGGCCTTTTCGAACTGGCCGACGGCGGGACGCTTTTCCTTGACGAGATCATGGAAATGCCGTCGCCGCTTCAATCTAAACTGCTTCGCGCCCTTGAGACGCGCAGCTTTTTCCGTGTCGGAGGCGTGAAAAAGGTCGAGGTCGATGTCCGCGTACTCGCCGCAACAAACCGAAATACACAGCAGGCCGTTTATGACGGAGTTTTCCGCGCAGACCTGCTCTATCGCATCAATAGTTTCGAAGTAAATATTGCTCCTCTGCGCGAACGCCGCGAGGATATCGAACCGCTGGCCCGACATCTCATGCAAAAGATCTCTGGACCAAACGCACCGCAGTTGACGCAACAGGTGCTTGATGCACTGCGTGAATATTCCTGGTCAGGAAACGTCCGCCAACTGCGCAACTGTCTTGAGCGCGCGATGCTCCTTTCCGACAACGGTCGGGTCACGATAAAAGAACTGCCGCCCGAAGTCGTTTACAGACGCGAAAACACTACAGTCTCCGTAAGCTACAATTCGCCGAACTCGAACGGGCATAGTTCGTTCCAGAACTTAACACCGACAAACCTTAGAGACGTCGAACGCCAGCAGATACTGACAGCCCTGGAAAAAACAGGTTGGCACCGCGGCAAGACCGCGGAACTCTTAGGCATATCGGCATCAACACTCTATCGCAGACTGCGCGAATACGACCTCGAGTCGCGTATGGCACGGTAGCCATGAAACGATCACTCCTCAAAGCCGCGATATTTGTCTTATTCCTGACGACGGGACTTAGCGCGCAAAGCCGAATGCCCGGAAAGGTTGTCGAGGTACTTGATGGACGAACTGTTATTCTCGAGACAAATACAGGCCGTATCAAGGCGGTTCTGCAGAACATAGAGGTGCCTGAGCCCGAACAGCAGTTATTCGGCGTCGTCAAAGATCATCTTTCAAAGCTGCTTCTCGGAAAGGTCGTTGAGTTTCAACCGTCTCGAATTCTGGATGACAGGACCATTGGGCGATTCATGCTTGGCGGCGTGAATGTGAGCCTTCAAATGATCCGTGACGGTGCGGCCTGGCATGAGCCCGAATCTACCAGCGGACAGGATCCGAACGAGGCACTAGAGTTCAAGACGAACCAGGCCTTGGCAAAAACAGAGAAACGAGGGATCTGGGCCGGTACGACCCTTAAACCTGCGTGGGAATTTCGTGCCGAGCGTTACGCTGCATCAAAGAAAAATGCGGTTGATGACTGGAACGTGTATCTTCGCGACACTTCGTCACAAAGCGATCCTTCGGTCAGAAGCAGCCGAATGACCGACTCGCAACGCGAACAGGCGAATGCTCAGATCCAGCTTTGGCCAGAGATCGGGCGAAGCACCAAGACGTCTGATTCGGGATTTCTCGCAACTTACGACACTATACGCCGGGAAGGATTTACCGCGACGCCCGGCGGTGAAGTGAATCTCGTAGGCAGCCGATCGGGCCATAAGCTGGAATTTCGGGCGATCTACGTTTATCGCGGCGCACCGAATGCTATCGAGGAAAGCGCGTTTATCATCGGATTTCTCTCGGAATCGGGCGATTACAAGTTTACGGGCGCAAACGAGTTAACGATCGTTGCGGACAAACAGAACATCACTGTCGGAGAAGCGCGGCGATTGTATCGCCCGGTTGCAGACGGTGTACAAGAATTGCTTCTTTACAAGATCGGCAAGCCGAGCCTCGCAAAAATAGCTGACGCCAAAAAGGTGGTCATCCGCCTCGCTCGCTATAACGGGACCATCGACGGTAAGATCCAACCTGCGGTCCGGCAACTGGTGGAACTGTCAAATTAGCAAATCGACATCACTTACCGCCACCGACAACATATTTCTTCACATACTGTCGCATCTTTTCCCGATTTGATCTCACGAATGCTGCGTGATCTTCTGCTATACCGTTGTCGGGAATGGCCATTAGAATGTATGACTCTAATAGGCCTTCCTTGTCGAGTTTTGCAATAAGTCCTATTTGTTCGTTAAGCTTCTTTGCTTTGAACGTCTTGGTTCCATTGACCACTTCACGAAGAGCCTCGGCCTCCTCGGCAAGTGAATGACGATATTCCTTTTCCTTCGGGTACGTTTTTGCGAATTTCTCTTTTCTCCACAATTCGCGGGTTGTTACATACATCATCCATGCCATTGAACCGTCGTCGGCCAGGGGATTGATGTTCACCGTCGAGTTCGTTTTTCCATCCGCCCCGACAGTGATCTTCGGCACGTCGATCTTGGGATGTGCTAATTTGGTGTTCGTTGCCTCGCCCCACTGAAGCATTCCGCGGACGCTGAACTTGTTGTATGGCTCGACGATCCACGCTTCGATATATCTGTCCAGTGCCTGATCGTATTTCTTCTGTTTCATCAACGGCGTGGCGGAATATCGATGCGCCGTTTCTTTGAACGGATCGATAGCGATCGCCTTCTGGTACCAGATCTCGGCATTTGAGTAATCGTCTTTTTTCAAATACATATCACCGGCGAACAGGGCCGCGTGGTAGTTTTTCGGGTCAAGCGCGAGGGCCCGCTTGTAATGTTCGAGTGCCTCGTCTAGTTTTCCTGAAGTAAACGCTTTCTCCCCGGCCTCAGTCGCAGCGTTCGACTCCGGATTGTCGGAAAATTCGCCGGGGTCGGAACCGTCTGCTTGTATCCCCTGAATAAAACCATCTACTTCGCTGGCTGGCTTTCCTAGCTCCTTTGATTTGAGAAAGGCGTTTCTTGCCCTTATTCGAAGCTGCTTGCGTTCGGCGGCATCGTTTGCCTGCGTCGCCTTTGCTATCAGGCAAAATGCGTAATAGAACTGGTTATTCATATCGTTGGGCTGGGCCGCGACGATCTTTTCCAACCACGGTAGCGCCTCCACGGGTTTGCTCTGGCTCAATAACTCGGCCGCTTTTTCCTGCATTTGCGCTACGGTCAGATCCTGTGCGTTCGAGTTGAGAGTGATGAACAACGCGGCAATAACGATCGATAGCGCGCGCATTTTGACCAAGTTCGAGTAAGAAGGGGAAGTCTTATTTTTCATTGTGTTGTTCCTAAAGAGTATCTGTGAATAGGATGCAAAGAGCATTATAAAGGTTTGAAGCGCGGCAGCCTTACGAACGGTTGTTCAGTGTTCAAAAGAGTAGATAAATCGTTGGTCCGAAAGCGGCATCAGTTTTTTTGTGAAAGGGATCTTGCTTCGTGCGAGTGCATCACCTACCGCCGGACCGCCAAAAAAGGCAAACGATCGGCCTTTTCCCCATTTCAAAAGCCGCGGGACCACATCGACGAATCGATCGAGCGCACGGCAAGTGATTAACGATACGCCGGTCAGAGTCGTCTCGGAAAATTGACGGTTGATGATCTCGACCCGGTCTGCGATACCAAGTTCCGCCACCGTACTCTCAAGAAATCTCGTCTTCTTCTCTTTAGACTCGATCAAAACCGCCCGGAGATCGTTTCGTACGATCATGCACGGTATAGATGGCAGCCCTGCACCGGTACCGACATCTGCAAAATGTGCGTTTTGCGGGAGATGATCCAGGAGAGTAAGCGATTCGAGGACGTGTCTAACGGCAAATTCCTCCGCCGAGCATGGTGCGACGAGATGCAGAAACGGATTGTGCTCCAAAACGAGTTCAAAATGATCAGCAAGCCTTTCGATCTTGTTGTCTGCCAACTCAAGCCCGAATAGCGACTGACGTTCGGTTATCGCACTGATGAATTCTTTTCGCACGGACAAAAAGCGGAAACCCCATTCTAGTGATCACGATAAAGTGGCGCGTTCCACAAGAGTTGAACCTTAACTTTAAATGTCGGAATAACAAAGAGAGATGGACCGCACCGTGCTTCCCATCTCTCCGTAATCCAAACAAAATTGGTGCGGACGAGAAGAATCGAACTTCCACT
>JAEUQK010000012.1 GCA_016789265.1 Blastocatellia bacterium
GAGACGGCAAGGCCGACATCGGCGTCTATCGCCCGTCAACCGGCCAGTGGTGGGTCGTACAGTCGACCAACGGCATCACCAACGTCACCTGGGGCAACTCAACCGACATACCCATCCCGAGCGCCTTCGTCAGGCAGTGACAGCTATTGTCTCTGGTCTCAAGTCTCCGGTCTATGACCTTGGGGACTTGAGACCGGAGACTTGGGACTTGGAGTTTTTACAAAGAGGCACCCTCCCTACCGGTCGGGTCTCCGCCTTCTTCCCTTCTCCTTTTGCCTTCTTCCTTTTGCCTTTCTCTTGCGCCACTTGCGCCACCTGCGCCGGCGCAAAGCGCGGCGCAAGAACTAAAATTGAAAAAGGCAGATCTTTCGGATCCGCCTCTTTCTTTCCCCCTGTTCGTTCTGCTGGTCTAGAAATTGAACCTAAACGCGAATTGGATCTGCCGGTTTGAGCCGAGGCCAACGGTGCGGCCGACGGTCGAACGAAGCAATCCAAACGTCGAGCCGGCTGCGCCTTGAGTGAACGCTTGCCCCGGCTGGACAACGTTGGACGTGCTGGCTGAGTAAACTCCCGTTCCTGAGTTGAAGCTCAGATTCGGCAGGGCGTTGCTCAAGGTCGCTGACGGGTTGGCAAAGTTCGCCTGGTTAAGGATGTTGAAGAACTCCGTGCGGAATTCTATGTTCATCGTTTCATTGAAGCGGAACCGTTTTGCCAGGATGAGATCCAATTGACGGAAGATCGGTCCGTCCAGTGCGTTGCGTCCTAGATCGCCGAAAGTTCCCGCAGTAGGTATCGCAAACGCCGCCGGGTTCAGAAAATTGCGGTCGTTATTGAGATACGGATCACCGATCAGGTTGGGCCGTCGAACATTTCGCGAGTTTCCGCCGCCCGGTGTATTGACGACAGCGGCAAACCCGACCGGTAATGCCGGGAAACTTCCGCCGAACGAAGGAAGATTAGCCGTGAATCCTTGTGCAAAGAAACCGCCCGCTCCGTTAGGACATCCGCCTGCCTGCTGACAGACCACGACGACGTCTGGACGAACCACAAGGACCTCGATCGGCACACCGCTGCGTGCATTAAGGATACCGCCCACTTCCCAACCGCCGAGGAATATATTTCCCGTGCGACCGAAATCGTATGCTTTGCCTCGGCCGATCGGCAGTTCGTAAAGTGCCGAAAGATTGAACGTGTGACGGATGTCGAAGTTGTTCCGGCCGCGGTCGCCCTCAAAATTATCTAGCTGCGCCGAGGTACGTGCTTCGTTCGAACCGCTGCTCAAACCTTCGCTCTTTCCGTAAGTGTATTGCATGTTCATCGTCAGCCCGGTGTTGAAACTTCGCTGAAGTGAAAACTGAAGAGCGTTGTATTTGTCGTCGCCGCCGCTGGTCTTATAGTCGACCTCGGCGTACGGATTTTGGACGGAGGTTCCGCTGACAATGCTGAACTGTCGAACTGTCGTAACGCCGATCACCTGGCCGCCTGCGTTGGTTCGGTTAACCACACCTACGCCGGTCGGGATGTTCGATCCATTCAAGATCGTCGCAGACCCGGGAAGGATCTGGTTGGCGACGCTGCGAAGGAACAGGTTTCGTCCCTGGCTGCCGACGTAGGCAACGGTCGATACTAGGTTGTAGGGAAGCTGCTGCTGCCACGACACGGTGTATTGAAAGATACGTTCCGGGATCTTGTAGTTTGCCGAATAGGCTCGCGGCTGGTAGCTGCGGTTATTCGGGTTGTTATTGAAGTTGTCGATGATGCCCTGAATGTTCGCGGGGAAGGCTAGCAGAGAGCCGCTCGTAACGGTCGCTCTCTATCGGCTGTATTTGGTCCTCTGTCTGGCCCGGGCCGTAATAGATGCCGAATCCGCCTCTGATCACCGTGTTGCCGCCAGAGAAGAAACCCGTGCCTGCCTGATCCGGCGACCAGGTCAAAGCGACTCGTGGACCAAAGTTGGTCTTAGACGATTTGAAAGCCGCCTCGGACGAAGGACGAATAGTTCCGTTCTCAATGTTGAAAAGAACCTGTGCGTTATTCTCTTCGCGAAGCGGAGCGTAGTATTCGTAACGCAAACCATAGCTGAGCGTCAGGCCGGGGCGAAGCTTCCATTCATCCTGACCGTAACCGATGTAGTATTCCTGCTTTGCCAACCGCTGACCGGTGAAGCCGTTGTTGAACGGGCTCGGAGCGCTGACGTCACCCAGGTACTGGACCGAGGTAGGTGTGTTTGCTAAAAATGCCGCGAGATTTGAGAACGTATAGGTCGTACCGCCGAGACGGTCGGTGTACATTCGGATGAGGCGAACCTGGCCGCCGAATTTGAAATTGTGATCGCCTTTTATCCAGTTAAGACTGTCGATAAAACCAAGGGAGTAGGGTGTATAAGGCTGTCCGCGGCCGTTGGTCGCACTGTTTGCTCTCACCAATCCGCCCGGGATCGAGATACCCGATGACGTACCTTGTCCGGCGATACCGGTGTTGGCGACACTGCCCGAAATGTTCAGAGTGATCGCCGAGAAGGCGAGACCGGAAACCGTCGGTGCCGAACCATTGATGCGCGTTCGTGCGCCGTTGTAGCCGACCTTGAATTCGTTGATCAGAGTGCCGTCTCCCTTCAAAATCGACTGATATCCCGCAACGCCGTTCTGCGGAACAGCTTCGATGGTAACAACGCGGCCAGAAATCCCCTCAGGAGAGATGTCCTTTCCTTCATCGCGGAAGAAACGGAAATAGACCTTGTTGCGTGCGTTGATATGGTAGTCGAAACGAGCCGCGTACGCTTTTTCGTCAACCCTTTGTAGATCCTGAAGCTGCAGGATGTCAAAGCCATTTGCAGCTGAGGCTCCGGGAATGAGGACCGCATTTGCCGAGCGGAATGCCTGTATATACGGCTGAATTGCCGGATTCACCGGTGTCGATGTTCCGGGGATCAATGCCCCGGGCTGTGCGAGAGAAAGACTCGGTGCTGCCTCTACAAAGTTTAGGCCAAACCGTCCGCGATATCGTTCATAGCTTCCGAAAAAGAAAAGCTTGTCCTTGATGATCGGCCCGCCGATCGAGCCGCCGTACTGGTCGAGCTGAAGTTTGCTCTTTTCGAGCCCTGGCGTGGAATTCTCGAAAAAGTTACGTGCATCGAGAGCATCGCGTCGGATGTATTCGAAGACCGAACCGTGGAATTTGTTACCGCCGGACTTGGTCACGACACTTATCTGGCCGCCGGTACCTGTACCGAATTCGGCCGGGAAGTTACTTGAATCGACGCGAAACTCCTGAACGTTCTCAAGGCTTGACTGAAGACGGAACGGAGACGGTACCTCACCGTTCAGGTTGCCCGGCGAAGCGTCAATGATCGCCGTACCTTCGACGCCGTCATAACGGACCACGTTCTGCTGGTTGGCACGGCCCGAGAATCTGATATCCGCAAAGGTTCCCGTGCCGCTGTTCACGCCGCCCGGTGCCTGAAGGTAGAGCTGAGACAACTGACGTCCGTTGATCGGCAGGCCTTCGACCTCGCGCGGATTAACATTTGCGCTCAAACTTGCAGACGAAGTATTTACGACAGCGTCTTCACCAGAAACGACGTCAACTTGAGCCGTAACGCCCTCTGCCTGCAGCTTCAATTCAACGTCGATCTGCTGACCAACCTGAAGCTCAATGTTCTTTTTAGTGGCAGTTTCAAAGTTGGCCGCTTTTGCCGAGACCGAGTATTTGGTCGGCTTTAAAGCAACGACGAGAAAAGAACCGTCGGCCTTTGTCGTTGTTGTACGGGCTTCGCCTGTGGCTTCGATTGTTATTGTAACGGTCGCACCCGGGATGATGCCGCCAGCGGTGTCGATTACCGAGCCTGCGATGCGTCCCTGTTCGCTCTGTGCTGACGCAAAACCCGCAAAACAGGCCAACGCTGCAAATAATGTGCTTAATACTCTTCGAGAAACGTCTAGTTTCATCATAACTCCTCAAATTACTTCCGTTTGATATCGTGGTGGCGAGGCGGGCTTTAGTTAGGATCCACCCGCCTCGCTGCTATCTAATTTTTTTCAGGATTGCAAAGGTGAGGATAGGTAAGAGAAGTTAACGGTGTGTGAAGCAGCTGTTAATTAAGTGTTAACTATTACGCGCGCGTATTAACGTATCAGGCTTTGTGCCGCGGCTTCTCCGGTCTCGATCGCGCCTTCCATAAAGCCCTGCCAGTCGGCTATATGTTCGCCGGCGAAGAGCACTTTTCCGTGCGGGCGGGCGAGGATCGGGCGAATGCCGAACCATTGGCCGGGACGATAAAGAGCATATGCACCTTCGGTAAATTCGTCGCGCTGCCAGGCATAAGAGGCGATGCCGCGGGCGAGCGACGGTGCTTGTGCGTCGAAGTCTACAATATCGCGGGTGATGACATTCATCCGACGGCGGTCATCTTGCGATGCGAGAACATCGGCTTTTTCGCCGATCGCATAGGCGGTTAGAATGCCTTCCCGTCCGGGTTGGTTCTGTGTTGAGTGGAAATAGTAATGCGAGGTGGTATCGGAAACCATCGAAAAGTTCTCGTCTTTCCAGAATCTCTCCGAATAAAGAACTGAGTTTTTGATGATCCGTGCGTAGGTCAATTTCTGTGCGGCCTCGGCCTGAACAGCCGGGAGTGGAGGATCGAATTTGATCTTTCGAAGGCTGGCGATCGGAGCAGTGCAGATGACCGCATCGCACGATATTGTTTCGATCGAACTGGACCGAACACTTGTTACCCTGACCGATCCGCGAGGTTTTTGGTCGATCGATATGACCTTCCTTTCAAGGTGAATGTATTCGGATCCGATACGTTTCGAAAATTCCTGAACAAGCCGCGAATTGCCGCCGGTCATCTTGTAATCCATTTCATTCTTGGGGCTGGATTCGGCGTATTCGGCCAGCGCCGCAAAGGCGGAAACATGTCGGATCGATTCACCGAAATCCGTACTGTCTGCAAGTTCACGGAGTATGAGATCGTCGCGAGTGAAACCGATGTCAGAGAGATGCCGCCACCAGTCCACGCGGTCAAGCCTGTTCTTTTGCATCACGGACAGCTTCTCATAACCGGCGATCATCTTGTCGAACGCAGCACGCGCCTGCGGCGACAAACCCCATTGCCCGGGCCGCGACACCTTGCCGTTTTGCAGCAAGTAGTCGTCAAACTGATGTTTTTGGAGAGGGATGTCGAAATCATGACAAAGAGCTCTAAGACGCTCGTGGCTTTCGCCTACCCATTCAGCACCGAGTTCGCATACAAGATCGGTATTTTCAGGTAGTCTGTGGGAAATTACACGGCCGCCGATACGGCTGCGTGCCTCGATAACCGTAACTTCCCAACCGGAGTTTTTGAGTTTGAACGCGGCCGAGAGCCCGGCAAGTCCCGCACCGATCACAACGCATTTCTTCTTCCGCTGGGCGAGGGCGCTAAATGGCGTCGCCGTAAGTGCGGCTACAGCACCGGCGGAACGTAGAAAATCGCGTCGTGAGAATCCGTTTGCCATCAGGACCAAAGATCAGCATCAGATCTCGTCGACAAGACGATCAATAAGTCCCATCAATTGACGGATCACCTCGTTCTGGTTTTGGATTATCGACCCGGCTATGGGAAGAGTAGGAACGGTGACCATTGGTCCCATGACCGGAAAGGCGGCCTGGTTAAGCTGACCGGTCATTGCGCTTACACCGCTAAGTACGCTTTTTAGCCCGTCAATTTCGGCTTTGAACATCGACTTCTTCGCAAGATCCATAATACTCGATTTCTCCTTAATTACTTTTGCGGGAGTTTAACATAGAAATCCAACCAACGAATGCAGGAACTGCCTCTTTGGTTATCGGATGACTGTATATCGTCGAATATCGGGCGGGGCTGCAAAGAGTTGGTCAGCTTTCGACTGAAGTTCCTTGAGATGCGGGGTTTGAAGATGTAAGTCGAGGGCCGCATCGCTCGTCCATTCTTCAACAAATGTGAAATCGGTCGGGTCTGCGTTGTTCTGCATCAACTCGTACAAAATGCAGCCTTCCTCTTCACGCGTCGGATCGATACAAGCCTCCAATGCCGCGCGGGTTTCCTCGATGCGGTCGGGTTTTGCGGTAAGGTGCGCGACAACGCGGATAATATCTGACATTAGATGATTGTTGTTACGATCTCGCGAATGCTTCGCTGGAGTTCGCGGTCATCTGTGATCGGGGAGCACATTGCGACGTCAGCGGCATCGACGGGTGCAATACCTTTTGCGATCATTTGTGCGGCGTAAATTAGCAGACGCGTCGAAACACCTTCTTCGAGGCCGTGGCCGCGAAGATTGCGGACCTTATGTCCGATCTTGACGAGGTCAGCGGCCATTTCCAGATCGATACCGCCTTCCTTTGCGACGATCTCGGCTTCGGCCTCGGCTTCCGGATAATCGAATTCCATCGCGACGAAACGCTGCCTTGTGGACTGTTTCAAATCCTTTAAGATCGATTGATAACCCGGATTATAAGAGACCACAAGCATGAACTCGGGCGGAGCTTCGATAACGGTACCGCGTTTTTCTATCGGCAATCGGCGGCGGTCGTCGGTTAGCGGATGAATGATGACGACCGTGTCCTTTCGAGCTTCGACCACCTCGTCCAAATAGCATATCGCACCGGCGCGGACGGCGGCCGTAAGCGGCCCGTCGTGCCATACCGTCTCTTCGCCCTCAAGCAGAAAACGGCCGACTAGATCGGTAGATGAAAGGTCTTCATGACAGGCAACCGTGATCAAGGGACGGTTGAGTCTATACGCCATATACTCAACGAACCGCGTCTTGCCGCAACCGGTCGGGCCCTTGAGCATAACGGGCAGCTTTGCCGCATATGCCGCTTCAAATAACTCAACTTCTTGGCGGACAGGCAAATAAAACGGCTCGTCCGTGACTTTGTATTTCTCGACCGCTAGTTCCATGAAAACATTTACTCAGTAAATGGAGATTATGATATATTCGACGTCGCTTTTCCAGAATACCGGATATTAGAACGGAGGCAGCCAATGTCAGTTCCACACATTGCGTCGAACGGAAAGCAACAGTTCAGCCAGCGTATTCTCTGTAGTCAAGACCTTGTCTTTCGTTACAATCTGTTTGTGAAGAATCTTGCAGATCTGGTAGTTCTCTCGGTCACGGATCCTCATAGGGTCCCAATTGGTTTGCGTGACGCATTCAAAGAGTTTATTTCGCAAATGATCACCGCATGCAACAATATGTCATTTGTTTACGGGATCACCGATGGCTGCCGGAGGCGATTGAAGGAGTTTCCGTACGATAGCATTGTCTCTCATGTGGAAGCTTTGCTTAGTGGTGAACGCACTGTTGACTTTGCCGCGGCCGGGATACGAATGGTCTTTCAGTCATTGGAAGATATCGACGTTTTTAACAATCGAAAACCCGTCGACCGGCCGTCTTTGGATTGGATAAAGAACTTTCAGTTCCAGCACCAGATCTGACCTATTTTTAGGCTTTGAATCGGGACCAATCGCCCCATACCGCACAGGTAACGCCGGCAGATTGGATGTTGAAGGAAAGTGTTTTGCCGTCACGTGAAAACGTGGTGCCGGCGAACTCGCTTCGCGGACTCTTCTCGTAGATGTTCACGGCGAAGTCCGCGATCCTGCCATCGGGCGTAAGGATGCGAACGAGGTTCTCCGGCGTCCCGCCCTCTCCGACATAGTCGCTGTCTTCACAAACAAAAAGTAGTTCACTTTTCGGCATTAGGCATACATTATCCGGCATGTCGAGGAGTTGCCGGCTAGGCGATTCGAACAGAAGTGTTAAACGTCCTTCGTCATTGGAGGTTGCTTCGTATTTCCATATCTGCCCGCCGCGGCTGTCGCCGCCGATCGTTGCCGTAAAATAAACCGCTCCATTCTTGTCTGCACAGATGCCTTCAAGGCGTCCAAACGTCGCAGCCCCTTTTGCCTTTCCTTGCTTATAGACGGAAAGGGTATCGACATCTGCTGATGCGGGATCCGGATCGTCGATCGTTACCCATGTCGCGGCCATCGACGAACGCATTGTCTGCTTTGTGCGAGTATCGTAGTCCGGCTTTCCTTTTACGGCGAGCATTTGGAGCCTTCCGCCCTCGGCAAGGCGTTTGTTTCGTTTCGGAAGAAACCGATACAGGCCGCACGTTGCAAAATCTTCGGTGAGGTAAACCACCCCTGACTTCGGATCGACCGCTACGGCCTCATGTTCGAAACGTCCCATTGCTTTCAACGGAACAGGAGGAAGATTGTTATTAGCAGAAGCAGAAACCTCGAAACAATAGCCGTGTGGTTTCGGGAATCCGCCGGTCTTGTTTCCCTTGGCGTCGGTTCGGATCGTCGGGCCAATGGTAGTCTCTTCGCAGGATATCCAACTTCCCCATGGCGTCGGACCTCCGGCGCAATTGACCAACGTTCCCGACAAACTCACAAAGTCGCGAACTATGAGACGTGTCTTAGGATCTATGATAAGCGTCGTAGTTCCGCCGCCGCAGGTTTCATCATAGTGATTCGCCGCGCCGATCGCGCTGCCGGGCCGGGGAATGCGTCCGCCTGTCACTTCATGATTGCGGACCAGGCGAAGCTCTTTGCCGACTTTGAATGTTGCCATCCCATCGTGCGCTCGTGGGGTGATCCGGCCGTCGGACAACTTATCTCCGGCTTTGCCGATGACGGTGTATTCAAATCCCTTTGGCAGTTTCAGAACTACCTCACCGGTGTTCTTTGCCGGCGTCGGAAAAAGTTCACCGAACCCAAATGCTCTATACTTTGAAACGTCTCCGGTCTGACCGAGGACCTCGGCTCGGCGGCCAAGACTGGAACACGCTATGGCAAGGCTGCCGGAAAAAACGCCGAGGTTGGCGATGAACGATCTTCTATCCATATGTTCGGTGAGATGGGAACTCCTGAACTTTAAGATAGACCTCTCGTATTAAATTTTCAATAATTCTGAAAAATGATGGAAATAATTCAGGCGGAGACAGAGCAGCAGATCGCTGAAGCAAAAGTAATATTTCGTGAGTACGAAACATGGCTCGGGATGAGCTTGTGTTTTCAGGGCTTTGAAGAAGAGCTGGCAGGCTTACCCGGAAAATATGCACCGCCAAACGGCCGATTGTATCTCGCATACTCTGGCGACGAGGTCATTGGCTGTATCGCCATGCGCGAGATCGAAACGGGCATTTGCGAGATGAAACGGCTCTATCTGCGTGAAGCGGCGAGAGGAAAAGGCGTCGGCAACCAATTGATCGAACTCGTGATCAGAGTTGCGAAATCAATGGGTTACGAGAAGATGCGGCTTGATACCTATCCCTCGAAAATGGGAAAAGCCGTGGACCTTTACAGATCGCACGGCTTTTACGAGATCCCGCGTTACTACGATAACCCTGGCGACGACGTTTTATTTATGGAAAAGACACTCTGATCACATTCCTTGTCCAAAGCTACCGTACGATTCGGGTGAAGGCGGTTCGTAGCGGAAGGTCGTCGACGGGCCCAGATCCGGAAAGACCTGCCGATAAGCAAATGCCCAGGAAACCCAAACGACAGGAAGCACAAAAAACATTCCGATACATAGTGCGATCGCACCGACGAACATAAGCAGGCCGCAGAGAATTGCGAGCACGATCCAACCACCGACATTTGACCAGGACGCTCGAATGCTAAGCTTCAATGCGTCACCGATCGAGATGTCATTATCGACGACGATCGGGACCACAAATGCAAACGAAATAGCCCACAAGATCGAAAAGATAAAAAGCACGACCCCGACAATAATTATTGCAACAAGATAGCCTCCAAGTATCGCAATATTCGGATCGGCGGCTTGCTCAAAGAACTCGGCTCCACGGGTGCCACGCGACCGGGTAAATGAATCAAGCCCCACGTTCCCGACGCGGATAGTAATGTTAAACAACTGGTAAATGATACCGGGGACAGATTGGATAAGTCCGACGACCATCAACGGAACGAATTTTTCAAAGCCCTTGAACATCATCCCGAACTCGACGGGTTCGCCGCGCATCGCACGCAGCGAAACAAAATATAGGCCGCCCATAACCGGTCCCATGAGAAACACGTTAAGACACGGGATACACGCAACGAGTACATAGGTAAGCAGCGCGATACCGAAATACATCCAGTAATTCGGCTTGATCAGTTCCCATGCATTGCTTAGACATCCAGAGGCATCGATCACGCCTTTGTAATATTGCGGAATTGTCATACTTGAAGTACCGACTGAATTTGGAACTCTATGATTCTAGACGCTAAGGCATTGTGTAGCAACAAAAAAACCGGGAAACACACAATGCATTCCCCGGACTATTTTCTTGCCGCTCGCAGAAGAATTACTGCGTCGGCTTTCGCGGCATTTTGTCGTCCATCATCGCCGTTTGGTAAACGAACGTCGCGAGGATGATCGCCATTTGCTTCATGTCATCGGACTGAATACGGTCAAAGACGTCCATGTTCGAATGGTGCGTACGAGTGTCATATTCGACAGCGTCCTGAATGAACTGGAAGCCGGGAAGTCCGATCGCGTCAAAGGCGAGGTGATCGGTACCGCCGGTGTTCGACAAAGTAAGAGTATTCGCACCCATGTTCAGATCCTTGTTCGGATCGAAATTCGGGTTGAACCATTTCGGATCGCGAAACGAGCTGAGCCATGTACGGAATATCGGTCGAACAGCTTCGTTGCCCTGCATATAAACGCCGCGGATCTTGCCGGTGCCGTTGTCGATATTGAAATACGCTGAGAACTTATCGTACTCAGGAAGTTTGGTTAACGGCAATGCGGCCTGCCCCTGACCGCCGCCGCCCCCGCCGAATGCAGGCGTAGAGCCGTCACCGCGATATCCAAAATGTTGTCGAACGTAGGCTCGCGAACCGAGAAGGCCTTGTTCCTCACCGGACCAGAGGCCGATCCGGATCGTTCGGCGGGGTTTGAGGCCGAGCGTCTGAATGATTCGCATCGCTTCCATCATGACAGCGCAGCCCGCGCCGTTGTCGGTCGCGCCCGTTCCTGAATGCCATGAATCGAGGTGTCCGCCAAGCATTACGACTTCATCAGCCTTATCGGTTCCCGGGATCTCCGCGATCGTGTTATACGAGTTCGGGTCGCTGTCTTGAAATTCGACGGCAAGGTCAATAGTCATTGTGACCTTTTCACCTGCATCGACCATGCGGGCGACGCGGTTGAAGTGTTCGACACCCGCGCTGATCTGGATCGGGACGTTAGCTTCCTTGCTGCGGACATTTGGATTCGGCGTTCCGGGTGCGGGAGGTGTTGCCGGCGGAACAACAGCGGCGCTTTGAACGAAGATAGTGCCTCCGTCACCACGTGCAGAGTCTATAAGGATCGCTGCCCCTTCCTCAGAAAGAAAGCGCATACGCTGAGCGTTGAACTGCTGCGCTTGAGCGAAATTCGCTGGAAGGCCTGCCGGCGGTCCTGCAGGTGTCTGCGGCCTCCGCGGAGCCGCCGGATCAGGCGCGTCCGCCATGTCGAGAAGTTCCTTTTCAGAAAAACGCTTTCCGGGAGCTTCCATCCATGCCTTAACGTCTCTAACCGGACCGATCAACACGATCTTGCCCTTGAGCTTACCTTTGTACTGTTCGAGGTCCTCAGCTTTGGTCGCGTTAAAACGAACGACCTCGCCCGTGTAAGCAGTGCTCGGGTTTGCCGGTGCAGCAGGAGCTTTGGTCTTCGCCTTCTTATCGGCAGGCGGTGGCGGCGGGAGAAGTTTGTCGGTACCGGGTGACCAAGCCTTTGGATAGGAAATGAGCGGAAATGCGGTCGGGCCGTCAACCATCGCCGTATATCGTTTTAGAGTCCAGCCGCGTCCAAAAGGACCCCAGGATTCGAGGTGGGCGTTTTGCATACCCCATCCGGCAAGCGTGTCGCGTGTCCATTCATTGGCGCGCTTCATTCCGGGCGAGCCGGTGAGACGAGGGCCGATGACGTCAGACATATAGCCGAGCGTCTTCATTACCTGAGATCGGTTTAGCCCCTCATCCCTGATCTTGTCGAAGACATCTGCCGGGACAACATAGATACTCGCCGGGTTGAATGGTGCGGGCGACGAGACTTGAGCTGATTGCGCCAGCGCGAACGTCGGCATCAGCAGTGCGTAGGCAAATAGAACGCCTATTAACTTGCGTCGTAACATTTCTTGATTCTCCTGAGAAGTGCGAAGTTTCGTATGGTTAACCTGAAGTATACAGCGAAAATCTGAAAAAGGTTTCAGATTTTGAATTGAAAATTCGTAGGTTCGCGGCTGCCCCGGATTGATTTGCAACAAATGCCGCAATAGTGACCCTAAATTGTTGACCAGGTCAATGTGTACGCCGGCGGAACGTTTTTTAGAACAAGCTGGCTGCGTTTCGATTTGCCGTACCGGTTTCGCATGCGTTCACGCAGTTTAAGAGCGGGTGGAAGATAATAACCGTGAGCGTACTGGAAAAGCCGAAGGGTGCAGCCGTCTTCCATGAACATGTCGATCTGTTTATATATTTCTTCCGTTACGACCTTTGGCAGCGAAACGAACGGCAAACAGCAGACAAGGTACTTGACCTTTCCGAGGCCCGAATCCTTGTGGATCTTGTATGCTTCACATGCGTTTCCTTGGATAATGTTCAAATGAGGATACGTAAGCCTAAGCGTTGCGTGCAATTTCTCATCGAGTTCGAGCCCAAGATAGCTCTCACCGTCAGGTAATATGGGTTCAATGAACTTTGTAATTGCACCCGTTCCCACACCGAGTTCGAGAATGATGTTTTCTTTGTCGGGCTTAAGGCCGCTGATCATGGTGTTTGCAAGTTCGGGTGAACTCGGAGCGATCGCGCCGACCTTTGTCGGGTTTTTCAGGAAAGCGTGCAAAAACTGTAAATTCTCTTTCATCTAAAAGCTATACGGCCGGAACACCGGTCACTGTTCCGGTCGTTTTTGACGTTTCGGAAGGTTCGACCGTGATTTTATAACCACGATCCGCTTTTTTGCAATACCTTACAGTGCCTTACTACCTCATCGCGTTTCTACCTGCGGCCCGTTTTGTGGATGGTCTCGTTTTCTTGGTAAATGCTCCTGGTATCTCGGATTCGATGATCTTTTTCACATCTTCCAGCGTCAACTTAGCCGCTTCCTCAGCAGTTGCACGAGTGCCGTCGGTCTTTTTCGGGATGTTGATCACTTTCTTGCCAAACTTAATAACAGGGCCCCATCGGGCATTCTCGACGGATATCTTCTCATCTTCCCACCGTTGGATGTAACGATTTGCTTCCTTGCTGACCTTTGCTTCGATCAACTCGTTCATCTCATCCTGACTAAGGTTAGGAAAATCATAACGACGCGGCACGTTTATGAACATACCGTCCCATTTTATGAAAGGCCCGAATCGGCCTGAACCTTTTGTTATTGGTTTACCATCGTATTCGCCAGCCGGAGCATCCGCAACTTGCTTGGCCTTTATGTACTCGATCGCTTTTTCCGCGTCTACTGTTGATAGGTCAGTGCCGCGGGGTATAGAAATAAATTCATCGCCCCATTTTACGTAAGGCCCAAAGCGTCCGACGTTGACAGACAGTTCCTTGCCTTCGTAACTTCCCATTGCATCCTGCAATTTGAATAAGGTGAGCGCTTCTTTGAGTGTAATGGTTTCGATGCTCTGTCCTGTAGGGACTTTTGCAAATCTGGGTTTCTCTTCCTGGTCGGCACTGCCTATCTGTATTATCGGACCATATCGCGCCACACGTGCGATAACGGTTTTGCCGCTTTCTGGATCGGTACCAAGAATTCTTTCTCCCTTCGCACGCTCCGCGGTTTCGAGCGTGTTATCAACTTCCTTTTTGAAGGGCCAATAAAACTCCTCGAGCATTTCGTTCCACTGAAGTTTACCCTCGGCAACCTCATCGAACTCTTCTTCTATCCTGGCGGTGAAGCCATAATCCATGATCTCGTCGAAGTATTGCTTCAGAAAATCTGTGACGACGAGCCCGAGATCCGTCGGGAACAGCTTTGCCTTTTCGGCACCGGTATTCTCGGAGTCTTGACGCTGACTTATCTTGTCGTCTTTTAATACCAGTATCCGGTAAGAGCGCGGTGTGCCTTCTTTGTCACGCTTCTCAACGTACTCTCTTTTCTGGATCGTGGAGATCGTCGGAGCGTAGGTGGAAGGGCGCCCGATGCCGAGTTCTTCTAATTTTTTTACTAGTGACGCTTCGGTGTATCTAGGCTGCGGACGGCTGAATCGTTCCGTGGCCCTGAGTTCGGACAGCGGAAGCGATTGGCCCACGCTCATCGGCGGCAGCAGACTCTGGGTTGATTCCTCCTGCTCGTCTTCGTCCTTATCTTCGCGGTAGACCTTGAGAAATCCGTCGAACTTAAGCACTTCACCGGAGGCGGTCAACTCTTCCTTGTTCGTGGATATCTCTATCTTTACGGTCGTCTTTTCTAATTCGGCGTCGGCCATTTGCGATGCCACGGTTCGCTTCCAGATCAGCTCATACAGCCTCTGCCACTCCGGCTCGACGACGGTCGTCGCACTCGCGTCTGTCGGGCGAATAGCTTCGTGAGCCTCCTGAGCCGATTCGTTTTTGTTTTTGAATTTGCGCGCCTGTCGGTATCTTTCACCGTACAAGCTGCCTATTGTGTGCGCAATTTCGTTCAGCGCAGTATCACTGAGGCTGACGCTGTCGGTACGCATATAGGTGATGTGTCCGTTCTCGTAAAGCTTCTGGGCGATCTGCATCGTTCTGCCGACCCCGTAGCCCAATTTTCTTGATGCTTCCTGCTGAAGGGTTGAAGTCGTAAAAGGCGGAGCGGGAGTTCGCTTGCCTGGTTTGACCCGTACGTCGGTTACCTTGTATTCGGCGCCAATACAGCTTTTCAAAAACGCTTCCGCATCGTCGGAACTGTCCTGTTTCCGTCCCTCAGCCTTAAAGGTAACGGATTTGCCGGTAATATCATCCGCAACGAAGAGGCCTTCGATCTTGAAATGGCTGGATTGTTCGAAGGCGTTGATCTCGCGCTCGCGGTCGGCGATCAGCCTCACGGCAACACTCTGCACACGTCCTGCGCTTAGGTTGTTACCGCCTGCGCTGATCTTGCGCCAGAGAACGGGACTCAATTCAAACCCGACAATGCGATCCAAAACGCGTCGAGCCTGCTGGGCCATTACCAGATCCATATTTACCCGACGCGGGTTTTGCACGGCAGCTTCTATCGCAGGCTTGGTGATCTCGTGAAAAACTATCCGTTTGGTAGACTTAGGATCAAGGCCGAGTACCTCGCACAGATGCCAGCTTATCGCCTCGCCCTCACGGTCTTCGTCCGTGGCAAGCCATACTTCGTCCGACTTTTTTGCAAGAGACCTTAGTTCGCTGACAACCTTCTTTTTGTCGTCGGGAACTATGTAGCTGGGTTCGAAATCGTTCTCAATGTCGATGCCCATGCCGGCCTTTTCGAGATCGCGGATGTGACCGTAACAGCTGTTTACCTGAAAATCCTTTCCTAGAATCTTTTCAATGGTCTTTGCTTTCGCAGGGCTTTCAACTATTAAAAGATTCTTCGACATAAAGTTCATCTGTTCTGACGTTTAGACTACTAACACCGCGCTCAACGGCTTGTCAACTTCGATTCGATTTTGGAATTTACGATCGCTCAGATCGAAGATGGATTATTGTAGAGTGATTTTTCTGTAAGATCGGATACGAGTTCCGACTAAACCGGCTAAAGATCAAATGCGACGAGCATAGTTTTTTCCGGGCAGCACGCGGATGAGATCGCGTATGTCGAGGCCTACTAAGACAGCGTTCAGATCCCCGAATGACAATCCGCTTTCCTCGAGAAGCACATCAATATGAACATGGTCGTCGACGGGCAGCAGCGGCCATATCTTTCGTTCGTTTTCGCTGAGATCGCCCGGCATCAATTCCTGTTGTTTGGATGCAGTTGGATTGGTTGCTCTCTCGATCTTTGGGGGCAGGATCTCTGCCGCGATCTCACTCGGCAATTCTGACACTACGTCCTGCCACTGCTGGACGAGCTTTGCACCTGCCTTGATAAGATAGTTCGTGCCGAAAGAGTTTCCGGATGTAATGTTACCCGGAACGGCCATCACCTCGCGGTTCTGTTCCATTGCAAGCCGGGCTGTGATCAATGAACCGCTCCGTTCTGACGCTTCTACGATAAGCACGCCCAGACTCAATCCGCTTATGATCCGGTTTCGATAGGGGAAGTTTTCCGGTATCGGCGGCGTGCCGAGAGGAAACTGTGTTACGAGCGCTCCGCCGGAATCGAGGATCTCAGATACAAGACGCGTGTTCTCTTTCGGATAGACGGCATCGATGCCGGTTCCAAGCACCGCGATCGTCTTGCCTTTTCCTTCGATCGCACCGCGATGTGCCGCGGTATCGATCCCGCGAGCGAGACCGGATACGATAGTGATCCCCCGAGCGGCAAGTTCGCGGGCGAGCATTTCGGCGGCGTTCTTGCCATAGGTCGAGCAGTTTCGAGATCCGATCACCGCGACGCACGGCTGGTCCATGCAGCCTTGCCAATCCCCGCGGACATAAAGGGTTATCGGCGGATCGGCTATCTCGCGAAGGTAGGTCGGGTAACTGCCGTCATCGAGGATAAGGACATCTCCGCCGAATTTCTTTACACGGTCGAGTTCTTCATCCGCCTTTTCGTGAAACTCGCGTTTGAGAATGCTCTCTGTCGTTTCGGGCTTCAGCCGCAGCGATTCCAGCTCGATCCGCCGCGCATGAAAGACAGCGTCAGCTGAACCGAATCGCTCTAGCAGCTTCGTTGCCGCACCTGGCCCCACGCCCGGAGTCATGTTCAAGGAAATCCAATCTCTCATTCCTTAACTATTCAATATTCATTATTCGCTATTCATTAAATTGGCGGAGGCGTGTGGGAGTCGAACCCACCCAAGTACGCTCTCGCGCACTCGCTAACGGTTTTGAAGACCGCGCCCATCACCGGACAGGATGCGCCTCCGTAAACTGTTACGGTTCAAAATATTCGCATTTAACGCCCGCGAGGTTAAGCGGAGTAAAGCGCTTTAACTTGAGATCAGCGGACCACAGCGTTGAGGGTATAAAACGTGCTCGCTTTCGATCGATGCGGCCAACGCCAACCGGATTCGGGATTTCACCTCCGTTTTTCCGACAATATATCGCCGGATCGCCGGCAGTGAACAGATATTGTGCTTTAGCAAGTGATGGGAAAGATAAGACGTCAATTACTTTCCACCCTGTAATTCCTTTTGCATCTTTGCCGGTAGAAACTACGAGCCAGAGCATTTCCATTCGGCCCTTTTTCATCTGCGCTACAGAATAGACCGGATCGGCTTCGATATCGCCGATCAACGAACCGCCAAGCTCGATCACTCCATTCGGGAGCGATCTTCCCGGTACAACGCCTTCGTATTCATAGTTGATATATGGCGACTTGGCTGATTGGGCAAGGATGCCGCCTTGAATCGTTAAGATGATAATGACAACGGCAAACTTGAATCTCATTTGAACCTCTAGATCGTTGACAGGAATGTTGTTACCAAGGTCGCGCGATTTGCTATATCACTCACAAGAATATGTTCATTCAGCGTATGAGCACCTGCACCGGTTATGCCGAGGCCGTCTAGGACGGGGATGCCGAGAGCGGCGACAAAGTTTCCGTCGGACGCGCCACCGACCTGGGTTTCGCCGAGTTCGTAGTCGAATGACGAGGCGATGTCGCCGGCTTTGTTAAATAGTGCGACCACTGCGTCGTTACGCTCCATCGGCGGACGGTTGATATCGCCGATAGGCTCAACCGAAACACGTTTGTCATACGTTATAAGTGACTTTATCGCGTGGTCCACTCGTTCGGCTTCCGCCATCGTAAGAAAGCGGACGTCAACGTCACATTCGGCATATTCGGGAATGACGTTCGAAGTAGTTCCGCCTTTTATGGTGCAGACATTTACCGTCGTTCCGGCTGCCGGATCATTTAATAAATGAAGTTTTTCGATCTGTCGCGAGAGTTCGAGGATCGCGCTTGCGCCTTTTTCCGGCTCGAGTCCGGCGTGGGCGGACTTGCCGTGGGCCTTTAGCGTGTACATTCCGGTGCCCTTTCGTCCAGTTTTTATGCGGCCCTCAGCCGACGGTTCGAAAACAAGAGCGAGTTCGGCATTGGCGGCTTCGCGCTCTAAGATCGCGCGGCCGCTGATGCTTCCCACCTCTTCATCGCATGAAAGAAATATAGTTATCGGGCGGGCGGGCTGAGTACCTGTTTCGGCAAAGTATCGCAGCGCTTCCTGCATCACGACGATGTTTGCCTTCATATCGAAAATACCGCAGCCGTAGAATTTATCTCCGTCGATCCGAGTCGGGTTCTTACTATTCGTCCCAACAGGGTGGACCGTGTCCGTGTGGCCGACGAATAAAACCGGCTTTGCAGCCGACGGGAATGCACGAATTATCAAATGCTCGCCGTAGCCGTCAGCAGGAATGCGTTCGATCGAAAGATCGAGCCCGATATTCCTGAATCCTTCCTCTACCCGACCCACGACCGCCTTGCTCTGTTCAACATCGTAAGAGGGCGATTCGATATCGACGATCTCGCGGATCGATCCGATCATCGAGTCTTGCCGGGCCTTGAAATGGTCGAGAATTGCCTTTGGATCGTTCATTATCTTGCTGCCGGTGCCTGGCCAAAAACTGTGTTGAAGAGTTCACCCATTCGATAGCCAGCCAATGCAAGCTGTTTTTCCGCTAATTGATAGGCGCTTTTCTTATATTTTGCCGAAGGAGATTGAAACCGGACAAGGTCGGAGGAAAAGACGATCGAGTTGTTATAGGCAAAGCTTTCCTGCTGTATCTCATTATATTCGCCAGGCTTTAATTTCCCTTGAAATGTCGCTATCGGATATTTCTTCATGAATTTCCGTGCCAGCGGTTCGATATAGTCGCGTTCGGCAAACTCTGTTTTTGGCGGCGGGACCGCTCGGACCACTATCGAATCCCAAAACCAGTGAAGATTTTCCTGTTTTTCTCGAGGAGTGTCTTTCGGCGTCAAAAGAAAGAGGTTTCCGCCCTGATCGCCTTTTGGTTCAGTGTCGGTCACTCTGGCGGACGTGTGAAGCGGTTGGTGAATATCGCCGACGAGGTGCATTATCCAGGCAATCGCAATTGCCTTGTCTTTGTCAGACGCCGACGCGTTTCTGACCACTTTGTCGAACTCGATCAGGCGTTCGACCGCTTGTCCGCCTTCGTCAAATCCGCTAAGTCGTTCCTCTCTACCATTTACCTGCTTCCAAAATGTGTCGGCATAGTGCCAGTTGCTCCTGTGGTACTTCTTATACCTCGCGTCAAAGGCCCGATCGCGAATAATATCGGCCCACGTAGCGACCAGCATGAAATATTCGCGCTTTCGCTGCGACTCGGGCTCAACGCCGTAATTCATATAAAACGTAGATAGTTGCGAGTCTTCAGGGGCCGCGCGAAGGATCCGGATCACGTTATCCCGAGCCGCCGGCGTCATTTGCTGCCAGGCGATATAAGCCGTGATCTTATGGCCTACATCGTCCCAGGAATACGTATTCAGTGAAAGAAAAGTGAGGAAAAGCGCGATCAATAACAGTCTGGACATTAATATCTCCTGAAACTAACGGGATGATTTTAACGAAATCAGGGAATTAGAGGAAGTTAGACGCTGCATCGTCTGAAAAAGGCAGGCAAACTTTTGCGGTTACTGCTCATCAGAATGTATGCAAATCTTTCCCCTTAATTCGTTCTACTAAGTAGACGAAAGCATTCTTAGGAATGCAAGGAGTCGAGGTTATGCAAGCTGTATTGAAAGGAAGCGGGTTTGCCGCAAATGCGATCGGCATTTCACACGAAGAACTGCGGGGCCGAAAGATCGGCATCGTAGGTAAGATCTTCGGGTGCTGGCACAAGCGGCTAACACGGCCCATGACAAACGAACGTACAACGTACCGAGCTTGTTTGGACTGCGGAGCCCGAAAAAATTTCAATGTCGAAACTTTTCGAAGTTCGGGCAGCTTTTATTATCCCCCGACAGCGGGGTTCGGGAACTATTAAACCCCCGTTGTCATTTCCTGTCCTTTATACCATCCAGTAATTACCTACCAAGAGCGATCTGCCAAACAGATCGCTCTTTTACTTTTTCGATCAAACTTTCTTTAAGACCAGTGCTGAGTTCTTTGACCCAAAGCCTATGCAGTTGCAGAGCGCAATGTTTACGTCCTGCTCGCGATGGGTATTTGGTACGTAGTCAAGATCACATAGTGGGTCCGGTTCGTCGAGATTGATGGTCGGGGCGATCACACCCTTGTTCAAAGCAAGGAGCGCGGCGCCGATGCCGGCGGCCCCGGACGCTCCCTGCGGATGGCCGATCTGTGATTTCGTTGCGGACATAGGGATCGAGCGGGCGTGATCTCCAAACGCAAGTTTGACCGCCTGAGTCTCTATGCGGTCGTTGAGTTGTGTTGAGGTGCCGTGAAGATTTACGTAGCCGACCTCTTCAGGGCCGATGCCCGCATCCTGCATTGCAAGCGTCATTGCGCGGGCCGGTTCGACGCCGTTTTCCTCAAGTCTTACGCGATGATAAGCGTCGCAGGTGACGCCGTACCCGGTGATCTCCGCGTAAATTCTTGCACCGCGTCGTTCAGCTTCTTCAAGAGTTTCAAGGACGTAGATCCAGGAGCCTTCGCCTATAACGATACCGCTGCGGTCCTTGGAAAAGGGCCGCGAAGCTCGTTCAGGTTCGTTGTTCCATTCTTTCGTAACAACCGTCATCACTTCGAATCCGCGGAGAATGCCGGGAGCGATCGGGGAATCGACGCCGCCCGCGAGCATCATTTCCTGCTTGCCTAGGGCGATGTGTTGTGCCGCGTAAAAAATGGCATCGGTAGATGAAGTACATCCGGTTGAGATCACATGCGAGAGGCCATGAAGGCCGAAAACCATTGATATCTCGGATGAGAGGCCGCCGTGTGTGGATGAGGGAATGGTGTAGATGCTGCCTTTTCGTTCGTTGCCCGAAAACCAAAATCCGAATTGCTTTTCCGTAAATGCGAGACCGCCGCCGCCGGTGCCTATTACGACGCCAAATGAACGCCGTTCGTCGAGCGGCAGTTCCTTTGGGTCAAGTCCTGCATCAGTTACGGCTTCGCGTGCGGCCCTTAATGCGAGCGGAACGGTTCTCGGGACATGACGTCGGTCCTGATAATCGACTTCCGATTCCCAGTCGAACTCCGGGATCTCAGCAGCTATCTGTACGTTGAATTCTGAAGTATCGAATGAGGTTATTCGCCTAACACCGCTGCGACCGGCGGCTAGTGATCCCCAATACGCTTCGCGGCCTATCCCGATGGGTGTTACACATCCAAATCCAGTAATGACAACCCGCCTTGGAACCGAAAAACCGCTAAGCATAGTTAATATGCTTCGAGGTTATCACAGCCGCGGTTTCAATACTCCAGCCAGGCGTCGAAAACCCAGCCGGTCGTTCCACGATAGGTGACCATGCACCATCGGCCTGTACGATTGCCGATCTTCACCTTTTCCTTTTCACAGTTCTCAAGTGTAACAACAGTACCGTGCGGGATCTGAGCAAGCCTTTCTCCCTTTTCGGCATCCGGTTCGCTGCGGAGAGCGAGGAAACCGTCATTTGGCGAATTAACGCGGGCTGTCGGAAACTCGTCGCTCTCAAATACCGGCGGCGTCTTGTTCGCTTCTGCCCTTTTATCCTCATCGATCTGCTTTTGCAGATTGGCAAGTTCTTTCTGAAGGCGTTCTTTTTCCGGGTCGATCGTCGGACTGGTGGTTGGCAACGGTTTCGGTGTCGGGGTGGCTACGGATATGCTCGTACTGGAACTGCTGAAGTAATACAAGGCTCCTGCGCCGCCGGCGACTAAGAGGGCAAGTAATCCAAGTACGAGAATTGCAATAACTACTTTCAGGACGGTTCCGCTTGAACCTCGCGCCTGTGAAGGTGGTATGAATTGCGTGGGCTGAGTCTTGGAACCCGGTTGTTCGATGTCTACCCGAACGCCATGGCGAACAATGGTCTCGGCTTCAGTATCGGCCGCAACAAGCGCATTGCCATCAGTCAGACAATACTGCAGTGTATCGTCTGTATATGTCGTCCTGCATGCCGGGCACTGTTTCATCCGACGATAGTTATATTTTATTAGGACCTTTGGAGCAAATCACCGGACAAGCGCGAAAAATGGGCACGCGGTGCGCATGCCCATATTAGAAGCGTGTATTTTCCCAAATTATGAAGCCAGTTCTTAAACGCCGTCTTAGGCGGTTGCTTCACTGGCTGAGCCAAAGCTCGCTAAAGCGTCATTTTCATTGTCAAATACATCGAAGACCGTATAAAGTTTCGTGATAGTTATCAGCTCGATGAACTTGTCCGACAGATTCATAAGTTTTATCGTGCCGCCCGCGCGTTCGGCCGATGCAAAACTTGCGACGAGTTCACCTAGGCCGCTTGAGTCGATCAAGATCACGTTCCTGAGATTGAGCAGCAATTTTGAGTTCCCATGGTCGATCATTTGCCGGATCGAATCGTGGAGAGCTCTGTTGGTCTCCCCCAAGGCGATCCTGCCGGCGAGATCTACGATAGTGACGTTTCCGCTTTGGCGGGTTGAAATATTGAGTTCACTCATATTTAATTCCTCTTCCTTTGATAGCTTTACCACCCTCGCGCCGATCAAACCGGTGCGATCGCCCTAACAAGAACTATATTGTCGGGAACGATGTCAATGATACGCCCGAAAGTACGTAAATACAATAGTTTTCGTCACTTTGGCAAAAACAAAAAGCGCCCGAAGATGTCGAACGCTTTTTTCACCAAACTCGTTACGGGAACTAGATGCCGCTGAGGGAGTTTCCGATCAGAAGACTGACCAAATCAGGCCGCCTGTCGTAATACGGATCATACTCGTTGCGCCGTGCCGACATTGCATCGCGATATCCCGCTTCGTAGCCCTCGCTGAAGATCCGACGGTTTTCCGACAAATTCGTTGAATATGCATTGTAAAGCGTCTCGTTGTAGCCGTACGGATCATAGTAAGGATCGTCATAATACCCGTGATCACGAGCATACAACCCGGCAAGGTAGCCCTCATCATACCCCTGAGTCAGAAAGCTGCTCAGCAATCTGCCAATGAAGCTATTTCCGGATAGCTTATAGATCAAAGTACCAAGTCCACTTCCACGGTAATAAGGATCCCCATAATACGCATTGCCTGTGTCGTAATACCCGTAATTTGAATATGAAGGGTAATAAGATCCGTAATAGTTCGGATAACCATAGCTTGCGTAATACGGTTCATAATAGACCTGACCGTACTGGGGAACATAAACATAAGTTACGCTTGGCGCATACCAAGAAGAATACGGCGAACCGTAATAGGCATAATTGTATGGCGAGCCGTAGTGATCGTAATACGGTGAGCCGTAATAGTAATTAACGTAACTGGGCGAATACGAATGATCGTAGTAAACGCGGTCGTGAACGATATTACGGATCACGTCATATCTGTATTCCGGATCGTCGTAATTGTATCCGTAATATCTTCCGTCGTATCCTCTTGAAGCCTTGCGCAATGCGTTGCGTTCATGAACCTGTGCGCTCCTGTACTGGCCGTAATTCTTATAGCCTAAGTACGAATTATCGCGGCCGCCGTCCCACAAACCTGGAAGGTTGCCTCTCTCATATCGATCGCGGCGATCACGGCGATAGCTTCCTTCGTCATTGACGCGCCGATCATCGCGTACCCGGTAGTCACCGCCGCGCCGCTCGATCCACTCGGGAGTCTGCCGTCGTTCGCGCTGGGCCTGTTGATCCCACGTCTCCTCCTGCCGCCGGCGGGTATTCATATCGTCGATCCGCTGCTGTCGGCGTTCTATCCCTCGGTCCTGCCAAACGCGCTGTTGGGGATGTTCCTGTCGACGCGGCTGCTGTTCGGAGCGCTGTTGCCACCCGCGAACTTGCTGCAGTTGCTGACGCTGTTGGGCCTGTTGCTGTCGCATCTGTTCCCATTGCTGCCTGCGGTTATCCTGTTGAGGCTGACGCCATTCGCGTTGCTGTGCCTTAGGCTGACGCCACTCACGTTGTTGCTGCTGCGGACGCTGCATTTGGCCGCCCCACTGCTGACGCTGCTGTGGCTGTTGGGCCGATCGACGTTCCCACCCGCCGCCCTGCGGACGGTCGACTTGCGCTGGACCACCTCCCCGGCCGTTTCCGCCCCCGGTGCCGTTCCCACGTCCCTTACCCTGAGCAAATGCTTCGCTTTGCGAACCGAACAAGATCGCACTAAACACAATTGCCGTAAAATAGATCGTTCTAATATGACGCTTTCGCATATTTCCCCCGAAGTTCGAAGAGCTTTCCGATTTTCGAACTCTTACTTGAGCAATCCACGTTCCTTTTTCGTGTTTTCAACAACTTAGCCGGAAAGTCACTTAAAAATACGACGAAACGGTTAACCCTTTGGTATATTCGGTCACTATTTCAGACGATAGGGGCGCATTAATGTGATACGATTTCCAAAATTCTTGGCAAGGAGAACTCAAAAAATGTTTGAAACTGGGGCAGCGGTGAAGTGCGGTATTTGCGGACGGGAAACGACCGTTCTGTTTACGACCGAGCGTGAGGGGGGAACTGCATTCGACCTTGCGTGCCGGCACAGGAACACAATATGTCCAAACTGCAATGTTCTTGTTCGTGACGACAGCGATGCGTTAGAAAAGGTAGTTCCGCTTTGCAGAACGTGCAGCCCGGAGGCATTTGATGATGACGATGATGAATAGACTCTTTCTCGGCTTTGTCCTGGCCATTGTCGGGTCAGTTTCCGCTGTCGGTCAACCCTCAAAAGAAAAAGCTGAACTGACGCGGTTACTCAATGATTTTCTGGTCGGCGCGGGGACGAATGACGCAGGAGTTCACGATCGATTCTGGGCGGAAGACCTGATATATACTCGTTCGGCCGGTTCGAGAATTAACAAAGCCGAGTTGATGAAGGGTGTGCGTTCGGCGCCAAAGGGAAAAACAGATGCTCCGGTCACGAACTACAAAGCGGAAGATGTCTTGATCCGGCTTTATGGAACGACGGCCGTAGTCGCATTTCGACTGGTCGGTACCACGACCAAAATGGACGGTTCCCAGGATGTCAGTCAATTCCTGAATACTGGCACTTTTGTGAAACGGAAAGGGATCTGGCAGGCGGTAGCTTGGCAGGCGACGGCGATACCGAAAAATAAGTGAGTTTGTTTGGACTAGTCAGTCTTACCTGCTTTTCTTGCTCTCGGTCCGACAGGTTCCACAGGTTTTCTTCCAGTCAGGCAAATGTGTGTAAGTTTCACCTTTCGATTTCGTACCTGTTTCTCTTCCGGGTCTGAAAACTCATATCCAAACGAGAAAACATAGTGTCCCGAAGAGAGTTTTTTACAAACATCTTCTGGCAAATGAAAGGAGAAGGCGTCTGCATAATGGCCCAACCCCTCATCCGCGTATCCCAACATCTCGCCAGTTTCATTGTCCTGATAGACGGGCACGCTTACGACCGGATCGCATTTATCGTAGAGATCGCCGAGCACGTGCCGACGCTTGATAGAAAGAGGACTGTAGGACATACCATTAGCTTATCACGTCAAACGTTGTTTGTCGTGAAATAAAAATGCCCCCGGAACAGCGTCCAAGGGCAATTTTGCGTAGACCGTGCCAGTTCTTACCAGCGGTTGCGTCCGCCGCCGTAACCACCGCCGCCGCCGCGGTTAAAGCCGCCACCACCGCCGCCGCCACGCTTTTCCTGCGGCTTGGCTTCGTTGACCTTAAGAGTGCGGCCGTCGACCTCTTTGCCGTCAAACTGTGCAATGGCGGTTTCGCCCTCGGACTTTGATGACATTTCGACAAAACCAAAACCGCGCGAGCGGCCCGTTTCACGGTCTTCGATGATGTTCGATGAAACGACTGTTCCGACCGCTCCAAAAAGATCGTTAAGATCCTGATTCGATGTATTGAAGGAAAGGTTTCCTACGTAAAGTTTCATTTTGAATTATTTTCCTTGTTCCCTGTGGAACTTCTGCAGAAGAGCGGAATCGGATCACTGCCAATGTGAGGGATCGGATTTCGATTACTCGGATCTCGAGAGCTACTTCCAACTAACTTACAAACGCCTGCTCTCAAACTTATCCAATAACCGTTATCGTCGAAGCGCGTCAAAACCTCAGACGCGAGAGAAGGATTACTCGGATTACTATGCACTTTTGCTCGTTGATGCGCAAGTATTTAGACGCAAAATTGGCTGATGATCTTGTTACAAGATCTTTCGATAAAAAGGTTGCAAGTTCGCGCAAGATGTTCGTTCTACGTGACGCAGTGTTGAAGATCTGTTCGTTTATGGTCGTCTGTGGTTCGTCGTTCGAGCAACGATGTCCGAGACTTCAGGTCCTCTCCCGGCTGCGTTTGCCCTCACATAGATCGGGGCGTTTGCGGGGACGGGTTCTTATGAAGCATCGATCTGTCTGGAAAGAACCGCGAGAAGCTTCAAGCCGGCAGGGAATGCCGGCAAGGAAATCAAAATGAAGACACTTAAATTGAGAAGACCTATTATGCTTATGTTGGTCGCAGCTTCGGCTTTTGCTTTAGGGGCATGCGAACCGAAAACTGACGTTAAGCCAGGCCCGAATGCGACGTCGAGCCCATCGGGAACCTCTAGCCCATCAACTCAACCGCCTGCTTCACCAACCGTCGCAAACCCGGACGAAGCAGCGGTACAGAAACTAATGGGTAAATGGGACGGCCCGGAAGGCACGTTCATCTCGGTGACCGAAAAGAAGGGTGCTGACGGTAAACAGCAGCTTCCGAGAAAGTTCGACATCGAGATCAAGAACCTGGACAAGACCGAAAAGTTCGAGGGCACGGCAAAGGCGGGTATGATCGAATTTATCAGGAACGGTAAAACGGAAACCGTTAAGACCGCGACCGGAGCTGAGACCGGAATGAAGGGCTTTGAAAAAGAGACGACCTGTGTTGTGGTCACCAAAGGAAGCGAAGGCTTTTGCAGAAAGGCCGAAGCCGCACCGTCAAAATCCCCGGCCGCATCGCCGGAAAAGAAATAAATTCATTATCTCTTGGATCGGGCGAGTCGAAAGGCTCGCCCTTTTCGCTATCTGCTCGCGTTTGGTCAAATTTTTTCGAACTTTTTCTTCCGGAAAAGCGTTTTCCAAAGCAACTGGGCGTTTCCCCTGGAGTAAACATATATGAAAAAGATCGGTCTTATCGTTTTTGCGGTCGCAATAATAATCGGCATTGTCTTCGCAAATTTCACATCCTGGGGCAAGGCTTCCGGAAAGATCTTCAACTTCTCTGTCAATTTCAAGGGCGAGAAAGGCTCCGGCAACGTGAAGTCGGAGATACGAGACCTTCGTGATTTCTCGTCGGTGGATGTCGGCGGAGTGTTTCAAGTAGAGATCACCGCGCAAAAGGAATTCTCGGTTGAGGTCGAAGCAGACGACAACCTTCTCCAATACATAAAGACAGAGGTTCGAGGCGGGCAGCTTGAGATCTCAATGGATCGTCGCGTAAAACCTTCAAATCCGCTGCGGATTCGTATCGGAGCACCGAACATCGAAAAGCTCGAAGCTTCGGGCGTAGCGAACGTAACGGTGATCAACCTCAATAATAGTGACTTTACAGTTGATACGAGTGGTGCATCAAAACTGAATATTTCCGGCGAGACCCAGAATTTGACAGTTGATGTGAGTGGTGCGACCGAGATAAATGCCGAGGATCTCAAGGCTGTCAACGCAAATGTCGACGCAAGCGGGGCGAGCCGCGTCAACGTGAACGTTTCGGGCGAACTTAAGACTGAGGCTTCGGGCGCGAGCAAGATAAACTATGCTGGCACGCCGACAAACGTTATCAAGAAGACCTCTGGAGCAGGCAGCGTTAACCAGCGGTAACAAAATTCAACCTTTTATGCTCCTTAGGACGTGTTCATAAGACGCGTCCTTTTTTATTTCAAGATATTGGTCCGCTCATGTAATCTGTCCGACAATGGCTTCGGACAGAAATTCTCGTAGTTGGAACTGGAGTTGGGGCGGGATCGTTTTGGTCGTGCTTGTGATATTGGCGGCGATACAACTAGTCCGTGTTAATCCACCGGACGATAGAACGAATGGCCGTGAAGGAAAGAATATCTTGTGGACCAATGGTACGGTGATCAGTGGAACGATCGAGGTAGAAGCCGTCGGTTATCTAACGTATCCCCTTAATCTGAACAAGAGGGTCACTCTCAATGGCTTCTTTACGACCGGTGATAGTTCAAAACGGCTGGCCTGTTCGATCATAGCTGCATCCGAACTTAATGCATGGAAGGCGGGCAAAACCGTCCCAATTCTCAACACGACAGGGCCTGTGCCGAGAGGGTTCATAAAACGCGTTTTAGAACCCGGATATTACACGCTTATCATCGATAATCGAACGAACAATGAAAAGATCCAGATAGTCGAGTCGCATTTCGAGGTCAATTAGTCTTATGTTTCGACTGAGTGTGTTTTTACTCCGGCAAACATTCCATCATTTGTCTTGCCGATAATGTAGATGTCTATCCTGATCTTGCCCACCCGGATCACTTTTAGATCCATTAGGTATTTTTCAAATACCGACCGCAGTTTTTCGTATCGTTGTATTCGCCTTCGATCGCTCTCCCCGTGCCATTCTTTAGGTCTTGTAAGTCGGTCGAACACATCAGACGCTCCTGTTATCTCGACGGGAGTGACCTTGTCCGCTTTTACCAATTTACGAAATGACGAATCGGTCAATTCGCGGTTCAATTCAAACTTGACAGTCTCAAATCCGGCGTCGGTTTCGCTGACGTAGATCAGCCCTGCACAGGCATTGTCAATTTGTTTTAGTATCTCTTCGATCGTGGTTTTGCTTTTCATCAAAATTCTTTCACGTTTTCGACTGATCTTGCCCAGTTCACCGACTGTAAATTAACATTTTTATGGTGCTGAATTCGCTCCAAATTATTGATGCAAAAAGGCTTGTTAACAATTATTTAATAGCCGGATTTTTCTGTGGATTTCTCCTTGCAAAGCCTATATCCGTGTGCTAATCTGACCTCCGCTTTTGAAACTGTAGCCCTTGTAAAGCATTGAAAATAAATAACTTAAAGTGACACTTTAACAAAGCTTGGTGTTTCCACAGGCTTGTGGAAATTTCTGTGGAAAATAAGCCTGTCCCCTATTTTCATTGCTCAAAGTATTACTGTGTTCAAAGTGTGTTCAGGCCGTGGGAATAGGTCTCTCGACTATCTCAAAAGGAATCACAGGGCCTGTTGAAAACTGAGCATACATTGCTATTCATTAGACCATTTTTTGGAGTCTTTTTCTCGTGAACTCATCGCTTAGAACGACCAGCGTTTGGAATGACATTCTCGCGTTTCTTGAACGTCGGCTCAATAAGAATATTTTCGATTCGTGGTTCCGCCCCATTCAGTTCGTGGAACTCAACGATGATTCTTCGATCCTCACGCTGAGAGCAGGACAGGTAACGATCGATTGGGTATCGCTGTATTATGCACCGCTGCTTGCGCAGACATTAGCTGAGTTCGGGTTAAGGGACTGCCGGATCGAATGGGAAGTTGATGAGGCGGCCCAAGCAGCAAACGACAGTGACGACGAAACAGATCCCGAACTCTATTTCGAAGTGCATAAGCCTGCTGCACCGGTTCAATTCAGCCGGTCTAACTCAACTCCTAGCTTTGTCGATATCGAACCAGTAGAGAGTTCACTCAATCAGAAATACACATTCGAAAAGTTCGTTGTGGGTACAAGCAACCAGTTTGCCCATGCGGCGTCGCTCGCGGTTGCAGAAGCGCCTGGTAAAGCGTACAACCCTCTATTTCTTTATGGCGGTGTCGGATTAGGCAAAACGCATCTAATGCACGCGATAGGGCACGATATAAAACAAAAGAATCGCCATCTTCGTGTTTCGTATATCACTTCCGAGAAGTTCATGAACGAACTTATTAACGCTATCCGATACGACAAGACACAATCGTTTCGCGACAAGTACCGTTCGATCGACGTTCTTTTGATGGACGATGTTCAGTTTATGGCCGGTAAAGAAAGAACTCAGGAAGAGTTCTTTCACACGTTCAATGCCCTGTACAACAACCAGAAACAGATAGTCGTATCAAGCGATTGTCCTCCGCGTGAGATACCGACGCTCGAGGAACGGCTGCACTCAAGATTCGAATGGGGGCTGATCGCTGACATTGAGCCGCCGGACCTGGAAACCAAGGTAGCTATTTTGAAAAGGAAGGCTGATCTGGACGGAATAGAATTGCCTGACGAGATCGCTATCTTCATTGCGAGCAAGATAAAGAGCAATGTGCGTGAGTTGGAAGGCTCGCTTGTTCGGCTCGTAGCTATATCATCCTTGCGAGGCACACCAATTTCACGAATGCTTGCTCAGGAAGCGATGAAGAATATAATCGATGCCGAGCGGCCCGAAGGACTGACGATGGAACGCATCGCACGCGTGGTGGCGTCACACTACAAGTTGTCGGTAGATGAAATGAAGTCTAAGAACAACAGTCGTGCTGTTGCCATGCCGCGTCAGGTGGCAATGTATCTTTGCAAACGCCTTACTAAGCACAGTTTTCCGGAGATCGGAAGAGAATTTGGGGGAAAGCATCATACGACCGTTATGCATTCGGTTGACAAGATCGATGCTCTGGCTAAGGAAGACCGCAATTTCCACAAGCAAGTCAATGAGTTCATTGACGAATTATGCAATTAAATAAAGGTTTTCAACGTAAAATGGCAGAAAAAGATATCCACATCCGTTTCCGTGACTATGTTTCCGTAAACCTACTATTTGCAGCACTTGACAAGAGTTTTCCACATTTCCGAAACGTTAACGGATCGGAAACTGTGAACGGAAGTGGAAATCAGGACCACGAAGAGATTTTCCTCAAACTAAAGGCGTTTTCCACAAACTTTCCACATATTGTTGTGGACGAGAAAACGCCCATTTTGTAAGGTTTTTGTTCGGTTTTGCACATTTACACAGGCCCTATTACTAATACTAGATTTAAATCATATGATTTCTGTTTTTAGTAATAGCAAACGGTTCGTAGGACCGATCCAAAGGTGACAGATCAGGAGCGAGTTTTAAGAAATGGAATTCAGCATTAAGCAGAGTATCTTGAAGGAAGAGTTGGGTTACATCCAGGGCGTTGTGGAACGTAAAAGCACTATCCCGGTGCTTTCGAATATTCTGATCGAGAGTCTGGGCGAAGGGTCGATCCGTATCGTCGGTACCGATCTTGACGTTACGATCCGCTGCGATGCCGAGGCAGACATCAAAAAGCCCGGTGCGATGTGCGTTCAGGCTCGTAAACTCTTCGACATCGTTCGGACCTTAAGCGACGGCGACGTTCATTTCAAAAAGGAAGAGAACGAGTGGGTCGAGATGAAAGCGGGCCGTGCGAAATTTCGACTCGCCGGAGTCAATAAAGAGCAATATCCTGAGATCCCGATCTTCAAATCTGCGCCGATGAAGTTATCAGCGGACGTGTTCAATTACTTCATTCAGAACACTGCGTTTGCTATTACGAACGAGACAAGCCGCTTTACGTTGAGCGGCGCTAAGTTCGTCATCGATGGTGAAAAGGCACGTATGGTGACGACCGATGGTCACAGGCTAGCGTTCATCGAGAAAACGCTTGATGCGAAAACCGATGCAAAGATGGACGCTCTGATACCGAAGAAGGCATTGCTCGAACTCGTGAAGATATCGCGAAGCGAATCAGGTGATGTTTCATTTGGCGAGGACCAGAACCACATTTATTTCGAAACCGGCGGCCGACTCCTGATAACCCGTAAGTTGACCGGCAACTTTCCAAACTACGAAATGGTCATGCCTAAGGACAACGACAAAAAGGTCGTCTTTGACCTTTCAGATATGAAGAATGCGGTCCGACGCATTTCTCTGATGGCAGACGAACGCAATCGTTCGATCCGCGTCACCGTCCGCGATGGCGAAGTTGAGGTGACAGCACAGTCGAGTGAAGAAGGTGAGGGAGCAGAGGTTGTACCGGCGGACTACACTGGCGAAGAGGTGATGCTCGGATTCAATCACCAGTATCTGCAGGAGTTTCTTAATAACGTAGGTGCTTTGGAATCAGCTTCCGTTTCAGATGCTGCCGAAGAAGGTGAATCAAATGGCGAGGGTGCAGCAACTGCACGTGCAAAAGATACAGGGACGCCAACCCGTATCTCATTTGAATTCAAAGATTCGAACGCCGCTACCCAGATCCGCATCGACGGCGAAACCGCATACGATTACAAATACATCGTCATGCCGCTGAGGATATGATGAAAATTGTGATCTCTTCGCGATAACCGTTTGGTTCAAATGAATAGGTTCTTGTTGATAGGCGAGGCAAAGTGCCTCGCTTTATCATTTGATCATCTTCAATCGCAATTTTCACGGAGCCATTTCGTTCACTCTATACCGACGCGTTTCGGCAGGGAGAAAGTTATGGAGAAGTTGGTTTATTTTGCGATCCTGATCTTGGTCTATTGTCCGTCGATGGCTAACATCTTCGGCCAGTCGGCAGGTGCACCGAGGATCTATGAGGTCGAGTTTGTGAACGGCGTCTATTACGACAAAGGCGATGTTTTTCTTCCCTCGCCGTGCCCGCGTGACGTTCCTCAAGGCGTTTGCGGCAATAGTAATTCCAAGGGTTACTACATAAATGGAAAGAAGGGAGACCGGATCTCGATACGTCTTATGTCAAACAAACAGAAGGCGGTATTTTCAATTTTTTATCCGGATCACGATATTTTCGTCAATGGCTCTGCGGTAACTTCTTGGATCGGAACGCTACCGGCAGACGGCAGTTACTGGATCAATGTCTATACAAATACAGGATCGACGCCCTTTTCCCTCCAGATCTCCAGACGAAGACGATAAGAACGATTTAGGCACGAACAAAAAAGGCCGGGGAATTTTCCCGGCCTTTCAGTCGACGCTTACTCAGTTCTATACGATACGTCCCGGAACGAGAAGCTGATTCAAAGGCATCGGTGCGTTAGGAGTCCCTGGACGCATGAGCCGGTAAACTCCGGGTGTCTTTTGTGTTCCCGGTGCATCAGGGGCATCCGGGAATTCGAAGAACTGGTTAAAACCTCCCTTGGCTTCTTCAGGCGTGACCTTTACGGTTTGACGATTGCGGTCCCTTACGATAACAAGAGTTATGTCACCTTCTTTCTTGGCTGCGATCGCACGCACAAGGTCAAGTTCGCCTTTCACGGGCTTGCCGTCAGCCTCTACAACGATATCGCCGGCTTTAAGATTAGCTTTGGCTGCAGGCGAATCTTCTCTAACACTATTGATCAATGCACCGCCGTCAACACCGAAGTGTTTTGCAAGCTGTTCTGTAAGCGGAGTCAATCCGACACCGATCTGCCTCCGATTGCCAAATGCGAAAACGAACGGTTCGCCCGGTTTTCCAGGCGCCATCGGGGCGCGTGGAAGTTTCTCAAGATCCGGCATATCCATTTTCTCGAACCCTTCGGGGAACTTAAACGCACCCTCGCCAAACTTCGGTTCCGGACGCTTACCGATAGTGGCGTTCAGTTCACGCTCATTCCCGCCGCGAAGAACGACTATCTTTGCGGTATGGTCGGGAGCGATCTCGCTGATCAAACGCGTTAGCTTTCTAGAACTGGTTATCTCTTCGCCGTTGACCTTTACGATCACGTCGCCTTCCTGAAAATTGGCCGCTTGTGCCGGAGAATTTTCCATCACTTTAGCTACCGCAACGCCGCGAACATCGCGCAGGCCCAACTTTGCAAAGTTTTCCTTTGTAACTTCTTCGGTCTGGACTCCAAGGTAACCCCCGTCGTCTCCTCCGAATGAAAACGAAAACACGCGAGGAGCCTCTTTTGGAGCGGGAGGTGGTGTCTGAGCGATAACGGCTACGCCGCCAATGATGAACACGAACGATATAACTAATGCCTTATATACCATAGGACCTCCAACAAAATACGATCTCAAATTATTTGGTTGCTATTAGTAATCCAAGTGGTTGCCTCGACCAAAACTCCGCGCTGAACACGGAGATTTTGCGACACACCACTTCCCGGTAAGCAAGAAATGCCTGAGAATAAGACGATTTACGAAGCCTGCGGTTACAAAAATCTGTCTGAATTATCGCAGCTTGGCAAGGCGTTCTGCTGCGGCTTCAAGAGTTTCATCCTTTTTGCAAAAACAAAAACGCACCAACTGTGATCCCATCGATGGTTCGTGATAGAACGAGGATCCGGGAACCACAGCAACGCCTATTCCGCGGATAAGATGCTTCGTAAATTCGATGTCATTCGGAAAGCCAAACTCAGATATGTCAGCCATCACGTAATATGCGCCTTCGGGATAGTCGCATTTGAAACCCGTTTCGCGCAGAACGTTGACGATGAAATTTCTCTTACGCAGGTATTCTTTTTGAAGTTCAACGTAATAGCCCGGAGGCAGGCTCATTGCGTACGCACCTGCATGTTGAAGCGGATTGGCTGCACCGACGGTTAGAAAATCATGGACCTTTCTAATTGCAGATGTGATATCTGGAGCAGCGATACAATAACCGACGCGCCAACCGGTAACAGAGTAGGTCTTGGAGAGTGAATTGACGATGACGGTCCGGTCGCGCATACCTTCGATAGTGGCCATCGAAATGTGTTCAAGCGGGTCGCCGTCCTCTTCTGCACTGTACGTTATGTGTTCATAGATCTCGTCGGTAAAGCATAGTGCCTGATGTTCTTTGCACAGATCGGCGATGAACTCAAGTTCGTCTCGAGTGAACACTTTTCCTGTCGGATTATTCGGATTGCAGATTATGATCGCCTTGGTCCGCTCGCTAAAAGCCGACTTTAGTTCTTCCCGGTCAAATACAAATCCGTTATCAGTACGATAGAGAGGAACATGAACCGGGGTGGCATCCGAAAGGATCGCATCTGGTGCGTAGTTCTCGTAGAACGGTTCGAAGACGACAACCTCGTCTCCGGGATCGACCGTTGCCATCATTGCCGCGATCATACCTTCTGTCGAACCACATGTGACCGTGATCTCTGATTCAGGGTCGATATCTAAGCCGAGATACCACATTGTCTTTTTCGCGATGGCGTCGCGAAATTCCTTTACGCCCCAGGTTACGGCATATTGATTGTGGTCAGCGGCGATGGCCTCTTGCGCTTTTCTCTTGATGTCTTCGGGAGCAGCCCAGTCAGGAAAGCCTTGTCCTAGATTTACCGCGCCATGTTTTACGGCCTCACGGCTCATTTCACGGATCACTGATTCGGTGAATGACGCCGCTTTACGCGAAATCCTTGTTTTTGAGATAGAAGTTTGAGACATATCGAGATTTAACCATAAACTGTTCAGTTTATGCGATATAAGTAAAACAGACAGGTCACTTCTCGGCAAGACCCAACTTTGACGGCTGAGTAAAGAACTTTTCTTGAGTGGGCTCTGAAGTAGAGGTCGCTGATCGATCGAACTCGGTCACGCGGGCTTCAGGGAAGTACTGGTTAAACAACTTCCTGATCAACCCGTCGTTGTTCATCTCAACAGCATTTCGAAATGCCGCCAACATTTGCGCGACGTCATCGAACGAGTATTTCGCGATCTTCCCTATGAAGACCTTGGGATGCCTTGTCCGCTCAAGATCCTCTCCTGTTATCTCCAGTTCTTCGAAGAGCTTTTCACCTTGGCGAATTCCGGAGAATACTATCTCAACATCTTCATTTGGGATCAGACCGGAAAGACGGATCATATCCTTGGCCAGATCGAGTACTTTTACAGGCTCACCCATGTCCAGGATGAATATCTCTCCGCCCTTGCCCATTGCACCTGCCTGCAGCACGAGTTGTGACGCTTCAGGTATGGTCATAAAGTAACGGGTCATGTCCGGATCCGTTACAGTTACCGGTCCGCCTCTTTTTATCTGCTCGCGAAAGATCGGCACAACAGAACCCGCCGAGCCGAGCACATTGCCAAATCGGACCGCCATGTAATTCGTATCGTATTTCTGGTCCAGGCCCTGAACTACGAGTTCAGCCATTCGTTTTGACGCTCCCATTATCGACGTCGGGTTGACCGCTTTGTCCGTGGAGATCAAAACAAAATGGGACGATCCGAATTCGCCGGCAAGCAGTCCAACAACTTGGGTCGAAAAGACGTTGTTTTTGACGGCCTCGGCGACGTTTGATTCCATCAAGGGAACGTGTTTGTGTGCGGCTGCGTGAAAGATCACTTGCGGACGATAATGATCAAAGATCTGCCGCATACGAGGTTCATCGCCCGTGTCAGCAATAAGAGGGACCAATTCGGCACTACGGTCTGCGGCTGCCAGTTCTCTCAATATCTCGAACAGCAGGAACTCCGCGCGCTCTACAAGCAGCACGCGCAGGGGGCGAAAGTTCAATATCTGCCTTACAAGCTCTGAACCTATAGAACCGCCGGCACCAGTGACCATTATCGTCCGATCCGTAAGCAGGGCATTGAGATTTTGATTTTCGAGCGTTACCGGTTCACGGCCTAAAAGGTCTTCTATCTGCACGTCGCGGATCCTGGAGATCGACACTCTTCCTTGAGCGAGTTCGTTGAGGCTCGGCACGATCTTTGTGGTAACCGGAATAGCCGAGCAAATGTCTATAACTTTTCTTATTTCCTTTCCTTTCGCATCGTCAAGTGTGAGGACCACCTCGTCGATCGACATTTCACTGACCAATCGCGGCAGCTCAGCAATACTGCCCCTCACCTTGTATCCGCTGACACTACCACCTTTCTTTCGGTTATCGTCGTCAACAAAGCCCCAGATCTCGACCTCGGCATCCGCGCGACCGGAGACCTCTCGAGAGATCGCCGCTCCGGTTCTTCCGGCCCCAACCAATAACACTCGGCTTCTGCGGGCCTTTCTTTTGGTCGAGCCGAGCTTGTTTTTCTCTCGAGACTCGTATATCAATCTCCTAAGTACACGGACCGCAAGTAATCCTCCGTATCCCAAGATCGTCTGAATGAAGATAACGGAAAGCGGAACCTGCCAAAGATTAAAATCCGTAAAGCCCAGCGCAAATCTGAGAGCTGCCAGGATGGTCCCCGAGATCAGGCCGGCAAATACAAATACCCTTACGTCGCTAACACTGATATATCGCCAGATTATCGAGTAGGCTCCTAATAAGAAAAGCACTGAGATCTCGACAAGCACGACGAACGAGACCTGGGTAAGAGCCGTATTGAGGTAAAAATCCGACAATTGGATGTTGATCGCCGGGAGGTATGCAACGATAAAGGCCGCTGCAAGGATCGCCACGTCGGTCAGGAATTGAAGCGGCCGCCTCATTATCCAGAGTCTTTCGCCGATGCCGATTTGTTCGTTTTGGTCTAAGATCTGCAAACCCTCGTAAGAATCAGAAATGTTGGAGTGAATACCTTGAATTATAGCACCGGCACATGAAAAACCGTTCAAAAATACAATGCGCCGAATATATTAGGAATGCAACTGTTCAGACAAAAGATTGAATCATACAACGTTGTAAGATATCCTTTTCTGGTTTGTGTGCGTTATTTTGTTATGTCTCTTTTTAAGTTCCTCGCTTTTGTTTTGATGTTCGTATCGGTGTCGATGGTCGCAATATCCCAGACGCCAGCATTGCCAGCCGATAATACGGGTTATCTGATCGGTCCGGGCGATGTAATTACGATCAAAACACTTGGCGAACCAACATTCGATGTCGATTCATTAACGGTTGGCGAGGACGGGTCGATCCAGATTCCGTACTATGAGAAGTCGATATCTGCAAAATGCAAGACCGAGCGTTCACTTCAGGCTGAAGTTGCAAAGGCGTGGTCAAAGTATCTGAGAAATCCGCAGGTTAACCTAAGAGTCAAAGAGCGAAACAGCCGTCCGCCGGTCAATATATACGGTGAGGTCAGGACGCAGCTGCAAGTTCCGCTAACGCGCCGGGCACATCTGCTTGAATTGATCTCGCACGCGGGCGGTCCGACCGAAAAGAGCGGCGGAATGGTTCAGGTGTTTCGAACCCAGCCGCCGATGTGTGCCGAACCGGGAAATCCTAACGACTGGAAAGTTGGGTCAGACAACCCGCTTGGAGTACCCTCGAGAGTATTTAGCCTTACGGCGATCCGACAAGGACAAGATGATTCTAATCCCGAAATTTTCCCTGGTGACATTATCGTCGTCGAAAAGTCAGCGCCGGTTTACGTAACCGGTGAGGTGATCAAGCCCGGCGAGGTCAGCATCCCGGAAGGCGGCCTTCCGCTGACACAGGCAATTGCCATGGCGAGCGGAATAACTCGCGAAGCGAAAACAAAGAACATCAAGATCTATCGCCGTAAGGCAGGTTCGCCTCAACCCGAGTTGATCGCCGCAAATTACGATCAGATCAAAAAGGGGGCTGAAAAAGACGTGATGCTTCAGGCCTTTGATATTGTCGAAGTGGACAAGGCGAGTAAGAAGTTTACCGATTATTTGCTTGATTTTGTGACCGGTGTCCCGAACAGGATCCCGATCAGGCCGTTCTAGGACTTGAACCGGCTCGTATGACAATGCCCGCGATCATCAGTCGCGGGCTTTATTTATCCTTATACATTTCGTCGATCAGGTCTTTGTATTTCTCGTCGACGATCCTGCGTCTCAACTTCATAGTCGGTGTCAATTCACCGCCATCGACGGTAAACTCATTCTCGATCAATCGGAATTTCTTTACAGTTTCAAATTTGCCGAGACCTTTGGTTGCGGCTTCTATCTGGCGCTCAAAGAGATCGATTATTCGAGGGTCTGTACAATACTCTTTCGGAGATAGCGGGGAAAATCCTTTGTGTTTCGCATAAGCGTCGAGCATCTCGAAATTAGGCACGATCAGGGCTGAGGCAAACTTCCGTTCGTTGCCGATCAAAACTGCCTGACTTACAAACCGCGAAGAACGGATCAGCTGTTCGATGGGCGAAGGCGCAATATATTTTCCGCCTGATGTCTTGAAGAGTTCCTTCTTGCGATCGGTGATCTTGAGATAGCCGTCTTCATCGATCTCTCCGATATCTCCGGTTCGAAACCATCCGTCTTCTGTGAACGCGTCGCGGGTTGCCGCTTCCTTGTTGTAATAACCTATCATCACCCCTGGACTAAACGCTTCGACCTCCCCGTCCTCGGCGATCCTTATTTTAACGTTGTGAATAGGTTTCCCGACGGTTCCAAGCCTAACGTTTGATGGATTGTTTGACGTAAGGACCGGTGAGGTCTCGGTCAAACCATATCCCTGCATTATCGAAATTCCAGCCCCGGTAAATATCAGGAAGATCTCATCCGACAAGGCCGCACCACCGGTGATGCAAAATCGAAGCCTCCCACCGAAGAACTCTCGAAGCCGGCTGTAAACCAATCTATCAGCAAGCCAGTGCTTTATCGAAAGGAACGTGGAAACGGGGGAGCCGCATTCCTTGTGGGCCGCATGTTCCTTTGCTGTCTCGATCGCCCACTCGAACATCTCCTCTTTCATCCCGCCGGCGGTCGCTGCCTGGAGTTTTGCTTTTGCGTAGACTTTCTCAAAAATGCGCGGAACTCCGACGAAGATCGTCGGCCTTACCTCCCTCAAATTATCCGGCACTTTTTCGATCGACTCGGCATAATGAACGGACATTCCGTTGTATATGTAGAGATACATCGCTGAGCGTTCGAAAATATGGGAAAGAGGAAGGACTGAGAGCGGTATGTCGTCTTGCCCGAAGTCGTATTTCTCGCCCGCGTCAATTACGTTTGAAATGATGTTGTTATGCGTCAACATCACGCCTTTCGGTTCACCTGTAGTGCCGCTTGTATAAATGAGCGTCGCGATCTCTGTTGGTCGTATCGAGTCAATCAATTTACCCAAAAGGTCGGGTTGCGAATTTCTTAGTTCGGTCCCGCGTAGTTCGAGGTCGTCGAGAGAGATAGCTTTTGGATGATCTATACCCTTGATGTCGAAGAACACCAGGGTCTCAAGGCTCTTGCATTCGTCTAGAAAATCTTCGACCCGATCGAACATCTCCTTGTTTTCAAGGAAGAAGACCCGCGGCTCTGAATCGTTCAGAATGTAGTTTACCGACGACGCGGCGAGCGTCGTATATATGGGAACATCGATCACACCACAAAACTGGCAGCCGGCATCAGCCAGAGTCCATTCCGGCGAATTAGCCGATAACAATGCCGCCTTATCGACTTTGCGCAGCCCGATCGAATAGAGTCCTAAGGCGATGTTTCCGGCTCGGACCACCAACTCACTCGAAGAGATAGCGGCCCACGTTCCGTCGCGTTTATAGTTGAGAGATTTCGGCAGTTGATGTTTTCTTTCGGCGTTAATGAAGAGTTGGGCGAGCGTATGCGGTTCGTCATCGTAGAGACGTTCGCCGCGGCCGATGTCCATTCTGGGAAACGCAGGAAGTGAGAGGTGATTCTCGGTCATTTTGCTAGGATGCCTCCGAGAAATATCTTCATCACCTCGTCAGCCATCGGAGCGAGCGGGTATGAACGCTTTGACAGTATCCAGTTGGTCACCATTTCATCGAGTGAACCATAAAGGATCTTCGCGCAAATGACTGCTTTAATATCGGTTCTGAAAACGCCGGACTTTTGTCCTTCTTCGACCGTGCTCCTGATTACGTCCAGATACTCGGCGAATCCGGCCGCCGAAAATTCCTGCATGAACTTGGTCGAGCCGCGAAGTTCGATCTGAAAAACGATCGCGAGGTCACGATCCGATCCGAGGCGGTCCAAATGTAGGGAAGAGATCTTATGAAGCTTTTCGAGGGGATCATCTAGTTTCTCTAACTCCTGTCTCCCTTCGGTAATGAACTCGGCCATTGCCCGGTCGAAGATGGAGTGAAGTATCTCGTCCTTGCTCTTGAAATACAGATAGACGGTCCCGTCTGCGATCCCGGCTTTGGCAGCAATGTCCGAAACCTTTGAATTGAAGAATCCTTTTCGCGCGAACACCTTTGTCGCTGAACGCAATATCGCGGTGTACTTGTCAGAAACGTTTGATTTAGTTGGACTTGATTTCCGGCCCGCTTTTGCCATTTACTGTTTTATGATCGACTCCGACTCGCCTCTTTTCACTTGCCAATTGCAGAAACCGCATTATGAATGAATCATCATTCATTGTGCAAATAGGCTATATCAAATCGTATTGGATAGGCAAGAAGAAGTATGGCGAAAACCAGAATGTCCTTTAATTAAACGAAATGGCCCCGACAACTTGGTCGAGGCCCTGTTTCGATCCATTCAGAAGCGAAGGTCAATTATCGGTCGAGATCCCGAGCTTGAATTTGTATCTGAATCCTCCGGGATAAACATCTTCTTCCTTAAGAACCTCCCGAGACTTCTTGGAGATCCAGAATCGCTGAACATACTTGCCTCCGTTCGGCATTTCAGAATCATATTCCATTAGCCATGTGTCGATCTTTTCGCCGCCGCCCACTGTCAGCGTTTGAGATCCCTTGACCTGGTATTCAGCGATCCGTGCTTTTCCCGCTCCCGGATCGTAGAAATTTACTTTGAATGTTCGTCCTTCTTTGTATGGGAACAAGGGAAAGATGGTCAGGTCCGAATGCCAGTTCAAATTGTAGGCATCAAATGACTGGTTAAAATCCTCGATGATCTTGGCCTTCATCTTCTCATCAACGTTACCCTCGATCGACACCTGCTTTTCTGCGAAATCAAACTTGGCTGTAAAATCTCGTGCCTTCCACCATGTCTCATGCTTCAGGGTGGAAAAATCGCTTGCGTCATGGACTGTGTAAGATGTATGTGCAAGTGAATCGCCCATATACCATTTCTGCCTTACCGAATAGGCATTTTTTCCGTTATAGGTAGACGGTTCAACCTCGATGTTAACAAGCGTTAGATTGGTCGCAGGTCCGTCCTCGGTCTTCTTAAAATATATAAGATAGGAGGCCTTTCCGGTTTGAAGATACTTAAATGCCAGATCCTGTTTTTGAATTGAGACCACATCAGGCTTCTGGGCTAGCGCCCCGTATGTAAAGAATAAGAACGTTGCTATTAAGAATAGATATCTCATAACAACTATCTTACTCAGGCGTTAAGCTATGCTTGCCGATTTTGACGGGAAGGCGGCGGATACAGGCGTGAAGCGATTCAAATATGGAATGAACTATTGAGGTGAGAAAATGGCGGAGGGGACAGGACTCGAACCTGCAAGCGGTCACCCGCGGTAGTTTTCAAGACTACTGCCTTACCAATTAGGCTACCCCTCCGCAACTGCGGGGCAGAAATGAAAATATACCGTAAACCACCTTGATTTAACAACCTGCTTCCAATGACAAAAATCTCCCGGCTGATATCTATCAGCCGGGAGTCTCAGTGGAGTAGAGATAGAGCAACTTGATTATTTGATTATTCCGTTAAGAGTTTTGAGATCTGCGCATCGAGGTCTTGCGATTTGTCCCAGCCTTCGGCCCGAAGCTGTATCGTTCCTTGCTTATTGATCAGGTAATAGGACGGAAAGCCCATATTGATCGTTCCGTCTTTGGTCATATTCGCGTATTTCAGAACGACACCAAAACCATTCGTCAGAATGGTGTAATTGAATGGGTTCTTTTGCAAGTACGGGTTAACTTTCGCCTCGTTCTCCATCGTGAGCGCGAGGAAAACGACGTCTTTATCCTTATATCGGTTGACGACCTGATTAAGTTTTGGGATCTCGCTATGGCAGATCTGGCATTTCGTTGACCAGAAGGTGAGTACGACAACCTTTCCTTGCAGTTGACTTAGGCTGACCGGTTTGCCGTCGATCGACTGCGCCTGAAAATCAGGCGCGGCTTGCCCTACATGTAAATTCTGCTGTGCGAATGCACTTGCTGCTAGCAAGATTGTGAAGATGAATGTCTTTACTAGTCGCATCGTTGTTGGGGTTCTTGTTGAGGGTTTATTAATGTTAAAGAGTGTTCAACACTCTCTATTAATAAAAAACCGCCAATAAAGCAGAACTCCAGAAAAAATTTGCAATTAATTTTTGAAGCATGTCCTTCACGTTCTTGTCCTGTATTGAGGCCGTAATAGCGGGCTTGGGTATAGCTACAGGCTGTGGGATCTGAACGTGGTAAAATCCGTTAATGCTTCTAACCGAACTTGAGGTCCGGGATTTCCGCAATGTCAGGGGGAAAATTGCCTGCGGAGTCGGCTTAAATATATTACTAGGCGAGAACGGGCAAGGCAAGACAAATTGGCTGGAAGCGATATATTTTTTAGCGACCACACACTCTTTTCGCACTTCGAGGTTGTCTGAAGCGATACGATTTGGCGAAACCACCGCGATCGTCACCGGTCAAGTTCGGCAGAGCGAAGAGATAACCCGCGAGCTCCGCGCGATCGTAGAAGGAAACGCTAAAGCCTTCCTGGTCAATGGGAAACGCGAAGCTGTTCAACGGTATTTAGGACAACTTCACGCTGTAGTGTTTAACGCCGACGAACTTGAGATCGTTCGTGGTACTCCGGAGAACCGACGCCGATTTCTCGATGAGTCGATCACAGCGATCCATCCACCGTATATACAAACAGTTTCAGATTATAATCGCGTCATAAAACAGAAGAACTCGCTGCTACAAACCGCACGCGATAGGGAATATTCGCTCGAAAAGACGGCGGAACTGCTTGAACCATGGAATGAACAACTCTCCTCGATAGCCGCAAAGATCCACCGGTCACGGGTACGTTTCGTAGAACGCCTGAACGAGGCTTTGGACAAAGACCTTTTTGGAGACCGGCACATCACTATTCGTTATGCATCATCGCTCGAGGAGAAAGGAGATCTTAACGATTACGCTTCCCTGATCGCAGAGCGACTTAAACTTCGCGTACAGGCAGAAGTGGCTGCCGGGTATTCGCTGATCGGAACTCATCGCGATGACCTGGAGATACTTCTCGACGGCCGTGAAATACGCAAGTTTGGTTCATCCGGGCAGCAGCGAAGCGCACTTTTGATGCTGCAGCTTGCGAACATCGAGATTTACTTTGCCCAGCGTGGCGAGTATCCTTTATTCCTTTTGGACGATATCGACGCGGAACTCGACTACCGCCGTATCGGCCAACTTTTGGAGTATCTCAGCGGCAAAACACAGACATTCATCACGACCTCGAAAGAGTCGTTCGTCGAGAAATTTGGCGGCAACGGCGGGCAGATATTTCGAGTATCAAATGGCACTGCCCTATCCGAGAGTCTTCAAAGGACGAGCGAAAGTCTTAGGTAAGAGGCTATTTGTTTCCCTGAGCTTGTTTGCGAAGTGCGTCTTTGGCAAGTTCGTTTGCCTCGCTGCTGTAATCACGCGCCTTTTCCATTAGTTCCCGGTACTTGTCACTCCGTTCCTCGAACTCGGTCTTGACCTTCGCTCGAAGCTGATCATTCTTCGGGTCGTAATTGTCGCGAAGAGCACGGGCGGCCTGGCGGTATTGTTCGAACGCCTCGACCTGTTTTGAAAGAGCGGATTCTTTAAGTCGGAGATATTCTTTGTAGTCGGCGTTGACGTTCATGTCCTGCGCGCGTTGGATCTTGTCGATCGCGGCTTTGGCAAAATCCATTCCGTCGTTTATCAGATAGACCACATCGTCAGAGATCTTTCTGACCTGTTCGGCGTCGTTTGCTTCGAGTGCTTTCTTGAGCTGTTCTCGTTTACCCGGCTTCTCGTCGTCACCCTCGTTTTCTGCGTATAGCTTTTTGATCTTTGTAAGATCTTGATTCGCTTCCTGCACGAGTTTCGCTGCGTCCGCGGTTTCGTCTTTTGGGCCAAATAAACCTCCGCTCTTACAAGAAAGCGAGGCCGCGGCAGTGATCGCAATTGTGCCTATCAAAATTGTCCGGACGAAATACGGCATTCAAAAGGTAATTTAATCACGGATCGACGCGTGATGCATTTGTTTTTACGTTATACGAAGGTCTGAGTTTCCACGGCGACGCCAAATGAAACCATCAAGGATGTAATGGGTCAATTGGGGAACAGCCAGGAGCGGAACAAGCCAGACCTTCCAACCTGTCCAATTCCAATCGCCGCCGAATAGCCATTGTTTTTCATGCCAGACGCCGCGGTTCCAAAACAGCTCTTCAATGTAGGCAAACGCCCAAAGCGTAGCGAGGAAAATGATCCAGTGCTGGGAAAGCGTCCGATAAGTCGGCCCGGCCGAGTCACGCCGCATCTGAGTGTAGATCCATATCAAGGCAAAGTATGGCACGCCGTGAATGATCACGTTCGTCACGGTGAAAGCATAATCGGAATTGAAATAGACGATACCTACATACCAGCAAATGGCCGTAGTGGCGACAACGATGTCTTTTCCTAAATTGAGAAAACCGGCCGTGAAGTAAAGATAGAACGATTTTGCGAAGTAAGCTGCCAACGCAAGAACGTAGATCGGAAATAGAACATCGTCAACAATGTCCGGCAGCAAAAAGAAATCGTTTGCGACAAACCAGTTGAAATTTCGCGGGAGCGATGTCATCCAGAATGCCAGCGGATAAACGGTCGCAAGATAAACCGCCGCGGCGTCTATCCACCACGTCCAGGTTTCGGTCTCGCGGAGCTTTCGCCGATAGAGCGCGACCCAGCCATACTGCTGACGTACGAAATGAAACACCGCGACGATCGCCAACGCTTTCCAGAAAACAAGTTCGCCTTCCGAATACAATGCGACGCCAACCGCATATCCGAAAACCGGCACCAGCAAATACAACCAAAATCTTCTCTTAAATTCTTCGGTATCGAAATAGACTCGAAAACTTGTGGACCAAACGTGTGCGACGTCTATCAAAAGCACCGCCGACACCCACGTCCAGTCCGGCGATTCGTCATTGATAATTCCTAGCTGCCAGCCGATCGCAAGCAAGAGCAAAGACACCAACGCACTTCCGAGAAACACGGACAGGTCGATATTTCTAGAAAACAACCAAAAGTCTGTTGTGTTTAGATGTGCATCCATCGGTGATATTCAGACAGGATACGCAGGATCATTTGCGTCCCGTTCATCATGTTTGACAGCGGTCTAAAACTTCGCCGGCGCTTCGCAGGCCGTGATAAAACGCCTCTTCAAACAACGCGATGCCGCTCAGATCGGTGTTTGCAAAATAAATATTCCGATATGGCTGCATTGCTTTTTGCCGTTCGTTATCCCAAATGAATCCGGGCCGCGGGCTGATCATAGCGTGTCCCCATCGCATTATATCGATGCGCGTTGTCAGATCGTAAATGTCAGGATGTGCGCGAGCAAGGTCCGTCAGGCAAACGTCCGCCAGTTCACGCCATTCGAAATTGAAGAGCTTTGTACGGCCGTTTTCCTCGTGGCACATAGGGTAATAATAAGTCCACACCGCCGGTCCATAGTCGATGCCCTTTTGATGGGTAGCGTTCACATAACCTAAGCTCGGGCTTTCGTAGAGCACGTTGTCCCACGCAAGCGGGAAGTCTTTGGCGAAGCGGGGTTTGGGTCGATCCTTAAGATGCAGATTTGCAACGAACCATGCGTTATGTTGAAACTCGGCAGCGGAAAATGGCGGCTTATCGCGGAATCCGCGAATGACATAGGGTGCGGTGAACATCGGCGAGGCATAGATAACCTTGTCGCTATGAAACCCGCGAAGCTCTCCATTTGCCAAGCAAACAACATCAACTCCCATTTCATTCGGCACGATCGAAACTACCATGTGCGAGCGAAGTATGTTGTTGCTCACGTTTTCCGACAAATGTTTGACGAATCGCCCATTGCCCTCTGGGAAAGTAATGAATGGCTGCGATTCTTCGCCGCTCTTTCGCACGCGCGAACAGAAATAAAACAGCCCCGCCCATGCCGAAGTCTGTCCCAGTTTCAATCCGTAATCATCGCGGCAGGCGTAGTCGCAATACCATATCAAGCGCTCTGATGTGAAACCATTCTGCCGAAGCCAGTCGGCAAACGAGATCTTGTCCAAAGCAGTGGCTTCCGCATCGTCAGAGCACGATGCGGAAGGAACAACAAAAGCCCGCCGGCCTTTTGCATCGCGCCAATTTACCCAGTAGTCGACCTGCTTCTGAAACTCCGCAAATTGACGCTTGTCTTCGTCGCTTTCGCCGACGTGAAGATACAAACCGTCATACCAGCGGCCCTTGTAAAAAACTCGTTCTTCCGGATCACGGCAAAGGTACTCTTCCTTGATCACGACCGAACCATCTGAGGCTCTGCCGTTGGTCAACGACATTTCGTCGAGAAGCGAGATCAGCTCTGTATTCTCCTGAAACGGGACGGGCAAGTAATGGGCTCCCCATGGATAACCGACCGGCTGGCCTTCGCCGGATCGCGAAGTTCCACCTGTATCTTTTTCAAGTTCCAAAAGGACGAAATCATTGAGGTTTTCTTTTCTTAGTTTCCAGGCTGCAGAAAGCCCGGCAATACCGCCGCCAATGATCGCGACTTTCACGTCTTTCCAGTTTTCCGGCGAAACCTCAAATACTCTGTTTTCACGCAGGATATGACCGACCTCGACGCTCTGTCCGACTATCTCGCCATCCGGAAATCGCCGCGCGTTGTTTTCACGGCACGCAGCCAGAGCAAATGGTGCACCGAGAAAAGCAGTCAGGAGTTCACGTCGGGTCCAGTTATTCACTGCTCAAACCGTCTCCATTCCGTCTCGTAATACCGAACGAGCGCTTGGTTATCGAGACGATTTACTTCGATCTCGCCATCGGGCACCGTCATGTCGGATGAAAACTCGAACATCGATGCAAAGGAATTATCGTTAAGGAATTTCAATTCGATCCCGGTCGGCGGTTTGGTTGGCTGGTCGAACGGCTGCATCTTCGCAAGCGCGTAACCCCAGACGCCGAAACTGGGGACGGTGGTTTGGTAAGGCTTGACCGTAAATCCGGAAGCCTCAAGCGTTTTTATGATCGACCAGTACGATCGGCGCGCGATCAGCGGAGATGTGCATTGGATCACGACGGACGATTCGGGTTTCAGCTTATTCTTGAGCAGGTTGTAGAAACGCGTCGAATAGAGTTTGCCAAGTGCGAAGTTGTTCGGATCCGGAAAATCAACTATGGCAATGTCGAAGGGTTCCGTTTCGTTTGTATCGAGCCATACAAATGCGTCACCGTTAGTGACCCTGACCCGCGGATCGTCGAACGAATGATGGTTTAGTTCTCCCAATGCGGGAAAGGCTTTCGAAAGCCCGGTCATCATCGGATCGAGATCGACGAGCTGGATGGACTCGACCGACTTGTATTTCAATATCTCGCGGAGCGCGAGTCCGTCACCGCCGCCTAAGACTAGAATACGTTTCGGCTCGCCGGCGAAAGCTGCAAACGCCGGATGCACGAGTGCTTCGTGGTATCGGTATTCGTCAAACGAATTGAACTGCAGATTTCCGTTGAGAAACAGCGCGTGGCCGGTCTTGCCTTTTGTAACTACTATCCGCTGGTACGGCGAACTTTTGGCATAGACTATGTTGTCCATAAAGAGGCCGTCTTCTGCGAGTGTCGTCAGACTATCGGCTTTGATCAAGGCGATACCAAGAAGAACAACTACGACAAAGCCTTTTACTCGAAGCACGGTCAATGTTCGATTTTTGATCAGCGGTTCGAGCAGCCATGTTGCCCACAGCCCGACGCCGGCGTTGAGCATTCCGAAAAGCAGCGACGTGCGATTCAATCCCAGTTTTGGGACGAGAAAGATCGGAAATAGCAACGACGCTACGAGAGCTCCGACGTAATCCAGTGCCAGCACACGAGAGACGAGTTCCTTGAAATCGAGCTCGTCTTTCAAGATCCGCATCAGCAATGGAATTTCGAGACCAACCAAAGTTCCGATCACGAACACCATTGTGTATAGAACGATCCCGAAATACGAAACATATGCAAATGTCAGGAACAGAAGCGGTGCCGAAAAACCGCCGATCACAGCAACTGCGAGTTCGATATCGATAAACTTTTCGGCGACGTTCTTTTCAACGTATTTCGAAAGATAGGACCCGACACCCATCGCAAAAAGATAGATGCCGATGATAAGCGAAAATTGTGTGATCGAATCGCCGAGAACGTAAGAGGAAAGCGTTCCGGCAAGCAGCTCATAGATCAAGCCGCAGGTCGCGATTATGATGACGTTAAGGAATAAGAGCGGAGTGCGCTTCATAAGAACGGAAAATGGATAACGGACAACGGAAAATGAGAAAAGCCCTGTTCATTTTCCATTCTCCACTTTCCGTTTTACATTGACTAGTTTCCCTGGATCGCCGCGGCAATTATCATCGCAACCCCGATGATCAATGCACCTATAATGATCGCAAGGGCAATGTTCTGATCTTCTTCGATCTCTTTCTTGACAGAAAACGGGGAAACGAGAACAACGATCAAGAACGCGATCGCGAAAACAACAAGGCCGATAGCAACGAAGATCACCGTCGTGGTTAGCACGGGCAGCAGTTCCTCGAGCTTAACTATCATCCCCAGCATCGGTGATATGAAAGTCAAAAGGCTAAGCATTATTTTCCTCCACGAAATCCTGTATAGATGAACGGCACACCAAGCCGCGATTTACTTCCTGAATTAGCGAGTTCCCAGCCAAACCAGGCCGCAGCTGTATAAGCTAAAAGTACGCCGGCGGCCAAGACCGCATATATCACTTTGAACATAGATTCACCTTAACTAATCGTCACTGCTCCAATCGGAATCAGAATCGGAATCCGAGTCAGAGGAACCGGACGAGCCGAACATACTGTCCTTCCAGCGAGACGCTTCAAAACTCCATTTTCTGATCAGCCCAAAGAACGGAACGATCGCTAACGCGATGAACGCGCAGCAGAAATTGACGCCGCGATTCACGTTCTGTTCCACCTTTACGCCGACCGCGATCGGCTGCTGCCAGTTTTGCCAGGTGCCTTCAACGCGTAGCGTATACTTTCCGGCTGGTAACGACGACAATGTCGCATCCGTCGATTGCGAACCTTCCGTCCATGCCCCGTCGCTGTCCGTTCCGCTGTAATATTCGATCGGGACGTTGACCGACTCGACTTCCTGGCTCTGGTCGTTTATCAGATCAACATCAAGGTCGGCCCAGGCATTGCTGACGTTAGCGTTTGCGGTGATGCGTACGTTTCGGTTTCCTTTTATATCAAATGGCTGACTGAATACGGTTTGAGCTGCTTGGGCGTTCTGCATCGCAGGTAAGGTTATCTGTTCGGACATCACCGTCGATGTGATTCCCGCGATCGGGATCATGAGAACGCCGATAAACAGAAGAAGCAGCAGCGGGACAGAGCCCCAAGTGTAATAGAACGAACCGGTGAAGGGTTGATTCGGGGCGACTCCCCAAGGCTTTGGCAGATCGGAAATTCCGAACGCCTTTTCGACCTCAGCGTTCGTCATGTACGTTCCGAGCGACCAATTGACCTCATTTTCGGTCATTTCCTGCGAAAGCATCAAAGGAGCCGCTACGTAATCGACAGCACGCACAGTCTCGCCTTGTTCTACACGCCAGTAGAATTCACCCTTGACGTATTCGACCGATGCCGGGGCGTCCTGAAATATTTTGTAGCTGTTGCCGTTATAACTGACCGACGAACCTTTTTGATAGAGCGTTGTACTCGTGACTTCGGCAGGGTTTACCGGCTCGACAAAATTCCAGTGATTGTCCGAATGCACGAGCCAGCGGAACCCGACCATCGGGTTATAAAGCAGGTATTCGTGCCAGAAATACTTGATCCCGTCGAACGTCACACTTCGAGCGACTGCTCCGATGATCTTGAATCTCACGTCGCCCATGAACGTCCCTTCGGCGCCGACCGGCAGCACAAAATCGGGCGCTGGTGACGGATTCAGCGCGTGAAGATACGAAAGATTACCCTGATTTACATCGAGAAGAGAGTTACAGTTTGGACAGGCGACGCGTTCGGTTTTGTCGGGAGCTACCAGGTCGAGCGGGCCGCCGCAGTTCGGGCATCCCATTCCAACGGCCGACACTCTTCTGGCTTCGCGCTTTGCAGACTTGGCATCGCCGAGTCCGATCTCTTCCAGCGTGACCTGCTGGCCGACGAAGACCCACGGCGGATCCATGCTGTAATCGATGGTCGCGAAGGCGTTGTTTTTTCCGGCAAGGTCCGCGAATCGGCCTTCTTCGTTCGGCGTCAGCTGGTATGGGATCTCGCCGTCAGCCGCAACCGAAGTTGCAACACCTTTTTCCTGCACCATCAGCGGCGTCTGGCTTGGGATCTCGTTTACGAACTGACCAAGCTGCAGACCCTCGTAAGACGGCAACGAAACACCCTGAGGCAGCGGCTGAAAGAACGTTAAGTAAAAACGGCCTTGTGCCTCAGCAAGCCAACCGACCCAACCGTTGGAAAAGGTTGCGTACCACTCGTCCCAATATCCGCCAAGCTGATGTTTCAACTGGGCACGGCCGGTAAGTTCAAATCGGTTTCCTTTAAACTCGCCTTTCAGGCCTAGCTTTAACGGCGATTCAGATTCGGCTATTTCAGCAACCTTTCCGAGGTCGGCCAAGCCACGGTCGGTCCTGGCAAGAGCGGAACGGCAATACGGACAAACAAGTACGATCGTCGAGCCGGACTGGAATTCGACCGGACCGGCACATGAGGGACAATTTGCAGCAAGGACGGCTATACGTCACCTCCCGCGGAAAATGATCGAGGTTCGGTGGTGGTCGATCCACCTCGTTCGATCTTCGTGACGTTTACGGTTGCCGCACATAATGAAGTCTTTAAACGAGAATCCCAATCCCATTCCGGCCGGGTTCGGCAGCAGTAAAGGTTAAAGGTCGCAGTGCCGTGTTCCGGATAGGTGTGACAGGCGAGATGCGATTCCGTAAGCGCGACCAAACCTGTGACGCCGCCTTCTCCGGGAAACTTATGCCAGATCGAATCGATAGCCTTTAATCCAAGATCAGTGATCACGGAATCGAAGACCGAACGGAGAATTCCTTCGTCGCGAAGCTTTTCAGCATCGCAACCCGTCGCCTCGATCAGCCATTCGGTTCCCACGATCATAAGTTCAGATCAAAAAACCTATACGAAAAACTCTGAGCTATGTTTTGAACTAATTCTGAAACTGGTACGTTAATTCTTGGGACTCTTTGTGTTATGCCGAGAAAGAATATAACCAAATTTGCGGCATTTGTCATATTCACGAGCGTTGGCGTCAGCCAACTGGGCTGCGGCTTATCATCGTCAGGCGGTTCGGCAAACGCAATTCCCGAAAGCGAGCAAGCGAAGTTCGAAAAGCCAACCGTCGTCGGCAATCTGGAGTCAGACGAGATCACTGAGAGCAGCGGTCTCGCTGCGTCGAAATGCCAGACGGATGTTATCTGGACACATAACGATTCCGGTGACGGGCCCTACATCTTTGCGATAAACGAAAAGGGAGAAGATCTCGGCACATGGAGAGTTGCAGGTGCAACAAACAAAGACTGGGAAGATATCTCCGAGCGCAGAGAACCGGACGGCAAGTGTTATGTGTATATCGGCGAGATAGGGAACAACAAACTCGAACGTGAAGAATTGGCGGTCTATAAAGTATTAGAACCGACGGTTAATGACCAAACAAAGAACTCCACGCGCAATGAACCCCTCGAGACAGAGCCCGCATTTGTATTGAGGTTCAAATACCCGGATTCGCGTCAAAACGCCGAGACGCTGTTGGTCCATCCTTTAACGGGCGAGATCTATGTCCTCTCAAAATCACAGAAAGTACCATCCACGGTATTTAAGTTACAGCCGGAATTTAACGGACCGGTTCAAACTGCCTCGATCATAGCGAAGATAACCGTACCTGCCGTCCCAAATGGCCTTATTACCGGAGGCGACATTTCCGGCGATGGAAAACATGTCGTTATCTGCGATTATTTTGCCGGCTATGAGCTTACGCTGCCGAGCCACGCGGCAGGCTTCGACGAGATTTGGAATCAAAAACCGCTTAGATTTGATCTGGGCAGGCGAGAGGTCGGTGAGACGGTAGCCTATTCAACTGACGGCGACCAGGTCTTCGCGACAAGTGAGGACAGAAATGCTCCGATCTATCGAGTGAATAGGTCCAAATAAAAAGACCCGGTGAAAGTTCCTTCACCGGGCCTATGTCAACTGATCTGTTCAGATCATTTCTCGATCGTAAACTTACCTTTGTTCTCGACAACCTGGCCGCCGACCTTGTCCTTAGTTACGACGCGCAGTTCATAATCGCCATAGGGGATCCGATCGGTCGGCAGCAACCGAGCAAGCGTCAGACGCTGTCCCGAGTCACTCAGACCGGACCAGTCTTCAGGCTGACGGAAAACTTCTTTGCCGTCTTTCATAAGTACGTATTCGACATCTACGGCCGGTCGGAGGGTCGTTTGATCGATGCCGGCATTGTAAACCTGCATGTAAACGCCTACTTCCTGGCCCTGTTTGAATCGTCCTGAAAGATTTGGAATGACCTTAGCGTTGCCGATCACAAATGCGGCACCGATATCATTCTCGGTGGTGGTGCGAAGTTTCGAAGCGATGATCAGAGTCGAGGTCGAGAGCTTCTTCTCATCATATTTCGGAACCGTAAATCCTTGGCTGACGACGCCCTTATTTCCGGTGCCGACGTCACGTACGACCACATCGACCTTGTAAGTTCCCGGCGTCAACGCTATGGCTTTTTGATAGACGCTCTTGCGATCACGGAGTTCGACGAGTTCTTCGGTCGTTGCGCTCGTCGTAACTGAATCTTCAAAGATACCCGAACGCTTTCCTGAAACCGCGGTTATGCGGCCGAAAATATTCATCCGCGCTTGTTTCAAGCCGCCGCTTTCCTCGAACTGTAGTTCGCGATTATCTGCCTGAACCGTAAATGTGGCTATGACGCGGTCGTCCGATTGACGGAAGAAATCTACACGTAGATCGAAAGGCAGCGGGTTGTTATCCAACACGCCCGAGTCGCCGCCAGCGATGCCCGCGAGGTCACTGAACTTGACCTGCGGCGGACGCTGCAGTGCCGTGATGATCTCGAGACGGCGGAACGGCATATCCTGCTCACGCATGAACGTCGAATTGTTGTTGTTCAGGCCGGAGATACGGTCGCCTTTGTCGGAAAGCCCGAGGCTCTCTGCGGTGGTAAGTCCCGCGCCGGGAACCATCAACAATGCGTCTTTTTCGTTCGCGTTACGTGCGATGCGGTACTCGCCGGTTCCCGTCGGGTCAACGAACTCGATCTCGATACCATCGCCCACGTTGTCCAGATGGCGATAAAACCAGATCTCGAACGGATATGTGGTCGTGGAACCGCCGCCTTCGTAGCTGGGGCGGTCGTATGCGCCGCCGGCCGGATGAGATTCGATCGAATCGGGTTTGCCCCAGGCGATGTAAATGCGTCCTCGATCCGTCTTCCATCCCGGAATACCGGATGTGAATTTCTCATTAGCGTACGCGATCCGTTCGTAATATTCCTCGCGATATTCGTTTTCTTCTGTGTCCGGGTTCGGGTCACGGCGACGCCAAAAGTTCTCGATGAAGTTCTCGCGTTCTTCGTCAGTTTGAAGTGCAAGGAAAGCGCGCTTTTCTTCTTTGGTGATGATGTAGTCAACGTCCGTACTGAGCCATCTTTTGTAGGCTTCTTTCAGCTCGGGTTTTACATTCCGCGCCTTTGTGGTTACGTCCTCGGCAGGTTTCCCTTTGTCCTTGTCCTTTCCCGGCGGTTGAGCAAAAAGCGAGCCTGCCGCAAGCGTCAGCGATGCAGCCGAAAACAAAACCGACCTAAGAACTACTTTCATCGACATAAATCAAATGCTCCTTCGATCACATGACTGAAGCTAAATTGCGAGCCAACAGTCAAATTCGTTGTTAAAAATCTAACGAAACATCGAACCAGTGATTTTAAACGGATATTCCTGCATATTCAAGATGCAAAATGTCTTGTTTCGGGTTGTATCGGCAAGCGCAAAGGTGGCAAAAGTCCTTTTGCGGTCTATGTTTCCGAGGGTTTTTGCCTCTGTTTGCCAAAGAACCACGCGATAAAGATGGAGAATATGTAAAGAACCATCATCGGTAGGGCAAAAAGCATCATGTTAGGGATGTCGCCTGTCGGGGAAACGAACGCCGCAACTATTAGTATCAGAACGATCGCGATCTTCCGGCTTCTTACAAGAAATCCCGCAGAGATCAGCCCGATACGTGCAAGAACGTAAGTGATCGCAGGCATCTGAAATATCAGGCCCATCGCAAGCATGATGATAGTGATCAGGTCGAAATAGTCGGTTGCCCGCAACAAAGGACGGAATTCTTCGGCCAGGCCAAGCAAATACTTAACAGCTGGCGGAAAGAGAATGTAATATGCGAAAGCGGCACCGCCGACAAACGACACGGACGACAACAATACGAATGGCGTGACATATGCTTTTTCGTGGGCATAAAGTGCCGGCGAAATAAAGCCCCACACCTGCAGCAAAAGCAAAGGAACCGAAACAGCGATCGCGGAATAAAGCGCAACCGTAACATATAGTGTGAAGCTTTCTTGAGCGGTCGTGACGATCAACCTCTCGTTGACGCTGACCGCTGAATCGGCATTCGAGAGATCGATCGGCAGTTTTACTCCCTTGGGAACGATCGCGTTTACAGTAATGATGGGTTCGTCCGTATAAAGATTCAGCTTGTTTTCATTATCGGCCGCAGCAATAGCGTCAACGCTCGATCCAGCTTGTACGACCGCCGTTCCGAACTTTGTAGGCTTGTCGAAAACATATCGACCTTTATCACCAGCTTTCAAGGTGCGAAGTGAATTAACTTGTGACGCGCCATCGATCCCGACTATCGGGACTTCCTGTCGAGCTGCCTCATTCAACGCGGCAACGATCGGGATCGCAAGAAAGTTGTAAATGTATCCGGATAGAAACCAACATCCGATAAACGCGACAATGATAATGACGACGGAATTTACGATACGCCGTCGAAGCTCGTCCAAATGTTCGAGAAACGACATCTGGTTGCCGCGGTGTTCGTCGAGCCTGGATCCAAGTTCCTTCACAACCAATTTCTTTTGTCCGATAGAACGTCGGGTTCATCGCCCGTTGAGCCGGTTTCCGATACAGTGCCGTTTGACACGTTGCCGCTTTCGGCTTTCATAGCCTCGAATTGTTCTTGGTCGATCTGCTTGATCGCAGGGGTTTCGATCTCTGGTGATACGGCCGTTTCGCCAAGGATACGGTTTTCTCGGGCGACAGGCTTCACTGCTTCTTCTTCGATCAGATCGAGATCTAATGCCTTTCGTTCTTCTTCCAGATCGACTTCGCGCTCCCACGTTTCCTTAAATTCGTTGGCAGTGCTGCGAAACTCTGCCATCATCTTGCCTATCTTTCTCGCGATCTCAGGCAAACGGCGCGGCCCGAGGAATATAAGCGCAACTATGCCGATGAGCAACAGCTCCGATGTTCCAAGGGATTCGAATATAAAAAGAAACACTTTAATTGACTTCTATCAGAAATTCGCCCTTTTCATGGACGCGGCCGATCACGACCGCATCCGGGACCAACTCGATGAACTTGCTGAGCGTGGCCTCCGGTAAGCTGATCAGCAAACCGCCGGCGGTTTGCGGATCGAACAAGGCGCTCTGCATTGATCTCCCGACACTCTCATCTATCTTAACCGTGTCGCCGACATAAACGCGATTGTTCTTGTCGCCGCGTGTGAGCATGCCCATCTCTATCAGTTCGATCACGTCGGGTAGAAGCGGCACCTTTGATGGATCAATGCGAAATGTCGCGTCGCTCGCCTTTGCCATTTCAAATGCGTGGCCGATGAGGCCAAAACCAGTGATGTCTGTACAGGAATGCGCACCGCATTCGACCATTGCCTTTGATGCCGACGCAGCCGAGGTCGTCATCGCTTTGATAGCCGCGGCTATTGTCGATTTAGACGCGATCCCTTTCTTAACGGCCGTGTTGATGGCTCCCGTGCCAATCGGTTTGGTTAGGATCAGAACATCGCCAGGCTTTGCACCACCGTTGGTTATCACCTTGTCGGGGTGAATTACGCCGGTCACGGCATAGCCGAACTTCATCTCCTTGTCATCGACCGAGTGTCCGCCGATCACGACCACACCCGCGGCGATCATTGCTTTTTGACCTCCGGCGAGTATCGAACCGAGTACGTCCCAATCTCCCTTCTGCGGATAGCAGACAATGGAAAGTGCCGATATCGGCTTTCCTCCCATGGCATAGACGTCGTTGAGAGAATTTATCGCCGCAACTTGGCCGTAAACTTCCGGATCATCGGCAACCGGCGTAAAGAAATCGACCGTTTGGACCAGCGCAAGGTCTTCGGAAAGGCGAAAAACACCCGCGTCGTCGGCTGTATCGAAACCTACGATCACATTTTCGCTTGATTGACGCGGAAGTTTGCTCAAGACTTGAGCAAGGTCGCCCGGAGCGAGTTTAGCCACTCAACCCGCACAATCGACCATTTCCGTTAAACGCTTCTGAGTCAACGGTTTACACCTCCTTTGTGTTTATCAAACGCTGGTAGATACGATCGAGATCTTCGGCTGTATAATACTCGATCTCGATGCGGCCACCCTTTCCGGCGGCCTTCGACGATATTCTTACATTTGTTCCAAGCGCACGCATCAGCTTTGTTTCAGCATGTCGGATATTAGGGTCTTTGGGTGCATTAACTGTAGTCTTTGCAACAGTTGCGTTCGGCGAACTCTTTGATTTCACCATTCGTTCCGTTTCGCGTACGCTCAAACCCTTTGAGATCACAGCGCGTGCGATCTGTCGCTGGACCGATACGTCCTCGGAGAGAAGTAAAGCCCTTCCGTGTCCCGCGGACAGTTTTGATTCCTCAAGAAGTTCGAGAATATCGACCGGTAGTTTCAACAGACGCAGGGAGGTCGCGATCAAAGAGCGTTCCTTACCGACGCGCTGAGACAGTTCGTCCTGTGTAAGTCCAATGGTATCAATAAGTTTGCGGTACGCACGAGCTTCTTCAACAGGGTTTAGTTCTTGACGCTGGATGTTTTCGATCAGGGCGATCTCGAGCAGTTTATCGTCTGCGATCTCCTTGACCGTGACGGGAAGACGTCTCAAACCGGCACGTTGGGCTGCGCGCCAACGCCTCTCTCCGGCAACTATCTGGTACTTTTTACCTTTCTGACGAACAACCACCGGTTGTACGATCCCGTTGACCCTTATCGACTGCGCAAGTTCGTCGATCGCCGAATCGAGAAAGCGACTGCGCGGCTGTTGCGGATTTGGTTCAACAAGATCGATGTCGACCTCGTTTGCGGAAACATGATCTTTTTCCGCAGGGGCATCTCCCAATAAGGCGCTCAAACCCCGTCCGAGTGGTTGTCTAGCCATGGCTTAAGATCTCCTTTGCAAGTTCGATATAGCTTTCGGCGCCGCGTGACCGAATATCATATGAAATTATTGGCTTTCCAAAGCTCGGAGCCTCCGCAAGACGGACATTCCGCGGTATCACTGTTTTTAGCACTTGCGGACCGTAAAAATCCCGAAGGTCTTTGGCCACGGCGGTAGAAAGGTTCGTTCGCTCGTCATACATGGTCAAAAGTAGTCCTTCAATAGTCAGGTTGGGATTAAGTTCGCGTTTGAGGCGCGCCAGGGTCTCAAAGAGTTCGGTTACTCCTTCAAGAGCGAAATACTCGCATTGTATGGGCACCAAAAGGGAATCAGCTGCTGTTAGACCGTTAACGGTCAGAATTCCAAGGCTTGGCGGACAGTCAACAATAATATAATGAAAATAGTCTCTAATAGGGTCAAGAAGACGTTTTAGTACGTTTGCTCTATCTGGATCATCTGCAAGTTCGATCTCGATCCCTGCAAGGTTTTTATCCGACGGCAACACCCACATTGTCGGCATTTCTGTCGGCAGAACGATGTCTTTGACCTCGGCCTTTCCAGTAAGTGCGTCGTAGAGCGTCTTCCTCTGACCCAACCGGTCGATTCCCGATCCTGATGTTGCGTTCCCTTGAGGATCTGCATCGACTAAGAGTACCTTCTTTACTTCTGTCGCCAGTCCTGCGGAAAGATTGATAGCTGTCGTCGTTTTCCCAACGCCGCCTTTTTGGTTGGCTACTGCGATTATTTTGCCCATTCTGTTCTGCTGAAACGAATGGATAAATTAACACACCTATGCACAGGTTGGTAAACCGGGGTATTGTGGAACGTACCACTTTTCATGCCGAAATGTACGAAATTTTTATGTTATTAGCCGCTGATATGTCTTTTAAGTGAAGAAATTGTGGAACGTACCACAATTTGTAGTGGTCAACTAAGGTTATTATCCTGAGGCTTGTAGGCGGTAAGGTGAACCAGAACGGTAGAGATCGCCGCAGGTGTCAAGCCCGAGATCTTTTTTACCTGGGCAAAATTTCTGGGCCTTGCTCGTTCGAGCCTTTCAACCATCTCATTCGACAGACCATTGATCGTGCCAAAGCTAAAACCGTCAGGAACTCGAAGTGAATCGTGATGATTGACTCGTTCGTTTGCAACCTTTTGTTTTTCGACGTATCCGGAATAGAGAGAGTCCGCGAGTGCCGTTTCCAATTCCGACGTACGGACACTTTTGCGAACTTCCTCCGGCAGTAATCGAACGATTAAGTCCGATGATACTTCCGGCCGCATCGAAAGCTGGGAAAGGGTAAAGGAATCACCAAGGTCGGTATTCAACAGCTGAGCGACACTTGCGTATTCGACTGACGAACGCCTGAATTTCGTAGAATCGAGTAGGTTCCGAAGCCGAGCGATCCGGTCCCTCTTTTCGTTGAATCTCTCCCAGTCCCGATCACCAACCAAGCCGAGCTCTCTGCCTAAGGGGCTGAGCCTTCGATCTGCGTTGTCGTGCCGCAACAAAAGTCGGGCTTCTGCTCGCGATGTGAAAAGCCGATACGGCTCGTCCACGCCATGCCGTATCAGATCATCAGCTAAAACTCCGATATAGGCCTGATCGCGTTCCAACACAAATGGCTTCCGGCCTTGGATTGACAACGCTGCATTTATGCCAGCCAGCAATCCTTGGCAGGCCGCTTCCTCATATCCGGTTGTTCCGTTTATCTGGCCCGCAAGGAAAAGGCCCGACATCTGAGACGACTCCATTGTCGGGCGAAGTTTGCGCGGATCTACGAAATCGTACTCGATCGCGTATCCAGGTCGGATCAAACTGACATTCTCAAACCCCGGAACCATCCTAAGAAGTTCCTGCTGAAGCTGAGATGGAAGTGATGTCGAGAAACCGTTGAGATAAACTTCGTTGGTATTATGGCCTTCAGGTTCGAGAAAGAGCTGATGTCGGTCCTTGTCAGCAAATTTTACGACCTTGTCTTCGATCGAGGGACAATATCGCGGGCCGATTCCCTGGATCTTTCCCGAATAAAGCGGCGATTGATGGAGGTTCTCGCGAATCGCCCGGTGTACCCGATCGCTCGTATAGCCGATATAGCATTGTATCTGCGGTTGCTCGATCTTCTCAGTCGAAAACGAGAACGGAACGGGCTTTTCATCAGGCGCCTGCGGCTCGAAAGCGTCCCAGTCTATCGTCCTGCCGTCAAGCCTCGGCGGTGTCCCGGTTTTTAGTCTGCCAACTGTAAACCCATGATTCTTAAGGGCTTGGGCTAATTCGATAGAGGCCGGCTCTCCCGCGCGGCCAGCCGAGAATGTTTGCCTACCGGTATGTATGGTCCCGTTGAGGAATGTACCTGTTGCCACGACGACTGATTTTGCACCAAATCGCCGGGTATCCTGCATTGCGACGCCGATAACACTATTGTTATCAACAATTAGATCGACAACGACGCCCTGCCGAAGATGCAGATTCGGAGTTTCCTCTAAGACTCTTCGCATCTCGGTCCGATAGAGGCTCCTATCGGCTTGCGCCCGAGGTGACTGGACCGCCGGGCCACGCGATCGATTCAAGAGGCGAAACTGTATGCCGGTCCTGTCGATGACGCGTCCCATTATGCCGCCGAGAGCATCGATCTCTCTCACAACGTGTCCTTTTGCGATCCCGCCAACGGCCGGATTGCAGGACATCTGTCCGATCAGATCGAGATTGATCGTAACGAGGCAGGTCTCAGCCCCGAGCCGCGCAGCTGCTGAAGCAGCCTCACAGCCGGCGTGTCCCGCACCGATTACGATCACATCAAAACTCTCGTCGAACATAAGACCCGATCCGTTCGATAACGGAAATCTTTGATTCTAAGCGAACTAGGCCTCAATTCAAAGCAATTTCTGACAAAAAACCGGCGATGCCCGGAAGCACCGCCGTTTTTGCCTATGAATGCCGTCGCGCATGTTAGTTTCGCGCTTCTCCCGCAGCGAGATCTTCGCTTCGGAATCGGTCATGCTCCTCAGGCGGTTTACTAAACCGTCCCTTTCTTCCGATTTGTCATACCGGATGTCAAAATTCTCATACGTCGGCTGTTCATTGCCTTCGCCGCTCTTTGCCGCCTGGCTCGTGGTATTCGGAACCAAACTCCATATCATTCCGGTTATTACAAGCGACACTAAAATCGCCAGAAACAACCTGGATCTCAATCTGATCTGCATACGTCCTCCTGTTTGCAATAAATGTCCAAAGGTTAAAGACAAAAACAGGCCGAAGGACCGCAATTCGAGGCTCCGGGGAGGGGAAATGCGAGCCTCCTACAGTAACCGGCGGTATTAAATAAGTGATGAAACGGACCTACGTCAGATGTCGGCGGGGCCGTTCGATAAAGAAATTTGTTGAGAATTCAAGAGGAATGTAACAGAGAATCGATCGAAATACATCAAAGATCTCCACAGATACCGCAGCTGAAATCGTGTAAGTCGGTCGAACTCGATCGGTACCTCTTGACCTGAGGACTAATTCCACCGTCCTCGCAGGCCTTTATCGGGGTCCTTGATGGACTGGAACCGAGCGAGCTTCACCCGGTCCGTCGACTTGAATGAGACAAGTGGCATAAGGCCGTATTCCATCAGTCGCTGTACTCCTACGTCAGTCATCTGAATTTCAGCACAGGACTTATAGACAGTCTCACCTTCAGACTCATAGACGTGGACCGGAAGACCCTCGATATCCTGTATCAAGCGTTTGCCCATGTCCCAGCCGTACGCCGCAAAACTTCGGGCGTAAAGCATTGAAACAGCAAAGCAGCCATTTGACCATAGGTAGTCGTCGTGAACCGGAATACCGGGGAACTCTTCGAAACTAAATGTCTCAAGCGGATCAGTATCGGCTCCGTACGGGAGCCTGACCAGGAACCGTGGGATCGTCATGCCGAGAAAATCCGATTCGGGTTGGCCGCGAAGCGCGAACCAGAGCTTGCCTGCATCGGTGTCAGGCGGGGTTTTCCAGATGGCCGGATCAGCGTTATCGGCGAGCGAATGCACCCCAATAACATCGGGGCGCATATGTGCCACAAAAGGCGCGCGAGCCGCCTCGGCGATCTTTGAAACGCGCATCAGCAAAGCCACGTCGTCGACATCCGGCTCAAATGCGTAATTTGCACACACAAGCGACCACGGCTCACCTCCGGGCGTTTCTACGGCGTCGCGAACCAATACCTTGTAGAGTGTTGTTCCTGAAAGGCTCTCTGCCGTTTTGAGATCTCCGGCAAGATCTTCCTTCGTTATGTCGAACGCAAATATTTTGAGATCGGACGACGTATCGGCTCGCTTCACAAGAAAGAAAAGGCCTCGCCAGGCTGCTTCGAGAGTCTGGAAATCGCGGTGATGGAGTATCTTCCGCATCAACTGGCTTGTTGCCTCGTCAACTGCCGATACCAACGAACCTTGTTCGTTTTCGTCGATCGAGACAAGGTGCGGCCGGACCAGGTCTTTAATAAGTCCGCCAAGTTCACCGGATATACCAGGTTTCGGTGCGGCGCCTCCGCCCGATGGCTTCGTCAATATTGCGTCAAGCAAATTATCGGCAGCGGGTTCATCAGAGGTCGCAGTCGCAACAGGCTCCGATTCCGTCATGTTGACGCCAAACATCACCCTGGCTTCGCGGGCCGCCGCATTGAATGTGTCTGACCCCTTCAACCGTTTTCGCAGATCGCGAAGCTGCGAGAACATAGGAACGCGGCGAAAGATCTCGTCCGGGTGAAAGTCGTCAAGAGAATTAAAATCCAACGATAGCGACGAACCGTCGTCAAACGAAAGGTTCACACTCGCCTTCATTTTGGCGATCACTTCGTCGATATTGTCCCGATCGACCTCGATCGGCCGGCGGTCATTGAGTCCTTTTCGCGCGCCGTCGCCGCCCCAATCACCAATTGCGAGAATGTGAAACGGCGATTCATCAACAACGCCGCGTCGTTCTCGCTCTAAAGTAAATTCGGCTTCCATTCCAATGTCAGTGATCGGCATTGCGGTGACTCCTCTATTTTATTTGTCAGGATGTCAAAACTATCATTCGAATTTATAAAATTGTCAATCTGATCACATTTGTGCCTGCACGTAAAACGGCATCTCGGCAACCGATCACCAAAACGATGAAAAGATGCGAGATGCCCGTCTTAACTTAGGAGTGTAAATCAGACCTTCAATACTTCACCAATGTTTCGTGGACCGAAGTCGGCAAAACAGAAATGATTCCCATGAAAACCATGCCAAATGCTATGAATCCAAAAACGACCTCTACCATCGGCGTCAAATTACCCGAGACAAAGAAACCAAACGCCGCCAGAACGATCAGTGTCCATAAGGCAAAATAAACTTTGGTTAACATTTCGAAGTCCTCCGAATCGAGAAATCGCAAATCGTGTGCCAACGTTTTTTACAGTATTTTCAGGAGTGGTAGGAGAATTTCGTCGTGATTTTTACACGATAACATTGCGGCGATCGTGAAAATCCTCGCGCCCAAAACCCTAGTCGAGATCAATTGATCTAATTAACCGTGGAAAGTTGTCATCCGTAAAAGGTCGTTTTGACGGAAAGAGCGTGGAGCATTAAGGCAGGAACATCCACGCAAAGGATCTGAACCTGTTTCTGCGGGTTCTTCGTTCGGAACTTCTTCGAGAAAACTGAAATTCAATACAGCTGCGATTGTCGCCGCTTGCCGACGAGGACGTTTTTTTCCTTATCGCGCTTTACCGTTCTTCTACCCGTCATCATTCGCGGCGTTATTCTGTAAATGACCTCGACGTTTTCGCGAACCCAGCTGTCCATCCATCTGATGCTGACGGCAGGCGTCAACTTAGGGTTCACCTTAACGATAAGGTCCAGGGCGTGCCGACGGTCAGCCTCCTCGCTCAATTGTTCGGCGTCGCCGATGATCATTACACTGGTCCAGTTCTCGTTGTTCACAACTTCCTCAGCCTGAAGGCATACTTCCGGATTAACGCGAATTATCTCCGACTTCTTTCCTTCCGTCGTGTAGACGAAAGCGAACTCTCCGTCAAAGGCGAAATGGATAGGAACTACATATGGATGATCGTTCCTGCAGCACGCCAAATGACCGTATCCCAAGCGAGCTATTGTTGCCCGAACATCTTTGTCGTTCATTTCCTCGATCTCGATCATCGTATTTACCTCCCAATAATTAAGCAGGATTCGATTCTAACTCAATATTCATTCAACACTTGATCTATTCGCAATATCTATGCCCCGTCGGCAGCTCAGCGTCTCGATAAAATCCGAGGCGTCAGTTTTCATCGCATAACGCTACTTTATCTTCCCAAGACTAGTTAGAAGCTGAGGCGAACGGTTCTCCGAAACGGATCTCTTCCGTTCTTTCCGAGTGAATAATCCGGGCAGGCACGAGTATTGCCTCTTAAAGCGTGTTAAGGAGGTATCGAAATAATGAAAGTCGTTGTTGCAACTGATGGGTCTGATTTCAGCAAGGCTGCGGTCGAGGAACTTTGCGTCCTTTTCAGTGCAAAACCAGAAATTGAGATAAAGGTGGTATCGGTATTTGAAGAAGATTATGCGCTTGCTGCCGAGCCATTTGCCGTGTCAGCCGAGCTTTATCGAGAAGTTTCCGAGGCCGCGGAACGCCAAGCGGAACACTCGGCGACAGAAGCGATGGACGTAATACGAGACCGGTTCAGGTCCCCCGATACTCTTGTAACGGTCGAGGTCGTCAAGGGAAATGCGGAACAAGAAATTGTCGAGATAGCCCGAAGCTGGGGCGCGGACCTTATTGTGGTAGGTTCTCACGGAAGAGGGTTCTGGGGACGCATGTTGGGTTCAGTGTCCGATGCGGTTATCCATCATGCGCCTTGCTCGGTATTGGTTGTCCGACACTCTACCAGCTGATTCTCGGCCGATCACGATCTACTTAGACTTTAGTGCTTGAGCCATCGTCGTCAGAAGGTTTTGAGCAGTAAACGGCTTTATGATGTTCAGCCGTACGCCTTGGCTTTCTATCGCGGCCTTTTGTTCGGCCGACATCAACCCACTCATTGCGATTATCGGAATACCGGGGGAGAGCTTTTTCAACGTCTTTATCATCGAGGGGCCGTCCATCTTCGGCATCGAAATGTCTGTGAGAACGACCGATACACTCTCCATATTCTCAGCAAAACTGGCAAGGCCTTCAACACCGTTAGAGGCTGTGATCGCCTTGTAACCAAACGATTCAAGTGCCGCTGCGGCCGTTTCGCGTATGTGCTCTTCGTCGTCAACGATCAAAATCAACTCACCGTTTCCTATCGGCGACCTTTCTGCGGATTCGGCAGTCTCCTTTCCGTCCGCAACTTCATCGAGCGGGAAATAAACGGAAAAACGTGATCCTCGGCCTGGCTCGCTGTAAACATTGACGAAGCCGCCATGGCTCTTGACGATGCTTAATGTAGTCGAAAGGCCAAGCCCCGTACCCTTACCAACCTCTTTGGTCGTGAAAAACGGATCAAAGATGCGACTTACAACATGTGGCGACATACCGTGGCCCGTGTCTGACACGCTGATCACAACGTAGTCGCCGATCTCAGCCTCTGGATTCCCGCGCGCTGCGGTCTCGTCGATCGTGGCGTTTGAAACGGCGACCGACAACGTCCCCCCGTCCGGCATAGCGTCGCGGGCGTTTACAAACAAATTCATCAATACCTGCTGTATCTGCGTGGGATCTGCGGATATAGCGCCGGTGTCAGGCGAGATCTTGTAATCGACCGCGATCGACTTAGGTAACGTTTCTGCAATTACCTTGATAATGTCCTTTACCAGATATTTTGGCTGAACGGTTATCCGCTTTCCTTCCATTCCACGCGCAAACGTTAGCACCTGTTTTATGAGGTTTGCTCCGCGTTCCGAACACTTACGTATCACGTCGAGCCATTTGCCGATATCTTCGTCACGGTTCTTAAGCTCGAGCATCTCTACGGCCATCAGGATCGGCGAGAGAATGTTATTTAGATCGTGAGCGATACCGCCGGCAAGCGTGCCGATCGACTCCATACGCTGAGCCCGCAGCAGGTGTTCTTCGGCACGGCGACGTTCGGAGATGTCTGTGTTTATAGCGAGGAAATAATCCGGCTTTCCTCGTTCATCTCTAACAAGCGTCCATCTGGCCTGAACCGTTATCCTGGAGCCGTCACGCTTTGTATGGATATATTCGGTCGTCCATTCGTTCGCATGCTCCAGCGCGTCTCGGATCTCGTGAACACGATCTGGGTTGTCTTGCAAGATCAGGGATCCAAGGTTCTTTCCCAAAGCTTCGGAAAGCGGCCATCCGTACATTCTTTCCGCGCCCTTGTTCCAGTAAAGTACATGGAACTTCAGATCACAGACCACTATCGCGTCCTGTGCCTTGTCCAGAAGCGACGCCTGCTGACGGATCCTCTCTTCCGCTGCTTTTCGCTCCGTTATCTCGTAACGGATGGCTATGTACTGGATCGGTTTTCCTTTATCGTCGAGAAAGGGGACGATGGTAGTGTCAACCCAGTAAAGCGAACCGTCTTTTGCACGATTTCGCAGTTCGCCTCGCCAGACCTTTCCGCTTGCAATGGTAGTCCAGATATTTCTTATGAATTCTTTCGAATGATACGAGGAATTTAAAATTCGATGATCCTCGCCGATCAGTTCTTCGCGAGAATACTTGGAGATCCGACAAAACTTGTCGTTCACAAATGTGATCTTACCGGTCTGATCCGTAATGGCTACGATCGCGGATTCGTCGAGCGCGTAGCGAAGATCGGACAGCTCCTTGAGCGCGTCCCGGTCTGCAGGTACCGGTCCTGATCCGGAAGTTGAAGCGGCGGACTGTTCACTCATAAACGACCCTTACTCCTTTTGCGACTTGCGTAGCTTGTATCGGAGCTGGTCCCTCGAAATGTCGAGCAGCTTCGCTGCCTGTGTTAGGTTTCCCCCGGTGCGTTCGAACGCCTGTTTAGCGAGTTCAAATTCAACCGTCTCAAGCGGGATTCCGTCGATGGGCAGCTTGATCGCGTACCCCTGTCCGCTTAAGTTTCCGCCGCTGTTTTCAAGAAGATCGGCGGGGAGGTGAGTCGTCGTTATCTGTTCGCCGTCCTCTAATATTGAAGATCGCTCAATGATGTTTCGAAGTTCCCTGACATTACCCGTCCATTCATAATCTTTGAAAATTCGCTCGACAGCCGGGGTCAGGCCCTTTAATTTCTTTCCGCGGCGTTTCTGGTTGGCAAGTTCAGTGTAGTGTTTCGCCAATAGAAGCACGTCGTCTCCGCGTTCACGAAGAGGAGGAATGTCTATCTGGATAACGGAGAGCCTGAAATAGAGATCAAGCCTGAATGTTCCTGCTTCTCCGGCTTTCTTTAGGTTCTGATTCGATGCAGCGATTATACGAACATCGAGCGGAATGTCCTTAAGGCCGCCAACCCGTCGAAAAACGCCGTTCTCCAGAACCCTTAGCAATTTAGCCTGCAGCGAAAGTTCCATTTCGCCGATCTCGTCGAGAAAGATAGTGCCGCCTTGAGCTTGTTCAAACAACCCTTCTTTCCTTTGCTTCGCATCGGTAAACGCGCCCTTTTCATAACCGAATAACTCAGACTCGATCAACGTGGCCGGGAGAGCGGCGCAGTTAATCGCCAGATAAGGATGTGTCGAACGATCCGATGCAAAATGGATAGCCTTTGCGAAAAGGTCTTTTCCGGTCCCGGTCTCGCCCTGCAATAGAATTGACGCAACATCCGAATCAGCTATCCGCTCACCAAGTTCGATCGCCTTCTTGATCGCATCTGACTGTCCGATAATTTGTGAAAAATTGAAGGCGACAGACCGTTCGCGCCTTGCGTGATGCACTTCGCGCCTTAGCGATTGCGTCTCGGCGGCGTTACGGAGAGTTACGCGTAATTCTTCGAGCCGTACCGGCTTACTTATAAAATCATGTGCGCCGCCACGAAGTGCTGAAACGGAATTTTCTACGTCAACATTACCCGTGATCATTACGACGATCGTTTCCGGCCGACGTTCCTTTATCGCGGTCAGGACGTCCAGTCCGGAACCGTCCGGCAGATCTATATCAAGAAGGGCGATCTGCGGCTCTTCCTGCTCAAACAACTCAAGAGCTTCTGCCACGGTTCCCGCTTCTATCGTTTCGTATTCCCATGACCGCAAGGCTTCATTCAGAGCCATTCGAACAAAACTCTCGTCATCAACAATAAGTACTTTTCCAGCGGATTTAGGCAAATTAGTATTCCTCTCGGGTCTGTCTAATCTACGCTCCATTATACGTTGAATCTTCAGTGTAATGAAGAATATCGCCCAATCAGTGCGGATTTTTTCGCAGTCGCCTGATGCTAAATGATGTAAATAAAGCAGATTTCATCGAAATTTGATGGCACAGGCTTTGCCAAAACCCAGTTCATGCCAGGGAGCGGCGCGAAATGAAAATTCTTCTTGCCTACGATGGTTCGGCGTGTGCCGAAGCCGCGATAGACGATCTCGTAAGGGCCGGCATTCCCGACTCGGCCGATTGCAGCGTGATATCCGTGGCGGAAGTTTGGCTTCCGCCCAGCAACGGCAGCAATGGTTATGAACCTGCTGATCCTTATCTCGAAGAACTCGTTAGAAAACAACGGGAACGAGGCGAGCACGCAGTCGCAGAAGCATGGACATTTTCAAATCATGCGGCCGCCCGACTGAGGCAAATGTTTCCTTCGTGGAGCGTTAAGTCCGAGGCGACTTACGGCTCTCCCGCGTGGGAAATACTGAATCGCGCGGACGCGATCCTCCCGGACCTGATCGTTGTCGGTTCTCACGGACAGTCTGCGATCAGCCGATTTCTCCTTGGCAGTATTTCGCAAAAAGTACTAACCGTGGCGCATTGTTCGGTAAGAGTTGCTAGAGGAAAGATCGAGGTCGATTCCGCACCGTCTCGGATCATGATCGGATTTGACGGTTCGAGCGGGTCAAAGGCAGCCGTGGATTCAGTCGCCTCGCGAAAATGGCGAGCCGGTTCAGAGGTCAAAATGGTCTCGGTTACCGATCCGGTATCGCCGAGCGCTATCGGTCGATTTGTACCGCCGATCGTTGACGCCGCGGAGGCGATCAACAAATCCGAGCATGACTGGCTGATGTCGGCTGCAGACCCCGAAGCAGAGAAATTGCGGAGTGCGGGACTGAATGTTGAAATTCAGATCGTCCCGGGTAATCCAAAGCGGGTCCTAACCGATGCTGCGGAAAACTGGAATGCGGATTGTATTTTCGTCGGTGCGAACTCATATGGTAGCCGAATAGAGAAATATCTGATCGGAAGTACTTCCGCGGCGGTTGCGGCCCGGGCACACTGTTCGGTGGAGGTCGTAAGGCGGCCTCAAGATGGAAACGCTCAAAAATGATCCCGGCGAAGAAACATCCGTATTATACTCGCGGAACAACGAACTTGACTGCGAGCCGGCCTTGATCGAAAAAGAGAACACATCTCGCAATGACATAGAATGCGAAGCCGTTTTTCAGGTGCGCGGCATTTCGAAGGTCTATCGAATGGGCGATGTCGAGGTTCACGCGCTCCGATCGGTCGATCTGGATCTCTACAAAGGCGAATTTGCAGTGCTGCTTGGCGCATCCGGTAGTGGCAAGTCAACTTTGCTGAATATTATCGGTGGACTTGATGTTCCCACCGAAGGCACCGTCATCTATCGCGATCACATCCTTACGTCGGCTGATGATGCCGAGCTAACACGCTTCCGCAGAGAACATGTCGGTTTTGTTTTCCAGTTTTATAATCTCATTCCAAGCCTCACGGCTCTGGAAAATGTTCAGTTGATCACAGAGATCGCCGAGAAACCTCTTGACGCGATCGAAGCCCTGAAAATGGTCGGACTAAGTGAGCGGCTTGATCATTTTCCCGCTCAACTCTCCGGCGGAGAACAACAACGCGTTGCTATCGCCAGAGCTATCGCAAAACGTCCCGATGTACTGCTTTGCGACGAGCCCACCGGAGCACTCGACTACAAAACGGGAAAGATCGTGCTTGAGGTTCTCGAACAAGTGAACCGCGAACTTGGAACTACGACCGCCGTCATCACGCATAATGCAGCGATAGCCGCAATGGCTGATCGCGTGATCCACATTGGCAGCGGCCGCATCACGGCAATTGAGCGCAATAGTAAAAAGGCCCGTCCCAGCGAACTCACATGGTGACGCGATGAAGGCACTGAATACAAAATTGGTACGTGACCTTTGGCATTTGCGAGGCCAAGTTTTCGCGACCGCACTTGTCGTTGCTTGTGGTGTGGCATCGTTCGTCGCAATGAGCAGCACATACGAATCACTTGTTGCCAGCCGCGACCACTATTATTCACAGTACAGATTTGCCGATGTCTTTGCCGGATTGAAACGTGCTCCTAATTCGGTCGGAAAACAATTGTCCGAGATACCCGGCGTTTCAGAAGTGCAGACACGTGTTGTTGCCAAGGTGACGCTTGACCTACCGGATCTGCCCGAGCCGGCACAAGGCAGGCTGGTGTCGGTCCGCGAAGACAAGCAAGCCGGGTTGAACCAGCTTTTTCTCCTTCGGGGCCGCACTTTGGAACCGGGACGACCAAATGAAGTGGTGATCAGCGGTGCATTTGCCGACGCCAACAGGTTGAATCCCGGTGACACGCTCCAGGCTGTTCTCAACGGACGCCTTCGAAAGCTAGAGATCGTCGGGGTCGCACTTTCACCTGAGTACATCTATGAGATCCGTCCCGGCGACATTTTTCCGGACAATCGCCGTTTCGGGATCCTCTGGATGAATCAGCGCGCCGTCGCTTCGGTATTTCAAATGGAAGATGCGTTCAACGACGTCGCCATGACACTTGCTCCGCAGGCAAACGAGCAGGGCGTCATCGAAAGCGTCGATCTCGTGCTGAAACAGTATGGTGGTTTTGGAGCCTATGGCCGCAGCGATCAGATGTCGCATCGATTCATCAACAATGAGCTTGGGGAGCTTCAGGTTTTCGGTACCGTCATTCCAGCGATCTTCCTTGCCGTAACTGCGTTTCTCCTCCATCTTGTACTATCTCGACTTGTTGCGGTCGAACGTGATCAGATCGGCCTTCTAAAGGCATTCGGCTATTCAAGCAAGGACATCGGCTGGCACTATCTGAAACTCTCAGTAGCCGCGATACTCGGCGGTATCGTGATCGGGGTCGCGCTCGGTGCATGGCTTGGCCAGGGAATGAACGATCTCTACGGCGACTTTTTTCATTTCCCGATCGTATACTTCAAGCTCTCATTCGCGATCGTTTTCTGGTCGGTGATGATCAGCATCGCCGCGGCGGCGATCGGCGCGATGTCTGCAGTCAAGAGCGCGGTTGAACTGCCCGCTGCGGAAGCGATGAGGCCCGAACCGCCCGCTAACTTTCATGCCGGTTTTGTCGAATCTTTAGGACTTCAACGTGCACTTTCGGCCGAGGCTCGCATCGTGATCAGAAATATTGTACGGCGGCCGGTCAAATCTTTTATGTCGGCTGTTGGTATCTCCTTTTCGATCGCACTGCTTTTTATCGGTTTTTACTTTTATGACGCCATCAACATGATCGTTGCCGTACAGTTTGAGAATGTACAGCGAGAAGATGTGGACGTAAGCTTCAGTGAGCCCCGGCCCGGCCGTGCCGCACTCGAACTAGCTTCATTGCCGGGCGTCTCTCGCGTCGAGACATATCGGACTGTCCCCGCGATCCTGAGGTCGGCGAATCGTACACGCCGGGTAGCGATCATGGGCCTCTCCGACGATGCGGAGCTTCGACGGGTCGTGGACAAAGATCTGAACAAGATCGCTCTTCCAAGCGAAGGAATTGTGCTTGGAGTAACCGTCGCTGATTCGCTCGGGGTCACGAAGGGCGATCGAATAACTGTCGAAGTAACTGAAGGACCGCGGCCCGTTCGCGAGATCGAGGTGACGGCGGTCGTTGAAGAACTGCTCGGCCTTGGAACGTATATGGACCTCCGGGCACTTAACAGGTTAATGCGGGAAGGAGATACGATCTCAGGCGCGTTTCTCTCGGTCGATCAAAAACATCAACAGGGGCTTTATTCAGAACTAAAGCGGACGCCGGGCGTCTCGGGCGTAGGCCTGTCGAAAGCCGCGCTCGAAAGTTTCAACGAAACG
>JAEUQK010000042.1 GCA_016789265.1 Blastocatellia bacterium
AAATTTGTGAACTTCGCGCATAGGATCCTCCTAGATCTTGAGAAACGTATTACCAAACCCGGCGAGCCAGACTCAGCCGTTTATGATTGCGGAGATCTCGGGGCTTCAACTTCCCCGTTCAATTTTCTAAAAAATTAAGAAATGTGAGTAAATCGTTTTACTAAATCGTTTTAGTTGAGTTAATGTATCTGTAATTAACATTCCTGTCAAGCGAATTCTGGCAGGATTCGAAAGATCAAGGACGTTTTATAAACAATTGATTGAATTGGTCTTACCAATTCAACCCTTGATTGTGAAGATCTTTTTCTTTGTGTCACACTTACGAGCCAATGCCCCGACGAAGCTCATCCCCTAAAGACAAGACCGAGCCTGGATCAGGCCGCGGCCCAGTGAGCCTCAAAGACCTTGGTGTGCATCTCGGCCTTTCCCCAACGACGATATCCTGGGTACTAAATGACGCACCGGCGGCAAACTCGATCCCGCAGGAAACAAAAGACCGGATCTTTGCGGCAGCTAGAGAGTTCAATTACCGGCCAAATTATCTTGCACGTTCTCTTCGCGTGCAAAAGACCAATACCATCGGAGTTATCGTTCCTGAATTAAGCGACGGTTATTCCGCGATGGTGCTGAACGGTGTCGAATCGACCCTGTCGCGGGCCGAATTCTTTTATTTGACTGCGAGCCATTTGCACCGCGAAGACCTCCTCGAAAAGCTCCCGCGAGTTTTGATCGAGCGTCAGGTTGACGGCATCATCGCTGTCGACACTCCGATCCGGTTCAACCCGACGCTTCCGGTCGTGAACGTTTCCGGGCACGATATGATCGAAGGCGTAACAAACGTCGTCCTTAACCATCAGCACGCCGCCGAACTCGGCATCGGCCATCTTTATAACCTTGGTCACCGACGCATCGCCGCGATCAAAGGTCAGGAATTCAGTTCGGATACAAAGGTCCGCTGGGACACGATCAATCAGGCTGCTGCAAGACGCGGCATTTCGCTCGACCCGCTCCTCACCGTCCAGCTTCAGGGCGACTCGCCTACGCCTGAGGTCGGTTATTCGGCGACAAAGACCCTGCTCGCGACAGGCGAAAAATTCACGGCATTATTTGCGTTCAACGACGTGTCCGCGATCGGCGCTATCAGGGCCTTGGAGGAAATGGGGCTGCGCGTTCCGGAGGATGTCTCCGTACTGGGATTTGATGATATCTACGCCGCGGCGTTCCACAATCCGGCGCTTACAACCATCCGCCAACCCTTGTTCGAAATGGGCAGCATCGCGGCCAAAACGCTGCTCGATCGTCTCTCTGATGGTTCGAACGGAGACGTTCCGCAGGAGGTCAGCGTCGAGCCAACTATCGTCGTCCGTCATTCCACCGCCAGAGTTTCGCAATAAGGGTTTTTCTGTTGCGTCCGCCAGTTCTTTTCACCAGCCCGGTCTTTCAAGACATTTCGCGATGACCTATAATCTGAAAAACTATGTCTGATCAAACCGCTATCGAATCCGTCCTGACCGAGGAGCGCGTTTTTCCGCCGCCGCCCGAGTTTGCCGCGAACGCGCATATAAAGAGCTTTGAAGAATACGAAAAGCTGTACGCTGAGGCGGCTGATGATCCTGCTGGGTTTTGGGCAAAGCAGGCCGAAGCGCTGCATTGGTTCAAGAAATGGGACACGGTTCTGAAATGGAAAGAGCCATTCGCCGAGTGGTTTGTCGGCGGAAAACTTAATATTTCTTACAACTGTCTCGACCGGCATCTGACGACATCGAGAAAGAACAAGGCAGCGATCATCTGGGAAGGCGAGACTGGTGAGATCAAGACCATCACTTATTTACAGCTCCACCAGGAGGTTTCTCGATTCGCAAACGTCCTGAAAAGTCTTGGCGTCAAGACCGGCGACCGTGTGGCTCTCTATATGCCGCTTGTGCCTGCCCTTGCGGTCGCGATGCTCGCCTGCGCCAGGATCGGTGCGACGCACACCGTGATCTTCGGCGGGTTTTCCGCCGACGCTATACGTGACCGTGTAAACGATTGCCAGTGCAAAGTGATCGTAACCGCAGATGGCGGCTATCGGCGCGGTTCGGAGATCAGGCTGAAGGACGTGGTCGATGAAGCCGTCGAACATTGTCCGGATGTTACCGACGTGGTCGTATACCAGCGCACCGGTTCGCAGATAAAGATGCGTCCGGGCCGCGACCACTGGTGGCACGAATTGACCAAGACCGTGGACGCGGACTGTCCCGCAGAAGAACTTGATTCGGAACATCCGCTATATATCCTCTACACCTCGGGCACAACCGGTAAGCCGAAGGGCATACTTCACACGACAGGCGGCTATCTGACCCAGACCGTTTACACCTCAAAGGTCATATTCGATCTGAAGGACGAAGACATTTATTGGTGTACTGCCGACATTGGTTGGGTCACCGGGCATAGTTATGTGGTCTATGGTCCGCTCGCCAACGGAGCGACAGTGTTCATGTATGAAGGTGCGCCAAATCACCCGGCCCCGGATCGGTTTTGGGACATCATCGAACGGCACAAGATCACTATCTTTTACACTGCTCCGACGGCGATACGTGCATTCATAAAATGGGGCGAACAGCATCCGCTCAAGCATGACCTTACTAGCCTTCGGCTTTTGGGCACGGTAGGCGAGCCTATCAACCCCGAGGCATGGATGTGGTATCACCAGATCATCGGCAAAGGCAATTGCCCGATCGTCGATACATGGTGGCAGACCGAAACCGGTTCCGCGATGATCTCGCCGCTGCCCGGCGCAACGCCGACGGTTCCCGGAACCGCGACGCGTCCGCTGCCCGGCATCGTCGTCGATGTCGTAACGAAGTCAGGCAAACCCGTCGGCCCGGGCGAAGGCGGTTACCTCGTCATTAAACATCCGTGGCCGTCGATGCTGCGAACGTTATGGGGCGATGACGAACGCTACAAGCAGGCCTACTGGTCCGAGATCCCGGGGATGTATTTTGCGGGTGACGGTGCGCGCCGCGATAAGCATGGATATTTTTGGATAATGGGCCGCGTTGATGACGTGATAAACGTAAGCGGCCATAGGCTCGGGACCGCGGAAATTGAATCCGCGCTTGTCTCGCACGAAGCCGTTGCCGAAGCTGCGGTCGTCGGCCGTCCGGACGAACTTAAAGGACAGGCTATCGCGGCATTCGTCACGCTTGAGGGCGGACGAACGGGCAATGATGAACTGAAAGATGCTCTTAGGACACATGTCGCTCATGAGATCGGAGCGCTTGCAAAACCAGACGACATTCGCTTTACCGACGCTCTGCCGAAAACGCGCTCCGGCAAGATAATGCGCCGCTTGCTGCGCGAATTGGCTTCGGGCGGACACGTCGCGGGCGATGTCACGACGCTGGAAGACCTCTCGGTTCTCGAGAAACTCAGAGAAGACGAAGAATAGCCTAATGACTGAAAAGGCCTCCGTACCAAATCTAAATCAGGAACTTGCCGAAGCCGGGCAGGAATTTTATCGCCGCGGCTGGGTTCTCGGCACGAGCGGCAATTTCAGCGCGCTTCTTGCCCGAAAGCCGCTGCGTGTCGTCGTGACTGCGAGTGGAATGGAGAAAGGAAAGCTCGACGAAACGAACTTTCTAGAGCTCGATGATGACGCTGAAATACTTCAGGGATTCGGCAAACCATCGGCGGAGACGCTGATCCATTTAACGATCTATCGTTTCATGCCGAAAGCAAGATCGATCCTGCACACGCATTCGGTTTGGGGTACGATCTTGTCCGATCATTTCTTTGAACAAGGGGCGATCGAGATCAGCGGCTACGAGATGCTCAAGGGATTAGCGGGAGTCACGACACACGAACACACCGAGCGTGTCCCGATCGTCGAAAATTCTCAGGACTACGTCGCACTTGCTCACGTGATCGAAAACGTCATACGTGAGAACAAAGGCATTCACGGCGTTTATCTTCGCCGGCATGGCCTGTACACATGGGGAGAAACCGTCGCGGAGGCGCGCAGGCACGTGGAGATATTTGAGTTTTTGTTTGAGGTTTTAGGACGGCGACTGAAGTAGTTATGGCAATCGTTGATGTACCAAACAAGAAGCTGAGGATGACCGACGTTCAGGAGATAGCAAATTATCTTTCCGCGATCGGCATCGATTACGAGAGATGGGAAAACCTGAAACAAGTCTCGGCAGACGCGACCGATCAGGAGATCCTTGACGGGTACGCGGACGAGATCGAAACGTTAAAACAGAAAGGCGGATACGTGACGGCTGATGTCATCAACGTGGTTCCGACCACGCCGGGCCTCGACGCGATGCTCGATAAGTTCAACAAAGAGCATTGGCACGACGAGGACGAAGTGCGGTTCATCGTGAAGGGGCACGGGCTGTTTCACATCGCACCCGAAGGCGGCGATGTGGTTTCTATCGAGATGGAAGCGGGCGACATGATCCGCGTGCCGCGCGGCACCAAACACTGGTTCAACCTGTGCGGCGACAGAACAGTGCGCGCTATCCGTCTGTTTCAGGACATCTCCGGCTGGACGCCGCATTACACCGATTCGTGCGTTGACGCCGGCTACCAGCCATTGTGCTTCGGCGTGCAGTATATTCGAACGGCGAATTGACCGCGAAACACACGAGATACGCTATTTTCATTTTTCATTAATTAAATCTTCGCGTCTTTCGCGGTTTAACTTTTCCGTTTATGAAAGCGATCCTGTTAGACATCGAAGGAACGACGACGCCGATCGACTTCGTTCATAAAACGCTCTTTCCATACGCCAAGTCGCGTGTCGGTGGTTACGTCGGGATGAACTTCGATTCTCTGCGGCACGAGATCGACGCACTTGTTGACGAAAGCTCACACGACGCGACCTATACCGTACCGGTCGACCCGACCGAACCGGGTTCGGTCTCAGCCTATCTCGAACATTTGATCGATGTGGACAGGAAATCCACCTCGCTAAAGACCATTCAAGGAAAGATCTGGCTGGCGGGCTATGAATCGGGCGAACTAAAGTCAGCAGTTTTTGAAGATGTCCCGCTTGCATTTGAACGCTGGAAAGCTGAGGGAAAGACGATCGCGATCTATTCCTCAGGCAGCATCCTCGCCCAGCAACTTCTCTTTCGTTACACCGAGTTTGGCGATCTGTCGGACTTTATATCTGAGTATTTTGACACCAATGTCGGGGCGAAACGTGACGGCCAAAGCTACAGAAATATCGTTGAGCGGCTCAAGATACCAGCAGCCGAGACGGTATTCGTTTCTGACATTGTCGAAGAGGTCGATGCTGCCCGATCAGCCGGAATGAGAACCGCTCTATCGGTTCGCCCGGGCAACGCAGAAATAGCGACCGAGACCGCAAGCCAGATCATCACCTCTCTGCTCGATCTTTGCGCTTGATCTCCTTAAACATCAAAGTACATTTGAAGGTGGTTTGCACAGCCGGGATTGAACTTTCGACGGCATTTCGGGCAGGTTGAATCACAGACGTGATATTCGGCGATCGCAAGTTGGTATCCGCAAGATCCGCAGAGTATCGCTTCCTCGGAAAAGCGGTCTTTCGGCCAAACTTCCGGCTCGTGATCAGCCAAATCGGCATGACAATCAAAACACGGATACCACCTACCGCAGCATTTGAACCTGATCGCGATGATGTCGAGCTCCGAATGCCAATGCGCGCAGCGAGTTTCTGCATCTACTTCAATACCGTGGACCTCTTCGCTATGAATGATTCGATACATCTTTCTTAGTCTCCGAGCATACGATAAGATGGAACAAATATCAGCGATACTGGAATATTAGGTCTTATGAGCGAAAAGGTTCTTGAAACAGCGACGTTGGCGGCAGGGTGTTTTTGGTGTGTCGAGGCGGTCTTTGACGATCTGCAAGGCGTAGAAGACGTGGTTTCGGGTTATTCTGGCGGCCACAAGGAAAATCCAACGTATCAAGAAGTTTGTTCAGAGACGACCGGCCATGCCGAGGTTGCGCAGATCAGGTTCGACCCTGAGGTTCTTTCTTATGCCGATCTGCTCCGCGTTTTCTTTTCAGTGCACGACCCTACGACTCTGAACCGACAGGGCAACGACATCGGCACGTCATATCGTTCGGCGATCTTCTACCATTCGCCCGAACAAAAAGCGATAGCCGAAGAGATCATCAAAGAAATAACCGCCGAGGGTATTTACGACAACCCGATCGTCACCGAGGTAACGGCCTTCGACAAGTTCTGGCCCGCCGAAAACTACCACCAGGAATACTTTGCGAATAATCCGAACCAGCCCTATTGCGCCGCGGTCGTCGCGCCAAAGGTCGCTAAGTTTCGCAAGCAATTTGCCGATAGACTGAGAAAGTAGATTCTTATTGACAGCTTTAAAGATTAACTGTTACGATTTTCTGTCTCCGGCTGCACTGTGGTTTGTGCGCTCACACCTCAATTCTCAATTCAGATCAAAATAATCACTTCAGGATCACAGGTGACTGGGCCACCGGATCTACGATCACCTCTGAGAAATGCACAACAAATGAGACCATTATTCCGCACTGCGCCTATGCGCATTTCGATCGTCCTCTCGATCACTCTGCTCTTCGTCGTCTTTCTCGTTTTTAACGACATCCGTCACACCACCGCACAAAAGATCGAGGAACCGATCCCGACATTCGATAGCGAGTCGATCATGGCTCCAATGGCCGGGACCATATCTGGCCGGGTCTTTCAGGATTTCAATGGAAACGGCACCTACGATACGTCTGGTGGAACATCGGCCGCCCCAACAGCCGTCGACAGCGGTATAGCGAATGTCGTGGTAACCGCTTACGACTCTGCGGGAGTTTCACGTGGAACGGCAACGACCGCTGCGACTGGATTATTTTCCATTGCGGCAACCGGAACCGGGCCCTACCGGCTCGAATTCACAAGCATTCCGTCCGGTTACGCCCCGTCGGCAAGGAGCACTGATTCGGTACTCGGCGGAACGGCGGCCAATGCCGGCTCGACCGTCCAATTTGTTGCCGATGGGAACACGGGCAATGTGAATCTGGCTCTCAACCGTCCGCAAGACTATTGCAGCGACAATCCGGAACTTTGCTCCCAGGTTTATGGCGTCGGTGCAGGCAGCCAGAATGACGCGGTCTTTACGGTTCCGTACACCGCAGGCAGTACACGGACGACAGGCGGTCTGCCGGTCGCCGATTTCCAATCTCCGGGAAATACGAGTCTGGCCGGAACTGATGATGTCGGCACGACATTCGGGATCGCTTACCACAGGCCTTCGCGAAAGATATTCGTTTCCGCGTACATGAAAAAACACGCCAAGTTCGGTCCGGGCGGCACGGGCGCGATCTATCAGATCGACCGCGGTACGGGTGTGGTCTCGGAGTATGTGAACCTAAACACCGTTTTCGGTGCGGGGACCGCAGGAACAAACCCACACAACGTTCTCGACTATCATACCGATAACGGAAACACCACATGGGATGCTGTAGGAAAGGTGGCTTTTGGCGGTATGGCGATCTCCGACGACCAATCCTATTTGTGGGTAATGAACCTGGCTAATCGACGCCTTTACCGAATTCCGACCACGGGCGCTCTCACCAGTGGCACTATCCAGAGTTATGCATTTCCCGCAACGATGCCGAATTGTACGACTGCTCCGGCAAACGACATTCGGCCCTTTGCTGTGACCTGGTACGAAGGCACCATCTACGTCGGAGCCGTTTGCTCGAGACAGGACAACGGAACGCCGCCTGCGACATCTATAAATCTGAGAGCCTACGTGTACACTTTTAACCCCACGACGCTGACATTTTCGGCATCTCCGGTTCTGAACTTCCAGTTAAATTATTCGCGCAACGAGACCGATCCGGGCCTCGCGGCCGACTGGCTGAATTGGGAGACCACATACAACACGATAAGTGGTTCCCACTTCATCTACCCCCAACCGATGCTTACGGACATAGAATTCGACCGCGGCAATATGATCCTCTCATTGCGCGATCGCAACGGTGATCAGTCCGGTTACAATAGCGCGAGCAATCCCGGAAACCCCGCACAACTCTACAAGGGCATAACCGCAGGCGAGATCCTGCGGGCTTGCGGCAGTCCTGCTCTAGGCTGGACCCTCGAATCGAATGGAAGGTGCGCGGCCATCGGTACCGCTCCTCAGAATACCGGTGAAGGACCGGGAAATGGAGAATACTACTATCAGGACAATTACCACCCGAACGGTACCCCGCACGACGAAGTCGGCAACGGCGGCGCAATGCAGGTTCCCGGACATACTGAAATGGTCGCCACCGTTTTCGATCCGACCTATATCCCGACGGATAACGTCTACGATTCGGGAGGTTTTCGTTGGTTTGTGAATAACACCGGAGCTCAAAATCGGGGATATCTTGCTTTCTGGGCAGAAGACTTTGGTAAGGCTAACGGAATGGGTAACGTCCAGGCTCTGTGCGAAGCGGCTCCGATCGAGATCGGCAACCGGATATGGCGTGATACTGATGGCAATGGTGTCCAGGACCCCGGTGAACCGGTCATTTCCGGGGCGACCGTAAGGCTCTACCAGGGATCTACACTTGTCGGCACAGCAGTAACGGATGCCAATGGCGAATATTACTTCGTTTCGAGTTCTGCGGCTGACGTTAATACGACCGATAATGTCGGCCAGGTGAATGGCGGTATCCAGCGTAACACGGCCTATCAAGTACGTTTGGACAATCCTTCAGACTATCTGTCAGGCGGCCCGTTATTTGGACTTTCATTGACTACCGGAAATCAGACGTCCCAAGCCGGCGACGATGATTCGTCTGATTCTGACGCCGCATTTGTATCAAACCCCTCAGGCTCGCCGTCGGGCACGTTCCCCGTCGTTTCACTCAACACCGGCGGTGCGGGTTCAAACGACCACACCTTCGACATCGGATTCAAACTCGCGCCATCCGCCGCCCCGGTAGAGGTGCAAGGACGCGTCTTGACCGCCTACGGGGCCGGCATCAGAAATGTGCGTGTTGTACTTACCGAATCGGACGGGACTGTTCATGAGACCATCACGGGGACTTTTGGATATTTTAGATTTACCCAACTTCCGGCAGGGCAAATCGCCGTCCTGGACGTGTTTGCCAAACGCTACACCTTCAGCGTACCTTCACAGGTGATCTCCCTAAAGGACAATGTATTCGGGGTCGATTTCTACGCTTATCCCTAGTTTGTCCTATCAGTAATACTCCTTTTGCGGCTGCGATCGATCGCAGCCGTTTTTTCGTCATAGCTTTCCGAACAGCATCAGCACGCCGATCACTATGAACGCGACGGCGACGATACGCTGAAGCCATTCCGTGGGAACGTATTGGCTAAGCACGCTGCCGACCAGCACGCCCAGTAGCGACACGAGCACCAACGCCACGCTTGCGCCGACAAAGACCGCGATCTTCGAATCCGTTTTTGCGGACATCGTGATCACGGCCAGTTGTGTCTTATCGCCTAATTCTGCGAGGAAAAGAGTGATAAATGCGGTTCCGAAAACTTTCCAGTCCATAAGGACAGTTTAGTAAAGATCTGTCGAAACCGCAGTCCGGACCGTTCAAATTAACATCTCTATCTGCCACGCGATCGACATTTTCTCGTAATCTCCGCGCCTGGCTTTCAGATGTTCACCGATGTCTGACCGCATCTGTGAGATCAATGCTTCGAACCGTCCGCTTTCAGTAAGCCTTTCGACGAAATGCTTGATGATAGCGATCAGCCCGTCAAACAGGTCCCGTGAACCGATCGGCGAAAAAAAGCTCAATTTGCGATCTTCGAAAACAAATCGCTTTCGTAGCGGATCGAGGAACCAGTGTTCCGAACTAAGGATGGAACATGCCATCCTGAACGCAGCGTCAAAATCGATCTTGGCCCGTTCAAACCCGTCGCTGACGATGGCTAACAGTTCAGATGCGAGTATTACCGCCTTTTCCGTATCGTCAGAGCGGAAAGCGAGCCATTTTTCACCGAGCACCGTTCCCGCCACACGCTTGTCGCTTCGGCCCGACACGGTCTGCATCGCTGTAGCGGCGATGCGGCCGTCAACGAACGGCTTCTTGATATATTTGATCGTATCCTCCGCGTTTGCCCTGACGACGTGAATGCGGCCGTGCGGCTCACGCGATCGTCGCAGGATGCCATTTAGTGCCCGTTCTCCCTGTGTTATGCGCCCCGCGAGCCTGTCATACTCTCGTGCCTGAATACGGTTCTTCGGCGTAAAGATGATCTCTCCCTCGTAGCTGCTGTGTTCTAAACGAACCTTGCCCGTAAACCCGACCCGCCGCAGATAATTGACAAGCGCGGAAAGATTTACGAACGAAGTGCTCATGTTTTGGTGGATCGGCTGGCCTTTCATGTTTGGAAATAAGCAGACCTTGACCCTGCCCGGGCCTCTGCCTTTTGCCTAAAATATTTATTGCTTTGTCTCGTCTAAATATCGAATACAGGGAGGTTTCCATTGCATCTTTCAACTTTTTCGTTCAAAATTCGCTAGATTGATCGCGTCATTTGTGATCTCCCCCATTTTTCCAGCAGAAAAACTACTATGAGCACTTCCATTTTTCGAAAGAAATCGATTGCGCAGATACAAGCTGACGCTGCGGCTGGATTCACTGATTCGGAATTAGTGCCCGGAGCACCTGGTGAAGAGCATGTTGGTCTTCGACGCTCGCTCGGCACGTTCGATCTCACGATGCTCGGCATTGCCGCGATCATCGGTGCCGGTATTTTCGCAATGGTCGGCCAGGCGTCATATAACGGCGGGCCCGGCGTCATTTTCTTGTTCATTTTTGCGGCCATCGCGTGCGGTTTTGCGGCTCTTTGTTATGCCGAGTTCGCGTCAAAGATCCCGATCGCCGGTTCCGCCTACACGTATGCCTACGCATCGTTCGGCGAATTGCTCGCCTGGATAATCGGCTGGGACCTGCTTGTTGAATACGCCATCGGCAACATCGCCGTCGCCATTTCCTGGAGCGATTATTTCACGAGCCTTCTGAAAGCGAACGGCATCAACATTCCGCTTCATTTCACGATGGATTTCTTGACGGCGAGGCGCGGCGGAGCGGCGGTCACCGAGGCCATGTCGAACGGGTCAACGCTCGAAGCGCTCCGTGCCGCTTGCGAGGCCAAGGACGCGGTCGTCTCGTGTGGCCAGCTCGATGCTCATCAGGCATGGGCCAATGCACCGCATATCGGCGGGCTGCCGATAGTCGCCGATCTTCCTGCACTCGGTATCGTCTTCGTCATCACATGTCTTGTCTATGTCGGCATCCGCGAATCAAAGACCGCGTCGAACATCATGGTCGCGATCAAGCTTGCGATCATCCTGCTCGTGATCGTTCTTGGAGCGTTCTATGTAAACACCGCCAACTGGAACCCGTTCCTGCCGAACGGTTTCGGCGGCGTAATGACCGGCGTTGCCGCAGTCTTCTTCGCCTACATCGGCTTTGACGCACTTTCGACGACCGCCGAGGAATGCAAGGACCCGTACAAGACGCTCCCGCGCGGAATGATCTATTCCTTGCTGATCTGCACGGTACTGTATGTGGTGCTTGCCCTTGTGCTCACCGGAATGGTCTCGTATACCAAGCTGAACGTTGGCGATCCGCTCGCGTTCGTCTTTGGCCCCGAAGGCGTTAACCTTCCGTGGGTGTCCGGCATCATCGCCGTTTCGGCGATCATCGCTATCGCGACTGTCCTGCTCGTTTTCCAGCTCGGGCAGCCCCGTCTTTGGATGGCAATGAGCCGCGATGGCCTTTTGCCGAAGATCTTTTCGTCCATTCACCCCAAGTTTCGCACGCCGTGGTTCTCGACCATTCTTACAGGTGTGATGGTTGCGATTCCCGCTCTCTTTATGAACCTCAGCGAGGTGACCGACCTTTCCGTGATCGGGACGCTTTTCGCCTTCACCATCGTCTGCGCCGGCGTGCTCGTCAAAGATAAGGAATTTGCGGGAGAAAAGAGATTTGTTCCTTATATCAACTCGATGTTCATCGGCCCGGCCCTGTTGATCATCATCTGGGGTGCCCTAGCGTATTTCAACGGTGATGCCGTGAAGACCTTTTTCACCGATCTTACGCCGACCGCATCGGATATAGAGAAAGGCATCACGTCCGGCGTCGGCGTCTTCTTTGAGAAGCTGCCTTATTTTGTGTTCGCTGTCTTTACGATCGTAATGGCAGCACTTTGCTATTTGAAGCGGCTTTCATTGATACCGGTTTTGGGCGTTATGTGCTGCACCTATTTGATGACCGAGCTCGGCTGGACCAACTGGTTCCGTTTTGCCGTTTGGCTGATCGTCGGGCTAGTGGTCTATTTCTTTTACAGCTACACGCACAGCAAGCTGCATAGAAACGAATCGGCCGAGGCATAGCAGTTTTACAATTCTTTACAGACACGGCGAAACCAAAGGTAGTATCTTTAGCGTCTAACTACGCGGTAAAATATTTTTACGCCTCAATCTAAGGAGAGATCATGAAGAAACTGTTGTTTTTGATGTGCGCGGTCGGCATGCTGTCGTTCGCCGCGATGGCACAAAAGGCCAATTATTCGGGCACCTGGAACCTCGACGTTCCCAATTCGAAACTCGACGCACGCCAGCGTATAGAGTCGATGACGATGACCGTCAAGCAGACCGACAAAGACCTGTCCGTCGAGACGGCGACCAAACGCCTTCCCCCCAATGACGCCCCGGCGGGACCGCCTCCCGGAGGCGGTGGTGGTATGGGCGGCGGCCGCGGAATGGGAATGGGCGGCGGCGATTCGGCCGTAACCTATTCGCTGGACGGCAAAGAGACAAAGACCGAGGTCGAGGGCCCGATGGGCAAAATGCCCATCACCCACAAGGCTTCGATCGAGGCCGACGGCTCGGTAAAGCTTTCGTCTTCACGGACCTTCAACGGCCCGAACGGAGAGATCACATCGACCACCACCGAGATCTGGAAGCTCTCTGCCGATGGTAAAACCCTTACCGTCAACCGCGAAGCCTCCAGCCCGCGCGGCTCGACCACCTCGACGCTCGTTTTCACAAAGAAATAAACCGAGTCGAATTTGATCCAATAAAAAGGCTGCCATCACCGGCAGCCTTCTTTTTCAACTCGAGACCTGCTAAACCGGTCCGCATCCCAAACGAAAGATCTCCTGGAACCCGGGATCATCGCCCGACAAAGATCCTTGCTTAAAATAATTGACCGAATATAATGAAAATCATATTGTTGTAAGCCACTCGTTTTTTATTAATTGCCGACGTAAATTAACTTCAAATCTAAGACCGAAGGAAATGGAACCACTATACGAGTGTGTTTTTGTTTTGCGAATTGTTGTTCCGAGCTGATTGTTTCGACGTATGTCACTTGATTCGGATCTGGCCGGAGATGGACTTAGGCCCATCAAACCATTCCGGCTGAAACGGTATTCGGCGGCCTGATTATGTTGGACGGAATATCGAGGAAAATACTTTGTCTGTCGGCATTGATCGCGGCCGTTTTTGCCGTCATCACGATCTCAACCACGGTTTCTTCAGAAGAGGCAAGACCGGACCGACGGACAGCTTTCGGCGATCGGAAACCGCAATTGCGGGCCGACATTCTCGACATCTCGTCCACCGCTTCGACGGCTGTGGCGTTCGCTGAGTCGACAGAAGTTAGGTCAATGCCGACTTCTGCCCCGACATCGTCTCGGATCAAGCGACCCGTCGCGAATTCTGAAAATGGCGACGGATCGATTCGATTCCCGGCGTCGATCGCCGGCGGGGAGGCAGCGAATCGTGGATCTATCAAGAGTTGGGTCCAGGACGACGGTAGGGACGATCAGCAGACTATAAACGATAAGGACGGGCTCAAGATCTTCGAAACCGGGAACCCTCTCTCCGATGGGCCTTTTCGGCCGGCCGGCAGACCGCAATCGCTCCCGACACCGTCAGTGAGTTTTGAGGGTATCTCGGTCGTTGACACGGCTGGCCTTGGCCAGAATTTTCTTCCCCCGGACACTTCCGGCGAGGCAGGTCCCCACCATTTCGTTCAAGCTGTGAATGCGGCGTTCCGGATCTGGGACAAAGCGGGGAACCCCGTGACAAATTTGGTTTCGCTCGGAACACTCTTTGCGAATATTCCCGGAAGGTGTGCGCGGAACATTGATGGAGCACCCGTTGTTCTTTACGATCAACTCGCTGATCGATGGCTAATTAGTGAACGTTGCGACAGCGTCGAACTTCCGCCGCACATGCTCATTGCCGTATCAAAGACGGGTGATCCGACCGGGGCATTTTATCTCTATGATTTCAGAATGCCCAACCCCAAGCATATCGATTCCCCAAAGCTTGGTATGTGGCCTGATGGGTACTATCTGTCAAACAGTCAATTTGACAAGTCCCTGCCCTTTTTCAGAGGAGCCGGATTCTATGCATTTGACAGAGCAAAGATGCTTGTCGGAGATCCGACGGCCGGTTATATCTACTTTGATTCCTGTCCCGACAATCAGAATTGTGTTGTCGCCGGCGCTTTGCCGTCCGACATGGACGGCCTTTTTCCGCCATTAGCCGGCTCACCAAATGTCTTTGCACTTTACACTGCCGACGAATGGGGTGATCCTCAAGGTGACGGGCTTAGATTATTCGACTTCCATGCTGATTTTATTAACCCTGCCAATTCGACTTTCACCGAGCGATCCGACAGCCCCTTGCCGGCCGGCCCTATAGATCCATTTGCTCCGTATGTTGCGCAGCCGGGAGTTTCGTCATCGCGTTACCTGGACCTTGTCAGTGATCGACTTATGTTCCGGCTGGCATATCGGAATTTTGGCAATGGCAACGAATCCTTACTGGTCAATCATACTGTCGACACCCTGAGCGGGGACCGGGTCGGCGTACGCTACTATCAACTTGACCGCAGTTCTCCTGACGGGCCTTTCACTTTGTCGGAACAACAGACCTACTCTCCCGATACAACGAATAGATGGATGGCCAGCGGTGCCATGAACTTTCTCGGAGACACCGCGATCGGATTTTCTGCCTCAAGCACTTCCGTTTTTCCGTCGATCCGATATGCTGCCAAGCTTGCGACGGATCCTCCGGGTTCGGGGCTTGCGCAGGGTGAGCAAACGATAATCGAGGGAGCCGGTTCACAAACCAGTACGACGCGAAGGTGGGGCGACTACAGCCAGATGTCGGTCGATCCCGATGACGATTGTTCATTCTGGTACACGCAGGAATATTACCCGCAAACTGCTTTGAATGGTTGGCATACGCGAATTGCAAAATTTGCACCTCGTGAATGCTCGGTGTCGCCGCGCGGTGTGATTCAGGGAACCATTACCTCCTGTCAGACGGGACTTCCATTGAGCGGTGTATTCATGGATGTCAAGGATGGAACGAGCCGAATGACCGGCCTGCCGGGAACCTATTCATTGACGGTGATCCCCGGAACTTATTCGTTGTCTCCAACGAAACTTGGCTACTACGCGCCCGTAATGGACGATATCCTTGTGTCCAATGGTCAAACCGTTGTACAGGATCTTTGCATGTCCCAGGCTCCCGCACTCATTTCTGCGGGTCCTACGATCTTAACGGGCAATCTTTTGATCGAACCGAACGAATGCAACACTATTGAGATCCTGCTCGCCAATAATGGAACGATCCCTGCGACTGGTGTTGTAGCCACACTTTCATCAAACACGCCTGGAGTTTCGGTCACGCGTGCGACCTCTTCATATCCTGACTTGATGCCTAACGGGGTACCGATTGTGGGCGCGGTTCCTTTCCGCGTCGTGACTGATGTCGGGTTGGCATGTTTGTCCGAGATCGATCTGACGTTGACCGTGACCCATTCAGGTCCGTTCGCTCGATCAGAGTTGAAACTTAAGGCTACCGTCGGAAAACCGAAGGGTCCTAATTACGTCTTTTCGATGTCTTCGGGTGCGACCCTTCCCACCACCGCGGCCTATGTGCCGGATAGCCGGGACAATTTGGTCACATTGGTTCAAACGCCATTTGCTTTCACCCTATACGGAAACCCGGTTGCCCAAGGCCAGACCATAAGCGTTCATCAGTACGGTGTCATAGAATTTCTTTCACACGGCGCCAACCCATATTCGATCATACACTCGCTTCCCGCGATCGAGTTTGAATCTCCTATAGGAGTCGTTCTTCCGTTTTGGAGCGACCTTGCCTTTCGGCCGGACTACACTACAGGAGCGGGGATCTTCACGGAAACCACCGGCGTTGCCCCCAATCGCGTTTTCATGATCGAATGGCGCGGACGTGCGAATCTGGTTAATCGCATTGGCCCCCTTGATACTGACGTTGCGGTCTTTTTTTACGAGAACTCAGATAACTTTGACGTCGTATTCGGCTTGGCTCCGGGCATTAACGCGAGCGGTGTCATCGGTGTACAGCGGCAAGGGTGGGGCAGCAACGCAACTCAGTATTTTGGTCAGGTTCCATATAATGGACTAAAGATCCATTTTGAGCGGCCAGCGGTCATTTGTTCGTCCGGTTCAGGAACCTGTTCAGGGACCTTGTCCGGAAAACGCTTTGACTTCGATGGCGACCGGAAGGCGGATTTTGCGGTGTACAGGCCTGCGGGAGGTGATTGGTGGCGGCTGAACAGCGGGACTAACTACGCGACCTACAGCGTGACTCAGTTCGGCATTAACACCGATCAGATAGTTCCTGCCGATTATACGGGTGACGGTAAGACGGACCTTGCCATCTGGCGGCCCTCGACGGGTGAGTGGTACGTGCTCCGCAGCGAGGACGGTTCGTATTACAGCCTCCAGTGGGGAGCAAACGGCGACATTCCCGTTCCGGGAGACTTTGACGGCGACGGCAAGTCTGATATCGCTGTGTATCGCCCATCACAGGGAGTCTGGTACATCCTGCAGTCGACGGCGGGTGTAAGGGTCGAGGGCTTCGGCATCTCGACGGATAAGCCTGTGGTCGGAGATTATGACGGCGACGGCAAGGACGATGTGGCCATCTTCCGTCCATCGACAGGTGACTGGTGGATCGGACGCAGCACCGCAGGGCTGATAGTGCTCCAGTTCGGAACGCAGGGCGACAAGACCGCTCAGGGCGATTTTACGGGAGACGGCAAGACCGACCTCGCGGTGTTCCGCCCGTCTGACACGGTATGGTACATCATGAGATCGGAAGACCTCTCGTTCTTCGGCTACCAGTTCGGCATCCCGACGGACGTCCCCGTCTCGGCTGACTACGACGGAGACGGCAAGGCCGACATCGGCGTCTATCGCCCGTCAACCGGCCAATGGTGGGTCGTACAGTCGACCAACGGCATCACCAACGTCACCTGGGGCAACTCAACTGACATACCCATCCCGAGCGCCTTCGTCAGGCAGTGACAGCTTAGACGTTGGGCTTTGGACTTGGAGCGACCGTCGCGGTCGCATGACTGGAGCGCTGAGCGTCCCGCTCGCCAACATCGCGAAGCGATCTTCAGTGATGTTCGCACTTCGTGTTCATCGCGATCGGGCCGACGGCGGCTCCAGGCCCGAAAGCCTGTCGTACTTGCGCCACCTGCGCCACCTGCGCCGGCGCAGGGTTCGGAGATAGAACCAGCTTTAGCTTAGGTAGTTCTCGTTTGGTTAGTCTGGAAATTGGAGTTCTTCGACGACCTCTCGCGCATACTTGCGGCCGAGTTCGACGTCTTCGGGGCGGAGCGACACGGCTCCGACCACGGCATGGCCGCCGCCGCCGTAACGTTCGCAGATCTCGGCAATGTTATGGACCCGAGGCCTCGGCGCCCAAGGATTTGAACCGACCGATATCTTCGTACGGAAGCTGCTCTGGCTTACCGATACGACGTAGGTGACCTCGGGGTGGTAATAGTACGGAATGAACTTGTTGTAGCCCTCAATGCCGGTGCCGACAAGGTCGAAAAAGACCACGCCGCGTTCTGAGACCGAGCGTTCTTTTATTATCTCGGCCGTCTTCCAATGCTGCTCGAGAATGGGCTCAAGCTTTGCCTGTATCTCTTGGCTCGCAACGATCTCGTCAAGCGACCTCTCGGTCAGCATCCGGATGATCTTCTCGACGAATGCCGGATCTTTCTCGCCCTCTATCACCTGCATCAGCCTCAGCGCCGACGAACGCAGCTCGACGCATTGCGCCGGCGATTCGTAGAGCGCGCCGTCGATGATGTGTGCCCACTCGACCAGTTCGGCAAGCGACTCGTCCTCAAAATCGAACTTCTCTTTCGCCACTCGGGCGATGAACTCCGCACAGGATTTACTCGTCGTGTCGAGAAACTTTTTTCCGCTCGTGTCCGCGTTGAAATGGGCCTCGTCTTCGTGCGAAAGAAACGCCGATTGGTGATGGTCGAACCACCACGTCAGCCGATCGTCGGCACAATACTTAAAATCGACGATAGCGTTCTCGTCGCCGTCGAACTGGCTTCGGTCAAATGCGTTGCCCGCCTGATGCATCGTCGGCGTATATGCGACCTCGGCCCCGGGCCGGACCTTGGTGGTATAAAATTTGGTAAAAACGGCTGCCGACGACACGCCGTCGAAACAATTGCCGTGATAAAGTATGCGAAGCTTCATAGGAAAACTTTCTGCCAGTAGGCAAAACATTTCAGGTTAATGGTCGAAACACGACTCGTCAAGTGATGGAAATACGGATAGCTAACCCAGCGGACACGGACGCCCTGGTCGAATTTAACCAGGCGATGGCGCTCGAGACCGAACACAAACGCCTCGACGGCGAGATATTGCATGCAGGCGTATCTGCGGTTTTCGGCGACGATAAAAAGGGATTTTATGTTGTCGCCGACGACCGGGGAACGATCGCGGCCGGCCTGATGGTCACCAACGAGTGGAGCGACTGGAGAAACGGCTGGTTTTGGTGGATCCAGAGCGTTTATGTCCGGCCCGAATATCGCGGTCGTAATCTCTACGGGCAGATGTATGAGTTCGTCAAACAGGCAGCTGAAGTTGCCGGGAACGTCTGCGGATTTCGGCTTTACGTTGAAAAGGAAAATGAACGTGCACAGAGAGTTTACGAAAAACTCGGTATGGAGAAGACCTATTACCTGATGTACGAGGAAGAAAGGAAAAACCGGGAGCCTAAATAAGACTCCCGGCCGTACCTAAGAAAATCGGATCACGAAAGCATGACGAAGGAATTTGAGATTGGAATTAATGTTCACCCTTTTTGATCTATTGTTCACCCTTTAAGAAAGAAGCGTTTCGCGTCCCGATTTTCAAAGACCTTAAAATTTGTGGATTGAGGAAAAGGCCGATCTAGTCTTCGTGCCCACACTCGAAGATTTCCCCCAAGCAATCGAGCCCTTTCCTCAAACTTTGCTACACTCCGGAAACACTGCTTGTGCAGTTTTGTCGTCCGGGGAATTTCCCCGCCGCCTTCAGTTGTCCTTCCGAAATGTTGAACCAAAACCTTCCGAGTTCAGCATTCTTATTAGCAAGAAACGTGCCAAATAAATACAGCCATATTTCTTCTGAAAACCGATCACAATGGCTGATGCCGCGGTTCAGTCGGCACAAAACCATACGTCCGTTTTCAATACATACTGCCAAACAGAACACCTATAACGTCCGATTTTCCTACATTTCAGGAAATCGGCGTCCGCATGATTTAATCTAGCAAATGGCGTGCATAAGCGAGGCGAAGTTCGCAGAAATTTGCAATGGCATCAGATATGACCGCGAAAAGATCGTAAAACATAACCCGATCGGCACGGAAGACGAGGTCTTGCTTTGGATGCTTTTGAGCTGCCTGATCAGTTTCTTAAGCCTTACCGAGATGGAATCGCCGTGTTTTACGGGAAGGCCCAATGCGGACACCTACAGAAACGCGGTTGAATTCGTGCTTGATGGTCGACGGCTAGAGCATTTTGACCCGACACCGCATATTGAGAGAATGTTGTCCTGATGATAGTGAAGACGTTTGTTCAAACTCCGTTTCAACAGAACACCCGCATAGTATGGTGCGAGGCGACCAAGGCCGCGATGTGCATCGACCCGGGCGAAGCATCACCGCAAATCACGGCATATATTCGTGAAAACGAGCTGGAACTAAAGGCCATTGTCCTTACTCACGGCCACCTTGACCACATCGGCGGCACGAGTTTCGTGCACGAAGAATTCCCGAATGCGGAGATCATCGCCCACGAAGATGAAGCCGAATTGTATTACTCTTTGCCTACACAGGCCTTGTTGCTCGGTATGCCGCAGCAGCAACTTGCGACGCTCGGAATGGACTATGCCGACCCGCCAAAGATCACGCGATTTGTAGCGGATGGCGAGACGCTTAAGGTCGGCGATCTTAGATTTACGATACGACATTGCCCCGGACATACTCTCGGGCACATTGTCCTGATCGAAGAAGGCGAGAAAACGGTATTGACCGGGGATTGCCTTTTTTCAGGTTCTATCGGGCGGACCGATTTCCCCGGCGGCGACTACGCCACACTTATCGATTCCATCCAAACGAAGATAATGTCGCTCCCGGATGATTTTACGGTGATGTGCGGGCATGGTCCCGATACGACGATCGGCCGCGAGCGCTTAGCGAATCCGTTTCTTAACGACACATACAAGAATGCTCGCGGACGCTTTGTTTGACCCGCATCTGTGATAATCTTCTCAAAATCCAGGTCGGAGTAAAGAAATATGCAAAGAATTCTGTCGATCCTTGTGCTCGCAAGCTTTCTGGTTTCGAGCGCTCTCGCGCATGGCGACAACAGCCATTTTCCAAATCAACAAGATGTGACCGTAAAGACCTCAAAGGTCGCCGGAAACGTATATATGCTCCAGGGCCGCGGCGGTAATATAGGCGCCCTCATCGGGCAGGAAGGTATTTTGATCGTCGACGATGATTACAAAGCGGTGAGTGAAAAACTAGCCGCGGCACTTAAGGAACTTGGCTCGGCGTCGCCAAAATTTGTTTTCAATACGCATTGGCACGGCGACCACACCGAAGGTAACGAATTTTTCGGCAAACAGTCGATAATCGTCGCGCACGCAAACGTCCGCAAGCGCCTGATCGACCCGCCGGTGATATTCGGACGCACCACTGCACCGTATGCACCTTTCGCATTACCGATGATCACTTATACGGCGAGCATGTCTATTCACTTCAACGGCGAAGAAGTCAAGGCAGTCCATTATCCGAATGGCCATACTGACGGTGACACGGTCGTCTTCTTTATGGGTTCTAACGTTGTCCATCTCGCGGACGATTTCTTTGTCGGCAGGTTCCCGTTCGTAGATCTCGACAGCGGTGGAAGTGTGCAAGGACTGATAAACAACGTGGGCTCGCTTCTCAGCACAATTCCCGCAGATGCAAAGCTGATCCCAGGCCACGGCCCCGTAGCAACCATCAGCGACCTTAAGGCGTATCACACGATGCTAATAGAATCGTCGAAGATCGTTACGGACGGTATGAAAGCAGGCAAGTCGCTCGATGATATGAAGAAAGCGGGCCTTCCTGAGAAGTTCAAGGAAGCCGGTTCGGGCTTTATAAAGACCGATCAATGGATAGAGACGGTCTTCAAGAGCTACTCGAAGAAATAGAAAGATTTTTTGCCCGTTAATTACGCGAATGAACGCGAACTGGAACGTACTATTCCATTCGCGTTCATTCGTATTCTTCGCGGGCTCGAAAGCTTAAGCGACCGTCACTTCTTTCGAAAGATAGACATCCTGAATGGCGTTTAGAAGTTCTACGCCTTCGTTCATCGGTCGCTGGAAAGCCTTGCGGCCGGAGATAAGTCCTGAACCGCCGCCGCGTTTGTTGATGACCGCCGTACGGACTGCGTCCGCCATATCGCTGGCCCCCTTCGACTCGCCGCCGGAATTGATCAGCCCACAGCGACCCATGTAGCAGTTCGCAACCTGATAACGAACCAGGTCGATCGGGTTTTCGCTGGTAAGATCGGAATAGATCTTCGGATTCGTTTTACCGTAGCTGCTCTCCATATTGAGCGCGTTGTAGCCGCCGTTGCGCTCAGGAAGTTTTTGCTTGATGATGTCCGCCTGAATGGTAACGCCGAGGTGATTCGCCTGGCCGGTCAGGTCGGCCGCAGTGTGCATGTCGCCATCGGCGGTCTTGAATTTCGAATTACGCAGGTAGCACCAAAGGATCGTCGCCATCCCGAGCTCGTGCGCGTAGGCGAATGCTTCGGCTATCTCTGTGATCTGGCGCGTCGATTGGTCGGAACCGAAATATATCGTCGCCCCGACCGCGACGGCACCCATATTCCTGGCCTCTTCGATCGTTCCGAACATTACCTGGTCGAATTGGTTTGGGTATGTGAGCAATTCGTTGTGGTTGATCTTTACGATAAACGGTATCTTGTGCGCGTATTTGCGTGCGACCGAGCCAAGCACGCCGTATGTCGAAGCAACGGCGTTGCAGCCGCCCTCGATCGCGAGTTTGATGATGTTTTCCGGATCGAAATACTGCGGGTTCGGCGCAAAACTTGCACCGGCCGAGTGCTCGATCCCCTGATCTACAGGGAGGATCGAAAGATAGCCTGTTCCAGAAAGCCGGCCGTTGTCGTAGAGCGTCTGAAGGCTTCTCAATACATTCGGATTTCGATCCGATTGATACCAGACTCGGTCGATAAAATCGCCGCCAGGCAGGTGAATACTCTCTTTCGGTATGGTCGTAGATACGTGGCCTAATAGCAGTTCGGCATCTGTGCCGAGAAGCTCCTGAATTTTTGTATAAGGCACTGCTGCACTCATCTTTATTCTCCAATGATCTTAATTTCGATTGTAATAATTGGAGAATTATAGCACACGCAGAGTTGATTTTGCGGCTAATCTGTCCAGCCCTGAAATGCAAAAAAGGCAATGCAAAAAGCATTGCCTTCACTGATTTTAGCAGACAATTTCCAATCCTAAGCAGTCTTGACCGGTGCAAGTGCCGCGATCTTCGTGCGATCTGAAACGACGACGCCGCCGGGTTTTTCGATCGTGACGGCAAATGCCTTGGGCGCGTTTGTCTTCAACTTAGCTTTAATGGCAACGACTACCTCGCCATCGGATGAAACGTTGAAAACGCCTCCGTCCTTCGGATGCGGCTCGAGTTTCCCGTCTTCAAATATCCACAATTGATATGCTTCCTTGTTCGCGTCGTTCACCGGCAACCCGCGAAAGGTCATATAGCCTTCCTGCTTTTCGTCGCTCCAGACCACTTCGCCCATGACACCTTCCGAGTCTTTTACATTTCCCTTGGTCCACTCGGCTCGGGTAACGTCTGCTGCCTCTTTTTTCAACCTGTCACGCTTCTGTGCCAGCGTTTCTTCGACGACCGGGGTCGGCGTCAACTGCATGACCTTTGCCTGTAGGTCGCCTATACGGTTTTGCTCATAAATAAAGGTACCTATGAGCGCTACACACGCGGCAGCGGCAATTGCCCAGCCAAACCAATCGAAGAACGAACGGCTCGGCCGTGTTTCCTGCCATTTGAATGCCTTTGTCGGCTGATCGTGAATACTCTCGTGGATCGAGGACTCACTGCCCTTAGCGGTAAAATACTTACCTGCCGCCGCCGCGATCGAAGCCTCAAGATGTGACGGCATCGCTTCGATTGCGCCCATTTCCGCCATCATTATGGCCGCCGCTGCTAATTCTAAACTCTGTGCGTCCATATCGCTGTTCGCACCGGCTGAGAGTTTTTCAAGCTGCAGCCGTTCGTCTTCATTGAGACCGGACGCGGCCTGATCGCACAACAGATCGAGGAGTTTTTCTTCCATATTGTTCGTCATACGGACACCTCCTTTCTGCCTGCAGTCTCTCCCAAACCAAGTATCTCCCTAACCTGAATTATCCCTCGCCGTGCATGAGTCTTTACGGTCCCAAGCGGCAATCCTGTCGCGTCAGCTATCTCCTGATGTGATAGTCCATGGACTATCGACAACTGCAGGACCTGTCGCTGTTCCGGACGCAGTTGATCGAGCGCCTTTGCGGCTTCTCGCGCCTCGACGTTCGTCTGCAAAACCTTATCGTCCCGCGTTGATGGTTCGGCAAGTATCTCGTCAAGCGAATCTGCCGAAATACGACGCTGTACGTGACGGATACGGTCGATCAGACGACGGCGAGCGATCATCGCAACAAAGGTTGTTTCCGATGCTTGCGCCGGGTCGAATCGCTCGGCGTTCTTCCAAACATCGAGAAAGATCTCCTGCACGGCGTCCTCGGCGTCCTCAGTATTTCGCAGCATCCTCCGGGCAAGCGACCATACCAGTCCGCCGTAGGATTTTATGCAATCCTGCACCGCCGACTGATCTCCGTCTGCAATTCTTTGTAGGATAGTTTGAGACACAAATCTACAGTTATCTGTACTCAGTAAACTACCTGAATCCGTTCGAAATTTCCACTCCCCGTCGGTCGATTTAGCGTCGGCCGCGTAAAAGTTTCGCGTCAGAACTGAAGCCGCTGCCAGTCCGGGCATCTTTCATCCTCCGCTTATATGATTCGCGAAATAGGCGTTTGTGGATTTAAACGAAGATCAGCGTTTACCGATAGATCGCGAGATAAGATAAACAACGAAAAGACTGATGCTGGTCGCCGCGGAGATAAGACAAAACTGGCAAAACGATTTGATGACAAATGCCTGCAGATAGATCAGCCAGGCGGATACGGCAGCCATAACAAAGGTCTGGATACCGAAAAGCGTCCACATTATTCGATTTCCGAACACGGTCAGGATGGAAAGTGAGAACGCAAGGAAATATGCAAGCGCTCCGAATGCGGCGATCGGAATGCCGCCGATCTCTGCATACGAGCTTGTCAACACGGTCTCGCAGCCGCCCGTAAGCCCGCAAGGAACCGGTACAGCCGTGAAATGATGAACGGTGAGATATACCGCATCGCCAAGCCCAATGAGCGCCAGTATCGAAGCAACGACCGGCAATTTAGGAATGCCGGCCGTCTCGTCGTCTAAGATGACCTCGGTTTCGCTCATTTTGCAGAATTGGCGTTGGCTGCCGGAGCGGCATTCGCCGAATTGGCGGCAGCCGCGGCTTTGGTCACCGTTTCGATCTCGGCTTCTATCAGCTGCTTCATTGTCGGCACGTTCACGTCGGAAAACGGTATCAGCCGGCCGTTGATATAAACAGATGGCGTTGAGCTGACGCCAACACCGCGGGCACGCTGCATATCCAGGTCAACGCGTCCCTTTGCCGCGACGCTCGCCGAATCGGCCTCCCATTTCGCGACGTCGAGCCCGACCTTCTGTGCATAGCTCTTCCAGAGATTTCGGTAATCCGTACTGTTTGCCCAAGTCTGCTGGTTGGCCATTATCTGGTCCATCATTGCCCAGAATTTCGGCCCGCCCTGCATCCCGGCTGCCTCGACCACGGCCGCTGCGTCATAAGACTTATCATGTATCGGCAGCGGATAATGCCGGAAAATGAAACGCACATTGTTATTCCCGGCAAAGGTGGATTGCAGGTCTTTCATTACCGGGTGAGCGGCGGCACATGACGGGCATTGAAAGTCTGCGAATTCCTCGATCGTTACTTTTGCGTCCGGTGCCCCGAGCATGTTTATCCCAAGTGCGGCCCCCGCAGGCGCGTTGGCCGGTACAGTCGACGGCCGGTTCGAATTCGCCGGGCGGCCATTGCCTGCCGAGTTATTTGCCGCCGGAGATTTCGACGTGCTGTAGAGCATGTAAAATCCGACGACCGCCGCTACAAGTACCAAGCCGATGATGATCAAAGGCGTTGTGCTGCTCTTCTTTGTTTCTTTTGCCATTATTTGAAATAGATAATTGCGGGCCTGTTTTGATGACTAGCCCACTACTCTCAGTCGTTTATTTTCCGAAGAATGTCCTTCTGTCTTTGATATCTCGGCTATCACACGTGC
>JAEUQK010000038.1 GCA_016789265.1 Blastocatellia bacterium
AGTTTTCCGTAGTTCATAGAAAATTTGAATTGTTTAAACTTGCGGGAGTTTAGCCCAGGTTGACTCAAGTCCGCAAGCTTCAACTTGTTAAAATCAAAGAATACTCGGGTGCAGCGGTTATGAGCTCACCCGCTTTCTCAATGGCGGTTTTTTTAACTTCACAAATTGAATTACCAGAGGCCTTAACCTGATACCACTGCGCCAATAGTATCTTAGTTCGACCCGAAAACACCGATCTCTAACCTGCGTACGACAAAAGTGTCCGTGTTTTCGGAGGCCGTAATACGCCCGTATGCGTCCCTTATATCGTCTAGGGCCTTGGTTTCTTTCCCGAAACACGCCATTCCAGTTTCTCCCTTGTTTCTGAACATGTCCATTGCCGGTCTGTGCCCTGATCAGGGTTCCACCAGGAACTATGGCAAGCATGACCGTCAAGAAAGTCGCGAAAAATGCCACTCTTCTTCTCATATCGTTCCCCTTTGCTCGATATTCGTTTCCAATTCGATTACACTTCGGTTGCGATCCCAAACTGCTAAGACCGTGCGTAAGACGCAAGGTAGCCATCACTTTCAGCACTTTTCGAAATGGAGCGACGTTGAGATATGTTTCGTCAGTCGGTAATTCTGTTTGTTTTCAGTACAGTTCTAGGGCTCAGTCCGTATGTCGTTAAAGCACAAAGCATTTTTCAGGTCGCCGGTGTAAAAGGTCCGGTGACGGTCACGCGCGATGCGCGGTCGATACCCTACATAACGGCGGCGAATGACGCAGACCTTTATTTCGTGCAAGGGTACGTGACGGCAAGCGACCGTCTTTGGCAGATGGACTTGATGAGAAGGGTCGCAAGGGGCGAAACAGCGGAGATATTCGGAAAGGCGGGATTGGAGGAAGACAAGCGCTGGCGTCGATTCGGATTTGCCGGCATCGCAGAGGAGAGCGTCAAATTTCTTACGCCCGAACTAAGGTCCGCCCTGGAGAATTACGCTGCAGGCGTAAATGCCTATGTTGCAAGCCTGAATGAAGCCGACCTTCCAATTGAATTTAAGATACTTCAATACAAACCTCGGGCTTGGACGCCGGCCGATTCGATCGTGATCGGAAAGATCCTCGCCGATGCGTTAAGTTCGACTTGGCGTCAGGACCTGTTAAAGGCATCGCTCCTTTCGCTCCCAAAAGATAAATTTGATGATGTCAGTCGAATAGTAACCAAATACGACGTATTGATGTTCGGAAGGGACGTACCCAAAGATAAAGCGCAGGGTGCCGCGTATCGAGATCCGGTTCCGGTGTCCGATGCCTTACTTGCAATGGCGGACGAAGAGGACTCCGTTCGTAGAATGTCTCTTTCCAGGGCCGGATTTTATGCTGACGAGTTGGCTGCGAGTAACAATTGGGTGATATCCGGAAAGCGAACTGCCAATGGGAAGGCAATGCTCGCCAATGACCCTCACCTGCAGGCGACCGCTCCCGGGATCTGGTATCTAGCCTACCTAGAAGCGCCCGGACTAAAGGTAGCAGGTGTAACCGTTCCCGGTGCCCCTGGCATCGTGCTGGGTCATAACGATCAGATCGCTTGGGGGGCGACAAATGTCGGACCTGACGTTCAGGATATATACGTTGAAACGATAGACGATGCGGGAAAGGTAAAGACCCCTATGGGCTTGGCCCCGGCAAGGATACGCCGCGAAGAAATAAAGGTACGATCAAACCCGCTGAAGCCGGAGACTGAGATCGTAAGTCTTGATGTTACAGAAACACCAAACGGTGTCGTGATCTTAGAAGAGAATGGCAAGAAATATAGCTTGAAATGGACAGCACGTGATCCAAAGAACGCTGATTTCGGGGCGTTTTTTATGTTGAATCGTGCCCGAAATTGGGACGAATTCAATGCGGCATTAAAGACGTACACCGGTGCTTCACAGAATTTTGTTTATGCCGATGTTGCTGGGAACATCGGATGGCACATAGCCGGTGCGATCCCGACCAGGCGCAAAGGGGACGGTTCATTGCCGTATGACGGATCGACCACCGATGGGGATTGGACCGGTTATATTCCCTATAACGAACTACCAAACCTTTACAACCCGCCTAGCGGTTTTATTGTGACTGCAAATCAAAGGATCGCCGGTACCGATTACAAGTATCCCCAACTCATTCGCGCATTTGCCGCACCATGGCGTGCACGCCGCCTTTACGATCTGTTGAGTAAAGAGAACAAGGCGACTATGGATTTTGTTACAAATGCGCAGCGAGATTCTTTCAACATCCCGCTTTCGCATCTCAAGGATGAGGTCATCAAAGCGGGGACAGCATCGCATGAGACGTTGGAAACACTAAAGAACTGGGATGGCCGGATGACGCCGGATTCAAGAGGAGCTCTCTTGGCGAACGAGATAAGGCTCTGTCTTGCAAGGAAGATCGCCGAAGAAAACAAAGGTATTCCCGAAGGAATGATCCGCGAGCAAATGTTGGATCGCATTTTGACCGAACGATCGGCGGCTTGGCTGCCAAGATCTTTCAAGAATTACGATGACTTTCTCAAGGGGTGTGATTCGGAAGCGGTTGCTGAACTTCCAAAGAAATTTGGAGCTGATCCACAGAAGTGGGTTTGGGGAACCTTTATGACCTCGCGTTTTCCCCATCCGCTGGCGGCTGCACCTTTGATCGGGATGCAGTTTGCTACACCGTCGATTGGTATCGAGGGCAGCGGCCAGACACCCAACGTTGCCTCGGCGGTTTCAATGAGATTCGTGGCAAGTCCTGGAAACTGGGATTCGACGAGACATGTCATTCCACTTGGCCAGAGCGGTGATCCAAAGTCGCCGAATTTCAAGGATCAGTTCGATCTATGGCGAACCGGAACGCCTGCTATATTTCCGTTTTCAAAAGAGGCGATAGATAAGGCAACTGTATCGAAGAGCGAATTCAGGCCGAGATAGTTTCGGGTTGCAGTTTACTCATTGATCCGCCCGAGAAAATCTGAAAGAATGATCGTCGCGGCCTCACTGTCGACCAAATTCGAGGTGGTTCGGCGATCGTGTCCTTTTTGCCACAACCGGCCTCTTGCCTCGTAGCTCGTTGCTCGTTCATCCTGAAGGAATACCGGAACCTCGAGGGAAAGTGCGAAATTTCGTGCAAGCCTCCGGGCTTCATGGAACATGGGTGTTTCTTCACCGTCGAAACCAAATGGCAAACCTATTACCAGGCCTTTGGCATCGAAATCTGAGATCAGCCCGCGAACCGAAAGGAGCAGCTTTTTCCAGGATGTTCGCAGGATCGGGTCAAGCGGTGTTGCGACGATTCGCATTTTATCGGTGATGGCAACACCTATCCGTTTGGTTCCAAGGTCCAATGCGAGTAGTCTTCCTGACGCGGGAACACGAGAAATGTCTGCAAAATCAGCGTGATTGTCTGTTTCTTTTTGTTGCACTGCGGTCTCTGATATCGGATAATTTCGTAATTGCCAAGAACTCTGGATTTTGCCCGAACGTATAGTCTAGCAGTTATTTAATTAAGAGGTACCTAATGTCTTTTCGCGGAAAAATGTCGATCTTGGTCTTTTCGTCGTTCATCGCTCTTTATGCGGTCGTCGGCGGAATGCTTAGTCCCTGGACTCGTGCACAACAGCCGATAAACGATGCCGGGGCTCAGATGCGTATCTTCGAATCGGTCTTGCAGCATATCCAGAACGATTATGTTGACGAACCGAACCTCGAAAAAGTACGGCTTGGCGCGCTTCGCGGATTGGCTGGCGGTCTGGATCCGTATTCGTCATATTTGACCGCTGATCAGGTCAAGGAGTTCAATTCGGCTAAGTCCACAAGCAAGGCTGGCATTGGGGCCGAGTTTTCCCAGGTTTCACTTTATCTTTACGTCGTCTCGGTGACGAAAGGCTCAACCGCTGAGAAAGCGGGGCTTAAGGCCGGCGATGTGATTGAATACATCGAGAACAAAGCGACACGCGATATTTCCTTATACGATGCTAAACAATTGATCATGGGCGAACCCGGATCGACAGTAAATCTCAGGGTCTTGCGCTCTGGAGAAAAGCCTCAAACGATCAAGGTAACCCGCTCAGCAGTTGCTACGCCGCCTGTCGAAACAAAGATCGAACCGGGTAAGATCGGGCTAATTAAGGTCTTCAGCCTTTCCGCCGGAGAGGCCGGCGATATTCGTAGTGCCGTTCAGGGAATGACGAAGCAAGGCGTTCAAAAGATAGTACTTGATCTGCGCGGTGTTGCTACGGGCACTATAGACGACGGTGCTGCCGTCGCGAATATATTCATACGCGAAGGCGAGATCGCAAAGGTGATCGGCCGTGAAAACAAGGTCACCAAGGTGTACACTGCAGATTCGTCAAAGGCTATCTTCGAAGGCCAGATAAATGTTCTTATCGACCTTGGTACCGCGGGAGCCTCAGAGGTAGTTGCTTCGGCGATTCTTGAGCGTAAGCGGGGTGAAGTTGTGGGCGAGCGAAGTTTTGGCGCCGGTACGGAGCAGCAATTATTTACGCTTCGCGGCGGCGATGGCCTGTTGTTGACCACGGCCAAATGGGCGTCGGCTTCGGGCGTTCCATTTCTCGGCGAGGACCGCAATTCCACGGGAGTCAAGCCTTCGGTTGAAGTCAAACGTCCCGATACGCCTGAACCGCTTGAAGTGGAGGAACTTATCGATCAGCAGGATCAGCAAAATCAGAACCCGCAACCATCTGCGTCACCTGCCGTTCCTGCAGACAAGACAAAACCTGTAATTGAAGACCTGCAATTGAAAAAGGCTCTTGAACTTCTACAGGATAAGGCGCTGCCCGCAAAGACCGGAATCGCTGAATAGAGATCTTTCCATCCCTTTAGCTAAAGCCGGCCTTAATGCCGGCTTTGCTTTTTCGGTAAATCTTGTTGTCAGCTGAGAACGCTGTTAGAATCACGTTTAATGGCTGAGCCAAATTACGCCGTACGGCCCCTGCGCGAGTCTGACCTGAACGAGTGGTTTCGGCTAAGAAAGCTCCTGTGGGATGAGAATGAGGATGAAGATCACAAGGCGGAGATGCTGGATATTCTCGGACATGCGGATTCTCAGCTTGTTCTTGTCGCTGATTCCGGAAACGGACGCTTGATCGGGTTTTTAGAGGCAAGTATCAGGCCGTTTGTCGAGGACTGCGTTTCCGATCATGTAGGATATTTGGAAGGTTGGTACGTAGAGCCGGATCTGAGGAGAAACGGCATTGGCAGTGAACTCGTTAGATTCGCCGAACGGTGGGCAAAGCAAAAGGGCTGCATCGAAATGGCATCCGACGCAGAAGTTGGGAATGACAGCAGCCTTGCGGCACACACCCGTCTCGGTTATGAGGAGACCTCGAGATTGATCCATCTTAGAAAAGACCTTGGTTAGATCGGCTCTACAATTAATTCGTGTCGGGCCCGTTTTGCGACGGCCGTTGCTGACATTGACTGCGATCGTATTTCTATTCGAGGTTTCGATGTATTCGCAGTCGACGGATCAGAATTTTCCGACCCCTGTCAGGAATAATGAGATCAACGGCGTAATTAAATCCCGGGATGTTGGTGACGCGAGACTCACGACACATTTTTATACTTTCGATGGGAGCCAAGGGGACCTTTTTGTAAACATTCAGACATCCAATTTTGCCGGAGATCTGGATATTTTTATGATGCCGGGGCTCCGTCCGCTATCAAAGATCGTCATTTACCCCGATCTTTCCGTTGCTGAAACAGGTCGCGTTCTATATTTGAGAAAGGCTGAGACCCTTCTATTAAGGATCGAGGGGCGTTCGCCGGGAGACGATGATGCAACCTACCGGATCAAGTTCGCCGGCAGTTTTGTGGCTTCAAGGGCTGAGGATGTCTTGCCTCCGGAGGTGCCAAAAGCTAAGACCGACCCGGAAACGAGCGTTCGTGTGAATTCGGTCGGTACGATAATCGAGATCATTCCAAAGGTGACTTCAAGTGCGAAAGCGGTCGAGACGGCCGTTATCGATGCGGCGAAATCTGGTGCGGATGAAAAAGATGCACCTGAAGATGCCAGAACGGTGACTGAAGCAAAGCGCATAAAGGTTCCTAAAGAAGAAAAAACGGCACCACCCAAGACAGAAGTGATCGTTTCTGATCCACTTGAAAGCAAGACGAAGGAGGGAAGCCCAAAGGTCTCGGCAAAAGTGACTCCTGGGAGGCGAAATCGAACTGCAGGCAAAGCCAAACCGGCTGCTAAGGGAACGACCGAAGAAGTTGCGAAAACTGAGAATCCGAAAGTTTTGCCGGTTGAAACTCCCTCGGTACCGACAAGCCGGCCGCCGCGCAAGAAGCTTCCCGTCCCAAGAGAGGAAAAGCCGGTAGATCCGATGGCGAATATCCGGTTGGTGATCCGGTTCAAAGATGGGAGCGTTATCGAAAGGCCAATGACCGAGGTCTTCAGATTCAGTGTCGAGCGCGCTATTTTGACTGTGATATCGAAAGAAGGAACTATTGGACGCTATAAGATGACAGATATCCTGGGCGTTACTATTGAATAGCCGATCCCTGGGTAATATTCTGACGTAAGCGAGTCACAAGTTCACTTGCCGCCCCAAGCTGTTCAAGTTCGGTCAAAGTTCTCTCAGCTTCCTGCCTTTCCCCTTTCCTAAGATGAGAGATTCCAAGGTAATAGATGGTAGTGGAGCTTTTGGGGTCGATCTGTAGTGCTTTCTTATATTCTAAGATGGCGCGATCGTAATCGGGCTGTTTTCGTTCTACAAAGGTCGTCCCGAGATCAGTGAGGGCATTCACATTTCTCGGGTCAATTTGAAGAGCCTTTGAGTAATAGACTTCGGCCTCTTCAAATCTCTGTGAATCGAAGAGAGCGTTTGCAAGAACGACGTTTGCCTGGAGATTTTCACCGTTTAACGCGATACCGCGCTTGTAAAACTCTATCGCTTTATCAAACTTCCCGATCTGGGCGTACATGTCTCCCGCAAGCATCTGGGCCGCGAAATTGTTGGGCTCTTTCTCTGCCTTTTCGAGAGTCTGAGTAACATCTGCTTGCATCCCGCCGAGCTGCGAGCCGGTGTTGTTCGGGTTTGGAGACAGGGAAGTGCCCGTATCAGCTGCAGATAGTGACGAGGGTGCTGTTACTGCTTCGCGGTTCAGGGAGTTTGCCGCAAAGAAACCGGCGACAAGACCGATCAGGATGCCGCCGAAGCCATATATCAATTTACCTTGCATTACTGTCTTGTGCGTTTGAACCAGATGTGCTGACGGTCAGTCCTGTTTCCGTCTTTGACCGAAGTGATGCCCTGCTGATTTAGATAATAGACATCGAATTCTACCGCCGGGGCAGAGACCATTTCCCAGCCATCGCTGCCGAGTTTTGCGATCGCTTTTGAAAAGGCGACTTGATTCGCGCGCTCAAGTGCCAGTCCTCGAACCCGCGAACTATTCTCAAGTCGTTCGTCCTGAATAAACTTTGATAAGTTGACCTCTGACCGAACCTCTTCGTTCTGGCAGCCGCTAGCCTGCAGGTAACATACTTGAACTGCAGAAGAGATGACTGACGGATTATCCGCCGGAAATGGCTGAAAAGACCCGGTGATAACAGCGTATTCGAACCGTGCGGTCACATTTCGCTGCGCCTCGGCAGGTTTGTCGAACAGATATAGTCCACCAACCACAACTAAAGCCACAGATGCCGCGCCTGCGAGTATAAGGGCTATATTTCTCATGATCCCGGCCTCACCATCGGAAATTTAGGCGTAACTATGTAATCCAGGCAGCAGGTAACTGACGCCTAGGTAGGTGAAGATCACCAACAAGAACCCGACGACCGCGAAATAGGCAGAACTTCGCCCCGTCCAACCACGCGAGATCCTGGTATGCAGAAAGCCAGCGTACGTGAGCCATGCTACTAAGGCCCCGGTTTCCTTAGAGTCAAAGCCCCACGGCCGTCCCCATGATTCATTTGCCCATATCGCTCCGGTGATCAATAGCATTGCCAAACCGGCAAACGCGAGGCAGGCAGTTTTGTACATCAGGCCATCAAGCGATTCCAGGCTGGGGAGCCGTTCGATCAGTTTGTCGGTTCGAAAAGCGAAGAGGATAACGAAAAACGTACCTGCGAGCGCGGTGATAAGACCAGCGACCTCAACCGGATTGGTGCCCAGGCTGAGATACATTTTTTCGCCGTTCTGTTGAAAATATTGCCGGCCGGTCTGTTCAAGCTGTGCCGGAGTCAATGCCGAAAATTCTTGCGCGCTCAGCTGTTGACGTTCGGCTATCGCGCGTCCGGCGATCGCGTACTGAGTCGGGTGGGCTGTAAGCTGAGCAGTCAATTTCGCAGGCACATCAGACATTCCCTTGATACCGGAAACAAGAAACGCAAGGGCTATCACCTGAGTAACCAGTGCGAGCTTCAAAAGTATATGTCCGGCCCTCTTTGCCGCTTGATTTTGCTGATAGATATACAAAACGAAGGCGACGATTACTCCGGCAAGCAACAAGCCGGAAACAACAAGAGTTTCGCCAACATAAGGGATCGCTAGCCGGAACGGAGCAGAAAATGATTTTCCGCCATTCGGATTTGGCAGGAATAACCCTGCACGATAGGTAAACTCGCTGAATACCGAGAACTTACTGATGGTTCCGATGACACCGATGGCGAAAATGCTCGTCCAGATCGCCATCGCTTCAACCTTGACCTTGTCCTTCAACAAATAGATCACAGCGATCGCAAAACAAACGAGTGCGACGCCATAACTCAGAGAAGCAACTCCTACATGGATCGGACGCCAATAAGAATCGAGAACCGGCGGCAGATCGACAAATTCGCTGCCGATGAATCGAGCGAGGGTCAAAATGATCGCCGCAAGCGGAAGCGTGAAAGCGCTTAGGATCTGGAAATTCTTGCGTCGTGCGAGAAGCAGGGTCGATATTCCTGCGCCGAAGGCAAAAGCCAAACTGAGGTCATAGAGATTAGCAAAAGGAACATAACGGAAAACCCAAGGAGTTTCACTGCTTCCGCCTGCCCTAAGCAGAGCCAGTTCTCGGTCATATGCCGCGACCCAGCGTACGAGCCAACTTGAGAGATTGAAGAAGACTCCGAGACACGCGGTCCAAAGGCCGATCGATCGCGCCATGTCGGATGGAGCGTAGAGATTGGTCAACTGAAACAACGCGGCAATGATGTAGCAGGCAAGCGCGATCATCATCAAAGCACTATCAGACATAAATCCGCTTCCGATCTGAATCTTTGCGATAAGCATCGCGATCGCACCCGCTATGGCAAGCCCTGCCGGAATGTACGACATCCACGTTCGATCAGTCTCGATGCCGTATATCTCTTTCGCTGTGATCACCTGTGCCATATTTACCTCGTTTAGTCTGCCGAAACTACTGTGTCGCCCTCTTCACCTTTGATCTGGTCGATCAACTTCCTAAATTTGTCCTCGAACGCTACATGATTCCGATTGGCGTTCCCGCCGATAGTAACTTCAAATTTCCCGAATTGATTCGGCTCAACGATCGCCCATACGCGTCTGTGCCCGAAAAGAAAAACAAATGCGAGTGCTCCTATCAGCCCAAATCCGCCGAAATACCACGCAATGAACGCGCCGCTATATGGGTCGTACTTGATCGAGAGAACATGGGCAAAAGGCGATTTTTCAAAAGCTGTCAGCTTCCATTTGTACCCTGCCTTTGGAGCTCCGACGGGCATGTTGTCAACGTTTGCAGCGAATGCGAAAACGCGTATTCGTTCAGCACCTGGCTGAGTCACCCCAAGGACGGCCACAGGATTGTTGTAATCACCGGTCCGCGAATCCGGCTTGCCGTCGGGGCCAAATACAAAGTCCGGCTGAAAATCTTCGTACTCGATCTTCGTGCCGTCAGCAAGCGTAGTAGATCCGAGTCTTGGGATCTCGACGCTGATCTGTGAACCGTCTTTCTGAGACGTCAACTGTAATGAGATGTTTCTCGCGTTTCCAACCGGTATTGTCTGGGCCTGAAAGAATCGATACCCGCGATAGGTATACGGATTATTTAGAGAAACGTCCGCAATAGTCTCACCGCGATCGGGGTCGTTGATCTTTATTCGCGTACGCCAATCCAGTGTATTGGTAACGTCAATACCTGCCCGCTGGTCGATCAGCTTTTGTTCAATATCCAAACACGCGATCGAAAACGGGAGTTGAACGTCAAACTTTTCTTTCTTATCCAGGTCGAAGTGTATCATCTGGATCTTGTCGTTCTCGTCTCCCGGGATCATTCGTACATCCGCATCAAATCCGGTTTGAAGAGCGACGAAGTGACCTAGGAATAGCGTCAGCAGGGAGACATGTACCAGATAAGCACCAATCCGATTCCATCGGCCTGCTTGTCCAAATATGACCGTGTGCTGCTTTTCGTTAACGACCGAAAAGTCTTTCTTGCCCGTTTCGTCGACACCGTACTCAGTCGTCTTTGCCTCCGTAACCACCGAATTGTAGCCTGATCTTTTGAACGCCGACTCAATTGCCGCAACTGCCGTCTCCTTGTTTGCCGCAGCCAATGTGAAAGTTTCGGAAGGCTGCTGGGAAAGCAACCATGCTTTTGTAGCAGTCAGCTTCGGTTTTACGATGTATGCCCAAGCGGTCGGAAACCGATCGATCGAAGCCAAAACGATGTTCAATGAGAGGATCAAAAGCAGTCCGTTGTAATACCAGCTATGGTAAATATCAAAAAACCCCAGCTTTCCGAACACAAGTCTTTCAGATGGCGTTAACGAAGCGTAATACGAATCAAATCCGTCGACATTCTGTTGAACTATCAGCATGCCGATCATAGAAAGGACAACTAGAATGACCAGGAGCGAAACTCCAAAGCGCACAGAACTGAAGAACGCGATAGTGCGATCTATAAATGAAGTTCCGGTTTCGCGGGCAGCCGGTTTTGGATTTAACGTCTCCTCAGCAGCGGACATCTCGTAGTAACTCAATGATAGCCCAATTCGAAGTGAAGTGTCACCTCCTCAAACATTAGTGGCACTTCAACATTGTAAAAGCTGGTCGTTCTATCAATAACTTTGAAATTCGAGCATCAAACGCTATTCTCTAGGGAGTAATAAAGGACGGTATCTAATTTGTGATCGATTCGGCAGCGGTTGAAATATCGGTTCAGAAGCATATAGGGGTGCGTGAACGCGTGATGGCGTTTGTCGAACTGACCAAGCCTCGTATCGCGTTCATGCTGGTGTTGTCGTCGGCGGCGGGGTTTTACATGGGTTCGACCGGTCCGTTCGATTTCCCGTTATTTGTTAACGCCATGATCGGGATCGCGTTATTAGCGTTTGGCGTTGCCACATTGAACCAATGGGTTGAACGAAAGACAGATGTGTTCATGGAAAGGACGGCGAGCCGCCCGCTACCGACAGGCAGGGTAACACCTGCAGAAGCATTTGTTTTCGGAGTCCTTCAGTGTGCCGTCGCGGAAATTTACCTTTATTTTCTCGTAAATCCGCTTACGGCATGGTTGGGGATCACCGTGATCGTCGGCTACGTCCTAATGTACACGCCACTCAAGAGTCGGACTTCGGCCTCCACCGCGATCGGTGCGATACCGGGAGCGATGCCCCCGCTGATGGGATGGACGTCAGCGGCCAACGATTTCACGCTGGGTGCCTGGATATTATTTGTTTTTCTGTTTCTGTGGCAATTTCCACATTTTTTCGCGATCGCCTGGCTATACAAAGAGCAATACGCTAAGGCCGGAATAAAAATGCTGCCGGTTGTTGACCGGGATGGAAAACTGACGGCTCGTCAGATCGTTATGTTCACCCTGATGCTCGTAGCGGTCTCGCTGGCTCCGTTTTTCTTTGGACTATCCGGATGGATATTCGGCTCTGTTGCTTTCCTGCTGGGCTGTTGGTTCGTGTATGAAAGTGTAAAGACAGCTAGGGCTAAGACCCCGGCAACCGCAAGGCGTCTTCTTTATGTTTCGGTGCTCTACCTTCCGCTATTGTTTTTGGTAATGGTTCTTGACAAACGTTAGAGCAATGCAAATTGGAACAGTAGATGAGCTAGAACCGACGGTCAAACCAAATGGTCGAATCAGAAGATCAGGGTTCTCCGGCGGTCGTCCGCCAGGTCGACCCGGTGGGAACGGCGGCGATGACGGCGGAAATGGAGGTTCTAACGACAATGTGAGTCAACCCGATGAAGAATCCCTCCCGAGAGACAAGACACGGATCTTAACGGGGTTCGTATTGCTAGTTGTTTTGATGACGTTCGGCGGGCTGATCGGCGCATATGTTGTAGTTGCGACAAATCGTGCCCTCGAGTGGAAACCGTTTGATCTCCCAATACAGGTGTGGATCAGCACTTTTGTAATTGTCCTGAGCAGCATCACTTACGAATTAGCCAGAAGGGCGATCGAGAAAGAGGATTTAGTTCGTACAAAGCGGTTTTTGGTCGCGACGACGGTTTTAGGCGGTGTTTTCGTTGCTTCGCAACTTCTGGCATGGATCGCATTGGTAAATCGTGGTCTGTATATGCAGGGAAACCCATATGCCGGTTTCTTCTACATTCTTACAGCGGCGCACGCCGTACATGTCGTTGGCGGAATTGTTGCGTTGGGAGCAGTATTACTGCGGAATTGGTACCCGACCGGCAGGGAAAATGAAATCGTGTATCGCCGCCGATTAGCCAGCTCTGTTGGATGGTATTGGCATTTCATGGGTGGACTTTGGATCGTTCTTTTTATTCTTTTGGGGTTTTGGAAATAGATGGACCCTCTCGCCGTTTTTCCCCACATTAACGCACTTTTGAATGCCGGAAGCGGGTTTTTTCTCTTATTGGGATTCTACTTTATTCGGACAAAACAGATCACCCGCCATAAAGCCTGTATGGTTATCGCGTCTTCTATTTCGGCGGTCTTCCTGCTTTCTTATCTCACGCACCACGCGATCAGAACATATTATTTTGGCTTGGGTCCCACCAAGTTCATTGGTGAGGGCATCGTACGGCCGATATACTTCACTATCTTGACTTCGCATACTATCCTCGCGACATTAGTCGCGCCATTCGTGATACTCACTCTTTGGAGGGGTTTGAGCGGGAAATTCGAAAAACACAGAAAGATCGCCCGATTGGTATTTCCGGTGTGGCTATATGTTTCGGTCACGGGAGTGGTCGTTTATTTATTGCTTTACCATTTTTATCCCGGAAGATAGCAAATACTGGAATTTTTCTTGAATGTCCAGATATTTTGTGATATTTTCGTTTTGTTGAAAAGTTGATCACCGAAGTCGGTCCGCGTGGGCCGTCGCGGGGGACCCAAAGTTGAGCGTTTCGACGCGAGACAGGGGCGAAGAGCTTGTGAATAGCTCAGGGATAATCTTTCGTTCCTAGCCCGTCAGCTAACCTCGTAGGTGTGGCAAAGAAGCAGCTGCAGAACTTATGCCGAGAAGGCGCGATTTTGTATAGGCTTCGCGCTCTGCTTTCCAACATCTCAAGCAGACATCCAGTCTTCTCAAAGGGAAAAGTTCCGCGTTTATGGCGCGGAACTTTTCTTTTGTTTTGCCCCACGGTTTGACTATTTAAGGTACTTGGCGAACCAGTCAAAGACGTTCTTGTGCCAAAATTCTGAGTTTTGGGGCTTAAGGATCCAGTGGCCCTCGTCTGGGAAGACGATGAGTTTTGAAGGGACCCCTTTTAATTGAAGCCCTGTGAATAATTGATAGCTCTGATCGACGGGTACACGATAGTCAATTTCCCCTGCCGTCACGAGAGTTGGTGTGTCAAAGTTTGCCGCGAATTTGTGGGGCGACCAGCGGTTATAAAGAACCGGGTTTTCCCAAGGCATTCCTTTGAATTCCCATTTTACGAACCACAGCTCTTCGGTCGCACCGGCCATGCTCTCGAGATTGTAAACACCGGCATGTGATAGAAATGCCTTGAATCTAAACCTCGGATCATTGTTGTGCCCAAGAAGCCAGTCAACCATGTATCCGCCGTAGCTCGCACCTGCGGCACCGATCCTGTTCTTATCGATATAGGGACGCTTAATGACTTCAGCAACACCGTTTTTGAGGTCGACCACCACTTTTCCGCCCCAGTCTCCCGAGATCTCGTCAACGAATTTTTGACCATAAGTCGTAGATCCCCTGGGATTGGGCATGAACACTACATATCCGGCGTTTGCCCAGATTTGCGGATTCCAGCGATAGCCCCAATTATCCATCCAAGCACCTTGCGGGCCGCCGTGAATCAAGACGATCAACGGATACTTTTTGGAGGCGTCGAAATTAGCCGGCTTGACCAGGAACCCGTGAACTTTGGCGCCGAGTGCGCCTGTCCAATCCAGGTCTTCTGGCCTCGATAAGCCTAGTGGAGCGTTTGCTCGAGTTACTGGTTTTGATGACCCGGATGTAAGATCGGCCGAGAATACTTCTGACGGCGATGTCATCGAGTTTGAAAGAAATATTAGTGTCTTACCATCACTCGAGATATTAAGCCCGGAAGAAGAAGAGTACTCGTTCGAGACCGAAGTCAGGTCCTTGACATGGGTCGCAATGCGAAGCCGAAAGTCCGGCTCGACCGGAAGCGTAAATACGCGGTTTCGTCCTCGAACTCCTGCGACAAAATAGATAGACTTGCTGTCCGAAGAGATCGTAAATTCCTCGACCTGCTGGTCAAAGCCTCGTGTAAGCTCGACCGTCTCTCCTGACTGACGGTCATAACGCATCAATCTCCAACGGTCGGCTTCGAAACCTTCTCGAGGTTGTGAGCGATAGATAAGGTACTTACCATCCGGGGTGTAAGCCGGAGAGGCGTCGTAACCGCGGTTTTTTGAGGTGATATTTTTTTGATTCTTATCAGTGATGGAGGCAATGACAATGTCGCTGTTCGTCGATATCGCCTCGATCTTGTCAGGATTCTTAAGAAATGCTATTTCCTTTGAGTCAGGCGAAAAGGCATAATCCACACCCGATGACGCTGCATAGGGGGGCGAGTCAAAATCACCCGGCGTAAGATCTACCGCCTTACCGCCTTCTGAAGGAGCAACAAAAACATGGGTACGCTTCTTGTCTCGCCATTCGACCCAATGCCTATATAAAAGACGTTCTGTAACTATTGCCTTGACTTTACTGGCTTCGGCTTCATCGTCACGCTTCTTGTTACACGCATCATCCGAGCAATCCGGATAGACATCAGAATTGAAGGCGATCCATCTTCCGTCCGGCGACCAAACAGGATTTCCAGCACCGGTCGAAATAGATGTCACTTGTCTTTTTCTGTCTCCATCCGGTTCCATCGTCCAGATCTGTCCGCCTGTTGTAAAGGCGAGCTTCTTCCCGTCGGGGGACCAACGAGGAGCGCTGTTTGAGCTGTTTCCGCTAGTGATCTGGCGCGGCGGCCGGTCCGGGCGATCAAGATCGGCAACATAGATCTGATTAACTACCCGGTTGGCGGTCATGTTAACGTCGCCAATGGTAAACGCGACCTGTTTTCCATCCGGAGACAACTGCGGATCGGAAACCCGCCGAACCTTCATCAAGTCATTGAACGAGAATTGACCAAATGCAGCAATACAAAGAGCCGCCACGATTAACGGCAATAATAGAATTCGTTTCATATGTTTACCCGATCTGTAGATATCAGAAGAACATCATTATTATCGCATAGATTTTGGAAGCCGATAATCATTCAGTTATCATCGGAAAATGAAGCACGCCCTTTTTATCCTTTCGTTCCTAGTTTTTTCAACAGCGGCAGCGGCACAAAGTGCATCGCCTGCACAGATCCTTTACACCGCTCAGACGATCGATGACATGCGGTCAATTCAGGCCGCGGCACTGAAAAGCGACTATGCGCTTAAACAGACGGCGTTCATGACGAACAATATCGGTCCGCGACTTTCGGGGTCGGCTCAGGCTCAGCGTGCTGTCGAATATGTTGCTGACGAAATGCGCAAGCTTGGTCTCGAGGTTCGTCTGCAAAAGATCATGGTGCCGCATTGGATCCGCGGGATCGAGACGGGGGAACTTACGCAGTTTCCCGGAATGGCGACTGGGACTACTCAAAAGGTCGTACTTACTGCCCTCGGAGGAAGTGTCGCAACTCCGCCCGACGGCTTAACTGCCGAGATCGTCGTTGTCAATGATTTTGACGAACTGGCAAAGCTCGGACGCGAGCGTGTGCAGGGACGGATCGTCTTATTCAATTCGAAATTCGACAAGGAACTAGCAGCAAGTGGTTTCGGAAGTCAGGCCTACGGGCAGGCAGTACAGTACCGAGGCGGCGGCGCAGTGGCCGCAGCCAGATTAGGGGCGATCGCCGTTTTGGTAAGATCCGCGGGCGGTTCACAAAACCGTCTTGCCCATACGGGCGGTACCCGATATGCGGATGATGTTCAGAAAATCCCGGCCGCGGCCGTTTCGAGCGAAGATGCCGACACGATCGCTTATTTGACAGGCATGGGAATCACGAAGATCCATCTGACATTGACCCCCAAAACGCTTCCGAATGCGCCGAGCTACAACGTCATTGCTGATTTAAAAGGGTCTGAGAAGCCGGATGAAGTCGTCATAGTTTCCGGGCATCTTGACTCGTGGGACCTGGGAACCGGCGCTCTTGACGATGCGGCCGGGGTAGCCGTCTCGATGCAGGTGCCATTCCTATTAAAGCAGCTTAAGGTCAAGCCGAAACGTACCATACGAATGATCGCGTATATGAACGAAGAGAATGGACTTGTCGGCGGGACCGAGTATGCCAAGGAACAGGAAACAAATATTGCTAAGCATTTCGCTGCAATTGAGAGTGATCTTGGGGCATCTCGGCCATTGGGGTTTCTTTTTACCGGTAAACAAGAAGCCATGCCGATGCTTGGACCGATATCGAATGTCCTATTTTCACAAGGAGCCGGGCTTTCACAATACCAGCCCGGCGGCGTCGGGGCTGATATCGGCCCGCTCACACAAAAAGGAGTACCATCCTTCGCACCATGGTTTGATACCAGAACGTATTTTAATTATCACCACACCGCCGCCGACACCTTTGACAAGATAGACCCAAAAGAACTAGCCAGGGTTGGAGCGTTTATGGCAGTCCTATCGTATGGCTTGGCAAACCTTGAACAACCGCTTCCGCGTTGATGTTCGGTGACCGGAATGTTAATTTTGTTTTAAGGAATAATCTATGTTAAACCGTCCGCCGCCATATTTTCCGCAAAACCAGCTTTCACCGCCGGATCCTAATCGGTATCGAAAGTTTAAGTTAATAATTGGAGTACTGATCTTTATTTTAACGCTCGCATTGATCGGAATAGGATTTGGGGTTTACTACCTGGTACTTTGGTTGATCAAATAGAAAAAGGGAGCCGTTCTCGGTCTCCCCTTTTATCCTTAACCATTTTCAGCGATGCTAGTTCATCTCGCCCTTTACGCGTGACGCGTTCATCTTCATTCTGGCCTTTGCACCTTCGGAAGCCAACTGTTTTGCCTGCGGCAGAAGTTCTATCGCCTTCGACAATTGAGTGTCGTATTCATTGAATACCTGGAACGAAGTCGTCGAGCCATATGCTGCGGTCACCAATTCAGAACGCAAGGCTCGTTCAACAAACTTACGCTCTTTTTCGAACTGCACAGCCGGGATCTTATATTTAGCGTTAGCATACTCCTTAAGCGCAGCGAAAAGTACGTCCGAGATAGGATAATCCGTTGAACGGATATCATAGCCGAACCGTATGGGTTTATCGACCTTGTAATTTTCAAATCCCGGCACTTTGCCGTATGCAAGATCCAATGCGAAGGCAAATATAGGATTTGCAAGCTTTGCCTGCAATCGGGCCTGATCATTCGTTATCATGTCGGCCTTAATGAAGACATCTGGGTTAATTCCGCCGCCACTGTATACAGCGCGTCCGGCATCCGTTTTGGATTCGGGGCCCTTCGGTTTTGATGTATTTTCATTACCGACGCCGCCATTGGTGTAATAGTCGTACAAATTGCCATCCGAATAGTCTCGCTGAATGAGCCTACCGGACGGGGTTTGATATTTCGCGATGGTAAGTAAGAGCATCGAACCATAATCCAGGATGAACGGGTTCTGGACGAGACCCTTTCCAAAGGTGTTCTCACCTACGATCAAAGCACGATCATGATCCTGAAGAGCCCCTGCAAGTATTTCTGACGCCGACGCGGAATTGCGGTTCACCAAGACCACTAGCGGCAGTGTCTCAGGATTCGGATTTTCCGCCTGATAGGCTTCAGTGACGCCATCAAGCCGACCGACTTGTGTGAATACAGTCTGGCCCGAGGAAAGGAAGGTATTGGCCACTTTGTATGCCTGGTTGACCAAGCCCCCGCCATTTCCTTTTAGGTCTAGAACCAATTCCTTCATCCCGCTGGCCTTTAGCCTTCGCATCGCATCGGCGAACTCGGCATAGGTCGTTTGGTTAAAACCACCTGTCATCGAGATGTATCCGACTCCTGGCCGGATCATATATGCTTCCGGAATAGAAGGCTGGGGAACGGCATCTCGAATGATCTCGACATTTTCACGCTTTCCAGTCCCGTGCCTTTCAATGACCAGCTTGACGGGAGTTCCGCGCGGCCCCCGCAGCATGTTCCGTACGTCCGGAAACGGTTTACCGATGACATTGGTCCCGTTGACTTCGATGATCTTGTCGCCATAGCGAAGGCCGGCCCGGTTTGCCGGCGCATTTTCAAATGTAGCCCGTATATATGTTGCCAAAACCTTACCGTCCGCGTCGCTAAGATCGCCAATGGTAGCACCTATACCAAAATAACGTGAGCTTTGTTCCGTTCGAAACTGTTCGAATTCTTTCGAATCAAAATAGTTTGAGTGAGGGTCCAGGGTGTGGAGCATTCCATCGATCGTGGATTTGAAAACGTCGTTGTAATTAAGCTTTTTACCCGTAACATGACTAGCCTCGATAATCGAGAGTGCCTCCGCGATATCAGACTCGATGTCTTCAGAACGAACCGCCTTGGATGGCGTCGCCGCAGTTTTCCCGTCCTTTGACGTGATCTTTGCAACGCTGTTCTGCGTTTGAGCGAAAGTGCTGGTCGCAAATGCGGTAACTATTAAGAGCGAAAGAAAAAAGACGGGTCGCTTGTTCACTATTGAAAATCTCCTGAATGAATACTTCCAGTGGCCCGGAGCTTATTCGACAAATGATAACATTCCTTTGAGGAAAAATCGACGAATTTAGTTGCACGGTGGATGTTACGACTATCTTATAGTTTGTTAAATGGTTCTGTTTCGCTAAGATTTAGGGGGTATTCAACTTAGGTTGTCAACTTAATCAGTATCGATGCTACTTGAAGTTAAAAACCTGCAAACAGACTTTCCCACGAGAGCAGGGCTGGTTAAGGCTGTCAACGACGTTAGTTTTTCTGTCGGCGAAGGAGAGCTGTTGGGCCTTGTAGGAGAGTCAGGTTGTGGAAAGTCGATCACCGCTCTGTCCATAATGCGTCTCATTTATCCCCCTGGAAGGATCGCCGCCGGTTCGATCAAGTTTAAGGGTGAAGAACTCTTAACGGCAACGGAAGACAGAATGCGGCAGATCCGAGGCAATGACATCGCCATGATCTTCCAGGATCCGATGACGTCATTGAACCCAGTTTACACGGTAGGCGAACAGATAGCTGAGGCTCTGAGACTGCACCGTAAATTAGATAAAACGGCGGCTTGGACCGCAGCAGTCGATGCGATGAGGGAAGTTTCTATACCGTCGCCGGAGCGTCGGGCGTCGGATTATCCGCATCAGCTTTCAGGCGGGATGCGTCAACGAGTAATGATCGCAATGGCTCTCGCATGTGATCCGGAGCTATTGATCGCGGACGAACCGACAACCGCTTTGGATGTGACTATCCAAGCGCAGATCCTCGATCTGCTGGACGAACTCCGCCGTACCCGGAGATTAGCTGTACTTTTGATCACACATGATCTCGGTGTAGTAGCTGAAACCGCGGATCGCGTTTGTGTAATGTATACAGGAAAGATCGTCGAAGATTCAGGTGTGAATGAACTCTTTGCGGAACCGAAGCATCCTTACACGCGCGGACTCTTGCATTCGGTTCCAAAGCTTTCAGCAGCAGGTATAAGGGGAACCGCTCGGCTTCAGACGATCGACGGAACGGTCCCCAGTCCGACCGAACTTCCGCCAGGTTGTCATTTTGCACCGCGATGTTCTTTCCGAATGCCTGAATGTCTGGAAAGCGAGATCCCGTTGTTCGAGCTGGAGGGCGGAGTCAAAGTGCGTTGCGTTCTTTTTAATGGTGAACCTGTTGGTAATGCTGACCTCCCAAAGAATTTTGCTGCGAATTAATAAATTGTTAAGTGTGATATTCAGATGACCGCGACTTCTGCAAAAAAGCAACAAGCCGAGCTAGTCGAGGTACGCAACCTCGTAAAATACTTCCCGATTGAAAACAGCGATGACGTTGTCAGGGCGGTTGACGATGTTTCGTTCGAAATTCTTGCGGGTGAGACTCTTGGGCTTGTTGGTGAATCGGGCTGCGGGAAGTCGACGGTTGGCCGCTGCCTGATCCGGCTCCATGAGCCCACGAGTGGAGAGGTATTTTTTGAAGGCCGTGACGTGATCGGACTTTCGCACTCGGAAATGCGATCGCTGAGGCGGGAAATGCAGATCATTTTTCAGGATCCGTATGCGAGCTTGAATCCCCGCTTCAGTATCTTGTCGATAGTTTCCGAGCCGCTCAAGATTCACGGTGTATCAAATAAGCAGGAATGCAAAGATCGAGTCGGCGAGCTGTTGTCAAAGGTTGGCCTTGACCCTAAATACATGCACCGGTATCCGCATGAATTTTCTGGCGGACAAAGACAGCGAATTGGAATCGCCAGGGCCCTTGCCCTGAATCCTAAGCTGATCATATGTGATGAACCGGTCTCGGCACTGGATGTTTCGGTGCAGGCTCAGGTCGTTAATTTACTTCAAGACCTTCAGGCGGAATTGGGATTAACGTACCTTTTCATCTCACACGGACTCGCTGTGGTAGAGCATATATCAAATCGCGTCGCGGTCATGTATTTAGGAAAGATCGTCGAGATCGCCGATGCGACAGAACTATACGATCGCCCACTCCATCCTTACACTAAGGCCCTCCTCTCGGCAATTCCCGAACCTGACCCAACCAAGAAACATGTTCGAATGATCCTAAAAGGGGACGTCCCGACGCCTATCGATCCGCCATCGGGCTGCAGATTTAGAACGAGATGTCCGTATGCCGTGGAGGAATGTTCAAGTGCTGTACCGGATCTTAAGGAGTATTCGTCCGGGCATTTGGCAGCATGCATCCGCATTGGAGAGTTCAATTAGTTCTAGGCTGCGAAAGTTGAAACGTAAATTGCTTTTCGTCGTATAATCTCGCGTAGTTGTCCCTTTCAAAATAGTTATTTACGATTACCAGAATTTGTTTCCACGATTTAACAGGAGTGTATGAACATGGAAGAATTCCCTTCGAACGATACCCCAAATGAAAAACCAGTTCCGTCCGATCCATCACAGATGTCTGAATTTTCGACAGTAATAAATGTGTTCTTTGAGCCGGGACGAGTGTTCGAGGATCTGAAACGAAAGCCACGGTTTATCATAGGCGCTGTGATCATTGCGCTGTGTGCTACGGTTTACGGGTTGACGCTAAGCTATAAGGTCGGTGAAGCCGGCGTTCGGCGGGCGATCGTCGAACAGATCGAATCGAACCCGAGAGCGGCTTCATTATCTCCGGAACAAAAAGCAGCTCAGGTTGATCTTAGCGTCAAGATCCAAGGTTATACCAAATATGCGATACCGGTATTTGTTTTTATCACCTTTCTGATAGGCGGCCTCTTCTATTTCCTTGGCGCGAAGGCGTTTGGCGGCAACGGAGGTTTCATGCACGCGTTGTCGGTATGGATCTATTCATCGATCCCGCCGGCTGTGGTCGGCATGGTCGCCAATATGATCGTATTGCTCTTCAAATCGGTTGATGAGATCGATCTGACCGCCAGTCAAAGAGGGCTAATTCACGCGAACCCGGGTTTATTCATGGACGGTAAGGCGATGCCGGTGCTGACAACGATTGTGAGCACCATCGATCTCTTTGCGATATGGGGTTGGGTTTTGGCAGCGATCGGATTGAGGATAACCAACAAGCTTTCGTCCGGCTCTGCCTGGGCTGTCGTCATAATTATTACCCTGATCGGATTATTGTTCCGGGTGTTTTTCTCGTTTCTCAACGGTGCGCCAATGTAAAACGAAGGGTTTTGGGTAAGATTAGAAGGAGGCCAAGGCCTCCTTTTTTCATTCATATCGCAATGATTCGATCGGGTCGAGGCGTGCCGCTTTCCATGCCGGCCAGAGGCCGAAAACGACTCCGATGCCCACGCTGGCAAAAAAGCCAAGAGGTGGTGCCCAGTAAGGAACATAGGACGGGAAAACGAGTCTGACGAGCATTGCCAAGAGCCAGCCGATCCCCAGGCCTAGAAGTCCGCCGAAGCCCGTAAGCGTACTTGCTTCGATAAGAAACTGCAGTAAGATGTCGCTCCTCTTAGCTCCGATCGCCTTTCTGATGCCGATCTCCCGGGTCCTTTCAGTTACGGAAACCAGCATAATGTTCATCACGCCGATCCCGCCGATCAAAAGGCCGATCGAGGAAATGACGACCATCGCCAGCGCAACGCCGGCCGTAATTGACTGAAACTGTTCAATGATACTGTCTGCCGTCGCGGTGGAGAAATTATTGGGTTTGCCAAAGGTCACCCCACGCCGTGCCCTGAGCATATCTTCGACCTGGTCTTTCGCCTGGAGCACTCGACCTTCCTTTGCAACGACCAGAATGAAAATATCTTCAGAGTTCGGCTTTATTCGGAGGGCAGAACCTATCGGCATGAAGATCGTGTTGCTTGCATCATTGTTACCGCCACCGCCCCCCAATAATTGCGGTTTCTTTTCCAATAATCCTATCACCTGAAACGAGCGCCCATTGATCTCCAATGTCTTACCGATAGGTGACTCATAAGGCCAAAATGTGTCCTTGACGGTCGAACCGATAACGCAGGAATCTTTTTTGAAGTCGACGTCAGACTGCGTGAACCAGCGTCCCTCGACCAGGATTTCCGTTTCAGCCCGGGATATCTCCGGAAGGGTGCCGCTTAGTCTAATATTGGAGGTCTGTTTTCCATTTGCAGAAACCACGGTCGCGTTTCCAAAAAAGCCGCTAGAGACATTCAATGAAGGGACGGCAGTTTCAACGTCGGGAAGCGTTCTTAGGGCCAGTGCATCGGCGATGGTCAGGTTTGGCCGCATACGTTCCTCACGCGACGGTCTGCCAAAGCGAATACCCGAGTCCATTTTGTTGACGAAGATGGATCTCGTGCCGAAGGCTTTGATCTGCTCTTCAAAGGCCATGCCGATCCCCGAAATAATGGCCGAGATAAGCATTACTACGATCACGCCAACCACAACCCCAATTATCGTCAGGAAGGAGCGCAGTTTGTTGCCACGCAGCGTGTCGAACGCCATCTTAAGATTTTCCAGGAATCGACTTGTGGCAACTCTCATGGTTTACTCTGCACGCAATGCCTCGATCGGATCAAGTTGGGCGGCCTTCCACGCCGGAAACAGCCCAGCCAATATTCCGACGCCGGCTGATACGGAAATACTTATTACAGCCGCCCACCAAGGGATGACGGTTGGGATGGCGATCTTCGATACAATATATCCAAGCAGAAATGCAAGCAGCAGACCGGTTGCTCCGCCTATTGCCGACAGCGTCGCCGCTTCAAACAAGAACTGACGCAGAATATCCGCCTGCCGCGCGCCGAGCGATTTCCGAATGCCGATCTCTTTTGTGCGTTCGGTGACGGCAACGAGCATTATGTTCATGATCACGATCGCGCCCACAAAAAGTGCGATGCCGGGAACGAATAGTATCACCGTGCCGAAGGTGTTGGTAAAACTACCGATCAATCCACTGATCGCGTCCGGCGTAACAATTCCGAAGGTATCTTTTTCGCCGGGGGGTATTTTGCGTTTGATCCTGAGCAGGGTTCTTACTTCTTCGACCGCATCGTCCATTTTCACTTCCTTTTTAGAGGTTGCGGCGAAATACGGCGATCTGCTGAATCGCAATCCGCCGAAATTTGCTCCGAACGTCTTTATAGGAAGCTGAACGAAGTTGTCTTGGGGCTGGCCGAAAACTGTGCCTTTTGCGACTCTGACGCCGATGATCCTGTAGGGTATTCCGGAAATGTAGATCTCATTCCCAAGAACATCTCCATTTGGGAAGAGATTCTTGGCAACATCCGAGCCAATGAATGCGACTCTCATGGAGTTGTTATTCTCGGTGACGGTAAAGTATCGGCCGTAATCGATATCGATATTATCTATCTCTCCGATGACGGGTTCCACGCCTGAGATTCCAACATCTTTGAGTGTTTCCGAACCGACTCGGACATCACGCGAGGTATTTCCCGCTTTTGCACCGATCTTATCGATCAATTTAGCGTGCTCACGAATGTAGTCCAATTCATCAAACGTGAGTTCCTTCTTTAAGCGTTGGGCCGCGTTGATAGAATCAGTGTCTTTGAAATCCTCGAAACTGAAGCGTTGGATCGAAAACGAATTTGAGCCTATCCCGGCGATCTTCTCGTCGACATAAACCTTAAATCCTTGCAGAAGCGAAAGTACAAGCATGAATGCAGCCATGCCGATGATCATCCCGAGCAGGGTTAGGAACGACCGAAGCTTGTGTGCCCAGATCGCCGAAATTGCCAGCCTTAATGTCTCTGTGTAATCCATCGCTCTGTTTGATGCTAATTGTAGATCGGTTGATACGCAAACAATATCAGATTGGTTTCTTTTACTTATTCATTTCAGGCGAGTTACGCAGCAGTTTTCTGATAGAAGCAAGGTGTGCAAAGAAAACGATCGGAACAATTATTGTTGGGAGCCAGATGAACGGTAAATAGGTGACCCCGATATTCGGCTGATCAAAAGCGAGTTTTTGTATAGGCGATCTAAATGATAAAACCGCGATAGACACGATATTTACAAGGAGTCCCAGTCCGACTACGTTCCAAATCAAAAGCAAAGTTCGGTTTACCTTTCTGCCTCGAAATGCCAGGAAGTAAACTATGATCGCACTGACTCCCGAGAGAATGTCGAAATTCCAGCCTTCAAATGTCATTAATTTCGGAATCTGACCAAACTGAAATAACCACAGAAGGACAATTTCAACCGGTATCCGTATCGAATGAAGCATTGTAAGGTACTTAAGCGAAAGCCGGTCAGTGAACGACTCCCGAAAGAACACCCATAGAGAAACGATCAGAATTAACGCGGGTAGTACACCGAACGAAAAAACTCGCGGGGGCATTGCTTCCGTATCACGGTAAAAGTCTGTCGTTGCGAGGAATCCCGTGAGAAGCATCCAAAGCGGAAGGCAGAAGACCAGAAGTTTGGCACCGGGAGATCTGGTCCCCACATCCTTCATCGCCCGAAAAAGAAACCACACTGTCAACAGTGTGGTTAGGAAAAAGACCGCAGTAACGTAAAAGGGAAGCCCTTCGATCATTTTGTTTTTTCGTCTTTCTCAATTTTACCGTCGCGAATCGTGATTATCCGATGTGCGCGCTCCGCAATGTCGTGCTCATGGGTAACCAGGATGATAGTATTTCCTTCCTGATGCAGTTTTTCAAACAATTCCATGATCTCGTAGCTTGTTTTAGTGTCGAGAGCACCGGTCGGTTCATCAGCAAGAAGAATTGAAGGATGATTTACCAGGGCACGGGCGATCGCAACACGCTGACGCTGACCGCCGGAGAGTTCGTTTGGTTTATGGCCAACTCGGTCACCTAGTTCAACCGACTCCAGGGCCTGCATAGCTTTTTCATGCCTTTCAGCTGCTCGCATTCCCGCATAGATCAACGGTAGCTCCACGTTGTGCAAAGCTGTGGCCCTTGCAAGCAGGTTGAAGGTCTGAAATACAAAACCGATCTCCTTGTTGCGGATCCGAGCGAGTTCGTCGTCCGTCATGTCCGATACGAGATTTCCGTTGATCCAGTAATTACCTTTAGAGGGTGAATCCAGACATCCGATCAGGTTCATTAACGTTGATTTTCCGGAACCTGACGGACCGATTATGGCAAGATATTCGCCCTTTTCAACCTGAAACGAGACATCCCGCAATGCATGAAGCTGCTCCACACCCATCTGATATGTTTTCCAGATGTTCTCCATCGAGATCAGTGTTCGTGGAGCTTGGTTTGATCGTGGTTGTCCTTCGGACTCTTCGTTTTCCATGAACCGGTACATTTGGTCGGACTTTGTATCGTACATAATCTACCTCATTCGGGGTCCCATCACTAGGTACCGGACTTGCCCTCTTCCTTTTTCTCTGCTTTCTTTACCAATGTATCGTCCTTCAATGTGTTTAGGATCTTACTCGGCCCGACGATCACTTCCTGACCTTCTGATAGGCCAGAGATGATCTGGATATCCGATTCTCCGGTAATACCCGTTTCGACCGCGACAAATTTTGCCTTATTGCCATCAAGAACGTAAACGCCCTTTTGTGCCTTTGGTTTGTCGGCAGGTACTGCGGCATTCGGCGATGATTCAGGAGAAGGCGATCCCTCGGGCTTCTTCTCAACAATAGCCTGTAGCGGAACGGCAATGACGTTATTCTCAGTTTTCGTAGTAATTGTCGCCGTGGCGCTCATACCCGGCCGCAAGCTGCCCTGCATCTCCGGCGAAAGATTCATAAGGCGGATAACTACACGAAACTCCTTTGCTTCCTGAACGTTGATGTTGGTCGAAAGGCCCCCACTGGTTTGGGATTTACCCACTGCCAAGGGAGTTTTCTGAAGGACTTCTCCCTCAAGTTCCGTATCGCCAAATGCATCGACCTTGATCTTTGCCTTTTGGCCTACAGCGACCTTGTCGATCTCAGTTTCGTCAACCTTGACTTCCACATTGATCTCGGACATGTCGGCAATGGTAAGAAGCGCAGTGGTCGACAGGCCGGCAACCGCAAACGTACCGACCTTGGACGGTATCTCCGCGATCACTCCGTTGATCGGTGCGATCACAACTGTCTTGTCGCGCTGGCTTTTCGAACCGCGAAGCACGGCGGCCTGTTGGTCGGCACGGGATTGGCTCGAACTGACGCTTATGTTTGCCGCATCGACTGCTCTTCGAGCATCTTTCACTGCAACTTGCTGTTGTGCCAACCTAGCTTGAGAATCTTTTACCGCGATCTTTTGTGACTCAAGACGGGCCTTCGCCGTTTCGATCGCAACACGAGCATTTTCGACCCTGTCTTTAGCCGAATCAAAATCAAGTCTCGAAATCACGCCGCTTTCCAAAAGCTGTTCATTGCGCTTCAACTCTCGATTCGCAGCGTTCAATTCTACCTGAGCGCGATCGACTTCTGTCTGCGAGGTGATGACACCCTGTCGGGCCGAATCAACTGAAACCTGGGCCTGATTCAGCGACTGCTGTGCCTGAGCAAGGTTATTCTGAGCGGCGGTCACTTGTGACTGTGACGACCGCACTTCGTCTTGCGCCGACTGATAGGCCGCGAACTGTGCGTCGGTACTCGATTCGAATTGATTTGGATCGAGGCGGACGAGGACTTCACCCTTTTGGACCAGATCACCTTCTTTTTTTGTGATCTCCTCGATCTTACCTTGAACTTCGCTCGTGAGGTTCATGAACTGAACCGGCCTTACCTCACCCGAAGATGTTACAGTCGAGCGCAATTCAGGCCTCGTCTGTATTTTTACGACATTAACTTCAGGGGTGTCTTTTCTGGTCGCAAATATGCTCGCAACAACTATTATCAACAACAGAACACCGACAGAACTGCCAATGATGATCTTTTTCTTTCGGCTTAGAGCCATGGTCTAAATGCCCTCGCTAACTGGATTTAAATGAAAACAAACAATTTATCGCAAAATTGAACTGCAATTTCCGTCAAGCAGTTCGTACGTTTCGAACATAGAGTTTGTTTCAAGAAACTGGCCATTTGAAAGGTAATTTATTTGGACACAAAATGGGAACTTATCTAGCTCTTCTACTACCCCAACCGTTGATTTTGGTGTATAACTATACTGTTTTGCATATATAGGAAATCCGTATTCGCCAGTAACTTATAATGAAGCATTGCCAGCAATGTGGGACAACTAACCGCGAAACAGCGCAGTTTTGCGAAGAATGCGGCTCGAAATTCGAGTCCATAAAGTTGGAGTCTCCCAGTCCGTTGTCAGTTTCCAGGCCCGTGAGCAGCCCTAGTTTCAAGGCCAGTGCGATAACGTCGATCGGCATTCCTCCGATCGTAGAATCAAACGGTAAAGCGATGGACGAGGCTTCGTCCATGACAGAACCGGCGGCGAAAGGTATCCACGCGGTGCTCGTAATAGAACGTGGCGGTGGGTCAAACACCGAGTTTGAGCTGTCAGCGGAAGAGTCTCAGATCGGAAGATGGGATGCTGACAATGGGATCTTCCCCGATGTCGATCTTGATGCATATGACTTGGATGCAAAGGTTTCGAGACGTCATGCGAGGATAATTTTTCGAAATTCCGTCCATATGGTCGAGGATCTTGGTTCGACTAACGGCACATTCGTCAATCGTGGACGCAGGCTTTTGCCTGGGAGCCCCCAAGTTCTCAATGACGGGGACGAGATAATAGTTGGGAAGACGTTTCTAAGATTCCGTGTAAAGCATTAGTTTGTTAGATATACCAACGATCAAAAAATGAGCCTTTGCCAAGAATGTGGATCTGAGATCTCGAACTCGGATGTATTTTGCCCGTTTTGCGGCATCAGCATCGTGCGCTCTGCGCCCCCAGAACCGGTTGCGGACGAATCGATGGAAAGTACGATCGTAATCACGCCCGCACAGGCGGCGGATCTGAAGCAAGCGGCTGCCGCGGACGCCACAACAAATACGGTCGATGCTCCTCAAGATGCCGAGTCTGCTCCACCCATTTTTTCACGAACGGCGCCTACGCTTGAAGATATTCCGACCCCGATGGTCCTCTCAACAGGATTTGCACGTCCGACAGACCCTAACGTCTCAGTGGATTCTTCATCTCATAAGGTGGACGAGATCTCTGAGCCCTTTCGGATCGAAACTGGCTTCAATGCCGCTGAGGTATCGCTCTCGGATGTTGACGAACATCGCCAACCTGAGTTGGTCGAAATCTCAGATAGCGTTGCGCTCGAACATGAAACGGATCAAGGGGAAACCATTGAAATACCTGAACGTGTTTCTCCCGATGATAGCGAAGAGGTTCTGAGATCCGAACCGAATACTAACGTTGGATCAGATATTGTCAATTCAATATGGTCCGAAGAAACCGTAGATGAGGTTCCTTCAGAACCGCTGGTACCAACGATCAATTCGTCCGAAGATTTGGAACAAGAAATCAAGGTTGATCGATCAGCAAGCGAGGACGATCTGCCAATTGACGCGGTCCCGGAGCTGAAGGAGTCCGGGCCGCAAGAGTCTGTTTCCGAAACTCCAATCGCGATATCAAAACCGCTGGAACAGCTTGAAGAAACACCGGTGACTCCCTCAATGTTTGACTCGGTACGTATTATGGAAGGCGGTATCACGCCTTCTTCGGCCAATGCAGATAATATCGACACTATTATTCCGGGCCGAGAGATGTTCGTTGGCATCAACCCCAAGCCAGCAGAACCGGAACCGACTGAATCGAAGGCAACTCCTTCGCCGGTCGTCGTAACTGAACATGGTATTGGTACTTCAGATACTGACGGACGCCGATCAGCAAAACTGAAACCACTTCCGGAAGGTACTTTATTGAACGGTCGATATGAGATCGTCAGAAAGATCGGCGGGGGCGGAATGGGAGCCGTCTATCTGGCAAGCGATAATAACCTCGGGGGTGTTCTTCGGGCCGTGAAGGAAATGGTTCAGGCTCATATTGAGGAAGACCAACAGGAAAAAGCGATCAATGATTTTAAGCGCGAGTCGATGATCCTCTCAACACTCGACCATCCGTCCATCCCGACCATCTACGACTATTTCTATGACGGTGACGAGGGAAGGTTTTACCTCGTCATGAAATATATTTCCGGGGGCGACCTGTCTTCAAAACTGAGGGCTGCTCCGGAAGGAAAGATCGAGGAGTTGACGGTCACCGAATGGGCGATCCAAATAACGGACGTACTAAATTATCTCCATAATCAGCCATCGACGATCGTTTATCGGGACCTAAAGCCGTCTAACGTAATGCTAGATGGGAATTCGAGCCGCGTGATGCTTATTGATTTCGGGATAGCCAGGAACATAAATCAAAAAGAGGAGAAAGGTGTCACGGCTGTGGGGACAATGGGATATGCACCGCCCGAATTATTCAGCGGAAACGTTGAACCAAGATCTGATATCTACAGTTTGGGCTCGACGATGTTCCATTTGCTTACTGGGGCCGATCCGCAGAGCAACCCTCTACTCATTTTCGACTTTCAAAAGAACCCGCGTCCGAGGCAGATCAATTCTCGACTGTCAGACCAAATGGAAAGGATACTGATGCGCGCGGTTGAGTATAATGCTGAAGCTCGATTTGGTTCTGCCGCTGAAATGAAGGCAGTTCTAGAAGAGCACCTTGCTAAGCTTCGAACCGGTTCTGTTACGTATGGCGTCGGCGAGGCCCCCGTATCGGTCAGCCTTGCAAATCAATCTGTGTTTTGCGGTTTTTGCGGTCAGAGGATCGTGGCGACAGATCTGTTTTGTGCTTTCTGCGGTGCGAAACAGCCGATAGCACAACAAGGCGTCCATTCTGAGATCTATCAGAAGTCAATGCCTACAGCACGTCTCGTCGTTGAGGGGACCTCAGAACTTTCCGCGCCGATCTATGCACTGCAAAAAGACGAAAACCTTATCGGCAGGCGTGACCCGATGTCCAACATATTTCCAGAAGTGGATCTTTCTAAATTCGATCCTCAAACAAAGATCTCTCGTCGACACGCCAAGATCTGGCGGGACGGAACGTCTTTCATGTTGGAAGACCTAGGTTCTTCAAATGGAACTATCGTTGAAGGCGCGGCCTCGAATGGACTCAAACTTGCCGCGCATCAGCCCTTCAGACTTTCTAGCGGAGACAGAATAAAGATCGGTGACACGAGGCTTCATTTCGTGATCGGTTAGCGTGTTGTTATGGCTTCAAGTATGACCGGCGCCGATCTGAAAAAGGCTGACGTGAGTGAAGAGGTTGTCGTAGGATTCGATCCGGTTCTTTTGAGCGCACCTTTTTTCCTGCGATGTGGGGCCGCGTTGATAGATTATCTACTTTTCTTGATGGTCCCTGCTCTCGGCCTGTTGATCTCCCGCATACTTGGAAATGACGGATCGCATCTGATCCATAGTGATATAAACAATATCGCGTGGCTCGCCGCTTTCCTGGTCGGGTTGTGTAATTTTGTCCTTCTTCCGATCGTCAGCGGTCAGAGCTTAGGGAAGATGATCACCGGATTGCGAATCGTTTCCACGACTGGAACCTCGATCGGGATCGGTTCGCTAGTATTTCGGCAAACGATTGGCTACGTGCTCACTTTGCTTACAGGCGGCCTGGGATTCGTTTTGTCCGTGTTCAGTTCAAAAGGGCGGTCCCTTCATGACTTGATCTCCGGTTCAATAGTTGTTTTCGGGGACTCTCGTAAACATACTTAGTGAGTTATGGCTCAGATCATTTTCAAAAATGCGAGTGGAATTCCAGAACACGTCCAGCTTTCGAGACTGAGGACTACGATCGGCCGATCAGCCCGAAGCGACGTCTGTATCCCGGACGCATTTGCGTCTCGTCTCCATGCGGAGATCCGTCAGGAAGGCGATTCATTCTGGTTGCAGGATCTTGGTTCGGCCAACGGAACTCGATATAACGGCGTAGTAGTCAAAATGCCGGTCCCGCTTTCGAGTGGAGGCGAGATACAGATCGGCGAGACCCGCATCGTTTTTGACGATGAGAGATCTAAGCTCTCGATGGGCTCTACGTTAATAACAGATTCCACCGAGGCTCTGGACCCCTCTAAGACGATTGCCTTCAACCATCGAAAGTCTTCTACGACCGAATTTCTGAGCGGGCAGTTTTCAACCAGAACCGATCTGCTTCAATTGATCAGTAAGGTTGGTGTTGCTCTTCTCTCTGCACGCGGGCTTGACGAAACACTGGATCAGGTTGCGAGCTTGGTGTTTGAATCGGTTCCGGCGGAACGGGTCATAATCATGTTGAGAGACGATGATGGCACCGATAACATGCAGATAAAGGTGGCCAGGACACGTGGGAAGTTGGAGCCGATAGACGAGGTTCGTATAAGCAGGACCGTGATGGAAGAGGTTCTTAAGAACGGTCAATCGGTGTTAACTGCTGACGCGCAGCACGATCCAAAATATTTCAGCCAAACGATGGCGCTGCAAGGTATCCGTTCCGTTTTGGCGGTACCACTGAGCGTCGATGAAAGAACGATCTTCGGCTTGGTCTATGCTGATTCTCCCACGTACGAGGCAACTTTTACCGAGGAACACCTAAATATCCTCACGACCCTCGCTTCAGTAGCGTCGATTCGGGTTGAAAATGCGTCTTTGATGGACGCTCGGCTTGAACGGGAGCGGATGGAACGGGAACTTGAGCTCGCTACCGAGATACAGCAACGCTTTCAACCGTCTGCGCCGCCGATAGTCGAGGGTTACCAATTTCAAGGTATTTCATTCTCGTGTTACGAGATCGGCGGAGATTATTACGACTTTGTCCCCCGGCACGATGGCAAGATGCTGATCGCTCTCGGAGACGTTTCAGGAAAAGGAACTGCCGCGGCATTGTTGATGTCGAGCTTGCATGCCGCTATCCATGCTCAAGTATCTGCTAAGACCGAATTAGGTCTGGCGATCTCATCGGTCAACCATTACCTTGCGGAGAATACGCCCGCAAACCGGTTTGTGACGCTTTTTGCAACTGAATTGAATCCTGAGACCGGACATCTTCGATACATCAACGCCGGGCATAATCCCCCATTGATCGGTCGGGCCGATGGCACCGTTATCCAACTTTCTTCGGGCGGCTTTCCGCTAGGCATAATTTCCGGTGCAGAATTCGAGATCGGGGAGATCACATTGGAATCAGGGGACGTATTGGTGATCTACTCGGACGGAGTGTCGGAGGCAAATAACCTTGCTGGTGAAGAATTCGGAATGGATCGGTTAATTAACGTTGTAAAGGGCAACCTAAAGGCATCAGCATCTGGCCTGAGGGACAAGGTCGAGTCCGCATTATCTTCGTTCACTCAAACGGCGCCTGCGAATGACGATATTACGCTTGTGATCGTCAAAAGAATTTAATTACCGGCTACCTGCGAATACAACCACGCTTTAGCCAGTTTCCAGTGTCGATTTATTGTCGGCACACTCACTTCCATGACCTCGGCAGTCTCTTCTATCGATAAGCCGCCAAAATAACGCAACTCTACGATCCGGGCTTTGTCGGGATCGATTTTCGCGAGTTCCTCTAATGCCTCGTCCAATGCAAGGAGCTCGGCTGATTTGTCATTCGAGACGATCAGAATCTCCTCCTCGATAGGAAGTTTCTCTATCTCGCCACCGCGCTTGTTAGCTTGGTGCTTACGTGCGTGGTCCATAAGGATACGGCGCATCACTTGTGCCGCAATTCCGAAAAAATGTGCACGGTTCTGCCATTTGACGCGATTCTGATCGATCAGCTTCATGTACGCTTCATGAACGAGCGCAGTAGGCTGAAGGGTGTGATTCGAACGCTCCTTTCGGAGGTAGCTGCTGGCCAGCCTGCGCAGTTCGTCGTAAATGTGCGGGAGTATTTGATTAACGACCTCTCTGTTACCATCAGTCAATTCGATAAGCATCTGAGTGATCGAATCGGGTTGGTTAGCGCTCATATTCTCCTGCAAATCGCTGAGTCTGCTGCGATTATATGGAAACTCACATCCGCTGGCAAACTGCACAACAATTGCTGATACGTTTGGTCCGAGGCTCTCGCGTATGAGAGTGACGGCGGGATGGAATCCCGATCACAATTCACATTCGGAGCTCAATAATGACCATTAGATTCTATTACATCGCGATCATCCTATTAACAGCGGCGTGTTCTATCAACGTGTTCGCCGACGTCAAGATCAAAAGCAAACAATCGATCAGCGGACAGTCCTATGAAAATACCACCTATATAAAGGGCAAGCGTCAACGTACGGAAACGATGAACGGCATGATGGTCACACTGACTCAGTGCGATCTTCGCCGCGGCATCCAGATAAATCCGAACACAAGGACCTATATGGTCAATGCATTCAACACTACAGTTGAAACTGTAACGAAAAATGCGGGCACGACCGTCGATAAGAACGGCGTCGTTCAATCCGGCGGGACAGTCACCACAACGGTAACCACGAAAGACACAGGTGAGCGTAAGCAAATGTTCGGTTATATCGCTCGTCACCTGATCATAACGATGGAAACGACATCGACAGCGGACGCGTGTAACAAGACAAAAACGAAGATGGAGACAGACGGATGGTACATTGATTTCGAACCCCAATTCGACTGTGGTAACGCGGTGAGTTACGGCGGTAATAACGGCGGCGCAAGATCTGGCTGCCAGGACAAGTACGTTATGAAGACAAACGGGACCGCGAAACGTGGATATCCGGTCTATGAAAAAATGACGATGTTCGATGAAAGCGGCAAGGAAACCATGTCGTACGTGAATGAGGTTGTTGAACTCTCGAAGACGCCCCTCGACGCAAGCTTGTTTGATATTCCTGAGGGCTTTCGAGAGGTCTCGGATGCTTCGCAGATGTATGCTGCGACCAGTGTGAGTACATCGAGCGGTACGTCGGCGGGTAATAGCGGGATGAATGCACGGAGTTCAAGTGCTATCCTGCCCAACAACGCGCCAAGACTATCATCAAGCAGCATTTTGAGCGGCGCCAGCACGATCCCGGTCAAGACCGGTGACGTTGGCACAAAGCAAGATGGTGTAATCAGAATCGGCCTGGCGAGCGTCAAGACCGGAGCTGTGGGCGATGGAATTGCGGCCGTTGATCTTGCTGCAGCGGTTCAGAATGCGCTGATCGAATATTTAAAGGCGCCAAACATAGAAGTAGTAACGATCGATTCGAAACTTGCGGCAAGCATAGATGCGGAGGCAAAAGAGAAAGAATGCGATCTTGTTTTATTCATCACAGCTTCACATAAGAAAGGAGGTGGCGGATTTGGTGGAATGTTTGGATCTGCTCTCGGTGCCGCGATCGGGAGAACCGGAATTGGCGCGACTGGAAGCACAGCCGGAAATATAGCAGGCCAGATCGCAACTCAAAGCATCGTCACGGCAACTTCGCTTTCGCCGAATGTTAAGGCGAAAGATGAATTGACCCTTGACGTGAAATTGAACCGGACGAGCGGGGAATCGGCACTTATAAGAACTATCAAGGTGAAAGCAAAAGGAAATGGTGACGACATAATTGGCTCGGCCGTCGAGCAGGCTGCAGAAGCTGTGGTCGCGGCCGTCAGAAAATAGCCCCTGACTTTCTATATTCAAAGTCGCCTGAGGCCGGCCAAAGAGCCGGTCTTATTTTTGGCGGAAGCCGTCGCGTAATTGATACATGCCCGGTAGAAAATCCGCGTTTTTAGGGTGGGACAATTCCTTAAATATGTTTATATCGAGGGCAAAGCAATGACAACTATATCGACCGCGATCGCACCAGAGCAGTTTCCACCCGACGTCCAGTTACTAGGAATAGTATCAAGTGCCTGGACGTCAGCCGCCGTATATGTGGCTGCTAAACTCGGGATCGCGGACCTGCTGAAGGACGGACCACGTTCGTCAGAATATCTCTCGGTAGCTACCGCTACCGACCCGCAGGCGTTGTATAGGATCCTTCGTGCAATAGCCAGCGTCGGAGTATTTGTTGAGATCGGCGAAAATGAGTTTGCTAACACACCAATGTCGGATACGCTTCGTTCCGACCACCCGCAGAGTACGAGGCCGATGGCGATATGGATCAACGAGCCTGAACACTGGAAGGTCTATGGTGATCTGATGTACAGCGTAAAGACCGGCCAGCCTGCTTGGGACAAGACACATGGCGAACCTGTGTTTCCATATCTCTTCAATACAAACAGAGAATTAGGAGACATATTCAACCAAGCCATGACAAGCTATACCCACCAAACGACTGCCCCCTTGCTCGAGGCCTATGATTTCGGTTCGGCGAATATCATCGCCGACATCGGCGGTGGTTTAGGTCATTTGCTTGGAGCGATACTAGAGGAGAACCCGGATCAAACCGGCATACTTTTTGATCTCCCCGAGGTAACGGAAGGGGCGAAAGCGATGCTGAAGTCATATGGTGTCGCAGAACGCGTTGAGATATTGACCGGCGATTTTACCGATGATATCCCGGTCGTGGCCGACCTTTATCTGTTGAAGCACATTATCCATGATTGGTACGATGACAAGAACCGCGTGATCCTTAATAACATCAGAAAGAACATGCCTGACACGGCAAAAGTACTGATCATTGAAGCATTAGTGCCGAAAGGAAACAGCCCTCATTTTTCAAAGATCATTGATCTTGAGATGCTTGCCGTTCCAGGTGGAATGGAAAGAACTGTTGATGAATTTGAAGATTTGCTGTCTTCTTCCGGCCTTAGACTTTCAAGGATCATTCCTACCAAAGGACTGATGAGTATCATCGAGGCGACAAAACCATAATTACCAGGCAATTCATTCATGCAAAAGGGACGCTCGTCGGCGTCCCTTTTCTGTCTTGATACGGATCGACGTTCGTTCTCGCGTTGATCTTAGACATCCGTGTTTCCAATATACGTGTGAGGACAATTATGAGTTTTTCCAAACTAATGATCAGACCTATCGGATTCATCCTGTTATTCTCGATGGTTTTTCCATACGCCCAGTTGACTGCTCAAACTCGTCGCAAGGAGACCGTAGTAGCAAACAAAACAGCCGCGAGCGCACCAAAGTGTTCCGGAGCCTGGACAGGAACCATTCGGTATAGCCGAACACAATCGAAATCGGACAGTAAAACGGTCGAGCGAGTGTCAGGCCGCGGCCAGGACACACGGAACTGGGAAATGAAGTATGACTATAATGCGCGCGTAGCCGTTGTTGAAGCCCCGGAGAAAGATGGTTCGAGTCTTGGAAAAGCGACCATAGAACACAGCTTTACATCGATCGAAACGGTTGATGCCGTTGAAAAGAACTCATGCGACCGCGGTAAGACATGGCGAGATATGCGCGGACGATCAAAGTCCGAATCAAAGGCAAGCTCTAGTGCGACCGCGGACGCAAACGTCACAATTGGCGTTAATTCAGACGGTACATATACCGTAAGCGTCGCGCTTCCCCAAATAAAAGGACAACTTTCCGGGTCCCAAAGTTCGGAATTTAGTGGGCAATGTACACCGAAAGAAGGAAGCAGCATCACCATGCCGCCGACCGAAACCACTGTCGATGGTAATTCACTTACAAGTGACGGTAAGAACCGCATAGATCCAAATGATCCGAATCGACTAAGCGGAAATTATACTTACACATGGCAGGGTGTTACGGAGAGCATCTCCTGGAATCTGCAGAAGTGCGGGGCCCCGCTTCGATTGACCGACCTGAATTTTGAGGATATGAAGTTCCCCAACTGGAATGATTGGAGAGCGATCACGGAACAAACGGGCACCGTAGATGGAAATCTGGTAAAGATCAAGGCAAAAGTGCTCAATGCATCTGGGGAGACTAAGTTCGCGGATGTTAAGTTCAAGGAAAGTTACAAGGGTGATAAATGGGACGGAGCTAAGCCCGACGCACCCCTTGATGATTCGACTGTGTCTGTAAAACTGGAGGCGGGAGAAGAGAAAGAGGTGGAATTGATCTGGGATTCCTCCGGTTATTCATGGTACGACGACGGACGGCCGAGACTCGTTCAAAGGATAAAGGCTGAACTCGAAGAAAACGGTAAAAAGACTGACGAAATGACGAAAAATGTCAAAGTAGCTCCAAAACCTGTTGTTCTTGTGCACGGACTCTGGAGTAACTGGAAGGCGTGGGAGCCGTGGCAGAACATTCTCACGACTTCACATTCGTATGATTGGAAAGCCTTCCCTGTGGGTGAAAGGCCTGAGAAAGGGTTAATGAATACGGGCGGATCTTTCCTTTCGACGGACAAGACGAATTCGATCTTCGAGAACTCGCAGCAATTGGGAAAATATATTCGATATGCACAGGAAGACCGAAACGCATGGCATGTTGACATCGTTGCTCATTCTATGGGCGGGCTGATCTCTCGACATTATATCCACAATTTTATGCCACCAGTCCAGGACGGCAGGCCTCAGGTAGCACATCTTGTGATGCTCGGAACTCCGAATATGGGATCTCCTTGTGCTGACGTGATGAATACGGCATTCGAATTTCTCGGGAAGGACGTCGAGGCCGTGCGGCAGCTGCGACAAGATGTTGCAGCCGATTTCAATAAAGTAGTAACAAACAGAAAAGGCGTAAAATTCTCTGTCCTTGCCGGTGATCCGCTTCCAACGATGTGCAAAACCATTGTACAGAATGACGGTGTGGTTCCAGTGCCATCTGCTCTATGGCAGATTAAGGATAATGCCAGATCAGAGAATGTACACACGGAACTTACTGGCACCGCCGATTTCTCGTCCTTCGTAAAGCCGCGACTCGCTATCGGGCCGAAAGGAAATCATGATCCCGAAGCTCCTGAGCTTAACCAGTTTCCAAGGAAGTTAGGGAGGAATTCTACTTTGGCTACCGACTTTGGACGGGGCTACGGGAAGACTTCTTTTGACACCGTCGGATCTCTTGAAACCAAGGAAAGTTCAGACGTGCCTTGGGCGAAGGCGATAACAGTCCCAGGAAAACAATCAATCGACATAGAGCTGCCGGTCGGCAGCGGGCCAAACATTGGTCTGACCTTCATGGCATCGGCGGAAATGTCGGTCTCATTGATTGATGAGAATGGGATAATGATCGGGAAAAGCCTCACAAAGTCACCTGAAGCCAGTTCTTGGTTCAGGTCAATATTTTACGACAAGCCGATAAACAATAGCTTGTGGAAGATAAGGATCGAAAACACATCCGTCCTTGAACATGAGGCGATACTTACCACTTGGTCTTTGGTCACGAAATGATCCATATGAAACTTGTTTCGATCACGTTGCTTTTTCTTTTATTTGCGGCAGGCTGCTTCGGGCAGCAGGTTATTAACAAAGATCCGATGGCTGCAAAGCTTGTAACTTCCGACATCGATCTGTTTTGGAAGGCGTACGATAAGGCGACTCTGGAAAACGATGTGCTTGTCTATCGCAATGAATACTTAAGAAAGGGAAGCGAGGGACTTAAAGCGTTTAACACGATGAGGATCGGGGGATCTTGCTCTTTGGTCGATTCCATCAACGCCGCACCGAAATACTATGCCGCACTGCGCGAACCCAGCAAAAAGGTCGTGTCGTATGAGGCACAAATCAGGGCGAGCTATAAGAAACTTCAAGACATCTATCCGGACGCAGTATTTCCGGATGTCTATTTCATTGTTGGGCGAATGAACTCAGCGGGAACTCTTACTGACAAGCTGCTATTGATCGGGATCGACATGTTCGGAAAATCAACACCTGATTCTTTAGACGAACTTGGAACCTGGCATAAGGCCGTTGTGGGAAGGATGGACAGGTTGCCTTATATCGTTGCACACGAACTGATCCATTTCCAACAAAAATACCCGCGAACACAGACGTCTGATCTACTAACCCGGTCCATCGGTGAAGGCTCAGCTGATTTCCTCGCGTTGCTGATCTCCGGATCACATATAAACCCTCACCTTCACGTGTACGGCGATCCGATCGAAAAAGATCTTTGGATGGAATTCAAGAGTGAGATGAATGGCCGCGATGTTTCACGTTGGTTGTACCAGGGAGACAAGGCAAAAGACCGTCCTGCAGATCTAGGTTATTATATTGGTTTCAAGATCACCGAATCATACTATAAAAATGCTTTGAATAAAGACCAGGCGATCAAAGAGATCCTTGATATCAAGGACGTCGGCGAGTTTCTCAAAAAGAGCGGATACGAAGCGAAGTTCAATTCAAGTCGGTGATGAAATGTTCGCCTAAGGAATTCGATTGTTCTCATCGAATAGCTGGACGATCGGATTGTTCGTTGCCTTGACCAGGGCGAGGTAACGAGGGTCGCTTCGAAACGGGTCAAGTTTGGGTTCGGTGCCAAACCATATAGCCCATGCGCTTAGCTCTTTACAGGCAAGGTCGAGATACTCGAATCCCCGATCCGCCTTGCCGATAGAAAGATAGGCCATCCCAAGGAAATATGGCGGGACATATGCTGTCTGAGCGATAGTTTCCCATTCGTTGATTATCTTTTCTGCGATCTCCTCGTCACCAATTCGAGCCAACGCAAAACAATAAGAATAGAAAGGGAGGGGCGAATGTGGCTCCATTTCAACGGCTTTTTTTGCATGTTCAAGGGCTTCTTCGTACTTGCCCATTTCCAAAAGAATGTTCGATAACTGAAGATGGGACTGCATAAATTCGGGATTTAATTGCAGCAATTCATACCCTTTTTTCGCCGCATTCTCAAAATCGCGGGTTTGGTAAATGGTCCAGGCGGAAAGCACCTTTGGACGGAGCGACATGGGATTCAATTCCTCAGCTAACGTCAATTCCTTAATTCCTTCTGCAAATCTACCAGTCCCTATGAGTACAGACGAGAGCCATTCGTGTGCTAAGGGATAGTTTGGATTAAGATCGATCGACATTCGATAAGATGCTTCGGCCTCCCCAAATCTTTGGGTGTTCGAGTAATAGAGTCCCATCAGAGCGTGTGCCTCAGCTAAGGTAGGATCTAATTCGAGCGCTTTCTGAGCGGCTTCAAATGCCCTGGGATGACTTTCCTGTGGCCTAAGGAGTCCGTAAATGCCTGCCCATGTGTAATAGTCACCTATCCCAACATAAGCAAGCGCATAGTTAGGATCAAGGTCGATCGCCCGCAGGAATGAAGAACATGATTTTGGAAATGAATCCGGCGTGAACTGATTCCAGAAAAATCTACCCTGAAGGTAAGCGTCGTGTGCTTCCGGATCATTGGTACCACGTTTCGCGATCTGAAATTCGTCGTTACCGGTCAGCTTGGGAAGAAGGTTCCGAGTTACCTGTTCCGAGATCGAATCTTCAAGCTCAAGCACGTCTTTCACTTTTTCAGAGAAGCTTGCCGACCACCGCGTCGCATTCTCACGTACGTCCAGCAGTTGCGCGGTAACGCGAATCTGTTCGCCGACTCGACGGATGATCCCGTCTATGACAAATTCCACACCAAGTTCTCTTCCTGCGGTCATGGGATCGATCTCCCGAGCTGCGAAAGGCAATACGGAGCTTGTAGGCCTTACTATGAATTTTCTAATATTGGAAAGCCGCATGGTGACGGCGTCAGCCAGGCCCAGGCTTAAGTACTCACCCGCCGAAGAACCAGACTCGCCTGTAGAAACAAAATGAAAAGGGAGGACCGCGATCGACCTTTCTCTTTCACCGGTGTTGGCAGAGTCGGCCGAGAAACTGATGTTTCGGTCGACTATGGGATTATTCGTTTGTCTCAGTATTTGGAGATAGCGAGGATCGTTCCGAATAGGATCCAGCTTCGGATCTGTACCGAACCAGAGCAGCCATTCATTGCGTTCGTCTATCGCCTTTTGAAAATATTCAAATGCTTTGTCGTGTTCACCTGCAGCAACATAGGCCATCGCGATGAAATACGGCTTGATGTAGCTCTCAGATTCGAGAGCAAGCATCCTCTGAAGTATCTTCTGTACCGCATCCTGATTTCCTTGGGCCGCTCGAGCAAAAGCCAAGATATAGCGCGGTAGCCCCGATCGGCCCCAACCTTCGGCGCTTTGCCGAAGAACGCTGACAGCTTCGTCTAGATTCCCAATGTGGATCAACGCGTTTCCAAGATGAAGAGAACCCTGGGGGAAGTTATCTTGCATTGCGACTGCCTTTCGCGCCTTTGCGACCGCGTCGTCAAACCGGCGAGCCTGATAGAGAGTCCATGCGGTCATTAGGATCGCTCTAGGCGAGACCGGGTCTAGTGCCTCAGCTCGGCGTATTTCCGCGATCCCTTCCTCAAATCGGCCCTGGGCCGTCAGGAAGTTTGAGTAGCATTCATGGGCGAAGGGGTTGTTTGGGCTAAACTCGACGGCCTTTTTCGCGAGTTGTTCTGCGTCCTGAAAATTCCAATCATAAAGCAAGACGACAAAGGCAAATATGGAATAAGCTTCGCCGAGAGAGTCGTCTATTTCAAGTGCTTTTCGTGCAGCATCGCGTGCTTTGGGAAAGCCGTCCGAGGACGGTATCTGTCCGAAAATTGCCGCCCAAATATAGTAATCAGCGATGCCGAGATATGGTAACGCGTAATCAGGGTCAATTTCTATTGCCCTGCTAAACTCTTCTACGGCCTTTATAAGCCCTTCGTCTGTGAACCTGCTCCAGAAATAACGTCCTCGAAGATATGCTCCGTAGGCTTCCGGAGAATTGGTGCCCCGTCGGCCCAAACGTCTCCGTTCTTCGGCGGTGATCTGCGGAAGCAGCGCGGATGTCACCTGTTCCGCCAGCGAGTCTTCGAGTTCAAGCACATCCCCGACTTCCTTATCGAACGCCTTCGCCCATTCAGCGGTGTCACGTGCCGAACTGTACAGTTGCACCGAGACTCGGATCCGCCCCCCAATGACCCGAACGTTTCCGTCGAGAACAAAATCCACATCCAACCTTTTTGCTGCCTCAAACGGCGTCGTCTGACCAAACGGGAGAACAGATGTGGTTGGCCTGACAACCAATCGCTGGACGCCGCTGAGGCGTGAGATCAATGCGTCCGCCAATCCAAGTCCGACGAATTCGTTCCCAGTATCCGGATCGTCCCCACGGGATATCACCTTGAATGGCAGAATCGCGATCGAAAGGTTCTCCCGTTTTCGCGGCACTGCAATATCCGTCATCGAAACATAATATTCAGCGGACACCGGACGGCCGTCCAAGTATTTCGTGATATCGTCGGCAAATTCGATCGCCGATCGATAACGTTCCGCGGGACGTTTACGAAGCGCCTTGAGTACAACCTTGTCCAGATCGCCCGAGAGTTCACGACGCAATTCGTCTGCCGACGATCTTCGTGTTGCGAAGATCTTTTCGAGAGACATTTCACCTCCATTCTCTGGAACAAGATCACCTTCTCTCGTTATGCTTCCGCTTGGATTTGTCGGAATTTCTTCACGGATCACCCGCGCGATCTCATCATTAAGTTGACGACGAATTCGGTATGGACGATGTCCCGTCAGCAATTCGTAAAGAATGACCCCAAGTGAATAAATATCCGAAGAGGAGTCCAGTTTCTCTCCAGAAACCTGTTCCGGTGACGCATATTCCGGAGTCATTACTCGCAACTGGGTCGCTGTCGGTTCGCCATCGGTCACCATTAGCTCAGGATCCAAAACCTTCGCGATGCCGAAATCGAGGAGTTTTGGCTTTCCATCGGCTTTGACCATGATATTGGATGGCTTGAGATCGCGATGTACTATCTGCTTTTCATGAGCTGCGGCCACCGCCCAACATATTTGTCGAAATACAATGAGACGTTCCCGAATCGTTAATTGGTTATTGCTGCAGTATTTGAACAAAGGCAAGCCATCGATGTATTCCATTACAAAATATGGAAGTCCATCTTCTGTTGATCCGCCGCCCAGGAAATATGCAATGTTAGGATGGTTTAGGGTTGCCAGTATCTGACGTTCGCGACGAAAACGGCGAAGGATCATGTCCGTATCCATTCCCCGTTTGATCAATTTAACCGCCACAACCTGGTCAAATTCACCATCTACACGAACTGCCCGGTAAACAGCGCCCATTCCGCCGCGGCCGACCTCATTCTCTAACTGATAGGCCCCGACACGTCTTCCTTTCAGAGTGTCGACCGAGTTTTCTTCTGTCTCTTGCATTAAAGGCGGTCAGCTATCCCGCCATATTCTGTCATTGGAAAATAGCTTGGTCAAACAATGGAAAGGGTTGGCTAAAAGGAGGTAGACATCTACTTCCTTTTCAGAGTAGAAGTTAGTTCTTCAAAGCGAGGATCGCGCCTCAGTTCACTAAATCTTGGGTCAGCATCGATCAGGTTGAAGCTGTGTGTTCCGGTGGCCTCTGCCTTCGAAAGCCACTTTAGCGCGTTTTCACGATCTCCTAAATGCAAATAGGCCAAAGCGATCTCAACAGAATAGGTAAATGGATTTGTTCGGATGTCGTCGTCGCGAACTACCTTTTCAAGAGTCTCAAGAGATGTTCTTTTTGAATCGGGGTCGATGTCTGATAGTTGGAGCGAAATGATCTGCCACCCTGGAAGAGAAGCGTCGCCACCGCTTAGTAATCGTTCCCGCTCGAGAGATTCCCGTGCCGAATTTAGATCGCCCTTCGCCGAGAAAATCCATCGCTTCACCTTGAATGCGGGCACGAAACCAGGATCTTGCATAAGCGCTTTATCACATTCCGCGATCCCCTCGTCATATTTACCGGCATAAAAATAGACAATTCCGGCGGCGGATTTGATCGTTAAGGAAGTCGGATCCAATCGTTCGGCGATCTGTATCTCAGTGAGCGCATCGATCGGTTTATTCATGGCAGCCAATGCAAGGGCGAACCAGTGATGCGCCTGAGCATACGAAGGATTTGTTTGAATTGACCGGCGGAATTCGAGCTCTGCTCCGCTGCGATCTCTCTCAAAATAGAATTTGATGTATGCGAGGGAAGCATGCGCTTCAGCGAGTTCATCGTCTATCGACAGAGCGGTCAAGGCATATTCCCGGGCCTTTGAATAAGCGTCTTCCGGAGGACGAATGTCATAAAGATTCAAAAGTGAATGGGCATCTGCTAGACCGACGAACGCAGGGGCAAACCCGGCGTCATCCTTGATGGCCGCTGCAAATGATGCAATCGCACGTCTAAGACCTTCCGAGGTTCGATTAGCCATTTGGCTGCGGCCGATCAAATATTTCTCATAGGCGGATGCACTTTGCGTATAACTCTTTTCAAGCTGCCGAAGTTCCATCGGAAGCGGTTCAATTTTGAGTGATCGCCAAAATCGATCAGCCACCTTTGACTGAAGTTCAAAGTAATTTCCTGGATCAGACCTAAACGTTTCATCCCATAATACCGTACCGGTATTGGCATTAAGCAGTTCGACTTCCAAAACTGCGGAACCAGTCTCATTACGGATCTCCCCTTTCATCACAAACGAAACACCGAATTCAGACGCGATCTCCCTGACATCTCGGCCGGCAAGCGACCTTCCGGTGCTCGCGGAAAGTACGCTGATGGATTTGAGGTTTCCCAGGCGCTGTGTAAGAGCATCCGCAAGACCGACACCGATCGTCTCAGATGCAGGATCGTTCCCACTAAAAGGAAGGACCAAAAGGGCGGGATTCTGAAATCCTGCTGATTTCACGACGACCATCTTTGGATCGGACGGTGCATTGAAATAATAGATAGACCCGATCGCAGTTAACACGGCCACCATTATTACCGCCGCCGCGATCCACCTTTTCCAGTTGTGAGTACTAAATTCGAGGGTTGCACCATCTGCGGTTTGATGGCCATCGTCGATGACAAGAGTTGTCAGATCGTGCATCCGATCGCGGCCGCTTCCGGCCCGTCGTGGAGCATCTAGGAGATTTGTCCCGCTCAACGCAAAGTTGACGAAAAATTGCCGATACCCGATCTCTTCAAGGATGCTGTTGTATTCACTGGACTCACGAACCAGGTTCAACGCGGGATCAACGCCCATCCAGTTAAGCCAGGCTTCCTTACGTTCATATGCCTGCTTAAGACAGGAGATCACGTTTTCCTTATCATCTAGAAAAGCGTAGACCAACGAGACCTGGTACGGAGAGACAAACCGTTCTTCAGCCAGTTTGGCGAGCTCTACGAGTTTTTGACGCGACAGCTCCGTTTGTCCATCCGCCGCCAAACACTCGGCCTCTGCCAGCAGACTGAAAACACTTTCGCCCATCAGTTCTTTGGCCCTTTGATTCTCTTTTATCGCCTCTTTTGTCCGCCCAATGATCCGGTAAATTTTGCTCAGGCCGTAATGACCGAATGAATAATCAGGAAAGTCCTCGATCACCTTTTGATATATCTTGATAGCTTCGTCAAATCTTCGCGCGTAATACTGGCCCCATCCTACGTTGTGGTGATTGAAAGGGGTCAGCGGATCAAGCTCAACTCCTTTTCGCGCAAGGTCAAGTGCTTCGTCGAACCTTCCCTCGGTGTATAGCACTATCGAATACCAAACATATGCGACAGCGTTGCCGGGGTTTAGCTCAATCGCCTTCTTGAGGTGTTTCTCAGCACCTGCCCAATCATATCGGCCGGCATGAAGTGAAAACCCCAACGTTGCATGTGCCTCCGAGAGCTCGGGATCGAGTTCTACGGACCGTGAGGCTGCCTCTATGGCGGGCAGATAACACTCCTGCGGTGGGAGAACACCGATGATTCCGAGCCAATTGTAGTAATCGGCAATGCCGACATAGGCAAGGGCGTACCCCGGGTCGGCAGCTATGGCAGCGTGAAAACTGACAAACGCCTTTGCAAGGCCCTCCTCAGTGAAACTGTTGAAATGATATCTGCCTCTGAGATATTCTTCGAAAGCTTCCGGGCTATCCGTTCCGCGCTTGGCTATCTCACCCACGTCGCTTCCCGTCAGTTGGGGAAGCAGGGCTTCGATCACCTTACTTGCTAGTGTATCTTCAAGGGTTAAAACGTCGGTCAGCTTTTCATCGATCGATGTCGCCCAAATCGCTGAGTTCTCGCCTACATTCAAAAGCTGAATGGTCACTCTTAGACGATCGTTCGCCTTTTTAATATTCCCATCCAGAATTAGATCCACGTTAAGGTCACGACCCGCACTGATCGGGTCGAACACTGTATCGCCAAACGCCAAAATTGAACTAGTCGGGCGAACAACAAAACTACGGATCTTACTGAGCCGAGCGATCAAAGCATCCGTTAGGCCAAGACCTAGAAATCTATCGTCGGTATCGCCGCCGACACCAAGATTGATAAATTTGAAAGGTAGGACCGCGATCGCCTTACCGCGTTCTTGTTTACGCTTTCCATTTGTTTTCAAGACGCCCCCGGCCCTACTGAATCTCGGGGCTGCGATCGGCGCTCCATTCAAGTAGCGTGTGAGGTCTTTGGAGAATTCCTTAACATTCAGATACCGGTCTTCAGGGCGTTTCGAAAGGGCTTTCATTATGACGTCATCAAGACCGTCCAATAATGCTGATCTAAGTTCCTCCGAGGAACATCCTCGGCACTCATAAACTTTCGAATCGTCGGAACCATATTGTGACAGAAGCCGATCGGGGAGTTGCATCGCCTCACTTGGCAACGGCGGCATGACATCACAAACCGCCCGGGAAACTTCATGAATCGACCTGCCGGCCAGGGCGTATGGACGATGTCCTGTGATCAGCTCATAGAGTAGTATCCCCAGCGAATATATGTCGCTAGAGGGAGCAACATCCTGTCCCCTAACTTGTTCCGGACTTGCGTAATCCGGGGTCATCATTCTCAACATCGATCCTGTTGGATTCAACGACTCGTGGATCAGTTCCGGGTCGAGGATCTTTGCGATCCCGAAGTCGAGTAATTTCGGCGCACCACTCTGATTAATAAGTATGTTACCGGGTTTAATATCACGATGAACGATTTGACGTTCATGAGCGTATTCGACCGCCGAGCACACTTTTTGAAATAGCTTCAATCTATCTCGGACCGGCAGTGTTTTCTGGTCGCAGTATTTGTAGAGCGTCTCGCCTTCGATGAACTCCATCACGAAATATGGGGTTCCGTCGGTGGTGGTTCCACCATCCAATAATCTTGCAATAAAGGGATGTTCGAACGAGGCAAGGATCTGACGCTCATGACGGAATCGGCGAACAATAAAGTCTGAATCCATGCCGCGTTTAATCAGCTTGATAGCGACCGTCTGTTGAAATTCGCCATCGGCCCGTTCGGCTTTATAAACGGTTCCCATTCCACCCCGGCCTATCTGTTGGTCGAGTCTGTAAACCCCGACTTTTCGCCCGATCATCTCGTCAATACCAGTCTCGTAGGTTGGCACAAGTGACTTCGATAGCTCGCGTTTTGCCGAAGTATTCAGGAAATTGCTGTCCGTCCAAATGGGTACTTCGATGAAACTGTCCGAAGAGTCCAGGCTCGAAAGAAGAGCTTGGACTTGGCCGAAAAGTTCCTGATCTGTTCCGCATCGCTCGTTCAAAAAGCGCTCTCGTTCCTCAGCCGGTAGGTCTACCGATTCATTGAAGAGCCCTTCGACTAATTTCCATCTTTCAGGAGACATGTATCCTTAATTATATCTGCTTTTCAAATTTCAGCTATTTTCGAGAAATCTCCTCGATGTTCATCACTGATTTGAAACATAAGTGCGTTAAAACTTGTTGATATACCTACCCGAATCGCATATAATGTTTTCGGCAGAACTCCCATCCCGCCCGCCAAAATGCTGGAAAAGTCTAAGAAAGTCAGTCTTATCTACTTTGTTATCGCCACACTCTTACTTGTGGGATTGGTGCCGCTTGTCTTGACCGGTTGGCTCCTTTCAGGGCGCAGCGGCCGTGAACTTCGGGCCGTTGAAAACCGTTACCAGATCCAGTTGGTGCAAGAAAAGGCGAGTCAGATCGAAATGTTTGCTCAGAGATATGGCGACCTTGTACTAAGCGTAGGTAACGCGTTGGAACTTGCTAATAACTCGGCAATACTGTCTTCGGCGCAAACTGAACAGCATCTTAGCCAGGCTCTCAAACAGGATCCAAATCTTTTGGCTCTGTATTTAAAGCCATTGGATGCTGAGTCGTTGTCTTTGTTCAGGCCGGGAGTCTTTGCCCCCGGCGAATTTGAATCTGTGATCAACGACGCGTCTTCTAGGTTATCAACACAAGAATTACTTATCGGGCAACCGTTAAAGCTATCGCAGAGCGGCGAGTATGCGATAACGATGGCCTCGCAAGTAACTATCGACAACCGGACCGTAGCATCCGTGATCGCAGTCGTTTCCCTCAAGGACATTTCGCGTAACGTTGTTGGTGTTACTCCGACTAGTGAAGATGAGCTGTGGAAAGCGGGTCTGCCTATCGTTTTCGTTGTAGATCAAAACGGCACGGCATTTTTTCACCCCGATGCGGCATTGGTGGACAACAAAAGACCAATGAACGATCTAAAGATCGTGGATGAATGGCGACAGTCGAACAGTCAGATCCAGTCGGGCCTCGTTCCTTTCACCGCTAATTACAAAGGCACCTCGCATGAAATGATCGGGGCCTATTCAACTGCACAGCTGGGTAAGAAAATGAGTCTCGGCGTGATCACGATGCAGGACGAAGCCAAAGCACTCGCATCGGTTGGAGAAATGAGATCTCAGACATGGATCATCAGCCTTGCGTTTGCTTGCGTAGCATTGTTCATCGGCATGATCGCCGCCCGGATGCTGACAAAGCCGATTCACGACCTATCCATAGCGGCTCAGAACATTGCAGGTGGAGATCTATCTACAAGAGTTGATTCACGAAATATTACTGAGATCGGAACACTCGGGGCCTCTTTCAACCTGATGGCTGACGAGTTAGAAGAATACATCGCCAGGCTCGCAAAGGCTGCGACGGAGAACCGCGAGCTTTTCGTCGGAACGGTGAAAGCCCTCGCGGCCGCGATCGACGGAAAGGACAAGTACACACGAGGCCATTCGGAGCGTGTCGCCCGTATCTCGGTTGCAATTGGCAAACAACTTGGAATGTCCGAGACGGACCTTGAAACATTACGTATCAGCGCTCTGCTCCATGATGTAGGTAAGATCGCGATCGATGACAACATATTAAAGAAGCCGGCCGCCCTGACTGATGAGGAATTTGCGATCATGAAGACCCATCCGGTGAAAGGGTACAAAATAATGTCGCAAATACCTGCAATGAAGGACTTTCTTCCCGGTATGTACATGCACCACGAAATGGTGAACGGGCAGGGTTATCCTCAAGGCCTGACCGGGGATCAGATCCCGCTTCAAGCAAAGATCGTCTCTGTTGCCGACACTTTTGATGCGATGACGATCGACCGGCCTTATTCAAAGGGTATGTTGCTGCCTGAAGCAATAGAGCGCATTCGTAGCTTTGTGAATACACGCTACGACGGGAATGTTGTTGAGGCGCTTGTACGCGGTTGTGAATCAGGCGAGATCGGGCGAGGAGTTGTTCAATATATGGCGAACAATCAAGATACACCCTCAGTGAATGTCCCAAAGGGCACGGACCTCAAAGTTGCTTAAACACACATTACACGTGCGGTATGCAAGAACAGAACCTTAACGAGATCTGGCAAGTCGATGTCAACGGAACCGTTTATGAGGCCCCGTTTGTTGAGCTTGGAGATTGGATCGACGGCGGATCACTTCTTCCGGAGGACAAGGTCCGAAAGGGTAATCTCCGCTGGATAGAAGCAAGAAAAGTGCCGAGTCTTGTGCCTTTCTTCAATGCCAAATCTAGCGGACAGCCAATGCCAATGTTCGTGAATACGACAGTTGCTGAACCGCCGACCATTAATTCCGAGCCTTCCATTGGGTTTGAACCTCATATCGAATCAAGCCCGTTCTCTAACAAGTCTGAGGTTCAGGCGGCCGATTCCGGTCAAATGCCAGGTCCCGAAATATGTGCTCTTCACACCGATCTTGAGTCTTTCTATTTGTGTGACGGCTGCGGCAGCGGGCTCTGCAAAGCCTGCCCTAAGTCGTTCGGTGGAACAGTTAAAATATGTCCATTGTGCGGGGCTATGTGCCGACCAAAATTAGAGGTTGCCGCGGCCAGATCTCGAACTGATCAAAAACACGCAGCGTTCGCGGACGGCTTCGGTATTGCTGACTTTTTTTGCGCCTTGGGCCATCCGTTCAAATTCAAGGTCAGCCTATTTTTCGGGGCTTTAATGTTTGCGGCCTTTTCACTTGGACAATCGGCATCCGCGCTCGGCGGAATTTTCATGATGGTGTCAGCTATCTTTTGTATGATGCTTGCGAATATGCTGACATTTGGCGTCTTGTCTCACACTGTCGACAATTTTGTTCAGGGAGATCTTGAAGAGAACTTCATGCCGAGTTTCGAAGAGTTTTCGATCTGGGATGACGTGGTTCATCCGTTCTTCCTAAGCATAGGAGCATACCTCTCCTCCTTTGGTCCGTTCATAGTGGTAGCTCTGATCGGATTCTATTTGGTCACTAGAGCGATCAGTTCACAAGCGGAAATTGTTAAGGCTGAATTAGAGAAGATCCCCGGCACGCAGGTTTATGCCGGACGAAAGCTAACTGAGCAAACCGGCGACGTGAAGGATGTTCTAAACGGAATAAAACAGCGGGAACAGGAACGGATAGCGGCCATCACGGAATCGGCGGATACTGCGAATTCTGATGCGCTTTTGGACGACACCGATCAGCCCGTTATAGATCGCGAGTCAAAGGAGCAGGAAGAACTTTGGGCTATGGCTCAGGAAAGCCGAAAGGTCCAACTTGAGTCTGCTTTGGGAAAATCTCCCGAAACCGCGACACGTGAACAGGCAGAGTTTTTTAAAGGATTTTTGCGTCTTGCCGCGCCTTTGGTAGTTGTGGGATTTCTAACATTCATCTGGGGGCTGGTAATGTTCCCGGCGTCCTGTGCAGTCGCCGGCTACACACGGTCATTCATAGCGACCATAAATCCACTGGTCGCCCTAGACACGATGCGAAGATTAGGTCTCACTTACGTGAAGATCTTGGTTATGTGCGTGGCCTTACTCTTTTTATCGATTCTTGTAAGCGGGATCTTGTCAATGATCTTCGCACCATTTGCACTTCCGGGAATGGGAAATCTCCCGGCCAAGGGGTTGGGAAGCATGTTCGGATTTTATCTCACCGTTGTTTTTTCCTGCATTCTTGGCTACGCACTATTTAAGTCTCAGGACAAATTGCAGCTTCGGACTTAGATCGGATCGTCAGATCAACGAAAAGCACGCCCGTTACGAGACGGGCGTGCTTTTTTGTATAATTGAAAATTTGCGAAAGGTGAAGCGTTACACGCATTTCATATGGCATTTTTCTGGAAACGTAATAAGCAAGGCAATTTCTCATCATCGGTTCTGGGTCTCGATAGATCGATAGAGGAACTAAAGGCCCAAGAGGAGGCGGTCGAAAAGGAGATCGGCGTCCGATTTACTAAGGCGATCGCCAAGACGCGCGATTCGATAAATACCCGCCTCGACACGATCTTTGAGGGAAGAAAGCAGATAGATGAACAGCTCCTCGACGAACTCGAGGAAATGCTCATATCGACCGACATCGGTGTGCAGACCACCCTCCAGGTTCTCGAAGCCGTTCGCAAAGGTGTTTCCCGCCAGGAGATCAGCGACATAAGCGCGTTGAAGGCAACAATGAAGAATGAGTTGCTGGATATCCTCCAACACTCGAAAGAAAGCGGCGTTTCTTCTGAGACCGCCGTAGATGGTTCCATCAAACCATATGTCCTGATGGTCGTAGGAGTGAATGGCGTTGGTAAGACCACAACGATCGGTAAACTCTCACAAAGGATCAAGAACGAAGGCAACGATGTTTTGATATGTGCTGCTGACACGTTCCGTGCGGCCGCCTCCGACCAGCTTGAGATCTGGGCAGGTCGGGCGGGCGTGCCCATCGTCCAACAAAAACAGGGTACTGACCCCGCAGCCGTTCTTTTTGATGCTCTTCAATCAGCCAAAGCAAGGAATTCCGATGTTTTGATCGTGGATACTGCAGGGAGATTGCACAACAAGGCCAATTTGATGGCGGAACTTGAAAAGATGAAGCGTATAGCAGGACGCGAAGTTCCACAGGCACCTCATGAGACGCTTCTCGTAATTGATGCGGTGACCGGACAAAATGGACTCGAACAGGCTCGACAGTTCACAAAGGTTGCCGATGTTACCGGGATCGTATTGACCAAATTGGACGGAACCGCCAAAGGCGGTATCGCCGTCGCTATAGCAAAGGAACTCAACCTTCCGATACGGTATGTTGGAATAGGTGAGCAGGTCGACGACCTTATGGTGTTCGACCCCGAGAGTTACGTTAATGGATTGTTCAATTGAATCCCGAAATTGTCCAAAATAGTACCAGTGACGAAGCGTTTGCCGCTCGTGCGATCGAACTCGCACGTTGTGCGGTTGGACTCGTTTCGCCAAATCCGCTTGTAGGTTGTGTGGTCGTTTCCGCTTCCGGTTCGATCATTGGTGAAGGTACTTACTTAAAAGACAATGTCACGCACGCAGAAGTGATCGCTCTTGAAGAAGCGGGCGAAAAAGCAAGAGGCGGAACTGTCTTCGTATCGCTTGAACCGCATGATCATCACGGAAAGACACCTCCGTGTACTGAGGCTCTGATCAATGCCGGCATCAAGCGGGTCGTCTGTCCGATCGAGGATCCGAATCCATTGGTCTCCGGAAAGGGATTTGAACGATTAAGAAATGCGGGGATCGAAGTAGTTACAGGAATTCTCGCCGAGGAAGCATCAAAGCTTAACGAAAAGTTCATCACATGGCATAAGAAAGGACGGCCGTTCGTTCACTTGAAATTGGCAATGTCGCTTGACGGCAGGATCTCTCTCGGGGGCAGCGTTTCAACGGCACTGTCTGGAGAACTCGGCAGGAAACGCGTTCACGATATACGACACGAACATGATGCGATCCTTATCGGCGGAAACACGGTTGTGGTCGACAATCCCAGCTTAACGGATCGCAGCGGGAAGATGCGCCGAAGACCGCTTGTACGCATCGTTTTGGATAATCGCCTACAAACCACCTTAGACTCAACTATCGTAACGTCAGTAAATGCGAGTCCGACTCTGGTATTCACCAATAGCCGTGACGCGGCGAAAGTCGATGCGATTCGAGCTCGCGACGTCGACGTCATCGAATCGGAATTGGGTGGGCGCGATCTACCCGGTGTCTTGGAAGAACTCAGAATCAGGGAGATCCAGAGCGTCCTTGTCGAGGGCGGTACAGAGGTGGCTGGAGCATTCGTCGATGCCAGGCTAGTCGATAAAGTCACCTTTCTAATCTCGCCGATAGTGATAGGGGGGAGAAATGCTCCACATGCAATAGGCGGAATGGGTGCATCTGAACTTATGGATGCCCTTCGATTGAGAGATATCGAGATCACACGACACGGCGATGATATTGAAGTGACCGGTTATCCGATGGGTGAGAATGAATAACCGTGATCAAACAACCGGGTTTGCCAAACGATCTCTCGGTCAGAACTTCCTCGTAGATCAAGACTTCATTGACAAGATAATCAAAGCCGTCGATCCGCAGCCAGGGGAAACTATCATCGAGATCGGCCCAGGGCGGGGGGCGCTCACTCAACGCCTCGTCAATTCAGGGGTAAAGGTCATCGCGATCGAACTCGACCGTGAACTTGTTCCTCAACTCCGGGAACAATTTAAGGATAGTCCGAACTTTCGAGTTATAGAGGACAATGCAACAAAGGTCGACTTTGCACGGATCGGTTTAGGCGGTTCAGAGGTTCGGATTGAGTTCAAGGTCGTTGCCAATCTCCCGTACTACATATCTACCGCGATACTCCAGCATCTTGCGAGTCAACGTAGCTGTTTCTCTTCTCTCATTTTGATGTTCCAGAGAGAAGTCGTTGGGCGAATAACCGCCGAGCCCGGCACTAGAGAACGGGGTTTTCTGACCGTCCTCGTTGAGTCTGCGTTCTCTGTGCGAAAGCTCTTTGATGTACCGCCCAACGCTTTCAGGCCGATACCAAAAGTAGTCAGTTCCGTAGTCGAATTGACCCCGAAACCACCGCTTGTGACCGACAACAGTGAGTTTCGGGATCTGATAAGTCAAGGGTTTATGCAGAAGAGAAAGACGATCTTGAACAATCTTAAAGGGAAGTACTCGAACATTCTCGATGTATTAAAAAAGTCCGAGATCGATCCTCAACGTCGAGCCGAATCGCTCACTCTAGACGAGTGGATCCGGTTGTTTGGGTTTATTAACTAATTCGCGTTCCGGCCGGTTTCCCCTGTTATCTTCGGTATCCGCACCCTTTGGTTGGAAGAGCAAGGAACTGATGATCGATAAGCCGATCGAGCCGGCAATGATCCCCAACGACCACGTGACAGGAAATTTCCCGCCAAACGCATCGTTCAACCAGACCATTTTTAATCCCACAAACACTAGAACGAATGCCAATCCATATTTGAGCAGATGAAACTTCGTGATCACACCCGCCAGCATAAAGTACATTGACCGCAGACCTAGTATCGCGAAGATATTCGACGTGAAGACTATCAAAGGTTCATTTGTTATCGCGAAAATTGCCGGAACACTGTCAACAGCGAAAATGATGTCACTAAACTCAAGAAAAAGAAGTGCTATGAACAATGGCGTCGCATGCCAACGGCCATTTAACTTCGTGAAGAAGTGCTTTCCGTCAAAAGCCGAGGTTACGGGCATGAACCTCCTGAAAGTCCTTATCAGAAGGTTTTTATCCGGCTCGATCTCGTGTTCATGGGCAAAGAACATCTTGATACCGGTAATTATCAGGAAGCCGCCAAAGAGATAGATCACCCAATGAAACTGCATTAGGGCCGAACCCATTGCAATAAATACCGCTCTGAAGGCTAGTGCGCCGAGAATGCCATAGAAAAGTACTCGATGCTGGTATTTTGCGGGAATCGCAAAATACGCGAACACCAAAACAAAGATAAAAATGTTATCGACAGAAAGTGACTTTTCGATCACGTAGCCTGTAAGAAACTCCAATAATACGTTCCAAGCCGCCAGATCCGGGATAAATCCATCCAGAGACATCAGCCTTTCATCCTGGGGAAATTTCCAAAGGGAATAACGGTAGAGAGCGAAGTTGAAAACCAATGCGAGTCCGATCCAAACCACGGTCCAGATACTGGCTTCCTTAAACGAAACGGAATGGGCCTTTTTGTGAAAGACCCCAAGATCGAGAGCGAGCATCCCAAATACAAAGACCGTAAACAAAACGTAGAACCACCAATAATCTGAAAAGGGAAATAGGACCATTTGCAATAACCTCCATAGATCTCGGTTCGCAAAGGAAAAGACCCTCTACGACCGATCTTTTAAGATCGTCGTAAAAGGTCTCGATACTTTTTCACCGTGCCGGTTCGTCCTCGACTTGGACCAACGTGATGACGACAGCGGTAAACCCCGAAGGGCTATCTACTCCCCTAATTTGTCTCTCAAACGATAATAAACTGGCGACTAACTTGTCAACCCTCGCTCAGCGAACATTTGCAGCCGGTATCGGAATATCGGAGCTAATACCGAACTGCTGAACCCTGATCGTACCGCTTGGATAGGGCATGATCCACCAGAACCCGGTCTCTGGACGAAATACTCCAAGGTCGCATTTGCCGTCGCCATCGTAGTCGCCGGGAGAAGGTATGTCAGTGCTTTGACCGAATTGAATGCCGACAAAAGCATTGTCAGATGTCCTGAGTTGATACCATACGCCGGTGCTCGGCCGAAAAACGGCAAGTTCCGATTTTCCGTCGGAATCGTAGTCCCCTAATACAGGCTTGTCGTCTGGAAGCCCAAATTGGGCGACCATAAATCCATCGCGGCTACGGTTTACGTACCACACCCCATCCCTGTACACCGCAATGTCCGTTCTGCCGTCCCCGTCGTAATCCGCAGCGACCGGACGGTCGGTCGAGATGCCGAATTGGATCCCGGAAAATCCGTCTCTGCTCGCAAGGATGTACCAGATACCACCGGTTGGTCTATAGACAGCTACGTCATCCTTCCCGTCACCGTCAAAATCGCCTGATTGCGGAATGTCACCCGGCAGACCAAACTGGACGGCGGTGAACCCGTCTCGGCTTCTCAGCAAATACCACGTCCCGCTGCGGAATACAGCATGATCGGTCTTGCCGTCTCCGTCGTAATCAGCCGGAGCTAACTGATCAGTTGCGATTCCAAATTGGATCACTGAGATCGTCTGGCCCGCTGAATTGAAAACCCACCAGTTTCCGTTTTCAGGCCTAAAGATCGAAACATCAGTTTTTCCATCACCGTCAAAGTCCACCCAGCCGGCCTTTGCAGCAGAGTTACTTCCAAAGACCGTGAATATCAACACCTGCGAAACAGCAACACCGTTTGTGGCGGCGGGATCCTCAACGTACCAACGCCCGTAAAACGTTCTGCCGATCAAGTTACGATCGTTCGGTATGTTTACCGGAATGGATGCGTAACCTGTTCCGCCAGGTGACGAGGAAGTTGCGATCGACGTCCTCAAGAAAGCCGAAGTAGCGGGTATCGTGCTCGTTTCGCCCGGATCTTGTGCGTCAATGACCAAAACGGCGTTTGCACCGGGAGCCGCATTGTCTAACGAAACGGTGAATTCGTTGTTTCCAACTACGGGCGGCGCAAGTGCAGAGATCAACGGAACTCGTCCCGACGTACCGGCGATACCGGTGCCGTCTACAATGGGAACCCGATTTGACTCAGTATATAGTTCAGGCCGCGAAAATTTTCCGCCTTCACTCGTAACTCTCGAATCAGTAAGCGGCCGCCTTAAGAACGTGACAAGGTCCGTCTTCTGCTGAACCGTTAAATTAAGCGGACGCACCAGATTTCCGGGAAAATTACCAGCGGCTGTGAAATCTCCTCCTCGATTATAAAACTCGACGACATCTTCAAGAGTCTGAAAGCGCCCGTTATGCATATAGGGCCCGCGCAATTCGACGTTCCGCAAGCTGGGCACACGAAATTCTCCTATGTTTGCCGGATCATTTGTAACCTGAAAACGACCGGTGTCTTCGTTCTGCGGACGGACGCCGATGTTAAAGAATGCGTTATTTGTGAATAGGTTTCCGCCATGGCAAACATTGCAGCCGCTTTGATTGTATACTCCCCGGCCTCGATTCTCAGCAGCCGTCAAATTAGCGATGCCGGCCGCGTCAAGATCCACAGGGGTCCGGTCGGAATACAGCGTACGCTCATATGCGCCTATGGCCAACGCTATGCGAGCCGGCGTGACCTCCGTCGTGCCGAACGCCTCAGCAAACAGCTCAGGATAAGTCCTTCCGCCGATCCATTCTCTCATTGTTATGGGAATGTTTGGGGACACGGCTAATGGTTTCGAATTCGCGATTCTTTGAGCGGTTTCTGTCCAGTTTCGGCCCGCGTGTCCCATTTCGACCCCGCTAACGGGCGGAACGACGGATTGACTCTCAAGGGCACCACCGTTGTTGATCACGATGGCGTTGGTCAACGGATCTCTAAAAGTTGGAGCGGCACGTCCATCCCAGAAAAGCGTTGGAGAGTATGCGGCATTGATCATCGAGTTCGCTTTTCGACCCGTCACCTGCACTGAGATTCCAAAAATCGACGACCAGGAATAGACTCCATTTGATTGTGTCTGAGGTATCCCGGGCGATCCGATAACGTCGTCATTGGTCCCCAACGCTCCGTCAAATCCCGGGTTTCTTGAACCAGGATTCGTGAGAGCGCTTCTGGGGTCACTTCCTCCTCTTGCCGGGATATGACACGTACCGCAGGCAACCGTTCGGGTTGACGATAATTGTTCGTCCCAGAACAGAGTCTTCCCAAGTTCGATCTTGGCTGCCGTAATGGGAGACGCGGGAGGAACCGGAGGAGGTTCTAACGGAGGAACCTGCCCTCGAGGGGTTGCTAAAGCACGCATCCCCTGATCGGATGAACTAAGTTCGCTGTTCCCCGACCCATTTTCGGCTCGAACCCAATAAAAGAATGTGTTTCCAGCAGCGGCATTGAGGTCAAAAAAGAAATTTGCCTGTGTCGTTCCGATCTCTACAGCTCCGCCCGGTAAATTAGAAGTATTGCGAAAGATGCGATACAGCGTCGCACCGCGTACCGTTGACCATTCGAGGCCCACTTTGTTCCCATACACAGAATCAGAAGCCGTCAAGCCCTGAGGAATACCCGGTGCGGTGCCTGTCTGTCCACTTATGTGGCGCTCAACTCTTCCAAAACTGATCAATAGGTAGATCAGGGCCGCGGTGAATAATAACGTAAGCTTCAAACGTTGCTTTACAAAAAACGTGATCTTCATCAGGTGTAAGTGGATAAACGAATGTTGGGAACAATTTAATGCAAATTAGGACGCATCGGAAACGCAAATAGCCGAAACATTAAAGCACACGCTTTGTACTGGTCAATGAAATTCTCATGATACAGCTAGGGTCGCTCCAGGGAATAGCGGTCCGTAAATATGCTATAATCAGAGATTTAAGTACACAAGGAGTAATGAGGTTTCTTCGGTAACATGGTGAAACGAGTTGAGATCATTCCCCTCGGCGGGATCGGCGAATTTGGGATGAACTGTATGGGCATCCGATACGGCGATGAAATGATAATCGTTGATGCAGGAATGGGCTTTCCCGAGGAAACTCCATACGGCGTTGACATCTCAATACCGAATTTTGATTTTCTTGACGAGTATCGAGACGACCTGATTGCTCTCATTCTAACGCACGGGCACGAGGATCACATCGGGGCACTGGCTTACTTACTCAGGAAATTCAATCTTCCGGTATACGCGTCCAGGTTTACCCATGCTTTGGCCGAAAAAAGGCTCGAAGAATTCGATATGTTAGACGATGTCTTACTTCACAGGGTCAAGGCAAATGACGTCGTTACGATCGGGGCGTTCACCGTCGAATTTATCCACGCGTCACACTCATTGGTCGATTGTTTTTCTCTTGCGATCAAGACGCCTATTGGAACATTGATACACACAGGCGACTACAAGATAGACGATACGCCGGTCATAGGCCGGCCGTATGACCTGAGGACATTGAAGAAGTACGGCGATGAAGGGGTTCTTGCATTGCTCGGCGATTCTACCAATGCCACCGTTCCCGGTCGCACACCTTCGGAACAGGCAGTGATCCCGGCGTTTCGCGAGATCTTTGAGGAAACTCCGGGCAGGCTATTTGTATCGACATTCTCGAGTTCTATCCATCGGCTTCAGATCATTTTTGATCTCGCACATGAATACGGCCGCAAGGTCTGCGTGCTCGGTCGGTCAATGATGAAAAACGTCGAGATCGCTGTGGATCAAGGGCTTATCAAAGTTGGCCACGGAACAATGGTCGAACTCGGCGAAGCCAGATCATATGACGATGACGAGATATGCTATTTGATAACCGGTTCGCAGGGAGAAAACCGG
>JAEUQK010000036.1 GCA_016789265.1 Blastocatellia bacterium
TCGACACGTCGGGTAAGGTGCTCGTGCCGCTCACTTACGAACGGATCGACGATTGTGTCGAGGGGCTGTGTGCCGCCTACGTCAACAAAGCTGGCGGCTATATCAACGCCAAAGGTGCGGTAGCGATCCCGATGATCTATAAGAGTGTCTTTCCCTTCGACAATGGATATGCCTGGGCCTGTAAGCCCGAGGGTTGTTCGATCATCGATAAGGCGGGACGTGCGTTGACGCCGTTCAAATATCAATTCAACGGTATCAAGATGACCGCGACCTTTCATGACGGCTTTGCACCGGTCTATCTAAACAGGAAACTTGGCTTCATCAACTTAAAGGGCGAGGAGGTCATTCCGTGCATCTACGACTACAATGCGACAGGCAACTACGACTTCTTTGTGAACGGCAAAGCAAGAGTGCGCCAAAACGGGAAGGAGATATTTATCGACAAACCGAGGGACACACCAGCTGCGTCGGCGGTCCCTCTTCCCGTGATTGCGGTTACGAAGACGCTTCCCGCTAAGACCGTAGTGAGTCGCGGCAAGCTATCCACCTTTACTTCCGCTTCGTCGAACAAGATCGGTTATAGGTTTGACGACGGTTCCGTGCTTGTCGAGCCGAAATATGATTCCGCGAATAAATTTGTGGACGGAATGGCACTCGTCAACATCGGCCGCAGTGCGACCGAGGGCGGGAAATGGGGCTTTATCGACGAAACCGGCAAGGAAACGATCGCCCTTAAATACGACGCAGCAAAGGACTTTTCCGAAGGTTTCGCGGCCGTGAACGTCGGGGGCCGCCGCGAGCCGAATGGGATGTTTTTAGGCGGTAAATGGTTCTTTATAGACAAGACGGGCAAAGAGGTGTTCGCCGCAAGATACGACTACGCCTCCAGTTTTCGTGACGGCGTGGCGGTAGTGGCTGCAGGACAGTATCCTGCGCAGAGATACGGGCTTATCGACAAGACAGGAAAGCAACTTGCCGCCCCAAAATATCAGGGAATATGGGATACGTTCGACGGACTTAAAAAGGTTATGTCGGGTGCAAAGTTCGGCTTTATCGACATGACGGGAAAAGAAGTGATCGCTCCGGTTTACGCCGCCGCCGATAATTTCAGAAACGGCAAGGCAAAAGTTGTACTAAATGGTCGCACATTCTACATCGACAAAACCGGTGCCGAAGTGCCCTGATCGATCGCCTCAAGCGTCCGTTCCCCCGAAGCCATCCGCCTCGGCGCCCAAGTCAACGCCACGGCCCGCATGACCGACGATTGTCAGAAGGGTATCGCTAAGTTTTTGGAGAAGGAATAGGTGTGAATACTTTGTCACCAAAACATCGAAGAGTCGCAATTGCCACGGTCGCAATTCTGTTAGCGTTCATTCCGTGTCTGGCGCAAAAGAATCCAAAGTTTAGCGATTATCCAGTCCGACAGAAGTTCACGGGCAAGCCGGCCCGAGTAGACCTGGCGAGTGCGAAAGGTGCGAAGTATTATCGAACACGACTTCGAGAAGCGGCAAGGGAAGGAGCGAACTTTGCGGGCCACTATGCAATAGGGGTTTGGGGATGTGGTTCACCATGTCTGATGGCCGGTATGGTGGATTTGAAAAGCGGCAAAGTAACATGGGTCCCTTCACCCGAAATGATGGTTTTTGATGTAGCCTTCAACGTAAACAGCAAGCTCCTAATAATTAACTCCCATGACGTACTCAACAAAAAGTCACCAAATGGGCCTCCAAACTGGATCGGTGGAGTGTGGCCACCGGAAATCTATCTTCGCTGGAATGGCAGGAGCTTCGTTGAAATAAAGAAAAAGTAAAGGTCGCCGTCGGCGACCTTTCCATTCTCTAGCCTCCGGCGTCGGTTTCTTCTTCGATGGTGATTTGTATTCGGACTTTTTCTTAAGGCCGAGGGCTTGGATCTCGTTGTAGCGGTCGCCGTATTGGGCTTTTCCTCAAGTTTTGGCTGCGAGGATAAAGTCGTGAAAGGCCCATTGGGCAGCGACTTGGTCCACGCGGTTAGTCACGCTGGCTCAGCGTGAATTTTTATCCCTAACGCACCTATCACCTTAAGAACTGTGTCAAAGCTCGGGCTGCGTTCGCCTGAGAGAGCTTTATAAAGGCTCTCACGGGAAAGTCCGGTGTCACGGGCGATCTCAGTCATACCTTTAGCCCGGGCGATATTGCCGAGTGCTTTAGCGACGAATGCGGCGTCGCCATTTGCTTCTTCGAGACAGGCTTCGAGGTACGCGGCCATTTCCTCGGGCGTGCGTAGATACTCAGCGACGTCATATTTTGTGGTTTTTGTCCGAGCCATTGCTTTATAGTTCCTTTGCAAGCCTTAGCGCTTTCTGAATATCACTTGATTGACTGCCCTTGTCACCTCCCGCTAGAAGTACGATCAGCTCCGAACCCTTTCGAATAAAATAAACTCGATAACCTGGACCATAGTCTATCTTCATTTCGGAAACGCCTTGACCGACCGATTTCACATCGCCCGGACTTCCTAGTTCAAGTCTATCGATCCTCGCCTGGATCCTTGCCCGTGCTCGTAGGTCACGAAGTTTGGTCAGCCATTTTGAAAATACTTCAGTTTGGCGAACTTCGATCATAATGAGTGTATCCTAATGGCTACAGAATTGCAATGAGCTTTTTTTTAAGCCTCGACGATGTCGACTTTTGTTTCGATCAGGGATTTTGGGATGAGAGCGGGGAAGTAGGCCATTATTTCTTCGACCTTTGGGCGGCCGCCGGCGAAGCCTGTGACGGCGGGCGGGCCGGTGAGGATGAGCGGGGCGATCTCTTTGGTGAAGCGTTCGACGTCGGCACGGTTCTGGCCGCGGACGGCGATGCGGAGTTGGACTTCTGGGATGTCGTTTTTGTTCGATGAAAGAACCACCCCGTCAGCCGAAGCGGCTGCCACCCCTCCTTCATAAGGAGGGGAGCCAAGAGCGAGGTGGCCGTGGGTAGCATTAACGCCGACGAATTCGGTTAGGATGTGTTCAAATTTTAGGCCGAGGTTGTCAAGACGTTGGCGTAGGATGCGGTCGGCGGCTTGGGCTTTTTCGAGGGCGTCGGGCCAGGCGTAAACAAGCGTGCCGACACTTTTATAACCATGAGAATAAGCGATCGAGACCTTGTAGAAATCCGTCGCCGGATTGCCTGTGATTCCGAAGACGCGGACGCGATTTTCGCCATCCTCAGCGAGATTTATCGAAGAAAAATCTGCCACCACGTCCGGCGTAATGTAAGATCTCGGATCGCCCATCTCGTATAGAAGCTGTTCCGTGACCGATTGAACATTTACACGGCCGCCGGTGCCTTGGTGTTTGGTGACAATGAACGTGCCGTCGGGTGATGCTTCGACAATAGGGAAGCCGATGTTCGCCATATCCGGTATCGACTGCCAATCGTACTGGCAATTTCCGCCCGAACTTTGCGCTCCACATTCGATTATATGACCGGCGATCGTGCCCGCCGATACGCGGTCCCAGTCCTCGAAGGACCAGCCGAATTCGTGCATCAGCGGAGCGAGCGTCAAACCGGTGTCCGTCAAGCGACCGCCGACAACGACGTTCGCACCTCGGCCGAGAGCCTCGACAAGAGGCGCTGCTCCGATGTAAACATTTGCGGACTGAACTTTGTCGCGGATCACCGAAAGCGGCGTCCCGTCATCCATTGAATTGATCTCAACGCCGTCTGCAAGCCAGCCGTCGAGTTTATCGAGCACGTCGTCGCCCGTTACAACGCCTATCTTTACTTTGCCTTGCAGGCCGAGTTCGCGTGCGACGTTGGCGATGGCTTCGGCACAGCCGATGACATTAACGCCGCCGGCGTTTGAGAGGACCTTGATGTTTCTTTCCACGCAATCGGGCAAGATCTCGCGCATCAACTCGACGAAATCGCGTGCGTAACCCGCCTCAGGGTTGCGAGAACGCTGCTTCTGCAGGATCGACATCGTCACCTCGGCCAGATAATCGAGCATCAGATAATCGATAGGGCCTTTTCGCACCTGATCGATCGGGGCCGTCAAAAGATCGCCCCAAAAACCCTGTCCACCGGCGACACGCACAATGTTTTTCATAAGGTTAGATTAAATGATAAATGAACTGACCCGTCAAAACAGGGAACCTTATCAGATCGCACCATTGAAAACAAAAAGGACGCTAGTCAAAGCGTCCTTTTTCGACTAATGCTAAGGTTCCATTTAATACACGACTTTCTTAGTGCGGCTGACCACTTTGCGGCCGGTTTTCCAGGTTTTCTTACCGGTCCATTTCATACCTTGCCAAGTCTTTTTGGATACCCATTTAGTACCTGTCCAGACCTTGGTCCCGACCCATTTACCGCCGCGATAGATACGTCGGATCGCGCCTGGTTTGCGTTTTGTCTTGACCGTGGCCTGAGCTTGAACCGACATTGAATTGCCTGTATTTGTTACGGTTGAGATCGTTTCTCCTACGAACGCGATCGAAAAGAGCATTGCAACCGCAAAGACAAACGAAGTTAATTTCTTCATTGGTAGATCTCCCTATTTCGTTAGAATTTCTGCTAACAAGTGTTAAAATTTATGATACGAGGTCTTTGTAATTCCGGCAATGAAAATGTTTATCCATCCGCGCGGACATGCTGCCGAATAAAGGTCACAATATCCTCGGTTGAGGTGCCGGGAAGGAAAACTTCCGCAACGCCTTTGGCTTTTAGGTCGGGTATATCTTCGGTCGGAACTATGCCCCCTACAAGCACCAATGTGTCATCCATCCCGCTTTCTCGGAGAAGATTTACTATTCTGGGACAAAGCGTTTTGTGCGCGCCGCTCAGGATGGAGATGCCGACAGCGTCGACGTCTTCCTGCAATGCCGCCGCCGCTATCATTTCCGGCGTCTGACGAAGGCCGGTATAAATGACTTCCATACCTGCGTCGCGAAGCGCTCGGGCAATAACCTTCGCCCCGCGATCGTGGCCGTCAAGGCCGGGTTTTGCCACCAGAACACGGATCTTTCTTTCGCTCATTGAGCTTAAGTATATTAACGAATAAACCTTGCTAGCAAACCGTCGCGGCGAATGAACGGTTTTAGTTGCCTGAAACTCATAAAAAATTCGCCGGACGGTTCTAGGGCTTGCGAAACATGTGGATAGTCATAATCGTAAAGAAAAGTTACGCCTTTGTTCGAAATTGAGAAACCGTCAAGGTCTTTCAACTGAAGATTTTCCGGACTTGGATGGTAGTCGTTGTAGATGCCATTTTCTCGTTCAAACTTCAATACTTCCTTTTCAGAGCCTTCCAAACGTGCCTCACTTTCTTTCATTTTTCGCCTAATAGCATTTCGTAACAAAACCAATTTACTTCGTTTAAAGAGGTCAGAAATTTTCAGTTTCTTGCCAGTTCGCAGATCGATGACGATATGCCTGGTCGCGGTATCTGGATAAGCCCCGACGCCGTCCATCATTAGCCAAATATCGAGAATGTTATTAGCGTTGTATTTGACGTCGAAATAAAGATTCGTGATCCATCCACCATCTTCGATCTCGCTCGTTAGTGAGAAGTCGTTGCCACTCCAGTCGAACACCTTCCAATAATCAATATTAGACAGGATCTTCCGACGAACGTGAGACCCATTTCTTGAACTAATCACGGGATAAATGACTTCAAATTCACGTTTATGGTCGGCCACATCTCCAGCTCTTTTATAGGTAACTTTTCTTGCCGTGATATTTACCGACTGAGCATGGCTGCCACCAGCGAAGGTGACTACGATGAATAACACTGCAAAAGCGATCTTCATCTAGCTATTCATCTCCATATTCGGCGACGCGAAGATGCATCGCAGTTTGTTCCGGATACCTTTACGCTCACGCATTGCGGCGAACATCTCGAACCAGCCATGCGTATTCACCCATAAAGGATTGAAACTCTTGATCGGCTTGATGATCCCATATCGCGGCTCCTCTGTTTCCTGCACGAACGAGCCGAAAAGCCGGTCCCATATGATCAGTACGCCCGCATAGTTCTTGTCCAGGTAAGGATTGTTCACGCCATGGTGTACGCGATGATGCGACGGCGTATTCAATATCCATTCGAGTGGGCCGAGCGTTTTGATGAATTTCGTGTGGATCCAAAACTGGTATATCAGATTAAATCCGTGCATTATCGCAAACATCCACGGTGCGAAGCCGAGAAGCATTATCGGAGCATAAAAGAGCCAGTGCAGAAGTCCTGAGAACCAGCTTTGCCTGACCGCCACGCTCAGGTTGTAATACTCACTCGAATGATGGACAACGTGGAAATTCCAGAAAAGCCGCGATTCGTGGCTTGCCCTGTGAAAGATGTAATAAGCCAAGTCGTCCACGAAGAACAAGATCACCCATGTCGACCATGCTTCAGCCGGGAATTTGAAAGGGGCAAGCGAGTAGGCGAATGCGTAGATCGTGCCGATGAAGAGGCCAAACAACAAATTAAATCCGACGCTGACAAATCCGATAAGGATGTTTATCCAAGCGTCCTTCGCCAAGTAGGCCGACGGGTCTTTACGCCTTGAATACCACGCCTCAAGCGCTATCATCAACGCAAAGAACGGGATCGAGATCACTACGGGGTTTAACATAGAGGCAAATTCATTCTATTATGAGTCACTCTTTGATGAAAGACTTTAGAATAAGATGCTGAAGAAAATCCTGAAGATAGCCGCAATCGTCATCGTGGCGGCGTTGATCGTCGTTCAATTCATTCGCCCGGATTTTACCAATCCGCCGGTCAATGAGGCTGAGACGCTTGAGGCGAGCGTTCAAGTGCCGGAAAATATCAAGGCGATCATGAATCGTTCATGCAGCGATTGTCATACGAATACCACAGTCTATCCGTGGTATTCACAGATCTCGCCTGTCTCGTGGTGGCTGAAGAATCACATCGACGAGGGCCGTCGCGAGTTGAATTTCAGTGTGTGGGCGACCTATCAGCCTAAGCGTAAGGCCAAGAAATTGGAAGAAGTGTGCGAACAGATAAATGAGAAGGAAATGCCACTTCCTTCATATACCTGGGCCCACCGTGACGCGATCCTGTCTGCGGAGGAATCTAAGGTGCTCTGCGATTGGGCAACGGCTGAAAAGGCGAAGATCGAGATCCCACCGGCGTAGAAATTCGATATTGCAATCCGGCCGGAAGAGTCGCTATCATAAAACATCAGCTTTCCCCAAGCCCGATCACGACTCTTCCATTCAAACTACAATGAGGTCTTTCAGAATTTCAGCCTGGTTTTCAGTATTTCTTATCCTGGTCGGCGTTATCTGCACTTGCGCTCAATCCTCGGAAGAAACAGAGGTCTTTGATCTGGTAAATCGTGAACGCGTTAAAGCAAGGCTGCAGCCGCTTGAATGGGATGACCGCGCTGCAAACGTCGCGAGAAACTATTCCCGGCAAATGGCCCGTGAAGGGTTTTTCGGACATTTCGATCGTCAAGGACTCACAGTGATCGAACGAGCTTCAAAGCTTAAATGGTCAAAGATCGGTGAAAATCTTTTTATGGGTGAACAGGTCCCCAAGTTTGAGGCCTTTGCCGTAAAGGGCTGGATGAGATCGACTACCCACCGTTTTAACATCCTCGACCGTGAATGGAACACGACAGGCATCGGCGTTCATCACTCTAATAATGGTCTGATCTATGTAACTCAGGTGTTTCTTTCGAAATGACCATAATGTCATTGCGGCAGAACGACTTACATGAGCAGTTTATCCAGGCTTCAATTGAAGTTCGAGAATTCACCGAATCTCCCGGACATCAGCCTTGAAACTCTGCGAATTTGAATGATCACCAACTATCAAATTTTGCTTTATTTGCGGTAAACTATCCCTTATGCCGCCATTGAGGATAGTTCATTATCCGGAACCGGTTTTGCTTGCCGTCGGAAAACCTGTCGGTGAAGACGAATTTGGCGGCGATTTCGAGTCGTTAGTGTCGGAGATGTTCGAGACGATGCGTTTTGCCGGCGGCGTGGGCTTAGCGGCCCCTCAGGTCGGCATCTCGAAACGCTTTTTCGTAATGGACGTTCCGGACGATGAAGGCCGTCCGAATCCGCTCACGCTGGTAAATCCGGAAATAATCACGGTCGAAGGCGAACAGGTCGGTGATGAAGGGTGCCTTTCATTTCCGGGCCTTTTTCAGACCGTCAAACGCGAGATGAGGGTGATCGTAAGCGCCCAGAACGTAACGGGCGAGCGTATCGAGCATGATCTGACCGATCTTGCGGCTCGCTGCGTCCTTCACGAAACGGATCATTGCGACGGAATTGTTTTTCTCGACCGAATGACTGCGCTCAAGCGTGAAATGGCAAAACGTAAGATCAAAAGACTCCAAAAAACGGGGAAGTGGGAATGAGCATTGACGACACAAAGTTGACTGCCGAAGTGCGTTCGGTTCGCGAACTGAACCTTTACTTGCTTGCCGGTTGGGTCCTGATACAAAGCTACGTAAAGCACGATCATGATACTCAGGAGCCGCGGTTCATAGTCTCCTGGCAAACGGATGAAGAACCGAAGGTCCCTGAACTCCTCGATGCATGGGAATTGAACGAAATCGATAGGCAAAGGTACACCTAATATGCAAACACAAAGAGTATTGGACGAATTTAAGAACGAACCATTTACAGATTTTTCAAAACCTGAGAATGCAGAGGCGATGAGAGCCGCGTTGGAAAAGGTGCGTGGAGAGCTTGGGCGTGATTATCCCGTAGTGATCGACGGTGCGAAGATCACCTTTGACAGCAAATTCAAGAGCTTTAACCCGGCTAATAAAGAAGAAGTCGTCGGCGTATTTTCCGAGGTCGACGACGAGGTCGAGTTGGTAGAAAAGGCGATCTCAGCCGCCTCAGAGGCGTTCAAGTCATGGCGAAATGTTTCTCCCGCCGAGCGTGCGGAATATCTCTTTAAGGCCGCGGAGGTAATGAGAAAACGGAAGCATGAGCTTTCGGCATGGATGGTGTTCGAGGTGGCGAAGACATGGGCCGAGGCCGACGGCGATACGGCAGAAGCGATCGATTTTATGGAATTCTACGGCCGCGAGCTGCTCCGTTGGTCGCAGGAGCAGCCTGTAACGAAAATCGCCGGAGAGGACAATAGCCTTGAGTACATACCGCTCGGAGTAGGCGCGATAATTCCCCCATGGAATTTTCCGCTTGCCATCATGTCCGGTATGACGATGGCCGCGGTCGTCGCGGGCAATACCGTCGTCCTGAAACCTTCATCTGATTCGCCGACTATCGCGGCTAAATTTGTCGAGATACTGGAAGAGATTGGCTTGCCGAAAGGGGTTGTGAACTTCGTAACGGGGAGCGCAAAGACGGGTGAAGCGATGGTCACTCACCCGAAAACCCGCTTCATATCCTTTACCGGCTCAAAAGGGGTAGGCCTTCATATCAATCAGGTCGCTGCCAGGCCGCAGGATGGTCAAATTTGGATCAAACGGGTCGTTGCCGAAATGGGCGGCAAGGACGCGATCGTCGTCGCGGACGACGCTGATATTGATGCAGCGGCATTAGGGGCGGTTCAGGCCGCGTTCGGGTTCCAAGGACAGAAATGTTCGGCGTGCTCGCGATTGATAGTTGACGAGAAAGTCCACGACGAAGTCCTTAGTAAGGTAGTCGAATTGACCGGGAAGTTGACCGTGGGCGACCCGACTGACGGTACAACAAACGTTGCTGCGGTGATCAATAAACGTTCATTCGACACAACTCTTAAATATATTTCTAAGGGAGTCGAGGAAGGCGGCGAGATCGTTGCCGGTGGTACGGGTGATGAATCAAAAGGATATTTCATCCTGCCTACAGTTATCTCAAATGTACTGCCCGGCGACACGATCGAACAGGAAGAGATCTTTGCTCCGGTACTTGCGGTCATTAAGGCGCGAGATTACGACCACGCGTTGGAGATCGCGAACGGAACGGAATTTGGGCTTACCGGTTCTGTCTACTCTGCGTCAGAGGAACGCCTCGAACGTGCAAAACGTGAGTTTCACGTTGGCAACCTTTACCTCAACCGGAAGTGTACAGGAGCGCTGGTAGGCGTTCATCCATTCGGCGGTTTCAACATGAGCGGGACAGACTCAAAGGCCGGAGGCCGCGAATACCTACTGCAGTTCATGCAGGGAAAATCGATCTCGCGAAAGATCTGAGCGGTTGGAGCTAATGAAATTGATGAACATAAGACTGATAACAGGGATCATCGCCGTCTCGATCCTCGGTGGACAAGCGGTAATTGCACAGGTAAAAAGACCGGCGCCGCTGAAACCGTTGATAATGGCCGTGTTGAATGACGGGAAGACAGTCGAACCAATAGCTTTTTTGAACAAAGGCAAGCTCGAAGAGCCGGCAGCCGGCGATGCCGATCAGAAACCGCTTGCGGCATTTGTGAAGAATTACTATCCGGTGAACAAGGTCTATTCTCTGATCTTTGGCGGTGCTTCCGTTGGTACGGTGACAATAAAAGGTGCAGACCCGAGCAGAGAATGCTCAAGGAATATGGCCGATGTCATTACCGCGACAAAAAGAACGACGCTTAAGGGCAACATCATGGCCTTGGCGACGAACGCAAAACTTGCTAAACCGGGAACGGGCGTTCGCAGGCTGCCGACCGTAGCGGAAAGAGCTGAGGTCGAACTCCTGGTACGCGAAGAATTATCGAGAAATAACGTGCCGGCATCGTCGTCTAAAACCCTTAAATATCAGAACTTGACCGCTGTTGATGTTGATGGAGACGGCAGAGTCGAGCTTGTGGGTTCGTATTGGTCAGACACGTCGGCAAAGAGCCGCGCTCTACTTGCCTTTATTGCCGACCTCGGGACGGACGGGAAATATGCTTTAGGTTATTCGTCATTCAACTCAGTTGAAGAGGGTGAAGTAATGAGTTCGGATATCAAGGACATCGACACGGGTGTCTATCACGAACGGCTTCTCGATCTTTTCGATGTAGATGGTGATGGTATCAGCGAGATATTTACTTACACGATGTCGTTTGAAGGTGCAGGTTTTAACGTGTACAAAAGAACCGGCGGTAAATGGGCGAGTATTTACGAGTTTTCCAATTATCACTGCGGGTATTAAATGATCGTCAGTAACTGATCTTTGGGCAAGGACGCGACTGCGTTTTTGCCTTTTTATTTATGAAGATAGTTTTCATGGGCACGCCGGCGGCGGCGGTCCCTTCCCTTAGAAGAATCGTAGAGGACGGGCACGAGGTTGTCGCGGCCTACACGCAGCCGGACAGGCCTTCGGGGCGAGGAAATAAGATCGCGTTTTCGCCAGTCAAACAATTTGCGCTCGAACACCGAATTCCGGTCATCCAGCCGACGAGGCTCAGAACGCCTGAAGCGATCGAAGAGTTTAAATCACATTTGGCCGATGTCGCTGTCGTGGTTGCCTACGGACGAATATTGCCCGAGCCGTTTCTTCATGCATTCCCGCTTGGGGCGATCAATGTACATTTCTCACTCTTACCCAAGTATCGGGGAGCGGCACCGGTGAATTGGGCGATCGTTAATGGTGAGAAATCCACCGGTGTAACGACCATGAAAATGGACGCCGGGTTGGATACGGGCGATATTTTGCTTCAGAGTGAGGTCATGATCGGCGACAACGAGAATTCGATCGAGCTTATGGAACGACTTGCGGTCCTTGGGGCCGAATTGCTCTCGGAAACGCTCGCAAATTTAGGCGAGATCGAACCTCGGGCCCAGGAAAACGCGGCGGCAACACTGGCGCCTATTATGAAAAAGGAGGACGGAAGGATCGATTGGGCGATGACAGCTGATGCTATCTGTCGTCGGATCCTCGGATTTCAGCCGTTTCCTACGACATACACGTTTCTGGGCGACAGGCGCTTCACATTATGGAAAGCCGTGAGTTCACAGGAGATGTCACATGGTGTCCAGTCGGGGTCAGTGATATCGGCCAACAGCAGCGGGATCGAAGTCACGTGTGGAGACGGCACCATTCTAAAGGTCACTGAACTGCAGATGGAAGGAAAGAAACGAATGAGTGCTTCAGATATCGTGAATGGGGGCTTGATCTTGACGGGATCTAAATTTAACTGATGGATCAGCGGGAAAGAAGCCATTTCTCGGCATCGTCTGTTGACTCAAAACCTTTTACCTCCAGTCCGCGATTGCCCCCGACCAGCATTCCGAATTCATTTATACTCTTATGCTGAGCAAACTGGTCAACGAATGCGACGAAAATGTCCTTTACCGGTAATTCTGACAGTTCGGTCACAAGTTGATGAACCTCGGAAATAGTTATTGCTTCAGATATATCTTCGACGACCAGGACCTTCTTCACCTTAAGGGAAAGAGCCCGTTTTGCAATACGATCCCAATAGTCCCTGGCGATCCTCAGAGACGCGTGCTCACCTCTGACATAGGCGTAGAGATAACTGATCCTTTCTTCGAACGAGAGTTGGTAATCGCCGGTACTGCTGACGGGTTTCATCGCAATTGTCTAAGGCATTATATCGGAAAACCTGCGGCCAAGATACACTTATATTTAACGCTGCCCACTGTACTCGTTTAGGTTTAACAACTGACCGATCACTCAATATAATCAAGTAGTCAATGGAAGTTAAGTTTCAAATCATTACATTTTACGAGTTCAAGGATATGCCCGCGGTCAGGCCGCTATCGGAATTGCGTTCTCTCGCACGAGAGGTGATGAAGCGGAATTCGATCGTTGGAACATTGATCCTTGCTGCCGAAGGTTATAACTCCACAGTTGCAGGCCGAACTTCGGATATCGAAGTATTTATCAAGGAAATAGAACAGTTATTCGAGACGGCGATCCAATTCAAGTCATCGCTTCACGATTCGCTGCCTTTCAAGCGAATTGACGTAAAGGTCAAGCCCGAGATCGTAACGTTGAAGAAGCCGGTTGATCTGGCCCTCGGGGTCGGGACCCATGTTTCGGCGGTTGAATGGAATGATCTGATCGAAAGGAACGATGTTTTGGTCCTCGACACACGAAACGATTATGAATTTGCGACCGGCACCTTTGAACGCGCGGTCAATCCGAAAACGGATAAATTCAGTGACCTTCCGGATTTCGTCACGGAACACCTAGATCCGAAGGTCCACAAGAAG
>JAEUQK010000001.1 GCA_016789265.1 Blastocatellia bacterium
GATCGTAAAGGCAAAACGGCAGATAACGATCAGAGATCTGCTGACACACACAGCGGGAATCGGATACGGGGACGGTGCTGCAAAAGACAAATGGGAGGCCGCGGGTGTTACGGGCTGGTATCTTTCGGATCGCGACGAGACGATCCAGGAAACGGTCGCCAAGATCGCAAAACTTCCGATGGACGCACACCCGGGTGAGAAATGGGTTTACGGATACAACACCGACATACTCGGCGCCGTTATCGAAAAGGCGAGCGGTCAATCGTTCGATCAATTTCTTTCTCAAAAGATCCTGGAACCTCTCGGCCTCTCGGACACGAGCTTTTACCTGCCTGAATCAAAGGTGAACAGGCTTGCCGTTGTCTATTCTGCAAAGAATGAAGGTATCGAAAGGGCTCCTGAACCGGGACTCGGAGTCGGCCAGGGTGCTTATGTAAAGGGACCGAGGAAGAATTTTTCAGGCGGTGCAGGTATCTTATCCACAGCCGGAAACTACCTGCGGTTCTTGCAGATGCTTGCAAACGGAGGCGAAATCGACGGCAAACGAATTTTGTCCCGAAAAAGTGTCGAGTTGATGATCTCTGATCACCTGCGTGGGATCCCGTATCGTGACGGACAGGGATTTGGACTAGGATTTTCTATCGTAAAGGACCTCGGCGCTAGAGGGGTCATTGGATCGGAAGGTGAATTTGCCTGGGGCGGTGCATATCATTCAACCTATTGGGTCGATCCAAAAGAACAGCTGGTCGTCGTCTATATGACACAATTGATCCCGGCAGGGAACATCGACGATTTCGGCAAACTTCGCGCGTTGATCTATCAAGCGATCATCGATTAGTCGTGGAAGAAGAAACTGGCCCGGAGACAAGGAGCGCAAACATTCGCCTGTCGATCTATGGCGAACCGCTGTCAATTCGGGCGGATGTTTCCACCGGTAATACTTCGGTCAGAAAAATGCTGCCGATCTTTCGAGACATTTGCGGTTCTATAATCGACGCTACCGTAAAACACGTAAACGACGCCGGTAGGACTGTTACATGTGCTGCTGGATGCGGTGCCTGCTGCCGTCAAATGGTTCCGATATCACCGGTCGAAGCCCGCCTGTTACTGGACATTGTTGACGGCCTTCCCGAAATGGAAAGATCAACGATCAAAGAACGATTCAAGGCAGCTATCGAACGAATGGAAGAAGCTGGCCTGATGAGCCAGTTACGACAACAGATAAAACCCGTCGGCCCCGAGTATAAGGAACTGGGTCTGAGATATTTTGAACAAGAAGTCCCCTGCCCTTTTCTTGAAAACGAGTCGTGTTCGATCCATCCGCAACGGCCGCTCGTTTGCCGAGAATATCTTGTAGTTTCAGATCCGGAGAATTGCAAGAGGAAAAACGGCAAGCCGATCGAGGCGATAAAGATGCCTTCAGAGGCTTCAAAAGCCCTGACTTCGATCGATGGCCCGACAGAGTTCACAAATTGGGTCCCACTGATCCTTGCATTGGAATGGGCCGAGCAGAATCCTGAAACGGAAACACCTCGGCCCGGTACTGATATAGCAGCTAGATTCTTTGAGACTTTGACCGCTCGTTAAAACATCAGCTTGTCGCCGACCATCATTTTCGAGACCTTGAAATCGAAGAATCGCGGCAAGAGGATTGAGAAGCGATTGCGCGAATCTAGAAATGTGTTCTCGAACACGAATTTGATCTCTTTCGTGTCCGGAGTAACCAGGTGTTTTCCCGATTCGTCCGTACGCTTGAAAAAGAAGACCGCGGAGTCTCCCGCTGATTTTGGAGCGGTAAATTGAACAAGTTCCCGAGTTTCGCCAGAGTCATTTTCCAGATGAACATTACCCTTCAGATCGGCAAGGGTCATCGACTGAAAAACACCTTCGTCAACAGAACCGCCCTTCGTGAACGCGGCCTTTGTTAAGGTAATGACGTAGTAGTCCTTGCAAATCGCGCAGTCAAGGAAGATCTTTCGACCCGCATCAAATTTAGCCTGATCTTCCTCGCTCATTTTGTCGTATCCGACATCGATCTGCTGAAGGCGGACCGTTGCCTTCCTCAAGATCTCCGACGAATGAAGACGCATGGTGACCGGCGGAGGGCCAAAGTCTCTGGCAACACTTCGCGGATCCGAACCTCCGCTGTAAACGCTTTGCCTCTGTTCGCGGGCGACTGTCCCGGCATCAGATCCAGCCTTACCTGACGATGATTGATATGTTTTTGCCCAAGCCGATTCGTTGACTATCTGAAGGGCTTCGTCTTTGCCCCATTTGTTCAACGGCTTGTCATACTTCTGGGCGAGAGCCTCGGATGAGGCGAAACAGAATAATGCCGAAATGACCAAAATTCGAATTTTCATTTTAAGGTTACTTCCTTGAGGAGTGGTAGCCTTGATTTTAGTTGAATTTAGAACTCTTAAGCAACCTGATACGCGGTCACATCCGATCTTCTAGAAGTCAACTTGCCCGTTGACGACGAGATCTTTTACGCGAAATTCAATAGACCTGGGAAGGAGAGCCGCGTATCGATTCCGCGAATCCAAAAAGGATGGCTCGAATTCGATCCTGAAGTTCCTGGATCGCGGCGTTATCAATTTGTTTCCATTTTCGTCATAACGTCTGAAGAAAAGCAGTGCCGCATCGCTGCCGCCATTCGACGGGGTGAACTGAACGAGTTCGCGCACTTCCCCGCTTTCACCTGCGAGCCTAACACTGCCCTTAAGATCCGCGAATGTCATTGATTGAAGCACGCCTTCATCAGTGAAGTCGCCCTTAGAAAAGGAACTCTTTGTGATCGTGACGATGTAGAGGTCATCACAAACCGCACATTCAAGAAAAGATTCTCTGTCGGCGTCGAATCGCGCTTTTTGTTCGCTCGACATTCTGTCGTATCCGGCGTCGATCTTTTGAAGTCGGACGATGGCCCGCCTAAGCGTCTTGGAAGAGAGTAATCGAATCGTGACCGGCGGCGGCCCAAAGTCCCTAGGCAGCCTTTGTTCGTTACTCCCGCCGGTCGCAGTTTCCTTCATCTCTCGCGAAATATACTTTGCCTCGGCCTTTGACCTCTCAGATGTTGACTGATATGTCTTTGCCCACGCTGATTCATTAACGATCGAGAGAGCCTTTGACTTGCTGATCTGAGGGTCGATATTTTCCGCGGAATTCTGAGCGTTTAGAGCCACACTCAGCAACAAAAGCAAAAGAAATCCAAGACCTGATCTTCGTTTCATAATTTCCGATGACTCTCCTCGATCGAATAGACGGTATTTGCCCCAGGAACCTCTTCCTCGCAATTCAATAAATCTTGATCATCTGATCCAAACGTTTTATTCCCTACGCGTGTGAGATTGACAAGGTTCTTTTCTTGACCCAGGAACAATATAAAGAGGTGCTTTGATGGCGTACGACGGCGAGACCTTAATGGCAAGCGGATTATTGAAGATCGACTGTTCAAAGATAGCGGTGGTAGCGGTCAGCGGGGCCGGCCCAAATGTCTGTGGGCATCTATTGCTCGGCACGGGGACGCCCGGCGATATGATCTATTTTCACGTAGCAGTCGTTAAAGGACAGCCGAAATACATGACCGAGAGCGGCTACCGCCGATACCTAAAGGACAACGGAAAGACCGAACTAAAGCGTAGATATTTGACGCTCCCTGATCCAAGATCGGCGGACCTTTACCTTGAAGGACTAATGGCGGGAACTTGGTATTGGGGTGTTTTGCCGAATAATTGCGTCGCTTTTGTTGAAGAAGTTATTGCTGCGGGCGGCGGCACTTGGAGTTCATACAGTAATTGCCCATCGGTCGCGATTCAAGATTCGATCGGGGTTAAGGCGACCCGTTTCATGAGTCAACTAGAAAGCGAGATCTATCGGATGTATGGCGTACCGGCATTTTGAACTAGTATTCGCATCCAATCACGGCCGATGCCTCTGGGAGCGAGCTTTCTGTAGCATCCCTAAAACAAAATCGTTGACCTCCGCAAACGGCAGTGGCAAGATGTCACATAAAGATCAGAAAGAAGTCTTTATGATCAGACACCACGCGGAGGAGAAATGGCACACCAACGAAGACCTTTCTACAACGTAGACGCAGCCGTTGGCAGATATCAGACAAATTCTGTGGACGATGTATTACTGGTACAGACCTTCTTGAGTGATCTGGCCCCAGTTCACACGATCTTCGTCTGGGAACGACCTACAAAGCCGCTGATCGTGAACGGAGTACCGGACGAAAACCTGTATGCCTGGATCAAATCTTACCAGGATGGATTAAAAGTATCAGGATATCCGATAACCAATGATGGGATCATCAACACAGTTCCGGGAGCCATTTCATCGCAAACTTCGATAACCCATACGAAATACACTCTCATGTATCTGAACAATCATCACGAATCACTTTTTCCCGAAAAATGGCGAAATCTGCCAAACGATCCGACGGTTCACGCGACCTTGAGAAAGTCGCTGCAAAGCAACAAGAAATAGATAAACTTCTGACCAAATCAATTTGAAAATACGATCTCGCCCACTAGGTCGTACTCATGAGCTTCGGTTATGCGGACGTCATAGATATTTCCAATGACGGGAGCGAAATTCTCAGGCATGTCATTGATCAATATGTAACCGTCGATCTCTTCGGCCTGGCCTTCGAGGCGGCCCTGAAAGAGAAGGTCTGATTCCTGTGAAAGGCCTTCAAAGAGAACGCGATAAGTATTTCCAACCTTTGCGGTGTTCAACTGCTTGCTGATCTTGGCTTGCTCTTTCATCAGGCGCTTTTTTCGCTTTTCGGCGATCTTTGGATCAACTTTATCGGGCAGATCGTATGCTGGCGTACCTTCTTCATCCGAATAGGTAAAAACGCCAACATTTTCAAAGCGGCAGTTTTGGATGAACTTGACGAGTTCTTCAAAGTCTTCTTCGGTTTCTCCAGGAAAGCCGGTGATAAAAGTCGTTCGGATCGCGATCCCAGGTACCTTTTCACGAACGCGAGCGATAAGCTTCTCAAGCGATTCCCGCGTTCCGCCGCGTTTCATTAGTTTCAATACATTTCGCGACGCATGTTGGAGCGGCATATCCAGATACTTGACCGCCTTAGGTGTTTCGGCGATAGCAGAGAGGAATGCGTCCGAAATGTGCGTTGGATATGCGTACATGACCCGAACCCATTCAAGGTCTTCGATCTCGCCCAACGCTCTTATTAATGCCGCCAATGCATCGACCTCACCAAGGTCTTCGCCATATCGAGATGAATCCTGCGCGATAAGAACCACTTCCTTCACGCCTTGCTTCGCGAGGTTCCTTGCCTCTTCAACTATCGAGCCGAAGCGACGTGAGCGAAAAGAGCCGCGCATAGACGGAATCGAGCAAAACGCGCAAGGTCGGTCGCAGCCTTCAGCGATCTTTATGAACGCAGTATGCGCTTGGGTCGCACGCATACGAGGCGTGTACTCGTCGTACAGATAAGTGGAGGACTTGTTGCCGACAGGGGTGATCGTAAGTTGTTTTGCATCAAAGCCAGCGTCGGCCGCCTTGAGAATTTCGTTGACCTGAGACGTACCAATGAAAGCGTCGACCTCAGGCAGTTCCTTCATTAGGTCGTCACGGTATCGTTCAACGAGACATCCGGCGACTATGACGCGTCTGGCTTTGCCCTCAGCCTTAAGGCTTGTCGCATCAAGGATAGCGTCGATGGACTCTTGCTTTGCGGATTCGATAAATCCACAGGTATTGACAACTAAAGTGTCTGCTTCATCCGCATTGTTCGTGATCTGATATCCAGCGTCGGCCAACTGCCCCATCATCACTTCCGAATCGACAAGATTCTTAGGACAGCCCAGGCTGACGAATCCGACTTTCTTCATAGATAACCTTGCCCCATTAGGAAAACGATCTGACCATTCGGGCAAACGGATAGTTTAACTTCTTGCGTCAAATGTTCCTAACCACGTTTCGATACGAGCCCTTTCATCCGAAGTGAGTTCCACTAAACCGAATCTGACCGCGTTATAACGATCCGTGATCTGCACGACTTCAGGAATTCCCGTTTCCATCGCGAACTCTAACGGCGTTAAGTTCGGCGGCCTGGCAACACCCCTGTTTTCAAGAAGCCGTATCATTCTTTCATAAAAATCCACCGAAGGCTGAGCCTGATCACGCCGTAACCATTTTGATAGCCTCTGCCAGATCGAAAGGTGTTTCAAACGTTTATAGAGCACAACGATGCCCAAGATACCGAACACCGAGCCAATGAAGGCCCCAAGGGCATATCCGATCGCGGCCGCACGTTCTTCAAAACCGTTTTCACCCCTAACGTCCTTCCACCATTCAAAGATGAACATTTGAAACGTATCGACATAATCGGACGTCTTAGCCTGATACTCAACAAATCCCCTTCTAACAGAAGTGAACAGTGATCTCTGTTCCTGGTTGTCAAATGCGACGAAATACTGGATCCAGAACATTTCGAGCGCTTCCATGTACTTGCCAAAACGACCTGATATGCCGCCTGAAACAGCATTAGAAGATCGGCCTGCTGCCGGCGTCGGATCGAACGCAACCCAGGCTTCTTCTCCCGGAAAAAATACCTCTACCCAGGCATGAGCATGACGTTGTCTAACGACATAAACATCAGCGGTCTCGTTATAGTCGCCCTGTTGAAAACCAGTCGCGAGTCGTGCGGCAATGCCTTGCGTACGCAGCATCATAACCATAGCTGTGGCGAAATACTCGCAGTGTCCTTCGCGCACATTGAATAGAAAATCTGCAAGCGGGTCAGGGCCTCCGGCCTTTTGTTCAAGTGTGTAGCCGAACTGAGTCTGAAGATAGGCCTCGATCGCTCGCGCAGCATCAAATCGGCTTCGATTCCCGTGGGTCACATCGCGGGCGAGCCGTTCGATCCTCGGATCAAGATTGTCTGGCAACTGAAGATAGTTATCCGCCTGATTGGGATAGGCCCGGTCATCGGCGCGCAATTCCTGGTCGTTTGGAATAGACGTGTCAGAAAGCACTTTGTAACTTATCCGCTCTCCAGAACGTGAAAACGATATACCTCCGTAAAGATCTTTGACCAAGGTTGTAAAATTTCCCTGGACACCGACGGCCCGAGGCGCTGCAAACAGCACCGGGGAATCCAGAGGCTCGAGATAAATGGTCTGGAGAAGTAGGCTATCTTTTCCAGTTGCATAATCGACTTGAATGATGTCGCGATCTCCCCTGGTTTTGGGCTCTCTTGTGTTCCCACGCGAACGGCTCCAAGATTGGCCATCGAATGTGTCATGCGCCATTCCACGCCATTTTAGGTTCCCGGCAACATCGCTGCCATCCAAGCGAACCCGCATAACCACCTCGTCGTTTTGCTGTATCTTTCCGATGCCCCCAAGTCGAACCGTCTCGGAGAATCCGGTTCTGGTTGAGACACCACCAGGGTCCGCGCCTAATCCGGCGCCTCCAACCCGTGGGATCAAAAAGAACATCGGCGCACAGATCAATATGATGGCAAACATCAAGATCGATGCGGTTACAGGTATGTACCTGGCCTTGAACGACGGTCCAACATGAATTTGATGGTTAGCACCGCCGGGCCCCGACTTTTCGTTGAGAGCCCGATCAGTCTTTCTCATCTCAAAGAGAATGATCGTGCAGACTACCGAGAAGGTAAACAGAATGAAGCTGAAAAGGTAAAGGGCGCTTATGCTCATCCCGGCGGCAAGCAGTACCTGAAAAAACGACATTATCAAAAGGAAAACCCAATCCCTATCAGATTTTTCCTGAAGCATTTTCAGCGCGGTCAACGTGAGTATTAGTCGTGCAAGCACGCTTGGCAAAACAGACTCAGGACCGGTAGGAACAAAAAGACCAAGTCTCCAGAGGACAAAGAATACCGGCAAGGCTAGGACTATGAGGAAGGTGCCAATGCGTTCCGGGATCTGCCAACGTGTCCCCTCCAAAAACCACGCTGCAAGAAGGACCGATGCAAAAACCGCCGAACCAATGAAACCGACAGCACCCGCCACCCACAACGAAAAGAAACCGCAAAATACGGATGCGTATGAGAAGATTTTGAACGATCTTTCGAAACTCATAGAGTCGCAGTTTCGGTTTAGATGCCTACAAAAAGGCTAACGACAGTATCTCACCTTATTCTCCGAAATTCACTCAGATCGCAAATCAAAAAGCCCCGGATCTAGATCCGAGGCTCTTAAATGTTGGTCGGGACGGCGAGATTTGAACTCACGACCTCTCGCACCCCAAGCAGCAATTGGACTTTCGCATGGGTCGTCAGGCTGTATCAAACCTGCTGAAAATCAACGCCTCCCATGGATTCTTGTTCGTCTTGAATTCGTTATGATCGAGAGAAGTGCCACCATCCTGCAACCATAATGAGCTGAAACATCTCCGTTAAACTCTAGGAGAGTCTCATCTTCCTGAGAATCTCAACGAATCGGGGGTCGTTGCGGAAAGGGTCGAAGTAGGGAGTGGTCTTGATCCACATCAGCCTGTCGTCGCGGGTTTCGACGGCTAGCTCCAGGGCCTTAAGGGCCTTGGCGCGATCGCCGATCGCGGCGTATACATAGGCGAGGCGGGCCCAGCGGCCGGGGCCTTCGGCAGTTTCTTTCTCCAGCCATTTTAGGATCGTCGCGGTCTTTTCTTTATCGCCGTCCTTGAAATGGGCTATCGCCAGGAACGCGGTCACGGCGAAGTTTCCCGGTTCCATCTCAACAAGTTCGTGAAGCTGACGGATCGCTTCTGCGGTACGGCCGATCTCGAGAAAACTCATCGCCGTTCCCATCTTGGAATCCCTGATGATCTCCTCGGAGGTGTTCGAGTAAAGGCTCGTCTGATACTCGGCGGCAGATGCTTCATAACGCCGCGCGCAATACAGTACCCACGCGTGGTTGCGATCGAGCGGATCCAGCATACGAGCGTGCTCGGAAGCTTTCAGTGCTTCATCGGTGCGGCCGAGCGTGACGTAAAGGAATGCGAGTCGGCGGTGGTTGGCAGCTTCGTTCGGAGCGAGCTCGATAGCGCGTTGAATGTGGCGCTCGCTCGATTCCCACTCCCAATCATAGATGCGGTTCAGCCAGCCCATCGCGGCGTGACCTTCGGCCAGATTCGGATCGATCTCGATAGCTTGGGCGGCCTTGAGTTTTGCCTGTTCGTAGAGCTCGATACGCTCGGCACCTCTCGAGCGATTTGCGAGTCGGGCGAGCGTGTCGGCGAGTCCGGCGTATGCGAGAGCATACCGCGGGTCGATCTGCAGGGCCCGTTGAAATTCGCCGGCGGCCTTCTGATTCTCGATCTGGCTCAGGAGATATCGGCCGCGGAGATACGCTTCGTAAGCCGCGGGGTTCGACGTGTACCGCTTCATCGAAAGTTGGCGGTCCTCGATGTTGAGCGTCGCGAGTATGGCCTTTCCGGTTTGCTGAGCGACGACGTCCTGCAGCCTGAACAGATCGGTATCCGCTTCTTCAAATGACCCGCTCCAGACCTGCGTGCCATCGGCGACCCGCGTGACGCGCAAATTAAGGCGTACTTTGTTATTAGCCCGCTGAAGAGTCCCGTCTACGACGAGATCGACCCCGAGCTTGCGTCCCTCTTCTTTTGTGTCGAATGTACCACCCGAATAACGCTCGACCGCTGAGCTTGAGAGGACGTTCAGCCGCTCGATATCGGACAACGTAGTTATAAGAGTATCGGAGATGCCGATCGCCAACGCGTGGTCGTCGACGCCGGTCGATCGAGGCGGAATGACGGCAATCGAGGCCCGAGCGGAGTTTGCCTTTGGGCTGGGAGAATTGACGAACAGTGCGGTCGCCACGCCTCCAAGCAGCAAGACGGGTACAAGTAGAAAAACGAGTCTCATGTAAGACGGCTTGGTTGCCGATGCCCGCAGTTCGGGCGCATCGGATCTATCCAACTCCTCGATCAAAGTTCGAGAGACCGAATGACATTCGATGATAACTGACGGGCCTGCGTCGCTGACCTTGCCGGCAAAGCGGTATCCGCGGCGCGGAACGGTCTCAATGATGCTCGGCTGCTCGCCCCGTTCTTCGAGGATGCGCCGGAGTCGATAGACGTGGCGTGAGAGGTTGCTTTCCTCGACGAACGAATCAGCCCACAGGCGATCCATCAGTTCGTTCTTTGTGACGACCTCGCCGGCGTTATCCGTCAAGACGGAGAGCAGCTCGACCTCTTTTGGGGGAAGATTGACCGGCGCGCCATTCCACCAGAGCACCTTTTTCTCGACATCAAGCCGGAAATCCCCGAACTCTCTTAAATTACTGAAACCATTATCCATACCGCCTCTCTCGTGGGAGACGAGAAAAATAATGGAGAAAAAGTTCAAGACGTCTCGAACCTCTCCCGAATATAAATGCATTGCAACGAACAATTCGTTGATCGGCTTCGGGCGGAGGCTTTGGCTAGCGCAATAAAGTTTCCGTCTGACCGCCGATTCTAAGCCAAATGTCGCCAAAAACAAAGAAGTTTTTGATCACATCGGAAACACACGAACAGACGCTCGTGCGTTTTAGCAAGGATCTGGCCGCGACGGGGTACTGCGACAGGTGCTCGTCGACCGTAAACATCGTTTCGCTGGACAACGGCGCCCGAGGGATGAAGGTGGGCACTCGCGAACTACTCGCGCTTATCGATTCAGACGTCGTTCACGGTTTCGAGAATGAGGACGGCATCCTCGTGCTGTGCGGGCAGTCACTGGCGCTAAGGCTCTCCGGATAGAAAAGAGGTAGGTATGTTCGAATCGCGACTGTCCTTTTTCATCTTTGTAGTTTTCTTCGCGATCCTGGGTTACGAACCGGCAACGGCCCAACCCAACGCGGTGCTTGAAGTAGAGGTGCAGGTCGAGAACGGTGGGAACGTAGTCAACCCGAAGACGGCCTCGGATTTTCGCTTCCGGATCGAACGGAATGGCGAGGCGACGCCCTTCACGTTTCGAGGGAGCGAATCAGGCGTGGTGATCCCGACGCAGGCGCATGATAGGAACGAGACCGAATTGTCGATCACGGTTCTGGAGAGCCATCCCGGTTACGTGCCGATCTTCGAAGGTGCGTGCGAACCGGAAGGCCGGGCAGTCATCTTTCTCGGCGAGCGGTTGACTTGCCGGGTGACCATGGCGTTCCTATCGTTTCGCGAAGAGGATGAACCCTATCGGGTCGTGAAATTCACAAGCGCGATCGACGCTCCCGGTGAGCGGCCGGGAGAGGAACCCGGTGTCGAGGACTTTCAGTATCGGGTCGAGACTGCGGACGGTTTTACCGCATCGTTCAACGGCTCGCCGAATGGTGTGCTGATCGGGCTGACGAGAGAGTCGAGGACCTTTGGTATTGAGGTAGGTTCCGACGCGGGACTTTCGCGTTATTTGGCTACCTTCAGCGATGAATGCGGCGACTTTCGTCAATCTCGTTACATCAAGTGCAGGATCGCGCATTCGCTAGTTCACGAGAGGATCGATCCGGAACCGGATTCGATACTCAAGCTTAGATGGGAGATAAAGCGGTTCGATCCGACAGGCGAGGTGATGCCGTCGCTGTCGGACTTTGACGTAGAGGTACTCAACGACGGACAGGACAGGATCATTCGACTCCGAGGCAGCGAGACGGATACGAATCTAGCGGTCGCTGTCCGTTCGAGAACGCGGCAATACACGATCGAACCGATTCGAGGCGGACGGCTCGCACGATATGTTCCGTATGTGAACTGCGGCGACGGATTTCCGGTCGCCGATGTCGCGCCGGCAACCATCCACGAGTGCCTGATCGAATACTACTGGGTTGACCATCTTGTTTCCGAGACGGCAGACCGGCTGATCAGCGTCGAAAAGTTCATCGAGAACGCGGGACTTCCGGGTGAGACGGACGACGTCTCAGCCTTCGTATTCGAAATACTTAATAGCGATGGAAGAGTGGTTACGACGTTTCGCGGATCGGAAGACGGCTACGTTATGGCCGGCGTCAGTACCGAGAGTTACCGGGTCGTTGAAAGCCCGATCGGGCGATACATGCCGATATATTCGCCGGGTTGCGGTGTTCAAGGCGATCCGCGTGTGTCCTACTTCCGAGATTGCGAGGTGACGAACTATTCGGTTGTTGAGGGCGAAGCCAACGCGGATGCGATCATCAGGGTCAGAACGACCGTTGACAGTGCGGGGGACCCGGATCCGCCACCGCCAACTTCGGCGTCATTCATTACGTCGATCCTTCGCGACGGCTCGGAAGTTCTTTCTCAGCCCGGATCGCCGACCTTCGTGAACTTCGGGGTCCGCGCGCACCTAAGTCATTCGATCGAGGTGTCGACAGCCGGGCGGTATCGGCCGCTACTTGCTCCGAGATGTGTCGATCTGGATCTACGTGAGAATGACGTCGTCGAATGTGAAGTAACCGCAGGTTATGTTTTGGAGTATGAGGATGAAAATTCGCAGACGACTATCCGGATCACCAAAACGGTCGATAACACGATCGGGACAGACCGTCCGCGAACGCCGTCGGATTTTCGATTGGGAGTTTTTGAGGCAGGAGCTGTGGAGCCACTTTTCGGCGTGCCGGGATCCGCGACAGGAGTTTACGTCGCCGGATCGCGCGAGCTGTTGGTACGCGAGTTGAACTCCGGGCCGGACTACGCGCCGATCTATTCGGGAGATTGTTTCGGCGTTGAACGGGTCCGCTACAGAGATTGCCGCGTCGCGAACGTATTTGTAGGAGCGGTCCCGCCTCAGGCGATGGCGCAAACCGTAACGCTGCCGGAAGACACGAACCGCCCGATCGTCCTCTCAGCGATCGATCCGAACTCGTCATCGCTCGCATATCAGATCGTCTCGGGACCGACTAGAGGAACGCTGACCGGCACCGCACCGAATCTGATCTATACGCCGAATTCCAACTTCAACGGTACCGATTCATTCGTCTTCCGCGCACGCGACGCGCAGTTCGATTCGAACGACGCGGTGGTGACGATCAACGTCACGCCGGTAAATGACGCTCCGGTCGCGAGCGGCCGGAGTGTAACGGCGATCACGGAAACGAGTACCCCGTTCGCGCTGACCGCAACGGACGTTGACGGAAACATCCTGACCGCAAGTGTGGTGTCGGGGCCCACGAACGGAACCGTTTCGTTCAACGGCCTGACGGCAACGTACACGTCTCGGAACGATTTCTTCGGCTCAGACAGTTTTACATTCCGTGTGTCCGACGGACAGGTGTTCTCGAACACGGCAACCGTGACGGTTACCGTGCAAAACGGAATCGCGGTGAGCAATGTGAGCGTGGCGGAGGGCAACGCGGGAACGGGTCAGATGGTGTTCAGCGTCGAGTTACTGGCGCCAAGCCTTACGAACGTGACGGTCAATTTCGTGACGCAGAACGGCACGGCGCTCGCGGGAAGCGATTACACGGCGAGGTCTGGCACGGTGACCTTCGTACGCGGCGGGCCGTTGGTGATAGGTGTTCCGGTCGAGATCCTCTCCGACCGTGTGTTCGAGCAGAGCGAATTCCTGCGGCTGAATCTTTCGAGCCCGTCGGGTGCGGTTCTAAGGAACAATTTCGTGACGGGAACGATCCTAAATGACGATCTGCAGGTCGGTATCGCATCGATGTCGCCAACCGAGCTCACGGTCGATGCACTTACGCCGTTTACGATCGACCTTACGTGGATCCACCCGGAACGCTGGCGGCTCTTGGACGAGATAGAGTTTCGCATCGTCGATAGGTATGGTCTCGTCGCAATGTGGGTGAAATTCGACGAGAATGGCAACGAATTGCCGTTCCGCCAGTATCACCCACTTCTCAGAAGGTACGGAGATCCGGCACTTCCCGGCTCAAACGCAGTTTTCAAAACAATATTTGCAAAGATGTTCGTTGCAGTTAGCTTAGTCGTCGGCTCTGGGCCGACCGGGCCGAGCGCGACCGTCAAGCCGAGCCTGCAGTTCAATAGGTTGGCGCGAGGCAGGACCTTCCGCGTGGAGTTATTCGTGTCTGACGACCTTGGGAATCAGCAAGGTTGGGAGCATGTTGGAAACATTTCGGTGCGATAGCGATCGCTGCCGCGAACGGTGAGGGAATTATGATGAACGCCGCAAGATCGATCATTGGATGTCTTGGAATTCTGGTTTTGCTCGCGGTGACAATAGGCGCGAAGGATTTTTGCGGTACCGAAAGGGCGATGGCTAAATTGACGCCCGCGCAGAAGCAGCAGCTACGACGATATTCGGTGAAGGGCAGTGTTCCGGCGAATGAACTGTTGCTCTATCTGCATTTCACCGGAGCGACGATCAGGCCCGGATTTGCGAACGCTACCGGATTTGTGTCTCCGCTCGTCAAAGGCACGAGCAACGTGCCTCCGCCAACTATGACAGCGGCGCAGATCGCAGAGACGATCGAACTGGTCAAAGACGATTTCTCGCCGTTCAACATCCAGATCACGACCGACTACAACACATTTCTGAATTATCCCATTGCCTTCAAGCAGATCGCCATTATCAGCACATTGCCGAGCACGATCGGGATGTCAGGGGTGAGCGGCGTCTCGCCGTGGGTCGGCATCGGAACTCGACTCTTTTCGAATCCTTCATTCACGTTTGCTTCAACCTTAGGCAATGTTCCGGAAGACGTCGCGAACGTCATCTCGCATGAGGTGGGACACGGGTTGGGATTGACGCACCAGGGACGATTCACGATCGGTTGTGCCTTCGACATCGAGTATCAGCCAAACATCGGAACCGGGCCACTCGCGTTCGGTCCGTTGATGGGCGAGGCACTTGCTCCGAGTATCTCGAACTGGTGGTCTCAGGCCTGTACGCACCCCGTGGACGGCGGCCCGCTGCACGACTTTTCACTGATCTCAAACCAGGTAGTGTTAAGGCCGGACGATGTTCCGAACGTTGCCCCCGGTGGCTCGGCATCAACGCCATTCAACGGCGTCATCGAGAAAGCGGGTGATTCCGATCTCGTTCGGGTCACATCGGGGTTTGCGGATTTTCTTTCGGTTCGCAGCTCCAACATCGATCTCGTCGCTTCGGTATTCGCTACAAACGGGACGCTCATCGGAAGATACATCGACCGTGACCGATCGGGCCTGACGTTTCCTATTCCTTCGGGCGCAAGCGACATTCGCATCAGGCCGGCGAGCAACGCGAACATGGACGCGGTGTTCATGACCGGACGCTATCGATTGACCGGGCTTGGTAGCGGCGGTGCGATCAACTATACGGCGATCGGTGATTCTCTTGCATTCGGAACCGGTGCGGGTACTCCGGCAAGCGGCGGATACGTACCGCGACTTCGCAACAAGATCGCGACCGCGACGGGGCAATCGGTGACGCTCGACAATCGCGGCAACTTCGGGATATTCAGTAGTCAATTGCTGACTTCCGTGCAAACGGATGCTGCAATGCGAGCTTCGCTGCAGAGCGCCGACATCATTACGTTCAACATCGGCGGCAACGATCTCGGGCTCGGGCGACTTAACTACCGGAACAACGCGTGCGGCGGAGCGGACGGCCAAGATTGTCTGCGAGCCACCGCGACGTCGCTAAAGGCGAATTGGGACGCTACCGTTGCCGAACTGCGAACGCTAAACCCCGATGCGGATATCAGGACGATAGACATCTACTATCCGGCGGTTAACTTCGATTCGACACAGGACTCATTTCCCGGCGACGGACTCAACGATTTTCAGGTTCTGAATTCTTACCTTGCCGACTTCAACGCACACGTTGCCGTGACATCGGCTTCGAACGACATCAAGCGCGGACACGTCCACGAGGCGTTCAATGGCTCCGGCGGCACGAATGATCCCATTGCGGGCGGGCTTATCGCCGCTGACTTTACACATCCGAATGACACGGGCTACGAGTTGATCGCGGTAAAGTTGTTCGAGACGGATACGGTCACATTTGCGCTCGATCCTGAAGCGGTTACTTTAGCTCTCGGCGCTACGCAGCAGTTCACGCGGACCGGCGGTACGCCGCCAGTGGTTTTTAGTCTGGTTCAAAATCAATCAGGCGGAAACGTCGATGCTTCGGGCCTGTACACAGCCGGGCCGAATGTGGGAATCGATATTGTTCGCGTGACCGACGAAGACGACGCGACGGCCGACGCGAGCGTGAGGGTAAGCTCGGACATCTCGTGTCCCGACGCAAACACGAAGGTTTGGGATGGCGGCGGCGACACGAACAACTGGTCGGAAGCGGCGAACTGGTGCAACAACACGGTACCTACAACCCACCACTCGATCATTTTCAATGCGACGAGCATTAAGAACTTGAATATCAACACGAACGTCACCGTCGCGAGTGCAAACATCACAAGCCTATACACCGGCACGATCACACAAGGGACGTCCAACCTAAACGTAACGTTTTCATTTACTCAGGCGGGCGGAACGTTCGTCGCGGGGAGCGGATCTATTACGGTCGGAACAACGCATTCGCACGCAGGCGGAACCTTCTCAGGAGGCTTCGGCGGCCTTGATATCGAGGGCGGCTTTGATATCAGCGGTGGCACCTTTAATGCTCCGATGGGTGAAGCTTTCTTCGGTGCTCCGTACTTCCAGGTGACAGGCGGTACGTTCAACCCGAACGGCGGAACGATCGTGTTTGACGGGGGGCTCACGAACTTCACCATCCCGACGACCTTTACGCTTAACAACGTAACCGTGAACAAGTCGAGCAGTCTTCGATTCACGACGAACAGCAGCACGCTGGTTGTGACCGGAACTCTGACACTGACCAACGGAAGCATCGAAAATACTGCGGCGATCGGAACGGTCGAGGCACAGGGTAATGTCGTTATGGCATCGACCTACGATGGCGGTGATGCGACTCTTCTGATCAGCGGCGCGGCAACCCGAACAGTCACGCTTCCCGCGGGAGCGACGATGCCGCGGTTGACCGTCAACGCGCCGAACGTGACGATCGACACGAGCGGAACAGGAACCATTTTGTTCGCTCAGCCGATCAGTATCCAGAGTGTTACAAGCTTCACGAATGGACCGGTAAACTTCACCTTCAATGTTGGCTTCACGATCGGAGCGACGACGAACTTCGTCCCGGGCAGCGGGAACCTGACGTTCAATTCGTTCCTTTCTCAGAACGCCGGAACGTTCAACGCCGGAAGCGGAACACTTGATGTAAACGGCGGGTTCGATATCAGCGGCGGCACCTTTACCGCTCCGACCGGAACCGCATTCTTCGGTGCCCCATACTTCCTGGTGACGGGCGGTACGTTCAACCCGAACGGCGGAACGATCGTCTTTGACGACGGGCTCACGAACTTCACCATCCCGACGACCTTTACGCTTAACAACGTAACGGTGAACAAAACGAGCAGTCTTCGATTCATCACGAACAGCAGCACGCTGGTTGTGACCGGAACTCTGACACTGACCAACGGAAGCATCGAAAATACTGCGGCGATCGGAACGGTCGAGGCACAAGGCGATGTCGTTATGGCGTCGACCTACGATGGCGGCGATGCGAACTTCAGATTCGGAGGTTCGGCGAATCAGACCTATACAAACGCAGGCGGCGTAAACCCGCAAGGCACGTGGACGATCGATAAATCCGGCGGCGTGTTAATTCTCGCGAGCAATCTCATTCTCGGTACTTCTCAGGCCTTGAACATAACGTCGGGCGAACTCTCTCAAGGAACGGCAGCCGATCTTCGCGCAGGTACGATCACAGTCGGTGCGACCGGACGATGGCGGAATAACGGCACGGGTGATATCACACTCGGCGGAAACGTAGCGAACTCGGGGGAGATCGACATCGACGGTACGACAGTTTCGTGCGATGAAGCGGATTCGATCCTGATCCGATCTTCGTCGGCAGGCGTGCAAAGAAACTGGTCGGGCACGGGATCCTTCTTTGTTCAGGACGCGGATGTTCAGGATCAGGCCGGTACGGCCGCGATCACGGTACACGCGGGAACGAATAGCGGGAACAACGGCGGCAACTGGACATTTGACCCGACCTGCGCTCCATTCGTATGGGACGGCGGCGGCGCGACAAATAACTGGAGCGAGGCCGCGAACTGGCGCAGAAATCTCTTACCGCTTGCATCGACGGTTGTTCTTTTCAACGGCACCAGCGTCAAGGACTCCGTTGTTGACACGAGCTATAGCGTCGATGGAGTTCAGGTCAACAGCGGCTATAGCGGGACTCTTTCCTGGTCCGGTGGCAACATTCTGACAGTCGGTAGCTTAGGGTTTGTTCAGAACGCTGGGATTGTCCTCGCGGGAGTGTTAACGGTCAACGGCAACACAACGATCTCCGGCGGTGAATTTACCAGTGCGGCGGCGGCGATCAAGGACTTTAACGGCGACCTAACGATCTCGAACGCGAGTTTTACCGGCCCTTCGTCAGCGACGACTTTTATTAGCGGCAACTTTAATCTGACAACACCTACAAGTTACTCACCGGGCAGCAGCGTGAGATTTGACGGCGGCAGCTCGACCACAGTCACCGTTCCGTCCAACACGCAGTTCAACTTGTTCGCGATCGACAAAACGGGCAGCGCGTCTGTTTCTATCACCGGAGGAAGCAACGTCATCGTAAACGGAAACCTGTTTCTAATGGACGGGCTACTTAACGGAGATCTTATCGAGGTTAGGGGGCGATTCGACGTGTTGACCGGTTTTGACGGTGGCAACGGGGCGGTCATTATCCAAAATCTGCCTATTGGCCAATTGAGTACGATTCAATCTGACGCCGTATTGCCCCAGTTCGTTACGGTCAATAGCGCGAATTGTAACCTGTCAGTCGCTAATTTGGCCGGAACCGTAACCTTTCAAAACCTGACTCTCCAAAATGGCACGATCGCGGCAAGTTCCACGTTGGCTTCCTCGATCATCGTAATTGGAAACTACTCGCAGAGCGGAGGTACGTTCAGCTACGGCTCGTTCGCCGGACAGAGTATGACAGTGAACGGAGACTTCAGTTTGATCGGCGGAATTTTTCGTCCGCTCGCGGCAAGTCTCGTCGATTTGAACGGCGATGTGACCCTGACGGGCGGAACCTTCACGGCGAACAGCGGAGATCTAACGATCGCCGCCAACTTCTCACGTTCGGGGAGCAACACTTTCAACCACAATGGCGGGAGGGTGATATTTGACGGATCGACAGACCGCAACTTGAGCCTTCCCGATGTTCCATTCACGACGGTCTTCAATGATGTGAGATTCGATTCGCCGAACTCGACATTTATCGATTCCTCGGTTTCAACCTTTACCGCCTTCATCACGGCGGGAGAATTAGAGTTTGCGGACGGATTCGTCGTGTCAGCACCGGCCAGGTCGATCGTTGAAGCTCGGGGCGACGTGGTGATCGGCGGCGGTCTGGACAATGGTATTTCCACAACCATCAAGTTCGGCGGAAACGCGGCTCAATCGTTTACCGACAATGGCGGCTTCGAGAGCTTTGATTTCACGCTCGACAAATCCGGCGGAACTGTCAACCTTTTGTCAGATCTTGATCTGGCAGTCGCGTTGAACGACCAGACTCTCGATCTTGCGAACGGCACGATAACAACAGGTGCAAACAGGGTGATCGTCGGCGGTGACGACACACTGATCAACGGCAATGGCTTCGTCGTCGGGAATCTGGAGCAACAGTTTACGACTGGAACGAGCACGGTCTTCAATGTCGGCACGGCTGACGGGCCGTCACCGGTGACGGTTAACGTAATTGCGGCTGCGGCGAACGTGATGGGCGGGGGACCTGCAAGCCTTACGATATCAGCGACTCAGGGCATTCGTCCGGGCATGCATCCCTTGATGTCGGTAGGTCGATTCTGGACCATCACGGAGACCGGAGACATTACTGCGGATCTCACGTTCAACTATCCCCAAGGTGATGCGAACGGTAACGAGGCTCTCTTCGGGCTGTTCAGGTGGAACGGCACGACCAACACCGCGGTGACGGGAAATCTCGACACGGTTGCGAATACGTTCTTCACGGCCGGTGTATCCGAGTTCTCGGATTGGACGATCGGGACGCTTGTACCGACGGCGGCTCCGGCATCGATCAGCGGAAGGGTGACAGATCCGTTCGGTCGAGGTTTGCGCGGGGTGGTGATTCTCGCGCAGGGCTCGGACGGCGTTACGAGATCGGCGGTCACGAACACATTTGGGCACTATAAAGTTGAAGGACTTGCGGCCGGGCAGACTTGTGTCTTGTCGGCAAGCTCGCGTCGTTACTCTTTCGCGAACAACTTCCGCCTGGTGGATCTGTCGGCCGATGTGAGTAACGAGGATTTTGTGGCTACTCGTTGACCGACGCAGGTTGCAGCGATAGGTGCCCAACACGATCGAGAGGACGGTGCTTGGGACGATGGTTGCAAAATGGAGGCGCTTTTTTTCGACGGACGGATCCTCGTAAGTATAAGGAATAAGGAGCTTACAAGTTGGCCCTTTCGTGGCCTCTGTGAACTAACGAAAAAAGGGACTTTCGAATTTCTTCGAAAGCCCCGTATTTATTGGTCGGGACGGCGAGATTTGAACTCACGACCTCTCGCACCCCAAGCAGAAATGGGACTTTCGCATAAGTTGTCAGAATGTATCAAACCTGCTTAAAATCAACGCCTCCTTCGAATTCCTGAGCTTTTTGTATCCGTTCTGATCGGGAAAAGTGCCACCATCCTGCAACCATCGCGAGAGCCCAGCGACTGTCGTCCGTCCCGAGCGGGTTCGATCAGTTTCAATTCTTTTCTCATAAGTCGCTGTCCCCCGTTCTCGGCGAGTCGCAACGGAGCAACTTACGGTAGCAATCGCCACGCCAAAGAACGGTTTTCTAGGCTGTTTGGATAATCGATTCACCAGTCCTGAATCTTCCACTTGGAGTCGCGTGCGATTCGTCGTCAATATCGAACTCTTGGAAGCAGGCAGGGTTCCCGATCGCAAAAACGGTAGTTGGCAAAAACGGGGCGTCGACGGTGTCTTTGACTTCGATAGAAATAAGGCGATAATCTTCCTAAGTCCCTTATTAATCTGGACTCCCGAGCGCGTGAATCCCAGCGACGCGTAGCTGCGCACAGGTTAGCATCCACTGGGGGACTTCCTCGGTCCGATCACTGCATTGGCACCCGTACAAAATGCAAAGAATTATGGCTCCCTATAAATATTCGTACTGCCTGGTACTCAACCGAAACCGCGAGCGGAACAAGCTACCTGACCAACGACCACCTCGGCTCCCCTCGGATCAACACGGACGGCAGCGGCACTGTCACTGCCCGCCACGACTACCATCCCTTCGGCGAAAAAATAACGCGTTCCGGCTACGGGTCGGACGTTATTCGAAAGCAGTTCACCGGCTATGAGCGTGATGGGGAAACAGGATTGGACTTCGCTCAAGCACGAATGTTTTCTGAGCAACTCGCACGGTTTTCTGTGCCGGATCCAGCTATGATGAGCGCAAGCGTTCAGAATCCTCAAACATGGAACCGATATGCGTACGTTTTGAATAGCCCTCTTAAATACTCTGACCCATTAGGGCTTTGGGCGGTTAAGCGGGTCGTACACAAAAAAACCGATGACAAAGGAAATGAAACGGATCAAATCGATTACGTGGAATTTATTTTAGTAGCAGAAGAGGGCGACGATCTGAATACACTCAAGGAACAGTTTAATCTAAAGAGCGAGAAGGACGCCTCGAAACTAATGGATAGTCTAATGAAAAACGGCATGAGGCTTTCTAAGGTTAGCAATTCCAACATCAAAAATGTTTTCAAGGAGATGGAGAGCATTGAGAAGAACTACCAACAAGCGATTCTCGACAAAGGAGTCGAAGCTGCCAATGACAACGGGCGCGATTGTAGTATGACAACTTCGCAAATCAGGTTTGGAGAGATGATTCGTGGTACGGATGCTGTTAAAGCTTTTGCTGAGGGTGACAGGCCCGGAATCGTCCGGTCAGAACGGAATCCCAAAGATGCCCGTACCGGGGATGCAATACTCTGGGTTAAAAATAACGAACCTGTACATCTTGCGACCTTCCTGATATTCAATCGATCGGGCGAACCTGTAGTATACAGCAAAACAAATAGCACGGGACCGTACGAGGTCAAAACGACAGGTAATCTGACAAAGGATAATCCAAACTTCGGAAAGGCGGACAAATATTACGTAGGGAGACCGTAATGGCTCATATATTCTTATCTTTAGTCTTCATTGCGTCCTTATTTGCATCCGTCGGATATGGACAGAACCGAGCAAGCACGCCTCCACAGTTGCGGTTTGAGAGTGAGCCCGTTAATACCAAGTACGATGAAAATAGGGATCGGATCGCAATCGAAGCCCAACTTCGTCTGACGCTAGTAAATCACACAGGTCAAAATGTTCTTTTACTTCGAGACTATTTAACCTTTTGGGGAAAAGATGTTTACACCAAAGGAGCGGACGGCAAGCTTACGACTATATACTCCCAACCCGGCGGGAACAGTTACCGACATCGAGAAAAGCAACGAATCCAGTTACTTGCTCTAAGACCTCCATCCAACAGTATCGTGGTGCTTGAACCTAAGGGGTCTATTGTGCTGGATGAATCAGTCCATATCCTACTCTACAAGCGAGAAAGGAAAGAGCAGGGAGTACAAGATATTACTCTCGACGAGGTCAGGGGGTTCTCATCACTCTGGCTCAGCGTTCGATATGCTTTTTGGGATCCAAACTTGGATCTTGATATCAACACAATGCAACAATTAGATTTCGGGTCCCAGTTAAGGAAGAACTGGGAGGTTCACGGAATGCTCTGGACTGAACCTATCCCGAGCTTACCGGTCGAAATTCATCTTCGAAAATCTTCATAGACGTTTCGCGCTCACGATTGGGCGATCGCTAATGTGGGGCTTAGTATTTAGGTTTCATCTCTTCCAACCTTCGATCCATATCCCTAAAGAATCCCGTTACAACAGGTGAAACCATCCTGAGGCCTGCGGCCTCGGTCTCCGCGGTCTGGTTGATCGTTGCGACCTCGGTGCTCTTCGAAATACGACTTCGATACCTTAGGAGAGTGACGGCTCACAAACAATCCACGGGCGGGAACGACCACACGACTGGACGCAGAAGTCTACGTTCGATCGGAAAGGAAATGGAAACTTAGATGCTCCCAATTCCACGACGCCAAGGCTGAGCTGAAACAGCCGGATCCAATGACTAGTCCGAGTCATTAGAGCTTCCGGTTTCCGAGTTCATGTTAGCAACATCGTCCAAGAGTTTGACCGCTTCGAGCATCTGCTTCTTGTCGGCTTGAGCGTAGATCGTTGTGATGCTCATGTCCGAATGAGCGAATAGATTCTGGACGATTAGTGGATTCGTATTTCGCTTGATCAGCTCGCTTGCGAAATAACTGCGAAGATCGTGGAAGTGATAGTTCTCTTCCCTAGTTCCGCCTTTCTTGTTGATGCCTGCTTCGCGTAGGGCGGTGTGCCAACGCTTGCGGAAGTCATTGACTGGGAATGGGAGCTGCCCATCGGCGATCATTTCTTTCAGCATTGCGGCGGCGGTCGCGTTGATCGGGACGAGGCGCGGCGGCCTTCCCTTCGATCCGATCACAAGGATCTGCTCGTGTTCGAAGTCGATCACATCCTCGGTAATGGCCATAAGCTGACCTCGGCGGAGCGGAAGGTTCACCGCGAGAACAATGAGTCTATATAAGAGCGGGTGCTTTTCTAGTTCCCGCCAGAGTGCCTTCTTCTGCTCCTCATCTAGTAACCTTCGCCTCGGCGGCGGCTCCGGAAGAGCCTTCACGTACTGCATCGGGTTCCGGTCGATAATTCCCTCTTCGCATGCAAGGCTGAATATCTTCGACAACGTCGACATGACGCGATTGATCGATGCGGGCGATAGTGCACTTTCCTTTTTTCTCTTATTCTGTCGATCCTGTAGCTTGGCTCTACAATTCCGACAGTCCTGCGGTGTGATGCTGCCAATTGTTTGTTTCTTGAAATGCTTGAGCAAGAGCCGGATATACAAATCCTTCGCTCCCTTGTTGATATTGTTTTGCTCAACGTACGGTCGGTACTTTTTCTCGATGAACGAGGCCAGGGTAGTCGTGGTATCAGCGACGCTGTAGCTGTGATCGAAGGATGCCTTGATGATCTGTCGTTCCGCTAGCTCTGCTTCTTGTTTGGTTTTGGCTTCCGGAATACTCTGGTGGATCGTCTTCCCTTTGAGCCTCTTGTAGATCCACCAACGAGCGTCAGCGTAGCGTGGATGAGACGAGGAAATGCGTTTCCCTTTGTATCTTTTGTAAACGGACATAGGCTGTGAGTGAACTTCGAGATTGGTCGGCTCCAGTTAGTCCGACGTGTCGATCTGCGAGCGACATCCGCAAGTTCTATTCCGCCGCTTGTCAGCAGCCTATTTGTTTGAGATTTGGAATGATATGGCTGAAATCGGTTTGTTTCTGCATCGGGCTGGTGCATTATTGGACCGTCTGGTGCGTGAGCCGTCCGAGATGGTTCGAAAAACGAGCGTTCAGATGATGGTTGCAGAATGGAGGTGACTTTTACCTCGGGAATGAAATTATCGGTATCGGGGGATTACCCTGGGCTTCTAGACTCAAATCCAGAAAGAGCTCGCAGGATAGCGTGGGTGAGTGTCGCCGATATAGGTGAAGCTCTTGCCCGAGGAGAGGCATACGTATTCGGTGTGCTCTGCGAGTATGTTCCATGACGCTCGCGTAAAACTTATTTAGACCTGTCTTACGCGGCCTGTAGCTGATCATAATTCCGAAAGCTTACTTGCTTTGGTATTCGTAAAGCACCAGGGTTCGTTTCTTCTTGTCTGGCATAAGGAAGTATTTCCAATTCGGACTTAATGACGTATGGAGAATTTCAGGGATCGGCATTTCTTCCAGCAACAAACCGGTGCTGGTGTCCCATACGAAAACATGTGTCGAGGTCATACTCATCAACCTTGCCCCATCTGGACGGAAGGAGATACGGCGAACTTCTTTTCGATTGTTCAATGAAAACAGCTGTTTTCCGGTTGCCATGTCCCACAGCTTGAGATCCTGATTTCGGCTTCCAGTTGCAAGTACTCTATCGTCCGGACTCAAAGCCAATGCCGTAATGGCGAGTCTATGTTTCTTAAAGGTTTGGAGGAGATTGCCGGTTTTCACATCCCACGATTTCGCGGTTCCAATGCCCGAACCGGTGATTATGGTTTTGCTGTCGCTCGTGAAAACAATGTTTCGTACGGTGCCGGGATCCGTCATATCAAAGCCATGATCAAGGCTCTTGTCGATTAGCTGACTGATCAAATCACCGGTTGACGTATTCCAAAGAAAGACCATGCTACCGAAAGCCACGGCAACGACGCCACCATCAGGACTAAACTCGATCGAATAAATCGTTCGATTGCAATGACAGTCGGAACTGGCCGATGAGAGCTCGGCAATCAATTTGTTGCGGGATGTGTCCCAGAGAAGCGCGTGTTCGCCAAGTTCAACAACGACCCTCGTTCCGTCGGGACTAAGATAGGGCACAGTATAACCTTTTGGAGTCTGGTCTCGATTAGTCGGAAATCGAACCGAGATTCGTCCGCTACTGAGATCCCAAACTTCGACAGTGAAGTCCTCACAGCCAACGGCGAACCGATCACCACTACGATTGAGAATGCCTCCCGAGTATATCCCGCCGCCACACGGCAAAAAGGTAGGAGTTCTGGTCCCCATGTGCAATGTCCATTCCTTAGGTTGGCGATTCCTCCCTAACGCGAATAGCTCACTTTGGTCGGTGAACTTCGCGAGAAAGAGTGTTTCGCTTGAAAGGTCAAGCGAACTGACACGAATCAACCGTGTTCGAAGGTCCGTCACTTGGCCCGAGGCAACACTCACTAAGAGAACTAAAACTACTGCCGTACGCAGAACTAGATACTTGAGATGGCAATAAAACATTATCTTCCCCTATTCGCTGCGATTCTGATACCAAAAGCGAACGGCACGGTAAATCCAAAACGATCCCCTATCCGTCCGCCACTACCGAATGCAATGTCGGCAAAACGGGGACGACTCGTAGAAAATAGTACACCTCGAATCAGAGCTAGATCGAGCTGTGTGACGGTCTTGAACACAGCGGATCCAACTCCATTTTTCTTATCTCTGAGTTGACTGTCGTGTGTCTTACATGCCGAATCCCTACCATCGACCGGCGTTTCATTTTCAGTCGCATTTCCGACCCCCCAACCGGGAGAGCAGAAGAACCCATATAAGGGCATAAATCCTTCCCACCACTTCTTGGAGCCAAAGCGTTTAAGGGCTGCCCAAACGTTTCTCAATCCGTTTTTGAATCCTTGCCAAGCTCCTCCTAAAAGACTCCTGCCACTCAGCGCGCCATTTACAATCGAGTCCTCGATCACACCTGCTAAAGCCCCCACAAACGCAAGGCCAATAATTTTTCCAAGCTGCTTGAACTTTCCTTGAAAGAGCAATCCGGCCAATTCGAGGGCGCTGCCTATTTTTGAGGCCCAACTCAAGGCAGTCGAAACATACGTCGCTATCACTAACCAGGTCGGCGCTACTAAAGAAGGAGCGAAGATACTGATCGCAGCAACCAAACTCGCTCCAAGAGTAACCACGGCTGCCAGTACTAGAATGACGATCCGGACGGCAATGTGAGATAGGACCTTATTAATAGCTCGACCAATTGCGCTGAATATCTTCCCGATCTTCCTGCGGCATCGTACTCGTAAGTAAGCGCGGTGGTGCCGTCCTCCGCGAATCCTTCAGTCTGATTTCCGGCAACATCGTATTCGTAGCCGCTCGTCGTGATCCGGTTGCTCGTGTTGTCATATGACAGACTGGGAATGCCGTCGAGCGGTATCGGCGAACTGTCGGCTGCCGTGCCGCTAGCCGTCACATTCGTCCTGTTTCCGTAGCGATCATAGCTGTACGTCTGGTTCCACAATGTTCCCGTCGTCCCGCCCTTCGCTTTGGTCAAGCGCCCAAGAGCATCGAACTCATATTCGCGATTCCTGTCAGTATTCAGATTGTCAATGACCCTGGTCAGATGACCGGTCTTTCCGTTTAGACTGCCAACCGAGTTGTTCCGGTTGTATTCGTAAGACAAATTCAGCAGTTCCGTACTGTTCCGAATAGCTTTTTGATTCGTCAGCAAGCCGGTCTGAGGATCGAATGTGTATTGTTCAGTAACCTGATTCGTCCCTGCCGTCCCGATCTTGATCTCGGTCGTCTGATCGGATGCGTTGTAAACAATATCTCCCGCCTGCTGTACACCGTTATAGGTTAAGGTCGAAAGTCTGCTGGCCGAGTCATAGGTGCGAGCAACGGTCCGGCGCGGACTTCCGAAGGTCGGGTATTGGGCCGGATATGTGATCTCCTTCACGCGATCAAGTGTGTCGTAGAGATAATTCAGCCTCATCGGACGACTGGAGTAATCGTCAAGCGTCTGTTTGAATTCGCTTATGCGGGATTGGCTATCGTACGAATATTCTTCGGTCAGTGTACCGGCGGTTATGATCTTGTAGATCCTGGATCGGTCACCCGAAGCCATGTACTCGTATGTAACCGACGGAGCGGGCGTTACAGTTATCCCCGATTGAAGCGGTCCGGATGTGTCGTAAGACCTCTCGTGGATACGGTTCAACGGATCTAATCCGCCGCCTCCGGGGAGGTTGTACGAAAAAAACGTCCTGACACCCCGAGCGTCGGTTTTCTGCGTCAGGTTAGACCGAGAATCGTAAATGAATGCCTCGCTCCAGACGCCTCCGCTCGTGACGTGAGTTCCAGTGTCATCTAACGTCGCGGTCTGCTCCGCAAGTTTCTGTCTCGTCAATCTACCAAGCGAATCGTACTTAAACTTTCGGAACTGCGATCCCTGTTCCGTTTGGATGAGTCGACCGAGGGTGTCGTAGGTATATTCTGTAAGGAGATTGCCTGAAACGGAGAGTACTCCAGTTGAATTAGCCGTCGCGTCGGGATTCGGCTCAACGACCTCGACAAGTCTGCCCTGCTGATCATAACGTCCCCACCGCTCACGTCCCCAGGCATCCACGACGCGCATCTTGTTTCCGGGCGCGTTTGTTGTGGAACTTGGGGCGCCCGATTCATTGTAGAACGCTTTTGTTTCCGTGCCTGTAGGAGTTAGTGTTTGATCGAGTTCGAGAACCTTTATCAGCCTTCGTTGATTGTCATACACGTTCTCCGTCCAATATTTCGGATCGCCCGATCGGTAAGGACGCGACTGTCGCCACGTCTCACCGAAAAGAGTGTACGTTGTCTCAACAATGTCCACGATGCTGCTTGGAGCAAAAGATTCTTCCTTGCGCACCTGCCCTACACCATTGAGATACTTCTTCGACTTGCCTGCGGATACCGGTGTCGAACTCACGATCTCGAAAACTTCCTCAGTTGCCGTCATCGCGGAATCGTCATAACTGAACTCCGTAAACGCTCCTGTAGCCGAGACCGATTTCACTGGGCGCAGTGTATCCGGATGGTACCAACTCTCCGATGTAAGGCCGTTGGCATCAGTCGCGTTCTTTACCAATCCCGTCTCAAACGAATATACCGCGCTCGTAGTTATCCTGTGAGGCGAACTGGTACTGGCGGCGCCGTGAGTCTGGAATAGCGGGTAGGCATAGTAATTCTCGTAGGTCGAACTCGTCGCGGGATCGTCATACAAGATGCTCGTTTCCTCACAGCAAGAAGAAGAGGTTTTTACAAGATTACCCGTAATGTCGTAAGCACGAGTTTCGACTATCGGATCGGTAAGCGCGTGTGCGTCCGCGTAGCCCGTAACCTTCGTTACATTTCCGCGCTTGGCAGTTCCTGGCGCGTAGGTGAAATAAGCTGTGCACTTCGTGATCGGCGTCGTATTGAAATCGCAGTAACCCGGGCTGTCGGGAGGTGGATAACAGCAGTAGTAATCCCATTCCTCACATGGCATGCAGTAGGTGTAATAATCCGTATTGTTCGGATTGAACGATTGGGAGTACTGGATAACGCCGGGCGTATCTGCAAGTTGGACCGTCTGGTAGTTGTCGTATTCATACTCTGTCCACGAGGCTCTCGTGCCATCGGGATTTTCGACTCCTTGAACTTTGACAAGATTAAAGATGTGACGACCCGTCTGAAACAGGCCAGTGGTTGTATTGTAGTAGCCAGTGTATGAGGCATCGTTCTCGTATTGAGTCACGGCGCACCGAAGCTTATTATTCCCGTTATCGTAGTCGCAAGATTTTGTTATCTGATTGTATTTGTTGGTTGAATACTCATATACGGACTTTACCTTGTGCGTATTTTCATCCTTCACCTCGGCCCAAGATGGACGCGGCGAATCGTAGTTACCCTGCTGCCAGCTCACAAGCGAGGAACTTACGATCGTCGGAGTTGAGCCATTTAAAACCTCGGTTTCATCATAGAATACGAGTCCATCAGTCCAACTTCCAGGCGTCCGGTAAGAGTACTGTCGACTTATCGCACCCGTTGGTTGCGTTATTGCCACGGACCTTGCCGGACTGTTGGTCGTACCGTCGTGCTTAAAATCGTTATTGTTGAACGCATATGTAGTAACCGCCGGACCAGTAACGTCCATCCCATCCCAGGACTCTTTCAGTTCCGTGTAGGTTGGAGCATCGGACAAACTAAATCCGTCTGTCCGTCCGGATACGTTAGATGTTGTCAGCGGATAATTATATTCTGCCCGTTTCGTGACCGTACCCGGCGAAATAACCCCCTGTTCCTCACTATCACTTGACCAGCTCATTCCCCGATGTTCCTCGACCTTGGTCAGCATTCCGTAGCTCGAGTAAAACGTCCCGTAGTCGGGAGCATTGGAATCGGCCCCTCCAAGCCAGTAGCCCGTTCCTGTCGCCGGATAAATGATCGAATCGATAACCCATGGGGTGCCATTAGACACGATTGGCGTTATGCCGCTTGCGAAGGAATAGTTCAACGTTAATTCGCGATAATGAATGCGAAGTAGGATTCGTGTTGTGTCAGAACTGTATTGGGATCCCTGATCGGTCATCCTTGGTGCCTTGACGTAGATCAAACGATCCAAGTTGTCATAATGAAATGTTATGACTCTACCCAGCGTGTCGGTCACCGTGTCAATTTGTGGATTTGAGGTGTTTCGGTAAGTGATGTTTATATAGTTCCCGTGAGCGTCCGTGATCTGCGATGGATAGAGGTGATTTAGAACAGGACCTTGTGTTGTGTAATAGATCGTCGTTCCGTCCGATCGATGCGCCCATCCACTCCCGTAATATCCGTTCGGAAGATAGCAGTTGTAGTCGATGAATGTTCCGTCAGTTGTGTGGCCGTTGAACTGTATACCGGTACTCCACGATGTCAAATTACCCGTGTAGCCGTGGCGAGTTCCATCTGCATCAACGACCATGCAGCCGCCTTCGCTGCCCATACCAACTATCTTCCCGAAACCGAGTGTCCATCCCGGAACCGATGCGAATCCGCGATCGATGTCAAAGGTCATCTGCGACCCGGCTTTGTTCCAAACTCGCGAGTTGTAGTTCAAGTTAAGGGCGATATCGATCCCGCGACCCGGTAAAGATATGACTGGGGCAGTCAACTGAAAATTGCCATTACCGGCTCCACCATCCTGCGGGGAACCCGGCGGATTTCCGGGCAAATTTCCGGGGTCGTCCGATGATAACCAGTTCGAGTCGTCCCAATTTTCGCCCACAAGATTCCGTCGCGGTTCAGGCGGTTCCTCAGACTTTTCCTTCTGCTCGGCCTCAGCCTTCAATTTACGACCAGGCTCTTGTGTTTCGACCGGCAGTTCACGAACGACGCCTGTTCGTGAGGAGATTATTCTGGATCGTACCCCTTCGCGTCTGGCACTCTGAGGTGGTATCGCATTGACGGTCATTTCCGCTGCGGCTCCGCGGGCTTCGACACGAATCCGATAAGTTCCCGTCGAAAGAGCCTTGAACTTCGAATTAGCAATGAACCTGACCGAACGATCTCTGCCAACGTCCATGACCGACCAGTCAAATGCAGCACCGCTGATAACCTCGCCTTCGGTATCGGTGGCGATAGCTGAAAGGACAACTTCGTCGCCTACGGGGATCTCCGCGATCTGGGGAGTTATTTTTATAGCAGAAACGGTCTCGTTCCGAGTATCCGCACTTCGAGGCCATACGAAGGCCGCAAACCATTTTGCAAGTCGGTTGCTATAGTCACCACTCAAATAGGCGAAACGTACTGATTGCCATGTGCTCTTAGAGCCGTTCAGAACCGTTTCCGGTGCTGCAGGCATCGAGATCGCAAGCATATTGAGAATCAGAACGAGGGATACAACGCGGACGGAGAAACGCTTCTGCATGGTGCAAGGCTCCTTTCGGTAGCGGAAGACGGATGCCTTGAGGGAGACATGGTCCTTCCGGGAGAATCAGATGATACCGACGTTTAAGAAATGATCGCTAATACATTATCGGCAACAAAGACCCGTGTCAACGTTTTTTCCGCGTGGGCAGTGTCCTAATTTGAAATGCTGGATTAAAGAAAGGCGTAGAACACATTTCTTGCTTATTCGACGCGGCCGCCGCTTGAAGAGAATGGAGAAGACAGCTCTCGGGGCAGGAAGTCGGCGGCGAACTCGGCGTCGAGCCCTCCAGATGATCCTGGTGTCGTATCATCGCCTTCTCCAGCGTGACCGTCCGGGTGCTTCTCATACATCCCTCCTTCGAAGCTATCCTCTCACTACCTCCTCCGCGACGGATGCGGACATTCAACTGCTACTTCAACCGGAAATATGATGTGCTGTAACAAGACAATGAATCTTATTGACATTCTCGAATGACTCCTATATCGTGTTGCAACTTATTGTTTTTGGCATCGCTCAATTATTTAGTCGTTCTTTTGCTTAGACCTTATAACTGTAACGGCGCGTGTAGTATTGCTGCCCCGCCACTGACCCACAACGTTGGAGGTAAAATGGCTAAACGACTGTCGATTCACGTTCGAATCCTTCTTTTTCTGACCTTACTCGGCTTGAATGCCCATCTTGTGATTGGCGGACTAACCACTCGGCCAACGGAAGCCTGTATAAGATGCATTTCGGTTACAGGAGGCTTGTGCATTGCTTGCGCAGAGGACGTTACCTGGAGCGGATGGAATTACTGTCTTGCTAAGCAGGATACCTGCAGTTGCGATGTGGCTTTTGAGTGCTTCTATCTCGAGTAGCTCCATCGCGGTACACTTCAAGTTTCTAACTATTTCGAAATATGAAACAGACGATCACGAAGGCGGTCGTAGCGCTTTTTGTCGTATTTCTCGCGGGCAGCCTTTTTGGACAGACTGAACGTGAGGCCCTCCCGGTCGTTAGTGCGGAGTATCAGGTTAGTTCGGAATATCAGAAGATTCGGGATCTCGCACTCTTGGTCGGAAACTTTCGCAGTCCGAATGCAGCCTCCGCAACCTTTGCCGGATTGGCGGACGCATTGTGGAAGCGAGATGAAGGTTTTGCTCGGGAGTTGTTCGGCCTTTCGCTTCAGAGGTTGGAACATCTCCCGAACGATACGCCTCAGGAACGAAGGATACGCCGGATCGCACAACTAAGGACCGTAAGTCTTATCGCAAAACATGACCGGGAATGGTCGCGCGAGATAGTCGATAGGCTCTCCGAGAAGGCCACCGATAAAGCTCGATTCGACCTTGAGATTGCGTCAAGCCTCCTTGAAACGGAACCGAAGCGAGCAGCCGAGATCGCCGGTCAAGCCGTCAGGGACGAGATTATTCCGGGTTTTCTTCAGTTCGTGAAGAATCTGAGGACCTCCGATCAAGGATCAGCTGACAATCTTTATCATCAGGTACTAGTCGCCTATTCGGGTAGCCAATCAGTCAGCCCCGATCAGTTTGCCCTACTGGGCACCTACCTCTTTACGTCTCCTGACATTGATCCGAATGACATGCAAATGATCACGATGGTGAGATTCGGGGACGTTCTCCTTCCGGACATTCGACTTCTTCGTCCGGGCACGGCAACGCGACTTGTGAGGCAATACGTCGCGAGTCTCTCAGGTGTGAGCGTAAGGTCCGCAGGTCAGGATCGGCAGATATATAGGGCCTTAACCCTTGCAGCCATGCCGCACGCTCAACGTCATGCTCCAGATTTGGTTCCGACATTATTTGCGGGATTGGCTCTCGATGACGGGTCCCAAGTGAGTGTGGCCGATAGAGACCCCTATGAAAACCTCTCTAAGAGAAAGTCCCTTTCCCTTGAAGAGAAAATTGCCGAGATTGCAAAACAAAAGGATGGAACGACCCGAGACCAATTATTCCTCGATCTAGCCTCCGGTCTTTGGCGAAAGAACGATTTCGCATCTGCTCGAAAGGTTTCGGAAAACATCGAGCGTCGAGAGATTAGATCTGAACTCGAGGTAGCTATTCTCTTCGGTGAAGCGCGAAAGGACTTAGCAAATCCGCAAGGTATCAGCGAGGCGACACTGAAGGCGGAAAGACTTCCGGCCTCTATGGCGAGAGGGATGATCTGGCTCGGTATCGCAAACAAATCGACGGATCGCGATTCACGTTCCTATGCAGTTCAGGCAGCCCTCAACACGGCTCGTCGACTCTCTCAGCCTGCTGTACCGTATCTATTCTTGCAGGGTGCCGCTCAACTCAAAGAACAAGGAGATGTGGATTATCAGAACGTTTTTAACGAAGGGATTCAAAGTCTTAACAACCAAGCTAAAGCGGATAAGCCCGTGGTTGAAATAAAGCTTTCCATTGAAAGCTTGACGATCTCATTCCCTCTTACGTTATCCAATGTGACCCTCGAACCCGGCCAAGCTTTTTCGAGCATCGCAAAAGATGAGACCGTGAAAGCGTTCGAGTTGTTCGCCGCGATCGCCGATGAAGAACTTAGGGGTCAGGCATTCCTTGCCCTCATTAAGCCCCTGCTTGAGAGGGAAGATGCTGAGAAGAGGCGAGCCCAAGAGAGAGTTGTCCGCGTTGGCGAAGATGGAATTCGTCGTTCTATATCGAAACTTACGATGCCTGCTTATCCGAACGAATCACTGAAGAAGCGAGTGAAGGGGGTCGTTGTTGCAGAAATCCAGTTTAATGGGGAGGGAGATCTAACCGACGTAAAGGTATTGGAATCGCCGGACACTAAAACTGGCGACGCGGTTGTTACGGCTGCGCGCAGTTGGAAGTTCGTTCCCAGTCAGTTTGAGGGCAAGCCCATCAGTGTTCGTGGAAAAATAACGTTCTATTTTGAAGTGGACGGCAAAGGCCGTGGCCTCGTACGGAATCCGAAACAGTTCGACAAGTAAGCGACTATGAATCCAGATCATTCGAGATCGAGAAGAATCGTAGACAAGGTGGTCAACTGGGGAATTTTAGCGAGCGTGCTTGTACTTGTTATGGTGATCTCGGTGAACTATTTTGTTTTACCGAACCTTCACGAGAGCCGCACAATCGGAATCGGCGACACAGTTCTTCTCCCTGACCGCCCGTTGGGGGCGGAGGGTAAAACGCTTGTTCTTTTCCTGGAAGCAAACTGTGAATTCTCACGAAAGAGCGGTTACTTCTACAAACGTCTTTCGAAAGCTCTTCAAGGTCGAACCGAGACCAAGTTCGTTGTCATGTATCCGGAAAAGAAAGAAGCCCCGGATACCTTTCTCGAGGAGCTGGGAATCGCCGAGCTGAATCGTTTTCCGTCCGACTTCAAGGGACTTGGGGTGGTTGCGACACCGACCCTTATCCTACTGGAGGACACCCGTATTCAACAACTTTGGCGCGGTATGTTGTCTGGGGATTCTGAAGCCGAGGTACTGCGATCGTTGAATCTAGGGATCAAGGACGAAAGAATGGTGGATGAATCTTTTCTGCTTCGTCCTGAGATTTCCAACCGCCTACGAGTAGTGGACCTCCGAGAAAGGGACTCCTTTCGCGAGAAAGGTCGGCAGGAAGCACTAAACATTCCATTCGATGAGTTCACTGTGAGAGCCATTAACGAGCTTTCACAGTCCGACGTAATCGTTTTGGCGGGTAACCTGGACTCTGAATTAGATGACGCTCATCGGTATTTGTCGTCCGAGCAGTTTCCGAATGTGTACATTCTAAATTCAGACCCCTAGCTCAAGTACGTGATTAGCTGACCGGTGCTTTTTTTGTGGCCAGCAACTTCATGCTTTGTTACGAATTAAAGAGTAGCAAGATACGTCCGCCAGAGCCCGACGTTACGTTCATACTTGAACAACTGAACTGCGTTGCAACTGAAGATGCCGGTGGCGATGAACCCTACTTTGGGGTCGAAGGCATCAAGGTCGTTGCGGACACCATCGGGCCACCACCGCATGGGACCTTCGTTCCAGCCTTAAATGTGCAGATAATTTAGGGGAACCGTTCTTTGCCCACATATTCGGCGCGCGTGAAGTGCATGCCGGCGACAGCAAGTTTGACGAACATCCAAACGGTACTGATCGCCTTGAGGGAACGGGTTTCGAGTTTCTAACGAGGACTGAAGCCAGGGCTAAGTCTGAAGAGTTGGATTTGCCAGAGTAGACTCTGGGGCCTTTTGCCGCATAAAGCGAAACGCTTGACAAAAGTTTCCGCGGTCGGTTATGGTACAAAAGTCGGTCGAAAGATTGGCAAGAAAGTTGAATGTATTCCGTGGCGATTTAAGGCGACTTGCTCCACGATAAAAACTGCTAAAGAGCTGCTGAGGTAGCCAACAGGACACCGAGCACTTCTTTTAGGTGCCGGGTCTTTTTCTTTTAAACCCCGCCGCCTGAAATAGGTTTTTTCGAGCTATTTTCGAGTCTGAAAATCCGCCACGCAAATTAATCCAAGGAGATTTGCGATGGCTAACGAAACTGAGAACCCAAGGGTGGAACCCCTTGCCCTTCACGCAGGAGCTGTTCCCGACCCTACAACCGGGGCGATCCTCACCCCGATCTATCAAACTACAACCTATCGGCAGGAAGCCGTCGGCCAAGACAAGGGTTACACCTACAGCCGCGCCGGAAATCCTACGGTCACGGCCCTGGAAAAGCGTCTCGCCGCATTGGAAGGTGCGGAATATGCGACTTGTTTTTCGTCGGGGCTTTCCGCGACGACCGCACTTTTTCTATCGCTGCTTTCTGCGGGCGATCGGGTAGTCGTTTCGGAGGTTTGTTATGGCGGGACCGTTCGCCTTCTGCAGCAGATATTTTCAAACCTGGGGGTCATCGCCGAGTTTATCGACACCTCACGTGAAGAAGCACTGGTAAAAGCTGCATCGGAACCGGCGAAGCTCTTCTTTATCGAGACGCCCGCGAATCCGACGCTTCGCCTTACGGATATTGCTCTCGCTTCGAAATTTGCAAAACTCGCCGGTGCACTGGTTGTGGTGGACAACACACTGCTTACGCCGGTCCTCCAGAAGCCGCTTGATCTAGGGGCGGATATCTCGCTTCATTCAACAACGAAGTACATTGAGGGGCACAATGCGACGATCGGCGGAGTTCTTATCACCCGAGATAAGGAACTCCACGAACGGTTCGATCTTGTCCGGAAGTCGACCGGCACTATCCAAGCTCCGTTCGACGCGTGGCTGACGCTGCAAGGCGTCAAGACACTTCCCTTACGCATTCGAGAACATTGCGATAATGCGTTTCGCGTCGGCAGATTTCTGGAAAGCCATCCCGCTATCGAGAAGCTCAACTACCCCGGGTTCGACTCATTTCCTCAGCACGAACTCGCCGGGAGACAGCAAGAGCTGGGCGGAGCACTGATCTCTTTCGAGCTTAAAGGCGGCGTCGAGGCAGGCATTCACCTGATGAACTCCGTAAAGCTTTGTGCCCTCCCGATCTAGGTACAGGACTGCACCAACCGGGGCGAAATTAAGCACCTTTGGTTCAAAGAAGATTCAGGGTGTCTGATTTGAAGGAAAATGGCTGGACGGACCAACTCGGACCAACTTTTGGGAAAATGGGACTTTCGTAAAATTCGAAAGCCCCATTTTTATTGGTCGGGACGGCGAGATTTGAACTCACGACCTCTCGCACCCCAACCAATCTGAGGGCGAATCACAGGTTCTCACAATCGCTCAAAATGCTCTATAATCAGCCATTTCACGATCAACCAACAATCTACGAATCGTTGTGGATCGGCAAAAGTGCAACCATCCTGCAACCAACTGACCTAAGAACAAGTCAACCATTCGGCATCAAAAAATCACAAGTCAGTGCGCCGTCATCGCTGAATAAAGTATCATATTTGGCCCCTTAGCTAGCACCTTATTTTGCATCTAATTACCCCGCCGACTTTAGGAATGCGACGTCATTGATATTGATCACAATAGGACCTTCGATAAAGTGTTTTTTAAGGTCTTTTTGGGGAATGATGGCCGGTGTATCCTGATCCGCATCTGCGTCCACGTAGTCCGGATTTAACGCCCAGTCGGAGCGTTTAGGAGATTCATCAATTCCTATTGGGAAGATGGTCAATTTGTCGTGCTCGATCTTGAGCCTGATAAAGTGTCTATAGCTATCAAGTCGCATAGCGCCGAATGCGCCGTTTGAATGGTCTCCCCACATCCAGGAGACTATCGTCAAATAGATTCCCCACACGAATCCGCCGACAAATCCCAACGCAAGCATCCCCGCCGTCAAACCGACGAAGTAAAGGATCTCGCCAACGGCATAGACGGATTGAAATCCAAAATACGAAATCGTGGTTGAAACAAGGGCAGTGCCGAATAAGAGAACGACGATATGAACCAGAGCATGAAGGGTGCCAATAACAATCTTTCTATTCCGTGCACCTATTTCGGCCGAATAAATGAGACCAAGAATCAGCACGGCTGTGATTAATACGAATACCGGTGTGGACGACAGAATACCAAGTTGATTCCAGAATTGACTGAGAAACGGACCATTGTTCCCGGCTGACCCATAGCCGTTCCAACTCAACATCAGCAAAGCACAAATCCAATAAAGCAATGCAAGGACGAGGCAAAAATCCCAATTCTTCAATGGAAACCCTACGTTCCCGAGCGCCAAATGCTTGCTCGCTTTTTGAGGAGGATAAAATGCTTTCTTGGTTTCTGAATCAATCGTCTCCGTTCCGATCTCTAAAATATCCTCGTTACGATCAACTCCCGGCCATTTTGTACTTATTGTGTCCTTCAGATGATGGGTCGGATGAAGAAATGCCCCTCCACCGCCTGCAGTGATGAAATTTGTTGCGCTCTCTTTGGCGACGTAGCGGCTATAGTGATGAAGATCGCCTGAAATTACTAAGGGGATCTTTGCCTTGGGACATTCGTTGCGAATTATGCTAGCGATATAGTGAAGGGCTCGATAATACTCTTCCTGACCTTTCTTATCCCCGGCCATATCGGATTTCAACCAGGTAGGGACGGATGCGCACAAAATCACTTTGGCGTCGGGCTTCATCTTCTGGGCTACTGCAACGAAATAGTCAGCCTGAGGTTTATCAATATCCTCACCTAACTGAGAATCGAAACCCCAGATCCACCAGTTCTTTCCCAAGTGAACTGCAAAATAACTACGCTTCTGCGAGGCGATCCAGCTACCGATTGGCGTGTCACGCCCGCTGCAAAAATGTGCTAAAAAGAGATTCAATCCGTCGTACCAATCATGATTACCCGGTATGAGAAATACTTTTGGATGACACGCATCCTTCTTGCTTGTCCGTGGAAAGGCGGCCCTGTAGGGACGCAGCATTCGTTTCTTATACTCGTCGCGACTTGCATCCGGGTAAACCTGATCGCCGCCCATAATAAGACAATCAGCGCGTGGCAGCTTGTGAGCGCCAATCTTCATTTCTTTCTGACCTATAATGTAGGCGATTGCATATGTGGAATCGAAGCCGTCGCCAAGATCAGCAACATAATCCGCCCAGATCTCAGACCCGTCCTTGTCTCCACAAATCCCCTTCTCGCCTCCACAATACTTTTCGATAAGCGTTTCATGATCGATCGGCGAGTCAAGTGCTGCCTGAACTAGCCGCCGGTCGGCATATTGTCCAAATAGGGTCGAATCCAGAACCTTCTTCGCGGTTTGTATTAGAACCATTGGGCTGAACCAATGGACCATCCCACGGTATTCGTTCCGATCATTCAGATCTTGGGGGAAGTTCTTCTTCATAGTTGATCTCTTGGGCGTACAGTGAATTACGCCGTAGCGACTAGGTGGCGACCAGCTCGGCGAGCTTGGCTGCTACGTCTGCCATCGCCTCTTCTCTTGTGCTGAGGCCACTTCGAGAGGCAAGTAGTGGGCTGACTTCACGGAGAGCTTCGTAAGTCGTTTCGTGCACGACGGGAACGAGCCGCTCACGCGCCAGGAGCGCCGAAAGTTCTTTGTCGGCGATGCCCTCGTCTGGAAGGCGGCGGAGCAGTGCAGGGGTCACCAGCACTATCCCAACCCGCGAGTTCGCCAAGCCTTTGTCGATGGCGCGCAGCAACGGCACGCCGAGGCCAACGTCCTTCTCGCTAAACCAGACCGAAACGCCACATGACTCAAGCATATCGTGTAGGTCTTTGGCGGCCCCCTGCCGGTCGTCCCAGGCGTGGCAGAGAAAGACATCGCGAAGGTCAGGCACCTTCGCTAGGTTCTCGACGCTGTCGCGGACCGGTGTAAGTGCGCGCACTTCTTCTGGCGTGTACCACACGGTCGAACCGGCTCGCGACCAGCGCGGCCTTGCCGTGCGGCTGGACCCGCCGCCGCTGCTACGGCCGCCCCCACTGCTCTGCGATGGCGAGTAGGACGGATACGAGTACGAACTGTAGCCGCCGCCGTAGCCGTAGCTTCTGGAACGGCCACCGCATGCAGGGCAGGCCGCTGCCCCGCTCGACGTGCGATGGCCATATACTAGTGCTGTGCATCTAGCCATAATATGTACTTCCTCTCGTCACGATTATTGCCGGTTCATATACTGCTTCCATGTTTCGTTTAGATGACGTTCCATGTATTTCCACAGTAAACTCGGCAGAGGCGGCGCAGATGCCCTCGCGAGATGATATTCATTAAATGCCTTTATCGCTTGGCTCTCACTGTCCGCACCGCTCGAGTTAAGCAAATCGGTTGCTCTCCTCTCGGATTGCCTGCACCGTGTCGCAAACGTGCGGTAGTTAATAGTGAGCGGGATCAATCCGAGCGACACAATCAACAGCAACACCGAGATAGCGATGCGGCTAACGCTGGCCAACGGTTCTGTTGAAGAAACAATTAAGTAACTAATGACCAACATCGCTATTGAGCCGGACACTAGCCCGATCGTGAGAGCTAAGCAGTAATTAGCCATCGATCCGGCCAAATGTTTGCTCCACCATGCAGACTCCTGCAAGTTTTGCATTGCCCGCTTCCATCCGGCAGGCTCAGTCGAGGCGAAATAGTCGTCGGCCTTGGTTGCTTTAAGAAGCCGCTTGCGAGCGCGTTTAGATAGAGTCGCGACGGCGTCGGCCAGCTCAATATCCGAAATGGGCCATTCAAAAGAGTTTTGAAAATCTAGCTTTCGGTGGAGACTTTCCGCTGTCGACCTCAAGATACCGGAGCGAATACCAGACACTTCACCACAAAAAAGAAGTAGCGCAACGACACCGGCCAGCCAAACAACTTCTTGAGGTAAGAACACCGCAAGCACACCAAGGACGAACGCAGCGAACTTGAGCGCGAGGTTTGCCCACCACCAACCTTTAGCCCAGCCGAAATAACAGCTGCAAAATTGCCTAACGGTCGGTGGACTGTCTGTGCATTCGGTCATGCGGGAAACCCCGTGCCGAATATCTCGGCCCACTTTTTGATCGAAGCGCCCTGATCGCCTTCAGTTTCAAGCCTGCGAGCTTCGTGCGCCTTCGCCGCATCCTGTTTCGCCCGATCCGAGATCTTTTGCCGATCTTCCCAAGGTAGATCGTTTAAATTGCCCTTGATGCCTTGGGGATCTTCTACCGAAGCCTGGATCGCGTATACAAGATGGTCGAGAATGCTCGGAATTTCGAGATCGATATAAGAACTCGCCGTTCCCGCATGCCTCGCGTAGTAATCAAGGATAATGACTTCTAGAAGGTAGGATGACATCGACGGCATGGTCGGTCTGCGGTTCCAGTATTTTATGATCCGAATCACGTTCAAGACATTGCCGTCGTGCGCCTGATTTATCTCCGTAACCCTTGCCTTGTCGATCCGCGGATCGGTCTTCATCCAATGCCCAGTGCCGTCGGGAATGAGGTAGTACGTACGACCATCGCTCTCAACGGTGGTCATGAAACAGGGCACGATATCGAAACACCAATCATAGGACGTCAAGGAAAGCACCGCTGCCACTCCGTTTCGTTTCAAGTCGGCTTTCGAATACTGCGGCACGCCGGAGAGCTTCTGGATAAATTTGTTGATGATCTTGGTCGAGTTCAAATATTTTGTGTCGTCGTGACAGAGACTGTGAAGATTACTGTCCTCGTGAATCGTGATGCGATACGGCGTCGAGAACGGATCATAGGTTGACCCTTGGGCGCTCAGGCAAACCATAAGATCGATATCGTCCAGCGGCCTCTTTTTTGTACGTCGGGCGCACGATCCATACGCAATATCGTGCTCGGAGTAGGACTTCGGAAAAGTTGCGTCGCTCTGAAAACCAGCGATCTGCTCGAATAACCAGTCGCGGCTGGAGCGGGCCACGCTAACCTTCTCGCTATCAAGGTTGACAATATCGCTGAGAAACTCGCGGAATGCTTGGTTAACGTCTCGTGCTCTTTGTGCTTGCATGTTTTTTAGTAACCTCTCATCTTAAAACGGGTCGGGTAAGCGTTTGATAAACTTGCCTTGAATCGCGAAACCATCAGTGAAGATCATAGGCTTATGGTCCGGGTTGTCTGACTCGGGTGTTAGCACAACGAACTCTCCGTCACGGCGAAAACGTTTGACCGTCGCCGCGCCGTTCACGACGGCGACGACGATGTCCCTGTTCTCAGCGGTAGCTTGTTGGCGGAAAAGCATCAAACTACCGGGCAAGATATCGGCGTTGCTCATCGAGTCACCTCTTGCTTCAAGAATGAAGTAATTGCTGCCTGGTTTCGCGAACTCCGTCGAGACTTTTATCGATCCACGAGGATCTTCGATAGCCTCTTCCAAGGGACCGCACGGAACCTCAGCGAGGATTCGCACGTCAACAGTGCGTTCGTTTATCACTGGGCTCGCTTTGTCGACAACATCCATCACCCGTTCCTGATAAGTTATCTTACCTGTATCGACGAGCCGTTTCAAAAGTAGCTGTACAGATCGCATAGAGCTGTATCCCATTTCGATAGCGATTTCTCTAAATGACGGCTGTTTTTCATACCTTCGAAGATAATCGGCGATAAATAGAAAGGCTTTGTAGTCGTCTTTTGGCTTACGTCCCATGCAATTAAATATCGGCTGTGGCGATACTTTTGTCAATACTTATTGTAATATTAGTATCACCTTCAAAGGAGGAAGGAAAAGCAATGAAAAAAGGAACTAGCAGAATTGCAGCTCGTGCTGCGGCTAAAGTCTTGAGGACATCGACGAGTCCAACGGTTAGAAAGGCTGCGGGGCGTGCGTTAACTCAGAGCAAAGCTCCGAGGGAGCGGACCTCTGCATCCGCGGCAAAGGCTGCGTCCAAGGTGTTGCGAGATGGCCGCACAAGTAAAGCCGCCAAGACAGCCGCGGCAAGTGCGTTGGCGCAGCGACAAAAATGAATACGCGCCGCTTGAGCTTTCCCACGCAGCCGTGAAATGAGAGAGGGAGCGCAATTACCGCGCGCAGGTTAAGTAAGCATTCGGCGGCAGAAACGTGGCGAATTGCCCAGGGCCTATGTATGGAAGAAATAAGCAATGAATGGCAACATGTGTGATGAAACATGCGATTGCCATTCCTACAACAGCGGTTACATCGCGGAATTGATGCCGACTCTTCAACAGGGCTTATGGCATCGTACGAACAAAGCAGGTTTCACTGGCATCTGGGAATCCGGTTTTATTGAGCCTAGCACAGGAAAACACAAGTATACATATTCAAAAACGCCATTCTTTTATGGAGGCCGAAATGGATATGTGTGTCTGTTCGACTTCGAAACGACTGAGGAAAATGACTACCGATGTAATTGGACAAATTGGGGAAGCTTCTTTTGCGATCAAAGTCCTTTTACGGTCTGTCTCAGACTGGACCGAAAACGGTTGCCGTTGTTAATACCACGTTCCTCTGCTCCTGACAATGATTACGGGTATATTGGCTGGGTCGAATGCTGGTATCCAAAACCGATAAGTATTGAAGCTGTTGATCGTGTCCTTATAACCCAACTCAATCCCGAAGGCACATCAATAATTATTAGAGGTGATTTTTTGATTGGCCAAGACGAGGGCAAAATTGCTTGTGAAAATAACTCTTGCATTTGAAACAGTCGTTTTCGATCGACTTCACTTGCCCGGCGGACAAGTGATTCCCGCTGGAAAATCGTTCGAGATGTTCCTTCCCAGTGATGGCGGGATCGAAAACGATGTCACCGAAATAGATGAAGAGTCGCTTCTTAAATTTTTTATGTCGTCGCCAGGATCCCAACTTCTATTCAAACGGCTCGACCTTCCGCCAAATTCGCGTTTTGCTTTTTCAGTTCGAGAACCTATACGAAAGAACATCAATCATCCAGACTTCGATTTGGTGATTTGGAACCCGAGTTCGCCCCACCTTACCACGGCGATACAATCCAAGCGCGTTAAAGTAACCGCGATAAACGACGACAAAGACAAAGTCAACAAGTTGGAGGGTGTAGGGCAGGTCGTCAAACAAGCTCGGATCCAACGTGAGGAATATGGATTTCACCAAAACTACATTGCTCTCTTCATTCAAACTTTTGGAAGAAATCGTGAGAAGCAAAACGTCCTGTTTCGCGGACCAAGTAACGAAACATTTCAGGAGATTTATGACTTCCCTCAACGCGACAGTGTTCACGAAGACGTCGGAATAATCTTTATCAAGATCACGCAGCCAACTGGAACCGACTTTAGAGAGAAAGGAAGTATCGGTATCTGTAGAGAAAGGAAGTATCGGTATCTGTGTGGATAAGGCAGCAGGCAAGCTAACCCAATCCACTTCCCTGACGGAACGGATTACTGAGCTTATGAGAAGCGAAACCTAGTTCTGAGAAATCAGCCAGCACAATTAACGGCAGTTTCATCTAAAATCTTATGTCGTCGGAACTCTTCGAATTTGTTTCAGAAAGTGTTTTATTTGATGGCGGGCAGATCGAGCATCAGTATAGAAGCCTTTCCGAACGCGAACTAGAACGCGAGCTCGAGGCATACCGCACGCTTCAATTAGCCAACTCGCCGGCAGGCAAGAAATGTGTTCGAGACAATTCTTCCACTCTCAAACTTTTTACAGGTTCGACAGATCCTGTCTATGGTCTCCTCAAACAATCCGCCCTTTATTTGGATCAGGTGGTAATAGCTGATCCGGTGTTTCACTTCACGCATCAATGGAGCGAGCATGCCAAGACGATGAACGAATTCATCGGACTTAAAAGTGACGGTGCGTTAAACCGGCTCAAACTTGCTCGTTCCGCTCAATATTTGATCGATCTAAGACCGATGTTGCAAGCTGGTTTTGTAATCATGCTGCCGATAACGGTCCTTTTTGAGCCGCCAAAAGAAATTCCTTACCGCGCCTCACTAAACGGCTTCTCGGATGTTTTACCCGAACCACTTCTGGATTTTTATCGTGAACGTGCGATCGTGGAAGCCGTTAAGAAAACGGATCACGGAATGATAATCGATGGATCCAACGAAATCGGAAGAGCCATCCACATTCGTTTTCAAGATCACCTAGGTGAAGACGCGCGCGGATATCTCTTGATGGAACAAATTGTTAAATCAGTTGATGAGAAAACGAGACAAATCGAGACTGTCCAATACATGCCTGAGTCATCGCCCGACAAGGCAAGATACGACGCTTGGGTCTATCAATCGATAAATCAAACAGCCGAACATTCATACAAGCGATTGCTTTTGGAGAACACGCTTGCGGCGGGTTTCGGTGCCAGCTATCTTTGTACGACCCCGTTTACTTTTGAATTGTTGGAGCAGTTTTTTCCGGACGAACAAACAATTGCGGAAAACACCGTCAATTCACTACTGAGGTTCGATCTGCCATTAATGGAACAGATCGACGTCAGCACCTTGATGCGAATCAGGAATGAGGACGGCGAGACCTTTCAAAATTTTCGAAATGAACTCGATCGACTTTTTCGTGAACTGAGACTAGTCGCGGACCCGAAGGAACTGAAGATTAAAACCGAGAACGCCTGGCACGAACTTTCAAACGTCCAAGTTGCCAATGTTAACCAGAAAGTAAAACACTTGGAGTCGCAGTTAAGGCTCAGCATAGTCATCGGTGCGGCCGGTCTTTTCGGCGCGATTCAGACCGGTGGGTTTAGCTTGATAGCCGCGGGGATCGCTGTGGCACAGGGCTACAAGTCCTACAAAGAGTATCAGTTTCAACAGCGACAGAACCCGTCGTTCTTTTTATGGAAGGCACGTCGAAAATAACCCGATCGCTACACGAGATTCATGCGATTTTTCTCCAAACTTTTCGGCTTGAACAGGCAACCGGAACCTCCACAAACGTTCATCACCCGTGACGGTTCGTTTCTGATAAGGTCTTTGATGCGTGGACCGCAGGCGATCTGGGACGGATGCTTGCAGCTCTCGAAACTCCGACGCATCCCGTCGACCGACATCACCTGCTACAGTCGATAGTTGAATTGACGTATAAGGATAGAAATAAGAGCTGGAAAATGCGCGAGCTGTGCGAAAGTATTTCTCGATTACATCTCAAAGATTCCCAACATTAGCAATCGCACTGCGAAAAGAATTTAAGGGTTATGGTGCCGACTTCCTTCCGCGAGTAACAACTTTTCAGCATCTTGCTACTCTCTTGACCCACGAAGATGGTAAGTATGATGAGGCCGTAGCTATCTGTAAGATGGCTCTAAGCTACAACCTACATGACCGAACGGCAGGTGGTTTTGAATCTCGCATTGACCGCATACGCAAGAAAGAACTAAAGGCGCGTATGCGAGGTTTTCCGCTTCACTAAGAAAATTCATGTTAGAGGGATTCCGCGTCTACGCGGTTCCACATTGGTCCCCGTGAATTGACCGAAAGGCAGGGTGTTTGGCAACTTCGTTCTTGTAGGAAAAAAGTGATACTTTTTCCTACAGGAACACAGGGTCGTACGTGGGGCAACCCAGTGAAAAACAAGCGCTTGCGAGAATATTCGGACCTCGCTAGGGACTGCGCCTCTTCCCAAAAGATCGATCTTCTGGATTTAGGGTTACGGAGATTATTCTTGCCAAATACAAATTCGTGTTACACTGTTACGGAACCTCCACACATAAGGCAATAGTGTGTAGGTTTCGTAACACTATGTCAGGACGCGAAAAACTTCTTAAATACGCCCAGAACCGAAAAATATTTCGTAGTTCGGATGTTGAACACGAACTAGGGCTTTCGCGGATGTACATTTCACGACTGGTCAATGAGGGTCACCTAGAACGAGTAGGTTACGGACTATATTCACTTGCCGCTGTCGAATTTAACGAAAACCAAAGCATCCTGGAAGTAACCGCAAAAGTCCCGAAGGGCGTGCTCTGTCTTCTTTCGGCACTACGATTTCATGATCTGACCACTCAGAATCCATTCGAGGTTTGGATCGCGATCGAGCGCGACACTTGGATACCCAAAATGGATGCGGTTCGCCTTAGGGTTTTCAGTTTCTCCCCGAAAGTGTACGAAGCCGGAATTGAAACCCACACGATTGATGGCGTGGACGTGAAAGTATACTCGCCGGCAAAAACGATCGCCGACTGTTTTTACTACCAAAAAACCGTCGGCCTTGATGTCTGTATTGAGGCGCTTCGCGATGCGTGGCACTCACGAAAAGTGACGATGGACGAGCTCTTCCACTTTGCTAAGATCCGCAATGTGAAAGGCACAATACTTCCGTATCTGAACACCCTTTCGTAGAAGATGGTGAAAAAAGAGATAAAAGATATTCCGTCTTCCGTAAAGGCCCGCCTGACGACTAAAGCTAAGGAGCAGCATGAAGAGGTTCAAAGCGTCTTGGTGCGCTACGGCATTGAGAGGTTTCTCTACCGTCTTAGCGTATCGGAATACAAGGATCAATTTCTCCTGAAAGGCGCTGCGCTTTTCTCGCTCTGGTTCGACGCGCCTAGTCGGCCCACGAAAGATCTAGATCTACTCGGCTTTGGACCGAACGATATTCCTGCGTTGGAAGAAACGATCAAATCGATCTGTCGGATCAATACGGAGGAGGATGGCCTCGAATTTCCGGCCGACACAGTTCGCGGAGAACGAATCCGGGAGGAAGAAGCGTACCAGGGTGTGCGAGTGAAGTTTACTGCACTACTGGGACGAGCGAGAGTACCTCTTCAAGTCGATATCGGTTTCGGAGACGCGGTCACTCCTAGGCCGGAGACAGCGGAGTTCCCGACCCTTTTGGATTTCCCAGCCCCTAACCTAAGAGTCTATCCGAAGGAAACCGTCATGGCGGAGAAATTCGAGGCAATGGTGAAACTCGGAGAGGCAAACGGACGGATGAAGGATTTTTGGGACCTGAGTTATTTGATAGAGGAGTTCGAATTCGAGGGTGAACTGCTGCAATCCGCTTTGCGTGCAACCTTTGAAAATCGACGGTCCCATTTTCCGAATGAGTTGCCGGTAGCTCTCACGGACGACTTTGCAGCAAATGCAATGGTTACTGCTCGATGGACCGCCTTCATCAAACGAAACCGAATCGAACGCTCGAAAGATCTTTCAATTATCGTTCAGCAACTGCGAGGTTTCTTCGGACCAATTATCGAGTCCGAACGAGGGCGAAATCGATTTTCAATGAGCTGGAGCAAAGCCAGTGGGTGGTCCTGAACGGCACCTGCCTATCGACTGATCTTAACCGCCATATCATGTCCGCTGTTCCCAAGTCCGAAAAAAGAGTCGTCCCCTAGGGATGATTGATAATCATCCCGCAGCGTCAGCGTTTTCAGCTAGTAGAGGTTCTTCTGTTGTGACATAGTCCCGGATGCCTGAATTGCTTTCGTCGCCCGAATCGTTATCTAGCAGCTTTACCGCTTCGAGCATCTGTCTTTGATCTGCCTGGGCGTAAATAGTGGTGATACTCATATCCGAATGAGCGAATAAATTCTGGACGATGAGTGGATTTGTGTTTCTCTTGATTAACTCGCTTGCGAAGTAGCTGCGTAGATCGTGGAAGTGATAGTTCTCTTCTCTCGTTCCGCCTTTCTTGTTGATGCCTGCGTCGCGTAGGGCGGTATGCCAGCGTTTGCGGAAGTCGTTCACCGGGAACGGAAGTTGGCCGTCCGCAATCATCTCCTTCAACATTGCCGTAGCAGTGGCGTTTATCGGAACAAGACGCGGTGGCCTTCCTTTCGACCCGATCACAAGGATCTGCTCGTGCTCGAAGTCGATCACATCCGCGGTGATGGCCATAAGCTGACCCCGTCTTAACGGCAAATTGACTGCCAGGACTATTAGTCGGTACAAAAGCGGATGCTTCTCTAGTTCCCTCCACAGGGCTTTCTTCTGGTTCTCATCTAGTAGTCTTCGTCTCGGCGGCGGCTCCGGGAGAGCCTTCACGTATTGCATCGGGTTCCGGTCGATAATTCCCTCTTCGCATGCAAGGCTGAAGATTTTCGACAGTGTAGACATGATGCGATTGATCGAAGCCGCTGATAGTGCACTTTCCTTTTTTCTTTTGTTCTGTCGATCTTGGAGTTTCGCTCGACAATTGCGGCAGTCCTGCGGTGTGATGCTGCCAATTGTTTGCTTCTTGAAATGCTTCAGTAAGAGCCTTATATAAAGATCCTTTGCACCCTTGTTAACGTTATTCTGCTCGACGTACGGTCGGTACTTCTTCTCGATGAATGAGGCCAAGGTTGTCGTAGTGTCGGCGACGTTGTAACTATGATCGAACGAGGCCTTGATGAGCTGTCGTTCCGCCAGCTCCGCTTCCTGTTTTGTCTTAGCTTCGGGAATACTCTGATGGATAGTTTTCCCTTTCAGCCTCTTGTAGATCCACCACCGGGCATCACCGTAGCGCGGGTGAGACGAAGAGATGCGTTTTCCTTTGTATCGTTTGTAAACGGACATAAGCTTCAGAAATAGATCGCATTCGATGAACAATCGAGGACTGGATGTCGTCCCTAGACCGAAGACTTTCGCAAGTTCTATTCCGTCTATTATCAGCCGCTTATTTATTGAGATCTGGAAGGAAAGAGACGCCGATCGGGGTGCTTCTGCACCAAGCCGGTGCATTATTCAGCCAAGTGGTGCGCCAGCTATCCGAGCTAGTTCGAAAAACGAGTGTTCAAGATGATGGTTGCAAAATGAAGGCGCTTTTTGCTATGGGCGGTTCGTCGTAAGTGTAAGGAATAAAGAGTTTGCAAGTTGGCCCTTTCGTGGCCTGTAGGAACCAACGAAAAAAGGGACTTTCGAATTTCTTCGAAAGCCCCATTTTTATTGGTCGGGACGGCGAGATTTGAACTCACGACCTCTCGCACCCCAAGCGAACGCGCTACCAGACTGCGCTACGTCCCGAAATATCGATTTTTAGATTAGGTTCGCTGAGTATGTTTGTCAAACGAATGGCGGACGCTCTACTGTCGGCGATTCGATTTCAGGATATCGCTCAACTCATGCAGCAGAGTCGAAAGCGACGAAAGAGCTTCTCTCTGTGCATCGCTCATGTGTTCGATAGCCCCCTCCCTCGCTGAGGATGAGAATCTGCCATTTGAGTTCTCATCGTCAAATAGACCGGGCGTCTCAGGAAGTTCGATCTCGTCATCTTGATGAGCGGGTTCAGGATGAACTATTTTGAGTTTTGGCGGCTCGCGCAGTTCGGACTGAAGCTTCTTTCTCGCTCCGGCGATGGTATACATATCGTCGTACAGAAGTTCCTTGATACGAAGAGAGATCTCAACGTCTTTTCGACGATAACTTCTCTGGCCGGACCGATTCTTTTGCGGGGCAAGCTGAGGAAATTCTGTCTCCCAATATCGGAGCACGTGGGCCTGTACGCCAACGAGGTCGCATACCTCTCCGATCTTGAAGTAAAGTTTCTCAGGTATATTTACAGCAGCGTGGCCCATAAAGATCACAAATGTGTTAAAGTTCTGTGGAGCTAAACCGCCCTTAGTCTATGTATTTGTTGCACTTGTGTCAATAGGCAAAATCGATGAATGAGTTTGAGTTCATAAAGAACATTAAGAAAAAATACGGGCTGGATCTCGTTGGTGACGATTGCGCTGTTCTGCCAAAGGACAACGAGAACGACCTTCTACTGACTGCGGATATGATCGTCGAGGAGATCGACTTCAAGCTTGATTGGACAACCCCACAATTGTTGGGTCAAAGATCGTTGGCGGTCTCCCTTTCTGACATCGCAGCCATGGGCGGAGATGTAACCTGGGGAATGTTGTCGATAGGCGTTCCTGAACACCTCTGGGAACCTCGGTTTTTGGACGCTTTTTACGAAGGCTGGCACGATCTGGCGGCTATGTACGAGGTAGATCTAGTTGGCGGCGATGTTTCGCGGACAACGAACCGGTTTGTGATCGATTCGATAGTCGGCGGTATCGTTCCGAAGGGAAAGGCAATCTTGAGGTCTGGAGCACGGTGTGGAGACGGCGTTTTTGTCAGTGGTCCGTTGGGGGGAGCGGCGGCAGGACTAAAGCTTCTGAAGGAAGGTATGCGTTACGATCCCAAGAGTTCAGATCCACAATCTTTGATGATCCTCAAACAGCTTCGACCGTTACCGCAGCTTCGATTGGGTAAACAATTGCAGGAAGATGGCTTAGCAACTTCAATGATCGATCTGAGCGACGGGCTCTCATCGGATATTGCACATATTTGCCGCGCAAGCGGAACCGGAGCCCGTATTTTCGCTGAGGAGATGCCATTCGACGCTGATCTACTCGAAGTCGCAGGTTCGGTCGATGAAATGCTTGAACTTACGCTGCATGGCGGCGAAGACTTTGAACTGCTCTTTACCGGCAATTCTGAAAAGATCTCAGCCGCAGGTTTGTCCGATGTTTTCCGCATCGGGGAAATCACCGATAACCCGGGCGTCATAGAGGTCGTACGCGGCGGAACGACAGAATTGCTGCCGGCAAAAGGCTACCGACATTTTTGATAAAACCTGCTCGCGTCGAGAAAAGCTTCAAGAAAACTCTTGACAGCCAATTTAAAGCTGTGCTTATAATCCAAACTTCGCTCATAACGGGCGAAGTATTTTTTGGAGATAGATTTGTGATTCGAAGATCGATAAACAGCACGACAGCCTTTGCAGGCACGCCGACCGTAAACGAAATGCGGTTCGGCTTTGCCTGGAGCGGATCGGTCTGCGACGGCCTCGAACAACCAGATTATCAACCAAAACAGCGCGATCTCGATCGCACTGAAAAGCCAGATTGACACAGCGGGAGCGGCGTTCCTGCTCCCGAAACATCGAAAGTAGGACGAGTCGATCGTCCGGAGATCTTCAGGAGCGGTTACGACCGGGATATTGGAAGCCCGACGTAGCGGCTCCTTTTACTTTTGATGTTTGACAACTGAATAGCCGTATTTACAGTGGTCAGTGGCCGGTGGTCAGTGGACAGGAACATTGCATGTCTTGCCGGTCACTGGCCACTGTCCACCGATCACTGACCACCGCTAACGGGGACGTAGCTCAATCGGAATTAGAGCAGCTGAATACGAATCAGCAGGCTGTAGGTTCGAATCCTTCCGTCTTCGCCAAATTCTTAAATTCGCGGATAGATGAAAAGTTCGGAACGTCCGGAATCTAATTCTGGTATTCGCGGGTTCGAATTTCAATCGGTCAGTTAGTTGCCATAAAAGAGCGGTGCGTGTAAGCACATCGAGGAAGTCATGCGCGCTCAGTCAGATGGGGTCGAGATCGTCGCCGAACTAATGCAGGTCATCAGCGTCGAGGGGTAAAAATGTCCATCAAACTGCAGTTTGATGCTTCTTCGGATGCGTCAACAAACCGAAGTTTGTTGGACCAACGCCGGTGACGGTCCTAAATGCACCATTCATCAGGAGGACAGGCCTCTGCCGTCCATGCAGATCACGCCGGGTCGATTCCGGTACAGTGCTCTACAAGTAGTTCAACGGCCGATGCGCCACATTTCGTATTTGTCCGAGTAGGTCAACCGTCCGGGATGGGAGAAAGCAGCATTCGCAAGAGGGTTGCAGAGGCCGAGCGAAGCTCCCGGCACGCCGCCTCTCAGGCTAGGTGCAAATCTGCTGTCATCCGGTACGCCGCTGTGTGCCCGGCTTTGGTAGTTCACTCCTCCACTCTGATCGACCTTTTCAAGAAGCCGGCTTGCCGCATTCCAACGGAAGTGTGCCCGCCAGATCACGTTCCAATACATATGCTTTATGAAGTGGTAATGGCCTTGCGGATCCATCGCCGTGAGCAGCGTAATGAACGCCGCACGCGATTCGAGAGATCGGAGATAATTGTCGCGAGGAGGATTAAATTTCGTGTTGGGCAGTGAGATATCAAATTCGCGCGAGGGCGCATCACTATGTATCACGATGACCTCAAGCGGCCCGCGCTGTGGAATCGCCATTCCCGGAGTAAACGCCAACGTTCGGTCGGTGCTAAACGCACCGCCCGGGCTGCTTGTCGGAAGCTCGGGATCGTAGAAGGGCCGCTGGTTCGGGCCGCAATCCAAACAAAGCTGCTGGGTACGGGCTGGCGGACGGTCCATTGCGGCAAAGATGGAGCCGTCGGAATTCGTCACTCCTCGGTAGTCGGCCCACTCGGTCGTTGAGTGCTTCAACTGGACGAACCCTACCTTCCAACCCGATACACTTTCTCCAGGAGAGCCGTCCAAGGCAAACTGCCCCGTGAATCCTGCAGAAAGATCGAGTTCAAGTTTGACCGCACCTCGAATTCCCGGGGTCGGCTGGCGCACGATGCGGATCTCGATACTCGCTCCCGGATCGGCCCTCATCCAACAATGATCAGCTGCAATGCGTGCCATAAGACCTTTTGGCTGGAATGTTAGCGCGGATCGACCGGAAGTTAAACAGATCTTTTAAATCCATGCAAAAGTCCTTAGGTCACCTTCATCTCTGCCTGACGTTTGACCGCGGGCAGAAGCAAGAGTCTTATGGTAATGATGCCAAACTTAGCCCAGCGCCAGTATCTTAGGAATTTTTTCCTTGCTTCGGTATCCGTGGCGACTGCTCGGACCTCGTGAGCAAAAAGCGTGACGTTCGGTTCGATCTCTTTTGCTTCGAGAGTCCAGGCGATCTTGACCTGGTCGGGTTCGTTGTATGCCGCGAATTCAGCGGCGGATATCGGAGTGAATTTCACGTCGCCGAGCCAGGGTTGGCAAACGGCCCCGCATGAAAGCAGTTTGCCGGGGACTTCGACAAGCATTCCCCAGCCGATATCGCGGGTTTCTTTTACCAGGCCGATCTTGCGTCTTTTCTCTACCGTTCCTCTCAAGATGAGCTTGCGGGCATTGATTATCAGCCGGATCAGCCAAATAGACTGCATATCGAATTCGTATGCGGTCTGCATCACGAGTTCCGGCGGAGCGTTTACCTTTCGTTCAAATCGTTCTACGGTATCAGGCTCTGGAATGAACTCGTCGAGATAGCTCATACTTTCTATTTTCCATCGATGGACGGCTTTAGATCAGTCAAATGAATTGCGGTCGAGAAGACTTCTTTTTAAAATGACACCGTTACCGGAGATAATTGACACGCTCGACGGCATCCCGATCAACTCTGGATACACTTGTCGTTTCCGGCGAATGTAAAGACAATATCTGTGTTTTTACTGATCATACCGAATCTAAGCTAACACATAACTCAGTTAGCCTTGCCAACGCCGCCGAGCTTTGCACCGAGCCAGGTCATGGGAAGGTAAGCGAAGACGAGATCGACGACCTTGAACCAGAGCGGAGCTGGGATCATCACGTTTGCGATAATACCGGCCAATAGAAACCAACAGCCCATTCCGATCGCTATCTTTGACTTGTGGCTGGCGGCGATGAGCATCGCTATAAACGTTCCGACGAGCGGCCCCGCCGCGTGCCCGATAATGGGAAAAATGAAGTTCTTCCAGCCGAACAAATGGATCGTTTCGGCAAGCCGTTGCATCGAAGATATATCCGCGCCTTCCGGAAGAGGAAACACCGAGTAACCGAGAGTGACCAAGCCAAGATTAACGATCCCGCCGATCAGGATACCGGCGAGCACAGAAAGGATGTTTCGCAACATAATACCAGTTTGCAGAGTCAGATATGTGGTTCCTAAAGGACTTATAATGCCAAGCTGCATTTAACACAAGGGTTGAAGCTTCGATCGATCAAGGTCGGGTCCATTGTTTCCGTGCGATCTATCGTCAATATTGAGTCTGACATTTTCGTTACATACAAGATATTGTGCTTGCCTTAAAATCGGTTTTGATATTACATTTATTTTAGAATTAAAGGAGGAGAAGGGTTTTGCTTACAGGACGGGTCTTACTTTTGAACTTTTCGTATGAGCCGCTCGGCACAGTCGGTGTCGCCCGAGCGGTTTGCCTGTGGTTTCGCGGCGCGGTCTTTATCGAAGAACACGACGGCGAAAACGTCCTTCGTTCACCTTCGACCATTTTCAAAGTCCCGTCCGTGATCCGCTTGCGTCATTACATAAACGTTCGCCGAAACCGACGCGAAACGACGATGAAACGGGCCAGGGTCTATATTCGTGACCGCTACCGCTGCCAGTATTGCGGCGAGCATCGCCACGCCAAGGACCTCACGCTTGACCACATCTTACCTCGTGCTCAGGGCGGTGAGAGCACGCCGGCGAACCTTGTGACCGCATGTGTGAAATGCAACCAGCGAAAAGGCAACCGCACGCCGGAACAGGCCCGCATGCCGCTGCTGACGTCGCAAAAACTATTGCGTCTTGGCCTGGATCATGTGCTTCTTTGCCACTATGCCGAATCTCGTCCGGAATGGAAGAAGTATCTATTCATGGACAATTCGCACGAAGACGAAATGGAAGAATTCATTCAGGTCGCCGCCTGATACATTGACAGATCGCGATTCGTAGAAACGGCCGGTCCTGCACCGGCCGTTTTCTTTTCTTCTGACACGGCTCTTCGGTTGTCGAAATGAGAGGGCATATCGAACACGAAGCATTAACGGCGCCGGATCGTCAGAAAAACCGACGCGATCCCCGTTTCCCTTTCAGAAGCTGACCGCGATCGATACGAATACTCAGTTGGAGGATAAGGCCTCGGATCAGTTGATCAAGTACCCTTGCCCATCGCTTAAGCTTGGGATCTTGAGAATTATTTTGAAATTAATTAATATAGGGCTTCGAACATCAGACAGACTGATTCGGGCCAATGCGGCCGGTTTCATTCTGTCTTTTTTATTTGCATAAGACTCGGCCTGAATAGGCCGCTGATGAATTGGAGTTATAACATGTGTGCTAAATACAAAAATGTTGACGAGATCTATGATCTGCTAAGGTCGTTCGAGGATGGAAGCGTTGCGCGTGATGTTTGGAAACATGCCGAACATCTCGTAGTCGCTCTCTGTTATTCGGAGGAACACGACCTCGAAACCGCTACCCAAAAGATGCGAGATGGGATCTTCGATCTGCTGAGAAACGGCTTCGGCGTTGACCTGACAAAAGAGATGCCCTATCACGAAACCCTTACCGTTTTTTGGATGCGGACCGTGTATGCCTATTCGCTTATGATGAAGGACGCGTCGCTGCTTGAGAAGGCGAACGGGATAGTTGACCTGTTCGATAAAGATTATCCCCTTCGTTTCTACTCTAGGGAGCTGCTTTTTTCTGATCGGGCTCGGACAGAATTCGTCGAGCCCGACCTTGGTTTTGAGGAGTTTTTTGAGCCGGTCCTAACCGGGGCCGCATCATGATCGGCACACTCAACCTAATGTCCCGATGTAACTGCACTTTGGAGGAATCAACTACAGTCAGATCTCTTCATCATTAAACTCACTCGTGCTCAAACCAGCGCGTCCGGACGATTAAGAACCACTTATCGAAAAACAATTTTGAAGCTGCCGCAGTTTGCGGAGCTTCAAATGGCCGGCTGACTAATGCATGTCTCTTATTATCGGATGATCACAAGTGTCATATTTCCGGACTCCGTACTTGAGGTATTGTGTTTGAGTCAAGTTCTATTCGGCCGCCCACTACACAAGATCGGGAAGCCCGGTCAAATGGCTGCAAAGCAGCGAGGGCAGCTTTGGGTCTGATCTTATGTCCGAAAAGTACTCGGTGCACAGATCTCGATAAAAATAGTTCAAGATATGTATCGTGTACCACATCTTGCTCTTTGGTGTCAGGGCATTAGTACCATCGGACTCGCTGACCATTCCGTCAACGACACAATAGCCGCTTACTTTTTGCAGCCATTTTACGGCCGCCCATGTCTTTCCGCCGAAATCGCCATCCGGTACGAGCATTTCGGGAATCTTTTTGAACGGAGCGGGGTCTTTGACCACACCCATTATTATGTCTGAGGTAATGATATTACGTGCCTCTTCGATTATCCGGTTCAAAAAGAATTGGATCAAAAGAACATCCTCTCGCTTATTTCGACAACCATATCCAACGCTGCTCGAAACTGCCCAAAAGAACGGTTCCCCGTGCAGCAAAAGCTTAAATATATCCGACTGGATACTCTCTCTATGTGCCATCTTTGTCTCTCCTTTGCATTTTCAGAGAGAAACGTTTCTCATTTTCAATCACCGCCGGGCCCCTGTGATCCCCAGCTTGGTACCTGCAAAGAAATGCGTTCAAAACGGCGAGAATCTATCACCAATTAACAATTTTTCTTGAATTTTTCGAGGTGTGTTAAATTTGTACGATCTTAAGTTCAGCTGCCTGAGCCGTAAACCAAATGCCTGTCGCAGATCCACAAGAAGTAACCCAGATGCTTAAACGTTGGAGCGATGGTGACGCCGAAGCCCTTGAGCAGCTAACACCTATCATCTACAGCGAACTCCATAAGATCGCTCGCCGTTATATGGGCCGGGAACGTGCCGGCCATACACTCCAGACCACCGCCCTGGTAAACGAAGCCTACATCAGGCTGATCGATTGGAAGAACGCCAAGTTTGAGAATCGCGCCCATTTTTTTGGGGTCTCCGCCCAGCTAATGCGACGGATACTGGTCGATTTCGCGCGTAAACGCCCAAAGAGCAAAAACACGCCTTTCTATAAAGTATCGCTTGAAGAGGCCGCAGTGATCACCGACGAAAAAGATGATGACCTCGTCGCACTCGACGAAGCGCTGAACGAACTTGCACAGTTTGACGAACGAAAGGCAAAGATCGTTGAACTCAAGTTTTTCGGAGGCCTTAAGACCGACGAGATCGCTCAAGTCATCGGCGTTGCGGAGATCACCGTACTTCGCGAGTGGCAAAAGGCAAAGGCTTGGCTATACCTGAATCTTAATAAGGCCGATTAATGGACGCAAAGCGCTGGAAACAGATCGACAATCTTCTTGACGCCGCGCTCGAGGTTTCTCAGGAATTGCGAGTCGACTTTGTCACAACCCACGCAGGCGAGGACGCCGATCTCCGCGCACAGGTACTCGAACTTCTGAAAGCCCAGGAAGACGCCGGCCACTTCCTAAATGATTCAGCAATGCAGGTTGCAGCCAAAGCGATGGCTGAGGACGAAACGGAAGTTTCAGCGTTCGCATTTATCAACAAGAAGATAGCTACCTATAAGATCGAACGCCTTCTTGGTGCAGGAGGCATGGGAGAGGTTTATCTCGCTCACGACGAAAAACTGAATAGAAAGGTCGCACTCAAGATATTGCCGGCGGAGTTCATTTCAAACGACGAACGCGTCAAGCGATTCGAACTTGAGGCAAAGGCGATCGCGAAACTGAATCATCCGGGCATTGTTACGGTATATGACGTCGGCAATTACGAGGGTGTGAATTACATTGCGACGGAATTCGTAGAAGGAAAGACGCTTCGCGACCTGATGGGCGGAAAGTTCAAGATACGCAACATTATCCTGAATTCGATCCAGATATGCGACGCTCTGGCGGCCGCACATGCCGAAGGGATCATCCACCGGGATATCAAACCGGAAAACATAATGATCCGAAAGGACGGCTATGCAAAGATCCTTGATTTTGGACTGGCGAAACTTACCGACCCGGGCCAGATGACCTTGCGTGATCTTGCGGCAACTACAAAGGGTGTGATCATCGGAACTCCGGCGTATATGTCGCCCGCGCAAGTGACGGATGACAAGATAGACCAAAGAACCGATCTTTGGAGCTGCGGTGTTGTACTTTACGAATTTTTGACCGGCAAAAATCCGTTCAAGGGTGCGAACCGGCAGGAAACGTTTCAGGCCATACTTTCAAAAGATCCGGAACCATGCAGCAGTTTGAATCCTGAGGTGCCAAGTGAATTCGATCGAATACTTGGCAAGCTCCTAGAAAAGAACCCCGATAGGAGTTATTTGTCAGCGGCCGACCTCAGAGCGGACCTCACGCTTCTGCGCCGCGAAGTTGATTCGTCAACGTCATGGGAAAGCTCTGGTGCGGGTCGATTCGTCGGTTTGAAAAAGCGGGGATACGCGCTCTATATCTTTGCTGCATTTGCGGGTTTGATACTATTTGCCGCGGCCGCCGGCATATATTCATATTATTCCGGCCGGCGTGATCCGGATGCCATCGACTGGTCGGACGCCCGGAATGTTCCGTTGACCGACCTTGCAGGTACTGAATATTTCCCCAGTATCTCACCCGATGGAAAGGAATTTGTATATGCCGCCAGAAACGGCGAACGCTTTGACATATATGTCCAGCGGATAGGCAGCAAGAACCGTGAAAACTTGACCGCCCAATCCGATGCTGACGATACACAGCCTGTATTTTCCCCTGATGGACAATTCATAGCCTTCCGGTCTGAAAGAGTACCTAAAGGGATCTATGTGATGCGTGCATCAGGAACCGAGGTAAGACAGATATCCGATACCGGCTATCATCCATCCTGGTCACCTGACGGAAAACAGATAGCTGTGAGTTCGTTCGGTCGCGACCAGCCAACGGTACGACCCGGCGGAAATAGCTTTCTTACCGTGATCGACGTTGCTTCCGGTGCAAAACGCGACATTGCAAAGGTCGAGGCGTCCTTCCCTGCCTGGTCTCCAAACGGATACCGGATCGCATATTGGTTTTATACTGGCACCTTTGGCCGTCGCGATATCGCTACGATACCGGCCGGGGGCGGTGAACCTGTGATAGTTGCCAAGGACTTCGCGGTCTCAAACTGGAATCCCGTTTGGTCACCTGATGGAAAGTACCTCTATTTTGTAAGCAGCAAGACAGGTAACATGAATTTCTGGCGAGTAAGGATAAACGAGATCTCAGGCCAAGCCATGGACGAGCCGGAAGCAGTGATCATCCCATCCAAATACAGCCGACATCTCTCTTTTTCAAGGGACGGAAAAAGAATGCTCTACGTGCAGACAAACGATACCTCGAACATTCAGGGAGTTGAGTTTGATTCATCTGCAGGTAAGACGCGCGGCTCCCCGTTTTGGATAACCCAGGGCGATCGCGAAGTATCGCGTGCCGAACTATCGGCAGATGGATCGAGGTTCGTGATGCGGATCATCAGCCGAGGACAGGACGACATCGCGACGGTTACACGCGACGGCCAGAACTGGAACGACCTGACGAACGATGAGCCCTTTGATCGTTACGTCAGATGGTCGCCGGACGGCACCCGGGTCGCGTTTGTTTCAGACCGAAATGGCGGAGGACAGGTTTGGGTCGCGAATGCTGACGGCGGCGATATGCGGCAGCTTACGTTTTCTTCAAAAGAAACCGCCGGAACGGGATTCCCCGTTTGGTCGCCGAATGGAAAACAGTTGGCCGTTTATTTCGACGGTAGTACGACGCTGCTCGATCCATCGAAAAGCGAACAAGAACAAAACGCGGAGCGCCTTCCCAAGGATCCGAGATACAGGATCGTGGCCTGGGATTGGTCTCCTGACGGGACAAAGCTGTTAGGGGTTATTGCCGAAGGAGAGAAGCGGCACATCGGCTATTACTCGCTGGACACGAAACAATACGTTGTTGTTATCGAAGATGAAGATGCGGTTCCCTCATGGCTGCCGGACAGCAAACGATTTATTTATTCCAATGGGAACAAGATATTTCTAGCCGACATCGAATCCAAGACTCCGCGTGAGATCTTTTCAAATCCTCAGGTCGATATCCGAAGCCCATTCGTAAGCAAAGACGGAAAGCTGCTATATTTCACAGCCGCAAATGGGGAATCAGATATTTGGTTGCTGGATCTCACTGCAGAAAAATGAAACCTTGAAGGTGCGGCTTCGTTTATCTCAATTGGAATAACAAATGGCACGCTCGAAGTTCACTCCATTCCGTCCCGCCTCCCTCAGCTGTTGTCGCAGCTAGTATTTTCTGTATTCGAAATTCGATACGACTTTGGCCATAACTACGCAGGCAGGGTCATTTTTCTTACCCGATTGGGTTATCATATCGTTTTGCATTTTTAAGCGTCGAATATGCTTAGATTTTTCAACACATTAACGCGTCAGCAGGAAGAGTTTCACCCGTTGGAAGACAGCAAGGTGCGGATGTATATTTGCGGGCCGACGGTATGGAATTTTGCACATATCGGGAACTTCCGCACATTTGTTTTCGGCGACATCTTGCGACGGTATCTAAAATACAAGGGTTACGATGTAACACATGTTTTCAACCTTACCGATATTGACGACCGCATCATAAATGAGGCTGCGAAGCGTAACATAACGATCGATGAGTTCACGGCGCCTTACATCACGTATTTCTGGGAAGATTTCGACGCCCTCGGCAACGAACGCCCCGAGGTAACGCCGCGTGCGACACACCACATTCAGGAGATGATCGACATTATCGCAAAGCTGATCGCGAACGATCATGCTTACGAATCTGAAGGCTCGATCTATTATCGGATCGCTGCATTTCCGGAATACGGAAAACTTTCAAAGATCAATTTTTCCGGTAATATCACAGGCGGCAGTGAGCGGATCGATACGGACAAGTACGAAAAAGAGGACGCGCGTGACTTTGCGCTATGGAAACTTGTCGGTGAAGACGAGGAACCCGGTTGGGATGCTCCGTTCGGCCGCGGACGTCCTGGCTGGCACATCGAATGCTCGGCGATGTCAATGAAATATCTCGGCGAGACCTTTGACATACATGCCGGCGGTATGGACCTCCAGTTCCCACATCATGAGAACGAGATCGCCCAGAGCGAAGGCGCGACCGGCAAGCAATTCGCGAGGTACTGGATCCATAGCGAATTTCTGAAGATCGACGACGTGACGATGTCCAAGTCAAAGGGCAATTTCTTTACGTTTCGTGACCTTAGGGAACAAGGTTATTCAGCGCTCGCGATACGTTACTTGCTTTTAAGCGTTCCAACCCGCAAGCAGCTCAATTTCACTTTTGAGGGCTTGCAAGGGGCTGAATCAACCGTCGAACGTCTTCGAAATTTTCGCCAGTTGGTCAAGGAAGCGAAAACAGGTCCAGGATCGGACGAAACTATCGCTGCAAAGATAACCGGTGCGGTCGTTGAGTTCGAACGTTCGATGGATGACGATTTCAATACCGCCGCTGCACTAGCCGCCATTCACGATCTGGTCCGTGAGATCAATACGCTAATGTCGGGAGATCGGTTACTCAGCGACGACCGTGCTGCTGTACTCGAAGCGATCAAGCGGTTCGATTCGGTACTCGGGATTTTTGGTAATGAGGAAGCTGAGATCCTGGATACGGAGATCGAGGCATTGATCGACGAGAGAAATGAGGCACGCCGAAACCGGAACTTTGCTCGGTCCGACGAGATCCGCGACCTGCTTTCTGAAAAAGGAATTATTCTCGAGGACACGAAAGACGGTGTAAGGTGGAAAAGAAAATAGACAGTGCAAAGACCGAATTCGAGGGCCGATCCGGAAATGGACCGGCCATTTATTTCTTTTCGAATTCGACCAAAAAAGCCGTCATGCCGCTTCCGCCTACGTTGAAACGATATCTGATAGCGTAGCCCTGCTCCGCCAATCTAAACATCGGATAGTGTTTCTCGTTCCATTTCACATCGCGAAACGCGACCCAGAAACGATCGCCTGACATTTCCGATAGGTCGATCCTCCGCACTCCATCGAAACCGCGAGGCAGAAAATACGCCTTGTCCTCCGCCACCTCAGTATTGCCATCGACCTTCACGATGCTGATATTCGGGTCGTTTCGGGTCCCAAACCACACGTGATATGCGATCAGATCTTCAAACACATAGATGGTTTGAGGGGAATCCGTCGGGATATCTGTCGCAAGCCTTTCCCACGCGCACCAGATCTGCGGTGCGCTTTCTGCTTTGGCATAATTTACGAAGCCGGCCCCAATGAGAAATATCGCCACTGTGAGGAGACCATACCTCACAATTCGATTCGAGATCTCCGTCAAGAAGACGGCAGCGAGCATCAGAATCGGAGCGAAGATCACGATCAAATGTCGCGAGCCCCAGATCGAATACGGAGAAATCCAGCTTATCGCAAAGGCAATTACCATAGGCACCAACGTGATGATACCGAGAAGCCAAAACCGTTCGTGTCCGTCATTTTTCCTCCACTCGATGAGGTAAATGAGTTTTGCCGCGGCGATAACTACTACTAGCGGCAAAGTGATCTGTATTATCGTCGAAGGCTCGGTACTGCTCACCTGATAATAGAACGGCTCGACCATGTCGAACACCAGATCGAACATCGATCGCAGGCCGGGTCTAGCGATCCAGCCGATATTCTGAGAAACATCCGACCCGGCATTCGCGGCCTTTATTATCGTGATCATCCATGGAACGAACGCCGCGAGGTCGATGCCAAACATGATCAGAACGTGCCTGAGCTTTATCCTCTGAAGAATGGCGATAACAACAACCTCGCCGATAACGATCAGCCAGCCGAAATAATGCGTATGAATCAGCAGAACATTAACGGTCGTCAATATCCAGATGTTTTTGCCGCGAAAGAAAAAGCGCGAGAAAAGCCAGAGGGAGACGAGCGAAAGAAACAGCAAAAGGCTGTACATCCTCACTTCCTGCGCGTATTTGATGAGCGAACCGTTGACCGCAAAGAACAACAAGGCCAACAGAAATGCCGAGGTTTTCAGCTTAAGTTCCCTACACAAGCTTATGAATGGATAGATCGAAGCAGACGAACACACTACAGAGAATAAGCGTAGCCAAAACACGCCTTCGCCACCGATGCCGGCCCAGGCTTTCAACAGCACATAAAACAATGGCGGGTGTATAAGGTCCTGAGCAACGAACCCGAAGAGCGAACTCCAAGAATGTTCGGCAGCATGGATGCTGAAGATCTCATCAAACCACAGACAAGCATCCGTCAAACGCCACACCCGAATGGCAACGTAGATCAGGCAAAGTCCTGCTATTAGAATTCCGCGTTTTCCGGTCATCGTAGAGGAAAGAAACTGAAAAATGCGAACTGACAACCAATAACTGGCAGAGAACTTTCGTCCCAAAACAGCTAATGGTCTGAAGTTATCGGTTTACAGTTGAATACCGTCGCAAAGCCTTCCGTCGATACTTGTATAACACAGCGTCACTTCCTTGAACGTGTCGGTGTCGCGGCAATACGAGAGGCATCGGTCGTAAGGTTTGGAATAGATATGAATACTTACGGCTCGTTCGTCGTATTCGGCAAGGTTCAGAACCTGGTGGATCGGTTCTTCAAGATCTACTGTAGCGGCCAGGCATTCAGCAAGTTCAAATGAATTAGTTTCACGAAGTTTACAATAACCAAGCGATTCGTTTATCTCTTCGATCGCAAAATTCTGTCCCTTTAGCCTTCCGATCGGGACCGTCATCCAGCACCGTTGATCCCAATGATTATGCACCCGGGAGACCTGGCCCTTCTCCCAGCAGATCGCCATCATCTCGAACCGGTTGTCTTTATATATCAAATTACGCGTATAAAATTTCGGGCTAAAGTGAAGATATTTATCGAGTGAGGACAGCTCAACAGGATGGCTGTTCAGGAACTCATAGACCGGCTCGCAGACGAATAATTCGTCCGGTATTTCGCAGAGGCCTTTGACCAAAGTACTTATTTCGACTGTTGCCATTTACTAAACGCCTTGTACGGTTCTGACCACAAGCTTCTTGATCTCCTCTGGACACCCCTGAATAAGGTCGATCCTTGGCCAGATCTCAAGGTGAGGATGCTGCACCGATTCATTCAAATGGACAATTACCCAGTTTGAAGACACCCCATCATATAGATACCCTTTTGCGGGACTCACGCGGCCATCAACAACGGTCTGCGGTTTGAACTTTTTTGCCTCTTGCTGAGCCGCTCTGATCGCATTTATAGTTTCTGGGTCCGCTACTCCGCTACATCTGACCACAGATAGCGACTTCTGAAATTCCGGAGACCGGCCTCCCGGAGGCGGGTTTTTCGACATTACGGTCAGCAGATACTGAACCAACAGAACGTCCTCGCGAAGATTTGACGCAGGCATTGCACCGACGACCTGATCGACGTTAAAGAATACCGGCAGTGTGGGATTCGAAGCTTGGGGTGCTAAAAGGTGTGCCATCTTCTTACTCCATCAAAAATATATTATCTCACTCAGATCCGCAAAACCGTTTATATGACAGAGGAGACCGGAACATTTTGTAGAGCCTACTTCCTTAAGAACTCTAGAAACTCCTGCTCGTTTCTCGTCAGGCCCGGGAATGTTGCTATAGTCTTACCGTCAGCATCTACTAACGCATAGAACGGCAATGCGACGGTGTTGTACATCTCCTGTTCCATCTGCTGCTGTTTTTCATAGATCTCGCCCTCACCGTCCGTGTAAAGCCGGGCGAGAACAAATTTATTCATCTCCGCGGCAACGGCCGGCTTTGGAAAGATGTTTGCCTCCATCCACCGGCAATTGGTACACGTGTAGCCCGTGAAATCGATGAAGATCCGTTTGTTCTCCGCTTTCGCTTTTTGAAGCGCCGCTTCGTAATTATTCGTGATCCAAGCCGGCTCGCCCGAACCGCCGCCGAACTTATTCGCGGCGGATACTTCAAGTTCGGGCGGCAGGAAAGCCTCCAGTTCGCCAAGTTTTGCGCCGAAAAGACCCGTAATTAGATAAAAACTGATCGCGAGACTCAATATCGCAGAAACCAATCTGAAGGCCCCGATCCGCTCTGGTTTTGAATCGTGAGAAAGCTGAAACTTACCGAGCAAATACAGCGACAAGATAACGCCGATAGCGATCCAGATCGCAAGCACGACGCTGCGCGTGAAGATTCCCCATTTCCATACAAGGTCAACGTTTGAAATGAATTTCATTGCGGCCGCGACCTCGAGAAAACCCATCGCGACCTTGACCGAGTTCATCCATCCGCCGGCACGAGGCAATTGCGAGACCCATTGCGGAGCGACCGCGAGCACAAAGAACGGCAATGCAAAAACCGTCGAGAAGGCGAGCATCCCGACCAGCGGCATCTGCCAGTTTCCCTGCGACGCGGAAACTAAGATCGTTCCTACGAAAGGCGAGGTACACGTGAAGGACGTCAGCGTGAACGTCAAACCCATCAATAAAGCGCCTACGACGCCGCTCCCTTCACCTTCGTGCGAACGCGTTACGCTATCGAGTTTGGTGAGAATTCCGGTCGGGATCGTGATCTCGTATGCACCGAAAAGATTGAATGCAAAAAAAAGAAAGACCGCGGCGATCAGAATGTTCACCCACGGATTCGCTGCGAAAAGGTTAATGCCCGCCGCACCGACAAAGATCGCAAGCAGCATCCCGACCAAAGTGAATGTTGCGACGATGCCGATCGAATATATCGTTGCTAACCGCACAGCCTTGGTCCTGGAGCCCGCCGAATGATTCGTAAAATACGATACCGTTATCGGGATCATCGGAAACACACACGGCGTAAGCAGCGACAGCGCGCCCAGCGTTGCCGCTAGCCAGATGAATGACCAAATGTCAGTCGGCGTTTGGCTGTTAATTGCCTGGGTTGGAGTGGGCGCGGAGGACTGGCCCGGACTCTCGACAACCGCTTCCGGTATACCTCCGACCTTTTTGACGTCTTCCTCACCTGCAAACGTAACCCTTTTGCTCCGCGGCGGCAGACAGAAAGTGTCGTTACAAAGTTGAAATCTGACGTCGAGGGCGATAGCGTCCGAAGGAGCGTTCTCCAGAGCCTTAAGCGGTACCGTAAATTCAGCTCGTTCCGTAAAGAACTTAGTTTCAAGCGCCTTACCGTTAATGATGAAGTTATTATCGGGTTTTATCTGGGGCTGAGGCGTTAAGATCTTGCCGGCGATCTCAAACATATTTCCAACCGGGACCTTTATTGTCGTTGCGATCGGCCCGCCGTCCGGTTGATCGAGTGCATAAAGATGCCAACCGGGTTCGACCTCGGCGATGAGTTTTACGGATACTGCCGCTTCCTTGCTGATCTCTTTACCTTTCGAATCAGAGTCAAGTCGCCACTTTGTCGGATTTTGCGCGATAGCAGCTGTGGAGAGCAGCAAAATGATCGTTATGTATTTCAGATGGTGAAGAAGCTTCATCGTCGTCCTTAATAGTATTATTTGAAGATAAATATCGCCAACAGTGATCGCGATCAGTCCGGTAAATACGGTTTTGCAGAAACCAGACCCCTCGCCTATAATAATGAGTTTACGCCGAATATTTATTCGCGATCTTTTGCAGTTCGGAGGGGCATAACCTTGCCAAAAGCAGCAGTTAGTCACAAAACAGCGGGCGATCGGAACGGATCGGCCGCAAAATCCACCAAACCGTCAAAGGCGAAAGCCGATAAGAACGGAAATGAGGATTTCGCTATCGTTGAACTCGCTAAGGCGGAGTATCAGAAGCGCCGCAAATCGCAATTCGAAGCGATCAAGAAGACAGACAAGAAACTTCTTCGCGAAATGCTCTACCAAATGGTGCTTGGCCGCAGATTCGAAGAGAAGTGCGCCGAAGTTTACCGCATGGGCAAGATCGGCGGTTTTTGCCACCTGTATATCGGCCAGGAAGCTATTGGCGTCGGTTCGATGATGGCGTTAAAGCCCTCGGACATGGTGATCACCTCTTACCGCGATCACGTGCAGGCGATGGTCAAGGGCATCTCGCCCGAAGCCGTTATGGCTGAGCTTTATGGTAAAGAAGGCGGCTGCGTAAAAGGCAAAGGCGGTTCGATGCACATGTTTTCCGCCGAGCATGAATTCTTTGGCGGACACGGTATCGTCGGCGGCCAGATCGGTGTCGGAACCGGTATGGCGTACGCTGCAAAATACAAAGGAACCGATCAGGTCACGTTATGCTTCTTCGGAGAGGCGGCGGTTAATCAGGGTATTTTCCACGAATCGCTAAATATGGCACAGCTATGGAAGCTGCCCATTATTTACATCTGCGAGAACAACCAGTACGGAATGGGCACGTCGCAGGACCGAGCACTGAGCACTCGCAATATCGCAAAGAAAGCCGACGCATTTGAAATGGCGAATGAGTTCGTTGATGGAATGGACGTAATGGCGGTTCGCGAGGCCACCCTACGTGCGATAAAACGTGCCCGCGAAGAATCGCTTCCGACGCTATTGGAAGTTAGAGCATATCGATACATGGGCCACTCGATGTCTGATCCCGGTAACTATCGAACGCGAGAAGAGATCGCGAAATATCAGGAACGCGACCCGATCGTGCTGTTCAAGGACAGCCTTAAGGAAGCCAAGGTTTTGACAGAAAAAGATTTTGAGAGCATCGAACGAGAGGCCGTCGAAGCAACCGCCAGAGCGGTCAGATTCGCAGATGAAAGTCCATATCCGGCGGGAGATGAGCTGTTAACCGACGTATTTGCATAATTATGGCTGTTTTAACGATTCGTGATGCACTGAACCAAGCATTACGAGAAGAAATAATCAGAGACGAAAACGTTTTCGTCATGGGCGAAGAGGTTGCCGAATACGACGGTGCCTACAAAGTGACGCGCGGATTGTGGAAGGAGTTTGGCGATAAGCGTGTCGTTGATACTCCGATCACCGAACTTGGTTTTGCGGCCGTCGGGGTCGGTGCGGCGATGGCTGGCCTGAGGCCCGTTATCGAGTTCATGACTTGGAATTTCTCGATCCTCGCCTCTGACCAGATCATCAACCACGCAGCGGCGATGCGGTATATGTCCGGCGGGCAGTTCAAAGTGCCGATCGTTTTCCGTGGACCGAACGGCTCGGCGTATCAGGTATCTTCGCAGCATTCACATGCGATAGAGTCGATGTACGCAAACTTTCCCGGCCTCAAGGTCGTAATGCCTTCAACCGCCGCGGATGCAAAGGGGCTTCTGAAAGCATCGATCCGCGATGACAATCCTGTGATCTTCATGGAACAGGAACGCATGTACGGACTTAAGGGTGAAGTTCCGGAAGACGAGGACTTTATCATTCCACTCGGCGTAGCCGACGTTAAACGAGAAGGTTCGGATTGCACCATAGTGGCCCGTTCGATGACCGTACCCTTGGCTTTACAGGCTGCCGAGAAGATCCAGGCAGAATTCGACGTTTCTGTCGAGGTCATCGATCCGCGTACCATCAAACCGCTCGACATTGACACGATCACCAATTCTGTAAAGAAGACGAATCGCCTCGTGATCGCCGAAGAATCGCATTCATTTGCATCAGTGGGTGCCGAGATCGCGTATCAGGTGATGGATACTGCGTTCGATTATCTCGACGCGCCGATCAAACGAATTTCAACAGCGGAGACACCGATACCGTATGCGAAAAACCTCGAAGCCGCCGCGCTCCCGAGCGTTGAAAGTATCATCGCGGCTGTAAAGGAAGTTTGTTATTTATAGATGGTGAACGATCGAGTCGTAAAACTTGGTTCCCTGTTAATGGCCTTGGTTGTTGCCTCGGCGGTTTTTGGCCAAGGTTCGGGTTTGCCAAGGTTTCGAAAGCATGAGAGTTACTCGACTGTTCGGATAAAGATGCTAAAGGCAGGGTGGAAGCCCTATCATGCATCTGACTCCGACGAGTGTAATGGTGACGAACGCTGCGAAGGCAGGCCAGAGATGAAAACTTGTTCTGGCACCGGAATGGCATTTTGCGTATTTCTTTGGAAACGAAACGGCAAGACCGCATATATTCAGACCGCCGGAGAAAATACAGCTTTGGAAAGCTATCGTGTCAGATGAGCATTGTGGATAAAAAAGCTGCAAAACAGGAATACAAGGCGTCACACCGGCCGATGGGCGTCTTTCAGATAAGGAACACTCAAAACGAAAAGATCTTCGTCGATTCGAGCATTAATGTGCCCGGGAAGATCAATCGGCTAAGATTTCAATTGAACGCCGGTGTTCATAAGGACAAAGGCCTTCAGACTGAATGGAATGAGTTCGGGGAAAGTGCCTTCGAGTTCGAGATACTTGAGCCGGTCGAACCTCGCGATGACCCGAATTATGATTACGCGGGCGACCTGAAGATACTTGAAACCCTCTGGCTTGAAAAGCTGGAGCCGTACGGCGAGAACGGGTACAACGATAGGAAAATGACACAGGAAGAGCGCTTGCGGATGATCGCCGCGAACCGAAAGATCTGAATTTATGGCTGAAAAATTCCTAATGCCGAAACTGTCGCCCACGATGGAAGAGGGACAGATCTCCCGATGGGTGAAGAACGAAGGTGACAAGTTTGACGCGAATGAAACGCTCGCCGAGGTCGATACCGACAAAGCGACGATGGAAATGACCGCCCTTAGCGGCGGCACCTTGCTGAAAATATTGAAGCAGGCCGGGGACACCGCCTTACTCGGCGAGGCTATCGCGATAATCGGAAATGCCGGCGACGACATTTCTGCTCTACTCAACGAAGTCTCAACAAATGGCGGAGGTAAGCCAGCCGAAGCGCCGAAGTCAGCGCCGCCTGCGGCAGAGGGTGGTTTGTCGCAGCCTGCGAAATCGCCACAACCGATCAGCCAACCTGCGACAGTTCCTCAGTCGGCGGTCCCCAATTTGCAGTCGAACGGAGGCCGTATGATAGTCTCGCCGATCGCGGCCCGGATGGCGGCGGACAACGGCATTGACCTTCGCTCAATAACCGGAACGGGACCGAATGGCCGAATTATCAAGCGCGATATCGAAGAAGCTCTTGCGGGTGGAATGCGAACGCCCTCATCTGCAGTCGCGAAGACATTCACGCCATCGACCATTGTCGGTGCTTCCGCTTATCACGATGAAACGACATCCAAGATGCGAAACGTCATTGCGTCGCGACTTGTCGAGTCGATCGGCCCGATCCCGACATTTTATCTTACGGTCGAGATCGAGATGGACAACGTGATAACCACGCGAAAGCAGATCAATGCAACGCTCGACGACGATAGCAAGATCAGCGTCAACGACATTATTGTCAAAGCGGCGGCAATGTCACTTCTAAAACATCCTTGGGTGAATGCGTCTTATCAGGACAAACATGTCCGTTTTTATGAACAGGCAGACATCGGCGTAGCTGTGGCCATTGACGAAGGGCTCATTACTCCGGTCGTTCGAGGTGCGAATCTGAAAGGACTAGCCGAGATCTCCGCTGAAATAAAAGACCTGGCGACAAAAGCAAAAGCTAAAAAACTCCAGCCTGAAGAATACACAGGTGCCACGTTCTCCATCAGCAATCTCGGAATGATGGGCATCAAGGAATTTACGGCCATCATCAATCCACCAGAGGCAGCAATACTTGCCGTGGGCGGTGCAAATCCGATACCGGTAGTTCGCGACGGACAGGTTGTTGTGAGAAACATAATGAGTGTCACAATGTCGTGCGACCATCGCGTAGTCGATGGGGCGACCGGAGCAAGATTCCTGCAGACATTCAAGCAAATGCTCGAGAGCCCGGCGATGATGCTTCTTTAAGTATTTGAAATTCATCATGTCCGCGAATTACGCGAAAGGCCGCGAAGGAGATCTTTCGGTTTTATTTCGAGTGGTTCGCGGGCGAACTTTTCTGGAAAACGATCAAGATACTCCAAGTCTAAGGCCTCACGCTGCGCTCGTCGGCGTGCAGGTCTTGTTCGGATCCTTACCTGTTATCGCAAAAGTTGTGCTCCCGGTGATTCCGGCAGTCTCTATGGTCGGTTTCCGCGTGGGGGCGACCGCATTGGTCCTCTTTGCGGTGCAGCTTTATCGGAGGCGTGTCCGGCTTCAGTTCAAGGAAGATTACATCAAACTCGCCATTCTGAGCATCTTCGGTGTCACGCTGAATCAAATGCTCTTCATCGGCGGTCTCTCTCTTACAAAGGCCTCGAACACTTCCCTGCTTGCGGTCACCATTCCTATCTTTACGCTCGTTGTCAGTGCGATCGCCGGAACCGAAAAGTTACGCACGGTCAAGACTTTCGGTATTTTTCTCGCTGCCGCCGGAATAGTCTTTCTCATTGACCCGCGAAAAGCTTCATTCTCTTCGCAGACCACGCTTGGCGATGCCATGATCATCATCAATTCGCTCTGCTACGGTATTTTTGTCGCAACGTCAAAAGAGACGATCACCCGAAACGGAGCCTTTCGATCAATGATGTGGATATTTATTTTTGCCGCGATCGTCTGCGTTCCGGCGGGAATGTATACGTTTTCTACCGTCGAAATATCGAGTATCGGGTCGCGGACATGGTTCCTTCTAGCCTATATTTCTGTGATCGCGACCGCCGGCCCTTACCTGCTGAACGCGTACGCCTTGTCAAAGGTAAATCCCTCAATTGTAGCCGTTTACATTTACCTTCAGCCGATAATCGGGTTTATACTCGCGGTAATATTTTTGAACGAGATCTTGGACCTCAGGTTCATTGCCGCTGCGATCTTGGTCTTTGCCGGCGTATTTTTGACGACAAGGGGACGGAACAGGAAAGAAGTTGAGGTGCCGCTGACTAACGAATTATGATTTCTCGAAACACTTGGTAACTTTTTGCGTAAAACAAGCGTCAAAGAAAACTGATAGTTCAAAATGCCGACACAGATCACACAGCGAGAATCAAACGGGCGAACGTACCTTCAGGTTGAGGGTGACATGCTCGTTGACGACGCACTTCTCATAGAGCGTATCGCCGACGAGATCCATGCCGATTCCGGAACGCACGTTACCATCGATCTTGCTGACCTGGATTTTCTCGACAGCGATTCGGCATCCGTCCTCAAACGTCTTGACAGCAAGACCGGCATTTCTATCGAGGGCCTTGAGATCTTTCTTCAATCCGCGATCGATTCCGCCGAACGCGGCAATGCTGCCTAACGGAACGCGGACACCCTCGATCGCAGTCTTCACATTCGATCATTACATTTCCCCATTTGGCGAAAACCGTATAAATTGTAACGAATGAAAGTTCGCGAGATAGCCCAATTCCTTAACGGCGAACTGGTTGGCGACGGCGCGGTCGAGATCTCATCGGTTTCAGACATTTCCCTTGCGATGGAAGGCCAGATCGCCTTTTATGAGAAGGACGAACCGCTAACCGACACCCATGCATCTTGTGTCATACTTGGAGAGTCCGCGACTCCACGGGCAGAGACAGGTCGCTTGGGAAGTGCGTCTCTCATCGTCGTCTCTAACCCAAAACTCGCCTTCGCAAAGATCGCAACTCTCCTTCATCCTCCCAAACGACGCGAACCCGAGATCCACCACTCAGCCATTATTTCCGACTCGGCAGAGATCGGCGCAACGGCGTTTATCGGTGCATTCGTAACCATCGGCGAAAATTCTAATATCGGCAAAGGCTCGCAATTGAGGGCAGGCGCCAAGGTCGGCGACAATGTTCGGATCGGTAAAGACTGCGTCCTGCATCCTAACGTATCCATCGAAGACGGCTGCACAATTGGTGATAACGTTATTCTCCACGCCGGAGTCGTGATAGGTGCCGATGGTTTCGGATACGTCCGCGACGGTGAAAACGGCTACGTCAAATTCCCGCAGATCGGAACCGTCGTCATTGAAAACAACGTCGAGATCGGAGCGAACACCTGCGTTGACCGTGGAGCCTTGGGCGAAACGCGCGTCGGCGAAGGCACAAAGATCGACAACCTGGTTCAGGTGGGGCACAACGCCCAAATAGGAAAACGCTGTGTGATCGCTGCCCAAACCGGCATATCCGGCAGCGTCACGATCGAAGACGACTGCGTAATCGGGGGCCAGGTCGGTTTTGGCGATCACGTTACCGTAAAGTCAGGCGCGGTTATCGGTTCACAGGCCGGCGTGCTGCCCGGCAAGATAGTCCGACCCGGTGTCTGGTGGGGTACCCCCATCCAACCGCTCGACGAATACAAACGCCAAAACGCCATGGTAAAGGGTCTCGAACGCCTAAGGAATGAAGTAAAGGCTCTTAAGAAAACTACCGGGGACTGACGAATGAACGTCGTGTACGGTTATGCATATTTTCCGTATTGAACTCCATAGGTCGACCTCGTGAACCTTTCTGTCACCGCCTTCGTATCAAGCCGAAACGGAGGCGTTGATATGAAACTCATTGCGATATTTTTGCTTTTCGCCGCGGCCGCATTCGCACAGTCGGACCCGGTAAACCTACGTACCGCTAAAGGCAACACGCTTTCGTCGCCCGAACTTCCGAAGCTCAAACTGAGATTTGACGACGATTTCAAATATGCCGGCGGGCAATCTTTTATTCTTTACAATGTCGCACGTGCAGAACAGCACTTCTTTGTCGATGCCGATAAGGACGGAAAGGTGTCGCGGCTGTACTGGGTGCAATTCGAAGGCTATCTGCCTTCGAACACCTATGCATACGATTACGACAGCCCAAAAAAGGTAACCATTGGCGGACTCGAGTTCTTCGCGGATGTTTACGCGCGAAAGGTTGACCCTAAAGAAGGCCGTCCTGATTCCGATGGCAACAAAGCCCGCGAATTCTTACTCTCGAAAGGATACAAGATCGCGAGTGACGAAGTGATGATGCAAAGGCTTGTGAATATGGTAACGCCGGATAATCGGACAGAGCTGATGATCATTTACCTTGAAGTGCTGACGCCGACCGGCCTGACCGCGGCCGACCTTAATAAAGGCGGAAGATCCGAGAGCAAATGGCCCGAGATATCGGCCGGACTGCTCGAACGGGCGATCGAAGATCTGAGGATCATAAAGTGAAAAGGAAAAAAGCCATGAAAATAAACACTTCTGCTACCGCTCTTCTTTCTGCATTACTTTTGTCATGTACCTACGCACCTACGGCAATTGCCGGCGACGGGATCGCGGGTGATTGGACCGGCGAGTCGATCTGCACTGTTCGCCCGTCGCCCTGCAATGATGAGCATGTCATCTACCATATTTCCGAACCGGATGCCGAAGGCAAACTTAAGATTCGGGCAGACAAGTTAGTGAACGGGAAACCCGAGGATATGGGGACGCTAGACTGCACCTACGAGGCCAAGAGATCGCACCTTAATTGCCAAATGAAAAATGGTGTTTGGGATTTTGATGTGGTCGGCATAAAGATGACGGGCACACTCAAACTGGCGGACGGCACGCTTTACCGGCGTATCTCGGTAACGAAATCCGAAAGCTGAAGATTGGGGTTTCAAATCAAACGATCTTCAAAACAGCCTCGGCGGCACGTTTGGAGGCTCCGCCGTGGCCGAGTTTGTCGGCGGCTTTGTTCAGCTCCTGCCTGACCCTCGCATTCTCACTTGGTTCCAGAAGTCGGAACAGTTCGGCGGAAAGGGTTTCAGGAGTAAATTCGTCCTGGATCAATTCGTTTGCCACTCGTTTACCGGCGATCAGGTTTATCAATCCGAAGTGCTCGACATCGATCAATGGCCGAAGAAGTTTGTAGTTGACCGATGAGGTCTTGTAAACGATCGCCATCGGTACGCCAATGATCCCAGCCTCTAGCGTTGCCGTACCGCTCGTTATCGCGGCGGCATCAGATGAATTCAACGCGTCGAACGTTTCACCCTCGATCCAATAAATGTTTTGGTCGCTGCGTTTCGATCGTTCGTCGATCTTTTCGATCTTTCCTGGCGGCAATGCAACCAGGAATTGGATAGAGCTATCACGAGCCAACATTACACTTGCTGTCTTTAGTAGTACTGGTAGTATGCGTTCGATCTCGGCTTGCCGGCTTCCCGGCAGAAGCGAAACGATCGGCTTCATCAGATCGATGCCGTGCTTTGTACAGAAATCGACCTTGGACAAACTTGCGTGAACCTCACGAGCTAGTGGGCTTCCGACGTATTCGACATGACCTATCCCGTGTTTTGCATACCAGTCTTTCTCAAACGGAAGTATCGAGATCAGAAGATCGATGTATTTCCTCAACGTTCGGATCCTGTATTTTCGCCACGCCCACAATTGCGGCGAAATATAATACACGACCTTTAAGCCCTTCTTCTTCAAGGTCTTTGCCAGTTTCAAATTGAAATCGGGAAAATCGACGAGAATCGCCACGTCAGGCCTGCGGCGTAAGGCTTCATTCCGAAGTTTTCGAAATGCACCGTAAAACATCGGAAGTGCACGCCCGATCTCAGTCAAACCAACGATGGACAGATGGTCGGCCTCGACTATCGCTTCGACGCCCGAAGCACGCATTTTGGGACCGGCCGCACCGAAAAACGAGAATTCGGCGTCCGGATGCGAAGCCATTAATGCGTCAACGAGTTTGGCAGCGTGCATGTCGCCTGACGCTTCGCCCGCAACTATCATAATGTTCAGACGCTTCTTGTTCATGGACAAAGCACAGGCAATCTCCAATGTTAGAGGAAATCGCGAAAATACGCTAAAGACAAACCTTTAGGCAAATTCGGGCATCAAATTCCCTGTTTTCATCAATAACAGACAATGCAAGCGGCTTGCTTGCAGATGCCGTCTAAAGCCTCTAAAATATAGGGTTTGTGCTCACAATGAGACGGTTTGTCTTAAATCTTGATCATTATTGTATTTTCCTATTGGAGGAGTTTGTGAAACTTCGCGTTTTCATCTTTGTATTATTAGTTTCAGCCTTCGCGGCCATTTTACCTGCGGCCGCTCAGACCGACTCGGTGATCGCTCAGATCTCCTCCTCGTCAAGCGAGTCTTTTGCCGGAGCAATAAGCGGTGACGGTAGATTTGTGGTGTTCGAATCGTCAGGTGACGTGGCAACCGTTAATCCTCGCAACGCCGACCGCAATCCCGAGATATTCTTATGGGACTTTGCACAAAGACGCATCTACCAGATCACGGACACTAAATCAGTACTAAAGAATACTTTCGGGTCGCCCACCCAAGACAACATCAAGATCGACATCGTCAACAAGCGTCCGGTGATCAGCCAGAACGGGAGATGGATCGCCTTTGCCTCAAACGCAACGGCTTCGACTGTAGCCTTGCCGGATTCAACCAATCCGGGCAGCTTCAACGGCAACGATTACAATACTCAGAGCCCACCACCGTGCACTCTGCCGACACCGACGCCGACGCCTACTCCGACAGCGACACCGACGCCTTCATCGAGTCCGACACCGACCCCGTCACCGACCTCGACGCCGTTCAACAATCCGTTGTCCTGCGATGCAAATATGGAGGTTTGGTTGTACGAGATCCCGGCATACGGTCCGGCAGACCTGCACTCGGGCGACGAGATCGCTCCTGTGGATCTGACCGGCGGATCATTTACCAGGGTCACAAATTCAGTTCCGAGCCGCCTTCCTCAGGAAGGATCGATCTTCAGGCAGCCTTTCGTTGCCGACGATAATCATGACGTGAGCATCGACGATGACGGCAACACGATCGCGTTTGTTTCGACACGAGATCTTGTTACCGGCGGGAACCCATTCCCTGCCGAGGACAACGACGAGATTTTCACGTACGTGCATGCGGGAAGCTCGACATTTGCGGACTACGGCAAATTGGATCCTGCTCAACTTGAAGGCGAAAGTTCAAGCAACAACGTCGAAAGCAAGGCACTCGCGGATCGGGTCCCGTCCGTCGGTATCGGCACCGGAGTGATAAGTCAGGTCACTCGCACGACGCGTGGGATCATTTCGAATCCTATTTACAACAAAAATCCGACGATATCCGGGAATGGGTCTCGCGTAGTTTTCGCGAGTACGGGAGATAATCCGATAATCGGCATGACCGGAGGAAACAATCCCTTGGCGAGCAGGAACGAGGAGATATTCTTTTCAGACCTCGATGCAGCGGGTGCACCGACAGGCATCAAACGGCAGGTTACCGTAACGACGCCGACTAACCCGGGCGAGCCGGTCAACTTGTTTGAATTCGGCAAACGTATGAGCCGAAACGGACAGTTCATCGCTTTTGATTCTTTCGCTGACCTTGCGAATGAGAACAGCGGAACGAACTATACGTCGTTTGGGACTTATTTGTACGACGCCACGGCAAACACTTTCCGGCGTTTGCTGGCACGAAGCAATGCCGACACGGCTGCGACCGGCGGCGATGTGGCACGTTATCCCAGCTTTACGGATTATGACGTAAGCGGCGTTCCCGCGACACTCGTGCTCGAAACGAGATTGAATATCAAACCGGACGGGACTATTCCGGCGACGGCTTCTGACGGCCTTAACAATGACGATACAAGACCGGTTCAGGTCTACAACTACCCGCTGACGGTGCCTGCGGCGACGGCAACGTTTTCGCGGATCACCAAGTTCCCGATCTCATCCGGCTTTCTGGCTCAGACCCAACCGCTGACATCCGATACTTCGTCTCGATATGCGTTCAACTTTGCGTTGACCGAGTTGGGCGGTGGAAACCCCGACAATTTATCAGAAGTTTATTACCTTTACGTTCCCGCGGTTACAACGCCATCGACCACGACGGAAGAGTTGTTCTTCGTAACAGGTGCGAGTGCCTTGCCGATCTTGCCGACGACGAGTGCTTCGCCAACACCTACGCCCACGCCGACGCCTACGCCGACACCGAGTCCGACGCCGACGCCGAGCCCAACTCCGACACCCACTCCGACGCCGACTCCTTCGGTCACGCCGAGTCCGACCCCGACCCCTACTCCCGTAACGCCGGCAGCGGTACAGGGAATGTCGGCAGGGATGCTCGTCAAGTTGAATTACGCCGCGGGTTTCAGCCCTGCGGTCACGCCGAGGACGGCCGTCGGTTCGCTTCAGCGTTCGACGACTCTGCCGATAGAGCTGAGCGGTGTTTCGATGACAATTCGCGGCTTTGCTTGTGGGCTCAAATCGGTCAGCGACAACGCTATCGAGTTTGTAACGCCTATCGCTCTTACCGCCGGATCGACGCAGACAAACTATCCTGTCGTTATCAACAACCAGGGCACGGTGATCAAGGGTTTTGTGACATTTGTTCCTTCGCGGCCCGATATCTTTAACGATAACGGTGGCCCTGGCGGACGTGCACAGGCGACGAACGTAACGAATCGGGTGCATACTACCGAGCCTTTCACCGTCCGTACCGTCAAGATCAAAGGCGGCGTAAAGACGGCGACAGTGCTTCGATTGCGATTGACTGGTGTCGAAGACACCGAAACGACGAATTTCAATATACGTATCGGAAGCTCGATCATCGCGGGAACCCAGGTCCTTACGGGAGGCGTCTTGGTCGAACCGGGTGTCTATACGGTCGATTTCCAACTTCCTCCGGGCCTCAACCTCGCCGGCGACGTTCCGATCGTGGTAACTATCGTGACGGCCTCGACGAGTTACTCATCAAGGCTTGACGATACGGCTCCGCGGATAAGGATCTTGTGATCTTTTTGAAATGCGGTTGAATTTGAAGCGGGTTTCGGCCCGCTTCTTCGCTTTTTGGAGTCCTGATCAGTTCCCGTTTATGGACTTATAAGAGTTGATAATGAGGTGCTGATGTACTATTCTGGAAACGATGGCCCTTACCGCAATTTCGATCTGGTGAAGCAATTCTCTAACTAATAAATACACGCAATATTAAAAGGACTTATTAGCAATATGGCAGGAAAAGATGTAAACACGATGAAGATCTCGCCCGTCGTTTGGAAGAATGGCGACGTCATCAAGTGGGAAGACGCGAATATTCACGTGATGTCGCATGTCATCCACTATGGCTCAAGCGTTTTTGAAGGGATTCGCTGCTACAACACTTCGCAGGGCTCGGCTGTTTTTCGTCTGCCCGAGCACATTCAGCGCTTGCTCAACTCGGCAAAGATCTACCGCATGGACCCGCCGTATTCACGCGAAGAGATCTGTAACGCAACGGTCAACCTGATCCGCGAGAGCGAGCTCGATTCGTGCTACATTCGGCCCGTTGTTTTCCGCGGGCTTGATATGGATAACCCGTCGTTCGGCGTTTACGGAATGAACAACCCGATCGACACCTACATCGCGATGTGGCAATGGGGCAAATACCTCGGTGAAGAGGCTATCGAAAACGGCATCGACGTCTGCGTTTCGAGTTGGAACCGCATCACGTCAAACTCAATGCCCGCAATGGCAAAAGCAGGTGCGAATTATATGAATTCGCAGCTCATCAAGATGGAAGCCAAACTGCTCGGATTTGCCGAGGGCATTGCACTTGATGATCGCGGCTTCGTTTCCGAGGGGTCGGGAGAAAACCTCTTCATCGTCAACAATGGCAAGCTGATCACTCCGCCGCTTGGTGCTTCGATACTGCCTGGGATAACGCGAGACTCGGTTATCCAGATCGCACGTGAAATGGGCATCGAGGTCATTGAAACTTCCATCCAGCGTTCGGCCCTTTACCTTGCGGACGAACTGTTTTTCACGGGCACTGCCGCCGAAATATCGCCGATCCGTTCGGTCGATCACATTAAGGTTGGCAATGGCAAACGAGGCGAAATGACCAAAGCGTTTCAGGACGAGTTCTTCGCGATCATCGACGCACGCCGACCGGCTCCGAACAATGCACAATGGCTCACGTTCATAGCCGACGCTGAGGAAAAAAAAACGGCAGTAGCCTAGCTTCCGCTTAATCGATGTCTCCAAAGCCCTGCTTTTCGCAGGGCTTTTCTTATTTTCATGGATGAGTCCGGCGAATCAGGAAAGATCGGCGCCACGCTCGACATTGTGGTGTTCGCTTGCGGTGCACTCGTAATGATCTACGAGATCATCGGTTCGCGGATACTCGCTCCGTTCATCGGCACATCGACCTATGTCTGGACAAGCCTCATCGGCGTCATCCTCGGGGCACTTAGCCTCGGATATTGGCTAGGCGGAAAGACTGCGGACCGCAAGCCGGACGTCAAATATCTTGCGACAGCTATCCTCATCGCCAGCGGCCTCGTTTCCTTCACAACGATCGCGAAAGAAACCGTGCTTTCGATCATCGCTTCGGTGCCGATGTGGCTTGAGTTCAAGGCACTGGTCGCCGCTCTCGTGCTATTTGCACCCGCAAGCGTCGCCCTCGGTTTTGTCACGCCTTTCGCAGTACGTCTTCGCATCGCTTCTTTGGGTGAAGCGGGAAAGACCGTCGGCCGCCTTTACGCACTCTCGACCGTCGGGAGCATCGCCGGGACCTTTTCCGCAGGCTTCGTGTTGCTTCCATTTGTCGGCAGCGTACGCACGCTTTACATCATTGCGGGAAGCCTGTTCGTGCTCTCGCTGATGCTTGTGCCTTTTGCTCTGACGCGAAAGCACATTGCCGCCGTAGCATTGCTTTTGCTCGGCATTTCGGGAAGTGAGCTTTGGCGATACACGCTTTATCGCACCAACGATCTTCTGGATATCGACACCGAATACAGCCGCGTCCAGGTCTTTCGTGCCGAAGACCGCCAGACCGGACGCCCGATCCGTGCCCTTTCGTTCGATCCGCTTTCCACCCAGTCCGCGATGTTCCTTGACGGCGACGAACTCGTCTTTGAATACACCAAGTTCTATCACCTGATCCGCGTGCTAAGGCCCGAACTCGGGCGTACGCTGATGATCGGCGGAGCGGGTTATAGCTTTCCGAAAAGCTATCTTTCCGCATATCCGGAAGCTACGCTCGACGTCGTAGAGATCGACCCGGCAATGACCCGCATCGCACGCGAACACTTTCGCCTGACGGACGATCCGCGGTTGCGTATCTATCACCGGGACGGACGTCTTTTTCTGAACGACGCGGCCTGCAGCGGATATGACGCCGTATTGATGGACGCTTTTGGAACGCTCTTTTCGGTTCCCTTTCACCTGACGACGCACGAAGCCGTGGTGAACATTTACCGCTGCCTGAACGAAGACGGCGTGGTCGTTTTTAACATCGGTTCGGCGATCCGCGGGCCTGCAAGCCGGTTTCTGCAAGCCGAATTTCGCACCTATCAGGAGGTATTTTCAAACGTCTATCTCTTTAAGGTCCGCCCCGAACGCTCCGATGACGAGCTTCAAAACCTTATCATCGTCGCCTGCAAACGAGAGTGCTTGCCCGCCGAAGCACGCGACCCGTTTACCGATTCCCTGCTTTCACGCCGCTATACCGACGCCTTTCCCCTCGAAACACCCGCACTCACCGACGACCTAGCTCCTGTCGAACGCTACAACTCCATCGCCCAGTCCAACTAGACCCGAAACACGATCTGTCCCTCATCAGAGTGTGGAATACCGTAGCGCAAGTAAACGCTTGCCGAACAGCTAACGCAGGCCCTGTCCAAATTGTTCGGTGCCGAAGGAGCCGATGCCGTTGAGGCGGAATGAGAATGTGATGCGGTTTTCGTTGCGAACGCCGACGTTGAACGTATAGAACTGCACGGCGAGCGAGCAGCAGTCGTACGCGTAGCCCAAGGTGTAGAGCGAGCTGATAAGCGGCGAGAGTCTGGCTGATCGGCGGTTCTGGAAATCGAAGAAGAGCGACGTTCCGCCGTACAAGCCTTTTTCACGATTGCCAATAAAGACGGACGGGCTCCATTGCGAACCGCGAAGCGTTCCGGCTTCTTTTCCGTCAGCGTTGGCGTATCTCGCAAGCGACGGGATAAGCGTGACGGCACGCGTGTAATAGAACGTCTGAAAGAATTTGAGCGTCGGCGTGTCGTAACCTACGGTAGCCGATATCGCACGCAGGCCGTCGCCCTGAACGCCGACATCCATTCTCGCGTTCACGAAGACGGTCTTTTGCGGCCGATAGGTCGCGTCGATGCTCAACGGAGCAAACCTTCGCGGAACGCCGCCGTATGTATAGAAAGAGGTCGCCGTGATCGGTGCGATCTGGTTGCGGCGTCCCGGTTCGAGGGCTCCGCCGAAATACTTATCAAAGAAATACTTGCCGCGCACCGTGAGCGTGAAGAGTTCGTAAGGCTGAACGGCCTCAACAGCGGTGCTCTTTGTCGAAGGCGAACTTGCCGGCGACGTAAGCGACGAATCAGAAACGTCGATGGTACTCGAGATCTCGGAAAGCTTTTTCTGTGCTTCACTCGTCACCGCTTCGGAATATCGCCGCGTGTAGATGCGGTTGGTGACGCCAAACTCAAACTCGTTCGTGTCCGTTATCGTGTCGAGATAATCGAACCGGATGATCTTGTTGAAATTATCGACGCCTTTGATGTAGCGATACGTTGCAAAGGGCTCGATAACGTGCCGAAAGCGAAACTTGTTCTCTTTCCCGTAGAAATTCCTTGCCAACGCGACCGGGCGAATGTCGAACTCGAACTCGCCGTACTTGCGAATGACGTCGCGGCCTGTGACCTGTCGCATGTCGTTGAACGAGTTTGAATAATACGTGACGCGTGCGGCACCGGTCGCGGTAAAATTGAAATACTTCGTGTTGATCGGCAGGGACAACTGCGGATAGATGTCCAAACGCTGTCCGAGCACAGGCGATACGACCGGATCGTTGCCGGTCAATGCCCGGTAGGCGTTCACATCATCAACTTCCTCACGCCGGGAAACGCCTTCGACGCTTGCCTTGAAACCGAAATAGACGGGTTCGAGAAACGAGATACGCGTCGGACGCTTTTCGAAATTCACGCTCGGCAGGTTTCGTGTCTTGACGCGTACATTCGGAATAGAGATCGTCTGCGAACGAGCGAGCAGATTCAGCGTGTAGCTGTTCCAGCTCTTGTTAACAAAAGCCTGAGAGACTTCGATCGGCGAAATGATCTGCTGAACGCCGTCGAGAAACTGCTGGCGAAACGCAAGATTAGAGGTCAAGCGAACGTCTGCTGCGGCAGTGAATCCGTTTGCAAAATAATGAACTCCCTCTGCGTAAACAGTAGAACCGCCCTGGTCAGGATGCGTTGCATCTTCCTTGGAACCGATGATCCGGTCCTTTACCGCGTAGAAACCGAAATTGAAATAGGAACGCGAATTTGCACGGGAACGAAAGTCCAATCCATAACCGACACCGCGGGATGAGTAGAGATCGGCTCTTATCGTAACATCGGCCGAACGACCAAGCGTCTTGAAGTAAGCACCCGAAACACGAAGGCCTTTGTTTCCCGAAAAGCTGAACGTCGGCGTAAGAAAACCCGAGGCACGATCACGCTTCTTGATCGGTATCGAAGCGAACGGGACCGGCAGGATAGTGATGTCCTTTATCTTGAACTTGCCGTTCTTTAGTTTTACACGGTCATTGGTCTTGATACGTGCTTCGTCCGCAGTGAACGACCATTTCGGCACGGCTTCTTCACAGGCGGTGAAAACCCCTTTCGTAACGACCACTTCATCGAGCGAAACGCGTTCGACCCTTTCGGCGGTAAAGTAGATCACGGTACCGTCGTTGGTCTGATTGGTAAAGCCTGTCGAATCTTCGAACACGCCTAGCTTGGTCTTGTAGTTCCACGTAGCCGTCGCTCCGGTGATACGCTGGTCGTCGCCCTGGTCAAATACGACGCTGCCTTCGGCGATCATCTTGTTCTCGGCTTCGATCAAGGTGATCTTATCTGCCTGCAGGCGATAGATGCCGAAACGCACATCGACATTACCTGTGTGCACGACCACACGCTTGCCGGGTTCGCCCTCGACCGTCTGCTGGCCGGAATAAACGACGACCTCGCCGTCACCGCCTTCCGGTGTGACCGAAGGCTTCTTTTGTCCGGGAACGGCGGTCTGTTCCTGAGTAATGGGATTGATGTTTGGAGTATCGGTGATCGGGTTCGCAACGCGGCGGTCCACCGGATTGGTCTGCTGGCTGAAAACCGCAAAAACCGATAGACAGAACAATGCCGAAAGATAAAAAACTCGCCGAAAATGCATCGAGAATCCCGAGGGGGTAAATGAATGCTAACACGAAATCCCAACAACCTTAAAACGTTGTGGTAAACTTCGCTTTACGGGATGGAAAACGGGTTAAATACGTCGAAACAAAAGGTTTTGGTCGTCGAGGACGAGGAGCTGATGCGGAATATCCTCCGCACGCTGCTCGAAGACGAGGGCTATGAGGTCTTCACGGCCGATAGTTCCGAGGCCGCTTTGAAAGTCTTTCCCGAAACGGTCATAGACGTTACTTTGACCGACATAAAGATGTCCGGAATGGACGGCCTTACGCTGCTCGACCGCATAAAGGCCATCGACGAACACGCATTGGTCATCGTGATGACGGCTTTTTCATCGGTCGATTCGGCCATAGCCGCACTTCGCAAAGGTGCGTACGATTACATTACGAAACCGTTCGTCAATGAGGACCTTCTGCAGACCGTAAGGAACGCTATCCGCAACCGAGAACTTTTCAGCGAGAACCGTGCTCTCCGGCGTGAACTGAACCGCAGAGGCAAATTCGCCGACATCATCGGTTCGAGCGATAAGATACGGAAAGTGTTCGACCTCGCAGGAAAGGTCGCAGACACCAATGCCAATGTCCTTATCACAGGTGAAAGCGGAACAGGCAAGGAACTGATCGCACGAGCGATACATTTCAACAGCAGCCGTTCGGCAAAGCCGTTCCTCGCCGTCAACTGCGGTGCATTGCCTGAATCGTTGCTGGAAAGCGAATTGTTCGGACACACAAAAGGCTCGTTCACAGGTGCGATAGCAGACAAGAAAGGACTCTTTCGTTCGGCTGACGGCGGTACGATCTTCCTTGACGAGATCGGCGAGATGCCGTTACCGCTGCAGGTTCGCTTGCTTAGGGCATTGCAGGAACACGAGGTAACGCCGGTCGGTTCGTCGGTTCCGGTGAAGTTCGATGCACGGATCATAGCCGCAACAAATCGCGATCTGGAGAAAGAGGTCGAAGCCGCCAATTTCCGCGAAGACCTTTTCTATCGGCTTAATGTCATCGAGATAACGCTGCCTCCTCTGCGAGAAAGGCGAGAAGACATTCCTGCGTTGGCACGCCATTTCGTTTCGAGAGTCGCGGAAAAGCAAAGCACTGCCGAAAAGGCAATATCCGAAGAAGCGATGAATGCACTGCGAAGTTACGATTGGCCGGGAAATGTCCGCGAACTCGAGAATGTGATCGAGCGTGCATTCATCCTCAGCAGTGATGAAATAACAACGAGCGACCTTTCGGCGAAGTTCAGCAATTCGTCTTTGACAGTTACAGGGAACGAACCTGATACACTCTCGCTCGAACAAATGGAACGCAGGCACGTACTCGAGACGCTCAGAGCTACCGGCGAGGACAAAGTTGCTGCTGCAAAGATACTCGGCATCGATCTCTCGACGCTTTACCGCAAGCTGAAACGATACGAGGAGCTTTAGTTATTTGGAGCTTAATTCGATGACGAAGAAGTCGGTTCCGTCGATGCGTGAAATGGTTCCTTGTTCGTACGGTGCTTGATAAAGGTCGTTTGCCGGATAAGCCGTACCCTCGACCGAAGAACCTCCGGCACTTTCTCCCTGGGCCACAAGCTCTGCAGGGAACCAATCTTCGACCTGGACTTCCTTGGGTGCTCCCGGCGAACGCGCGGCAAGCTGTTCGGTCAGCTTCTTTGCATCTTCAGGCGAAAGGCGAAATACGGCCGTAAGCGTCTTCCTAGCTTCGTCTTTCTTCCACGCAAGGTCCTCGGTCTCCCATGCGAAATTGATCAGCATTCCGAGCTCTTCGGCATTGGTGTTAGCTTTGTTTTGAGTGGCGGCTGCCGTACGTGAATTCGAAATCGTGCCCGGAGCATTGGCTGTGCCTTGCGGACTTCCGCATGCAGACAACACAACGCCTGCGATCATTATTGTGAGGATGGCCAAAGGCCGAAGAAAATGCATTGCCCAATATTAGAAATTATGGCGGTTCATTGCAATTCGCGTAAAATACCTTCGCAAAAACGTTTCGCCATATCGTCAAGACCCTTATGTGTACTTACATCGTTAAAGCCGCACTTATCCTGATGCTGATCTTCACGGCATCTGTTGCAATTTACCCCCAAGCGTCGGGACCGAAAGCCGCCGTGATGGCGTTCTACAAATATGACCGGTCGCATTCGCAGGTATTCAATCGCCGTAACATCGATGCACGCAGACAGTGGTTCGGCACCGAGCTTTATAAACTGTTAATAAACGAGCTTGCCAGAGAAAAAGCGTATCTCGCGAAAGGTCCGACCGACAAACCGCATTTTGGCGACGGGCTTCCCTTTCAGCCGCTTGATGAAACGTGCGAGCTGAACGGCAGGAGCTATCGACGCACGATCTCTTACGGTCAGGTCACGGTCAAAGGCGATATCGGCAATGTCGATGTCTATTTCAAATATCCTAAGGGCTGTAACATTCCCGACGTACTCTTTGCCGTGAACATGAGCAAAGAACGCGGCCGATGGCTGATAGACGACGTTCGCTACATAGCTGACAACACTTCGCTCGTCGAAGACCTGAATCGAAAGGAATACTGACTGGGGCTGACATCGTCCCGATGGCCATAAGTCAAAGGCAAAAATCAGCCCGATCCGTAAGTCTGGCGAGCCGGACGCTCACCGCTACAGTCGGCTTATGCTAAAATTCTGGTTTATACATCTATAACGTATGACACCAGAGATCAAAGAAGCCTTAACGGAAGCCGAAGCAGATAAGCAGCGTTGGGAAGCCGAAACGCTCGGAAAAGTGCTCGAGAAAACGCCTGAACGAAAGCAGAAGTTCGAGGGAGTCTCGCTTGAACCGGTCGAGCGGCTTTACACCGAGGCTGACAGCGAAGGCATCGACGTAGGCTTTCCCGGCGAGTTTCCCTACAAACGCGGCATTCACCCGACGGGCTATCGCGGCAAGCTCTGGACGATGCGTCAGTTCGCCGGTTTCTCCTCGCCTGAAAACACAAACGCACGCTTCAAATATCTGATGGAGCACGGCCAGACTGGATTGTCCGTTGCATATGACCTTCCGGCTTTGATGGGCCTCGACGCCGATTCGCCGCTGAGCGAAGGCGAGGTGGGCAAATGCGGAGTCGCGGTTTCGTCGCTTGCCGATTTCGAGGTTCTCTTTGACGGCATTCCGCTCGATGCTGTAACAGTTTCGCAGACGATAAACGCACCCGCACCGATCTTCCTCGCGATGTACCTGGTCGTCGCGGAAAAGCAAAAGGCAGACTTCAACAAGATCTCGGGTACGCTCCAGAACGATATCCTAAAGGAATACATCGCACAAAAGGAGTGGATCTACCCGATCAAGCCCGCGATGAAGCTCGTGATCGACACGTTCGAATACACGACCAAATACGTCCCGAAATACAACCCGATCTCGATCTCCGGCTATCACATCCGCGAAGCAGGTGCGACCGCTCTGCAGGAGCTTGCGTTCACATTGCGTGACGGCGTCGAGTACGTTCAGTACGGCGTCGATCGCGGTATGGACGTCGATGAATTCGTTCCGCGGCTATCGTTCTTTTTCAACGCACACAACGATTTCTTTGAAGAGATCGCGAAGTACCGTGCGGCACGTGTCGTGTGGGCACGCACGATGAAAGAACGCTTCGGTGCGAAGAACCCGCGTACGATGCAGCTTCGTTTCCACACACAGACTGCCGGAGTTTCGCTCACCGTACAGCAGCCTCTGAACAACATCGCACGCGTTGCCATTCAGGCTCTTGCAGGCGTGCTCGGCGGAACGCAATCGCTCCACACCGACAGTTATGACGAAGCACTCGCTTTGCCTACGGACGAAGCGGCACTTATCGCGCTTCGCACACAGCAGATCATCGCCGAAGAAACAGGTGTTGCGAACACGGTCGATCCGCTCGGCGGTTCGTGGTATGTCGAATCGCTTACGGAAAAGATGATCGGCGGCTGTATGGATTACTTCGCCAAGATCGACGGTTTCGGCGGAATGGTCGAAGCGATCGAGGCCGGTTTCCCTCAGCGCGAGATCCAGGAATCGGCTTATCAGTATCAGAAAGCCGTCGAACGCGGTGAGCAGACTATCGTCGGCGTGAACAAATACGTGATGGAAGAGGAAAAGACCAAGGTCGATATCCTCCAGATCGACGAAGCCGTTCGCGATCATCAGCTCGAACGTCTCGCACACGTAAAGGCCACACGCGACAATGGTGCCGTGGTAAACGCTCTCGACAAACTAAAGCTCGCCGCCCGAGCGAACGAGAACACGATGCCCGCCATCATCGAAGCCGTCGGTGCATACGCCACCGTCGAGGAGATATGCGTCGCCCTCCGCGATGTGTACGGCATCTACGAAGAACCGGCATTTTGATCGCATAAGAACACACCTCTTATCCAAGAGAGGAGCTTCTTCTGCAAACTCGCTCGTTTTTATTTACCGTAGCTCACACGCCAGATCTTGCGCGCACCGTCGTCGGTGATGAGCAGAGAACCGTCGGGCAGCACGAGCAACCCCACGGGACGGCCCCAAACTTCGTTCGAGTTCTCGTCCGGAAGCCAGCCTGAGACAAAATCTTCGTATGAGTTCCCTTCGAGTTTGCCCTTATCGTCAAATTTGATACGGACAACCCGGTAACCGGAGAGTTTCGCCCTGTTCCACGAACCGTGAAACGCGACGAATGCATCGCCCTGATACTCCTTTGGAAACATCTTGCCCGAGTAAAACTGGATACCGAGAGCTGCGACATGTGATGTGAAAAGAACGTCGGGCACGATGGCTTTCTTTAGAAGTTCAGGGTTTTCGCCTTTGCGACGCGGGTCTTCGTTCTGCCCGATATATGAAAATGGCCAACCGTAGAAACCGCCTTCCTTAACGCTCGTCGCATAATCGGGGACGAGGTCATCACCAAGTCCGTCCCGTTCGTTCACCGCCGTCCAAAGCTCGCCTGTCTTTGGGTTCCAGGCTAAGCCGATCGGGTTTCGAAGCCCGGAAGCGTAGATCCTGTGGTTCTTGCCGTCCGGGTCATAGACGGAGATCGCCGCACGCTTCGGGTCAGCCTCGACGTCAACGTTTGTCGCAGAGCCTATCGAGACGAACATCTTCTTTCCGTCCGGCGAAAAGAGAATGTTACGCGTCCAGTGCTGGTTATAGCCGCCCGCGGTTAGTTCGACGAGTCTTTCGGGCTCGGCGGATGCCTGCGTTTGCCCGCTTTTGTATGCAAAGCGGACGACCGAATCGGTGTTCGCCACATAGAACCAATCCCTGTGAAAAGCCATCCCGAACGGCTGTGCGAGTTTGTCGGACCACACGAATCTTTCGTCCGCAACGCCGTCCTTGTTCTTGTCGCGAAGTACGATGATCGAATTAGCACGCGAATCGGCAACGAACACATCTCCGTTCGGAGCAAGTGCCATCCAACGGGGATATCGGAATTCGCCCTCCGCAAAAACGTTCACCTTAAAGCCTTTAGGCACGGTCAACTTTGCGTTCGCCGGCTGCGGAATGACGCGTGAGTTTCGTCTCGCACTCACGGTATGAAACGGCGGCGGGAGCTTTGCCGGATCATACGAAAACACGGTCGGCTTATCCGTCTGTACGATCTCCGGAAGCTTAGGCGGATCAGTAACTGGCGTGGGCGAAGGCGTCTGGCACACTGCTGTTACAGTTACACCGATGACCATCAATGCTGCTGCAAAAAGTTCTTTGGTATACTCTAGGCTCATGGTTTCCTAAGTGAAGTTTATGTCAGTGGTTTCTCTTATTGAAGAGGATAAACGCCCCGAACGGCGCAGCACAAGTGAGACCGGTTCGAAAGGCGAACGGATCGCCGCTGAGTTCCTTGTCCGCAAGGGCTATCGCCTCGTCATGGCGAATTTCACCGTGCCGATCGGACGAAACCACAACGGGGCACAGGTCAAAGGCGAGATCGACATTATCGCACTCGACGGCGACACACTTTGCTTCGTAGAGGTGAAAACTCGGCGAAGCGACGAATTCACCGGCCCGCTGTCCAACGTCGATCTTCGAAAACAGCGAAACATAACACGAACCGCACGGGTCTATCGGCGTATCTTTGGCGTAAGCAACATGACATACCGGTTCGATGTTGTTACGGTCATCGACGATGGGGTCAGCGAGCCAAACATCGAACACTATAAGTCCTATTGGACCGGATCTAAGTTTAGAAAACGTGTTTGGGCAGATGAATTTCAGTGAGGATCCAACATCCCGGATTTAGTTGGAACTATCGGATTTTTGCGGGCGTAATACACGAAAACACTTACCATTATGAAAAAGCTCATTCTTTCTATTGTCGTCCTGTTCGCTGTCACAGGCCTGTTTGCACAACAGCCGCCTCTCATAGACCGTGAATTGATCTTTGGTAATCCGGAATATGCAGGAGCACAGATCTCGCCTGATGGAAAATATATCTCGTTCATCAAACCCCTGAACGGAACGATGAATATTTGGGTCAAAGGCATCGATGAGAAGTTCGACGCTGCTCGTCCGATGACCAACGATCAGGCACGACCTGTCCGCAGCTATTTCTGGTCACGTGACAGTAAATACATTTTGTTCGTTCAGGATAAAGGCGGCGATGAGAATTTCAATGTCTATGCCGTAAATCCTGCAGACAAACCGGCGGCCGGTTCACCGGTTCCCGCGGCTCGAAACATTACGGACGCTAAGGGCATTAGAGCTATGATCCAGGCTGTGCCCGAGTCGGACCCTGACGCGATCTACGTCGGCATAAACGATCGCGACAAGGCTTGGCACGACCTTTACAAGGTAAAGATCTCAACCGGCGAACGAACCCTAATAAGCGAAAACCGCGACCGTCTTCAGGGCATGGTCTTTGATAATGCCGACAAGCTTCGGCTTGCTACGCGTTCCGCACCAAATGGCGATACGGAGATCCTCAAGATCGGGGCCGACGGCAAAGGAACAAAGATCTATGATTGCAACGCGTTCGAGACCTGCGGGCCGATCCGCTTTCATAAAGACAATAAACGCGTCTATTTTGAGACTAACAAAGGCGATCTTGACCTTATCGAACTCGTGCTGATGGATGCGGATACCGGAGCCGTTACTAAGGTTGAAAGCGATCCGCTCGGCAGGGTCGATTTTGGCGGGATCTCGTTCTCCGAGGTCACAAAAGAACCCATCGCAACGACCTATACCGATGACCGGGTACGCATTATCTGGAAGGATAAAAAGTTCGAGAAAGACTATAACTACATCAAGAAATCGCTCGGAGACCGCGATATCAACTTTCAGTCCTCGACAAGGGACGAATCAAAGTTCATCGTCGTGACCTCAAGCGATGTCGATCCGGGAACCGTCTGGCTCTTTGACCGCAAATCGAGAAATCTGAGCACGCTCTATCAGGTTCGTGAAAAGCTCGACCGCAAATCGCTCTCGCCGATGAAGGCGGTTCGTTACAAGTCGTCTGACGGAATGGAAATACCGGCCTATCTGACCATTCCGAAGGGCTCGGATGGCAAAGATCTTCCGACCGTTCTTTTCATTCATGGCGGGCCGTGGGGACGAGACGTTTGGGGTTATCATCCGTACGCACAGTTTCTCGCAAACCGTGGATATGCGGTTCTGCAGCCTAATTTTCGTGCATCGACCGGTTACGGCAAGAAGTTCCTGAACGCCGGCAACAACGAATGGGGACAGAAGATGCAAGACGACATCACCTGGGGCAAGAAATACCTGGTCGAACAGGGCATCTCCGATCCCAAACGTGTCGCCATAATGGGCGGAAGCTATGGCGGTTATGCAACTCTTGCGGGTGTTACATTTACGCCGGACGAATATGCGGCGGCCGTTGCGATAGTAGCTCCGTCAAATCTAAAGACGCTTCTCGAATCCGTTCCTCCATACTGGGAAGCTATCCGCGAAACATTTTACAAACGAATGGGGGACCCGCGAACGCCGGCAGGCTTGGAACAGATGAAGCGTCAGTCGCCGCTGACCTATGCCGATAGGATCAAGACGCCGCTGCTGGTCGTTCAGGGTGCCAACGATCCGCGTGTGAACAAACGCGAATCCGATCAGATAGTCGTTGCACTTCGTGACAGGAATTATCCAGTCGAATATCTTGTCGCACCTGACGAGGGACACGGCTTTGCTCGCCCGGTGAACAACATGGCTATGATCGCCGCATCGGAGCGATTTCTAGCCAAGCACATCGGTGGGCGCTTTCAGGAATCGATGTCGCCCGAAGTGGCAAAACGCTTGGCCGAGATCACTGTCGATCCCAAGACCGTTTCACTCGGTACAACTTCGAAGAAAAATGAGTTTATCGGCCCGGCGACCGTGGATGTTAACGGCAAATGGAACCTCTCGGTCGACGCTCCGGGACAAACAGTTGATGTCGTACTCGATCTGGTCCAAAACGGCGAAACATTGACAGGCACAATGAATTCAACTGCAGGCGGAGGAAATGTTACAAAGGGTTCTGTTTCAGGAAAGGTAATGAAGCTGACGATCAATGCCGACATTCAGGGACAACCGACCCAACTCGAAGTTGAAGGAACGATCGATGGCGACAAGATCACCGGTGCGATACTTGCTCATGGACTGGGAAGTTTCAGTTTTGTCGGGAGTAAGTTTAAGTAACCCCGATCAACGCCTAAAAGAAAAGCACCCGTTTTATCGCGGGTGCTTCTCTTTTATCTCTTGCTTCGAGGTTCCTTTGCGTCGGTCAAGATCACAAAATCGCCTACATCGGTGTCTCTCGCCTTGTTGAAATTCCTGAAGTCATCGACGTACTTTATCGTAACCACCAATGCCTTTGCTTTCTTTCGATAACGTAAGAAATGTTCGACCGTTCCAAGGCGGTTCTCGGTGTGAAATCCGCCGTTAAGGTGAACAACCAGCGATCTCTTATTCTTTTTAAGGCTTCGGGCGACCGAATAGGCCATCGTCGCATCCCAAAGCGATTGCGAGCTTAGTATCTTATCGATACCCATCTGAGCCTCCGGACTCGGGCCCATCAGTGCCTTGAATTTCTTTGAATATGCTTCAGAAGCTTCGGCGTAAGGTAATGGTGCAAGCCATTTTTTGGCCTCTTTTGTAAGCGGCTTCAATGCATCTCGTCCGCCGCGCGAGACCATGTTCACATATCGACGCGGAGCGTTTGCCGCGACCACATCAAGCCGTTTCTCCTTGGCCAATTCGACAAGCGGCCGGTAATCGGTCTTGTAATTTCCCCAGGGCCGCGAACTAAGCATGAAATGGTTCTCGGAGATCAATCCTTTCAAATACTCGTCCAAAACGATCTGAACGTCGCTTTCGAACATCTCTAGCGACAATGTCACTTTTCGACTCGGATAGTACTTCTCGACTGCTTTCTTGAATATCTCGAACTGAACGGCGTGTCCGACCGAATCGTCATGGAGTTCACCCAGGAATACTGCGTCAGTTCCCTCGAGAGCGTTAACAATTGCCTCGATGGAAGATGCATCACCCTTTCCGGTGAAAACAGAATACTTTGAAGGGGTTTGTGAAAAGGCCTGTGCCACTGAAACTAAAAGGATCAAAACTATTATCTTGAACATTTAGCTTCAGATTAACACAGGCCTGCGTTGATCGCGACTAGCGGAGCTCCCAGGTAGTACCGATCGTAAACGAACGTCCTCGAGCAGGTGCATAGACGAACTGCTCGTGATAGTACCGGTCGAAGAGATTCGAGATGCCGGCATTTATGCTGAAGTTGAACTTCTCCCGTCGGAAATAATATCCCCCGGACATATTGTGGGACACGAAACCTGCTTCGGGACCGGCATTGATCGTACGGAACGAATCCGACAGCCGATGCTGCGTCGTAACGACTCGCGTATTGTAGTCGAAGAAATAATTCTTCCCAACGTTCTGCCAACGGATACCTGCATTCGCACGGACCGGGCTGATGAAATCCAGCGGCACGTGTTGGTCGAGGTCGTCACCGCGAAGGTAGCTAAAGTTGCCGTACGGTGTCAGATACCCCAGGCTGATGCGGAAAGGAGCGTCAAACTCGGCTTCAAACCCCTGGATACGTGCCGTTCGTACGTTTCGAGTTTGATACACGTCAAGCATCGAACGACCGCTCGGAATGCGAACACCCGTGAACGTCGTCGCGAGGAAATTGTTGAAATAATTGTTGAAATACGTTGCCGATGCGACCAGGCGTTTTGTACGCAGCTTCAGGCTCGTATCGACGTTGATACCCGTTTCAGGCACAAGATGGGGATTGCCGACCAAAAACCCTTCGGCAGAACCTGCATCCGTAAAGAACCTTTCGGAAATATTCGGCGTGCGGAACGAACGCCCGACACGCGCCGAGACGCTCAATTTATCCGTCAGTCTGTAAACAGCGCCGATATCACCGGTGACCGCTGAATTGGTCACATTCAGTCCGTCGGCCAAGCCGGTCAAACCAAGCTGTTCGATCTGTTCGGGTGTCAATCTAGGATCGATCGCGAAATTGGTCGTCGGCAAAGATGTTGTCTTGAACCGGTCGAACCTAATGCCTCCCGTAAGTCTGAGCCTGCTTGTCAGGCGGTAATCGTCTTGAACGAAAGCCGCAATGTTTGAAAGATTCGCATCCGGAACGCTCCGGGTATTCCTGACGGTTCGGTTCGTCGAATAAGGTGTTGATGCCGAGACCTGAAGCCTGTGATCACTATTATCATCGCGAAAGAAACTCGTTCCTGCGATCACATTATGCGTTCCAAAGACCCAGTCAGTCTGAACATCAAATCCAGCCGTTTTGGTATCGGTAACTGTCTCGCTGAACTGATACACACCGGGAAAAAACGGCGGCACTGGCCCGACCGTGACGATATTTGTAAAGTTCCTGTACTGTGTTTGATAGAAAGCCTTTGCCGAGACCCGCTGCAGGTAATCCGTGATCGCCGCGATATCGTATCCGACATTGAATTTGTCGCGATTATTGAACGGGAAAAATGCGTTGAACACTCCAACCTGTCCAGAAATTCCGGTATTCGCACCGGCAAGTCCTGCCGATCCGATATTGCCGGCGCGCCTTCGTTCATAGTTCAGCTTGAGATTGCTCGTGTCATTAAGAAAGAAACGAAGTGTCGCCTGACTATTGCTGCTGTGCGACTGCGAATTCAGCACTTCGCCGTCATTCGTGATCTGTAGGTCCTCTTCTTCCCTTAGCCGTGCCGCTTCCGTCGGATCAGGTAAGCCGGAGAAATAGCTGCCGAAACGGTCCATCGATTGGGCAATTCGGAATGCAACATATTTTCCGGACCCGTTCACACCGAGCGTTCCTTTTCGGCCGTTTTCGCTCGTACTGTAAAGCGTGTCGAGCGTGGCACCGAATCGAAAGCCTTTTTCGCGTCTAACGGGAGTATCTTTTGTGATGATGTTGATCGTTCCGGCCAGTGCATCGGTCCCATAGAGCACCGATCCGCTACCTCGAACGACCTCGACCGACTCGATCTGGGATGTATCCACTAGTCCGATCTCGACACCCGATTGTCCCGTTGACGTACGGCTGTTATTGAGTCGCTCGCCATCGACCAGTATCAAGACGCGATTGCTGTCCAATCCCCGGATACGCGGACGCACCTGAAAACCGCCTTCGTTCACCGTGGAAGTCCCCGGAAGTGTGCGAAAAATTTCGCCGACACTGTTGATGTTCTTTTCCTCGAGTTGCTGTCGTCCGATCACCGAGACCGGAACGGCCGTCTCCTCGCTCGTAACCTGTGTTCGGGTAGCTGTCACCGTCACGGTTTCACTGACCCCGCCGACCGAAAGAACAACGTCAATCGAAGCATTTGGCTGATCGCCTAACGCCACTTCTTTATTCAATGAAGTAAACCCTGCTGCAGAAACCAAAAGCCTATAATTTCCAGGCTTTATCCCGTCAAGCAAAGCAACGCCGTTCGCGTCGGCAACCATACTTCTGAGAGCCACGGTGCCGATCGTCAATTCGATCTGAGCATTAGGGATCGCGGCGCCGTTGGAATCTTTGACAGTGATCGAGACATTAGAGGTAGTGCCTTGCGCTAAAACCGCGCTTGACACAAACAGGATCAATAAGAGCGTTCTGAATGCCAATTTGAGAAAGGATGATTTGAACATAATAAAAACTCCTCGCGGGCAATATAAGCAATCACCGTTCCCTTTTCCGTTATCGGCGTGAAACCCAGTAGTAACGCGGAAAAAACAGCACGGATATGAAAAGCTGAAATCGTAATATGTGAATAATTAAGAAAATAATTCCAAAACCGCGAATTTTTCTGCACCTGAATTCCACTTTCATTAAGGGTATTCTCGCGTACGTCTCCGTTCAAGTAAGCCCTGCTTGATCTCTGTTTGGATTCACGTTAGAAAGACTGTTACCTTCGGTAAATCAAGGAGAGGTTGTTTTAATACTAAAAAGCCGCAAGCGGGCGCATGCGGCATCGATCTGTAAAATTGATCTTGGACTATTTTCCCGAAGCGAGTTGGACACGAGCATTCGCCGCTTCCAGCCTTTCGCGAACCGCAGAAGTCGATTCGATGTCGGACGATGCGACGGCGGCCAGTTCTTTCTCCGCCGCTTCGCGCTCCGTTTTTGCATCGTTTAGATCTATCTCGTCCGCCGTTTCGGCCGAGTCGGTAAGCACGGACACTTTGTTGTCGCTTACCTCAACGAATCCACCTGACACTGCGATCTTGTCCGATCCACTCTTGGACGTATAAGACAGGACACCAGGTTTCAACTCAGATACTAGTGGTGCGTGGTTGGTAAGAATGCCCGCTTCGCCCGAAGCGGTCGGAATCGTCACCGACTCAACCTCTGCGTCCAGAACTTTCTTTTCGGGAGTTACGATCTCTAGTTTTAGCATAAATGGAACGCGGACGCCCTCGTCCACATCTTCTTGGTTAATAAATGACAGAACGCGGACGGGGGCGTCCGCGCTCCGTTAAGCAGCAGCAGCCATCTTTTTGGCTTTCTCGCGAGCCTGTTCGATCGTGCCGACCATGTAGAACGACTGCTCAGGCATGTCGTCGCACTTGCCGTCCAGTATCTCGCGGAAACCCTTGATGGTGTCTTCAACCTTGACGTACTCGCCCTTTAGACCAGTGAATTGCTCACCGACCGTGAACGGCTGCGAGAAGAAGCGCTGGATCTTACGTGCACGTGCAACGGTAAGTTTGTCGTCTTCCGAAAGTTCGTCGAGGCCGAGGATCGCGATGATGTCCTGAAGGTCCTTATAACGCTGCAGTATCTTTTTGACTTCCTGAGCGGTGTTGTAATGCAATTCTCCGACGATCTGCGGGTCGAGGATTCGCGAGTTCGACGCGAGCGGGTCAACCGCCGGGTAGATACCAAGCTCCACGATCTGACGCGAAAGGGCCGTAACCGCATCGAGGTGAGCAAATGTCGTCGCTGGAGCCGGATCGGTATAATCGTCCGCCGGCACGTAAACGGCCTGGATCGACGTGATGGCACCTGTCTTGGTCGAAGTAATACGCTCCTGCATCTCGCCCATTTCAGTTGCGAGGTTCGGCTGATAACCCACCGCGGACGGCATACGTCCCAGAAGTGCGGACACTTCGGAACCGGCCTGGGTGAACCGGAAAATGTTATCGACGAAAAAGAGTACGTCGTTTCCTTGGTCGCGGAAATATTCGGCAACGGTCAGACCTGAAAGCGCAACGCGGAGACGTGCTCCCGGCGGCTCGGTCATCTGTCCGTAAACCAGAGCTACTTTCGATCCTTTGATCGATTCCATGTCGACCTTGCTCAGATCAAAGGCTCCAGTTTCTTCCATGTTATGGGTAAACGTATCGCCGTAAGTGATGACCTTGGATTCGACCATTTCGCGGAGGAGGTCGTTCCCCTCGCGGGTACGTTCACCGACTCCTGCAAAAACGGAGAAACCTTCACGGCCCTTCGCAACGTTGTTGATCAACTCCATGATCAGAACGGTCTTGCCTACGCCGGCCCCGCCGAAAAGGCCGATCTTACCGCCGCGAAGGAATGGCTGCACAAGGTCGATCACCTTGATCCCGGTTTCGAACATCTCAAGCGACGTCGCCTGTTCATCAAAAGAAGGGGCATGTCGGTGGATCGGGTAACGAGTATCCGTCACAACGGGGCCGAGTTCGTCCACAGGGTCGCCAATGACGTTCATCACTCGCCCGAGTGTCGGCCCGCCCACGGGAACGGTGATCGGACCGCCGAGGTCCTCGACCTTCATTCCGCGGATCATACCGTCGGTCGGCAGCATAGATACCGCACGTACTCGACCCTCGCCAAGGTGTTGCTGAACCTCTGCGACTACGTCAACCTTGGTATCGACTTGAAATCCTTCTGAAGTAATACGAAGTGCTTGGTGAATAGGCGGCAGATAATCTTCGAATTCGACGTCCACGACCGGTCCGATGATCTGTACGACCTTCCCGATCTTTGCGTCTCCGTTGTTAGCCATTTCTTATGAAATACTCCTGTGATAGTTGGAAAAAGCGTTATCTTTACAAAGGAGTAAGAATATCACAGCCGGACCGAGGTTCGCAAAGCAGTCCGGCAAGGCATCCGGTTAATACTCATCGAACTGATCGCTCATTAAATATGGAACGGACAAACATCGACCTCGCTCGGTCAAAGATCGCGGTTGAACCGGCACCTGATCCTTTATCTGGATAATTCCGCTTAATTGAATCTGTCCGGTCTGCCCGGGCAACTTTGTTTACCCGGTCGGCCAGCTCTGATCGAACAAGGCTGAATGTTCCAATTGAGATCAGTTCGTTATGACTTGCCATATTAAATTTCCCCTTTCTCGCATCGATTTCGAACAGTTGTCCTCTCTTACAGCAGTATTTCTCAATTGGCGTGCCATTCGCGTCTCCGAAATTCTTCAATTCATTGACACGCCAACGAGGTTCTAGTAACGTCGAACTATTCTTGAAATCCACCTTTTCGGGGCAATTTAATTTGAGCGATCTAAGAAAACTCGAACTTCCGCCACAGGGCCTTAACACGCTTTTCGGCGTCCAGGATCAAAATATCAAGTATCTCGAAACGCTTCTCGACGTGAGCATCGGTGCTCGCGGAAATGAGCTTTTGATCGATGGCGATCCGCGTGATATCGAAACTGTCGAACAGATCTTGAGGGAATTTGGCGAGCTGTTTGACGAAGGCCAGCATTTCACCGACAAAGAGCTAAGAGACGCCTTTAAACAGATAGCTGAGGACCGGGCCTATTCCTTGAAGGATTATTTCTTGAAAGCACGATTTAATCCGGCAGGCAAAAAGCAGGTCGCGCCAAAGACGGCTAATCAGCGGAAGTATCTCGATGCGATCGCGAACAACGATCTCGTTTTTGGTATCGGTGTTGCAGGAACCGGAAAGAGTTATCTTGCTGTCGCGATGGCGGTCGATGCCCTTTTTAAGAAACAGGTCAGCCGCATCATCCTTACGCGTCCGGCGGTAGAGGCCGGTGAGCGGCTCGGTTTTTTGCCCGGCGATCTACAGGAGAAAGTAGATCCGTATCTCCGTCCGCTTTACGACGCTTTGTTCGACCTCGTTGACGCGGAAAAGGTAACGAAGATGCTCGAAAAACGCATTATCGAGATCGCCCCCCTAGCGTTTATGCGCGGCCGCACGCTGAGCGATGCGTTCATTATCCTCGACGAAGCGCAAAATACCACGAGTGAACAGATGAAGATGTTTCTCACTCGCATCGGTTTCGGGTCAAAGGCCGTGGTGACCGGCGACCGAACGCAGATCGACCTTCCGCGCGGCCAGAAAAGCGGACTTAAGGAAGCGGAAAAGGTCCTTGCCGATCTCGATGGCATCGAGTTTGTTTACTTCTCGGAAAAAGACGTGGTCCGCCATAAACTCGTCCAGATGATCGTTCAGGCATACGACGCACATACGAACGAACAGGAATCGCGACCCGGTGATAGTTAACCTCCAGCGTAAAGTTAAGATCAAGACAGCGGCATATATGCCGTTTGTCGTTACGCTTCGTTCAGCGGTCGAGGAAACTAACGGCGGAAATTTCTCGATCGCATTCGTTTCGGACAAACGAATGAAAGAGCTAAATAAGCTTTTTCGCGGCAAAGATTCAACGACCGATGTCCTATCGTTTCCGTACGAACCTGACGAATTCGAAACTTCACATCAGGCAGGCTTCACGGCCACCGACGAGCTTCCACCGGAAAGCGGAAGTCATGCATTTCTCGGCGATATTGTGATCTCTATTGAACAAGCGCAACGCCAAGCTAAAGAGAATAAACTTTCGCTCGATGACGAGATCAAGCAGTTGATCCTTCACGGTGTTCTCCATCTTTGCGGATACGATCATGAAACAGACAACGGCGAAATGAATAAACTCGAGCTTTTGCTGAGAAAGAAACTTAAGATCTGATCTCACCTGGAGTCTGAAAAGTTGAGCAAAGCCGTCTGTTTTCTCTTCTAACTCTGTGGCAGAATCAACATAAATGTCCGAAACACAAAAAACTGCCGAACCGTGTGTAATGGTCATCTTCGGCGCCACTGGAGATCTTACGAAACGCAAACTCTTTCCGGCGCTATACAACCTTGCTAAAGATGGGCACATGCCGTCAAACTTCGCGATCGTTGGTGTCGGGCGTCAGGAAATGCTATCAGACGAATTCCGTGACCAGATGATCGCGAACTTGAAGGAATTTGCCGGGACGAATGGCGACCACGAACTGATCAAATGGTTTTGTGATCGCACTCACTACACCGGCGGCGATTTTAACGACGATAAAAAGCTATTTGCAGATATCAAGGATATGCTTCGCGATGTCTGCGCTGCGAATAAGATCCCCGAAAACTTCTTTTACTACATGGCGATTCCGCCGGATCTTTTCGCAAACGTCACGGAAAAGATCGTTGCGAATGGACTGGGCAAAGAGGAGGATGGCAAATGGCGAAGGTTTATTTTTGAAAAACCATTCGGGCACGATCTTGACTCGGCGAAACAGCTGAATGCCGAACTTCTTCAGCTGCTAAGCGAACGTCAGATCTACAGGATCGACCACTATCTGGGTAAAGAGACAGTACAGAATCTATTGGTATTCAGATTTGGAAACAGCATTTTCGAACCGATCTGGAACCGTAATTTTATCGATCATGTGCAGATCACGGTAGCAGAAAAGCTCGGCGTCGAACTTCGTGGCGGTTATTATGATTCGGCCGGCGCGCTTCGGGACATGATCCCGAACCACATCTTTCAGCTTGTAACGTTGACTGCGATGGAACCACCTGTTTCTTTTGACGCCGATTCGGTTCGCGATGAACAGGCGAAGATCTTGCAGGCAATACAACCGTTCTCTCCGGAAGACGCACTGCATTGTGCGGTTCGCGGACAGTATGATGCAGGGACAATAGACGAGAGATCGGTTCCGGCTTACAGGACCGAGGAAAAGGTTGCACCAACATCAAATACTGAGACTTACGCCGCATTGAAACTTGCTATCGACAATTGGCGTTGGGCTGACGTCCCGTTTTACGTCCGAACAGGAAAGCGACTTGCCACCAAACACTCCAGCATCGTCATCCAGTTCAAGAAAGCGCCTTTCGTTCTCTTTCGCGACACTTCGATCGAACGCCTTACGACTAACCGAATCGAGATCCACATACAGCCCGACGAAGGAATAACCCTGCATTTCGGTGCAAAAATGCCCGGCCCGGTCGTGAAAATGGGTGCGGTAGATATGGACTTTAATTATGTCGATCACTTTGGCGAACAGATCAGCACTGGATACGAACGCCTTTTGTTTGACTGCATGATCGGCGACGCTACTCTATTCCAACGAGCGGACATGGTCGAATCAAGCTGGCGGATCGTGACGCCTATCCTCGATGTTTGGCAGGCAATTCCGGCACGTAACTTTCCAAACTACGCATCGGGATCATGGGGTCCGCAAGAGGCCGATGATCTTCTTTCCCGTGACGGCCGGAAGTGGAAAAATGAAGAACCGCGGATCGATATGCGAAGGCCGAAACAATGAAGTTAACAGTCTGCAAAGACCTGGATGAGCTGAGTTCAAAGGCGGCGGCCGAATTTGTTCGCATTGCAGAAGAGTCAATAAGCGAACGCGGAAGATCAACAGTGGCACTCTCCGGCGGATCAACACCAAAAGCACTTTATCAAAAGATCGCAAACGTTGATCTGGATTGGCCCAAGATCTTCTTCTTTTTTGGCGATGAACGCAATGTTCCCGCCGATGACATCCAAAGCAACTACAACCTCGCAAAGACGGAACTTTTCGAAAAGCTGCCCGTTTCGAAATGGAACGTGGCGGCATGGCCAACCGAGATCTCCTCACCCGAGGAGGTCGCACGAACCTATGAGCAGATGTTGGAGATCTCATTCGAATCAATTACTGAGCATGATCAACGTCCGAGATTCGATCTGGTTCTCTTAGGAATGGGCCCGGACGGGCATACCGCTTCCCTTTTCCCCCACACTCGGGCACTCAGTGAGACCAGACGTATAGCCGTTGCAAACTGGGTTCCTCAGCTTGATACATGGCGATACACACTTACGTTTCCCGTAATCAACAACGCAAGAAACATAATGTTCCTGGTCGCCGGAGGAGATAAATCGAGCGCTGTTAGGTCCGTGATCGAAGGCGAGGCTATTCCGATGGAACTTCCCGCTCAATCCGTTGATCCGGCTCATGGCGAGCTGTTCTGGTTTCTTGACGAAGCGGCCGCCGCCGAACTCTCCTTGTAAACATTTGATTTTCAATGTTACTAAACCTACCATTCAGACTTATAAGATTATGGAACTTGAGATAGCGGCTTGCTTGTCGATCCTGGTCGTCCTCGTCTTTTTGGCGACCGTCGATATGGCGTTTTCGCATCTTTCTGATCTTAGCCTGCGACGACTTTCGTCTGACACCGAAGACGCGGGAAAGAAAAGGACTTACATTTTTCTTCGCCAGATCCTCGATGACCGTCCGCGTTTTAGGTTTGGCCTATCGTCTGCGATCCAGTTCCTGCTCATAACTTTCACCGTACTGGTCACGGTCTTAACGCTTCGTTACACACAGGACCGGACCTGGCTTTTGGTTTTTGCGTTGATGATCGGGTTACTCGCGACGGTTCTCTTCCGTCAAATACTTCCTCGGCTGATCGTTCGGAGCAATGCCGAATCAGTCCTGCTCTTTTTGTTGCCGATAGTTAGACCTTTGTATCAAATAACCGCCCGAGTTACGGCACCATTGACCTCGCTTTTTGCTACTCGTGAACAACTTCAAAAGATCGAGGCGACTGTCTCTCCGGATACTTCTGATGAAAAAGACGACGACGAAGATATCCAGGCGTTACTCGAGGTCGGTGAGGCCGAAGGAATAATCGAAGAAGAAGAACGAGAGATGATCGAATCGATGGTCGAGTTCGCGGAAACACGTGCGGGTGAAATAATGACCCCGCGAACCGAGATCTGCGCTGTCTCAGCCGATTCGACCATTGGTGTCGTGCGCGATCTGATCATCGCGGAAAAATACTCTCGACTGCCTGTCTATCGTGAAAATATCGACAACATCGAAGGGACGATATATGTTCGCGACTTACTCCAGGTTTGGGCGGAGGGCGGAAAAGAGGACGAGCCAATTTCACCATTGCTTCGCGATGCCTTTTTTGTGCCCGAGACCAAAACGGCCGCCGAACTTCTGAAAACGATGCAGGTCAACCACGTCCAACTCGCCATAGTTGTAGACGAATACGGCGGCGTCGCGGGAATTGTAACGGTCGAAGACTTAATTGAAGAGATCGTCGGCGAGATCGAAGACGAAGACACCGAAGACGAAGAGATAATAGAGATAATCGAGGGCGAGGACGGCTATTTTGATGTCCTTGGCTCGACAGAGATAGACAAGATCGAGCGTTTGTTCGGCATCGAACTTGAAGATGATGACTACACGACGATCGCCGGGTTGGTCACATCAGAAGCAGGACACGTACCGAAGGTTGGCGAGATCCTCAACATCCGCGGCCTCGAAATAAAGGTCAAACACGCCGACGATAAGAAACTCGCACTATTGAGGATTCGGCGGCATACCAGCGAGGATAGTGAGAACTCCGATTTCCAGGAGTGAGAATGTCATTTGTGTTATACTTTCGGAAATTCATTGGAGGTAGGTTATGTCGATCAGATTGGGTGATGAAGCACCGGACTTTACCGCGCAGACGACAGAAGGCGAGGTCAATTTTCATGAATGGCTCGGCGACAGCTGGGGAGTCCTTTTTTCTCACCCGAAGGACTATACTCCAGTCTGCACCACCGAACTCGGGATGGCTGCAAAGCTCAAACCGGAATTCGACAAACGCAACGTCAAGATCATCGGGTTGAGCGTCGACCCTCTCGAATCTCATGAGGGTTGGGAAAAAGACATCGAAGAAACCCAGGGCACTGCCGTGAATTTTCCGATGATCGCCGATTCGGACCGAAAGGTCTCTGACCTATACGGCATGATCCACCCGAACGCAAGCGATACCTTCACAATTCGCTCGGTTTATGTAGTCGGCCCGGACAAAAAGGTAAAGTTGATGATCACCTATCCCGCAAGCACGGGCCGCAACTTTGACGAGATACTTCGCGTGATCGATTCGCTTCAGTTAACCGCAAATTACAGTGTCGCGACACCGGTCAATTGGAAAGATGGCGACGATTGCATCATCGTCCCGGCCGTCACCAATGAGCAGGCGAAAGAGAAATTCCCTGCCGGATTTACGGAAATAAAACCGTACCTCCGCATAACGCCCCAACCGAACAAGGTTAAAGGGGAGAGCCATTCGGCGTGAATGGCTAAGTAACCTCAGTTTGAAGCGCAGCGATCGGAGAAACGAGGTCAGCGATCCTGCGCCTTTTATCAGCAAGTCCTATGAAACTCCAGGCTCAGGTTGGCGAAGAGGTCCATCAAGTAAATATCATGCGCGATGGTAGCAACGTTGTCGCAAAGATAGGTGACCGCGTGTACAGGCTTGAGTCGTCTGAGGTCGGACCGAATGTCCATTTATTCAAGGTAGATGGGAAGATCTATGAATTATGCGTTACCGCATCAGGTGATTCATTTCGAATATCAATGGATCGAAATGAACTTGACGTCAAGATCATCGACCCTAAGAAGTTGAGAGGATCAGGAAGCAATTCCGGTGACACCGATGGCGTAGCCGAGATCAAGACGATGATGCCTGGAAAGGTAGTACGATTTGTGGCGAACCCGGGACAAGACGTCGAAAAAGGCGATGGCGTGATCGTCGTCGAAGCGATGAAAATGCAGAACGAACTTAAGTCGCCAAAGGCAGGAACGCTAAAAGAGTTTCGCGTTAGCGAAGGCGATACTGTAAGTGCGGGAGACGTTCTTGCTTTAGTTGAATGACCCGCGTATTTATCGCTGCGGGCCCTCTGAACGCGCATCCCGCGTTCCGGAGAACACAACTAGCGGTTAATTCGGGCCTTTACCGCCCGGTCCAGATTCTCCCTCGCAAGTTTTAGCCCGTCGGTGACTTCGACGAACCACGCATCATCTTCAACCTCAAACTCGCGTTCGACACCGAGAGCACGTTTTGTCTCGGACGGCGCGGTGCCCCCGTAGATCGTACGAATGTTAACAAAGTTCTCCGGCGAGACGGCAGCAATAAGCTCGTCTTCGGTCATGTGAAGGTCGCGGCCGATAACCTCGTTAGCTGACTTTTGCAGGATCTCAAAGGTCACATCGGTTCCGGCATCGATCGCCGCTTTCACACAGTTGCCCACGATCTTGTGCGAAACGCGGAACGGCAGCCCTTCTTTTCTCACTATCGTGTCCGCCAACTCGGTCACTGCGATGAAATTCTCGCCGGCACGTTTTTTAAGGACATCAAAATTGAAAGTTGCAGACCGCAGGGTACTCGCAAAAAGAGCGACCGTTCGATCGGCATCGCGCATCGCTGAGTAAATGAGCGGCTGCAAGTCGTCCTCGACGTCATTTATGTCGCCGAAAGGTGTGTTGTGCACTGCGGTAAGCACCCCAAGAGTCTGGCCGAGGGCCTTACTGCCGATCGCGCGTATGTGCTCTAACGCGACCGGATTTCGCTTCTGCGGCATGATCGATGAACCCTGAACATAACCATCAGGCAGACGTATCGCATTGAATTCCATCATGGCCATGAGCAGGAATTCCTGTGCAAACTTGCCGGTATTTACCAATAACGCAGCAACAGCGCCCAGCGTTTCCGTAAAATAGTCAACAGAGGCGATAGAACCATATGAATTCACGGTCGGTGCCGTAAACCCGAGGAGTTCAGCGACTCGATGCCTGTTGATCGGAAATCCCGTTGTCGTGATCGCACCGGCGCCCAGCGGGCAGTAATTCATATTCTCGAACGCACGCATCAGACGCTTGATATCGCGGCCAACATTCTCAGCCATTGCAAGCAGAAAATGAGCCATTGTCGACGGCTGCGCCGGTTGTGTATGCGTGTAAGCCGGGATCAGCGTCTCGTGGTGTTGAGAGGCGAGATCGAGAAACACTCTTCGCAGATCCATCGCAGAACGCATCAAATTCAGGCAATCCTGACGCAAATGCAGCCGATAGATAGTTACGTCGATGTCGTTGCGGCTTCGGGCGGTGTGGAGCTTTCCAGCGATGTCGGGGTCGCAAAGCTTAGCGATCTCTTGCTGCAGCAAATAAAAAAGATCCTCGAATGTTCCGTCGTATTCGCGTCCGCGGATCCCGTCGAAGTCCAGTTCGGTCAAGGCTCTGAGAATCTCATTCAGTTCAGCTTCACTAACGATCCCTTGTTCGCCGAGCATTACGGCGTGAGCAAGATCGACCTGATGATAAGCGTCGAGGAAATGCTCCTTTGCGTCCGCGAAACAATCCGCCAGGACGTTGTCCTTATAGCTCTGTGCCGGAAATTTCTCCGTCTGTTCTTTGCTCTGCATCACTTTCCGGCCTTTGAGAGGCTCAGCAAATTCGCGAATATCCGGTATGCTCCGGGATTTCCAACCGGCAACTGCCTGAACCAGGAATAGGAAGTGTAAATATACTTTCCTTTTCCAACTTCCGCATAGACCATTCCCCCTATACGTTCAGGTTCGCCTTCGTCGTGTGATTCCAGCAACGCCGTATATTTTGTCGAGTCAAAGTCTGTGAAACCGTAAAGGTTTCGTTCCTGAACCCAGTTCAGCCAATCGGCGTCGCCGATCTTATTTGGGAAGTTGAAGATCGGATGTCCGGGTACCAATACCTTGATCGAGGCGTTCTCGTCCGTGACGCGAAAATTACCGTCCATTTTCGCCGGATACGGCGGCAAATTGAGGCGAATGTATTCCTGCTGCTGATATTGAGTGATCAGCGTGCCGCCATTCTTCATGAATTCGATCAGGCGCCCATTGTTCGAGACATAATCGGGCCTGACTTGTGAAGCTCTGACGCCGACCACGATCGTATCGAACTGAGAAAGGTCACCGGTCGACAGCGCCTTTTCGTCAAGCATCGTGACGTTGAGGCCCATTCTTTTTATCGCATCCGGAACCTTGTCGCCGCTTCCCATGATATAGCCCACTCGTACGGGAGCGACCTTCAGATCCAATACCTTAGCTGAGATTTCTGCATTGGTATAAATGCGGTGGGTTTGGATGTGAGGATACGCGATCTCTTGGACCTTTTGGCTGTACGATCTTCCGTCCATTTCCGCCACCGCTTTAAGCGTATAGGAGTCCGCCTTTGTGTTTGCCGGTATTGTAAGATCGAAAGCAACCGCTGTCGTATCCCCTTTCCGAGGCAGATCGAAATTTGCCGACGCGGGCGTAAGTGTCCAGCCGGCAGGCAGGTCCAACTTCGCGGACCCCTTCGCTGCGGACGACGAATTGTTTTCAACCGTCATCACGACCCGATATTTCTGTGCTTTGTTTGAGGCCGGAGCGATCAAAAGATCCGATTCAAGCCCGACCGTAAGCGCGGGCACCACGTTCACCTCCCTTCGAATCTCGCCACGTATATCGTCAGAGTAACGGTATTGAACGTCTCGCTCAACTTCGATCTCTTCACCGCCGACGTTCAATTTCACGGTCGCGCGAATCAACGAAGGAGCAAATGGCATATTCTTGCTCATGCCTGCGTTGGCCCAATCAAAGTTGTAGTTCTTTCTCGGAGATTCAAGCCAGTAGGGCTGGGTTAGTTTTGCGTCGGCAGACGCCGTCACTTTGAAGAATGCCGCGCCGAAGGAGGTCTCTCTTCGTGGACGGAATCCTGTCTCGGACGCCTGTTGAGGTTCATCAGTCTTTACCGCAGTCCATCCAGACGGAACCGAAAGCGTTGTATCGACAATGTTTACTTTCGAGTTATCCGGAGCAAACACTCGCACCGAAACATTTGCCGAATCGCCGGCGACCATCGTCTCGGTGCTATTCAGTGCGTCGACGACAATACCAGCCGCAGCCTGCAAAGCCGCCGCAAACTCTCTTTGCTTCTCTCGGCAAAACTCCTTTGAGAGCGGATTTCGTGTTGACCACTCCGCGTCGCGCGCTTCCTTGTGTCCACGGGCAAGAATTGGGATAAGTTTTTCGGGCGCATAGGGATCGTATGACTTAAGAGCCTCTGCGGCCGTCGCCTGCAAAACCTTCAGCTTTTGGATAAATGGCTCGGAACTGTCACCCGCCAATCCGGCAATGCCGACGATGGAAGTATCTATACCCTCGAAAACACTCGATTCCGTTCCGGTCGAACCACCCACCGTTTCCGACAATCGCATACCCGAGGTCTGTTTTCCGCGTAGCTCGAGCGTTCCCATTTCCTGAGACTTGTGTTGGCTCCGACCTTCCATTGCTATCTCAAAATACGATCGCCCGATCAGGGTGTTGTACTCTCCGGTGTTCAAGGTCAGGGTCGGGGTATTCTGAGGATTGTTCACAAAGCTTTGAGAAACATAGAGTTTCTTCGCCTGCCAAGTTTCCAGTCCTTCGCTAAGCTGCTCGGGAAACTGCTTTGGATCTGCGGCCGCCTTAAATGCGATAGGTGTCAGGTAACCTGCAAGCTGGTGCTGTCCGTGTCCGTCGGTAGGGCCACCTACAAATCGGGAAATAATGACAAGAGGCCGATACAGCCTGATCGCTCGAACCATGTCCCCGAGAACTTCCCTTTCACCCCAGATCCGTGAAGCCTCTTCACGTTTCTTTGAAAACCCGTAATCCATCGTGCGCGTAAAGAACTGCGAACCGCCATCGAGGCGTCGGGCCTGCAGCAGTTCTTCAGTACGGATCACACCCAACCCTTCAAAGAGTTCTTGGCCGATCACGTTCTGGCCGCCGTCACCTCGATTGAGCGCAAGGTACGCGGTTCTCGCGTTTTCCCTGCGTGCAAGATAAGCAAGCAAACCCGAATCTTCGTCATCAGGGTGCGCCCCAGTGTGCATCGCGCTCGCAGTCGTCTGCAAACGCTTCAGCATTTGCCCTAGCCCGATCGCGCCCATATCGTAAATTGGACGAACCTGAGCAAGGACTGTTCCGGATCCAACCCATACGATCTGAGAGAAAAAAACGGCAGAAAGAATTACAAAAGATTGAAACCTTCGAGTGATCGAACCCTTACCTTCCATAACAAAATTACGCCTCCACGGCTGCATCTTTACCAGCACTTGAATCGGTCAGACTAATTAGGTATCCCGCGATAACAGTTACCAAACATCCGACAACGTTGAACCAAAGAAACTCTATTTTTGTGTAATTACTCGCGACCCAGACCGAAGCTATACCGAACAGCAGTCCGAAAAAGGCTCCTCGCGCCTTTGCACGCTTCACCCCGATGGCAAGCACGAAGACGCCGAGCAACGAACCATAAAAGAAAGATCCGAACTTATTTACCACTTCGATAAGCGAGCCCAGATTTGTCGCGTACATCGCGACGATACAAGCAAAGATGCCCCACACGAATGTCGCGACCCGTCCAAATGCCACATAGTGACGGTCCGTATCGTTTTGATTGAAATGCCGCTTATAAAAATCGATCGTCGTTGCCGTAGCAAGAGCGTTCAGTTCGGCAGATATTGAAGACATAGCGGCCGCAAAGATAGCAGCGATTATCAACCCGATCACGCCCATAGGCATATTAGCGACAACGAACGACGGAAAAACATAGTTGACATCGTTAAAGCTTGAGTTGCTGGTCGTTGCCTTAACGTAATCGACCGCGTCTTTCCGTGCGTCGTTGAAGCCTTTATCGGCAGCCACATAGGCTGCTCGAGTTTGATCGTTCTGATTTTCAATAAATTCAACCGCTGCTTTCTCTCGGACCTCATGCGCGGAATTGAATTTAGTTTGAAGCGACTGATACTGAGCGGTACCGGCGACCTTGGCGTCCTCGACCGGATTGAAGATCATAGGCGGCGTCGCAAACTGATAAAACACGAACACCAGCACACCGATCATTAGGATCATGAACTGCATCGGGATCTTCAGAAAGGCACTCATCAGGAGTGACGTCCTGCCTTCGCTTACCGATCGCGCGGTCAGAAATCGCTGTACCTGGCTCTGATCGCAGCCGAAATATGACAAGAATAAAAAGAACGCGGCGATGATCCCTGACCAGAGAGTGTATTTTTCCGTGAGATCGAAACTCGTGTTTACGGTATCGAGTTTACCGAGTGATCCTGCGAGATGCAGTCCGTCAGCGATCGAGACGTTTGCCGGAAACTGCGATATGACAACAAACATCACAACGGTCATCCCGACGAAGATCACGATCATCTGCTTTACGTCGGTCCACGTAACAGCCTGAACGCCGCCAACCATGGTATAGATCGTCGTCGAGAGACCGATTGCGAAGATGGTCGCTATCTCGCTCCACCCCAATACGATCGAAAGGATAACTGACGGTGCGGCGATGATCACACCCACGCCTAATCCGCGCGAAATCAGAAAGAAGAAACTTGTCAGCGATCGGGTCTTGGCGTCGAATCTTTTCTCAAGATATTCGTAAGCCGTGTAGACGTTCGCCCGATAAAAGAACGGCACTACGGTGACACAGAGGATGACCATCGCAAGCGGCAATCCGTAATAGAATTGCAGAAAACGCATTCCGTCCGTGTATGCCTGGCCGGTGGTTCCAACGAGCGTGATCGCCGAAAGCTGGGTAGCCATTACCGAAAGCCCCACCGCCCACCACGGCAAGCTCCGGTTCGCAAGAAAATAGCCTTCGGCACTGCCGCTGTGCTTTGTCATCCTGACGCCGTCCCAAATGACGTACGTAAGATATGCGACAACGACCGCCCAATCAAGAAATCTCATTGATCTGTCAGCTCGAAAAGTATCTTGAGAACGCCCAAAGCGCAGAGATCACAACTATGGTCGTGATCACGACCGCGACATAAACCTTGTGCCACCAGCTATCCGGCAATTCCTCAACAGGTTCCGTCTTTTTCGCAGCGTGTGATCCCATATCTTGTGGTAAGGATTTTGCAATGGGCCGGATGCTCAGCAATTTACACTGCTGAACACCCGGCGTTTTTCAACCCGCCCTTGCCCGTTTAGAAAATGAACTTAAAGCCGATCTGGGCCTGACGGCTATCCAACGATGTTACGGCACGCGTTTGGGGAGTCGGCAGTGCCTGTGTCGGATTGCCGAGTGCGTCAGTCGTAACGGTCAAGCTGTTGATCTGGTAAACGCTGTTAATGTTGAAAAGATTCAGGAACTCGGCAAAGAACTCGAGTTTGTACCTTTCCGTAAACGGAATGAACCGCGAATACCTTAGATCAACGTTAAACTGCTTAGGCGTCGTGCCCGAGTTCCGTGTGATGCCAACCGGGTTATCCGACCCAAGAAATCCATCCAGGTTGATATCCGTTGCGGCTACGATGTTGAACCGCTCACCGCTGTTGGCAGTAGCTGTGATGCCAAACTGATTGTTGTTCAGGACGTAGTTCCACGTCTTGTTAGAGAAGTTGAAATCAGGGCGGCCTACAAAACTTGCTACGAACGTGTGCCTCTGATCCGCGAGTGAAGGTCCGATGTCGCGTTTTCGATTTGTCGGATCCTGCACCACCAAATTGCCGCTCTGCGTCGCGACCAGATTTTGCTCCGGAGCATCATCTTCAGCCTTGGACAGAGTGTAGTTCACGCTGAATTGGTAGCCTCTGGAAAACCGCTTGTTGAGCTGCAGGGTCATCGCGTCATACTTCGAGTTCCCGACAGATTCCGCCATCAAGATATTGTTGAATCGAGGATCCATCCGGGTTGTCGAGTTGACCGTATTGCTGAATATAGGACGACCATCGGCGAGCGTGCTCGTCGGATTTATACGGTTGATGTTCCTGTAGAGCGGAATGTGACGCCCGGCCGAATGAATATACCCGACTGTGAACGATAGGTCCTGCGTGATCGCCTGTTCGAGCTGGGCGTTCGCATGTATCGCGTACATATTCTCGAAATCGGGAGCGATCGTTTCGATGCTCTGCTGCGGAAGGACCGTTCCTGCCGGAAGTGAGCCGAGAGTGCTCGGGAAAGCCGGAGCACCTGCGGTTGACGGCGCGAATGTGAAGTTGAAATAAACCGGACTGCCGTTGTTCTGGATGGCACGCTGGTAAAAATCAAGATAGACCGTATCGTAGTAGATGCCGGCACTTGCGCGTATCACTGTCGGCCGGTTTCCGTCTCGTAACCCGTAAACGATGCCCAATCGCGGGGCGAAGTTATTCTTGTCAACCTTGAATTTCTGCGAAGCAGAAAACGGCGAAGAACTGTTGGCATCCGGAATGTCATACTGGTCATACCTTACGCCGTAATTCAACTTGAGATTTCTCGTGATCTTCCAGTCGTCCTGTGCAAAAAAGTTGTAAAACGTCGATTGATACTCGATATCAGGGCTGCCGAATGCTTCAACATAGTTCGTGTAGCACCTCGTCGCACCGCTCGCACAAGTCACACCGGCCTGCACAACTCCGGTCCTTGCTGAAACGTATGCTCCAATGCTCGGGAATGTGTACCGAGCGAAAACATTTGACCGGCGCGTGTCGTCAATTCGATTAAAACCGAATCCGAATTTCGCGACGTGGTCACCCGTTGTCCACGTCAAGTTGTTCTGTATCTGATTCGTGACTTGAAGCGGGGCGATCGTGTCGTCATTTTCCGGAGCGCCAAAATTCGCGACTCCGGTGATTACAATACTCGGTCCTGTCCCGGAATTCGCATTAGCCACATTGCGGGAATCACGCTTTGCATACTGGTAACGAAACTCGTTAACAAAACTTCCTGAGAGGATCGATGCCAACTGCAGTCCTAAAGAATATGACTTATCGTCAAAATCAATACTACGCTCGAGCGTCGTCAGGCCTCCTGCGATATTGTCAGGAGACAAGTTCTTAAAGTAATTGAATCTGCCCGATAATCGGTTCGACTGATTCAGCTGTGCATCACTTCGAATAATAAAGAAGTTTACTTTTTGAGCCGCAGGGATAGCCGTTGGAAACGCGCTTGCGGGCACACCGGCAGCGATCAATGCCTGTTTATTCGCATCAGATATCGTGATCACACGCTGCGGTTCTCCGCCAAGATCGCGATTCACCCACTCATAGCCAGTATAGAAATGCCATCGGTCTTTGATTATCGGGCCGCCAACAGCTCCAGTTACGTTGTCGACTTTTGTTTCCGGCTTCTGCGAGGTCGGCGATGTGTTGAATGGACGCGACGACATCGCGGTCCTACGGAACCGATAGCTCGCTGAACCGTGGAAGCTATTCGTTCCAGTAGGCGTTACGGCATTCATGATCAGTCCCGGGGTGTTGCCGAATTCTGCCGCGAAGCCATTTGTAACGAGCTGCACTTCGCTGACAAACGTGTCGGAGATCGGCATCAGGCGAATTCCGCCGCGGTCCGCTTGCGTGTTGTTGTTACCGTCGAGCTGATAGTTAGTTCGGCGGGTATAACCATTTGCGTTGATTCGCGGAACGCCAAATTCAATGTTCGGCCGTCCGGTCACGTTGGACTGAAGCAGTGCAAAGTTGTACGGATTTCGAGAAACGTTCGGGAGATTCTGTACTTCGCGAGTATTCATCACTCGGCCAAGATCGATCTTTCCCGGATCGGCTATTGGCGCGTCAGAGGTGATCGTGACGGTTTCACTCACCGCACCCGCTTCGAGCGTAGCGTTAACGGTTGCGATCTGGCCCGTGGTTAACGTAATGCCTTCGCGGACGAGGCGTTTGAAATTTGTCGCCTCGATCGTGATTCGATAATTACCAAGTGGCAGCAACGGCAGCCTGTAAACTCCGCTGCTGTCCGTCGTAACAGTTCGTTCGGTACCGGTGCCGACATTCGTTGCCTTGACTGTAGCTGATGCGATCGCAGCTCCATTGGCATCGCTGATGATACCTTCGATCTGGCCGTTCAGAGCCTGTGACTGCGCGTCGACATTGACAGCCGTTGCTGCGACAAATACTAGAAACAGAACTGCCAGCGAAAAGAGTTTATTGAGTTTAGACGTTGTCTGCATAAGAAGGTTCTCCGTTGCGTAGAATCATCGAAAAAAAAAGCTGCGAGCCTTTAGGACTTCGCGAACAAATTGCTTTATGACATTCCTGTCCGGCGGGAGTCGATCAGTGTAATGAAAATCGTTTGTCGGTACTTCCAACAAAGTTTTATTATGAAAGGCTGTTCTGTGTCAAGTTTACACAAAGTTAATTGCTTCTTTCACAATATGCCGTTGCGACATCTGGCTTTCTCTGTTTTCCGTCATTTCCCTCCAGATCGGTCAGAGGCTCTCGGCTTTTCTACTAAGATAACTCCCTTAGCTCATCGAACCAAACTTCCGGGCCAGAACCAATCCGATTGCTCCGGTAAGCGTTGGCGACTCGCCGAGTGTTGATGGGAGCAACTCGGTCTGCGGCAAGCCGGCCAGCACGCTTCGCTCCGAAACGCGCTGAAGTTCGTCCTTGTAAAGATCCCACGCCTTTGTGACCTTGCCGCTCACGACGACGATCTGAGGGCTAAGGCCGACTATCAAGTTTGAAATGCCATTGCCCAGATAATGCATGGTTTCGCGAAGCGATTCGACTGCGTGCTTTTCACCGTTTACCGCAAGCTCGATGAGATCGCCGATATCGATATTCGACTGTTTCAGATCGTCGATCTTCAGCAAACTCTTGTACCGTGCAACAAGCGCTTTTTCGGAAGCGTACGCTTCCCAACATTCGCGGCTGCCGCACGAACACTCGACCGGGGCATTGTCGCCCGCTATCATATGCCCAAACTCACCGCCCGCCCCCATTTCGCCACGATATACCTGGCCGTCGAAAATGATGCCGGTCCCGACACCTTCTCCGACAAGTATCATCAGAAAGGTGTCTATTTTTCGTGTCTTTTCCTGGCCAAACCACAACTCAGCAAGAGCGGTTGCGTTCGCGTCGTTTTCAACGATAACGTGAGATCCGGTCTCTTCTTCGATACGCTTGCAGATATCCCAGTCACGCCAGTTGAAGTATGGTATATGAAAGATCTTTCCCGATCTTTGGTCGACAAGACCCGGAACACTCATTCCGATCTCGATCCCCTGGTCATGAAACGGCTCAGCAATGCGCCGCGTTCGCTCAAGTATCTGGGCGGTCATGAATTCTACGTCCGGAGACGTAGAAAAAGTTTCTTTCTGAAGGATATTTCCCGCCAGATCAGCTAATGCGATCGTCGTGGTCCGCGGTGTGAGATCAACCCCAATAGCAACCGGAACTCCGGTCCTTAGCTCATACAACTTTGGCTTTCGGCCGCCGGTCGATTCACCGGAACCGATCTCGACGATCATTCCGTCCGCCAGCAATTCGTCAACGATCACCGATACCGTCGATCGGTGCAGTTCCGTTTGCCTTGCGATCTCGGCACGCGAGATCGGAGAACGGTCGCGAACATAGTTCAATACGATCTGCCGATTAATATCACGGATCGTATTTAACCGCGCGATCTCATTCTTTGCCTTCTGAAGATTTATTCGCCGCATTTTCGAGGCATTGGGCCAGCCCGGGACTTTGTTGGGTCTAAAGACAAAGAAACAATAACTTGAAATAAATCACATTTCAAGTCGCGGTTTCAATTTTCGATTGTGCCATTTTGGCACAAACCTACTCATTTATCGGTTTATGTGCCGTAACAGCATCCATCCGTTTTAAAGACTTTTGCTAAGTTCGATGGAATCCGCGCTCAATATCTTTCATTGAAAGGCGGAGAACCACTGGGCGGCCGTGGGGACAGGTTGTTGGGGACGACGTCGTGAGAAGCCCCTCGATAAGCCACTGCATCTTTTCGGGCGTCAGTTTCATGTTTATCTTGACAGCGGCCTTGCAGGCCAGTGAAGCAGCTATATCGTCCCGGAGGGTTGATTTTGCATTACCGCGTTTTTCGATCTCGACATTGTCAAGTATCTCTGCAAACAGATTCCTCGCCTCAGCCGGCGGAAGGTCAGTAGGTATAGATTTGATCGCGACCGTTCGACCCGACAGCCGCATCACACCAAACCCGAGATCCTGAATTTCGTCTTCAATGAGTTGGAAGGCCTCGGTTTGCGCAGGTGTCAGGTCTAACGTCTCAGGCAGAAGCAAATTCTGAGACTCGATCGGACGCTCAGTCTCTTTTCGGCGAAACTTATCAAACAAGATCCGTTCGTGTGCAACATGCTGGTCGATCAAAAGCAGGCCCTCGTCATCGACGGCAATTATGAAACTATCATGCAGTTGCGCGATCGGGCGGATCTTTGCCCCGGAGATGCTCTCGACACCGACCGACTTTGCCAGCTTTTCCGCCGAATTGACTGGCGGAAGCACAGCATAGCTTTTCGGGGCCGCATCGACGGGGAACTCGCGCCCCACATTCGCGGTATCAGCCCGGATCTCGACTGCCTTTTCGAATGCTCTCGATATCTCGTCTAACCTCTGCTCTGTGTCCGAAACTGTCGCGGTGAGCAGTTCGAATGCAGGCTGGTCCTCAATTATTGGAGATCGATCCACAAACTCAACACTCGGAGAGCGAGGGATAGTGCCGTCATTCGCCGTATCGACGTTTCCGGTGGACACAAGTTCCTTGTCAAATTTCTCTGGCAGGGGGGCAACCGACGAAACGGTTTGTTCTGAAACATTTGGGACGATTCCCGCCTTTGACAAAGCCTCACGGACCGCTTCAGCTATCACATCTTTTACGGCTTCGCTTCGTCGAAACCGGATCTCTGTTTTCGCCGGGTGAACATTTACGTCAATTTCTTCGACCGGGACATCCAGAAACAGAAATGCGACCGGATAAACCCCGTGAGGAAGAACCGAGCGATATCCCTCGATCAGGCCGCCGGCAATGGTCTTGTCTCGAACAAATCGCTGGTTTACGAAAAAATACTGCGAATCTTTACTTGTGCGGCGTTCTCGCGGTGCTGAAATAAAACCCGACACCTTAGCGACATAGTCGCGCCCGCCGGAAACCGGCAGCAGGCTATCAAGCAGCCCGCCGCCGAATATCTGAAATGCTCGTTCGCGGAGTTCCTTAGCCGGAGAAGCCGCTAAAACTTCCCTTCCGTTATTAGTAAGCGTAAAGGCTATTTCAGGATGGGCGAGGGCATAATGTGTAACAATGCTTGCAATGTGATAATTCTCGGTCGCTTCAGATCTCATGAATTTTCTGCGAGCCGGGGTATTGAAGAAAAGATCTCGGACCGAGATCGTTGTTCCAACGTCGCGTGCAGCATCCTTTACATCAATTAGCCTCCCGCCTTCGACCACTACTCTGGTGGCCGCGATCTCGCCTTCGATCTTCGTGACAAGTTCTACTTTGGCTACGGACGCGATCGATGCCAGGGCTTCACCTCGAAAGCCGAGAGTATTGATCGCCGCCAGATCATCAAGAGTACTTATCTTTGACGTCGCATGACGCTCGAACGCAAGGATCGCATCATCGCGTACCATTCCCTCACCGTTGTCTGCGATCCGCATCAATCGCCGGCCGCCAAGTTCGACCTCGACGTGGATCCGGCTTGCCCCGGCGTCGATAGAATTCTCGACCAGTTCTTTTATGACGGACGCCGGCCGCTCAACAACCTCGCCGGCCGCGATCTGGTTAGCAAGATTATCCGCCAAGACCTTTATCTTGTTCATTTCAGAGATAAACTACACGGTGTCCGCGATCTTCCAGGTCTATCGCCCGGTAAACCCAATCGACAAAATTGATACCGTAGCGGTCAATGAAATACCCAATATTCAGCGAGCGTTCCTGGAGGTGGCCGTTCGGCATTAATGCGGCAAACATAGAGGTGATCTGTCTATTTATCGTCTCATCCTTTCTTACCTGAACGTGATGGAACTTATTTCGCAGCGATGCAATATGGTAGATGATCCGTCGGCGGCGTTTTGCCAAACTGTCTGAGAGTGTTGGGTCGATCTGCAAAAGGCCCGCGTCCAGCTTGTGCAGTTCGGTGTTCACTCGTTCCTCTACGTCAGCGAATAGCTTAGCCGTGTCCTTGTTCAAATGCTGCTCGACGATACCCGGCAGAAGGTCGTCGATCCCTTTGAAAAGGTCGTCAAACCTAAGACCGTACCTGCCAAGTGTCTTCGCATGCTTGGTCTCGACAAAAGAGAAACTCTGGCGATGGAGTATCGTGGTGACGGGGCGTCCGAGGATCCGATAAACCTCCCCGCTCTGGGCGAAATATGAGATCTCAGCACCTCCGCCGAAATAACAGATGGTCGGGAGAATATAGTCTTGGACCACCGAGCGGAGAACGACGCTCGGAGAAAATCGAGTCGGTTCGTGGGCAGCTATTTCCGCGAGTTCGTGCAGTGAGAATTCCCGTTTTCCGTCCTTTGTCTTGAAGGTTCCATCCTTGCTTTTCTTCAAAGAATTCCGCGTGTCATCGCGAGCCTGCCAAAATAGCGGAAAATAGTCGTCCCCAATATGGACTTGTGCCGGGAAACCGTCGGCCACCAGCTGCTCACTTCTCTTCTGAAGAGCCTCGACGAGCTCTGCTGATCGCTTGATAGCCTCGACGTACACCGGGGCCGCAAGCAGCTTCAACGCGTTGTTAAGCGGACACAGCACTATCAGTCCGTATTTGCCCAAAAGCCTCGTGAGCATGACGCCGAACGCGTCTCCGTAGTATTCGCCCGGCTTCCAGCTTTCGGTTACAAGTGAGCGAAGTTCATCAGTGAACTCTGTCGGCGCAATGTTATGGAAAAGCTCGTCGATGGTTTCCTTGATCGAGTCATCGAGCTTTACATAACCGACCGGCCAATTATCGTGGCAGCGTTTAGGCTCATTTTTCAACTCCACGACACCGCCTTTCTTGCCGACGATGAACGTGTTAGATACTTCTTCGAAATCGTGATCTTCAGTTGCGACCCAAAAAACCGGGACTGCTTTGAAACCGCGGCCACGCAGACAATCGGCCATTTGAACCGCTGAAAGCGCCTTGTAAATGGTGTACAAGGGCCCGGTAAAAAGACCCGCCTGCTGGCCCGATACCACGGCGACGGTGTCGGATCCCCGAAGCAATTCGATATTCTCGAGGGTCTTCTGAGTCGCTCCAAATTTCAAATTGGTATCGCGTAAGGCGTTACAAAGAACATTGCGGTCAGCCGTATAATTCGCCAGAACCTCGGGAATGCGGTCGGCTACCTCTGTGTGCGATGAAACTGCGTTGGGATAGTATCGACGCAGCGACGTCGGATCGTTTTGATAGGCCGTGAATAGCTTTGATTGGCCAGGGATCTCGCTAAATTGCAAACTCTCGGCTCGAAGCGTGATCGTTTTATCGACACCCGGACAGGCAATTTCTGTAGTCACTCTATCTTTCGCTCCTGAGATATCAGATTATAGAGGCTGAATCGCCAACTGCAAGGCGAGACGCCCGTCGACCTCGCGTCCGGCTTCGACACTAAAGAAAAAACGCCGGACAGATATTTCCGCCCGGCGTAACAAACCATAGGATCAGGGTTCAATTTCCGCTGTTCGAGGCTGTTTCGACCTGTCGCTGAATGCTGTAAACCCCTGACGAATGAGTCCCGGCATACATTTTCCGCGGGTCGTTCGGGTCAAATACAAGCGACCAAATGCGGCGGCTCGGAAGCTTGAGGTCCTTTGAATCGAAACGCTTCCATTTCATTCCTGCATCTTCGGAGATGAAGATGCCGCCATCGTTTTCAAGAGCGCTTGAGAGAATTATCGTATCGGTATTGTTCGGATCGATCAGGATCGAGGTAAAGTTCCCGAGCGGAAGATTTCCGCCACGGCGGTTCCACGTACGGCCGCCGTCACGGCTAAGATAAAATGCCTGGATAGTAGCAACGTAAAGATAATTCGGCCGTTTCGGGTCACTTGCGATGGCATTAACAGGAATGCCGTCGGGCGAGGCGTTCACCTTTGACCAAGTCTTGCCATCATCAGTGGAAACTAAGACACCGGACCGAGCCGTTCCAGCCCAAATGGTTCCGGGCACTAATGAAGAGGTGTGTATCGCAAAGACATTCTCGTCAATGCCGTTTCCAAATGAGAGTTTTTCCCATCCCTTTGTGAGGTCGTAAGTGCGGTAAAGGCCATTGTTAGTTCCCGCAAGGATGCCCGACCTATCGTCACCAGTGAACGATAACACCTTGATCGTCTCGGTGATTGACGGAATTAGTTTTGGCCCTGCGGCCGCAGCATTAGCAGGAGGCGTTGTCGGCTTTGCCGAAGCGGTCGTTTTTACTGACACAGCGGGCTTCTTTACGGCCCCTTTTGCGGGTGCTTTGGCGGGTGTTTTTGCCGGACCTTTTACCGGACGCTTAACAGGTGCCTTTGCTGCTGAAACGATCGCCCAGTTCACTCCACGGTCTATCGACTTGTAAAGCCCCTTGTTTGTTCCTAGATAGATCAGGTTCGGATTAACGCGGTCCTGTAGAACGGTGAACGGTTGATCCTGATTGATATTAAGTCCTTTTGCCTGTGTCCATGTTCTCCCGCCGTTCTCGCTGAGAAAGAAGAACCCGCCGCTGGACGAAGTATTCATCGTGGTCGCGTAAAGCCTGTCGGGCTGTTCGACGTCGGCCACGATCGAATAAGTAAATCGACTGGTAAAGCTGTCGTTGGTTGGTGCGAAATTGCGGCCGCCGTCGTTTGAAACAAGTACACCGTAATTATTTGTGCCGATGAAGACCCGATTCGGAGCATCCGGATGAACTGCGATCGAATTTATCTCGACATTGCGTCCGGTTGTGAGTGACCATGATCTTCCGCCATTGGTACTCATCCAGAACCCTTCGGTTGTGCCGGCGTAGATCGTTCCGGGAATGGAAGGATGCTGGACAATATCGCGTGTACGCCGCGACTGGCCCGGAATTCCCTGTATCTTTTTCCAGTTATCGCCGCCGTTGAATGACTCGTAGATGCCGCTGCATGCAGAAGCAATGACGTGGTTGTTGTCCGTGTTATTGATCGTGATCGCAAAGATGTCAGAGTCGTCGATCATTCCCGACTTTATCAAACGCCAACTCTTACCATTGTCTATCGACTTGTAAGGCCGCCAGCTTGTACCCGCATAAATAATGTTCTGGTTCTTTGGATCGACCGCCATCGAATTGATATCAACAGGGGACGTACCTGATTCGACCTTGCTCCAATCCTCACCGGAATCCTTGGAAACAAATATCCCGTTTTTCGAACCAACATAAATGATGTTCGGGTCCACCTTCGATTGCGTCATCGCGTGGATCGCTTCGTCCTTTAACTCTTTCTTTTCGTCCCACGTTTTTCCGCCGTCAGTCGATTTGAAGAAGCCGCCGGGAAGCTTGCCGCGATGGCCCGAAGCATAGATAACATTGGAATCGCGGCTATCAACAAAGAGTTGGTCAAGGGTCAGCATCGTCTTATCAAAGTTTGCGAGAAGCCGCCAATTCTTGCCGGCGTCGGTCGACACATGTATCTGGCCATCCATGGTGCCGATGTAAAGCTTGTTCTTGTCGCGGGGATCGATCGCAACGGAGCGAACATCACCGCCGTTTGGCCCGAGAACCTGCCACACCGCCTTACTTGACGCGTCAGAAAAGGTGTTTCCGCCGTCAAAAGCCCCAGCAGGTACTCGAAGGAATGAGACCAGCAAAAATGCCGTAAGTGCAAAACTCAGATAGGTGCGGAATGTCTTCATAATGCTTCAGTAAAACCGGCAAGCGCCGTGCGGATCGGACCGTATTGGTTCAGATGGCAAAACGGACCACTTTGTTTGCAATCAATCGGTGTTTAGAGAGCCGATCGGGTCGAGGAGATTCGGTCTTCGATAAGCGAAACGATACTTTATCTATTCTACAAAAATTCGTTGTTAATGCAATACATTAAGTGGACTAAAAAAGGCCCGCATTTCTGCGGGCCTTTTTTGATGTTCGTATCCTTTCGGATAAGAAGCGGTTACGGGTTCGGATTATCGGCACCCGGCGGTATACGGTAAAGTTTGGTCTTGACCGTTCCATCGGCTGACGCACCGCCGTTCACAAGCGTGATGCGGCTGCGGTCGAACTTACGGAAGTTGATGTGGTTCGTGATGAGTTTTTCACGAGCCGCGATCTCCTTGTCCGTACCGTAATTGATGATGTATCCCTGGTTATTCGGGTTGTTCGACAGTTCTGCGAAGAAGATGTCGAGACGTCCGCGAATGTCGTCGTTCGGCAGTTTGCCGAATTCGTCGACGAGGACTGAATCCGGTTTCGGAGCGATGCCGGAAGTCTCACTTGCCGAATTCGGGCAGTTGCAGCCTGCGGGGAGTCCGCCAAGTTCAACTGTCGCGGTCACGGAAGAGCCAGCCATCTCGCGGGTCGTACGAACCGTGATGCTCGGCGTTCCCTGTCCGGATTCGATCGTGCCACTGGATACTGACCAGTTGTACGTGACATCCGTCGTGCCGCCTGCCGCGGTCGCGGTGAACGTCATCGTGTCGCCAGGATTCGTGATGCCTGCCGGGCCGCTAACTGTAAGCGTCGGGCACGCACACGGCGAGATGCACTTGCAGGACTCGACCGTCACGGTCTGTGTCTGGGTCTTACCGCACAAGCCACAGCCGTCATCGACGCCTGCAGTTATCGTGTAAGTTCCCGGAGCGACTCCGCTGAGATCCCACGAAACGGTTGCACCCGTTCCAACGATACGGCCGCCCGAGACGGTGTAGTTGTAAGTAAGTACATCGTTTTCAGGATCGACCGCGGTGGTGGTCACGCTGACAGTCGTACTGTCGTTGCAGACCTCGCCTTCAGCCGGGACCTGACCAGCCGGGCAACCCAGTTTGATCAGATTGTCGCTGACCGTAAGACCGGTAACATCAGCCGGTTTGTTCTCGACCTCAGCCTGACGCGGATTGCGGCGGCCGATAAATGCCTGGAACAGGAAGCCGTGCGGATCGTTCGACGTAACGAAGCCCGGAGGGACGCCCGACCACGTCGTTGTTGAGACCGCATAACCAGCCTGTGTACATGGACCGAGTGCGGTCGGAGCACCGCCCGTCGACCCCTGGAAGAGGCACGGAACAAGGGCCGTCTGCGTGACGATCCTGTCAGTGTCAAAGCTGTCGTTATCCTGCTGGTTAAAGTGGTAGCGATAACCAAGGCTGAATCCGAACCAGCGTGCCGGGAAGATGCGGGCGCCGACGAGAGCCTCATAGGGATCGTTCTCAAACACGTTCGGTGTACGACCGCCTACATATCGAAGACTTCGGAATTCGGCGATCGGCTGGAAATAACGGTTGACCGGAAAATCGGTTCCGACCGAGAGCAGCAGTTCGTCGGGCCGATCGAGAAGCGTTGCTTCGGTTCCGGCAAAGTCGCCCTTTACACTGCTGTTCTTGTTGTAGCCAACGTTAACGGCAATGTTCCACCATTTACGAACGCGAGCATCAAATGCACCCGTCAGCAGAATGTCGCCCCGCGACCACTTGCCGCCCGGGCTTGCACCACGCTGAAGCTGGTTGAAGCCGGAAAAATCGTCCGCGCTGTCACCGTAGAAACGGTAAGCAGCCACAAGAGCAACGCCCCACCAGTCATTAACGTCATTGAAACGGATCTTGCCGCCCGCGGTAAATGTGCTGAACGCAGATTCACCGTAGGTGCGATTAATGAACGGAGCATCGGGCAGATAGCTCGGAGCAGTTGTAAAGACCGTCGGATATTCCGATCCGCGTTGGCATACATTGCTAACGATCACGCCAGAGCATGCATACTGGAATACGATTCCGGGAAGAATGCTGCCGTAAACAGAACCGAGCCCGGGGAAATTGCTTGCGCCGCCGCCCGCGGTCGGAGTTCCGATAAGCGGAAATGTTCCTACCGGGTATCCGAAGAGCGGTCCGGAAAATGTGCCCGGTGCTCCTCCGAAGTTTCCTGCACTGCCCCCAACATACGGGAACTGAACAAACGGCTGCGACCCCTGTGGACGGAATACCGCTGTGTTTTCCAGCGGGCCATTGCCAGGTCCGGAAGGAGCCAGAATGACGGCCGCCGGGCTTACGAGCGATCCATTGAACGCTCTAAGCCGCGAATTCGGCAGGTAGAAACTCGAAAGATTCCCCGGCGAATTCACCTTGACCGCACGGTAACCATCGGTATTGAAGAACAACTCGAAGTTGTTCAACACACCAACCTGGAAGCTAAGCGGGACTTCCGTGAAATCCGCATTTCCCGGATCACGGTCAAAATTGCTGTAAGCCGCGCTGAAAGTGTACTCACCTTTTCTCAAGGTTTGTCCATCATAAACAGTGAACAATCCGGTGGGACCACCCATCGGACCTCCTGTTCCAATTGTAGGTGCAGTGTTTCTGTCGTCTTTGGCCGATCGCTTGTTCTTATCAACGCTGACTGCGGTTTGCGAAAACGCTACCGCGGCGAGCGACAAGCAGACCAGCGAAACAATAAACACTCTGTAAGCGAGTTTCATCATATTCCTCCGCCGAAAATCAAAAGATTAAGTTCAGTCTTCTTTAGCAAAATCTAAGTACGATCTTAGTCAAGTATTGCTATCCAAGTATCACACACCCACCATAGTTAGCCAAATCTCATTGGCTTAATTACTTAGGCAGAAAGTCAAAGTTAATGCTGTTGTTTGCGTTTTCGTCAAGAATCGACAAACAGATGCCACTACAACTATTGACAACAGCTGGTCGTTCCCTTGTCTCGAAGTTAACGCAAACTTACCCGAAAAGCAAGTATTTTTAACAAATTACGTATTTTTCTTAGGCGTATATGCCTCTCATCCTTGTATCGTATGCGACTCGGTCAATGGCCAACATATAAGCTGCGGTCCTCGAATCTACGTTATGTTTTTCCGAGTAATGAACGAGTTCGTTGAAACTGGCCACCATTTTGTCAGCTAAACGCTCGTTGACCTGGTCCTCAGACCAGAAGTAACCCATACGATCTTGGACCCATTCAAAATAGGAAACCGTTACGCCGCCAGCGTTGCAGAGAATATCCGGGATCACGAAGATTCCCTTTTCATGCAGGATCTTGTCCGCCTTAGGTGTTGTCGGCCCGTTGGCTCCCTCGGCCAAGATCTTGCATCTGATCCGATCTGCGTTTTCAGAGGTTATCTGGTTCTCGGTCGCACACGGTGCGAGGACGTCGCACTCGAGCTCCAAAAGTTCCTTATTTCCAACTTGATCGGCGTTCGGATATCCCTCGAATGACCTGTTTTGCTGCCAATACTCGAGCACATGTGGGATGTTTAGTCCGTCTTTGTTATAGATACCGCCTGCAATATCGGAAATACCCATCACCTTGTAGCCGGTCTCATACATTAACTGTGCTCCGATTCCGCCAACATTGCCCGAGCCCTGGACGATAACAGAAGTCTTTTCGGGCGTCAGGCCAAATTTCTTGATCGCCTCGTTCACGGTGATAAGAACGCCGCGGCCCGTGGCTTCCCGTCTTCCGAGTGAACCTCCAAGAGCAACGGGTTTTCCGGTAACAACGGCCGTCACAGTATGACGAGCATGCATTGAGAACGTGTCCATGATCCAAGCCATGGTCTGCTCGTTGGTATTCATGTCCGGTGCGGGTACGTCTTTGTCCGGTCCAATGAAATCTATCAACTCGGCAGTATATCTGCGTGTAAGACGCTCAAGTTCGCCGAGTGACATTTGCGCCGGGTTACAGATGATCCCGCCTTTTCCGCCGCCAAACGGGACGTTTACGACAGCGCATTTCCAGGTCATCCATGCTGACAAGGCCTTGACCTCGTCCAGCGAGACATCCGGCGCGTACCGAATTCCGCCCTTTGCAGGACCGCGGGCGAAGTTGTGCTGCACACGGAAACCTTCAAATACCTGTATATGCCCGGTGTCCATCCGAACCGGGATATATACCTTGATCTCTCGGCTCGGCACCCTCATGACGGCATAAAGGTCGGTATCGAGTCCCAACAACTGTGCCGCGCGATCAAACCGCTCGCTCATTGCCTCGAAGGGATTTTTTTCATCACTTCCCTTGAAGCGCCGCATTTCATCTGCCATTGGATTAGCCATTCTTATTGATTCTCCAAAAAACTTATCTAAAAAACTTACTCGGCTCCTTCCTGGTCAAGGTTCATCGAACCTGACCTGAAGCCTCTCATATCTAATGTCACGTATTTAAAACCTAAATTCGAAATTTCACTTTCAACGAGCTCGAGGATCTCAGGGTTCAAGATCCGAATCATTTCACTCTTCGATATTTCTACGCGAGCCAATTCGTCGTGGACACGAACTCTGTACTCAACAAAGCCCAGATCGCCGAGGAACTTTTCTGCCTTTTCCACCTTTCCCAACCGTTCGATCGTGACAGGAACCCCGTGCGCGATTCTCGAGGAAAGGCACGGACTTGCCGGAAGATCCCATGTCGGTAGGCCCAATGCCTTACTCCTCTCACGTATCTCCAGCTTGGTGAACCCTGTTTCAGCAAGCGGACTGCGTACGTTTCTCTGTCTTGCAGCCGTTCTACCCGGCCTATGGTCGGTCAGATCGTCGGCATTGGTACCATCTAAAATGATCGCATCTCCGAACTCGGTCGAGATAGACTGCAGAACCGAATATAGTTCATCTTTACAATAGAAACAGCGGTCCGCGCCATTTTTCAAATAATCCGGATCGGCGAGTTCGTTCGTGTCGACGACTCTAAAATTGAACCCAAACTGCCGAGCGAGGTTTGACGAACGCCTGCGCTGAATTTCCGAAACGCTTGCAGATATTCCTGTAACGCAAAGCGCATTTTGCCTTAATTCGTCGTTAGCGACTGCAGCAAGATAAGAGCTGTCAACACCGCCGGAGTAAGCGACCAACACACGGCCCAAGTCCCGCATCATACTTCGTAGTTTGCGCTCTTTCACGGCCGCGGACTGGACGTCCGGGCGTTGGGTTGATGTTTCCGATGGCACGATCATTTCCCGAGTAGAAGGTAATTACCTTCGGGACCATAAAGACGAAATTCTAGCCCACCGCTTTGTGTTATGGCAAACAAGGCCTGCTCGAATTGGGATCGGGTGCATCTTCAATTGGTTCGATGATACGATTGTCAGTTATCAGAATGGAACAACGCTGCGTGCTTGCGATAAAAATGTCGCTGTCATTGCTATTCGGCATTGCCTTATTGTTATGGGGAGCCGGGGCGGCTCGAGGACAGAACGACGACCCGGAAAAAAAGGCGATCTCTCTTTTTGAACAAGCGCAGAACGCTCACGAAAAAGAAGACCTTGATCAGGCGATCGGCCTGTATTCAAAGGCAATCGAACTGATGCCAGAGTTTCCTGAGGCCGAACTGCAACGGGGAAACGCCTACCTTTCTCAAAAGAAACTCACCGATGCCGAGAGATCGTTTCGTAAGGCGCTCGAACTGCGGCAGAACTGGTCGCTTGCGAAGACCAGCCTTGGGTCGCTCTTGGTAACGCTCCGGAAATTTGAAGAAGCCGAAGTTTTGTTGAACGGTGCACTGGAAGATGACGAAGCGAATCCGCTGGCTCTGTCCGCCTTGGCAGAATTAAAGCTCGCTCTAAACGTATCGGAAGCGTCTCTTCGCGACCTTCTTTCGAGGATCTCCGACTTGACTGCGAAGATGCGTCCCACGGCGGGCCTGTTGAGCTCCAAAGCCGCGCTTGAGCAACGTTTAGGTGACGTTCCCGGAGCAAAAGAAAGTGTGGCGAGAGCCCTTCAGATAGACCCTCAGCTGACATCTGCACTTGTGATTGCCGCCGATATTGCGCTGATCGAAAAAGACATAGAAAAAGCAGACACGTATGTTCGCCGAATAGAAGCTTTGTCGCCAAAGTCCCCGGAGGTTCTAACTCTACGGTCTCGCGTGCTCTATTCTCAGGGGAAAAGGGCCGAGGCCCTTGCGTTGTTGGAGTCGATACCAAATCCATCTGAATCGGTTAGAGAGTTGATCGCGATGGCGAAGGATGGCGACGTGGCCGACCTCCAGGGACTGGAAGCAAAGATCCGACGTACACCCGACGATGTTAACGCACTGTCAAAATTGTGCGTTGGTTTTCGCGTTTCGGATCCTGCAAGGGCGTTGGAATATTGCAGGAGAGCGTCGATACTTGAACCCAAAGAAATTAGTCATGCGGTCGCATTCGGTGCGGCTCTGGTTCAGGCAAAGCAGTATGTTGAAGCGATCGGCTTGTTCAGAAAACTCCTGACATTAGCCCCCGAACATGTGACGATCCATACGAATCTTGCCACAGCGCTTTTTCAGCTGAAACGATACGACGAGGCAAAGAATGAGTTTCGATGGCTTACCGAACATCAGCCGGCCTCAGCCGCCGCATTTTATTTCCTTGCGATCACACACGATCATCTCGGCGAATATTTGGATGCGATGGCAACCTATCAGAAATTTCTGAGGATCGCTGACCCGAACGCCAGTAAACTTGAGATCGAAAAGGTAAATCTCAGGCTTCCGGCGCTTCAAAAACTCATCAAGGACGGGAAAGGAAAAAAAGCTGGCAAATAGCCCGGAATTAGTGCATATTAGTTTCTACTTCAATACAGTGGACTTTCTCGCGTTAAAGTTTTCTCGATCACACAAGGCGTTCGCAGTCAGATATATCCTTGTCGCGTTAGCGTGTGCAGCCCTCCCAGGATTAGCATCGGCACAGATCGAAGACTACACGTTTGGAGCACCGCCGCCGGTCAAGCTGATGTCAAAGGGTGAGGCAAGTCAGCTTGCGACAAAACATGACGTAAAGGACCGGACAAAACTTGCACTGGAGTTAATGTCCATCAGACTTACGAAAGCTGAGGAATTTAGCACTAAAGGTGAATTTCAGGAGATGTACAACGAACTTGGTGCCTTTCATGCCTTGATGGACAACACCCTTGATTTTCTCTATGACAGCAGCAGAGGGCGCGATAAGAACCTCGACACATTCAAGCGGTTCGAAATGACATTGCGGGCATTTGCCCCGAGGCTAGGCGTGATACGCCGGGAGTTGCCGACAGAATACGATCCTTATGTGCGAAACCTGATCAAGTATTTGCGGGACGCCCGCAGCAGGGCGGTAGAACCGCTTTTCGGGGATATGGTCGTCCCCAATCGACGGACCTGATTATAGCAATGAATCATAGAACAGTTTTCTTTACTCTAATGACTGCCGTTCTCGCGGCGGCTTTTTTTGTCCCAGAAGCTGCGGCACAGCGTCGGGATTTTGTTAATGAAGAAGAGGCTGAATTGATCCGCGAACATCAGGAGATCGATATGCGGATCGAGGTCTTAACGAAGTTCATTGAACGACGGCTTGCCGCATTGGGAATTCCCGGCCACACATGGTCGCCGCCGAAAAAGAACGCCGAACTATGGGGAGAGGAGCCTAAGGGCACGAAACTCGAACTCCTTTATGACATAAAACGGATCCTACAAAAGGCGATCGACGATATTGATGACATTGCGTCGCGCGACATGACCGCGATCGAGGGCAACGAGAAAACCGGAAAGCTCTTTCCGAAGGCGGTCAGGAGCCTTTCTTCGGCCGCGACACGATATAGATCTATTTTTGAATCCGAATTGGCGAAGACAAAAGCGGAAAAGGAACGTGGCGTGTTGATGGATTCAGAAGAGCTCTGTGACCAGATAATCGAAGCTGCCGCAGGTCTTCCCGCCGAGGTAAAAGAAGATAAAAACAAAAAGAAACCGGATAATCGGTGAGCCGTTAACGTCGATTAGCCCTGCTCATATTTACTTTCAACGCTGCTAAACCGAACTTCTTTGACACGCCTGACCGCAAGTGATAGGTTCGTGTTTTCACTTACATTATGTCTACGGAAAACCTGAAGAAGACTCCGTTAAACGCGGCCCACCGAGCCCTTGGCGGGAAGATGGTCGATTTCGGCGGTTGGGACATGCCCGTCCAGTATCCTGCCGGTGTCATCGAAGAGCACATTGCAACCCGAACGCGGGCTGGGCTATTTGACGTTTCACATATGGGAGAGATCTGGGTAGAAGGACCCGATGCCATACCATTCGTCAACCGTATAACGACGAACGATGTCACAAAACTAGTCGACGGGCAGGCACATTACTCCGCCCTTCCGAATGAAGACGGCGGCGTCGTGGATGACCTTTTGGTGTACCGCTTTGCCGAAGATCGTCTCCTGCTGGTCGTAAATGCAGGAACAACGGACAAAGACTGGGAATGGATCAACAAGAACAAAGGCAACGAGAACGTTTCGGTGCGAAATGCTAGTTCTGAGTATTGCCAGATCGCAATCCAAGGCCCGAAGGCAGTTGAGATCCTGCAAAAACTTACGGAAACGGAACTTTCTCCCATCGGATATTATCATTTTACCGAGGGGAAAGTTGACGGAGTAGATGCGATCATCTCTCGTACAGGCTACACGGGAGAAGACGGGTTCGAGGTTTACGCCGCTGCGGATAGAGCGGAACAGCTCTGGAACAAGTTGCTCGAGACGGGCAAGGAACATGGAATACTTCCTTGCGGGCTTGCCGCGCGAAATACACTCAGGCTCGAATCCGCAATGTCGCTTTACGGACACGAACTTAGCGATGAAATTTCAACGCTTGAAGCCAATCTCGGCTGGATAACGAAATTGCAGAAAGGCGATTTCATCGGCCGTGACCAGATCGCCGCGCTGAAAGAGAATGGACTTACTCGGAAGTTGATCGGTTTTGAAATGAAGGAACCCGGGATCGCACGAGACGGTTTCGATATTTACGTCGGCGACGAAAAGGTCGGTGTAGTCACATCCGGGTCTCCCGCACCGTTCCTTAAGAAGAATATCGGGTTGGCATTTCTTCCGCCTGAATTTGCAAATGTCGGGCAAGAAATTAGAATTGACGTGAGAGGAAAACGTCTTGCCGCGGAGGTCGTTCCGACTCCATTTTATAAACGAGAACGGTAGTTTTTTGCAGTCAAATACAAGCAGAGGTTCCTTATTCAATTATGGCGAACATCCCTGAAAATTTACGTTACAGCAAGGATCACGAATGGATCTCGGTGGACGGTGACACGGCAGCGATCGGCATTACCGATTACGCTCAGAGCTCGCTCGGTGACGTGGTCTATATTGACATGCCCAGGGTCGGCGACAAGTTTGCCGCTCATGAAGCATTCGGTTCAGTAGAATCCGTAAAAGCTGTCTCCGAGGTCTTTACCCCGATCGCGGGCGAGGTAGTTGCGGTCAACGATGGGCTCAACGATACGCCCGAAAAAGTGAACGGGGATCCATATGGTGACGCATGGTTCATCAAGGTAAAAATGGATAATCCCGGCGAGGCCGATGGCCTGCTTTCAGCCGAGGAATATGACGAATATTTGTCGAGCCAAGGCTAGTTTAACTTGAGATCTTTAAGCGCGGGAATCAATTTCTGGAACTTGGAAATCTGAGCCTCGCGTGGTGATCCACAATTTTCAATCATAATGAGATACATTCCAAATTCGCCCGAAGAACGTGCCGAAATGCTTGCTTCTGTCGGGCTTTCTAATGCGAGCGAACTGTTTCGCTCGATCCCGGGAGACGTCCAACTTGGACGGAAACTCAACATTACTGACCCGTTGGCTGAGCCCGAAGTCATCGCCGCGATGGAAGCGATGGCCGCGAAGAACACGGGGGCGACGAAACCGTCTTTTCTTGGCGCCGGAGTCTATTCGCATTTCTCGCCGACCGTTGTCGACCATTTGATCCAACGATCGGAGTTTTTTACGTCCTACACGCCGTATCAGCCCGAGATCTCACAGGGTACGCTGCAATATATCTTCGAATTCCAGACATTGGTCTGCCAGTTGACCGGAATGGAAGTAGCGAACGCCTCGATGTACGACGGCTCCACGGCGATGGCGGAAGCTTACCTCATGGCACAGCGAGTCACACGGCGGGACAAGATCGTCGTCGCTAAGTCCGTTCATCCGGAATATCGCGACGTGGCTGTGACATATGCGCAGCATGGTGACACTGAGATCGTAGAGATCGACTTTGATGAGGCAACGGGCCGCGTTTCGGGCCTCGAAGCCCTCGACGACAAGACTGCCGCACTTGTCGTTCAATCCCCAAATTTTTTCGGGTGCATCGAGGACCTGAAAAGTCTTGCTGATGCCGCTCACGCCGTCGGTGCATTGTTAGTGGTCGCTGTCACCGAAGCGATCTCATTCGGAATGCTTAAGACACCAGGTTCGTATGGAGCCGACATTGTGGTGGGCGAAGGCCAGTCGTGGGGAATACCCATGTCATTTGGCGGCCCGCACGTGGGCTTATTCGCGACTCAGGAAAAATATGTTCGCCAGATGCCGGGACGACTTGCCGGCGTAGCGTATGACAAGAACGGCAACCGCGGCTTTGTTTTGACGCTTTCGACGCGTGAACAACATATACGCCGCGAAAAGGCAACATCGAACATCTGCACAAATCAAGGTTTGATCGCTCTAGCCGCAACTATTTACATGGAGTCGATGGGCAAGAAAGGCCTTCAGGAAGTGGCGGTACAGAATGCTCAAAAAGCCGCCTACGCAAAGAAAAAGATCGCTGAGATCGATGGCTATGAGATCGCATTCTCAGCGCCGACATTCAATGAATTTGTCGTCCGCGGGCCGAGACCCGCGACCGAGATACTCGAAAGCGTTCGCGAGAAAGGCATTATTGGCGGTCTGGCTTTGCCGAAATACTACTCGGACAGGCTCAATGAGTTCTTGGTTTGTGCAACAGAAACAAACACTAAAACGCAGATAGACAACCTCGTCGCAGCCTTGAGTTCTGCAGGCTAAGTAATTGACGGATAGTAGGCTCAATATGACACCTGAAATCGACCGACGAAAATTCCTTACTTCTGCTGGCAAAGGCCTTGGCTTAATGGCTTTGTCTTCTGCTACTGTCGCGTCGATGTTTGACAAGGTCAGGGCGGCAGGAAAAGCGGTTGAACATTTATCGCCGATCGAGGCTGCGGCAGACGAAGATTTCTGGGCCGTTATCCAGCAATCGTTTTCGGTCACGCGCGGCATCGTGAATCTCAATAACGGCGGAGTAAGTCCAAGCCCGCGAATGGTCACGGAGGCATTTGTTAGATATACGTGGCAGCAGGAAGATGCGACCGCATATACAATGTGGCAGTTACTCGAACCGCAGTCCGAGACCGTGCGCACCGGCCTTGCGGAGATCTTTGGCTGTGATGCAGAAGAGATCGCTATCACAAGAAATGCCAGTGAGTCGCTCGAAACGCTCTTGATGGGAATGGACTTCAAGTCCGGAGACGAGATATTGACGACTACTCAGGACTATCCGCGAATGTTGACGACGCTGAAACAACGGGAATTACGCGAAGGCCTGAAGCTGAATCTCATCAAGATCCCGATCGCACCGAAAGATGTTAACGACATCGCCGCCGCGTTCGAACGCGCAGTGACGTCAAGAACGAAACTCATTCTCGTCTCGCATCAGATCAACCTTACAGGGCAGATCAACCCGGTAAAAAAGGTCTGCGAAATGGCTCGAGCGCGGGGGATAGAGACGATAGTTGACGGCGCTCATGCCTTCGCCCAATTCGATTTCAAGCGAGATGACCTTCAATGCGATTACTACGGGACTTCCCTTCACAAGTGGTTATACGCTCCGAAAGGGACAGGTCTTCTGTATGTGAAAAAGGACAAGATCTCAAAAATTTGGGCGCTAATGGCCAGTGAAGACAAGAATCGTAATGATATCCGCAAATTCGAGGAGATCGGCACCCATTCTGCTGCAATGCGGCTGGCAATTGGCGAAGCGATCCTTTTTCATAACGCGATCGGCGGCAAGAGAAAAGAAGAACGACTTCGTTATCTTTCGCGGTATTGGATGAATCGGCTCAAAGATGTCCCGAAGGTCGGATTCAATACGTCTTTTGACCCGCTTCAATCATGTGCAATAGCGAATTTCAAGGTCGATGGAGTCGACCCCGTCGCACTTGGCGGATATTTGATGTCGAAACACAAGATCTTCACGACTCCGATCGTGCACGAAGAATTTACCGGTATCCGCATTACGCCTAACGTTTACACAACACTCTGGGAACTTGATCGCTTCTGCAGCGTTGTTGAAAAGGTAGCAAAAAACGGATTACCCAAGGCATAAGTTTTTATGAGTATCAAGAAAGTAACATCACATCCCACACAGAACGAGAACCTCATTTTCGAGCGTTCGCAAACGGGGCGGATCGGCTATCGACTGCCTAAGCTTGATGTTCCCGAGACGCAAGACGTGATACCTGCCGAATTCACGCGTGACGACGACCTCGACGGCGTTCCCGAAGTATCCGAAGTCGACGTCGTCCGTCATTTTACGCGGATGTCCACGTGGAACTACTCGATCGATCTGGGTATGTATCCGCTGGGCTCGTGCACGATGAAGTACAACTCGCGTTTGAACGAAAAGGTCGCTCGATTAGGCGGCTTCGCCAATCTGCATCCGTTGACGCCTGAGGAAGAATCGCAAGGCGCTCTTGAATTGATATACCGGCTTCAGGAAGACCTCGCAGAGATCACCGGATTGCCGGGCGTTTCGCTTCAGCCCGCTGCCGGCGCACAAGGCGAGATGACCGGCGTAATGTTGATCCGTGCCTTTCTTGACAAAAGAGACGGCGAGGCTTCTCACGAACGTAGAGTCATGCTGATCCCCGACTCCGCGCATGGAACGAACCCGGCGTCGGCGGCACTAGCCGGCTTTACCGTAAAGTCGATCCGATCGACCGCGGAAGGCCTGACCGACATGGACCACCTCCGAGAGTTGTGTAATGAAGGCGGCGTCGCGGGTGTGATGTTCACCAATCCGAACACGGTCGGAATTTTTGAAAAGAACATCAAAGAGATCTGCGAGATCATTCATTCGGCGGGCGGTCTTGTTTATATGGACGGCGCCAACATGAACGCGCTGGTTGGCGTCGCTCGCCCGGGAGATATGGGTGTAGATGTCATCCATCTAAATCTACACAAGACGTTCTCGACCCCGCACGGCGGCGGTGGTCCCGGATGCGGACCATGCTGCTGCACGGCAGAATTGCGGGAATTTCTACCGACCCCGCGAGTCGAAAAGACCGGAGACCGATATCATCTCAATTACGATCTGCCGGACTCGATAGGACGGGTAAAGGCCTATTTCGGGAATTTCGGAATGATGGTCCGTGCGTTGGCTTACATCTATACGCACGGTGCCGAGGGGCTGCAGGAGGCGACCGAAACTTCTGTCCTGAACGCTCGTTATCTTGCGGAGAAATTGAAAGATGTCTATCACAAGCCGTTTGACTCAGACTGTATGCACGAAGCGATCTTTTCCCACAAAAATCAGACCGTGACCGGGGTACATACGCTTGACATAGCAAAGCGTCTGATCGACTATGGCTTCCATCCTCCCACGATATATTTCCCGCTTGTCGTGGACGGCGCAATGTTGATCGAACCTACGGAATCGGTTGGGCGTGCAGATCTCGACGCGTTCGTGGAGGCCATGAAGGACATCGATGCCGAGGCAAAGGAGAATCCACAGCTTTTGCATGACGCTCCTCAATCTACTAGGATCGGCCGACTTGACGAAGCGGCCGCAGCCCGCAAGCCGGTTTTGAGGTGGAAGAAAGACATAGACACCATGTCAAAATCTGCGTAATATTTCTAGAACTGTCTTAACAGAATTAGGAAGTATGAAAAACTTACTCCCGAGAAACAAAGCGGCCTCGATGGCCGCTTCGTGTTTTATTTCCATTGTCGCAGCGGCGATTCTTTCTGCCGGTTTTGTGACACCTGTTTTCGGACAGTTTGACCGAATTGAAAAGTCTCGTGCCAAGGACATGCTCAAGGCAATAAAAAAGTCCTTGAAAGAAGATTACTTCGACGACAAATTTAAGGGCGTCGATATTGAAACTCGTTTCAAGGTCGCTGAAGAAAAAGTCGATGCCGCAACGTCGCTTGGCCAGGCATTCGGCATCATCGCTCAAGCTGTTCTTGAATTAAACGATTCACACACGAAATTCTACCCGCCGTCTCGTGCCGCAAAAGTAGACTACGGCTGGCGTATGCAGATGGTCGGCGATAAATGTTTCGTTATCGCTGTTCGTCCGAAGAGTGACGCTGAAAAACAAGGGCTTAAACCCGGCGATGAGGTCGTGCAGATAGAAGGTTTTCGGCCGTCGCGGAAAGACCTCTGGAAGATCAACTATTACTACAACGCCATAAGTCCGCGAACGGGCCTCAACGTGAAGGTAAAGGCACCAGGCCAAGCCGACATCCGTGAACTTAATATAGCCTCGAAAGTCACCCAAATGAAGGCGCGCCTGAATCTCGAGGACCTTATCCGTGAATTCGAACTGGATACCGGCGGCGGCATCACTCATCGATTCTTCAAGTTGGGGAGCACAATGGTTTGGAAGCTGCCGAGCTTCGCGACAGCCCCGGAAACTGTTGATGAGATAATGCAGAGCCGGATCAAAGGCTCGCAAAATTTGATCCTCGACTTGCGTGGAAATGGCGGAGGATACGTCGTTACCTTAGAACGTCTTGCGGGTTATTTTGTCGAAAAGGACACCGAGATCGCAACGCTCAAAGGCCGAAAGCCGATGAAACCGCAGATGGCAAAAGCGATGGGAAAGGATGGCTATGCCGGGTAAACTCATCATACTGATCGATTCTAATTCAGGGTCCGCCTCTGAGATATTTGCCCGATTTATGCAGCTGCAGCAGCGAGGCGTTGTGATAGGCGATGTCTCGGCCGGAGCGGTAATGCAGTCGCGATATGTTCCCATGGAGCTGGGTGCCGACTCGACTGTGCCTTACGGAATAAGCGTTACCAATGCGGATGTTCTTATGTCGGACGGCGTTAGCATCGAACACGTCGGTGTTACTCCGCACCTGCAGATGTTCCCAACCGCAGAAGACCTTGCCGGCCGGCGTGACCCGATCCTTGCGGCGGCCTTTAAGCTGTTTGGCCAGGAGATCTCACCGGACGACGCGGGTAAGATCTTTCCGGCAGAGTGGGAAGAAAACTAAAGGAAACTGAACTTGGTTTCCGAGGGCCGCGTAATCTATTGGCGCGGCCTTATTGGTTGTCGAAACCGGATCTCAATTGGCACATCACCTAAATATTCCCGTCAAGTTAAGACGGGCCATCCTCATCTGCTGGGCTGCAACGATCTTCATCAGTATCGTTGCCTACCTTACATCGCCCGCCTCGTTCACTCCCGAGGGAATCACCGCTTTCTTTACGAAACATAGGGATGGAGTACTCGTTATCTTCGCCCTATTGTCTTTGTTCCGAGGATTCACTCTCATCCCGAGTTCGCCGTTGGTGATCGCCGGCACGGTCCTCTTTCCGGAACAGCCTTTGTTGGTCCTGTCGGTCTCGATTTTCGGGATCATCATTTCGTCGAGCGCGATCTATTGGCTCTCAGACATACTCGGGTTCGCCGATCACTTTGAAAGAAAGAAACCTCACAAAGTGAAGGTCATCCGCAGGCGACTTGAACACCCGACAGGGTTATTATTTGTAACGCTTTGGGCGTTCTTCCCGTTTGTACCAACCGATGCGGTCTGCTATGTCGCCGGTTCGATGAGAATGAACTTCGTGAAGTTCATTTTCGCGATCTTCGCAGGCGAATTGATCCTTTGTTCGATCTATGTTTTCGGCGGCAGCCATTTACTGACCGCGATCTGACCAGCATCCCGAAAATTGGATCCGGGCCGCTTTCAAATCATTGAAGTTTGAACTATATTTGCGGGCTGAAATACAAAATGGAAGGAAGCTCGTATGATCAAGAAACTTCTCATTGCCTTAGTCGTCATCTTCGTCGTCATCATTGCGGCTGTCGCTGTCATTTCCTTATTGACTCCGACAGACTTCAAGGTCGAACGAGAGATAACAATTAATAGATCCAAAGCCGATGTCTTCGCTTATCTGAAACTCATCAAGAATCAGAACGAATGGGGGCCTTGGTTCAAGAAAGATCCGAGTATGAAACAGGAGTTTCGCGGAACCGACGGCGAGGTTGGATTTGTTTCCCATTGGAAAAGCGGATCGCCCGAGGTAGGTGAAGGCGAACAGGAGATCAAAAAGATAGTCGACGGCGAACGCGTGGACACAGAGCTGAGATTCAAACAGCCCTTTGAATCGAAGGCTGATGCCTACCTTCTGACCGAATCAACGGGCGAAACTCAGACAAAAGTGAAGTGGGGGTTTAATACTTCAATGCCTCGTCCGTTCAATCTCCTCTTGCTGGTTATCGACATGGACAAAGAAATAGGAAGAGATTTTCAGGAAGGACTTCAGAGTTTAAAAACTCAGCTTGAAGCGAACTAGGTCGCTCCGAGAGAATGTTCTGGACTCCTTTGTGACGGCGGACACATTTTCTACTGTCCGCAGCCATTAAACTTTCTTTTTCAGCTTGTTCGTTGGTGCGTAAAGCCGCAAAATACTATGCAGGCATCAGTTAATTTCCTAACCGCAAATTCAAGAGAATTAAAATGACGACTATTGGAATCCCAAAAGAGATCCATCCGGGCGAGAAGCGTGTTGCTGCAACGCCTCAAACAATAATAAAACTCAGGAAACTTGGCTTTGACGTTGCGATCGAATCAGGCGCCGGCGAGGGGATAAATTGCAGTGACGGCCAATATCAGGAAGCCGGAGCCTCGATCATAAGCGATGCCAAGGGCCTCTGGGCCGCATCGGATCTTGTGATGAAGGTTCGTCCGCCGGAAGACGGTGAAACGGAGTTGATCCGTGATGGCGGCTGGCTCGTCGGCTTTATGTGGCCCGGCCAGAATCGCGACATTGTGGACAAGCTGGCGAAACGGAACACGACCGTTTTTGCTATGGACAGCGTCCCGCGGATCACTCGAGCGCAGAAAATGGATACGCTCTCCGCGATGGCGAATATTGCCGGTTATCGCGCCGTCATCGAAGCAGCCGCGCACTTCCCGCGCTTCTTTACGGGTCAAATAACTGCGGCCGGCAAGATCGACCCAGCCAAAGTGCTGGTTATCGGCGCAGGTGTTGCGGGACTATCGGCCATTGGCGCGGCAAAAGGATTAGGGGCCATCGTTCGGGCGTTCGATCCGCGTTCGGCGACAAAGGATCAGGTCGCGTCGATGGGTGCCGAATTTCTCGAACTTGAGGTCAAAGAAGAGGGCGAGGGCAAAGGCGGGTATGCAAAGCAAATGTCCGACGATTTTCTCAAAGCGGAAATGGCTCTCTTTGCTGCTCAGGCAATGCAGGTCGATATCATCATTACGACCGCATTGATCCCCGGAAAACCTGCTCCAAAACTGATCACAACCGGGATGGTCGAATCGATGAAACCCGGCTCGGTGATCGTCGATCTCGCGGCCGAGCAGGGCGGAAACTGCTCACTGACCGAACCTGGCAAGGTCGTCCATTACAAGGGCGTGACCATCATCGGCTACACGGATCTGCCGTCACGTATGGCTTCAATGTCGAGTCAGCTTTACGGTGCGTGCATCACGGCTCTACTGGAGGATATTCGGGACGAGGAAGGAAACCTGCATGTCGACTTAGACGACGAAGTGGTACGTGGTGCGATCGTTTTAGACAAAGGAAAGATGCTCTGGCCGGCTCCTGTCAAAGAACAGCCTGCACCGCCTGAACCAGGAGTTCCGACAAAGAGCACCGCGTCGGTAGCAGCGGCTAAAGCCGCCTCTAGCCATGGACACGACGAAGGCAGCGGAATGAATCCGTTGGTCCTTTTTGTGGTCGGACTGGTCTTGTTCGGCTTGGCTTTTGTGATCCCGCCGAAGGCGGCCGGAGCAGGCACGGATTTTCTTAGCCATCTGACCGTGTTTATCCTTGCGATCTTTATCGGCTTTCAGGTCGTCTGGAACGTAAAGCCGGCTTTGCATACGCCCCTTATGAGCGTGACCAACGCCATCAGCGGCATCATTTTGGTCGGCGGAATGCTGCAATTAACATCGTCGTCACTGAATCTGACCGTCATCCTCGGCGCCATAGCGGTCCTGATCGCCGCGATCAATATCGCCGGCGGCTTCCTGGTAACAAATCGGATGCTGGGGATGTTTAGAAAATGACACAGTCCCTCATAACAGTTGCATACATCGCCGCGAGTGCGTTGTTTATTTTGAGTCTTGGCGGGCTTTCGCAACAGGAAACAGCCCGCAGAGGCAACATGTACGGCATCGCCGGTATGGTGATCGCTCTCGTCGCCACAGCGGCCGCGATGAACCTTGGCGGCTTGCCCGTGCTATTTGCTGCTTTGGTTCCAGGCCTGATCATCGGTGCTTTTGTTGCGAGCCGCGTTCAGATGACCTCAATGCCGGAGCTTGTTGCAATGCTTCACAGCTTCGTCGGTCTGGCGGCCGTCCTCGTGGGTTTTGCTACTTATCTCGGACCTCACGGAAATATGACCGCCGCGGAGATGAACCTGCACACAGCCGAGATCTTCATCGGCGTCTGCATCGGCTCGGTCACATTCACCGGCTCGGTCATCGCCTTCCTAAAGCTTCGAGGGACGATCGGCGGCAAGCCGTTCATGATCCCGGGCCGCCATATCATTAACCTGATAATGTTGATCGGAACGGTCGCACTTGGCGTGATGTTCTTTGTCTCGCCAGGTCACGAACAGGGCCAGTGGATACTTCTTGCGGCAACGATCCTGACTGGCATCCTCGGCGTGCATTTCATCATGGCGATCGGCGGTGCGGACATGCCCGTCGTCGTTTCGATGCTAAACAGCTATTCGGGCTGGGCTGCGTCGGCCGCGGGATTCATGCTCTCAAACGACCTGCTCATCATCACCGGCGCGCTCGTCGGCTCAAGCGGTGCGATACTCAGTTACATAATGTGCCGCGGCATGAACCGCTCGTTCGTCAGCGTAATGCTTGGCGGTTTTGGAACGGAAGGCGGCACTGTAGCGGCACCAGGTTCGGCACCTGCGGGCGAGGTGCGGTCCGTTGACGCCGAGACCGCCGCATCGATGCTGCAGCAGGCCAAGAAAGTGATTATCGTTCCCGGTTATGGACTTGCGGTCGCACAGGCTCAGCACTCGCTTGCCGAGGTCGTCAAGATCCTCAAAGAGAACAACGTCGAGGTCAAATTCGCCATTCACCCGGTCGCCGGCCGCCTGCCCGGCCATATGAACGTCCTGCTCGCCGAGGCCAACATCCCGTACGACATCGTCTTTGAGATGGACGAGATCAACGACGAATTCCCCGCAACCGACGTCTCCTGGGTCATCGGCGCCAACGACATTGTCAACCCGTCCGCAATGGACGATCCCGCCTCGCCCATCGCCGGCATGCCTGTTCTCCACGTGTGGGAAGCCCGCGACACCATCGTCATGAAACGCTCCATGGCCAGCGGCTACGCCGGCGTCGACAACCCGCTTTTCTACAAAGACAACACGCTGATGCTGTTTGGGGATGCGAAGAAGGTAGTAGACGAAATATTGACCAGTATGCGCGGGTGACCAAGAAAGGCTCCCCTCCTTACGAAGGAGGGGTGGCCGCCGCTTCGGCGGACGGGGTGGTTCTCTACGTTATGAGGTATGAAGTTCGAAAGAAGCAAAACTGACGTTCACACGCTGCCCTCGGTTGCGAAATATCGCAACAAACTCCGCAAAACTCTCACGCCTGCAGAAGCAGCATTTTGGAATCTAGTAAAGAATTCAAAACTCGACGAGCGCAAATTCCGGCGGCAGCACAGCATCGGCAAATACATTTTCGATTTCTACTGCCCGTCAGAAAAACTAGCGATCGAATTGGACGGCCGACTTCATTTTGTCGATCACCCGAAGTTGAACGACCGCACGAAAAGAAAATTTGCAGAGTCACAAGGAATTCGTGTCCTTCGTTTCGAGAATAAGCTAGTATTTGAAGATGCGGAATGGGTTCTCGCCGTTATTCGCAGCAACTTCGGCTGGTGGAGCGAGAGAACCACCCCGTCAGTTCCGGCAAAAGACGCCGGAACTGCCACCCCTCCTTCGTAAGGAGGGGAGCCTTTTGTTGATGCTCTTCGGCGATGCGAAGAAGGTTGTGGATGAGATATTGGGGGAGATGCGAGGATAATCGATGGATTGAAGTGAAACGACTCGGAATATCCATCTTAGTTTTCTTTGCTCTGATTATTGTCGCTATATCCGGCTTGCGTCTGTATGATTTTCGGCGGGATCGTGCTCTTCGGGAGAATATCTTGAAAGTTAAGGTAGGAATGAGCGAACAAGAGGTGATTCAAATTCTCCGTGAACCGACCGACCGAATGCTCTCAGACATTGCGGTAAGTTATTGGACTTACGATACAGACACGCTAGGACGGTTGATTGACGACAATCCGGACCGCATGGGTAACTTGGCGTTAGAGATGGGTTCCGATGAAAGGGTCGTAAAGGTCTTCGATTTAAGGTGATGAGAGCCACCCAACGTAACTGTAATGCGTCGCAGGCTTAGTACAATGCGTGACAAGCTTAATGTGAGGTGACGCAGTCTCAGTGTGAGGCGACGCAACGGCGTTGTGAGGTGTGACAGTTTAGCCGTTGTGGAACGCTACGACGTCTGGCTCTTTAACGCCATCAACGCCAATCGCTCAACAACCTTTCCCTTCTCTAAATGCTCCTCAACGATCTCCGCCACGTCTTCCGGCTGGACCTGGCCGTAGATCGTGCCGTTCGCATAGACCATGACGACGGTGCAGATGTCTCAGTAGCCGAACTATCTGACTAGTTAGTTCTCTGTTACGCCATTGCTTGCTGGGGATTCTGCATTTTTTGATACTTTGGTGATATTATTCACGCCTTACATTCGGAGGTTTATTTATGAGCACAGCAGTTTCTCCGGAAATGGAGACTTTGAAAACGAAACTAAAGACCATATGGGAAGCAGGCGATTTTTCGGAGGTCGCCAAACATATTGAAACGACCGCCGAAGCTTTCGTTGAGCGGCTCAATATCAAGCCGGGGATGAAGGTCCTCGACGTTGCTTGCGGCAGCGGCAATCTTGCGATCATCGCTGCTCAAAAAGGGGCCGATGTTACCGGCCTTGACATCGCCGAAAACCTCGTTGATGCTGCAAAACAAAGGGCCGAAAAGCTTGGGCTGGATATCGCATTCGAGCAGGGCGACGCCGAGGACATGCCTTACGCCGATGATTCATTCGATATTGTGATGACGATGTTCGGGGCAATGTTCGCCCCGCGGCCGGAAGTCACAGCATCGGAATTGGTTCGCGTCTGTAAACCGGGCGGCACGATCGCGATGGCAAACTGGACACCGACGGGCTTTGCAGGCCAGATGTTCAAACTGGGCGGCAAATACGTTCCGCCTCCGCCAATGCCGCCTCCCGTACTCTGGGGCGTGCCGGACGAAGTCGCGGCGCGTTTTGGCGATTCGATAACGAATCTGACGATGACCCCTCAGATCGCAGACATGATCTTCGAGTTTGGGCCGGCCGAGGTGGCCGAGTTCTTCAAGACATTTTTTGGACCGACTGTGATGGCATTGAAAGCGATGGGCGAGGAAAACCATGTGCCATTCACAAATGATCTCGTGAATATCTGGACGGAAAACAACACCAAGAACGACGGTTCGACTCTTGTAAAAGGTGAATATCTGGAGGTCGTTGCCACGAAGAAATAGGTCAGAACCGCCTTCATTAGCGGGCGGTCAGTATCATAACAATCGAACGGGCCGCCGCTTACGCAGCGGGTTCCGGCAGAGTCATCAGGGCGAGGCGTTCCACGGTTTCGCCTTTTTCGATGTGTTTTTCGATGATCTCGGGCACGTCTTCTTTTGTCACCTGGCCATAAAGCACGCCGTCCGGATGCACCATTACTGCCGTGCCAACAGAGCAAAACCCGATCGATCCGCATTCGGTCAACAACACCTCTCCCATGGGGTTTCGCCCCTTCTTTTCTTTTCCCTGTCTTAAACCCTTCGCTTCGAGTATCCTCACAAATTCGGCCTTAACATCAGCCGAACCGACCGCAGAGCACGATTTTCCAGTGCAGACAAAGACCTGCCGCTTGATCGGGGCTCTAAGCATCGGAGCGAGCTTTTCTAATTGCTCACGGTCATCTATGAACTTCTTGTCTGCCATCGCTTTTATTTTGCCACGAATAACCGGCTGAATGCATCGAAACCACTTGCGTATATGGTAAAATCACCGATTGACACGCACTAGTTTTCGCGATAAATGGCGACAGGCATCATTATTCACATTGAGGTCGGTTCGGATAAACGGACCGAGTTTTTTTCGGAAGATCGGATAAGGATAGGCTCCGATGAAAACTGTGACCTTCAGATCGAAACTAAACAGGTCGGGACGACCGGGCCTTGGATCGAACTGGAGAACACTGAAGGTGTTTTTAGGGTCATTAACTTCGACCCATCTATCGATTTCGCTGTAAACGATAAGCCGATCCGTCGCTACATTGCCGTAACCGACGGCGATGTAATGACCATCGCCGGAACCGATATTCGATTCTCATTTTTCGCTCTTGTAAACCGCGGTTCGCTGATAAGGACCAATCGCGAACAGCGGCATGTTGCGCAGTTCATCGAAGAAGCCGCGTTGGATGCCGCCGGTTCACCGAGACGTGACGAAGCAAAAGCCTTCTTACGCGAATTTGTACGGGAACTTTCACGCGAGATCTCTACGACTTCCAAATTGATCGCTCTCGTGCTTTCCGTCGGATTCATCACCGGTGTCCTCTATTTGGGATTTTCAGTTAGTGAGGAACTTCGACAAAATCGCGAACAATCGGCTGCACAAGCCGAGATCATTAAGACGCTGAAAGACCAACTCGGCGAAGCAAGCAATCAGCTAGGGTCGCTTCAGGAGACCAATCGAGAACTTATCGGCGTCCAGAGCTTGGCTCAGAATGTCAGGGTAAATTATGGTGCAGGCGTCTGCCTCATTATCGGCGTTTACGATCTTGTTGACCGCCGCAATGGCAAAGTGCTGCGTTACGGTGATGCACGGGCTCAGGCTAACCCGTATGAACCCACTCCGTCCGAAGACGCCGTCCCTCTGGCCCCCGGCCCTGTTCTCGGCTTGACTACCGAAGGCACAGGCAGCCCTGTCGAATACGACTTCATCGGAACCGGATTTCACGTGGGCGGCGGCTATGTTGTCACTAACAAACACGTTCTGCAGCCATGGACCGAAGACGACCTCGTCAAGACAATGATCCGCGACTACAGTGGACGTGCTCGGATAAAGCGGTTGGTGATCTACTTTCCTAACTACCCGCAGCCATTTACCTTGAAGATAAAGGAATTGGCCGCTCGCGAAGACGTCGCGGTCGCGACGATCGATACGGAACAGCTTCCGTCGGATGTCCCCGCCTTGCCGCTCGAAAGCGACAGCGAAGCGGCGACGATCGGCAAAAGCGTGGTCACGATGGGTTATCCGAGCGGGCCCGACCGTCTTCTCGCAATGGTCGATGATGACGAAGCGAAGTCTATAAATGCCCGTTTTGGAAATTCGAGGCAAAATCTTATCAATTTCCTGGCACAGTCAAAAAAGATCGTACCTTTGACAACGCAAGGGGCGATCACCGATCTCGACACGCGCCGTATTGTTCATGACGCAAAGACTGCCGAAGGCGGGTCTGGTGCCCCGTTATTCGGCCAGAGCGGAAAGGTGATCGGCGTGAATTTTGGCGTTTTCACAGAGAATACGGCAGCTAATATGGCCGTTCCGGTCAAATACGCGATCGAGATCTTAAGGAAGGCTGGGTGGAAACCGGCCGACGAAATGGAGAAGGAGAAGTCAAACACCGATCCAAACGCCAACTCGAATGCCAATACGGCATCGCCGGGGAAATAACAGCAATAAATGGATTCATTGGTTTTTTCTAACATGTTGCACCGTCCGGCCAGGACACTGGTCAGCGTACTCGGCATTGCCGTCGGTGTGCTGCTTATCGTCTTTACAGTTGGCCTATCCAACGGAACGATGCGTGAACGCGGGAAACGCGAAGGCAATGTAGGTGCGGAGATCATGTTTCGTGCATCGGGAACGCTTGGATTGAGCGGTTCGGAGAGCTTTCGTCTTCCGGTCACGCTCGCTGACGACCTTGTGAAGGTCGAAGGTGTCCAAAAGGTAGTTTCGCTTGGACAAAACTCGGTCGCCGCGGACGATAACAATACTGGCAACCGACTTTTGGACGGCATAAATTATGACGAGTATTCTGAGGTTGTCGGCATCAGGATAATTGAAGGTAAACAGCTTTCGGGCAAAGGTGATGAAGCGATCATCGATACCGGTTTTCAGCGGCAAAAGAAATATAAGGTTGGCCAGCGGATCAAGCTCTACGAACGTGAATTCACGATCGTCGGCACATACGAGCCGGCCGCAGGTGCCAGAATTAAGATCCCGCTTGCAACGATGCAGGACCAGCTTGGCGGCGAAGGAAAGACCACTGCTTTTTTGATAAAGATCAAGAACGGTCAGGACGCTAAACAGATCGCCGAACGACTCCACAATGCATTTCCCGAGAACCAGATCCTGCTCACGAGCGAGATCGAGGAACTCTATATGCAGGGATTCCCTGCTCTAAACGTGTTTCTAAATGTCTTTATCGGAGTTGCGGCCGTGATCAGCGCCCTTGTGATCCTGCTAACGATGTATACGACCGTCACAGAACGTACGCGCCAGATCGGCATTATGAAATCGCTCGGGATGAGCAATATTAAGATCGCGTGGATCATCACCCAGGAAGCAATGCTGTTAAGCCTTTTTGGCGTGGTGTTGGGCGTCATTCTTACATTCCTGACGCGATATGTGTTGACGCGAGTGACGACGCTCGAGGTCGAGATGAGTCCAGTGGTTCTCGTAATAACCCTTGTCGTCGGACTCATCGGCGGAGCGATCGGCGCTCTTTACCCCGCAATGCGTGCGGCAAATCTAGACGCGGTCGAAGCCTTGAGCTACGAATGAACCCGATGGAAAACAAGATCTCTGAAGATTCGAAACTCGCGTTTATAGGCTGCGGCGTTATGGCCGAATCAATGGCGGCCGGACTGCTGCGGCAGGAGATCGTTCGACCCGATCAGATCGTCGCGAGCCATCCCCGAGGTGACCGAAGGAAAGAACTTGCTGATAAATACGGGATCGAAACCCTCGAACACAATACTGATGCAGTTAAGGCACTGCCTGACGACGGCATTGTGGTCATCTGCGTAAAACCTCAGCGGATCAATGGCGTTTTGAACGAACTGAAAGGTGTCGTAAAACCCAAGCAACTTGTGATATCGATCGTCGCGGGAGCACGTCTCGAAAAGTTATCGGAGCAACTGAACAGTAAACTTGTCGTGCGGGCGATGCCGAACACACCGTCCCAGATCGGCAAGGGAATGACCGCATGGACTTGCTCGGAATCGGTCGATGAAGGACACCGTGAGCAGGTGCGAACGATGCTTTCCGCTCTCGGAAAAGAGCTCTACGTCGAGACTGAGAACATGATCGACATGGCTACGTCGTTGAGTGCCACGGGGCCGACCTATATCTTCATGGTAATGGAAGCGATGACCGACGCGGGCGTGCATCTCGGTTTTTCACGCGAGATCGCAAAAGAACTCGTGCAGCAAACTATGCTCGGTTCCGTGCTTTTCGCGATGGAATCACATAAACATCCGGCCGAACTGCGAAACATGGTCACCTCACCGGGCGGAACCTCCGCCGAGGCGATCTACCAGATGGAAAAAGGAACCCTGCGTACTGTGCTTTCCAAAGCGATCCACGCGGCTTATAAACGCGCCGTAGAACTCGGGAAAAAGGGCTAACTTCTCATCCATTCGCGGTCTTTTTCACCCAAGTCTGCGATCTTTGTCATCAGAAAATCTGAGATCTCTTTGTGGGTCCTAAGCGAATCGCGTTTCCCGTGAAATTCGCTAAGGTCGATGATCTCGCCGAACCAGATCCTCACCTTTTCTCCGCCTGTCCAGTTTCCCAATATTTGTTTCGGAAGATCATTGCCTAATCCGGCGATGAAGACCGGAATGACCTGCGGATCGGCGTTCAGGATCACTTTCCCGATGCCCGGCTGCGCAGGAAGAAAACTGTATGGGTCGTCGTTGAGGTTTCGTTTTCCTTCGGGGTGAAAGCCGATGATGTGGCCTTCACCCTTTGACGAAATGCGTATTAGTTCGCGTACGGAAAATTTATCGAACCTGCGTTTTTCCCCCTCGCCTTCTTCCCTAAAAAAAGGCGGATACATCGACCACCATCCCATCACCAGGTTGACGAACCAGCCGATCGGGCTATCGTAAAAAAACCTGGCCCGTACCGGAAAAAATAGTGTGATCGGGCGTGTCGTCCGGCGAAACATCACGCTCGAAACCGTGTACATATCAAAGAACGAGCGATGGTTGGCAACCAGGATAACCGGTCTGTTCGGGTCGGAATTCTCAACATTCTCGATGCCGAAAACATTCATCAAATTGTACGTCGCGAGGAATATCCAAAGCGATCCGATATGCCGCTGGCAAAACGTCCAGAATCGCTTCCAGAGGCCGAAATTCATAGCTCTGACCAGCTTGAATCCCGTTCGCTCGATTGGACGAAGCACACTGATCTCTTCCGCCGTTGGCATTAATGACATCTCAGCTAACTCTGCGAGAGTTTCGTCTGCCGATCTTGCGGTGAGTTCTTCGGACATAAGCGAAGCGATATTTTAGCAAACGGTGAGAGACTTCTCACTTTAAGGATTTCACTTAGCTCGCAGGTCTGACAGTTCAAACGTCCACGACAATTGGCCGCTGTGTCGGATCGTATTGTTCGTCACAAGTCGATGCATTGACGAACTTCACGCCGAACTCGTCGTGGACTCCATAGCCACAATGGATGTGGCCGAAGACGTGCAGTTTCAGGCTCCCGACTTTTGTTATTTCCTCGACCCGTTTTCGAAGCTCTTCGCAGCCAGTGTTCTCGTCCCAGCCGCTTCGAGGCACAAGATCAAGAATGCCGTAAGGCGGGCCGTGTGTTATCAAGATATCGATGTCATCCGGGATCATCGCCCATTTCTCGGCCATCTCTTGCCCACGATTCAAATTGAACGCCCAGTCGAAAAACCTCGGCTGCCAAGGCGATCCGTAGATCTTAAGGCCGTCGATCTCTGTGGATGAGTCTTGGAGATATACGATGCCCGGATCGAGAAGCCGTCTCGCCGAGCCGTTGTCCCTTTCGAAAAGCCAGTCGTGATTTCCCGCAACGAAGACTTTGTGAGGATGGGGCAGCGAAGCAAACCAATCGTTGAATCGCCCGATCTGTTCCTTAGTCCCGACCGTTGTGGCATCACCAGCGTGGATAAGTATTTCTCCATCCGGCACTTCGATCCGTTCGTTGCAGTTGTGCGTATCCGATATGCAGACGATTCGCGGCATAATGAATCAGCGATTCACACACATGTTCCGTACCCGGACCCACTCGCCACCGCGCTGGAGACAAGCACGTTCTTCTAAATAGCCCGAATACCAAAGAGCGAAATAGATCGTCCCTAACGACGCGGCCGCACAAAACACCAAAAGAATTATCCGTCGTTTCACGTCTTAATCGATGTTAAAGTACTTGGCTTCCGGATGATGCAATATTATCGCAGACGTGGATTGCTCTGGTTCGAGCATGAACTCATCTGTCAACGTAACATCGATCCTTTCAGGCTGAAGAAGTTCGAAGAGCTTCGTCTGATCCTCTATATTCGGACACGCAGGATATCCGAAACTGTAACGCGAGCCTTGATAACCTTGGTGAAAGAGCCTTGCCAATTCGGGCGAATCATTGCTAGCGATACCAAGTTCTTCGCGAATGCGCTTATGCCACATTTCGGCAAGAGCCTCGGCTGATTCGACCGAAAGGCCGTGAAACAGCAAGTAGTCCTGATAGTTATCAGATCTGAAAAGCTCGGCGGAATATTCGCTCGCTCGGCGGCCCATCGTGACCAGATCGAAAGCAACAACGTCTATCTTTCCGGAATCGACCGAAGCAAAATAATCTGCAAGACACAGATTTTTACCGCCGCGTTGCTGGAGCGGTTGACGCGGAAATGTGAATCGCAGGCGCTCCGTTCTTTCATCGTCCTGGTAAATGATCAGATCGTTACCGGACGACTGACACGGGAAATAGCCATACACTAATTTTGCTTCGAGCAGTTTTTCACGGGTCGCCTGTGCCTTGATCTCGGCGAATTTCGGATAGACGGTCTCGTCGAGTATCTGCTGATATTCTTGGGCCGACCGCTTTCCTTGTTTGAACTGCCACTGCCCTTTGAACAACGCTGTTTCATTTATGAATGCGAATACTTTAGCTAGATCTGTGATCTCAACCACCTTTGAGCCGTAGAAAGGAGCCCTTGGGATCGGAACTCCCGTCGAAACATTTGATCGAGTTATGTGCGTAGTATCGCCTGCCGAACGCGTCGAAACTCTAGCGGCAACGGTTCCCAACTTCGCATCTTCGCCTACGAGATCTTCAGCGTCGGCAACGGTTTCGATCGAATCCGCCGTATCTGTCACACCTGCTCCAACGGCTGCCGCCTTGGTTTCCGCACTCGGCGCTCCCAATTCCGGGATCGTGAGATGGTCCATCGCGTGAAGGCCGTCGAATGCATCTCGTGCATAAAAGAGCTTACCGTTGTAAAGCGGGATAAGGTCGGCATCTACATACTTTCTGTTCAATGCAGCTCCGCCCAGAATGACCGGAACGTCAATTCCCCGTTCGTTCATTATTTCGAGGTTGTCGCGCATTATCAGCGTCGATTTTACGAGCAGGCCGCTCATTCCGATCGCATCGCATTTCGCTTCTTCTGCAGCTCGCAGAATATCGTCGATCGGCTGTTTGATGCCAAGGTTCACGACCTTGTATCCGTTGTTCGTGAGTATGATATCGACAAGATTTTTGCCGATATCATGCACGTCGCCCTTTACCGTTGCAAGCACCATCGTTCCCTTGTTCGTCGAATCGGCCTTTTCCATAAACGGTTCAAGAAACTTAACGGCTGCCTTCATCGCCTCAGCAGATTGCAGAACAAACGGAAGCTGCATCTGTCCGCTGCCAAACAGATCTCCCACGACTTTCATGCCGTCGAGCAAGATGTTGTTTATGATGTCGAGCGGTGGATATTTTTCAAGAGCCTGTTTCAGAGAATCTTCAAGGCCGATCTTTTCGCCTTCGATGATGTGTTCTTTCAGACGCTCTTCGACCGGCAGGTTTGAGATGTCTGGTTTTATAGACTGTGCGGTGCGCCCTTCAAACAGTGTTGTGAACTCGGTCAGCGGATCGTATGTACAGACGTTGCCGTCAAAGCTTCGCCGGTCATAAATAAGGTCGCGTGCCGTGTCGATCTCGTGCTCGTTAAAGCGAATAAGCGGCAGGATCTTTGAGGCGTTGACGATCGCCGAGTTCATTCCGGCCTCTACGCAATCGTGCAAGAATACCGAGTTCAGCACCACTCGAGCTGCCGGCGACAGGCCGAACGAAATGTTGGAAACACCGAGAATGATGTTCGCGTCCGGCAGTTCGTTCTTTATCTGTTTGATCGCATTTATCGTCTCGTCCGCATTTTTTCGGTCTTCCTCTATGCCGGTCGAGATAGGCAAAGCAAGCGGATCGAAGAAGATATCATGCCCCGGAATACCATATTCCGTCGCCTGTTCGTAAGCACGGTGAGCGATCCTCAGCTTATCGGCCGCAGTTCGAGCCATTCCCGTTTCGTCTATCAGGCCTATTACGACCGCGGCGCCGTATTCCTTAGCTAGCTCGAGCACCTTTAGGAATCGCGGCTCGCCGTCTTCATAATTGGTCGAGTTGAGAATGGATTTGCCGCCCGCATGCTGCAGCCCGGCTTCCATCTTCTCCCATTCCGTCGAATCGAACATCATAGGGATCTTGACGTTCGTCACCAATCTCGAAGCGAGTTCATGCATATCTGCCACGCCATCACGCCCTACGAAATCGACGTTTACGTCCAGAATATGAGCACCCTCCTTCTCCTGCGATTTAGCGAGATTGACGAGTCCGTCCCAATCTTCGGCTTCGAGCAGATCACGCATTTTTTTAGATCCGCTCGCGTTCACGCGTTCGCCGACGATCAGGAAAGAGGCATCTTGAGTGTATGGCTGTTGGAAATAAATTGACGAAGCGGAAGGCGCGAGCTTCGCATTCCGGTGTTTGGGCGAAAGATTGCTAACACGCTCAATTACCAGCTTCAGGTGATCTGGCGACGTGCCGCAGCAGCCGCCGACAATATTTGCCCCAAGATCTTTCGCAAAATGCTCAACCTGTAACGCAAAGCTCTCCGGCGTCTCATCGTAGTGCTGTTTGCCGTCTTTTACTTCCGGGAGTCCTGCGTTGGGCAAAACGGATACTGGAATGGGCGAATTCTCGCACAAATAACGGAAGCTGTCGGCCATTTGCTTCGGGCCGGTGCCGCAATTCATTCCGATCACATCGATCGGAAACGGCTCAAGCGCCGTCAAAGCCGCACCGATCTCTGTCCCGTTCAGCATCGTACCGAAAGTCTCGATCGTCACCTGTGCGATCACCGGCAGTCTCACCTTATTCGCAGAGAAATGATCGAATATCGCGGCAAGGGCGGCTTTTGTCTGCAGGAGGTCCTGGCAAGTCTCGACGATCAAAATGTCGCTGCCGCCGTCGATAAGTCCTCGAACTTGTTCGCGATAGGCGGCCTTCAAACTCTTGTATGTGATGTGGCCAAGCGTAGGAAGCTTTGTCCCCGGGCCGATCGAACCTGCAACGAAACGCGGCTTATCGAGTGTCGAATAATCACTAGCGAGCCGCTTCGCAAGTTCAGCGGCCTTCTTATTTACGTCGTACGTTTTTTCGGCGATCCCAAATTCAGCCAGCACGACCTCGCTGCCGCCAAACGAGTTCGTCTCGATCACGTCGCACCCGACGTCAAGAAACCCGCGATGCACGGTCTCGATCGCATCCGGCCGTGTGTACAGCAGATTCTCCGAGCAGTTCTCAAACTCCGTCCCGCCCCAATCGTCGATCGTCAGGTTCAACGCCTGTAGGTTACTGCCCATCGCACCGTCAAAGACGATGACCTTTTCTTTTAATAGTTCGAGAAATGACTTCATATGAAAAAACTCTGTGCCAAATGCAGCACAGAGTCTTGGGAAATATTGATCTCTCTGCTGTTTAGCCGCTTATTTTACGTGGCCGCAAGTCGCAATAACTCACCACATCATAAACTATGAGTTTATGTAGTTACGGGCCATGAGTCAAATAATGACCCCGAGGGGTCCTCCACGAATAGCCCCTATTTCTTGATCGCGGCCTTGAACTGGGTTTCATAGAACCGAACGCCGTTCAGGATATCCGGATTATCCTTGAATTTAGCCTTCAGCATTTCGAAGGCATCCTGGCCGCGAGGATCGGCAAGACGAATTATCGCCTCGATACTCCGGACGAGATCATTGAAATCGTTGGCGTCAAACGCACGTTTGAACTGCTCGAAAATGAGTGGATAAGCCCGGGGATCTCCCTTACCGGTTGCTCCTACCACACCCAACGCGGCAAGCCTGAGGCCCAATGGCCGTGACTTGTCCGACGCGAGTCTAAATGCAGGATCGAATGCTTTCTTGTCTCCAAGTTCAGCCAAACCTGTTAGCCCTGCGATCTCAATTCGGCCACGCCACGAATTGCCGATGGTCAGCTTTGCCAATGCGTCTATCGCTTTCGGCCCTTTTACACGTCCCAATGCAAGAGCAGATTGATCGACGACGGAGTAGCTTTTGTCATTAAGCCCCTCGATGAACATATCGGCGTATTTTGCGTCTCTAGTCTCCCCAAGCAGTTCCAATGCATCGCCGCGGACGAGTGAGTTTGCGTCTTTTGTCATCCTGATAACGGCCTGCAAAGATTGTTCATCGATCTTCGCGGCGGGACGCTCCTGTCCGGGTTGCGGATCCGGCGAGTAGATGTTCGCGACCACCGATAAGGCCGCGCGTCGGATCCGCCAGAACGTATCTTTCTCCATAGCCGTCAAGAGTGCCGAAACGATCTTCTGTTTGTCCGTGCCGGCCCGAACCTTTTTCTCAAGCTCGTTCATCGCCCAACGCTTTCCTAGGACGTCCTTGTCGTTCAGCATTTGATAGATAAGATCGTCGGTGCTCTTTTCGAACTTGATCTCCTTTATCAGAGTCTGCTCGAAATCAAAGTTCACAAGCTTCGGCTGGGTCGCAGCGTCGAACGTGAAGACATTCTCAGCTTGCGGCTTCAGCCAAACCCGTTCGACGCGGTCGTCGATCTCGACATCAACAAAACTCTGGAAGTAATCGACCTGCGGGTATTCGTCGTTCGGGTCGATCTTTTGAGTTTGCTTAACGCTTAGAGTAAGTTTCTTCGTCGCAGAATCGTACGACTGAGTCACGTCGAAGTTCGGATGGCCCATTTTGTATAGCCATTGATCAAAGAACCAGTCCATTGACTGTCCCGTGGTTTCCTCTATCGCAATTCGCAGTTCCTCGGTCGAGACGGGCTGATGGGCATTCGCCGTCAGATAGTGATTGAGTGACTTCCAGAACAACTCGTCGCCCAAATGCTTTCTGAGCATGTGAAGCACGGCACCGCCGCGCGGATATGCATAGGTGTCAAAGATCGCATCTTTGTCCGAGTAGTATTTAGTGACGATCGGCCGCCGATTCCCGTTATTCCAAGTATTGAAATACTGATTTTGCCAGTCGCGAAGATTTCCATACAGAAATTCAGAATGTCCCTTGCTGTGTTCGGCATAAAGGCCGTCCATATAGGTAGCGAACGATTCGTTCAGCCAGATCTGGCCCCAATCGCGGCAAGTTACATAATCTCCGAACCACTGGTGAGCAAGTTCGTGTGCTTGAAGCGAATCTGAATCTTCGTCGATCAGTTCCCTTTCATCATGGATCATCTCCTCGATCTGCGTGGTCGCCGAGATGTTTTCCATGCCGCCGCCGAAATCTTCGACCATCGACTGAGCATATTTTGGATAAGGATACTTAACACCCGTCTTCTCAGAAAAGAATCTGACCATATCCGGCAGGTTCTTCACGGTGGCCGCGACCTCTTTTGTTTCATTCGTATAGCCGAAATTCAAGATCGGGATCCCGTCGTAGTTTTGTTCCACAGGAGTGAATTCACCGACGACGATCGAGGTCAGATAATTGGAGTACGGCGTATCCATCTTCCAATAAAATGTCCTGGTTCCGTCAGTATTCTCTGTTGTCGAAACAAGCTTGCCGTTGGAAACCACCGTGTACGGCTTGGCAACCGTCGCCCGCAATTCACTTGTGCGAAAATCGTTCGGCGTATCATACGAAGGAAACCAGTATCGGTTGAACTCGGTTTCTCCCTGCGACCAGATCTGCTTTGGTTTGTTCGGCTCGTCCGCAGTCGGCTTTATGAATCTCAACCCCTTGCCAAAGCCGCCGATTCCCTGATCGGGTTCAGCTGTATTGACGAAATTCGTCCTGTAATCGATCTTCACCGAAATGTCTTCACCACGTTTGTAGAACTTATCGAGGAAAATTTCGAGGTTGTCGTTGTCGGCCTTACCATCGTAGTTGAATTTCAGTGCAGTGCCGTCGAGAAGGGTCACACTGCTTATCGTCATCGCCGCCGCGTCGAGCGCGACTTTGTTTGCAGCCGCAAACGGCGAAAGCGTGACAGTCGTAGAACCGAACGCAGTCTCTTTCTCCCAATCAAACCGAAGGTCTATCGAAACGTGTTTAACGTCGATATTCCTGCTTCTGATCCAATTGACCGGCGGCAGTTTCTTTTTTTCGTCATCCTGGACGAACGGGTTACGGACCAAAGGACGGGCGGACACAATGTTCGTCGTCGCGAAAATGAGGACCATTGACAACGCAACAAGATAACGGGCGGGTCTATTTCTCAACATTTAATTCCTCAAAGTATCTGAACTCAAATAAGATATCCGTATAATAATATTCAGATTTTGAATACGACGCGAGAGCGAAGATGTTTCAGTTCCAAACAAAAACGGCCGGACCATTTCCACATCCGGCCGCTACTTTGGTGTTCGTACCACTTTAGTTTTTCTTGGTCATGTAATTCATTGCCATCGAGGCAATGTCATCGAGGGCACTTCCGTCGCGGTCGCTGTCAAGCATCGACGACGCCATGTCCATCAGCACGTTTCCGGATGACTGCGGCTCTGCCTGCGCCTGGCTGCCCCCTAGCAACCCTCCCAGCAACCCGCCGAGCCCTTCAGCTCCGACATTTTGTTCGCGCTTTTGCTGGCCGAGATAACCCATGACAATAGGAGCAAGCATCATCAGGATCTGGGCTATCTGCCCAACTGGAAGTCCTGATTTGTTACTCACGTCTTGAGCGACCTGACCTTGATTACCTCCAAGTATGTGTCCAAGAATCCCGCCGGCATCGGCCTGACGCGGCGGGGCCGCTTCTTGACCGCCGAAAATAAGGGAGCCTAAGCCGCCAAGATTTCCGAGAATGCTGCCGTCGTGGTCATTGGTCAACGCCGCGTCCAGGCTTTGAGCACCCTGTGGATCTGCCACATTGTTTGAAAGTCCGCCGAGAATCGCAGGTAAGGCGTATTGAATGGCAGTATTGACCATTGACGGATCGGCTCCGACCGTATTGCTTATCGAATCGACAGCTTCGTTTCCCTGCTGCTGACCTAGCAGATCCTGAAGTGAAAACATATTAAAGGCCTCCTTGTCGTTTTTTTGGAAAGTATAGGAAAATGGTATCAGAGACTCCGTAACAAACAAAGAACTTTCCTTAGAAGCCCGTTCTTTTCTGGTCAATGCCATACTGTTTTTCACGTTCCTTATTCGCCGCCGGTTTTTTGTCGCTGACGCTGACGGCAATTAGCTGCCGCAAACCGCCGATCCAAGGCGATTTTATTGCCGTCAGAAGTTTGGCAGGAACCGAGTCCGGGTTGGTCGAGCCATTTGGAATTGCTGTTAAGAACGGAGACATCTTTGTTTCGGATGGCGAACGGGGTAAAGTTTCGACCCTCTCGAAAAGTGGGCTTTTCGAGGATGTCGTCGGCGATTTTGATACACCGTCCGGCATTGCGTTCGGCCCTGACGGCGTTCTTTACGTTTCGGATACTTCTCGCAATGTGATCTACAAACTCGACGGCGAGCCCACGATAGTCGCAGGGTCGTCGGGGCAACGAGGTTCAAGCGACGGTGGGGCGTCCGATGCCGCTTTTAACGGGCCGACAGGCCTCGCGATATCAAAAGACGGGAAGATATTTGTCTCTGATACTTACAATGACCGCATCCGCCTGATCGAGAACGGCAAGGTCACGACCCTTGCAGGAAATTCGCAAGGATTTGCCGACGGACCGTCGCCACGATTTGATACACCTCTTGGCATTGCTCTTTGGGGTGAGAGGCTTCTAGTTGCGGACGCCGGAAACCGAAGAATAAGGGTGGTGGAACCGGACGGCAGCGCATGGACACTCGCGGGCAGCGGAGCCAACGACCATATTGACGGCTTTCCGGGTGAAGCTGGTTTTGTGCGGCCAACAGCGATCGCAGTTTCGGCAGATGGGGTGATATACATCGCCGACGGTAACGCCATCCGTGCGATCGGAAAGCGGCCATTCCCATTTGTCGAGACGATCTCGAATGACAGACGCGGCTTTCGGGATGGAAATCCGTTTATTTCAAGGTTCAATCGGCCGTCAGGCCTTGCGATCGATGAGAGGGGCCAACTATTCGTCGCTGACAGTGACAACGGTCTGATCAGAGCATTTGAAATGGCTCCGAACACTGCAAAGGAAGTAACTTCCATTCCAAAGCAAGTATCGGCGGAAGAGTTCCGCAAACTTCAACCGCCGCGTTGGCCTTACGATCCGCCCGAAGCAAAGCGTGACATTGCCGGAACTCTCGGTGAGATCCGCGGCGAATTAGTTGATGATAATTCTCAGGTTTGGTTTCATAACGGCCTCGACATCGCAGGTTCCTATGGCGAAACCGCACGGTTTGTTAGATCCGAAAAAATACTCGATCCACTTTCGACCGAAAACTTCGGCACACTTCGAGAATTGATCCGTATGCCCACAATGGGTTACATCCACATCCGACTTGGCCGAGACGTGTCGGACCGGCCATTCGGCGATCCGAGATTCCTTTTCTCGGAGGGAAATGACGGAAATTTGAACGGCGTCAGGATCTCCAGGGGCACGAAGTTCTCGGCGGGAGAAGCGATCGGAACACTGAATCAGATGAATCACGTTCACCTGATCGCGGGACCTACGGGTAGTGAGATGAACGCACTCGCAGCGTTGGAACTGCCGAACGTCCGCGATTCGATCGCTCCCACGATAGAAAATATCGCTCTATATGACGAAAACTGGCGTCAATTTGAAACCGAAAGGCCCGGTTCGCGTATTACGCTCTCGGGAAGAGTGCGAATAGTCGCTCGTGCCTATGATCGCGTGGACGGAAATCCTGAACGGCGGCGACTCGGCGTTTACAAACTTGGATACCAAGTTATTAGGAGCGACGGTTCTCCGTTGGACCGTTTGAATTGGACGATCGTCTTTGATCGCAATCCTCCATTCGATGCTGTTCGAACCGTTTACGCCAATGGGAGCAGGTCGGGGGCGACCGGAGAGACGATATTCAGTTACATCGTTACCAATCGGTTGTCTAACACCGGGTTTGGCGAAGGCCGTCTTGAAACGGCAACTGTTGAACCTGGAAATTACACGATTCGGGTCTTCGCGGCAGATTTTTTCGGCAATCAGACTTCAAAAGACATTCAGATAGAGGTAAAACGATAATGAAAACGCTTTCATTCATGATCTTATTCGCGGTCATACTGACCGCATCCCCGATTCGGTCATTTGCTGACGTTTCGGCACCGCCTGCAATTTTAAAGGCACCGCCGTCGCCTAAGTTTTCAGATACGGAACGCCAGGCGGAGCTCGCGAAACGCCGTGCGGCAGTTGCGGCAGCGATGGTTGAAAACAGTATGCTGATCCTGTTTTCCGCGGAGCCGCGGCTGTATACGAACGATGTCGATTATGTTTATCGGCAAGAGAACAACCTCTATTATCTGACGGGCCTAAAGCAGGACGGCGCTACGCTGGTGATAACAAAGAGCGGTGGAAACATAACAGAAACACTATTTCTTCCAAAGCGCATTCCTGTACGTGAAGCTTGGGAAGGAAAGATGTACTCGAGGGAGGAGGCAATGAAGGTCTCCGGTCTAAAGACTTTGGTTGATGCCTCGGAACGTGACGCTTTTTTCAAGACTTTGAAGGCAAAGGAGACGTTTTCGGCCAAAGACGGATCTGCGGCTATCGCCGGCACGACCGGGACGATCTATCTTCTCTTGCCTGACAGTCCGCAGGACCGAGACGGCTCTCGGGAATACCGCGTCGAAAACGAATTCTCAAAGGAGCTTACGGGCGTGAAGGTCGAGAATGCTCAGCCGATGTTTGCGGAGCTTAGGCATATCAAGTCACCGTATGAACTGAAGATGCTTCAGCATGCGATCGACATAACGACAGAAGCTCAAATGCGTTCCATGGCGATGGTTGGTCGCGCCGAATGGGAATATCAAGTGCACGCCGAAGTAGAATACACGTTCCGACGCCGCAACGCAGATTTCTGGGGCTATCCTTCGATAGTGGGCTGCGGAGCTAACGCTACAACGCTGCATTATGTGGAATCGCAGAGCCCGGTAGTAAAGGGACAGCTTTTACTGATGGACGTCGGAGCCGAATACGAACACTACACTGCAGACGTGACCCGGACTTATCCGGTAAATGGGAAATTCACAAAGGAACAGGCTGAGATCTATCAAATTGTATTCGATGCACAAGAAGCGGTTGCGAAAGCTACAAAACCGGGCGTCAGCTTCGCTCAACTTAGCCAGATAGCCAGAGATACGATCAACGACGGATTGTTCAAGTTGGGACTGGTGACGGACAAAAACTCGCGCCAGGTCAGCTATTGGTTCATTCATGGCCTTGGCCACTGGCTTGGGATGAATGTTCATGATGTCGGGCGTTACGGAGCTCCGCTGAAAGCCGGCATGGTGTTCACCAACGAACCCGGAATTTATATCCGCGAAGACGCACTGGATAATTTGCCGGACACACCCGAAAACAAAGCCTACAAAGAGAAAGTCCGGCCGATCTTTGAGAAATATAAGAACATCGGCGTGCGAATCGAAGATGACATGCTTGTGACCGAAACCGGTGTCGAATGGATGACCGGCAAACTGCCGCGTTCGATCGCTGACATTGAATCATTCATGGCAAAGGCCTCGAAAGAGATGCCATGGACAGCCCGTTCTGTGCGTGGAGGAACATTAGTGGAATCGGCAGTCGCTGGGATGTATCGCTGAATGTAGATCAATTGGCATGTCGGAGCTTCGTTCCTGAACGGGGCTCCGATCTTCTTTTTTGACTATCAAGTCGAAAACCTGTAAACCAATGGTTGCCGTGCAAGTCTTCATGATCAGGTCCATTTCATTTACCTTTATCCTTCTATTGCCGCTCGTGTCAGCATGCAAGTTCGGAAGTACCCAACATGTTCAGAATACGGTTCCGTCTCCGGTGCCTTCGATCTCTGCGACTCCCACGCCGGTAGGTTCGGCCGAAACAGGCGTCGAAGAGGCCGCCGGAAAATCAGCTGTATTAAGATGTCTGGAAACGAAGACCGGCAACCTAAAGATTGATAAGAAGCAGACTTTTGCAGTTGATTTCGAACCGTTCAAAGGGTCGTGCTTTGTTACGACCTATGACCCGGAATACGGAGATGACCCGCCCCTTGAGTCGAGTTTTGCGATCTACAAGAACGAGAAAAAGGCCTTTGATTTCCCGTCGCAATTCAATGGGGTGACTTCCGGATGCTGGGTAGAGGCAGTCGCGTTTCAAGATCTGAACGAAGACAAATTAACGGACATCATCGTTGTTGGAAAGTGCAGCGCGAAGAGCGCACCATATAATGAGAACATGGTATATGTAAACACGGGGAAGACATTCACCACGCGTGAAGACGCCAATTTTCAACTTACCGACAAAACGACGATCAAAGCCATCGCAGACTTTGTAAAAGAAAACCGCACAATGTTTTTCAATAACTGATGCTTCCACTTATCATCGTAAATCCAAAATCCGCATCCGGTGCGACCCGTGACAACTGGTCTTCGATAGCGAGTGATCTCCGGACCCATTTTGGCCCGTTTCAGGTCGCGTTTACAAAAGGCCCCGGCGACGGGATCGATCTAGCAAGAAGATCGGCGGAAGAGGGCCGAAGATTCATCATCGCCTGCGGAGGTGACGGAACGATCAACGAGATCGCCAACGGCATCATCGAATCGGGAACGGACTGCGAATTGGGCATCTTCCCCTCAGGAACGGGTGGAGATTTTCGCCGTACACTTGGTATTCCGACCGAGCTTCGCGAGGCGGCACGTACTCTCCGCGAAGGGAGAACCGAGGCGATCGACGTTGGAAAGATCACATATCTAAATCACAACGGTGAAAGCGAAAGCCGTTACTTTCTGAATGTTTCGTCATTCGGACTTGCAGCGTCGATCATCGAACGGGTAAAAGGCTCGACTTCTCTCAAATGGCTGCCCCTCGACACCGTACGAGGTCGGGCTAGTTTCGCGCTTTCGACCCTTCAGGAAGTCGCGGGCCTCGCGACCGCTAACGTCCGCGTTAAACTGGACAACGGCGATGAACATCCACTTTCAACCGTTAATTTTTGCATTGCCAATGCACGCTACTTTGGCGGCGGGATGATGATCGCGCCCGATGCTAAGATCGCCGACGGATTTCTCGACGTAATTAACATTGGCGACATCAACACTGCCAAGATCCTTCTAAACGCCTACACTCTTTATCGCGGTTCGCACCTGAGTTTGAAAGAGGTCAAAGACACGCTTGCTAAGCGAATCGAGGCGCATCCGCTCAACGAGGGGGATGAGGTCCACATTGAAGTCGATGGTGAACTATTAGGAAGGCTCCCCGCAGTCTACGAGGTCGTGCCCAAGGCGTTGAAAGTCCGGGTCCCGAATGTGAAATAATTCTTCTTGCGTTTTCTTCCGTGTTTTTCGTAAACTCTTCAAAACTTAATTGCCGAAGTTGTTTAAACAACGCGGGGGATCCAAATCGATTCCGTACTGTTCGGAACAGGGGCTAATCTGATATTCAGAGAAAGACTTCTTCGCTTCCAGCCCGTCAGCTAACCTCGTAGGCAACCACGAAGAAGGACACGAGATCCGATGCCGAGAGGTCGTGAAGTGTGTACTTCACGACCTCTTTGTGTATCTTCGGTACCTTCGAATTGAACGTTAATCTTGTTTGGCGGGTCGATCGAATGAAACGAATAACCATAATCGGCGGCGGTGCAAGCGGGACCTTGCTTGCCCTTAATCTGCTCAAATACAAAGGCGAACGGCGGCTTGAGATAAACCTTGTCGAAAAGCGTCCGCACATCGGCCGCGGCGTCGCGTTTTCAACACAGG
>JAEUQK010000004.1 GCA_016789265.1 Blastocatellia bacterium
TGTGCTGCTCTTCTTTGTTTCTTTTGCCATTATTTGAAATAGATAATTGCGGGCCTGTTTTGATGACTAGCCCACTACTCTCAGTCGTTTATTTTCCGAAGAATGTCCTTCTGTCTTTGATATCTCGGCTATCACACGTGCCGATATGCCGTCAGCATCCAGGCCGTACTGTGCAAGCAGCTTTTTCGGGTCGCCGTGCGGCACGATCTCGTCCGGCACGCCCATTCTTACGACCTTCAACTTGTCTTGCAACCCTCTAGATTCGAGCAGTTCCATCACAGCCGAACCGAACCCGCCGGCAAGATAGGCTTCTTCGACGGTAACCAAGATCTTGTTCTCGTTTGCGATCGAAAGGATCAATTCTTCGTCCAGCGGCTTTACGAAACGCGCATTGACGACCGTCGGCTTGACGCCGTTTGCCGCAAGCTTTTCCGCCGCATCGATCGCCGGCTGTACCATCGAACCGTAAGCGATGATGGCGACGTCCGATCCTTTTCGCAGGATCTCGCCCTTGCCGAGCGCGATCTTCTGCGGAGCACCGCTGATATCAACGCCCGTCCCGTTTCCCCGCGGATAGCGAATGGCCGCCGGCCCCTGATGATCGATCGCCGTCAGCATCATGTCCCGCATTTCCGCTTCGTCCTTTGGCGCCATAAGGACGATGTTCGGGTAGCTTCTTAAGTATGCGATGTCGAGCAGGCCGTGATGCGTCGGCCCGTCTGCTCCGACGATGCCGGCTCGGTCCATCGCAAACGTCACGTCGAGTTCCTGCAAACAAACGTCGTGTATTACCTGGTCGAAACCGCGTTGAAGAAAAGTAGAATAGATCGCAGCGACGGGCTTCAACCCTTCGCACGCCATCCCCGCACAAAACGTGACCGCGTGCTGCTCGGCAATGCCGACGTCGAAAGAGCGTTCGGGAAACTTTTCCAGCACCTTATCCACGCCCGTTCCGTCAGGCATTGCGGCCGTTAAAGCGACGATCTTTTCGTCCTTTTCCATCAACTCGCACATGGTGCGGCCGAAAACCTCAGTGTAGGTCGGCGGAGCCGCCTTGCCGGATTTGTACGGCAGGCCCGTTTTCGGATCGAAAGGCCCGGTCGCGTGATAGGCGTAATAATTCTTCTCCGGGTTCGGAAAGCCCTTACCTTTCGTCGTCAGGGCGTGGACGATCACCGGACCGTCATCGACCTTTTTCGCTTCTTCCAGCGCGTGCACGAGCATCGGCACGTTGTGGCCGTCAACATAGCCGATGTACTTGAATCCGAGTTCGTTCACTAAGGCACCCGGCAGAACTGCCGCGGCGATCGCGTCCTTTATGCCTTTCGCCGCCCAGCGGAGCGTACCGCCGATGCCGGGAACGCTCTCCAGAGCGTCGCCGATCTCTTCCTTGAGGTGCTGGTAGCTTTGGGCTTCCTTGATGCGGTTAAGATAGCGGCTCAGTGCGCCGACCGCCGGAGCGATCGACATCTCGTTGTCATTGAGAAGAACGATCAGCCGCGATTTCAAATGCCCGGCCTGGTTGATCGCTTCCATCGCCATGCCGCCCGCAAGCGATGAATCGCCGATCAGCGCACACACGTGAAAATCTTCGCCCTTTTTATCGCGGGCGACCGCCATTCCCAAAGCAGCTGATATCGACGTCGAAGCGTGACCCGCGCCGAAGGTGTCGTACTCAGATTCGTCGCGGCGGAGGAAGCCCGAAAGCCCGCCTTCCTGCTTTATCGTGTGAAGCTGATCGCGCCGGCCTGTAAGTATCTTGTGGGCGTATGCCTGATGCCCGACGTCCCAAACGAGCCGATCATTCGGCGTATCGAACACATAATGCATCGCCACCGCAAGCTCGACCGCGCCGAGCGACGCGCCCGTGTGGCCGCCCACGCGCGAGCAAGTGTCGATAATGAATTGGCGAACTTCGTCCGCGACTTCCTGCAGGTCATCAACGCGAAGCTGACGCAGGTCTGCGGGCGAATTTATCTCTGACAAAAATCTCATCTACCAATGGCCTTCTCAAATAGTCCGAATCTCGCATTATAGCAATCAAACACGTAAACGCTAGGACGGACGCAATACCTTAATTCTAATCCAAAACCCTCTGTTTTACATATCTTTACAACAAAGATTCGGCTAAATACCGCGTTTCAGCGTCAAACGATGTAGAAGCGAAAAGCTTGATATTTTCAACAGAGGTACGACAATGGCACTCAGATCAAAATTCTTCACATTATTCACACTCGTTTTCGCCGTAACGGCGTTTTCGGTTTTCACATCTGCGCAGGAAACGACGCCGGCACCGAAAGAAGGCGATAAAAAGGTAGAGAAACCGGACGGTAGAGGCTTCGGACGTCACGGCGGCTTTGGCCGCATGGGCGGCAAATTTGGCGGCCGGATGGGACGCATGGGCGGAATGCACGGCGGAATGGGTATGCGCGGCGGAATGGGTATGCGCGGACTTCACGGCATAACGCTGACCGACGCTCAGAAAGAGCAGATCAAGGCGATCCACGAGGCAAATAAGCCTAGCCAGGAAACCATGGACCAGATGAAGGCATTTATGGAAGCCCGGCGTGCAGGCACCTTGACCGACGCGCAAAAGGAACAGATGAAACAGTTTCGCGAAGCACGGCGGACAAAGATGGAATCGGTCCACGCACAGGTGCTGGCGATCCTGACCCCGGAACAAAAGGCTCAGATCGAGACCAGAAAGGCTGAGATGCGACAGCGTATGGAAGAGCGACGCCTGCGTATGCAGGAACGCCGCATGAATCGCCAACCCGGCGACGCCAAGAAACCCGAAGCGAAAAAGCCCGAGGTCAAACCGACCGACAACAACTAACCCTAAACGTGCGATCTGAACCATGAAGTTCAGATCCATCTTCGGCTCTTAGCTATCCAAAACGATCAGTCCGTGGCAACCCCAAGTTACCACGGACATTTTCTTTCAATTCTCACTTCTCATTTCTCATCTCTCACTTTTACGCTCGTTGCCTATGAATTGCCTCTTATATGAATTGCCTATGAATTGCCACTGGCTTTAGCCAGTGGTCAGGGGGCAGAGAATGGGCCACGGGGCTTAAGCCCAACAGCTCTCAGGACACAGCGATTCCCCTATCTAACTGCGTCCTTCCCGAGAACAACACTGATAACACCTGTCAGTAGCCCGCACGTTAGTAGGGGCTCAGCTAACCATCGGATAGTCGATTTTGGACTATTCGAAATCGGACTATACCCTCGCCCTAACGGACAATCTGCAATGGAAAAATCTATCTATACGAAGGAGTACTCCCTCTTTCTCGAACAGCTCCGAAAAGCCCGCGAAGAAAAGGGATTGACGCAGACTGACGTGGCAGAACGCCTCGGCCAAACACAGAGTTTCGTGAGCAAGGTCGAACGCGGCGAACGCCGTCTCGACATCGTCGAACTCCGCGCCTTTTGCTTGGCACTCGACACACCGTTTCGGTTATTTACCGCCCGGATGGAGAGCGCATTGAACGCGAATTTCAAGCATTGAATTACCAATTCCGCTAAGAAACGCTTATGAAAATATCGGGGATCGAAACGGAAACCAAACTGCGGCGAACATACCGGCTGGGAGAGCTATTTTCGGGACCTGGGGGAATCGCTCTAGGTGCGAGTCTGTCTAAAGTTTCCAATTCAGATTTTGAACTTGCAATTCGTCATGAGTGGGCAAGTGATTATGATCGAGATACTTGTGACACTTACATCAGAAACATTTGTCCATTGGCGCCACACACCGTCATTTGTACCGATGTTCGATCGCTAGATATTGAGTGCTTAACACCTATCGATGGGTTTGCGTTTGGCTTCCCATGTAACGACTTTTCGATTGTCGGTGAGCAAAAAGGAATAAACGGTAAATTCGGCCCCTTGTTTAGCTATGGCGTCAAGGTTCTTCACAAGTTTCAGCCTCAATGGTTTGTTGCTGAAAACGTCGGTGGCCTTAGACATTCAAACGATGGCGTCACCTTCAAGTACATAGTTGAAGAGCTGCGGGGTGCCGGCTATTTTGTAACCGCTCATCTGTATCGTTTCGAGGAATACGGAGTACCCCAATCTCGACATCGGATCATCATTGTCGGTTTCAGAGATGATCTTAATCTAAAGTTCCAGGTACCAGCCCCACGAAATCGGCGGCAAATTACGTGTAGGGAAGCGATAGAAGAGCCTGCGATTCCAGAGAACGCTTCAAATAATGAGCTAACCAAACAATCATCGATTGTGATCGAGAGATTAAAGCATATTAAGCCCGGTGAGAATGCATTTAACGCAGACCTACCCCCTTCCCTCAGACTTAATGTACGCGGTGCGAAGATAAGTCAAATCTACAAGCGCCTAGATCCCAATAAGCCTGCCTACACTGTAACTGGAAGTGGAGGTGGCGGTACACATATCTACCACTGGATTGAACCGAGGGCACTAACGAACCGTGAAAGGGCTCGCCTTCAGACTTTTCCGGACGACTTCGTGTTCTGCGGTTCAAAGGAAAGTGTTCGAAAGCAAATCGGAATGGCCGTACCACCAAAAGGGGCGACCGTAATATTTGAGTCCATTTTGAGGACTATTGCGGGAATCAACTACGAGTCAGTGCCCGCGAACATCGATTTGTACGACGGCCTTTTTAATCGCTGTTTTGAAAGTATCAGTGAACAGTCACGAGTCGCCGTCTGAATCACAATCCGAATTGGTTATGTCCGACTACTACACATTAGTTGAAGCCTGTGAATTGCTTAAGCTATCCAAGAAATACTTGGAAAACTACGGTAAGGTCGGGAAAGAGCTAAATATTCAAAAGATCGGGAATCGAAATAAGATTGCAATCGACGAACTTAACGCGTGGAAACTCCAGCGTGAGTTTGGGCTGGTAACATTGGAAACACTTGACTATATTAGTTGCATTGAATTCGCAATTAGAAGTTTCTACAATTACAGCTCAACATCTGATTTTGGTACATCTACGCTGAGAGACGCTGGAAAATTCATATCAAATTTTGCAATCGGAAAACTCGGAGAAATTGCAGTAAAGAAATTTCTGAAGCGAAACTTCGACATTGAAATAGCGTTAGATTTTTCTCTCAGGGATGCGGTCGTTGGGCAAGACATTTCAGAAATGGCGCGTCCGCGGGTGGGAGGCCGTGTCTATAATCCACTTCGTCGCCGAGTTGCAATAAAGACAACCAAAATGAAGAATGTCTGGCTAATTGTTCCCGCAAAGGAAGTCGAAGATCCGGATAGAAAATCTGACATCTACATATCCGTTCGAGCAGATTTGTTTCAAGACCACCTTATACGGCTCTTGCGAGATCACAGTGCTCTGGAAAATATTAAAGCAATAATTCCGGCATTTGAAGACATACCTGCCGAAGTATGCGGATTCGCTTATTACGACGACATTTCGTCAGTGCCTGCCGTTGAAGAATTACCCTTGCAGAGACAGGCTATTGGTCGTAGCTACATAATGAATACCGGGCGCTTAAACAGGACTAAGAGTGAGTGGGATACAATGCTTGCAACTCTGTGAACCCAAAAAATGGCGTATTGCTTTAGGATCCTAACCCAATTGAGTACTTTTGCCTGACAACCTTACAGCAGAGCAGCGTAGGCGAAACATGGCCGCCATTCGAAGCCGCCATACTAAACCGGAAATTGTTGTGCGCTCAATAATTCATCGGCTGGGGTTTCGGTTCAGGCTCCACGTCGGATCGTTACCGGGAAAGCCTGACGTTGTTCTAAACAAATACTGCTCGGTAGTTTTCGTTCATGGATGCTTTTGGCATCGACACAAGGGTTGTCGGCGGTGTGCAACACCGAAAAGCAATCAGGAATATTGGAACGCTAAACTCGCTGGGAACGTGAAACGCGATGCGAAGCACATCAAGGACCTTAAGAAATTAGGGTGGCGGGTGCTCGTTGTATGGGAGTGTGAGTTGAAGAATATTCCAAAACTGGAGAAGAAATTGCTCGCGTTTCTGGCATTATAACTATCCTCATCCTTCGCTAACGCGACACGGACCGTTTTGTAAATCGGCGTTCCGTGACGTGAATGCCACGGCAACAGTCAGTTAATCACTACGCGATCAGAAAACCTTTACTTGCATTAAGTATTTTCCAATTCAAAGATTTATCTGATATTGGATTCGTCTAGTTCGAATAATCTGCTCAAGTTCGGGAACCGAAAGTAGCGCGTGTGAAAGCGAATCGGGATTAAGGCAGACGAAGCAGAAACGGAATTTTTCGCCGAGGCGTTCGCCGAAGTCGAATTCGTTTTGGGTTGCGCCGAAGAAGAAGCCTTTCGGACTATTAGGTAGAAAAGCGCGGGTGCATTTGAGTTCGATTAGTGTGACTTCGTCGATATGAGTTTCGATAGCTTCAAGGGAAAGTTTCGCTCCCGCCAGTCTTGGAACAAGAACCATATCGAATGAACGCGAATAGTTTTTCGGTTGGTCCAGAAGTTCGAGAATCCGCCGTCGCTCATCTTTATCGACGAAGAAGAATCCTCGATTCAAGGATTCCATATACTGGATTCCTTCTTTTTCGGTCGCGTTATTTTTACGCGTTATAGTGAACGACTGGTCAGCCATCAACGTCCACCTCGCGCAGGTTTAAAGTCCAATAGTTCGGAAAGGCTTGTATCAAACGTTTTCGCAAAAACGTCGACGTTGGTGAGCGAGAGGTTTCGTTCGCCGCGTTCGATCATGCCGATGTAAGTGCGGTGGAATCCGGTCAGTTCGGCGAGTTGTTCCTGAGAGAGGCCGCGGGCGAGTCGGAGTTCGCGGACGCGGGCGCCGAAGGCGTTCAGGAGTTTCTTGTTGACCTTTTGGGGCATTGCGGATCGGGTCGGGTGCGGGCGGGGTCGCAGGCGGAGTGCGGAAATTAGCCACGAATTGCACGAATTATACGAAATAGAACTTCGACCGCCCCTATCAGCCGACCACCTCGTCACTATACGCATTGTATGCAGGGCGATCTACATACAATGGGTAGCACCGGCGCGAGTGCGGATTTGGGAATTCGGAGGGCGAAATGGATCGTGTGGAATGCGTGATATGGGAGACGGCTCCCAAATTACACAAATCACACAGATCGGGCCCGAGATCACAGATCTGTGACAAATTGGCACACGTACATTCGGCGTTTAAGCCCCTTTTGGCGCAAAAAACGGCACTCGACGTGCCGTTCTGGTATTTGTTTGGATAGCCGCGATACCGGCCCCGATACCCGCCCCTAAGCTCAGCCGATGAACATATCCTCGTCCATATAGACGCGGTCGAGCTGCTTTGGCGCCGGGGCAAACAGCACTTCGAGTCCCTTTCGGACGCCCGCCATTATCGCGGCGATCTCGCGTGCAGGTTCGACTATTTTTCGCTGGACAAACTCGGTCGTGTCGACGACCTGGCCGTGCGTGCGGTCGATGGTATCGCTGACCATTTCGACCTTGTCGCGTGCGACAAGCGCCGTCGAGCTGACAAGCGAACGAAGCTCGGCAACTTCTTCCTTGATGAGCTCGGTCGATTCGGCAAGGTGCTTTGTAGCTATGGCTAGATTGGTCGCGACCTCGGTAAACTGGACCGACATTTCCTTGCCCTGAACGCTTATCGCATTAACCTGCGTTATCAGCGGATCGACGCGTTCTTCTACGCGTTGGACGGTAGCTGTAACACGGCGAACCGTCATCGCAACCGCGATCAGCGCGATCGCCATCACGATAAAGCACACGGCTATGACGATCGAGGCGATCATCATCCAAAATTGCGGGTCGCTGGCATTCATGTTCTCTTCCAGTGTTGCGTGAAAAGAGACGAGTGACGAGCCGAATGCGACAAACCAGTGTTTTTCAACCGATCATCACAATTGACCCATCACAGTCGTCATAGTTCTAACTGTTCTCTTCCTTTACCGGATAGCTCGGCCGGCCTTCGGTAATGGACTTTGCCTCGGTCTTTCGCTTTTCGGCAACGTAGGCTTCTTTCCCTGCCTCGACAGCCGCGGTGAACGGGTTTGCCGTGTTTGCCGCCGCAGTGCGTGCCTTTTCGGCAAACTCGCCCGCTTTTTCCTGAGCCGTCTGGTAATACTCGGCGGCCTTTTCGCGGCCGACCTCGTAATATTCGCCGGCCCGTTCCTGCAGTTGAGCAGCCGTTTCCTTGCCCTTTTCGATGCCCTTACGCGTCGCGTCGGCAATATCGCCGCGAAGCTCCACACCGGACTTCGGCGCGAAAAGAAGTGCGATTATGGCACCTATACCGCCGCCGATGAGCAAATAGGTCAGTTTCGTACTGACATTCGAATCTTCTCGTTCATACTCGTTTCGCATAAAATCTCCTGTACTCAATCAATACAAAATGATCACTCGGAATTGGTCAGGTGCTTTAACTATAACAAGAAACAATGGTTTAGACAATAAAAATCGGCTTTGCGGCCGTATTCGTGCAGTATTTTGGGCGTTCTGCTAATGTAATAGATTGCTTTTTGTTTATGGATCGCGACCTTATCAGAAACTTTTCGATCATTGCTCATATCGACCACGGTAAATCGACCCTGGCCGATCGAATCCTGCAGTTAACCGGTGCCGTTGCCGACCGCGACATGGAAGACCAGCTGCTGGACGACATGGACCTCGAGCGTGAACGCGGCATCACGATCAAGGCACACGCAGTGCGTCTTGATTACAAGGCAAAGGACGGAAAACAGTACGTTCTGAACCTGATCGACACCCCCGGACACGTCGATTTTTCGTATGAGGTTTCGCGTTCCCTTTCCGCATGCGAAGGCGCTCTCCTTGTGGTTGACGCTTCGCAGGGCGTCGAGGCGCAGACCCTCGCGAACACGTATCTCGCTATCGAAAACGACCTGGAGCTGATACCGGTCCTTAACAAGATCGACCTTCCGTCTGCCGAGCCCGACCGGATCAAGGAACAGATCGAGACCATCATCGGGCTGGACACGACACATACAGTTCTTGCATCTGCAAAAACGGGTGTCGGCATCGGAGACATTCTCGAAGAGATCGTGAAAGACGTTCCCGCTCCGAAAGGCGATGAACAGGCACCCCTGAAGGCTCTGATATTTGATAGTTGGTACGACAGTTATCGCGGAGTTATAGTGCTTTTCCGCATCATCGACGGAAAGATCAAAAAGGGGACCAAGATCAAGTTTTTCAACACGGGACGTGAATATCTGGTGGAAACGCTCGGCGTCAACAAGCCGCGGCCAACTCCGATAGACGAACTTGGGCCGGGCGAAGTTGGCTTCCTTACCGCATCGATCAAGACGGTCGCAGACGTACAGATCGGCGATACGATCACGGAAGCCGCAAACCCGACCAAAGAACCGTTTCCGGGATTTCAGGAAGTTAAGCCTATGGTCTTCGCAGGGCTTTACCCGACCGATTCAGCGCAATACGAAGATCTTCGCGATGCAATGGAAAAGCTGCGGCTCAACGATGCTTCGTTCTTTTTCGAACCGGAAAGCTCCACCGCGCTCGGGTTTGGATTCCGCTGCGGCTTTCTCGGCCTGCTCCACATGGAGATCGTGCAGGAACGCCTTGAACGCGAGTTTGATCTTGACCTTATTACAACGGCTCCGGGTGTACGTTACCGCGTGACAACGACAGACGGCGCCGTCGCCGAGATCGATTCGCCCTCAAAGATGCCTGACACGGGCCGTATCGCCAAGATCGAAGAGCCGTTCATCGAAGCGACGATCCTGACAAACGATGAGTTTCTTGGCGGGATCTTGCCGCTGCTGGACGAGAAACGCGGCGTTCAGAAAAAGTTTGAGTACATAACTACCAATCGCGTGATGCTCGTTTACGAACTGCCGTTAAACGAGATCGTTCTGGATTTTTACGACCGGCTCAAGAGCGTTTCGCGTGGATATGCGTCGCTGGACTACCATTTGTCCGGCTACCAGGAATCGAAACTCGTGAAGCTCGACATTCTTGTTTCGGGCGAACCGGTCGATGCACTCTCGCTGATCCTGCACAATGACACGGCAACAGCAAAAGGCCGCCTCCTGACCGCGAAAATGAAGGAACTTATACCGCGGCAGATGTTCGAGGTCGCCATTCAAGCCGCGATCGGCAACAAGGTCATCGCCCGCGAGACCGTGAAAGCAATGGGCAAAAACGTGATCGCCAAGTGCTACGGCGGCGACATCTCACGCAAACGGAAGTTGCTTGAGAAACAAAAGGAAGGCAAAAAACGAATGAAAAAGGTCGGCCGCGTAGAGATACCGCAAGAAGCGTTTCTCGCGGTTTTAAAAGTCAACGAATCGTAACTGTTGTAATATTCGGAACATGTACGGCGATCCTGATGACTATTCCCCGTTCGAACGGATCTGGCAGATGATCTGGGACAGGTTCGGATTCATTATTCCGCTGCGGATAATATGCAGGCCCGAAACCCTGACCATCATTGATTACCGACCTACGGGACTGATGTTCCTTACGACCTTGGGTTTTCTGGGTTTTGCGGCGGCATTCGGTTTTCTCTTATATAAGACATGGGCGTTCGATTCATTCGGCCTTTGGACGTTATTGATCATTGCGATCATATGCCTTGCACTTTCATTCCGCGGGACGATCCGCGAGGTCTATTTCTTTGACAAGACCGCAGACAGCTACGTTTTCGTTCGCCAGTTCATCCATCGCAAAGAGTTGATCGAGGGATCGATGAGCCAATTCACCGGTGCTTATGTAAAGACCCAGACGAACGACGAAAGCGAGTCGTATTTTGTGATGTTAAACCAGGAAGGTATGTTCCTCACCGGCATGAGCGAACAGACTCTACGCGAGTCTGTTCCTATCTTCAATTCGTTCGACAGAGAAAGCGATATCGCAAATGCGATATCCGCCTTTCTTCCCTCGAAACGCTGATCTACTTCGCGGCGGCTTTCGCCTTATAGTTTGGCCGAGCGACCTTGTACATTTCCCACTGGATCTTCTCCATCAGACCTTCGTTGTAGAGGTCGAAGTGTGTCTTGCCATCCAGGTATTCGATCCTGGCGTCGCTGCCGAGCTTCTTGAGTTCGGCATCGAGAAGTCGGACCGATTCGTCAAGATGAAACGTGTCCGCCGTACCGACCCAAATGTGGAGCTTGCCTTTCAGTTTCGGGCCGAGCGTTTTCCAGTTCTCACGAAGCAGTTTTGAGATGTCGTACTTTTCCCAGGCCCTTGCTACGAAAGGATCGATGCGTCCGGTCTCAACATCAAAAAGCGGCATAGGCTGGCCGTCATCTCCCTTCGGCGAAAAGACCGCGTTAAACGACGCAAACTGCCCTCCGTAATAACCGATAACAAATTCCTGCTGTGCATATTGCTTAACGGTCATCAGCTCTTTGCTCTGGTCACGTACGAGGTTATATTCCTTGCCGCTCGCGTCCGAGTAAGCACTTTTATTTGTGTAAAGGTCGGGCCCGGTGAAGTTTCGAAAATCGACCGGATCTGGCGACGTTGACCATGTACCGCCGAAAAACTCGGGATGATTAACCATTACCCAAAGCGTAGTCCAGCCGCCTGATGAATGCCCCGTGAGAAATCGCCCGCTCGGCTTAGCATCCATCCGAAACTGCTTTTCGAGATAGGGAATAAATTCTTTAACGAGCGCCGTTCCCCAAGGACCGTTGTTTGCGGAATCCGCAAATACGCTGTGGCCAAGCGGTACGTGGGCTTCGAGAAACACATTGATCATCTCGGGGCGTTTCCCTTCGAGCATTTCCTTTTCGCGCTGTGCCGCACCGCGAAGCGGATTCAGACGCGTTCCGCCATAACCGCTTACGTTATAGATAACAGGATACTTCTGTGTTGACTTGTCATATCCCGGAGGCAGGATAACGGACGCGGTCATTTTGATCGGCCTACCCCAAAACGCCGAAAGCACTGGACTTTCAAATTCCACGAGGCGCGCATTGGCCGGAACCTCCACCTTTCGTTCGGGCATCGCTTTGTAGAGCGTCAGATCGGCTGAAGTAAATGGTGCCGAGGCCTTTACCACTTGGCTATAGAGATCGCCCGGTCCGGGGCCGTTGTAAGTATAGGAATGGTCGCGGTCCAGCAATGCGAATATCTGGTAATTGCCGGCCGGTACGGATGAAAATGGAGAAGGAAATGAAAGTTCGTCCGGATCGATCTCGATGGCCCCGCCCGGTGCGAGATTCTTTATTTCCTTTCCCGAAACCCACACCGCATTGGGATCGGTGAAATCGGTGCCAAAGCCGTCGGTCGGCTTGCCGTCGTCCTTACGCATAAAGATCAGGAGCCGGCCCGAGAACGGCGCGGTCACGCCGTCGATCTTTTCAGCGACTTGCACCCTGAACATTATCGGGGTTGCGGCCGCAAGCTGTGCGGTAAACGTGAGAACAAAAAGAACGCACGAAATTATTGCCAGTTGTTTTTTCATATTGTCGTGTAACTAAACGGCAAAACAGCGCGAATGTTTCACGCTGCTGTGCAAAACTGGATACACCGCCAAACCGCGGAACGTGACGACAATTATTCTTTCCGGGCCGCTTTCGTAGTTCGGCCCGCCTGTTGAAATTCGAGGCCCGTCACTTTTCCATCAGCGTCTTTCACGAACGTGATCTGTGCATCAACCACCTTTAGGAAAAACTTTGAATCGCTTTCTGCGAACATCTCGGCCGCGTTCGGCTGTCCCGTAGGTTGAAACGTCAAACCGCTTGCCGTGCGCGCAATGGAGAGTATGAGTCCCGGAGCGACCTGGTATTGTCCAGCATACGAATCAAGCAGCTTCGCATCGACGGCGACCGTCTTGCGTTCCTGCGGAACGGCATATTTCTCGCCGAATACGATCGATTCGAGATCGCGGGAGACCAAGCTCGCTAGAACCGCATCACTGTTTAATAAAACGATGACGACGACCTTTTCGACGGGTAAGATCGCGATGTTTGACGAAAAACCGTCGATACCTCCGGCATGAGCGATGCGCTCGCGGCCTGAAATGGCTCCTTTTCCGATTCCGTATCCATAACCGTTTAGGTTGGGTGTAAGCATCGCTGAAAGCGAATCAGTTTTCAAAAGATCTCCGCCCAGTAATGCTTCCTGCCATTTGTAGAGGTCTCCGACGGTGGAGTACAAGGCTCCGGCGGCATACGGCACCTGCATACTGATGGCCGCCGCCGGAACGACCTCGTCACCGCGTTTCGAATACCCGAGCGCCGCATTCGGCAACCGCTCTTTACCAAAGTCGTAGCCGGTGTCGGTGAGCTTCAGACGGTCAAAGATGCTTTCTTTGAGAAACGAATCGTATGTTTTTCCCGAAGTCTTTTCGATGATAATGCCGAGGATGGTGTAGTTCGTATTGCTGTATTCGAATTTCTCTCCCGGCGTCGACCTCAGCGGGAGAGATTTCACCATCGCGAGCACATCGTAAGGTTTCAGGTCTTCGCTCTTCTTGGAGCGGAATTCGGGCAATGCAGTAAAGTTCGTGATCCCCGATGTGTGCGAAAGCAGTTGATGGATGGTCACCTGTTTCCATGTTTCAGGGCAATCCTCAAGGTACTTACACGCTGGATCTTTGACCGAAAGCTTTCCCTTTTCCTGCAGCAAGAGGACTGCAGCGGCCGTGAACTGTTTGGTTATCGAACCGATGCGAAACTTGGTATTAGGCGCATTCGGCACCTTGGCCTCGGCGTCGGCATAACCATAACCACGGTTGACTATCCGTTCGCCATTTCGCGAGATAAGCACGGTTCCGCCCACGCCCTTCACCTTAAGAAGTGCGTTCATGTATTCGTCGGTCTTTGCGGCTATATCCGCTGCGGACGGCTGTATCTGTGCGTGGGCACAAATAGCAACGGCTAGAAAAGCAATGATCGTCGAGAAATAGCGTGCGAACATATGATCTTTACCTTTCGCGGCCAAAGCAGGTCTGTGTTTCTCCCTCGGTCAGGCAAAGGACCGGCTTCCCGTAGTCGTCTTCTTTAAGTTCGTATTCGAGCGTTTTCTTTGTCGGCACTTTGTTTGTCTGTTTGTTGCCGCTCGCGGCGCAAGAATTTGTCGATTTCCAAAAGTCCTTCGCCGGGTTCAAATAGATGGTCGAACCTTCGACTGTGTATCTTCCGGTGATCTGGTTGAAAAGCGTGTTGTTGCAATTGTACATGTTCATCTCCATATAACCGATGAACTCATAATTGCCGTTTGCGAGAAAATTGTACGTGAATAGATGGCTGCGTCCGCTTTTTGTGGCTCCGGTCACCTGATTCTGATATTGGATCGAGCCGACGCTCGCGTCCTTCCATTTGCCGATGATATCGCTGTTTTGGCCAAGGGTATTGTATGCCTGAACCACAACAACGATCGTGAAGATCGCGACCCAGATAGCGGTATTTGAGACTTTGCGTAACATAATTGCTCCGTTTTTATGAATGCGTGCCGGAATTTGCCCGGCACATTCAATTACGCGGAGGAATCTGTTCGTTCGTATCAACCGATAACCGTTGCCAAAAAACGATCGACATCTTTCTTTATCGCATCGAGGTGTTCTTGAGAGACTGCTTCAAAGCGGAGGACGAGGATCGCCTGCGTGTTCGACGCCCGGACCAATCCCCAGCCGTGATCAAAGATGATACGTGCACCGTCGATCGTGATCACCTTGTTGGTTTGCGAGAAATGTTGAGCGACTTTCGCAACAACCTCAAACTTTGTCTCGTCGGGACAATCTACGCGGAGCTCGGGCGTGGAGTAGGTCTCTGGAATACCATCGAACAATTCGGAAAGTTTCTTGTCGGTCTTTGAGAGTATTTCAAGTAGTCGGGCACCCGCATACGCCGCGTCGTCAAACCCGTAAAAGCGATCGGCAAAAAAGATATGTCCGCTCATCTCTCCTGCAAGTACAGCCCCTGTTTCCTTCATCCGTGATTTGATGATCGAATGTCCGGCGCGTTCCATGATGGCTGTGCCGCCATGCTTCTCGATATCGTTAAAAAGATTTTGCGAGCATTTGACCTCGGCGATGATCGTCGAACCGGGACGTTCCGCGAGGACCGTTCGCGAAAGCAGGATCATCAATTCATCTCCCCAGATAATGCGGCCTGTTTCGTCAATGATACCTATGCGGTCGCCATCGCCGTCGAAGGCGATCCCGACGTCAGCCTTATGTTCATGGACCGCTCTTATCGTGTCCTGTAGATTTTCGGTCACAGTCGGGTCTGGATGGTGATTTGGAAATGTCGAATCCGGTTCCGTGAAAAGCTCTACGAGTTCGACCCCAAGGCGATTATAGATCGGAACTGCGGTCACACTGCCCATCCCGTTGCCCGCATCGACGACTGCCTTGAGCTTACGCCGGCCAAACGAGATCTTTGAAACAATGTCCGCGACGTAATCGTCCAATACATCTATCGATCCGACAGAGCCGGAGCCTATCTCAAAAACGCCTGATAAAGCGATCTCTTTGATCTCCTGTATTTGCGAACCGAAAAGCGTAGTGTTCCCGAGACAGATCTTGAAACCATTGTGGTGCGGCGGATTGTGCGAACCGGTGATCATTACTCCGCCGTCAACGTCTTTCGTAAACGCCGTGTGATAAAGGACCGGAGTCGGCACCATCCCGATAAGCACGACGTCGCATCCGGATGCATTAAGTCCGTGGCTAATTATCTCGCAGAATCTCGGCGAACTTTCCCTGGCGTCGTATCCGATGGCGATCCGCGTTGCGCCATTCTTCACAAAGAAAGTTCCGATCGCGCGTGAAAGTATCCCTACCGTTTCGTCGGTCAATTGTTCCCCGACGATACCGCGAATGTCGTATTCCCTGAAAATGTTCGTGTTCATCGAAAAAAAGGGCGCGCGGTAATTGTTGCGTAAACACGGGCTCGACGCAACAGCAGCGAACAGCCTCGAAAGTGTCATCACCGAACTGTTCTGTTATACTTTGGGTTTGGTTTTGGGCAACAGACAAACGTCTTCGAGCATCGAAAACCATTGAGTTTCACGCAAATTTCTTATCTATGAAGGCCTTTCTTTTATCCATCTGCATAGCGGTGTTTGTCCTACTATCGGGTACTGCCGTATCTGCTCAGGTACCGACATCTACGCCCGATGATTCGTTGAAGACGTTTGAGGTCAGGCTGCCGGTAACGGTAACGCAGAAAAAGGAACTTGTCGCGGGCCTGAAACGCGGCGATTTTGCCGTATTCGAGGACGGCGTTCAGCAGGAAGTGACTTTCTTTACTTCGGAGGCGACTAATCCACCGGTTTTTGTAGGCGTACTGATGGACACATCGCCGTCGACCGCGGGAAAGCTTCAGTTCTCAAAAGAGGCTGCCAAGAATTTCATTTACACCGTTACCCGCCTCCGAAAAGACAAGGCGGCATTCATGACATTCGATCACCAGATCGTTCTTCAGCAGGATTTTACCGATAAGCTAGACCTGCTTGATCGTGCTGTTGACAAGATCAAAAAGACAGGATCGCAGACTGCTCTCTATGATGCTGTTTGGCAGTTTTCCGACGAAAAGCTTCGCAACGTTCCGGGCCGCCGCGTGATCGTGATCATCACGGACGGCGAAGACACGTTCAGCCGTGCCGAACTTCAGGACGCGATCGATATTGCCCAGCGAACGGAAACTACGATCTTTGGCATTTCGACCAAGGCAGGATTTCTCGGCTCGGTTCCCGGCGTCGAAGCTGGAACGGTAAAGGACAAAGGCGACAAACTGCTAACTCAGTTATGTGAAGAGACAGGCGGAGAAGCGTTCTTCACCGGAGATATTCTCGAACTCGAACGTGCCTTCAAAAAGATCTCGCAGGAATTGCAGGGACAATATATTTTGACCTACCGTCCTGCGAATCAAAACTACGACGGCCGGCTTCGAAAGGTGGAAGTCAGGTTTATTGATAAGGCAAAATCCGACAAATACAAGATCCGCACAAAGACGAGTTATCGTGCGGTCCGCGACAGCTTGAAATAGACGCGGCGAACGAATGGGCGGCGTTGCGGCATCCGACAGATCAGTGATGGCAATAGTAAGAAATTCATTGATATTGGCTTTGGCAGTGTTATTTACCGCTGCCGCTGCATTTTATTCGACCGATGTATCGGCTCAGGGCTCTACGCGCACAGTTAAGACTACACCGACACCACCGGTCAACCCGGAGGACGAAGAGATCAGAGTCGATACGGAGGTCGTAAACGTTCTTTTCACAGCACAGGACAAAGACCGCCGTCTGCTTCTCGGACTTAAAAAGGAAGATGTTCGAATACTTGAGGACGGAAAGCCGCAGGAGATCTCATCGTTTGCAAGGCAGATCGACCTGCCGATGAGCCTCGCGATCTTGATCGATACCAGCATTTCTCAGCAGCGAACCCTGCCCGAAGAAAAAGCAGCGGCGATCTCGTTCGTAGAATCATTCATACGTCCTGCTAAGGACGAAGTGGCGGTGATCTCGTTCACCGGCGAATCGACACTCGAACAGGGAATGACGAACAACCTGCAGCGGCTTCGACGGGCGATCGACAAGGTCCAGTTCGTGCCGCCGGCCGGATATATTGGCGGTGGTGTGATGGCGCCGGGAACTCCCCCAATTTCGGGAACCGGCACTCAAGTAGCAGGTTCTACTGCTATATGGGATTCCATCTGGGTCACATCGGAAGAGATACTCGGCCTGGCACCTGAGAAAACGAGACGAGCGATCATATTGCTCTCTGATGGGTATAACACTTCGGGTAAGAAGAAACTCGAAGAGGCGATCCTTGCAGCACAGAAGTCCGAAGCCGTGATCTACTCGGTTGGCATCGGCGATAATTTTTATGACGGGGTCGATGAAGGTGCCTTAAAGAAAATATCGGAACGTACCGGCGGACGGGCATTTTTTCCGAGAGACGAGGTCGAACTAAGAAGGGCGTTCAAACAAATAGAAGAAGAGATGCGGTCACAGTATCTGCTTGCCTATGAACCCAACAACCAGCAGGCCGACGGTTCTTATCGGAAGATCGAGATTCAACTAGTTAACCCTGAAATGGTGAAACAAAAGGTCAAGATAACGCACAGGCAAGGTTATTTTGCCCGAAATGCAGCCAAAAAATAGATAAAGACGAAATTTAGAAAACTGGAATGCGAAATGGATGCACCGTTTCGCATTTTTTCGTTATAGAGTAGGCGTGATGAGTGATTACGAATTTGTTTCCGTATGGACGATAGCCGCTCCTATCGATTCAGTATGGGACGCGATCAAACGATCTGAAGATTGGCCGGCATGGTGGAAAGGCGTCCTAAGCGTGATCGAATTAAAGCCCGGTGACGTTGATGGCATCGGGGCCGTGCATAGGTCAACCTGGAAGAGCGCACTTCCCTATACGCTTGAATTTGATTCGGAGGTCGTCCGGATGGAAAAGCAAAGGCTGATCGAAGCACGGGCGTTTGGCGAACTCGATGGGAGAGGCGTCTGGAGATTCGAACAAACGGAGACTGGAACTCGTGTTCAGTACGACTGGACCGTCAAAACCACAAAGGCCTGGATGAACCTGATCGCCCCGATCGCCAAGCCTCTCTTTAAATGGAGCCATGACATTATCATGAATTGGGGTGAAGAGGGCTTACGCAAGCTTCTTACTTCGCGCTGAGTCGTTTGCGTAATCCCCGCCGTTGAACTAAATTTCTCCTAGTAACTCCAACAACAATTCACTTACGAGGAAACCTTGATGTCCGGAAAACTCCGAGCCGCATTTTGCGCGATCTGGCTGATCGCAACTGCATCCGTTTACACTTTCACCGTTTCGGCACAGGTCACAACAACAGCGACCCAAGCCGCGCCCGATCCGTTTGCAAATCTTCAATACCGAATGATCGGGCCGTTTCGCGGCGGGCGGGTAACGGCGGTCGCCGGTGTGCCTTCTCAACCGAACGTGTATTACTTCGGCGCTACGGGCGGGGGTGTGTGGAAAACAACCGACGGCGGTGTCAATTGGGAACCCGTCACGGACAAATTCGTCAAGACCGGTTCCGTGGGTGCCATTGAGGTCTCAGCTTCAGACCCCAACGTGATCTATGTCGGCATGGGCGAATCGCCCGTACGCGGAAACGTTTCCCATGGCGACGGTGTTTACAAGTCGGTTGACGCCGGCAAGACCTGGAAACACGTCGGGCTTTCGGATTCGCGTCAAATTGGGCGTATCCGAATTCATCCCAAGAACCCGGACATCGCGTACGTCGCGGCGATGGGACATCTTTGGGGGCCGAATAAGGAACGCGGTGTGTTTCGGACGACGGACGGAGGAAAGACCTGGAAGAACATCCTGTTTCGAAGCGAGAAAGCGGGGGCGTTTGATCTTTCGTTTGACCCGGCAAACCCGAACACGATGTTCGCGGCATTCTGGCAGGTTCAGAGAACGCCTTACAGCCTCATCTCAGGGGGCGAAGGTTCCTCGATCTACCGATCTACCGATGGCGGCGAAACCTGGACGGACATTTCCAAGAATCGCGGCCTGCCCGAAGGGGTACTTGGGAAGATCGGTATAAGCGTGTCGCCGGTCAACCCAAACCGTGTTTGGGCGATGATCGAAGCAAAGGAAGGCGGGCTATTTCGTTCCGACGACGGGGGCGACACGTGGCAGCGGACTTCTGAAAACGCCAACATTCGGCAGCGGCCATGGTACTACACTCGTGTTTATGCGGATACCCAGAATGTTGACATCGTTTACGTGTTGAATGTCGGCTTTCACAAGTCGATCGATGGCGGCCGGACATTCACGAGTATCGGCACGCCGCATTCAGACAATCATGACCTTTGGATCGCTCCGGACAACAGTCAACGAATGGTCGAAGGCAACGATGGCGGAGCAAATGTAACGACCGACGGTGGACGAAGTTGGACCGAACAGGACCAGCCAACCGCTCAGTTTTATCGTGTCGCTCTCGACAATGACTTCCCTTATAACATTTACGGTGCGCAGCAAGACAACTCGACGGTAAAGATCCCGTCCCGGACCAACGATTTTGCGATAACCGAACGCGACTGGTACGACGTAGGCGGCGGCGAATCAGGCTGGATCGCTCCGCATCCCGAGAATTCGGACATCATTTTTGCCGGAAGCTACGGCGGACTGCTGACACGTTACGATCACAAGACGAAGCAAATGCGCGACGTAAACGTCTATCCCGACAATCCGATGGGTGCCGGAGCCGAGGCGATGAAATATCGCTTTCAATGGAACTTTCCGATCTTATTCTCACCGCATAAAACAGACGGTAAGTATGCCCTCTATACTGGAGCGAACGTGCTTTTCAGGTCGTTTGACGAGGGACAAAGCTGGCAGGCGATCTCGCCGGACCTGACGCGAAACGACAAGTTAAAGCAAGGCGATTCCGGCGGGCCGATCACGCGGGACAACACTAGCGTCGAGTATTATTCGACGATATTTACCGTTGCCGAATCCCCGATCACTGCCGGCGTCATCTGGACGGGTTCGGACGACGGCCTTGTTCATGTTACGCGCGACAATGGAAAGACGTGGACAAACGTAACGCCCAGGGAATTGCCGGAGTATGTCCAGATCAATTCGATCGAGGCCTCGCCGAATGATGCCGGGACGGCGTATTTTGCGGCAACCGGGTATAAGTCAGATGACTACAAGCCATATCTCTTCAAGACGAGCGACTACGGGAAGACCTGGAAAAAGATCGTCACCGGAATCGAGGCGGATGCTTTCACGCGTGTGATTCGTGAGGATCCTAATCGTAAAGGAATGCTCTATGCCGGCACGGAGACGGGCATGTATTATTCGGCCAATGACGGCGAATCCTGGCAATCTCTCCGCCTTAATCTACCCGTAGTTCCGATCACTGATCTCGCCGTTCAAAAACGCGACAAGGACCTGGTCGTTGCGACGCAGGGCAGGTCATTTTACGTGCTCGATAATTTACCAGTGCTCTATCAGTTGGCGGATGCCAGCCGAGCTGAAGCATTTCTCTTCAAACCCGAAGATGGGTACAGGCAGGCAGGCGGTGGCGGTTTTGGCGGAGGTGGAAACGCCACGGTCGGGCCCAATCCGCCGAACGGAGCGGTGATTCATTACTGGTTGAAAACGAAGCCGAAAGAAGTGTCGCTTGAATTCCTGGATGCTAAGGGAATCGTAATTCGAAAATTCAGCGGCCGATCTCCTGCCGGTGGACAATCCGCACCGCAGCAGCAAGGCGGCGGATTTGGCGGCGGTGGCGGCGAACCTCCTCTGCCTGCAGAAGCGGGTTTGAATCGGTTCGTCTGGAACCTGCGTCTGCCGAACGCGACCGGACTTCCGGGCTTGATAATGTGGGGCGGCAGCCTCGCAGGGCCCAGGGTCGTCCCGGGCAATTATCAGGTTAGGCTTAGTGTCGATGGGAAACCTGTTGGTACAGAGAGTTTCGTATTATCGAAAGACCCTAGACTCGGAACATCACAGGAGGATTTCCAAAAACAATTCGATTTTCTCTCAAAAGCAAATTCAAAACTCTCAGAAACCCATGCGGCGATCCTTGAAATACGCGATCTCCGCAAACAGATCGAGGACCTTTCGGCAAAGCTTAAACCTGAGCAAAAAGATCTGAAGGATAAGGCGGCGGATATCGTAAAGAAGTTGACGGCCGTCGAAGAAGAGTTGATCCAGACAAAGATAAGGTCGTCACAGGACGCCTTAAATTTCCCGATCCGGCTTAATAATAAGCTGGCGGCGTTGAAGTCATCAGTTGACGGCGGAGATTATGCGCCCACGGCACAGGCGTACGATGTTTACAACGATCTGTCAGGTCGGATCGATGCGCAGTTGGGGGCGTTGGCAAAGATCAAATCGGAAGACATCGCCTACTTCAATAAGGTCTTTAACGAGAAGGGTTTGCCCGTAATAGTTACAAAAAGCAGGTAACGTAGGATACAGGGTACAGAAAAAAGGGGGAAGGCCAAGGCCTTCTCCCCTTTTTTGACCTCTCGATCTTCAGGCCTTATAAAGCTAAAAAGGTAATATCTCTATCCTATCAACCTGTCCATTCTTTATCCGTACGATCCAGATCACACCGTATTCTGAATCATCAAGATTCTTGAACAGGTCTTTCTTTCCCAGTGCGTTTGCAAGGCCGGGGATCGTGTTACTGTGTCCGGTTATAAGAAAACGCTTTGTCTTGCTTTTCATTATCGCTTCGATCAATTCGTTCGGCTTTCGGGCATCGTAAGTCTCGATCGTTTTCTTTCGTTTGTCAGCGAAGGGCCTGGCGGTGTCGCGGGTGCGCTTGAAATCTGTCGAATAGAACGCACCCGGTTCATACTTCCCGAGCACTTTTACGAGCCGTTCTGCCCTCTGTTTTCCTTCAGGAGAAAGTTCGGGGTCAGTGCTTGTCGAATCGGCTTTTTCAGCATGTCGGACGAGAATTATCGTTTTTTTCTGCGCAAAAACTGAAACTGAAGCCGATAGCAATATGCAAAAGGCGATCGAGATCAAACCTAGACACTTCATAAAATTGACCCTTACTTACGATTTTCGATGAAAACTCTTCCAATATTACCCGCGTGGAAATAAAATACAAAAAAGGGCCTTTGATCAACTTAGACAACCGGGCGTTATTGAGGTGACCGTTCATCGATTCGAACTGAATTCCGCAAATAGGGACTTGCTGACCGAAATCCGCAACGTACTCGAAGGTACCGGCTTTAACGAGTCAAACGTTCTTGAGCGGCTTGGAGAGAATAGAATTCCGAGTCTTCGAAAACGTCGTTCGTCAAATGCCAAGTACCTGAGATCAACAAAACATCGCGGCCCGCTTGAATCACTTGTCCGGCTATTCATACTTGAGCAGACAATAAGTGCAAATGATTTTGAGTCGGCGATCGCTCCGATGAACGGAAACGATTGGGCATCAGTCGGGCTTGTTCGATTTGTGGACGCCGGCGTAAGAGCGAATGTTGAACTCTGTCTTTACGGTTCCATGATCGCCGCAGCGGATTGGACCGGCTCGAATGAGAATGAGGTTATGGGAATCGCTCCAAGTTCGCGTGCATTGCTTCAAATGACGGTGCGTCGAGCGGGCGGCTCGGTATTCGATCTCGGGACGGGCTGCGGAATCCAGTCGATCGCGGCCGCGAAACATAGCCATTCGGTATTGGGTTCGGATGTGAATCCGAGGGCCGTCCAATTTGCGAATTTCAACGCGCTTCTTAATCACAGTCCAAACATTGAATTCGCTTCGGCAGATCTTTTTGACGCAGTTTACGATCGAAAATTTGACTTGATCGTCTGCAATCCGCCCTTTGTGATCGGGCCGCGAGTTTTGCATTCGCATACCTCAACAAGTGTGCCTGCAGACAGATTCTGCGAAGCAATAATTCGCCGCACACCTTCCTTTCTCAATGAAGATGGTTTTGCCCAGTTCGTATGTAACTGGGCGCAGATCGGTGACGGATCTGCCGAAGAACGTGTTACAAACTGGCTGGCCGACAACGGATGCGATTCATGGGTGCTGCATTCTCATTCCGAGTCAGCTGAGGACTATGCGATGGCACGGGCAGAGGAGAATGCATCAGGTCCCGACAATGTCGAATCTCTGAACAACGAATGGCTCGAGTATTTCGTAAAAGAGAACATAACCGGAGTGCATTTTGGCGTGATCACGATAAGGCGTTCCGACAAACGCAAACACTGGATGCGATTCGACGAATTGCCGGAAACGCATGGAGATTGCGGCGCAGCGATCGAACGCGATTTTCAGCTGCAAGATTTTTTGGAAAAGCATTTGGCGGAACACGACCTGCTCTCACTTCCCATGCTTTCCGCCCCGGACATCGAGATCATCGAATCATCATCGGACCATAAACAGCAAGCTCGGTTGAGAAACGGGCTGATGTTCACGGCAAATATAAACCCTGATATCGCCGAGTTTCTGATGAGTTGCGATGGCGTACTGCCGCCGTTGCTTCATGCCCGTGAAAAAGCAAAGGCAAAAGGAACTGACCTGCAGGCAATAATACCCCGGTTTGAAGCCGTGGTAGGGCAAATGATCAAATACGGATTCCTAATTCCTATTGTTCTAAGCGGACAGCTCTAAACAAACATCTTTCCCGGATTGAGGATCCCCTTCGGATCAAAGACCTTCTTGATCCCCTTCATTATCTCCAGCGTCGGTCGGTCGACCGCATAGTGCATATATTGAGACTTTACGTATCCAATTCCGTGCTCGCCCGATATTGTTCCGCCTAGATCGACCGAAAGCTGAAACGTCTCGGAAACACATTCGCGAGCGCGGGCTATCGCAACAGGATCTTCCCGATCGACTACGAAGTTGACGTGAATGTTTCCGTCGCCGGCATGGCCGAAGTTCGCCACAAACGTGTTGTGCTTTTTTCCGATCTTCTCAATTTTCGCAACGAGTTCCGGAACCTTTGACCGCGGGACTACCACGTCCTCGTTTATTTTCAGAGTGCCATATTTCATAAGGCTCGGTGATATAGCACGGCGAACGTCCCAGAGTTTGTCTTCTTCTTCCTTTGACCGCGCGCGGATAACGTCGAAACCGCCATTTTCGCTGATGATCCGTTCGATCGTTTCGGCATTTCGCTCGACTTCCTGCTTCGAGCCATCAACCGCTACCAGCAGGATAGCTTCAGCCTCTTTCGACAGCCCGAACGCAAAGTTCTCTTCGACCGCTGCGACACAAAATTTGTCGATGACCTCCATCGCCATCGGGAGCAATCCTTCCGGCGTGAATTTTGTCAGGACCTTGCAAGCTGCCTCCATAGATGTAAAGTTAGCGCGAACGGTCGACGTCGCTTCGGGCATAGGAAGAAGTTTCAGGGTTGCCTCGGTGATGATCCCGAGCATGCCTTCGCTTCCGCACATCAAGCCCGTAAGGTCAAAGCCGACCACATTCTTGACCGTCTTTCCGCCCGTCCGGATAATATCTCCGGTGGCGGTGACGACCTCAAGCCCAAGAACGTGATGTTTGGTTACGCCGTATTTCGGCGTTCGCATGCCCCCGGCGTTCTCCGCTATATTTCCTCCAATGAACGAATCCTTGTAGCTCGCAGGATCGGGGGCGAACATCAGGCCTTTTTCTGCAACGGCTTGCTGCACTTCGAACGTCGTTAAACCGGGCTGGCACACGCAATAAAGATCATCCGCGTTTATCTCGATGATCTTCTTCATTCGGTCGGTACCGATCACGATCCCGCCGTCGACCGGCACTGCTCCGCCGGTATAACCGACGCCGCCGCCGCGAGCCGTGACGGGGAATACGGCCTCGTTCGCAAGTTTTAATATCTCGACCATTTCCGCGGTGGTTTCGGGAAACACGACCGCTTCTGGAGGAAACTTTTCTTTGACGGCATCGGCTCCGTATGGTTCTACGCGTTCTGGGTCGACCAAAACGTTGTCGGAACCGACGATTGTCCTCAGCGCATCAAGGACTTCGGGTTTCGATGCAGCAGTGGTAGCCCGGCCGCCGGAATTGAAGTGGATGGACTCAAACATTTCCTTTTAATGACAATCGTATCAGAAATACCAAAATCTCAGTACTTTTGTTACACTCTCAGGAACTCTTCGAAAACGTTGCGATTTCGCCGTCAGGCGAGGTTTCTCAAGCAAAACCAATATATGAAACTGCCTAAGATCTCTTTGACCTGGAAGATAATGATCGGCCTTGCGCTGGGAATTTTTCTCGGCTGGCTGATCCGGGAGATAGACCTTAAATCCGCCGACCACCACGTCTTCGGTATTGCGACCCAGGACCTGCTAGCGTTTATACGGTCACTCTCGACCCTTTTCCTTAATTTGATCAAATCGATCATCGCTCCATTGATATTCGCGACGCTGGTTGTAGGCATATCCGGAACGGGCGATATCAAGCAAGTAGGGCGAATAGGCGCAAAATCACTTTTGTATTTTGAGGTCGTCACTACGCTGGCGCTGTTCATCGGCCTCATCGCGGTTAACATCACGCGGCCGGGCGACGGCGTTTCGCTGGCAGGTATCCAGCGCGGTGACGATAAAGCTGTACTCGCAAAGCGTGCCCAGGATTATTCAAAGGAGGCAAACGAGGCATTTGCAAAGGCCGAGAGTCTGAGAACACAGGCCGCGACCGACCCAGCCCTACGCGCGGAGGCAGAGACACAAGCCGGCATCGCGGTTCAGAAAGCGGCCGCTGCTGCCGATGCAGCCTCAAAAGGATTGACTGCACCGGAACCGCCGGCAAAACCACAGACCTTCGGCGACATCATTGCCCATCTTTCGCCAACGTCGATAATCAAGGCAATGGCCGAAGGGGATGTGCTACAGATCGTGATCTTTTCAGTTATCTTCGCTCTCGCCGTGACGGGAGTTGGGCCAAAAGCGCAGGCCGTCGTCGATTGGTGCCAGTCGCTTGCGGACATCATGTTTCGATTCACGGAATATGTGATGAAGTTTGCCCCGGTCGGCGTCGGAGCTGCCATGGCATACACTATTGCGCACAATGAACAGGGACTCGGAGTGTTAAAGAACCTGGGCGCTCTCGTTCTAACGCTCTATGGAGCACTCATAGTATTTGCAACGGTCGTTTTGCTGCCAATTGCCCTGATCTTCAAAGTGCCGTTAAAGGATTTCTTCAATGCGGTCAAAACGCCTGCCTCAATCGCCTTTGCCACGACATCCAGCGAATCTGCGTTGCCAAAGGCAATGGAGAACCTCGCCCGTTTGGGAGTTCCGCGCAGGATCGTCGGCTTTGTGCTACCGACCGGTTATAGCTTTAATTTGGACGGAACTACGCTTTACCTGGCATTGGCTTCGATCTTTGTCGCTCAGGCGGCAGGTGTACAGCTGTCGTGGACACAGCAGCTTCTTATGCTTGCCACACTAATGCTCACTTCAAAGGGCGTCGCGGGCGTTCCGCGTGCATCACTCGTGATACTCCTCGGTACGCTTGCGTCCTTTAACCTGCCTGTCGAGGGTGTGATACTTATTCTCGGCGTAGATGAGTTGATGGACATGGCCCGAACGGCGACCAATGTGATCGGTAATTGCCTTGCGACGGTCGTGATCGCAAAATGGGAAAACGCATTCCGGAACGAAGAATGGGAACGCGAAGAAGCGGAACTCGAGGAAGTAACGGGTCCGGAGGCGGAAGCGGCTATCTAGCAGGAAGTTTGCTCAATGTTTCCTATCGGGGACGACAATTCGGAGATCACGATCATTCCGGTGGTCAATTACGCGTTCATCGGGCTGAACATTCTTGTGTTCTTACTGCTTCAAGGCCTGGGAAGCAATGACGCGTTTTCGTATGCTTTCTCGCTGGTTCCGCAGGAGATAACAAAGGGCATCGACATTCAGGGCTTGGTTCCAGTCACTACCGAATCCGGTCGTGTTATAGGTGAGATCCGGCATTACTCAACACCTCTGCCGGTTTACTTCAATTTCCTGACCTCTATGTTCATGCATGGAAGCATAATGCATATTTTCGGCAATATGCTATTTCTGTTTATCTTTGGGGACAACCTTGAAAACCTACTTGGCCACATTCGTTTTGCGGTCTTTTATATTATCTGCGGGATCGCGGCCGCTCTTGCTCAAGTAGTAATGGATCCGAATTCAACGGTTCCTATGCTGGGCGCCTCTGGTGCGATCTCAGGCGTCTTGGGAGGTTATCTCGTCTTATTTCCGCAAAGGCAGGTCAGAGCGATCGTATTTAACTTCCTAACCACTGTTCCGGCCTTTATCGCTCTCGGCATTTGGATCGGTTATCAGATACTGCTCAGTTTCCTAACTCCCGAAGGCCAGGGCGGTGTAGCATATGCGGCACATATCGGCGGCTTCGTTGCCGGAGTCGTGCTGATCAAGATTTTCGCGATCGGGCGTCGGGTTTGACTTGCTGCTTCGGATCATGTCATTTCAATGCCGTATTTGCGGGAATTCCCAGAAGAACACAAATCATCGCGCTCGCGAGATGATGTTCGGCACCCGCGAACAGTTTGATTACGTAGAATGTGGAAATTGCGGGACGTTACAGATCGCCGAGATCCCGGACCTCACGAAGTACTATCCGAAAGACTATTATTCTTTCGAGACCCGCAGCCCAAACGGCCCAAGAGAAAGACTCTCGCGAAGGCTCCTGTCCGCCCATCTCAAAATTCGAAACAACCCGATGAATCGACGCCTTTCGGGAATCGCTTCAGCAGTTAAGAAGCGATTGGCGCGCATGGACTTTGATTCACGCGTGCTCGATCTTGGATCAGGTGCGCTGAGTTTGATCCGATCGGGTGTCGGGACGGGATCAAGGATTTTGGATGTCGGCTGTGGCACCGGCTCACTCCTGGCAACGCTTGAGACCCTTGGTTTCAGCTCACTATCGGGTATTGATGCGTACATAGAATGCGATCGGAGGCTTCGGGGAGGATCGAGGATATTAAAAGCAACCCTGGATCAATTGGACGAAAAGTTCGACCTGATAATGTTTCATCATTCGTTCGAACATATGCCTGATCCACTGGGTGTTTTGAGATCAGCGAATGATCGATTGAATACGAACGGCATTTGCCTCGTGCGAATACCGTTGATAAATCAAGCTTGGGAAAACTATGGCGTCAACTGGGTCGGACTCGACCCGCCGAGACATTTGTATCTTTTCCGTGAATCTAGCTTTCGAATGATCGCGGAGGAGGCCGGCTTCGAAGTCGAAAACGTAATTTACGACTCGACTAGTTTTCAATTTTCGGGCAGTGAAAGGTATTCTCAAGACATTCCTCTGTTTGGCAGCGTTTTGGATAAAGATCTCTTTACGGCAAAACAGATCAAGGAATGGAGGCGAGCGGCGGCCGAGCTAAACGCGCAACATAAAGGAGACCAGGCTGCGTTTTACTTAAGACGCAAACAGTCAGTGACGGGAAAATGTGCAACATAGCTTGTCTCGATTTTGGCAGGAAAAGTCTGACCAAGGACGAGGTAAAAGGAAAGCGGGTAATAGAGATCGGCGCGGTGGACATAAACGGGTCGCTTCGGCCGCACGTCGAATCGCTTGAACCGGAGAAATACGTGGGTGTCGACCTTGAAGCCGGTCCTGGTGTCGATGAGATCTGCAATGTGTACGACCTTGTCGATCGATTTGGACCTGAGAGCTTCGACGTGGCCATCTCTAGCGAGATGATCGAACACGTTCACGATTGGCGTAGGGCGTTTTCTCAGATCAAAAATATCTTGAAACCCGGCGGGGTCGTCCTGATAACGACCAGATCGATCGGATTTCCGTATCACGATTATCCGTTCGATTATTGGCGATATGAGATCGACGATATGAAGGCGATCTTTTCTGACATGGAGATCATTGCCTTAGAAACCGACGATCAGGCGCCGGGCGTGTTGGTGAAGGCGAAAAAGCCCTCAGGACCATTTGAAGAAAACGACCTTTCAGAACACGCGCTGTATTCGATGGTAACGCTTCAGCGTTCAAGATCCATTGATTTTACCAGACTTGAATATACGCGTATGCGTCTTCGCAACTCGTTTGTCGTACGTAAGTTCGAGGCTGCAAGTAATAAACTTTTCGGGCGCTCTTAGCGTATGGGAAACGACAGACTGTCACTTAAAAACCTGGCCCGAAAATTCCTACCCCGACGGATCTATGCTCCACTGCGCGTTATCGCCGATCCTGAACTTTTTGCCGATATAGAGTTTGCGACCTACAACCAGGACCGCCTGCTGACGCAGAATAATTGTGATTTCATCCGAGACGAACGATTCGCATTGGCCTATAGCAAAGGCGAAGCGACCGACTCATGGTGGAATGTTCCGATACATTGGCGAATTCACGTTATGTTCTGGGCTGCCACAAGAGCTCTCGGTTTAGAGGGTGATTTTGTGGAATGCGGCGTGAACCGCGGTGGTTTTTCAAGAGCAATAATGGAGTACATCGGTTTCCGGGAACTGAAGGGCCGTAAATATTATCTCCTGGACACGTTTAATGGCCTCGTCGATGAACTGATCTCCGAAGAAGAGAGAAAAAACGGCATAAGGGCCGGACAGTACGATGAATGTTTCGATGATGTCAAAGAAACATTTAGGGACTTCGAAAATGTGGTTCTCGTTCGCGGCATAGTTCCCGACACGCTTCCTATGGTCAATTCGAAAAAGGTCTGCTATCTTTCGCTCGACATGAATTGCGCGAAGCCGGAAATAGAGGCCGCCGAGTATTTCTGGGACAAGCTAGTTAGCGGAGCGGCGGTGATCATGGACGATTACGGATTTACGGAGTACGCAATTCAAAAGCGTGAATACGACCGTTTTGCCGAACGTAAAGGCGTACCTATACTCTCTCTGCCGACCGGACAAGGACTGATGATAAAGCCGTGAACGATGGCCGAAACAAGTCTATCAAGGCTCTTAAGTAAAGAGTTCTCGCTTAAGTCGAACATTCTGGCAAACTTTGCAGGCAACGGCTTAGTGGCGATCGTCTCGATCATCGCGTTGCCGTTTTACTTGCCGCTGATCGGTATAGAGGCCTATGGCCTGATCGGTTTCTTTGCAGCGTTCCAGGCAATACTTTCGGTCTTAGATCTTGGCCTCGGGGTAACGATTACCAGGGAACTCGCCGTTCGTTCAGCGATCAGTGGCGACAGTTCAGGGCCGCGCGACCTTGTCAGGACGTCTGAAGCGATCTACTGGGGAATGGCGATAGTCATCGGATCGCTTGGGTTGGCATTTGCACCTCAGCTTGTTCGATTCGTTAATCCTGAAAACCTTACCGCTGAAACGCTTCGCGATTGTTTTCTATTGATGAGCTTTTCGCTCGCTTTACAATTCCCGATGGGCCTTTACAGCAGCGGCCTTTACGGCTTGCAGCGACAGGCAGCAGTCAGCGTTATTGGCGTATTATTCGCCTTGATGCGCAACTTTGGAGTGTTGGCCGTCTTGCTGTGGGTTTCCTCGACTCCGCGAGCATTCTTCGGCTGGCAAGTTCTGGTTTCTGCGACACATACGTTGACACTTGCAACGGTTTTATGGACAGCCCTTCCAGCGTCAAACCGAAGGGCTCGGTTCAGTAGGGACGTTCTCAAGGAGTCGTGGCGGTTTACAGCCGGCATAGGAGCGATATCGATCGTTTCCGTACTTGTCACTCAGGTCGATAAGGTGGTTCTGGCACGGATACTTCCTCTTGACGCATTCGGTTATTATTCCATCGCCGCTGTCATTTCAGGTGGACTGCAGCGACTGGTCCAGCCTGTCTTCCAGGCATACTTTCCCAAACTCTCTCAATTGACAGCGATGTCTGAGACCGTGCCGTTAAAAGACGCCTATCATCAGGGTTGCCAGTTAATGGCGGTCATCGTGATGCCAATATCCGCCGTTCTCATATTCTTTTCACGAGAGATCGTGTCCCTTTGGCAGCAAAACGATGAGACGGTCGCCAACACCTATGTCCTGGTAAGCATTTTGGTGGCCGGCAGCGCACTCAATAGCCTGATATTCATACCCTACGCATTACAGCTGGCAAGTGGCTGGACAAAACTTCATCTCTTCGCGGTTTCGTCGGCCGTCATAGTTGCGGTTCCGTTGACCGTCGTTTTTGGTTTAACCTATGGTTCTGTCGGTGCGGCGTCTGTTTGGATGGTCGTAAACGCAGGATTTGTACTCCTGTACATACCCATAATGCACCGAAGACTGCTGCTAGGCGAAATCTGGCGCTGGTATTTTGACGACGTATTGAAACCTGTGTTAGCGGCTTTCTTGGTCGCAGGTGCGGCGAGACTAGTATTTATTGACTCCGCATCTCAGACGCTCGTTACGCTTCAGGTCTCCGTCATTCTATGTTTGGCTTTCATTTCAGCTGCCGCCGCGGCAGGAAGAATAAGAAACCGGACTCTGAGCAAGCTCGGAATGGCCTATTGAAGGGGGTTTAGTGAACGAAAGTTTGATCAAATCGATTGCAGCCTGCCCCGCGTGCAAAGGAAGCCTTGAGGTCGGTCCACAGCTCACTTGTGCAGCATGCGGCCTTGAATTTCCGGTCGTTGACGGTATCCCGATCCTTATCAATGAGGCGAACAGCATTTTCTCGATCGAAGATTTTAAACAGGGACGCCCGACTACATATGGCTCACCTTTGAAGGGCTGGAAACGGCTTGTAAGCAAATTTATTCCGTCGATAAACCTCAACCTTGGCTCTGACCAAAATTACAAGGACTTTTTCGAGAGGCTTCGTGCCAAACGCTCACGGCCTCGTGTCCTAATTCTGGGCGGAGCGATCGAGGGGCAGGGCCTTGATCTGGAGCCGATCGCTGACCAATTCGAATTCGTTGAAACCGACGTTTCTTTTGGACCAAGGACCGGGATCATATGCGACGCGCATGATCTTCCGTTCAATAGTGAATCGTTTGACGGCGTGATCGCACAAGCAGTTCTCGAACACGTACTCGACCCATTTCGATGTGTCGAAGAGATGGAGAGAGTGCTTGTCAGTAACGGACTCGTTTACGCCGAAACACCGTTTATGCAGCAGGTTCATATGGGCCGGTTCGATTTTCTTCGATTTTCGCATTTAGGCCATAGGCGGCTTTTTCGACGGTTCACTGAAGTCTCTAGCGGTGCAATAGGCGGCCCTGCGATGACGCTGGCATGGACATATTCCTATTTTCTACGAGGACTGTTCGTCAACAAGACGCTGCAAAAGGCGGCGTTTGCTTTCGGAAACCTGACCTCATTCTATTTGAAATATTTGGATCCGCTTTTAAAGGAGCGGCCCGGAACTTATGATTCGGCATCGGCTTACTATTTTATGGGAACCAAGGACGGTAAGACGCTTGACGATCGTGAATTGATAATGAATTACAAGGGGACGTTTTAGATATTTAACTTCACCGATCTTCGCCGTGCGCGGGAAATTTTTGTCCTTCGCTTGAATCTGTATACCGAATCCGGCATTGCGATGCGAAGTCGCATCTTGAATCTGCTTATCAATGGAAATGATTCCCCGATTTGGCGAAGCAATTCGGCCGCTTCGGTCTTATGTCCGGTTCGAGCCAGCGTTGCGATAGACTCAAATTTTACTCGCTCTCTTATTCTCGTAAGTTTCTCTTGGCTGAGTCCAAGTTGATCGGCCAGCCGCTCCTGTGCTCTAAGCCATTCTTCCATCATCAGCGGAGAATCGGCGCTTGTGTTTGAGCCATGCACTCGCCATGCAGACAACATCGGCTCTCCTAATGCGAACTCGCCCTTCATACTTAACCTGAGATAAAGGTCATAGTCCTCAAGGATCGCGTCCTCGTGCCACGGATCGTCAACAAGTGCCGATCGCCGATAAACTACCGAAGCGCTCGTCGGTATGACCGGCACAAGGAGCATTTCAGTAGCCTTTCCGTCAACATAATCGCTCCAGGAATCAGTGCGGTCAAAGATATAGTTCTCGTCGTCAATGATAAACGCATGACCATAAGCGAGCACCGCGTTCCGCCTCCGGTCTAATAATGCGGTTCTGCTCTCTAAAAAGTTTGGAAGCCACACATCGTCCGAGCTGATGTAGGCGAAATAGTCTTCCGTGGCCTCGGAAAGCCCTTCATTCAGCGTCCGACAAAGTCCTCGGTTCTCTCGCACAAGCAATTCCGAATCAAAGGGACAGTCTTTCAATGTTCGTTCGATCAAGGCGGGCGAATTATCCCCTGACCCATCGTCTATAACAAGCAGCTTTTTGGGATGGAGTGTCTGAGCAAAGATCGAACGCAGCGTCTGTTCAACAAAGGCTTCATGGTTGTACGACGGCACAAAGGCGAATACCTCCGGTCGCGTCGGATCTTTGGGTGCGTCTGCATTCATCACTCAAATGAAATAGAATCATATTTGTTTACGAATGTCATCGGACATCCGACGTGACTCTATGCGCGTTTTGCACATTTTAGATTCATTGAATCGAGGTGGAGCAGAGACACAGGCCCTGGACGTCTGTCGAAACGCCGCGCGTTTCGGTATCGAGTTGACGGTATTTGCGTGCGATGGTGATGGCCTGGAGGACGAATTCCGAAGTACCGACGTCCGGTTTTTCCGCGTTAACCGGAAACTTCCGATCGATCTGAATGTCGTTCAAAAGCTGAGATCGTTCATCAAGGAAAATAAGGTCGAGGTGGTCCACGGTTATCAAGCTGTTGACGGATTGCACGCATACCTCGCGACCCGAGGGCTCGGGGGCGTTAAGACGGTATTGAGTTTCCAGGGCGGCTACGTGCCGGATATTAAAAACAAGTGGACGCTGAATTTTTTGATCCCGAGGATGGACGCTAACATCGCGGTCAGCCAGGGACTTTTGAAGGAACTCTCAGAGGTCTCCGGACTGAAGACCGCCGGAGAATTCACGGTCATCTATAATGGGGCCGATCCAGAGAGACTCATACCTACAGATCATTCAGTGCGAGAAGAACTTGGCATCCCGAAGCGGTCACCTGTGGTCGGCATGATCGCTAATTTTTATCGCGATCCACGAAAAGACCAGTTGACGATCGTAAAAGCCCTTCCGCGGATCTTTGCGGAGTTTCCCGATGCACATTGCATATTTGCCGGAGTGATCGAGCCTGGCGCTGAACCTAAATTTGAAGAATGCAAAAGGTTCTGTACAGAAGGTGAATTCGATGATAGGGTGCACTTTCTCGGCGGCAGGAATGATGTGCCGGATGTGCTTGCTTCAATGGACGTCTTCATCTTCTCTTCTCTGCAGGAGGGTCTTCCGGTTGCGCTTACGGAGGCGATGCTTGCAAAGGTGCCGGCGATTGTTTCCGATATAGACCCGCATCTTGAGGCTACAGACAACGGGAAATTTGCGGTTGTTTTCAGAACACAAGATGCTGAGGACCTCGCTGAAAAAACTCTTTCGTTAATGAAAGATGAGCAGGGTCGGACCGAGCTTGCTGAAAAGGCCCATAAATACGCTTTGGCAAACTTCAGCATTGACGCTCATATCTTAAGGCTGAAAGAACTGTACGAGAGGCTAATTAAAGTTTGAAGATCCTTGTTGGAATGCCTGCGCCTGATTCGTGGGGCGGCCCTATTGCCAGCGAACCGCCGTTCGTCGAAGCCTTGCGATCGCTTGGCCATGACGTGACGACCGCTGTATATGTTTATGGGGACAAGGACAGGCCGACGCCGTTTTCTGCGAGGATCATCCGCGTGCTTAAGACTGCATTTCGTTTTCGAAGGCTTGTCAAAGAAGATCATTTTGATCTGATACATCTAAACACTGCATTTGACCTTAAGACGATTCTCAGAGATTCGATAAGTATCTTTTTAATGCGGCCTAAAAGCGGGGTTGTCTTTTTAAAGCTCCACGGATCCGAAGCGGAAAAGTTTGAAAACGCATCGTTCCTGACAAAACGGCTGATCCGATTCCTTCAGAAAAATGTGGACGCCTTCGGCTATCACACCCAAGACGAGCTCAATGCGTTTCTCCGATTGGGTTTCGACAAAGATAGATTCTACGCGGTAAAAAATGCCGTTACGATCCAGGAGTCTTTGCCGAATAGCTTTTCACGAAATCAGAAGGATCCTGACGAAGTATTTGAGATCCTTTTCGTTTCCCGTTTTATCCCGTCAAAAGGCCTTATTGAAACGATAGAAGCGTGTGAGCAGCTTCGACGGCGCGGGATCAGGTTTCGGCTAACCTGCGTCGGCGACGGGCCCTCCAGAAGAGAGGCTGACGACACGGTCGGAAGACTGGCGCTTGGACGTGTGGTGACCTTTACCGGGCACATAAGTGAAGACGAAGTCACCGAGCGTTTTATTCACTCGGATGTCTTTGTGTTTCCGACGTCTCACATCGAGGGGTTTCCCAATGTGCTTTACAAGGCGGTCGCTGCGGGTCTGCCGATTGTCACAACCAAAATACGCGCAGCAAAGGACTATCTTTCCGAACCGTCCAACTGCTTGTTTTGTAGTACCGACGCGGAAAATATTGCAGATCGGCTCGCTGAACTAATAGGCGATCAATCGCTGCGCGCGGCAATGAGCCGGAACAACCTCGAATTTGGAAAACAACTGACACCCGTTACGATCGCGCAGGAATTTGTCGAGATCTACGAAAAGGTTTTCGAAAAAACCTGTTCATCCCGTCGTTGACCTTAAGGGCCGCTTCCGGATGGCCTTCCAGTAAGCAGCCTATTCAGGAATTCACGATCATCCCAACGCGAAAACCTGCCTTGTCGAACTATCACAAGGTCCAATGAGGGAATGATATACAGCCTTTGATTCGCAGCACCGGCGGCCATGTAGAGGTCTGAGGCGATGTCCTTACCAAGTCCGTGTTTGCTCATAGCCGTTGTGCCCGTTTCGTCATCGCCCAGAAGCTCGCGTAATCTTCCTTTAGTCTCGGCGACGTCAGCTTTACCGCTGTTCGATCGGTTGAGCCAAAACGTAATTCCATAGTTTGGATTTGCCTTCGATCCGAGAAGGAGTTCATCAAGAAGCGGTTTCTTGATCAATTGTTTGCCGTTCCATTTGCCGCCGCTCTTAAGAAACGACCCGAACTTTACCCATTCGCGAGCCGCCAAAAAGGCCCCGGACGGCAGATTTGGTTGGCCCTCCTGCGTATTCCATAGGGCGACCTTCAACCCTATCGGATCGAGGATTCTCCGCTTCAAGTAATCCAGAACTCCCTCCTTTTTGGGCGCAAGCTTCCGCCTCATCGCCTCTCCGAATACTTGAAACGGGACCGGGCCATATTCAAACTTTTCACCCGGCTCGAAATGGGAGACATACTTAACGGCTGCGGAGTAGGCGGGTGGACGGCCGTTTGGTCCTACTTCAAGTCCACTTGTGAGAGAGAGCAATTGGCGATAGGTGATCTTCGAACGTCTTGCGTCCGATTTCCACTCTGTTATCGTGTCCGAAACCCTTTCGTCGAATCCGCTGATGAGTTTGTCTTCGATAGCCGCGGCCAGCATTACGCCCGAGAACGATTTTGTCCCGCTCGCCAGCATCCATGGCGTGTCCTCGGAATGGCCATTCTGATACTCTTCGAATATTATCTTGTCCCCTTTCATCACCATGACCGAAAGGCCGCGGTTTTCACTAGAGTATTGGGCCCCTGCCTTGAAGCTGTCGCTGTTCAGATCGATCTTCGTTTGAGCACGAACACTGCATCCGGCGGCGATCATGCATAATGCGATAAGAAACAGAAAAACTGCGGTTCTCATTTTGATCACTCCATAAAAATAGCCGGTGACCCTAAACACTGATCACCGGCAAAATGTAATGCATATCAGCTATTGACGCTGAAACTCTGGGGTTCCCAGCACAAGACTCACGACCTTGAATACTTCAGGGTCGCCGCTTGGCTCGAGCAGCCGAGCGAGCCGGTTTCGAGCTCCACCCTGCTGGCCCGGTGCGCGCATGTTTGGAACTTCTTCCGCATCGTCGTCGATCTCGTTACCCGCTTTAACGTCCGGCAGCGGTTGTTCTATCTGCTTAACAAGAGACGCGCGGGTTGAAGTCGATATCTCGCCATCGAGGATCTCCGCGATCGCTCGATCAAGGATCTTTTCCTTGTCCTTACCCGCGTATGATCTGAGATCGACACGCGTTCCCGGCACACGATTGCTTGCTATCGCAACCGCAAAATTGAGACGTTCGAGCAGTGCGCCGGTGTTCACCCAATCTTCAGCGGTATCGGGATAGCCTGTCGGTGCCTGATAGCCATAGGGCACCTCGCCTAGTTTATTGAGCATCGCAAGCATTGCTGGGCCGGCATTTGTGTTTCCGCCCAGAGCTCGGATCGAACTTACAGCCAGTTCGAACGGAGTCTTGATCTTTGACCGGTAATTAACCGGAGCAAAGAACTCTTTATCGTTGAAAAGCGCTCGAAGTGTAGTCTTTATGTCGCCGCTCGACTTGCTGAATGCCTCCGCCACACGGTTTACAAGTCCCTCACTCGGATTATCGCTCACGAACTTGACCGCGAGTTTCTTTGCGATGAACTTCGCCGTTGATGGATGCTTTACGAGAATATCAATTACCTTTAACCCGTCTTTTACACCGCCTTCATCCACCTTTTGTCCAAGTACGGTCTTAACACCTTTGTCGTGCCAGCGTTCGTTAAAGTAAAAGGCACCGCTTTCGACGTCATCCGGTATTCCGGCTTGTCTTTGCAATCGGTTCAACCTCTGTTCTTCACTTCCTTGGATCGTTGCGGCCGCCGCACGGCGGTATCCACGCGGATCGGCGATCGTCCAACCGGTAAAGGCTCGAGCGACTTCCACGATGTCCTTTTGGGTATATCCGCCGTCAACACCGAGAGTATGAAGTTCCATCAACTCCCGGGCGTAATTTTCATTGATGCCTCGGCGAGTCCGATTCTGCGTTGTCTGTTGAGCCCGTTTGATGCGCTGGTCGAGTTCCGCATCGGTTATGCCCTGACGTCGTTTGAGCTGTTCGCGTAATCTTGGAGGTATGGTTCCGTTGCGCAGTGCTTGCTGAAGCGGCCCGTTAGCGGCATTGTTCTGCTGTGCGTTTTGTGCGACCGATTCGAAATTATCCAGGAAAAAAAGCATCGCCGGATGCTGTGCGGTCCCGATCACCAGGTCTTTGAAATTACCAAGCGCGTTCTTCCTTAGTACATCTCGCTCGTAGCTGGGTATATACCATCTGACCGCCGCCTTTCCCGAAAAGACGTTGAAGTGGTTTTGCCAGAAATCGACCATAACTTCCTGCAGCTGACGTTCGGAATAGACCGCACGCAGGATCCGATTTGAAACTATTTGCGGCAATATCTGGTTTGCGGGCCTAAGATCGTATTCGCGATAAAGTTCCTGGATCTTCTGCTGCCGCTCTCGCCGTTCCGTTTCGGACATCTGCTGTTCTTTAGACGGATCGGGCATCGGCGGAGCGTTGCGGTTCTGAGCGTTTGCCTGAGCATCACGGCCGCCTTCAAGCTGACGAAGTAAGGCACCGGGATTCGGATACTTTGCAAAAACTTCCGCCGTCGACATCTTGAAGACCTCAATGTTCTTTACTCTGTTTTCGGCAACTGAATCATCGATCGAGGCTGGATTCAATTGCTGATCGATGTACTTTTGAAGCCCGATCGCCTTGACCTTTTCTACGTCACCGGGACGGGCACCGAAGCCCAGCCGGTTGAGTACATGAATGATCTTCTGGTCTTCGGTTAGCGACTTCGCTGCAGGGTTTACGGTCGGCTTGATCGCCAGAACGGGCGAAGCGATCACCCAGATCAGAAAAACTGCGACGAACCTGTTTCGATATTTATGCCCTTCGTACATGGATAGATACCTCAAGAAAACAAATACATATTCCGCGAAATGCGGTGTTATCTATTGTAGTTAGACGCGGTGGAACAATGATTGGGCGAAAATTCTTTACGCTCTCCCCCCGAAAGCGATACAACAATTAGGCAGCACTTTTCATCAAAATTTCCGGTTCTCTTTGATTTTCGGCTAGAATAACGAATTACGTTTTCGAAAAACATGATGACACGCCTTCGCAATCCGATTTTGATGATCTTAGCGTTTTTTGCGGTGTCTGCGGTAAATGCTAACGCCCAAACAACCACCTTTTCCGACCCGCTTGTCGAATACACATTCGAGGTCCCGGACGACCGCTGGAAAGTGGTTGGAAAGACGCCGTATGTCAATTTGGTTTTTGGCACAGCTAAGGAAGGCGACCTGGAGATCCGAAAGGTATCTGCACCGGTGAATAAGTTGCTGACCGATGTCATCCGTGAGGACGAAGAAAAGCTTCAATTTCTGCCCGGCTATGTCGCGGGAAAGGAAGAGAATTTCTCCGGCGCGCTTCGCGGCTCTATCTTTAATTACGAATACGTAAAAGCCGGCCGTAACATGGCCGGAAGATTCTATTATCTTCGATCGGGAGAGAGTGTTTACGTCCTGCGTTTTACCGCCTATACGGCCAATCTTCGTTCGCTTCGTGTACAGACAGATGTGATCGCACGAACATTTCAGATCAAGAAGAACTAGGAACAAACAACATTGATCTTTGAACCGGAAGGCAGGATATATCCCTTGCTTTCCGGTTTTGTTTTGGCGATCGTTCGTGTCAATGATTGCATCGGCGTCAGCCTCATTGCTTCAGCCATGTCGGCCGAAAGTGTTGATATTAACCTGACGTCGAATCGTTCCGCCTTTTTCAAGAGACTCCATGCAGTTTGCCCGTTCACTTGATAGCTATTACACAGTAGTTCCGAAAGATCGCGGCTATCCGCTGATTCGAACCAGGAGAGAAAATCGCTGCGGCCAAGGCCTTCCGAACATTCTGCCAGAAGCACGATTGTCCCGCCCTCCGTGCACGCGTGCGACGCCGCCTCCAATGCCTTGTGTGCCTGGATAATATTTATGTCGTGCGGAAAGCCGCCGCAGCTTGCGATTACAATGTCGCATTTCTCGTTGACCGTGATCGTGTGTTTAGCGGCAAAATCATCACACGCTGCGCGATGAGATGCTTTCCAATCACCGCAATACAAGTCGGTAACTTCGCCCGCGTCGTTGATGATCGTGCTGATACAAAACGAGATATTGATCTTCGATGCAGCTTCGACAAAAGCCTCATGTACGGGATTACCGTCCAGACGCCCGGTCCCGACCCCTGAACGTCGATCCCGTGACTCGCAATCGAACGCGAGTTCGTGCGTAGCTGAGATCGTCTGCCGCGATGCGAGTCCCGGACAAACAAGCTTTCTTCCGCCCGTGAACCCCGCAAAATAATGAAACGAAATGCCGCCGACCAGGATCACATGATCGTGTTCGGTGAGCGCTCGGTTCAATTCGACCTTTATGCCGCCCGCAGTTTCACCGACACGAACGCGGTTCATTATGCTGTTAGCATCGTGATCGAGCACTTTTATCCGCTGTGTGATGAAAGGCGTTAGGATATTGTCTTTTTCGGCCTTCGTCGAAGTGCGATGGATACCGGTTGCGATGATCGCGCGAATATCGTGCGGCACGGTCCCATTCGCTATAAGGCGGCGAACCAGTAAGTTCACCATCTGACCCGCCCCGGCTTGCCGTGTCGCGTCCGGAACAACGATCAAAACGGTTTGGCCCGGTCCAATTATTTCCTCTAGCTGCCGTGAGCCGATCGGTTGGTCGAGTCGTTCCCCGATCTCGACATCCGTGAGCGGACGCCTTTCGGACGCTCCTACCAGCAACTCAAACCTGTCGGGATCGTATTCAAATGGAATTATCGTGCGGCCGTATTTTAGGTCGATAACGGGCATATGGATCGGGAATTAGCCTGCTTTTGCTGCGGTCGGCGTTTTCGAACTCTTGGCGGGCTCGAAACAGCGAGTTCCGGTTTCGCAGATGTAAACCGCCTCCGTTTCTCGGGAAAGTGTTTCCATTTGAATGGTCAGATGATCGATACCGAACCCGTCATGCAGCTTTTTTCGCACGACTGCAAGCAATTCGGAATGCGAGACGGAATCGTCATGGCTAATGTGAACGGATAATGCCTCGATCCCTGAAGAGATCGTCCAAATATGAAGGTCGTGTACACCCGCGACGCCGTTTGTCTTGACGATCTCGCTTTCGACCGCGTCAAGATCGATATGCGTCGGCGTTCCTTCCAGCAGAACATTCACCGAATCCGATATCAGCCTCCATGATCCGGCGATGATTATCAGGCTGATCAATATACTTCCCAATGCATCAGCCCAGAGCCAACCGAACACCACGATCAAAAGGCCGGCGATGATCGCCATTACCGAACCTAAAAGGTCACCCATCACGTGCAGAAATGCGCCGCGCATGTTCAGATCGTGTTTATGATCCGAGTGAAGCAAGTAAGCAGCAATGATGTTTACAATTAAGCCGCCGGCGGCCACGATCGTCATTTGTCCTCCGGCTACATCCGGAGGCAATTGCCAGCGTCCAAATGCCTCGATCCCTATCCAGACGGACAGCAGAACGAGCGCGATACCATTAACGAAGGCGGCAAGGATCTCAAGTCGATAGTACCCGTACGTCTTCCGCGAAGTTGCAGCTCGCGAACCAAACCAAATAGCGGCAAGAGTTAATGAAAGAGCAGCGACATCGGTCAGCATGTGGCAGGCATCTGCTACTAACGCGAGTGAATTGGTCAGCCAGCCGCCGATCGCCTCGGCGATCATGTAACCAAATGTAATCCCGAGTGCGATCTTCAGGCGAATAAGGCTGCCCTGCGAACGCCGTTCGTTATGTGCGTGTCCGGCTCCCGTAATTCACCTCAAAACTAGAACTTTCGCAGCACCCGTGAATTACGCAGTGAGATCACGAAACCCGCGCGATTTCCGCGGTCATCGCTCAGCTCCACCGCAACCTCGGAAAGCGGCGACGAGATCTGTAGCCGGAACGAACCGTCGGGCCCGGCAAACACCTGATTTCCCTGCGATCGGACAAGCAGGCCGGGTTGAGTTCGCCCGCTGATAAGATATACGTTTCCTCCGACCGGTTCTACGCCCCAGCTTCCAACATCGATCGCAGGGCTTGAGCCGCGACGAACCACAGTGAACTTCCAGTGCGGATTCCATTCGCTGGTCTGTCCAGACCGCGAAGAGGATTTTATACGCCAGTAATATGTTCCCGGTGCAAGGCCGGCGAGGCGAAACTCGCGGGTCGTCAGCGAACTTCTATCGACCATGATAGCGTCCGCGGCAAAAATAGGGGAACGCGACACTTGCAGGTAATATCCTGAGATCGGAACCGTGCTGTCGTCCTGCCAGGTGAATCCGACGCTCACACCCGCCCCAGTGTTATCAACCAATTGTGCTGCATCAGCCGGCGACGTAGGTTTCGGAGGCAACAGAAGCTGTTCTTTGTTTGTAATTCGGCCATTGTTTAGAGACGCAAACTCGTTTTCGCTCAAGGTTGTCTTGGCGCCGCCAACGGTGGTATCTACACTTCCGCGAGTTATTCGGATCTCAGCTCCGCTCGTTTGCGAATCCGCATTGAAACTCGCGTCGGTTTGTGATTTCAACGCTGTCTCAGAATCAAACATCTCGACGACGTTTTGGGCGCTTTCGGGCTGCTGTTCGGTACGCACGTTCAATTGTCCGTCATCCAGCGAAACGCGAACATTTGCACCGCCGAAAATGGAGGTGTTATTCCGGATAATAACCGTGCTGTTCGGCCGTACCGTATATACCGAGCCGTCGATCATCTGCACGATCGCCTTGCCATCGGCCTGTGTTTGTATAGTGTCGCCGGCCGCTACATACGTTTCTTTGGTAACAATTATCGTCTCGCGCGTCGATGCCCGGGTAATGCGTACCTCACCCTCAAATGAAAGAATGCGAGCCGCATCTTTCGGCACGTCTGTGATGGCCTCCTGAAGGAACCAGTTGTTTCGCATTGCATACCAGACGCCAAAACTTATCAGCGAGATCAACGCGACCGCAGCAATCAGCCCATAAATGGTACTGCGGCGGATTCGCCACCAGTCCAAATAGAACTTTTTATATTGCTGCTGTTGCTGATGTTGTTGATTGTGTTTATCCATCAGGACGCTTTAGCCGGCTTCGGGGGAATCATATTCGTCTTCTGATTCTGTAGTATCCTTCCGGTTCGGGAAGATCAGGGAAAGCACTATTGCCGACGCGATGGCAAGAACTACGATGCTGAGCGAAATATTAATGATAGCTTGCTCAAACTCATGGTTCTGATATCGGCGGATCAGATCGGCCATAGCACCGTTTCCGCCATCGCCTGTCAATAATACCAGACCTGCGACAAAAAGAGGGAGAAGCATTTTCAGCCCAATAAATGTCAAGATGAACGCGAGGCCGTACTTCAATAGATGGAAGCGGTCGGCGAGATCGGCCAATAGGAAGAAGAAGGTGCGTAACCCGAGGATCGCAAAAATGTTTGACGTATAGATCAGAAACTTATCGGTCGTTATTCCAAAGATCGCCGGGATCGAATCCACGGCAAACACGAGATCGGTGAACTCAACCACGATCAATACAAGAAGCAGCAGAGTCCCTGACCTTACGCCGTCTTTTACAGCTACGAATTTGTCCGCGTCATAATGCTTCGAGATCCTGATGTACTTCGTGGCGAACCGTACTATGACGCTCTCATGAGGCTCAAAATTATCATCGCTGTCCTGAAACATCTTCAGGCCTGTGTAAACAAGAAACGCTCCGAAAATATATATGATCCAGTGAAACCGCTCAACAAGTTCCGCCCCCGCGAAGATCATGATCATTCGCATTACGAGCGCGCCCATTATTCCCCAAAAAAGAACGCGATGCTGATACTTCTTCGGGACCTTGAAGAACGTAAATATAAGTAGAAAAACGAACAGGTTATCAACCGACAGAGAAAGTTCGATCAGATATCCGGTCAGGAACAGCTTGGCCTGAACCAAAGCCAGGTCCCAATCATTGTAATGCGTTCCGACCTGCCAATAGACAAAACCGTTAAAAGCTAGTGCCAAGGAGACCCAAACCACGCTCCACGCGACCGTTTCCTTCCGCGTCGGGGCGTGTGACTTTCTGTTCACGATGCCGATATCCACAAACAGCGCTATCAGCACTACTGAAAAGAAAAGCAGCCAAACCCAATAAGGGTGTTCGATAGGGGTCATACAAAAGTCGGAAATGGAGAAGCTCTGATAATTTGATTTTAGCCGAAAGGCGTCCGTGTTCCTATTGGCACACGTACGCGAAACGACATCAATTAGGCGGGCGTACTGCTTAATTGCGGAGTGATAAGCGAAACGACACGTTCGAGGCCTATCGCATCGATCGTCGAAAAATCGTCCGGGATCTCACTGTCAACATCCAAGACCCCGGCAACCGCGTCGCCGCTAATAAGAGGGACTACGATCTCAGACTTCGATGCGGAGCTGCAGGCTATGTGACCGGGAAATTCGTCAACATTGGGAACGATAACGGTTTCCCGTGTCGAATAGGCATGTCCGCATACACCACTGTCGAATTCGATACGAGTACAGGCAAGCGGTCCTTGAAATGGCCCGAGAACCAATTGGCCGCCCTTCTTTAAATAGAAACCGACCCAAAAGAAACCGAATGCTTCTTTCAGCACCGCTGCAACATTGGCGAGATTTGCAATTAGATCCGGTTCATCCGCGATCAACGCCTCGATCTGAGGCAATAATTCGGCATAGATCTGTTCGCGTCCCGCGTCCTTCGAAAAGGCAATGCTTTCGGCCATGTTAGAAGTTTATAGCTCGAAAAGTTCGGCCGCAAATGCCAGATCAAGGGCTACCGTGTATAATTTGCGTGTCTTGGAAAGTGTTTCAAAGATAATATCAATAGCGATCGGGGGTGCTTTCGGCGCGGTTGCCCGTCATTTGATCAACATATCGCCACTCGCCGGACTATTTGAGAAGTTCCCCTTCCCTACATTCGTCATAAACATCACGGGCTCCTTCCTGATCGGATTCCTGCTGATCCTGCTGACCGACAAGGTCGACGTCGGCGACGATCTGAGGATGGCGATCATCGTCGGCTTTTTGGGAGCATTTACGACTTTTTCCACATTCGAGATCGAGATCTACGGGCTCGTCAAAGAGCGTCTTTTTCTTACTGCTTTAACATACTTGCTGGCCAGCGTGGTGATCGGTTTTATCGGCGTTGTTTTGGGCGTTTCAGCGGCCCGGCGAATCTGATCGAAAGTGCCACTAGTTCTCCGTCTCGCCATCGTCCTCTTTATCGTCGTCTTCCGCCTTTTTGCCGATAAACTTAAACTTTCCTGCGTCCGCTGCCGAGATCTTTACGCCCATAAGGTCTGCCGCGAAAGCCATGACCGGATCAGCTCCATTTTGAAGTGCATATCCCGTCGGCCCGACCGGATGATCGGGGATCACGCCGACCTTCTCAAGCCGTTTTCCGTCCGACATTATCAGGTCTGCGACCGTCACGTTCATCCCAAAGAACGAGACCGTCTCATATCCGGGAACGCCGCGGCTGTTCGTCATCGTGATAAAGTTACTGGTCATTACGGCTCCGGCGCTTACGTCACCTACGATCTTTCCACGCTTTTCAAGCTGGATCACTCTAGAAAAAACCTCTGATGCAGATGCTGAATCGCTGTCGATGAGCACGATCAATTCCCCCTTGAATGCTCGGTCATCCTGCACCTTCGCGACCCTCGGTTTTGATTTTCCGCGAATGACAAAATCCGCGATCTTTATCTCGCGATCGAAGAAATGGCCTACCAGATACTCCTCGATCTTTACGTAGCCGCCGCCATTCCCGCGAAGATCGAGTATGAGTTTCTTGTACTTCGACGCCTCAGACATCATCTTATCGATGTATTTTTTATCGACGGAAAAGGTCTCGAGCCTGCACGCTCCCGCATCCGCATTGATCGCTACGCATTTATAGGGATTCTCCCTTTTATCACTCTTCCGCTTTTCCGTTTCCTTTCGCCTTTCGTCTATCGACTTGAATTTGGCGGTTACGAGAAATGCCCGGCTAGTCTTATCAGGCGACTCGACCGAGAGCTTTATCGATTCCTGAGGGTCTAGAGCGTAGAGTATGTAGTTCAGCTTCCATAGATTTTCGCGAGTGGGGATGTAGTCCCCGATCGCGACTATCCGATCACCGATCTTCAGTCCCTTTGCTTCGGCATCGCTGCCCTTTTTTACATCGGTCACGAAACAATTCGCCCCGATCATCTGCATCGTGAAACCGTATTCGACCCGATTGGCACGATTCGGCGGATAAAACAAAGTGTGCGAATCGTCAAACTCTATAAGGACCTGGGCGATCGCGCGAAAGATCTGCCAATTCGCTTCCATCGCATTGATCCTTTCTTCCGCGGCCTTAAATCTTGAATCAAGATCAATGCCTCGAAAGTTCTTGTCGTAATAGCGCTCTTTTAGTACATCCTTGATCTCGTTGAGCATGTTGATGCCACGCTCGCGATTAAGTTTTACGTTGGATTTGCTTGCGGTTTCACTTACGATCAACTGGCCGGGAGATAACTGGACGGTGCCGATCAGAAGAAAGAAAGAGAGAAAAGGTAAAACAGCTATCCGTTTCATGAGAGATTCACTTCCTTGGGGTTTTGATCTTCGACAATTATGGGAATGGTAATAGAAACGCGAAAGGTTTTAAAGCATTTTTTTCAGCAATTCGCGTGAATTTCGCACGTACTGCGAGGCCGCCTCGGCCGAGGGTGCCGTGGCTGTAAGGTGACCCATCTTTCGGCCCGGTTTTGGTTCAGCCTTTCCGTATAGATGCAGCTTGACGTTGGACTCTGTGAGTGCAGCCGCCCAATTCGGCTCGCCATCGTTCCAGATGTCCCCGGGCAGATTCGCCATCGCTGCCGGTCGATAGAATTCTGTTGAACCAAGCGGCAATCCGCATACGGCCCGAACCTGCTGTTCGAATTGCGAAGCGACGCACGGCCCGAAAGTTAGATGTCCCGAATTATGCGGCCGCGGCGCGATCTCGTTTACAAGCAGCTTCTCGTCCTTCGTTAAAAAGAACTCTACACACATCGTTCCGACGTACTGAAACGTATCCGCGATACTTTTGGCAATATCGATCGCATCCTTAAAAACCATTTCGGATACGATGGCGGGCGCAAACGAAACGTCGAGGATATGGTTCGCGTGTTCGTTTTCGATGACCCCGTAATGGGAAAAGTTCCCATTGGAGCCTCTTGCGCACACGACAGAAACCTCTTTCTCGAAATCGATAAATGCTTCAAGGATCGATTCCTTTCCGTTCATTGCCTCAAAGGCCGATTCGATATCTGAACTCTCCTTTATCTTCGCCTGGCCTTTTCCGTCGTAACCGAAGCCCGCCGTTTTTAAGACAGCCGGCATTCCGAGATCGTTAGCGGCTCGATAAAGATCATCGATCAGCTTGATGTGCCGGAAAGGTGTTACCGGAAATCCGTTCTTTGAAAGGAAAGTCTTTTCACGCAAGCGGTTCTGTGTCGTATGCAGTATCTCGCCACTTGGGTGAACATCCGCAAATTCAGCAGCGGCATTTACCGTAGCCGAAGGTACGTTCTCGAATTCGAATGTAACGACCTCGACAGATCGCGCAAACTCCCGGACAGCATCAAGGTCCTCATACACAGCCGTGGTCTCGATGTCAGCGACCTGTCCTGTGGGCGTATCGATGTCCGGGGAGAACGTATGCACGCGAAAGCCCATCTTACGGGCTTCGATCGTGAACATACGCCCAAGCTGGCCGCTCCCGAAAACACCAATAGTCGAATTTGGAAGAATTATCTTTGTCACAAAATGAAGAAGCCACAGATTAGCACAGACAGGATCGCCTGCGAATCTGCGGCTGACTTTGGACAAAGATCATTGCTGGCTGTTCGAAGCCTGCTGCATCGCCCTTTGCGTATCCGCGTCGTGCTGTTTCTGAGCAGCGAACGACGGATTTTCCTTCAGTGCGTTTCCCACTTGGGAAGACCGCTGACGGTCATATTCGGTTCGCGAGAGTCCGGCTTGCTGTGGCTTTTGCGGCGGTTGGGTGCCGACACGATACGCATCGTTTGCGTTTACCTCGTTCACCGACTTGAGAAAGCTCTGATAAAGGTAATACCCGCCAATCGCAAGCGCGGCGTAAATTACGAGCGAAATGACCGAAAACCGCCGTGCACGCTTCTCCTTTGCGGCGATCCGCCCTCCGCTCCCGTAAAGTGCGGAACCGCACCGGCGGCACTCGTTTTCGATCGCAAAGTTGGAAAGGCCGCAATTTCTGCACTTGATAGAATTCATCAGGTTGGCCTCGCAAGGGGAGATAAGGGGAGAAAACGTCTATCGATCAGATTAATCGATGTCGTCGGCTGCTGTCAACAAGTTTAAACACTCCTAATGATTCACTTCTTCCGAAGCCGCTCGAATACTTTTTCGCTTGTCAGTTCCCGGAGGGCATCTGCGGCGATCCAGCGGGCTGATCTGGTGCCCTGAAGTTTGATCCGATCTGCTGTTTCGATCGCGAGCCCATTAAGATTTAGGCTATGTTTGCCGACTTGTCGCAACGCCCAGTTAACGGCTTTCTTAACAAAATTTCGGTCGTCGTCCCAGCTGCGTTCGATAATCGGTAGAAAGGCCGCAAGTTTCTCGTCACCAGCCTTCTTGTCGTGGACCGTCAAATACGCCATCAGCGAGAAACCCGCACGTTTAACGAACTCAGGCTTTCTTCCTGCCCACTCGATCGCCTTTTCATAAGCGAACGGCGTTCTACAAAAGAGATAGCAGCACGTCCCGTCAACCGTCGCCCAATTATCGAAATCTTTGGCCCACGAATCCATTTGCCTCCTGGTAACTTGTTTCGGATCGTCGATCAGGAAAGCAACAGCTCGTGCGTCATAAATACCCGTTTCCCAAAGCTCCTGCGCCAACTTATGCCGGTCTTTCGCCTGCTTCTTGACCTCTTTTGCAAATCTCTTCAAAACTGGTGTCGGGACACCAAATGCCTTCCCGGCGATGATCCCAAATCGAGCCATTCCGGCAACGTTCTCGGGTGAGCCGAGCGTTTCGAGTTCCTTAATGATCTCGGGAACTTCCATGTCAGGGAATCTTTGTTTTGAGTACGGCCTTTGTTTGCTTTGACCTGAATGCGTGGAGCTTTTTCCGAAGATCAGGGCGTGAGTTTGCGAGTATCGATACTGCTAACAAAGCAGCGTTCTTTGCGCCTGCCTGGCCGATCGCAAGCGTGCCGACCGGAACACCTGCCGGCATCTGAGCGATCGAAAGCAGCGAATCAAGTCCTTTGAGTGCCTTGCTTTCCACGGGCACGCCGAGTACAGGCAAAACCGTTTGAGAGGCGCACATTCCAGGCAGATGCGCCGCACCTCCGGCGCCCGCGATTATCACTTCAATTCCGCGTTCTTCAGCGGACTTTGCGAACTCGAAAAGCAGATCCGGTGTGCGGTGGGCAGAGACTATCTTCGACTCGTGGGGCACGCCGAATTCATCCAGCACAAGCGACGCTTGCTCCATCGTCGGCCAGTCGCTTTTGCTTCCCATGATGATGGAAACAAGAGAGATCTTATTCATCTTTGATCGGGCTGTCATATACGCTCACCACAATACCGCCCATGTGGGCCTCGTCCGCCCAGCAAGGAACACTGTCGACATAACAGATGTGGCTTTCGTAGGGTTCATGCGTGTCGCGATACCACGCCACATAGCCGCCGGATGCCGATTCATTCGAAAACTCAAGCGGCCGCCCCGTCTTGTCTGTCGCGCGACGTCCGCATTCCACACAGATATACTTCGGATAACGTGGCGAGCGCTGACCCGGTTTATTGCATATCGGGCAAACGTAATGATCGCTCATCTAGCCAACTCGCTTCGGATCACAGACTCAAATTTATCCCACGCCTTAATGGTACTGCGCCAGTAAACGATCTCGCCCGTCTTCGATATCACGACATTCTTCGGATATCCGCCGAATTTGAACATCGCAAGCGCCGGGTTCGCGTCCGTAGCCTGAATGTAATCGAACGGTTCTGTCTTGAGATACTGCCTCACGTCGTTTTCACGGTCAGGTGCCATTGCAAGAAAGACAACGTCATCGTTTCCATCAAATCGAGCTTTGAACTCGTTCAGTTGCGGTTTCAAGGCACGGCAGACAGGACAGCCGATGAACCAGAAATTCAGCACGACGACCTTTCCGCGTAATGACGATAGCGTTGCATTTGGCCGGTCTATCACCGAAACCTTGAATTCCGGCGCGGTCATTCCCTCCTGAGGTATCTTTTGAAGCCTGAATTCGACGGTCCCGTCGTCAAGCGTCTTAATAACCGTAGCGTCCGGGTAATGGAAGTTCGCCATCCGGATATCTACGAATTCGTTGTTCGAGATTATGTTGCCGTCCGAATCGCGGTACACGGTCTTACCGGTCGGTCTTACCGGTTCCTTCGGTTGCGCAAATGAAACGCTCGCGGTCAGCAAGACTATTATGGCGGAGGCCATTATGCAGATCCGAGATTTATCCGTAAACGTCCGCATTTCCTTAAAAGTAAAAGAGATGTTCAATGATAACAAATTCCACGTTTAGAGGTATCAGTTTTGCCATTCAGCCAGCTTTGGTCTTAAAACGCAGTTTCGAGATCGAACTGCCCAACCCATCGCAAAGACAGAAACACACTACAGTAACGGCAGATCGTTAAGCCACGGCTATTTGAGGACGGAGCCTCCGATCACAGATTATCTTGACCGCAGATAAAGACTAAGCTACTATTCTCGCTCACCCTCGTACTCACACAAATTCGGAGAAACTTGCAACCGTGATCGGAACGACCATCTCGCACTATCGCATAACGTCACAGCTCGGTGAAGGCGGAATGGGTGTTGTTTACGAGGCTGAGGACACTAAACTCGGCCGTCACGTCGCGCTCAAATTTCTTTCTCCGACGATGGCGAACGACGAAAGTCTTCTGCAGCGGTTTCAGCGCGAGGCGCGCGCGGCTTCGGCGTTAAACCACCCGAACATCTGCACGATCCATGGGATCGAACAGCAGGACACGACGCACTTCATTGTGATGGAGCTTCTCGACGGGGAATCGCTTGCCGACCGCATTCGCGGCAAAGGCCTTGATATCGAATCTGTTCTTGCACTTGGTATTCAGATAGTTGATGCTCTCGAATCGGCACACTCAAAAGGAATCGTTCACCGCGACCTAAAGCCGGCAAATATTTTTATCACGTCCCGCGGCCAGGCGAAGATCCTCGATTTCGGGCTGGCTAAGATGGATCAGGGGAAGCCGGACGCGGCTTCGAATCTTCCGACCGCGATGCACGACGGCCTTACGACGCCCGGAACGGCGATGGGGACCGTCTCGTATATGTCGCCCGAACAGGCCCGCGGCGAGGTAACGGATGCTCGAACCGACCTGTTCTCGTTCGGGACTATCCTTTATCAGATGGCGACAGGTGTGATGCCGTTTCAGGGCGAAACGTCAGCCGTTGTTTTCGACGCGATCCTAAACAGAAATCCTACCCCGGCAAACTCGATCAACTCGGCGCTTCCGGCCGATCTTGACCGAATAATCTCGCAGGCTCTTGAGAAAGACCGCGACCTTCGGTTTCAGACAGCGACCGATCTAAAGACAGCGTTGAAACGACTGAAACGTGACCTTAGCTCCGGCCGGCATTCGGGCGAAAATAGTGCGATCCACACAAGCCGAATGCCTTCCTCGCCCGCGCAGGAACACTCGATCGCCGTGCTGTACTTTGAGAATCTCAGCGGCATTAAGGAAGACGAATACCTTCGCGACGGCATCACTGAAGACATTACGACCGAGCTTTCCAAGATCGGCCGGCTCAAAACCTTTTCGCGAGCTGTTGTGATGCCCTATCGCGATAAACTCGTCACAGCAGGTCAGGTCGGCAAAGAGCTCGGCGCGTCTTATGTCTTGACGGGCAGCCTTCGACGGGCCGGAAATCGCCTTCGTATCAACGCACAGCTAGTTGATGCTTCTACCGATTTTCCTGTCTGGTCGGAACGATACGACCGCGAGATGGAGGACGTCTTTGCCGTTCAGGACGAGATCGCTTCCAAGATCGCGGCGGCGTTGCGCATCACGCTTTCTCCGCAAGAGCAGGAAGCCCTGGCTGAAAAACCGACCGAGAACCTTCACGCTTACGATCTGTATCTTCGCGGAAGAAACTTCGCCCGCCGTGTCGGAAGGCAGGACATGCAGTTTGCCCTGCAGATGTATGAAAACGCCGTCGCTCTCGATCCGAATTTTGCGATCGCCCACGCGGCTATCGCAAACGTCTGCGCCCAGTACTATTACTATTTCGAACGCAAACAGGACTGGATCGACCGTGTGAACGTAGCGGCGCAAAAGGCGATCGCGACCGGCCGTGACGAACCGGAGATCCGCTGCGCCGAGGCTTGGCTCGATTTTGCACAGGGAAGGTATGCATCAGCGGTAGACAAGATCCGCGCGGCTCTCAATCGCGATCCCGATATCGACGGCGGATATCATCTCTACGGCCGGGCCCTTTTCGAATCAGGCCGCTATCAGGAAGTGCTCGACATCATGGAAGACGCACTCGCGCACGCCGGCGAGAACTACAACACAACGATCCCTATCCACAACGCACTTGGTGCTCTGGGCAAGGCTGACGCTCTCAAGAACTATACTTTTCGCGAGATCGCCATCTTTGAGAACCAGCTAAAGAAAACACCTGAGGACGCTCGCGTTCGCATCCTTCTCGCCGGAAACTATGCCTATCAGGGGCGTTTTGACGATGCGCAGCGGGAACTCGATCTTGCCATGGCGCTTCGGCCCGACGACACGATGATCCTCTACAACAGCGCGTGCACGCTTTGTGAAATGGATCGCCTTCCGGAGGCGATGATCGCACTTAAGAAGGCATGGGAAGCTGGGTACCGCAATCCGACGTGGACGCGGCAAGACCCGGATCTTGCCAAGCTCCATGGCGACCCGGAGTTTGAAAGGCTCTACCCAGAGGGAGCGGAGCCGCTGCCGAATCAGCCGAGCCTTGCCTCAACTAACTAACTCAAGTTGTAACGGCGGATCGAATGGGCGAAGCTGCAATGCTTCGTCTTTTTTGCTTACCGCCGAGCGCCCGAGGTTCCGGACTGTCTGATTTACGTTTTGAGTCAAAGCGACCTAAAATAAAAAGTTGATCCTAAACAGGTCAATAAATAGCAATGGCAGATAAATCGAAGATCTATTACACACTGACGGATGAAGCGCCGATGCTGGCGACGCATTCGTTTTTACCGATCGTTAAAGGATTCGCGAAAGCTGCGGATATTGATATCGAGGTTCCCGATATTTCGCTCTCGGGCCGTATCCTTGCCAACTTACCCGAGTATCTAAAAGACGATCAAAGGATCTCTGATGACCTCGCGCAGTTGGGCGAACTTGCGACAAGACCTGAAGCCAACATAATCAAGCTGCCGAATATTTCCGCCTCTGTACCTCAGTTGGAAGAGGCGATCGCAGAGCTTCAGGAACAGGGTTATGCGGTGCCGAACTATCCTGCCGAACCGAAAACTGACGAAGAAAAAGCCATCAACAAGAAATATGCAAAGGTCTTGGGGAGCGCCGTAAATCCCGTACTCCGCGAGGGAAACTCAGACCGCCGAGCACCGAAAGCCGTAAAGAACTACGCCAAGGCAAACCCGCATCGAATGGGCGCCTGGAGCGCGGATTCGAAGACTTCGGTCGCGCACATGACATCCGGAGATTTTTTCGGAACCGAAAACTCGACGACCGTGGAATCGGACGGCAAGTTCAGGATCGTTTTCTACGGAAACGATGGCTCCGAAAAGGTTTTGAAAGACTACGCTCCTTTGAAAGCAGGCGAAGTGATCGATTCTTCAGTAATGAGCCTTTCGGCCCTGAGAACATTCGTTAAGCAAACCATCGCTGAAGCAAAGGAAAAAAACGTTCTGCTTTCCGCACATCTGAAGGCGACGATGATGAAGGTCTCTGATCCGATCATTTTCGGAGCGATCGTCGAAACATATTTCAAGGATGTATTTGAGAAATATAAAGACACTTTTGCCGAATTAGACATAAATCCGAACTTCGGACTCGCGACTCTTTTCGAAAAGATCGCCGGACATACACTGGAAGCTGACATCAAGGCTGACATCGCAAAGGCCATGGATGACGGACCAAGAATTGCGATGGTCAATTCGGACAAAGGTATCACGAATTTCCACGTTTCATCAGACGTGATCGTGGACGCGTCGATGGCTGCGCTCGTTCGCGGCGGCGGAAAAATGTGGAACAAGGACGGCAAGGAAGAAGACACCGTCTGCATGATCCCGGACCGAACCTACGCCGGTTTCTATGCCGCGATCATCGACGATATCAAACAACACGGAGCGATCGACCCAAAGACCTTCGGCTCTGTTCCAAACGTCGGCCTGATGGCACAAAAAGCCGAAGAATACGGTTCGCACGACAAGACGTTTCAGGCCTCGGGAGATGGAACGGTCAAAGTGGAAGACGAAAATGGAAATACTCTTCTCGAACAAGTCGTTCAGGCCGGCGACATTTTCAGAATGTGCCAAACGAAAGATGCGGCGATCCGTGATTGGGTAAAACTGGCGGTTAACCGTGCAAGACTTTCTGACACCCCTGCCGTATTCTGGCTCGACAAAGAAAGGGCTCATGATTCGGAGATCATAAGAAAAGTCGAGAAATATTTAAAAGATCATGATCTGACGGGCCTCGACATCAGAATAATGGACGTCAAGGATGCAATGACCGAGACGTTGAAACGCGCCAGAGAAGGCAAAGATACGATCTCCGTTTCGGGCAATGTTCTGAGAGACTATTTGACGGATATGTTCCCCATCCTCGAACTTGGCACCTCTGCAAAGATGCTGTCGATCGTGCCGCTTATGAACGGCGGCGGCCTGTTCGAAACCGGGGCAGGAGGTTCCGCACCCAAGCATATAGAACAATTTTTGCACGAAGGATATCTGCGTTGGGATTCGCTTGGTGAATTTTTAGCCCTGCAGGCTAGTTTTGAGCATCTGGCGCAGACACAGAACAATAAGAAAGCGAAGATCCTGGCTGACGCTCTCGACGAAGCAAACGCGAAGTTCCTGACAAACGACAAGTCACCCGCAAGAAAGGTCGGGCAGATAGACAACCGCGGCTCGCATTTCTATCTCGCGATGTACTGGGCCGAAGCTCTTGCAGGGCAAACGGCAGATGGTGACCTCGCTGCGAAGTTTGCCCCCGCCGCCGCCGCGATGCAGGAAAACGAAGCCAAGATCAATGGAGAACTGCTCGCTGCGCAAGGAAAGCCGCAAGACATCGGCGGCTATTATCACCCGGATCCTGAAAGGACCTACGCTGCCATGAGGCCCTCTGCTACACTCAACGCGATCGTGGGAGGAATTTAAGAAGTTGGCTTAGTTGGGCGTTCCGGTCTCAACGACTGAGTCATCGACTTTCGAAAGCACCGCTCACGAGATCGCATCGATCTTCCGGGTCAGTTCGATATCGAGATCGGTGACGCCGTCGCGGTCGTGGGTGGTGGTTTCGATCTTGGCGTAACCCCAGCCGAACTTGATGTCGGGATGATGATCGGCGGCTTCAGCGATCTCGCCGACCTTGTTGACGAAGGCGAGCGCCTCGGCAAAGTTATCGAAGGTGAACTTCCTTTCGAGCCTGTCGTCGTCGAATTTCCAGCCGCTCGACTCGGGCAACAGGTTCTCCACCTCGGCTTCGTTCAGTTTTCGCCTTTCCATAGCGTTTTTTGCTCCTTACCGCTTTAGGTTATACTTTTTGTTTTGCAGTCATTATACGAAAGTCATACTGGTTAACCTAGATGCGTTTACTTCGCAAGTTTCTGATCATTTCTATCGCTGCTGCCGCCTTATCCTGCGGCAGTACAGAGCCCGCATCGCCGCTGAAGACGCTTCAAACGTTTCAAAAGGCATTGAAGCAGAAAGATACGACGACGATGAAAATGCTGCTTTCTGCCGAGTCGATGAAGATGCTCGAGCAGGAGGCCAAATCGCAGGGCGTGACGGTGGACGATGTTGTAAAGCGCGAGACGTTGTTCAGCGAATCGCAAAAGACGGTCGAGTTTCGAAATGAGAAGATAGAGGGAACGAAGGCCACCCTCGAGATCAAGAATTCGTTTGGATCGTGGGAGACCATTCCGTTCGTTCTCGAAGACGAGCAGTGGAAGATCGACAAGAAAGGCTACGCTGATCGCCTCATGCTGGACATCCAAAAACAACAGGACGCCGCCTTCGATGATCTTATGAAACAAGGTGTACCGTCTTCGCCGCAGAATCCTTAGGAGAAATTAGTGTCTGTCATTAAACCTTTCAGCGCATTGCGTCCCCATCCTGAGAACGCGGCAAAGCTAGCTTGCGTTCCGTATGACGTTCCCTACGAATCTGAAGTTCGGGCGGCGATCGCGATGAATCCGATGAGTTTTCTCCGCGTCACTCGTCCGGAGGCCGAGTTTCCTGCAGGCTCGAACCCAGGTGAACAAGAGACCCTTGCGAGATCGATCGAGAACCTCGAATTGTTTATCCGAGAAGGATATTTGGTGCAGGACGACGAACCCGCTATCTATATTTACCGTCTTTCTGTAGGTGAGCACACGCAGACCGGGATAGTTGCAGGTTGTTCGATCGACGAATACGACTCCGGCCTTATCAAAAAACATGAGAAGACACGACCCGATAAGGTCAAGGACCGGACCGATCACATGATCGCGCTTCGCGCGCAGACCGGTTTAATTTTCCTGGCCTTTCGAGGAACCGATGAAACGCGAAAGCTGATAAGCGAGGAGACGGCAAAACCTGCTTTATTTGATATCGGTGCCGATGAAGGCGGGGTTTCGCAGCAGATCTGGCGGGTGACCGATTCTGCTGCGTTAGAGAAAGCGTTTGCCCATGTCCCTGCGTTGTACGTCGCTGACGGCCATCATCGTGCCGAAAGTGCATCGCTTGCGCGAAGGCTCCTCAGGGAGGCAAACCCTGACCATAACGGCAGCGAGAGTTACAACTACGTAATGGCCGGCGTTTTCCCGGCGGAAGATCTTGCGATCATGCCGTACAACCGTGCGGTGAAGGATCTGAATGGTCTCGGAAAAGACGAATTCCTTACATCGCTTCAAGGGACATTTATCGTGACGAGGACCAGCGAGAAGCGGCCGCCCCAACACGGCACTGTCTGTATGTATCTCGACGGCGATTGGTATTCGCTGCGTTACAATGTCGAGAACGTCCGCGAACCCGACCCGATCGAGCGGCTTGACGTCAGCATTTTGCAGCAGAACATATTGGATCCGATACTCGGTATTGACGACCCGCGTACGAACGACCGGGTCTCTTTTGTTGGCGGCATTCGCGGGACCGATGAGCTGGAAAGATTGGTTAAATCGGGTGATTTCGCGGTTGCATTTTCGATGTTCCCGACATCAATGGACGATCTGTTTGCCGTATCGGACATGGGCGAGATCATGCCGCCGAAATCGACCTGGTTCGAACCAAAACTCAAAGACGGACTGTTTGTTCACCGTATCTAGCTAAAAGAATGAAGAACAACGAGCTCGCACATCTCAGGCTTGAATATTCCCGCGAGGAGCTCTCAGAGGAACAGGTAGATCGAGATCCGTTTGTTCAGTTCGGCCGCTGGATGGACGAAGCCATCGCGGCAGAGACGCCCGAGCCGACTGCCGTGTGTCTTTCGACCGCAAGCGCCGACGGGAGGCCGTCTTCGCGTATGGTACTGCTAAAGGGTTACGATCACGATGGGTTCGTCTTCTATACAAACTACAACAGCCGCAAGGGCCGCGAATTGGCAGAAAATCCGTACGCCGCACTTACATTCTTCTGGCCCGAACTCGAAAGGCAGGTCAGGATCACCGGCCTCACCCACAAAGTGACCTCCGAGGAGTCGGACGAGTATTTCAAGTCGCGGCCATACACAAGCCGCCTCGGAGCATGGGCGTCGAAACAGAGTGAGACGGTCGAGTCGAAAATGGTCGTGATGGCTGAGGCGGCAAAGCTTGCGATAAGATACCCAACGGGCAATGTACCGCGGCCTCCGCACTGGGGCGGCTATCGTGTCGTTCCCGATACGTTCGAATTCTGGCAAGGACGCCCAAGCCGGCTGCACGATCGAATACGATTTTTGAAAACCGATGACGATTGGCAGATCTCGCGGCTTTCTCCCTAACTGAACCAGGCTGCCTCGACCGCCTCTCGCCACACCTCGAGCATCTTCTTGTCGAGCCCAATTATCCCTTCGCGTGTTACACCGGTTGGCGGACCTACGAATTTCGAAAGCTCGTCGAAGACTGCGCCGCGATCAGTCTTTGAAACGCGAGAGAGAAGATGCCATAAAGTCACCATGTCATAGAGGTCGGCTTCTGCGAGAACCTCCGATATTGAGGAACTTCCCCCACCAGAGAAATCAAACCGTTCGAGTGCATTGCGGAACTTCGCCGTCGAAGCGGCAGAGAATGGAGTGCCGACACCTTTACGCTTTCGCATGCGGCACATCATTCCGGCGGGGACGATCGATTCGCGGCCGCCGCGTTCCAAGGCTACGAACCCGCTGGTCACGTCAAGGATGCTGTCACCCTTTGCATCTACCTCGAGCGTATATTCGCAACCAAGATCGACCGCCTTTCCCGCCGGCGTATCGACCACAAATAGCCGGGGCGGTGCAAATATCTTTGCGTACAGCTTTCCTTTCTCCAGCGACAGTCGGTGTTCATCCTTGCCTGTTCCGATGAGTTTTACACGCGAACCAGGTGCGACATCAACAGTGCCTATGTCTGCGACCGAAATACGCGCGCTTGACGCTGCGTCGGTCTCGAGAAGTTCTCCAACCGTTATCTTTGCAGTTGCCGATCCGTCGCCGACCCTTGGCGTTCCAGCGATGGTCTCCACCTGCCAACCTTCCCTCGTCGCCAGTAACGGTTGTTGGTTTGTGCTCGAAGTGTTTACGTTCGTTTCAGTTTGGGGAGCAGGTATATTGACCTCATTTGCGGTATTCTGCGAAATGGTCAGCGAACTATTGACATCGGTCACACGGATTCTGTCTCCTTGTGCCGCATATGGAGATTCGCCACTAAACAAACCCACCCAAACGAGCACAACCAAAGCGGATACGGCGATCAGGGCAAAGGCAAATGAAAAGCCCTTACGCAAGTTGAAGAACGACGCTTCCGGTATCAAACCCATCTGCGGTGCCGTCTTCGCGTCGAGCGTATCGGCGATATTTGCCCACGCTGCATCCGGCGCCTCCGCCTGTCTTAGCTCGGATGCGAAAGCTGCTCCCATCTTGATCACATCGAGTTCACAACGGCATTCATTGCAAGTCATCAAGTGATCGGCGACAGCTAGCTGTTCGACGTCCGTCAGCTCATCATGAACAAACGCCGAAAGCTCCTCTTTGTAATGCTTCACTTCCATCAGAACCCCTTGACCTCTTCGCGCAGATGTTCCAGTTTCGCCGCGAGCAATTTATGCCCGCGGTTTAGCCGGGATGAAATGGTGCCGACAGAACACTCCAAGACTCTCGCGATCTCCTGATATGACAACCCTTCAACGTATTTCAACAGCAGCGGGAGCCGGTACTTCGGTTTCAAACTGCCTATTACCGCTTGCACTTCGACAGAGATCTCACGCGATCGGATCTTATCATCCAGTGCAAGTTTTACTTCGGGCTCCGCCCCGAAAAACCATTCTCCGAATCCGAAGAGGCGGCGTGTCTTTCGCGTTTCATCGATGCAGGCATTGACCGTCGTTCTGTATAACCAAGTCGTAAGATCAGAATCGCCGCGAAAACTCATTTTGGTGAATATCTTCAGAAAGACTTGTTGTGTTATATCTTCTGCCTTACTCTCATCCCCGCCGAAAAAGTTCAAGGCGATCGAGTACACGCGTCGCTGATGAAGAACGAAGATAGAGTGCATCGCCTCACGGTTTCCTCGCGCTATCTCGGCGATCAGATCTGTCTGCGGTACCTCATCCGGCACTAGGGCGGCAAGCTCCATGTTCAGCGAAAGTTCCGTCAAGTTTACTCCGATTTTCGTGTCATCGCCCAAACATCATTGCTGTAAACAAACTTTATCTCGCCGTTCTCGGTATGCGACGATTTGCCGCCGGTGATGAAAAGCCGTCCGTCAAATACCCATGCGGCGACCGCTCCGCGCGGTGACCACGGCGCCATCTGTTCGCTCCATTTGATCCCATCGTCGGTTACCCAGACTGCACTCGCAAAGCCGTCGCCTCGGTTCATTCCAACCAGCCAAAGCTTATCGTCAAAGACAACGGGAGTTCCGCCCCACTTTTTGTCAAAGTTCGGTCGTTCCTGTTTCCATGTAACTCCGTCCAGAGTGGTCCAGATCTCTTTCGTTGAGTTGCGGTTGTTCTCTGTCTGTCCGTCAATAACACTGCCGCCAAGCATCCAGATCTTGTCTTGAAAGACCGTTACAACACCGGCATTTCTGGGTGACCATGGGGCGTTCGCAACCTTCTTCCAAACGACGCCGTCCGCAGAGTTCCACACGTCGTTCTGATAAGACTTACCATCATACCCGCCTATCATCCAGATCTTGTTGTTAAAGACGGTCGCTCCGTAAAAGATCCGCTTTGGCAAATTGGATGATTCCGCGACGGTCTCCCAATTCAGAAGATCTCGTGTTCGCACGATCTTGGTCGAGATGGCGAAGCTCTCGTAATTCCCTGTCATCGATCCAAGTGCATAGATCGCTCCGTTGAACTGAACGTATTTCAGGTATGCGGCATTCAGACCGCTGTCTCGAAGCGATGTCCGTTTCCAATTGCGGCCGTCTTTCGAAAGCCACGCGCCGTTATTCAGTGCGACCATCCATTCTCCGACTACGAAGACCGGATAATTGTAGCTTTGTGGGAAATCAGCTGCCGGCGTAATGTTTTTCCAGTCGTATGATCTGGCATCAAAAGGACCTAAGACCGGACCAAGGCAAAAGGCAAAGATCATCGGAACAAACAGTATCGACTGCAACATTATTTCCTCTCCTTTTCTACAACCGCGACGCAAGCGACGACGCGATCGTCTTCACATCCGCCATCGAAACTCCCTTCGCTGGATTAACCTTTAACCGGATCGTCTTGAGCCCTTTCCGAATCATTAGAAACTGGAAGTTTGATCCATCAGTATGCGTGATAGCTTCGTCTCCGACCCCGGGCCATTCTTCGAAACCGGTGTGGTTCTTGTTTGACTGACGTATCTCTTCAAACAGTCTCTTTGCTGCGTCTTCTGAGCTATTTCGCATAAGCATGAAGAAGACCTTCGGTCCATCCTCGCTCGACACGGCGGTAAATGTGCATGTCCATTTACGGCCGCCATCCGGAGTGGCCTCGTCGCCATCGACGCCGCGAACGTCCTCACCGATGATCTTCTTTGCGTTATCGTTAGTGAAGAACTGACAAGCCACCGGCTTCATCGAAACGGTTTCGGTGCCGACCGTGAACGTTCCTAATAGAACGAATAAGATAACCAAGGATCTCATCTGAACACCTCCGTTTTTTTAGGCCATCAATTGAATGTTTCGGGTCGCTTTGAGTATTCCGTCCTCTCCTTTTTCCAGTGAAAGGATAGGGTTAAACCCGCCCCGCTTTCCCGCTTCGCTTCGCTCTCGCGGCGAGATCAAGCGGTCACCCTCGAACAAGATCGAATCTATCCAGTCTTCGCGTTTTAATTCGGTTGTTACTGTCATATGAATATGAGCCGCCCACCGGTTTTCCGGATAAGGCGCAGGCTTTATGGTTTTGAATGAATACCTTCCATTTCTATCGGTCAACAACCAACCGCGATAACGACCGTGCCTGTGTTCATCCTTGCGGCGGCCATAATATCCCTCAAGATCTGTGTGATATAAATAGAGAAGAGTGCCTGCGGCTGCGGTCTTGCCGTCTTTCTGAAATACGGTTCCTGAGATCTCGATCGAGTCGCCTTTGTCGGTTCCGTTTGAAAGGACCGTACTATTCGAAACGGTTTCAGGTACGTCGCTCGCGCCGGTCCAGTTATCAGAAACTCCGTTTCTCCGTAAGCGGGCAAGCAGAGTGTCGCCTGCGATTTGTGCGACGGTCTCAGCCCGACAGCTTGTAAGCAGCGGCAATGCTGTCATAGCGACCGCCGCATTCCTTAAGAAATCTCGCCGGTTTTCATTTATGATGTTCATCGATTTGCCTCTCGTTTCACGATTTGTCGATAATTAGACGGAACGCCCCGGCGTCTTCTTCCAAAAAATGATCGAGACCGAACGGCTGAAATTCAGAAGATTGACATTCGACGATCTTCCTTTGCTGATCGAGCAAAGGTCTGATCCGGAGGTGAATAAGTATCTCGGCGGGACGCGGCTTCAAAATCCTGAAGCGATCGAAAAGCGGCTTAAATTCTATATATCATGCTATGAAAAATTCGGGTTCGGCAATTGTGTGATGATCTGGAAAGAGGACGGCCGTGTCATCGGCACTGCCGGCCTTCAGCCGCTCGAAGATTCGGGAGAGATCGAGGTCGGCTACAGCATGATAAAAGAGTTTTGGGGACGCGGGATCGGCACCGAGGCCGCACGCGGATGGCTGGAATACGGATTTAATGTAGCGGGACTGGAACGGATCGTGGCGGTCGCAATGGTGGGTAACGCGGCCTCTCGGCGGATAATGGAAAAACTCGGAATGAGGTTTGAAAAAGACGAGATGCACTATGATGAACTTTGTGCGTATTACGGCGTCTCAAAGCAAGAGTTTTTTGCGAGGCAATATTAAATGACGAAGTTTCTAAAGCTGGTGTTCGCCGTTCTGTTGTTCACTCTCGCGACTTTTTCCCAAGTACCCGAAAGCCGGTGGGCGACACTGGACGGCAGCAAGATCCACTATTACGACACGGGCAATGCTGTGGCGAAAAATGCGATCGTCTTTATTCACGGATGGTCGTGCAACGCCGATTTCTGGAAGGAGAGTTACAGCGCCTTTCCGAATTATCGCGTTATCTCGATCGATCTCTTGGGCCACGGAAAAAGCGACAAACCGTATGTGGCCTATTCGATGGAAGTTTTCGCGAGGTCGGTGGAAGCGGTCTTGACCCAAGCTAAGGTCAAGAAAGCGGTTCTTGTAGGGCACAGCATGGGCACGGTTGTCGCTCGACAGTTTTATAAGCTCTTTCCCGCAAAGACCCTTGCGATCGTGATCGTTGATATGCCCGTGAAGCCCTTCGGGACAGCCGAGGAAATGGAGAAATTTGCCGAATCGGTAACTTCAAACTATCCGGAAAGCACCGAGAAGTTTGTTGATGGAATGGTGGCTCCGATCGGCGATAAGGAAATGCGGGCTTATGTCCGAAGGACGATGCTTTCTACTCCGAAGCATGTTGCCGTAAGTGCAATGAATGAGATCTTCGATATGAAGAATTGGGACAGCGGGACAATTGACGTACCTGTGCTCGCAATTGCATCAAAGTCGGAGATGTGGCAGCCGACCAAGGACGATTTCACAAAGGTCGCTCCAAAGGTCGAGTTTCAGCTTTGGACGGATGTAAGTCATTTTCTTATGATGGAACGCCCCGCTCTATTTAACGGACAGTTAAAGGGCTTTGTTATGCGGAACAAACTTTTGTAGGCAATTCGATCTCGCAAAGGATGCAAACAAGCTATCTGAAACTCATTTTCGCTGTGCTTCTGACGGCCTACTTTTTGTGGATCGCGTACGATCCGATGCAGGGGAGCTTTCTAGACCTTGTTGATCTGCCGATACATGAAACTGGACATCTACTGTTTCGCATTCTCGGCGAGTTTATGGGAATCGCGGGCGGTTCGCTTTTTCAAGTGATCTTCCCCGCTGTCTTTGTCGGGTACTTCGTTTGGCATTACAAATACTACTCTGCTGCAATTGTTTTGTTTTGGGTCGGCCAGAGCATCCTCAATGTTTACGTTTACGCAGCGGACGCGGTCGTGATGCAGCTCGTTTTGACAAGCGGTTTTACCGGCAGCGAGGGTAGTTTTCATGACTGGAACTACATGCTCACTTCTTTGGGTTTGATCCATCATACAAAAAGCATCGCCGGAATGATCAGGTTGTTTGGCACGCTTACCATAATTGCCGCTTCTGTGTTGTCGGTCTATTTTTCGTTTCAGCCGCCTGTCGAAGATCCCGAAGAGCTATGACAACAACCCTGATCACAGGCGCATCCAGCGGCATCGGCGAAGCATTTGCTCGGAGGCTTGCTGCCGAGAAACATGATCTTTTTCTCGTTGCTCGGACTGAGGATAAGCTGCGTACGTTATGCGAGGAATTATCCCTCAAGCATGGTGTTACGGCCGATCATTTCTCTATCGACTTGAGCGAAACAGGTTCGGATCTCAGATTGTTTGAAGAAACCCAACGACTCGGACTCTCGATTGACTGGCTTATAAACAATGCCGGATTCGGTTCGATGGGAGATTTTGCACAACTGGATGTTGATCGAGAACTTGAAATGGTTCGGCTTAATATCGAAGCCTTGGTAGCATTAACGCACCGATACCTGAAAGGAATGCGCGGCCGCGAACACGGCTTGATTATAAATGTGTCGTCCACGGCGGGCGAACAACCGATCCCGTTTATGGCGACCTATGCGGCTACAAAAGCATTCGTAACTTCGTTTTCAGAAGCGACCGCAGAGGAGAACCGCCCGTTCGGGGTTCAAGTAATGGCGCTGTGTCCCGGTTCGACTGAGACGAATTTTTTTCAAGCTGGTAACATTAACACCTCCTTCGCATTCAAAGGTAAGCAAACTCCAGAGGAGGTTGTTGATGCGGCTCTTGCCGCGGTTGGAACAAAAAGGGTCAAAGTCGTGTCTGGTTGGGTAAATTGGATCGTCGCGTCAGCTTCGGCAGCCGTTCCGAATTCGTTGATAACCCGCGCGATTGCAAAAAAGTTGCACACGATCTATCAGAAACAGAAGTAAACAATGAGATTTACAGTATTAGGCAGCGGTTCAACAGGAAACGCGGTGTTGATCTCCAGCGAACGTACGAACGTTTTGGTCGATGCTGGAATGAGTGCCCGAGAGATCCTACGCAGACTTGCTGCAGTCGGCGTTGACCCGGACGAACTTGATGGCGTTCTGATCACGCATGAGCACAGCGACCATGCGGGCGGGTTGCGTGTGCTTTTGGGGGCAATTAAATGTCCCGTTTTTATATCCGGCGAGACCGAGGACGCTTTCTATAGCACGCGGAAGGGAGTACAAAACGGAGAAAGCGAGTCCGCAAAACGAAAGGCTGCACTTTCGGGGCGATCCATTGCGATCGAATCATCCAGGGAGTTTCGCATCGGCGACATCGACTTCGAACCGTTCTCCGTTCCACATGATGCAGTCGATAATTTCGGGTTTGTTGCGAGACGTGACAGCGTGCGGGTCGCCACTCTAATGGACTTTGGCCATATCACGCCATTGATAAAAGAAAAACTAAATGGCTGCGATGCGATCGTGATCGAATCGAACCACAGCCGAGATATGCTCCGCGCCTGCTCGGTCTACTCGTGGGACTTGAAGCAGCGGATATTCTCAAATACCGGACATCTCTCAAACGAAGATCTGGCGGACTGGATCACTAACGATTTTGACGGCGCGGCCCGTCATATTGTGCTTGCGCATCTTTCGCAGCGTGCGAATGATGCGGCCTTAGCCCGGATAACTGCAGAAACGGCACTTCAAATGCGAGCTCCACTTTTTAAGGCGGAGACGACGATCACCCTTTCGAACCATAGTGAACCGACCGAGTGGTTCAAGTTTTGATCGCACGGATCAGTTGTGGATCGCGTGAATCAAACTCGATATCTTTGATGTTACATGTCCGCTTCCTCGGCTATAGTTCGACATAACGACCGCAGTCCAGCCTGAACCGATATACATATCGAGGTTTGAGCTGATTCCGGGAAAACCGCCACTGTGTCCGACAACGTTCCTCTCGGCGTCGATAGAGAATCCATAGCCATATTCAGGGGAATTAAGTTCGGGTTTTGCCGATGCTATGAGCTTAAATGAGGCCGGGCTTATGAGCTTCCCCGACCGAAGTGCCTGGTCAAATTTCATCAGGTCTTCTACGGTTGAATATCCGCCGCCCTGGGGTCCGCCGCGCATAACGTGGGCAAATATGTTGTTGCTCCATTCGATGCCCGAATCCGTATAGCGCTTATCGTAACCTATGGCAAGATTTTGGTTCACTTTGTCCAGTTCATAACAATCGGTGTTGATCATACCCGCGGGTTTGTAGATATTCTCACGGACATAGTCAAAATAAGACTTACCTGATACGATCTCGATCACACTTCCAAGCACCAACATTCCCGTGTTGCTGTATTGCCATTTTGAACCCGGTTCGAACTGAACATCCTTCTCGTCCTGCCGGACCATTGCCATCATGTCATCAACCGTCCGAAGATTCGCACGCGACATGTTTTGGTAGCGCTGGGAAAAGTAGCCTCCAAGACCCGATGTGTGCGTTAACAGATGCTTTATCTGGATCTTCTTGGCAGCGTCCGGATTAGGGAAATCGGGAATGAACTTCGAAAGAGGGTCGTCGTAAGAGAGCTTCCCCTTCTCGACCAATTGTGCGACCGCTACAGCCGTGAACATCTTGTTCATTGATCCCAAGTTGAATTTAGTGTCGATCTTATTCGAAACGCCAAAGTCCTTGTTTGCTGATCCAAAGGCACCTTTGTAGAGAACTATGCCGTCCTTTGCGAGCAATACACTGCCTGAAAACAGGTTTTCGGCAGCGAGCTTTTTGAGAAAATTCCCGATTTCCGCGACGGCCTCCTTTTCACTAAGCTTTTTTACGGTGGCATCTTCCGGCCGCTTTGCCGGACGCAGCCCTATACCTGAGATCTTATATGGGATCTCAGTTTCAACACGTACAAGAAGCCCATCCCAGTCGCCCGTGAGTTTGTTTTTCACGAGCGCGACCACTTCGTTCGGTCGCCATTCCTGGATTCCCTCAACCGTCATGCCGCGGCTGAAGTCGTGCTGTGAGGAAAGAAAATTCAGGTGGGCCTCCATTGGTACTTTCAAAAAAGTTTCACTGAAGTTCGCTTCGACAAATTTTCGATATTCGGCCCGATCACCTGTGGTAATAAATCCGGCGATCTCGTTTGCATAACGAACGGCGGCGGCCTGAGCCGCGGACGGTTGCCCAGAGGCGACTCCGTAAGTACCTACAACCATCGCCAACAAAACCAAGCTCTTTACCATTCGACTAAACATAAATGACTCCAC